>NZ_JAQIIV010000030.1:0-21385 GCF_036946585.1 Pedobacter terrae | reverse complement strand
CGCAGATGGAGAGAATACTAAACTTTACGCCAATCCATTTATCGAAACCATTAACGATTTTCCTAAAAAATATGTAACGGCCAAAGCATCTATCAACAAAAAAACTTTCGCTGCAGAAATGCTTCGTTTGCAAAAACTACTTATTAGCGATAAAAAGAATGCCGCGCTCTATTATTATAAAATGGCAAATGCGGTTTACCAAACAGGTTATTTTGGTAACAGCTGGTTTCTGATCAGTTACGATTGGTCATCTTACGACAATAGCAGCCCAGCAAAATATGTATACGATGGGGATTATAAAAAGGCACAGGCCGCGAAAGCCTGGTATTTGAAAGCGAGGGCATTAAGCACCAATGTAGATTTTAAGGCAAAATGTACTTTTATGCTGGCTAAATGTTTGCAAAAAACAGATTATAATGAATGCCAACCCACTATCATTTGCTTATTATGATACAAAGGATATCAAATGGCGCAATTTCATTAATGCCAATTACAATAATCCTTATCTGAAAGAATTACGGTTTAATTACAATAAAACTCCTTTTTATGCTGTAGCCTCAAGTGAATGTAGTTATTTAGGGGATTTTATTAAGCCAAAAACTCACTAAGTAGCGTCATCCCGACTGAAGCGCAGCGAAATGCCCGCCTGTGCGGACAGGCCTGCTCGTACAGGCGGGGAAAGATCTATCAAAGCAGATTTCTCGACTTCGCTGAGCTCCGCTCGAAATGACGAATCTACAGCTACCACCTGATCAGCGCACTGGCCCAAGTAAAACCTGATCCGAATGCGGCGAGGCATACCAGATCGCCATCTTTGATTTTACCCGCCTCCCAGGCTTCGCATAAGGCAATAGGCACAGAAGCGGCTGTGGTATTTCCATATTTCTGAATATTGTTAAATACTTGATCGTCATTTAAACCCAATAATTGCTGCACATACTGACTGATACGCAGATTAGCCTGATGCGGTACCAATAGATCGATATCTTTCTCCGTTAGTTTATTTGCTGCTAAAGCTTCTTTAATTACCTCGGGAAATTTCACTACCGCTTTTTTGAAAACAGCTGGCCCATCCATATAAGGTAAAGCAGCACCACTCTCTAAAATTTCCTGCGTCATGAACAACCCACCCAATTCCTGTTCCGGATAAGCTGGTTTATCATTTAACCACTTGTTGGCATGAGATCCCGGATAATACATCGCCAGAATTTCGGCATCCGCACCATCACTATGCAAATGTGTACTTAAAATTCCTTTTCCGGCTTCATCCGTAGGCTGCAATACAACAGCACCGGCACCATCTCCAAAAATTACTGATACATTACGGCTACGGGTTTCAAAATCCATTGCAAATGAGTGTTTTTCGCTACCCACCACCAGTACATTTTTATACATGCCCGTTTTCACAAACTGATCGGCCACCGAAAGTGCATAAACAAAGCCCGAACATTGATTACGTATATCTAAAGCACCGATTTCGCCCATGCCCATTTCTCGCTGCAACAGTACACCACAACCAGGGAAATAATAATCTGGACTAAGGGTTGCGAAAACAATAAAATCAACATCTTTAGCGGTAATACCTGCTCTTTCAATTGCAATTTTGGCGGCTTCAATACCCATTGTAGTGGTAGTTTCCTCGTTACGATCGGCAAAACGGCGTTCTTTTATACCGGTACGTTCCTGGATCCAGGCATCGTTAGTATCCATAAAACGGCTCAAATCATCATTGGTATAAACATTTTTAGGAACGTAATAGCCTATTCCTGCAATTTTGGACTGGTGCATACTCGTATTTATATTATCTGGTTAGCAAATGTATTAAAAGAGATGGAAGAATATGTAAAATGTACGATGTAAGATGTATTACTGACTTCTTCCATTAAAAAGATGGATTGAAACATGCGATTATAAATCTGAGAGAGGGTATTTAGATACAAGTCAACCGATCATCCATTTTACCTATAACATCTTCCATAAAAATTAGTTATTTTTGCACCATGTCTACAGAAACCAAAGAAGAGACCTTTACGCTCGAAGAAATTTTAACTTCCTTAAAAACCGTACATCGCCTTATTTTGTGGAATGATGATATCAACACTTTCGACCATGTGATTTATTGCATGATGAAATACCTGGATTATAACGAATCGCAGGCCGAAAAAATTGCGTGGAAAGTGCATAATGAAGGTAAATGCCCTGTTCTAGAAGGGTCGTTTACTGAAATGGAAGTATACCGCAAAATTTTGCAGCAAGAAGGTTTGACTGTTTCGGTTGATTAAACAAGAGGAGTTTTTATTTTGTCGTAACGTCATGCTGGATTCATTTCAGCATCTAATTAAAGAAGAAGACCCTGAAATAAATTCAGGGTAACGACCGTATAAAAAAGAAATATAATATTACTCTTTCAACCCTCTCAAAAGCGCATTTAACCCAGCCTGTGTAGTTTCGGTTTTATCCTTAGCATACCAGCCATGAAGTTTTTCTGCCAAAATTGGCATTTCGGAAGTTTCCGTCCTCCATTCTTTTAAAAGTTCTTGTAAAACTTGTGGTCTAGGTCCCCAGGTAGCTAAAACTTGGTCGGCAGATTGGTTTAACACAATTAAGACCGGAATTGCTCTCCCCCCGTTGGTTAAATGTGCATCAATTAATGGCAGATTTTTATCCCGAAGTACAAATTTCAGGTCAATTTTACCTAAAGAGGCTGTTGCAATTTTATTGAATAACGGAACAATCTGAGCAGCATCGCCACACCAACCTTCTGTAATCACTAAAAACTTATAATTTTCTTTAAGGTGATCGATTGTTGATGTCAACTCTTCGTTTAAACTTATCGTTTTATCCACGCGATTCATGCGTTGCACATTCATTTTCGTGTAGTGCAAATCGTAAGCTACATCGCCAGTGGCCTTTCCCTCTAACAGGAGTTGATCAACCAATGCCCGATAGGTTTGATAATTCATTCCCTGTTCAAAAATTTCGCGATAATTTATCATAAGGTTTCCTAAAAATACTGTGCAAAGGAAAGGAGAAATTAGATGAGAATAATCATGATTTTGCAAGAATACGCAGAGCGGTTGATTGCATAGACTTTTAGGTTACGCAGCTTTAAAACCGATAACAGATTGGGACTTTCATCAACCTACCCCCAAACTTTGCAGTGTTTTCTGTTAATTAAACCCGATTGAAATGTAAAGCCCGTAAACGAGGCACGAGTGCGGACTTGAAATGGGAAGCGGGACTACAGGAAACGAAGACAACAGAAACCTGCTTTCTATATTTCCAAAATTGCGCTTCGAAAAAGATCCTGAAATAAATCCGATAGTGATCGGATCAGGATGACGATTGCATCACTAAGCTTCCATCAACCTACTCACATGCTGTGTTAGGGCCACGAAATCAGCCACAGTTAACTGCTCTGCACGTTTCTCGAAGTAGATATGATCGTCCATTTTATCTTTAGGCATCACCGCAGAAACGGCATTGCGCAAGGTTTTTCTCCGTTGGTTAAAACCTGCCTTAACCACCCGCCAGAATAATTTTTCGTCGCATTCTAAATTCTCCACTTCATTTCTGGTTAAACGGATTACAGCCGAATGTACCTTTGGCGGCGGATTAAACGTACCAGGTTTAACAGTTATCAGGTATTCGATTTTGTAATATGCCTGCAGAAACACACTCAAAATGCCATATTCTTTACTCCCTGCGGGTGCTGCACAACGCTGGGCAACCTCTTTTTGGAACATCCCCACCATTTCTACAACCTTATGGCGGTTATCTAAAATCTTAAATAAAATCTGCGATGAAATATTGTAAGGGAAATTACCAATAATGGCAAATTGGCCGGGAAAAATAGTGTCAAAATCGAGCTTTAAAAAATCGCCATTAATCAATCGATCGCCGAGCTGCGGGTATTTTTCGTTCAAAAAATGGAAAGATTCAGTATCAATATCAATTAGATAAGTGGTTAAATCTTTACGCTGCAGCAAAAAATCAGATAAGATTCCCATCCCTGGTCCCACTTCTAAAACCTGACTATATTTATCGGTATTCACCAAAGCCTCAACAATGCGGTTAGCAATGCCTTTATCGGTTAAAAAATGTTGTCCTAAATGTTTTTTTGCTTTTACTAAACTCATACCCCGCACCCCCGAAGGGGATTTTGAAAATTAAAATTGTTAACAAAGATAGGCTTAATATTTCGTTGCAGGTTAATTAGCAACTATTGCGGTTTCATTTTTTTTAAAGGGTTTAATCGAAAATCAGTAATTTGCGCTAAAATTTTCCAGTAATTATGAGCAATAAACTTAAAATTGGCATTAGTATAGGCGACGTGAACGGCATAGGTTTAGAGGTAATCATTAAAACATTATCTAATCCTGCCATTTTAAATTATTGTACTCCAATTGTTTATGGTCACACTAAAGTTTCATCTTTTCATAGAAAAGCAAATAACCTGGGGGATTTCAGTTTTAATGTGGTTAACCATGCCAGCCAGGCAATATCCAAAAAAGCCAACATGATCAATTGCTGGGAAGAAGATGTAAAAATTGAGTTGGGTCAGGTTACGGCGACAGGTGGCAAATACGCGCTTTTATCATTAGAACGCGCAACAGCCGATCTGGTAAACGGCGATATCGATGCTTTGGTTACCGCCCCGATTAATAAACACAATATTCAATCCGAAACTTTTGCTTTTCCTGGCCATACCGAATATCTGCAGGAAAAAAGCGGAAGTAAAGATGTGCTGATGTTTTTGATCAGCGAAAATTTACGTGTTGGCGTGGTAACAGGTCACATTCCGGTGAAAGATGTTCCGGCTGCCATTACAAAAGATAAAATTGTAAATAAATTAAAACTAATTAACGAAAGTTTAAAAAAAGACTTCTGGATCGAAAAACCCAAAATAGCTGTTCTGGGCCTAAATCCACACGCCAGTGATAATGGCTTATTGGGCACTGAGGAAGCTGATATTATTTCGCCAGCCATTCAGGAAGCTTACGACAAAGGCATTGTTTGTTTTGGCCCTTACCCTGCTGATGGCTTTTTCGGCAACGGCAGCTACAAACAATTTGATGCCGTTTTGGCCATGTATCACGATCAGGGATTAATACCTTTCAAAACATTGGCTTTCCATAATGGCGTAAACTATACCGCTGGTCTAAAATTTATCCGCACCTCTCCCGATCATGGCACAGGTTACGATATTGCAGGTAAAAATTTAGCTGATTCGACTTCATTTACCGAAGCTCTATTTTCGGCCATCCATATTGTCAAAAACCGTCGCGAACAGGAAGAAATGTTGAGCAACCAATTGCGCACAGGTGGAAAAGTTGTTGAAACGCAGTTTGACATTAAAGATGATGCTTCCTAAAAGATGGAAGGTTGAAGGTTTGTAAAAAGCCTAAAGAGCAGAGTTAGAAGTCCGAAAGTCAGAGGTCAGAGGACATGATGCTTAAAGACCAAATGCTTTAATAAAAGTCGTCCTTTAGATTGTAACGGAGAAATCTTTGAAGGAGACTGAAGTCGAAAGACTAAAAACTGAAGAGGAGAGTCAGAAGTCAGAAGACAAAGGGCTTAAAGCGCAAGCCCAAAATTTCAGGAATTATAAAAATAATCAAATGAATTCTCTATCACCCATCATAAAACCCGAAGAATTAACCTGGTTAAACCAAGACGATGAAATCGTCATTATTGATGCCAGCGCTGGGTCAAAAGCCCGGTATGATGAACAACATTTGGCTGGAGCACTTTTTGCAGATGTAAATGAAGATTTAGCCGATATTGGCGATTTTGCATTTGGTGGACGTCATCCTTTACCAACTCCTGAACAGTTTTCTGCTGTATTGCAAAAATTAGGGATTACTGAACACAGCCATGTTATTATTTATGATGATAAAAATGGCGGTAACGCAGCCGCAAGGTTATGGTGGATGTTAAAGGCTATTGGTCATAACAAAGTACAGGTGATTGATGGAGGTTTTCAGGCGGCGATTAAAGCAGGTTTTCCAATTACAGATAAAATAGAAATTCCAAAATCTGTTGCACCTTACCCAGTAAAAACATGGAGTTTACCGTTATCTGACATCAACGAAGTTGAAAAAGTAGCTAAAACAGATGATTATATTGTGATTGACGTGCGCGATACCAATCGTTTTGCTGGTCTCACCGAGCCTATCGATTTAATTGCAGGACATATTCCTGGTGCAGCCAACATTCCTTATACCGAGAATCTAGATGCATCGGGAGCTTTCCTGGCTCCTGAGGTATTAAAAGAAAAATACGAAAAAGCCCTGGCGCATGTAAAGCCTGAAAACGTGATTGTACATTGTGGATCAGGCATTACCGCTTGCCATACCCTATTAGCAATGGATTATGCTGGTTTACCGATCCCTAAACTTTACGTGGGCTCCTGGAGTGAGTGGAGCAGAAATAATAAGGAAATGATGCTGGCTAATCAGTAATTACTTGGTCAGGATACAAATCCCCCCGACTAACTGAATACTAGAAAATCTATAAGGTCTAAAAATCAAGAGTTAACATCAACAAATTTTAAAAAAACATTTTTAATATAATATTTTATCTCTACATTTGCAGGCTAAAATTTTACAGTACTTTGAACCCATTAAAACAATTTTCATTACCGTTTACCGGCTTAAAATTGGGAACTCATCAGTTTGATTATGAGCTTGATGATCGCTTTTTTAACGCTTTTGAGTATTCGTTAATTAAAAGTGGAAATTTAAAAGTAAGCCTGGAACTTGAGAAGCAAGAAACCATGTTGCTACTCAAGTTCAATGTTATCGGTACAGTTAATTTAGATTGCGATAAATGTTTATCTGAGTTTCCTTTGCCGATAAATCTTTATGAAAGGCAGATTGTAAAGTTTGCTGAAGATGAACTGGAGAGTGATGATGAAGAGATTATTTCGCTAAGCCGTAAAGAAACCGAGATTGATATTTCTGGTCCTTTATACGAAATGATTAATGTTGCAGTACCTTATATCAGAAACTGCGAACAGGCTGGTAAAGATTGCGACCAGGAGATGATTGACCGTTTAAATCAATTATCGATCGAAAACCAGACTGAAGAAAATGAACAAACAAGCGACCCACGTTGGGAAGCCCTTAATAAGTTAAAAAAATAATTAGATTATACACCAATGGCACATCCAAAACGGAAAATCTCGAAACAGAGAAAAAATAAAAGAAGAACACACTATAAAGCGGTTACTCCTTCTTTAGCAACATGCTCGGCAACAGGTGCTATCCACGTACCTCACCGTGCTTACAACGTTGATGGTAACTTATACTACAACGGCAAACTGGTTATCGAAAATACTCAGATAGGGTAATTTTCTTAAAAAATTGTTTGTGTTTTCAGCGGCTTTAGTCATACCTTAGTCAACTGAAAATTCAGGATTATTCCTGCCTAACACAAACAGATTTTTTCTATGAAAATAGGCCTCGACATAATGGGCGGAGACTATGCTCCCAAAGCAATTGTTTTGGGAGCAATAGCTGCTCATCAATCGCTTAACGCTGGAGAGCATTTAGTTCTTATTGGCGATACCGAACAGATTAAACCCATTCTGACAGAAGAAGGTTTCAATCCAGATCATTTTGAATACGTTCATACTGATGAAGTTATTGGTATGGGCGAACATCCCACCAAAGCAATCGTTCAGAAACCAAACTCGAGCATAGCGGTTGGTTTTAACCTTTTAAAAGAGGGTAAAATTGATTCCTTTGCAAGTGCTGGTAACTCTGGAGCCATGTTGGTTGGCGCAGTTTTTAGCGTTAAAACCATTCCGGGCATTATCCGCCCTTGTTTATGTACAATCCTTCCGAAAATTAAAGGTGGCACAGGCCTATTGTTAGATGTGGGTGCAAATGCTGACTGTAAACCCGATATTTTATTACAATTTGGCGTTTTAGGTAGCTTATATGCAGAAAATCTTTTGCAGATCAATGATCCTAAAGTTGCCCTGATGAATATTGGTGAAGAAGATGAGAAGGGAAATATGCTAAGCATGGCTACTTTTCCGTTAATGAAAGAAACCAGCCTCTTTAACTTCGTTGGAAATGTGGAAGGCAGAGATCTATTTAACGAAAAAGCTGATGTCATTGTTTGTGATGGTTTTACCGGAAATGTGATGCTAAAATTAGCCGAATCGTTTTATGTGCTTACCATCAAAAAGGGATTAAAAGATGAGTTTTTCGATCGTTTTAATTATGAGCAATATGGCGGAAGCCCGGTTCTAGGTGTTAATGCTCCTGTTGTTATCGGACATGGAATTTCCAGTCCGCTGGCTGTTAAAAATATGGTTCTACAATCCAGAGAAATGATCACCACCGGATTGGTAGAAAAAATTAGAATGGCATTTAAATAATTTATTAGAATTCTTAAAATGAGTAAAATTCACGCTGCTATTACAGCAGTAAATGGTTATGTCCCCGACTATGTGCTTACAAACGCAGAGTTAGAAACCATTGTTGACACTTCGGATGAATGGATTACCAGCAGAACGGGAATTAAAGAACGTAGAATTTTAAAAGGTGAAGGTTTAGGTACTTCCGATATGGCTGTTCATGCTGTAAACGGTTTGCTTAAGAAGAGAGGCATTGATGCAAAAGAAATTGAACTGATTATCTTTTGCACCACTACTCCTGATTTTACTTTCCCTGCTACAGCAAACGTTTTAGCCGATAAAGTTGGCGCTACCAATGCCTGGGGTTACGATTTACAGGCCGCTTGCTCTGGTTTTTTATTTGGTCTTTCTACAGGTGCATCATTTATCGAATCAGGCAGACATAAAAAAGTTTTAGTAGTTGGTGGCGATAAAATGTCGTCAATTATTAACTATGAAGATCGCACCACCTGCATCATTTTTGGTGATGGTTGCGGCTGCGCTTTATTAGAGCCAAATGAAGAAGGCTTGGGTATTCAGGATTCTATTTTAAGAACGGATGGTTCTGGAAGAGATTTCTTAGGTATGAAAGCTGGTGGTTCAGTTAAACCTGCAACCCACGAAACCATTGATGCCAAAGAGCATTTTGCGCATCAGGAAGGGCCAACAGTGTTTAAATTTGCGGTAACGAATATGGCCGATGTTGCAGCCGAAATTATGGAGCGCAACAGTTTAACTGCTGAAGATGTGGCCTGGTTAGTACCCCACCAAGCCAATAAACGTATTATAGATGCCACTGCTAACCGCATGGGGGTTACCACCGATAAGGTGATGATCAACATCGAACGTTTTGGAAATACAACTAATGGAACCATCCCTTTATGTTTATGGGAATGGGAAAGCAAGTTGAAAAAAGGTGATAACATCGTTTTAGCTGCATTCGGTGGTGGCTTTACCTGGGGTTCGGTATACCTTAAATGGGCTTACGACTCTGAGTAATTGAGTTGAACGCCTGGAGTTGGGAGTTAATTGATAAATCATAGCCATAAACTATCAGCCATTAGACATCAACCTAAAGCGGTTGCAAAGAAAATAAAACAAAAAAAGTATAACTTAGTTAATTCAATAAACACTATTTTTTACATAACTAGCCTAAAAAATGGATATTAAACAAATACAGGAACTGATTAAATTTGTTTCTCGTTCAGGAGTAAATGAAGTTGCAATTGAGCAGGAAAACTTCAAAATCACGATCAAAACAAACCAGGCACCAACGGTTGTGCATGCTACCGTACCACAGGCTCCGCTTGTACAGGCTGCTGCTCCGGTTGCCACAGCTCCTACTGCTCCTGCCGCAGCAACCCCAGCTGTACCGCCTGCTGCAGAAGACACATCGAAATACATTACGATCAAATCGCCAATGATCGGTACTTTCTACCGTTCGGCCAGCCCTGAAAAACCGATGTTTGTTAATGTTGGTGATGAAATTAGCGCAGGTAAAGTAGTTTGTATTATAGAGGCAATGAAGCTTTTCAACGAAATTGAAAGTGAAGTTTCAGGCCGTATCGTTAAAATATTGGTTGATAATGCATCACCTGTAGAGTACGACCAACCATTGTTTTTAGTAGAACCTATTTAGTTATTGATTACGCAGATTAATTAGATAACACCGATTACAATTGATTAGAATGATGGTTATTTTCCGAATAAATCGGTGTAATCATTAACATCGGTGTAATCAAAAAAGGTAAAATTATGTTTAAAAAAATACTAATTGCCAACAGGGGCGAAATCGCTTTGCGTATTATCCGTACCTGTAAGGAAATGGGCATCAAAACCGTTGCTGTTTATTCTACCGCCGATCGCGAAAGTTTACACGTACGTTTTGCTGATGAGGCTGTTTGTATTGGCCCGCCACCTAGTAAAGATTCTTATTTAAATATCCCGAATATCATTTCTGCGGCAGAATTAACCAATGCCGATGCCATACACCCAGGTTATGGGTTCTTGTCAGAAAATGCTAAGTTTTCTAATATCTGCCGCGAATATAATATCAAATTTATTGGTGCTACGCCAGAGCAGATTAATGACATGGGCGATAAAGCTTCGGCGAAAGAAACCATGAAAAATGCTGGTGTTCCAACCATTCCAGGATCGGAAGGTTTGCTTACCAGTGTTAAAGAAGGTATTGCAATTGCCAACGAAATGGGTTATCCGGTTATTCTTAAAGCTACTGCCGGCGGTGGTGGCCGTGGGATGCGCGTAGTTTGGAAAGATGAAGATTTCGAAAATGCCTGGGATAGCGCACGTCAGGAATCTGGCGCAGCATTCGGCAATGATGGTTTATATTTAGAAAAATATATAGAAGATCCACGCCACATTGAAATTCAAGTTATCGGCGATCAGTTTGGCAAAGCCTGTCACTTATCAGAACGTGATTGTTCAATCCAGCGCCGTCACCAGAAATTGGTAGAAGAATCCCCTTCTCCTTTCATGACTGATGAATTACGTCAGAGAATGGGGGAAGCAGCAATTAAAGGAGCAACCGCTGTAAATTATGAAGGAGCTGGTACAATCGAATTTTTGGTTGATAAACACCGTAATTTCTATTTTATGGAGATGAATACCCGTATCCAGGTAGAGCATCCGGTTACCGAGGAAGTAATCAACTTCGATTTAATTAAAGAACAGATAAAAGTTGCGGCGGGTATTCCGATCTCAGGTAAAAACTATACTCCAGAGATGCACGCCATTGAGTGCCGTATCAATGCCGAAGATCCGGCAAATAATTTCCGTCCGTCACCAGGAAAAATTACAAATTTCCATTCTCCAGGTGGTCACGGTGTTCGTGTTGATACGCATGTTTATGCAGGTTATTCGATTCCTTCCAATTACGATTCGATGATTGCAAAACTAATCTGCGTAGCTCAAACCCGCGAGGAAGCGATCTGTACTATGGAGCGTGCGTTAAGCGAATTCGTAATTGAGGGTATAAAAACTACGATCCCATTCCATTTACAATTGATGAAAGACCCTAATTTCAGAGCTGGAAATTTCACTACCAAGTTCATGGAAACCTTCGAGTTTTCGGAGTAACATAAAGTTTTATAAAAATTTAATCCCATTTTGGTAAAACAGAATGGGATTTTCTTTGTCGAAGAATTAAATTTACTTCAGTAAATTTGAATTATGGAAACATTAATTGTACATCCGGAAAACAAAGCGCAATTAAATGCTGTAAAACATGTCCTAAAAGCCATGAAGATTTCTTTTGAAAAAAAGGAGAAAGCCTATGACCCAGAATTTGTAGAAAAAATTTTACAAGGCGATAAAGACTTCAAAGAAGGAAACTTCATAAAAGTTGATTTAGACAACTTATGGAAATAGTTTTCCTTCCAAAAGCTAACAATGATTTAGATTTTTGGAAGAAATCGGGAAACAGCATCATACAAAAGAAAATTCATAGCCTACTGGTTGCCATAAGCGCTTCTCCATTTGAAGGCATCGGGAAGCCAGAGGCACTAAAATATAGTCTTGCATTATTAAAATCTATTCGCTAAGAGGACGTTACAACTAACCTAAGATCCTATTTTATCTACATACTATCTTGCTCTCAATAACCAGAGCAGGAAATTTCACCATATAATTCATGGAAACATTTGAGTTTTCTAAAGGATAATGGTAATTTTCTTATTGCCGAACCTAAATCGTTAATCGTTATAGGAGAAGATAGCGTATATCAATTTAATTACAACAGTGCTGCAAATTTAAGACAAATGAGCATCATTAAAAACCAATCGTAAGACTAAGCACGAACAATGCTCTTCAATTTTACATCGGATTTCTCATAATAATATAAACTATTTCTATATTTAGCACGTAAATACCAGTCTATTCAAATAGAATGGTATTTTTGTTTTTAACATGAGCGACACTAAAAAAACTTTACTTACAAAAGCTATCGGTCAAAAGAGCACCAATTTAGAGGCTGAAATGTCTTTTTTCGATCACCTGGATGTTCTCCGTAAACATTTAATCAGAGCCGTAATTGCCATTGCCGTTTTTACGGGTATCGCTTTTTACTTCAATGAAGAGATTCTGGATAAAATAATTTTTGGACCTAAAAAACCTGATTTTTGGACCTACCGAATGATGTGTAAACTGGTAGAGCATTTTCCCTCATTAGGTAAGGATATGTGTATCACCAAAATCAATGGTGAAATTATCAATACCGAAATGGCCGGACAGTTTAACCTTCAGTTAAATATTTGTGTAATGTGTGGTATCGTGGTGGGCTTTCCTTATCTCTTGTGGGAAATCTGGCGGTTCGTTAAACCTGCCCTGCACGATAATGAGCGCAAATCGGCAAGTGGTTTTGTATTTTTTGCATCGCTGTTGTTCATTATCGGCATCTTTTTCGGCTATTTTATTGTTTGTCCATTATCGGTTAATTTTTTAACTGGTTATACCGTTAGCGCTGAAATTAAAAATACTTTCACGGTTGATTCCTACCTATCGTCAGTTGCAACCCTTACTTTGGGTACTGGGATTATCTTCGAACTTCCGGTTATCATTTTCATTCTATCCAAGCTTGGCTTAATGACTCCAAAACTGATGCGGGCCAGCAGAAGATATGCCACCGTTATTATTTTAATTATTGCGGCAATTGTAACCCCTACACCAGATATCATGACGATGTTGATTGTAGCTACCCCATTATTCTTATTGTATGAGCTAAGTATTTTTGTTTCGGCCTACATTGAAAGAAAGAAGAAAAAGGCCGAAGCTGCATTCTATGCGAACTAACAAAAACATTACGAACAGCATTCACAATTCTCTATACATTTGACAATGTCTGACACAAAAATAAAAATTGCTATTGGCGCAGATCATGCCGGATTCGATTACAAAGAAATATTAAAAGATTTCTTAAAGGATTACGAAGTAAAAGATTTTGGGCCTTCTTCAGCAGATTCGGTTGATTATCCTGATTTTGCACATCCTGTGGCCAGCGCTGTTGAAAACGAAGAATTTACCTATGGCATCTTACTTTGCGGCTCTGCTAACGGTGTAGCCATAACAGCTAACAAGCACCAGGGTATAAGGGCAGGCCTTTGTTGGGAAAACGAAGTAGCTTCATTGGTACGCCAGCATAATAATGCCAATGTACTTTGTATTCCGGCCCGTTTTGTTTCTGTAGATGAAGCCAAACAAATTACCAAAACCTTTTTAACCACGGCATTTGAAGGTGGCCGCCACCAAAATCGGGTTGAAAAAATTTCTTGCTAATCCGATCTCAATTAAAATTATTATCATGAACAAAAAGTTTTTAACCCTCGGTTTGGCTACACTTGTTTCAGCAAGCTGTTTTAGCCAGATTAAACCCCTACCTGCCAATAAAGACGCTATTAAATTTAGCAAGGCCATTAATCCTGATAATGCCTATAAACACCTTTCAATTTTAGCATCTGACGAATATGAAGGCCGGGAGACAGGAACTAAAGGCGCCTGGATGGCTGCAGATTATATCCGAGATTATTTTAAATCGATTGGCCTAAAAGGTCCGGTTAATGGCAGTTATTTTCAAAAAATTAATCTGGTAAATGTCACCTTAAAGGAAAGCCATGTAACCGTTAATGGTCAGCCAAAAGAGTATCAGAAAGATTATATCGTATCACCAAGCCTAATCAGCGATAACGGCTTTACTTTTTCTACTGATCAGATTGTATTTGTTGGCTATGGCATTAAGAAAGACAACTATAACGATTTTGCTGGTACAGATATTAAGGGCAAAGTAGTGATGATGTTTAACGGTGGCGATCCAACCATTAAACCTGGTACCCGTGTTGATAGAGCTGCTTACCGTGCCATGTTGGAAAGTAGGGCAAAATATTTTGCTGAAAATAATGTAAAAGCCATTATCCTGATCGATCCAAGTGTAGATAGAATTACCGAAAACACCAAACAGGCTCAAAACAGTGGTCGCGTAATGGTCAAAACAAATGCGGCTATTGAGGCTCAGAAACAAAATGAAACGCCGCGCATCTCTATCTCTGTAGCTTTAGCCAACGATCTGTTAAAATCAGCCAATACTACTATAGCGGATTTACAAAAGAAAATCACTGAAAGCCTTACACCTGCTTCGCAAGTGCTAAATGTTCCTTTCTCGGCGAGTGCTGCTAAAAACGAAACATCGGTGAGGTGCGAAAATGTTTTGGGTTACTTAGAGGGTTCTGATCCGGTGCTTAAAAAAGAAGTATTAATCTTAACTGGTCACTATGATCATATTGGTTTAGAAACTGATCCTAACGCGAAAGATAAAGTAAACAACGGTGCTGATGATGATGGATCAGGTACTACAGGTGTTTTATTAATGGCAAAAGCTTTTACTGATGCCAAAAAAGCAGGTAAAGGCCCTAAACGCAGCATCTTATTTATGACTGTGGTTGGAGAAGAGAAAGGCCTTTGGGGTTCTGAATGGTATTCGGAGCATCCCATTTTCCCAGTCGCCAATACAATTGCTGATTTAAATACGGATATGATTGGCCGTACAGGTGAAGAGTATTTTGGGCAAACCAGATTCAGCAAACTATATTTATTCTGTAGGTTCAAGAATGTTAAGTAGCGACCTGGCTAACTTAAGTGAGCAGGTAAATGCTACTTATACTAAAATGAAACTGGATTATAAATATGATGACCCGAAAGATCCTGAGCAGATTTATTACCGCTCAGACCACTATAACTTCGCCAAATTAGGCATTCCGATTATTTTCTATTATGATGGAATGTTACAACAGGATTACCACAAACCAGGCGACGAAGTAAGTAAAATTAATTTCCCTTTACTCACAAAAAGAGCAAAACTAACCTATTTTACGGCGTGGGAACTTGCCAACAGGGCTAAACGTCCGGTGGTAGACATGGATGGAAAAGGAAATCCGAAGAAATAACTTCAAATACTCAGCCTCAACTAAATGTTGGGGCTTTTTGTTTTAATGGGGCAATCGTAACTTTATATTTAAAGATTAAACTGTTATTTTTGATAAAAGCGAGTTTATGGATCAATTTCATATTTTAGAAAAAATTAAAATGATCCCTGTTGCTTATCAGCAAGAGGTAGAAGACTTTATTGATTTAATTTTGCAAAAAAACGATCTTAAAAGAAGTGAGAAAAAAAGTAATAGAAAAATTGGTTTACTTAAGGGAAAAATGAAAATGAGTGATGATTTTAATTCTCCATTACAAGATTTTAAAGATTACATGTAGTGAAAAAATACTTGCTTGATACACATGTTTTACTTTGGATGCAGGACGACAATCTTGCATGATCTAACAGGGCAAGAAAAATTTTTAGAAGATCCAACAGTTAACCTTTACCTGAGCATTGCCAGTTTATGGGAAATTACTATAAAACAATCACTAGGTAAGCTCCGATTAGAATATTCATTAGATGAACTAGTTGAATCATGCAATGAAACTAACATCACGATTCTTCCAATAGATATAGAAACGTTAAAAACACTTAAATCTTTACCATTCCTCCACCGTGATCCTTTCGATAGAATTATTATTGCCACAAGTTTGGGGATTAGGTTTGGATTTTATTTCAAGAGACGAAATAGCTAAAAAATATATAACTGGAGCAATCTGGTAAAATCTTGCCATTATATTTTTATAATAATTTCTTTTGTTTCAAATTTCAAAAAATAAACTCAATAGGGTTTCCTATCTTTGGTTTTTAGCGAGGTAGCACCAAACTAAAACGGTTAAACTACGTTACCCCTATAATAAAATTGCCATTGATGAAAACTGCCGAGGAATTTTTAGAGAAATCTGATGAAAAAGCTTTCGATTTACCACATCGTAAAACCATAAATTATAATATTGGTAAGTACAATACAGCAGTTGAAAGGGGGCTTATCAAAATTTGAAAATTTAGAGGCTTCCAAGAAAAAGGCACACGTTATTAAATGGCGGGTAATGGAAAATCTTGACAAGTTCTTACCAGAATTCGAGTCAAATTTTCAACGCCGGGGGTGGTAAGGTAATCTGGGCAAATGATGCTGCAGAAGCCCAGCAAGAAATCCTCAATATCATTAAAAGAAATAATGGGGAAAACGGTCATTAAATCTAAATCAATGACCACCGAAGAAATTCATCTGAACGACTTTTTGGAGCAAAACAATATCGAATCGTTAGAAAGCGATCTCGGCGAGTACATCGTTCAGTTATTGGGCCAGGCGCCCTACCACATTGTTACCCCTGCCATGCACTTAAGTGCTACTGATATCGCGAAGTTATTTCATGATAAATTTGGAACTCCCATTGATGCCACACCACCGCAGCTGGTACAAAAAGCAAGGGAACTACTTAGAGAAAAATATTTAAATGCCGATATTGGCATTAGTGGCGGTAACTTCCTGATTGCCGATACCGGAAGTGTTGCCATCACCGAAAACGAAGGAAATGCCAGATTAAGTACAACCTTTCCTAAAATCCATATTGCCATTGTTGGTATCGAAAAGATAATCCCTTCTATAACCGATTTGGATTTATTCTGGCCTCTACTGGCTTCACATGGTACCGGACAGAACTTAACCGTTTACAACAGTATCCTTAGTGGTCCACGTCAGCCAAATGAAACAGATGGACCCGAAGAAATGTATGTCATCCTGCTGGATAACGGCCGAACAAATTTATTGGCCCAAAAAGATCAGCGGCAAGGTTTATATTGCATTCGTTGTGGTGCCTGTTTAAATGCCTGCCCTGTATATAAAAATATTGGCGGGCATACCTATAACACCACTTATAGCGGCCCGATTGGTTCTGTAATTACGCCGCACCTAAAAGGCATGGAAGAGTTTAAGCATTTAAGTTACGCTTCCAGTCTCTGCGGAAAATGCTCGGAAGTTTGCCCGGTAAAAATCGATATTCATAAAATGTTGTTGCTTAACCGCAGAGATGCGGCAGCTGCCCATGAGAATGGCAGACAGGAAGAAATAGGCTGGAACATGTTCAGCAAGATGATGCAAAAACGCAAGTGGATGGACTTCTTTGGTGGAAAATTTAAAAACTTTATGCTCAAAACCTTCTTTAAAAAGAGTTGGGGCAAATACCGCGAAATGCCAAAAGTTGCCGATAAATCATTCGCCAAACAATTTGAGGAGATGAAAAAGAATCGGGAATCTTAATCAGAAACCATTAGCCCAACAGCCAAATATGCATTTTAACCGAAGAGATAAAGACGATAAATTCTTGCTGAATTTATATAAAAAACTGCTTTATCCCCGGATGGTAGAGGATAAAATGCTCAAATTATTACGTCAAGGGCGTATAGGTAAATGGTTTTCAGGTATTGGGCAAGAAGCCATTGCCGTTGGCAGTACCTTAGCCATGCGAAGCAATGAGTATATTTTGCCCATGCACCGCAATTTAGGTGTTTTTACCTCTCGTAATATTCCGTTAAAAAAATTAATGGCTCAATGGCAAGGTAAAGCAACTGGATTTACAAAAGGCCGCGACCGCTCCTTTCATTTTGGTACACAAGATTATAAAATTATAGGGATGATTTCCCATCTGGGCCCGCAAATGGCGCTTGCTGATGGCATTGCCTTGGCTGATTTACTGGCTAACAGAAAACATGCCACCCTCGTTTATACCGGCGAAGGCGCTACCAGCGAAGGTGATTTCCATGAAGCCATAAATGTTGCAGCTGTCTGGAGCCTGCCAGTAATCTTTTTAATTGAAAATAACGGCTACGGCTTGTCAACTCCAAAATCAGAACAATACAGATGCAAAAATCTGATAGATAAAGCTATTGGTTATGGTATTGAAGGCCGGCAAATTGATGGTAACAATATTCTTGAAGTGTACGATACCATTAATCAGCTGACCATGGAAATCAGGAAAGATCCAAGACCTGTTTTGGTTGAGTGTATGACTTTCAGGATGCGAGGTCACGAAGAAGCTTCAGGTACCAAATATGTTCCGCAAGAACTTTTTGACGAATGGGCAAAGAAAGACCCCTTAAACAATTATGAAGCCTATTTAATTGAACAGGGTATTTTAACTGCCGATACCATTACGGATATCAAAATCCAGTTTAAAAAAGATATTGAAATAGCAGTTGAAGAAGCTTTTGAAGAGCCAGAGCCTATTACAGATACCATTCAGGAAGAAACGGACATGTATTTTCCTTACCAGCCCGAGGTGGTTCAACCTGGTAAATCTGCTACTGAAAAACGGTATCTGGATGCGATTAGCGATGCACTCGATCTCGCTATGGAAAAATACCCTAACCTGGTTTTAATGGGACAGGATATTGCTGATTATGGCGGGGCATTTAAAATTACAGATGGCTTTATGGCTAAATTCGGCAAAAACCGGGGTGCGCAATACACCCATTTGCGAATCGGCCATTGTAGGTGCTGGTTTAGGCCTATCCATAAATGGCTATAAAGCTGTTGTAGAAATGCAGTTTGCTGATTTTGTAAGCGTTGGCTTTAACCAGATTGTAAACAATTTAGCCAAAACGCATTATCGCTGGGGCGAAAAAGCCGATGTAGTGGTGCGCATGCCTACTGGTGCTGGAACAGGTGCAGGCCCCTTCCACTCACAAAGCAACGAGGCATGGTTTACTAAAACACCAGGTTTAAAAATTGTCTACCCCGCATTTCCTGTAGACGCCAAGAGCCTGCTATTGGCTGCCATTGCCGATCCCAATCCGGTGATCTACTTTGAACATAAATACCTTTACAGAAGTTTGATTGGGACAGTACCCGACGGTTATTATACTACCCAAATAGGGAAAGCCATTACCATAAGAACGGGTAGCCAATTTGCAATTATTACCTACGGTTTAGGTGTACATTGGGCTTTGGAACATTTAAACAATCATCCTGAACAAGCAGCTACCCTGATTGATCTGCGTACGCTCCAGCCATGGGATCAGGAAACGGTGAAGGAAGCTGTAAAAGCTACCGGACGTGTGCTCATTTTACACGAAGACACTTTGACTAATGGTTTCGGTGCCGAAATATCAGCCTGGATTGGAGAACATCTTTTCCATTACCTGGACGCACCAGTAATACGCTGTGCAAGTTTAGATACTGCCATCCCAATGAATAAAGTACTGGAAGATGATTTTTTAGCTAAAGCCCGGCTGGCAGCAACAGTTGATAAATTATTAAAATACTAACTCCGATCGTCATGCTGAATTGATTTCAGCATCTCTCCAGGTTGAGGCCCTGAAATGAATTCAGGGTGACGATAATTAAATATAAAGAAATGGGCACATTCAAAGTCGAAGGAAACATAGTTAATATCTTCAAACGAAACATTTTCTTTGGCGAAGTAACGGTTGAAGCCGGAAAAATAAAATCAATTACCAAAATTTCGGAAGAACGTCCTGACAGCAGTTTCATTACTCCCGGTTTTATTGATAGCCATGTACATATCGAAAGCAGCATGCTCATTCCGAGCGAATTTGCGCGTTTGGCTGTGGTACACGGCACGGTGGCTACCATTAGCGATCCGCATGAGATTGCCAATGTTTGCGGCATGGAGGGTGTTGAATTTATGATTAAAAATGGCAATACCGTACCCTTTAAATTTAATTTCGGTGCACCAAGCTGCGTACCTGCTACCACTTTCGAAACTGCGGGAGCCGAGTTAAATCACAATGATGTTAAAGCGCTTTTAAAACGCCCGGAGATTAAATACCTCAGCGAGATGATGAACTTTCCGGGAGTGCTTCACAAAGATGAAGAAGTTTTAAAAAAGATTGCTGCTGCCCACCAGCTGGGAAAACCTGTTGATGGGCATGCTCCAGGCTTACGTGGTGATACAGTCCAAAAATATATTGATGCCGGTATTTCTACCGACCATGAATGTTTCACTGCCGAAGAAGCGCTGGATAAACTGCAGCGCGGCATGAAAATCCTGATCCGTGAAGGCAGTGCAGCCAAAAATTTCGAGGCGCTAATTCCCTTACTTCACGATTGGCCCGAAATGATGATGTTTTGCAGTGATGATAAACATCCTGATAGTTTAGTTTGAAAATCACATCAACGAAATTTGCGCTAGGGCGGTAGCCGAAGGAATCGATGTTTTTAAAGTACTTCGCGCTGCCTGTATCAACCCGATCTTACATTATAAGCTGGAAGTTGGTGCACTACAAATAAACGATGACGCTGATTTTATCGTGATGGAAGATCTTGTTAATTTTAAGGTCAAACAAACCTATATTAATGGTCTTTTACTTGCAGAAAACGGCAAAATGACAGGCAACTGGATCAAGCACATAGCTGGTAAAGAATCAATTAACCGTTTTAATTGCAGCCTGAAAAAAGAAGAGGATTTCATTTTAGGATACACAGATCAGTTGGAAATTCCAGTGATTGAAGCGCTAAATGGTCAGCTGATTACAAATAAAACACAGGCAAAACCAAAGGTAGAAAATGGCAATATTGTAAGTGATGTGGCTAATGATATCCTCAAAATGGTGGTGGTCAACCGCTATCATGATGCGCCCATTGCCATTTCCTTTGTTAAAAATTTTGGCTTAAAACAGGGCGCAATTGCCTCTAGTGTAGCGCACGATAGTCATAACATTATTGCCCTTGGAGTTGATGAAAAGAGTATTTGTAATGCAGTAAACCTGGTAATTAAAGAAACTGGTGGTGTGGTAGCTTTAGGCCATGGAAAAGAAGAAGTGTTGCCGTTGCCGGTTGCCGGCTTAATGAGTAACCATAACGGTTACGAGGTTGCTAAATGTTATACCGCTATCGATCAGTTTGCAAAAGAGTTAGGTTCAACCCTCCTTGCCCCTTTTATGACGCTTTCTTTTATGGCACTTTTAGTTATTCCGCATTTGAAATTAAGCGATAAGGGTTTATTTGATGGTGATGAGTTCAGGTTAATATAACAATGTGTACGTCACCCTGAACCGAACCTTAGTGAGCTCACCGAAGGTAA
>NZ_JAQIIV010000029.1:0-18147 GCF_036946585.1 Pedobacter terrae | reverse complement strand
CAGGATGTGCAGCTTCCTTTTCTTCCCGTTCAATCTTGACAGATGGTTCACGAATAATAGTTTCTGTTGTTAGCGTTAGATTTCCTTTAGGAGTGAAAACTAAATGTTGGTCTTGTAAAAGATCTTTTAACATCTCATCATTTTTACCGGCATAACTTCTAATCCATACCTCACTTAAAAACATTTTATCGCTGTTTTCTTTTTTAAAAACCATGCCCACAGTCCAAAACAGTTTTTCATAGAGAAATTTAATATGGACAGTTTTTTCAGTATTAACAATATAGGCAAATGGCTCATTGTCTTTATATACTGTTGTAGGATACCAAAGGTTATGCTCATGTGCATATTTTGCCCAATCTTTGGTTGTTTTGCCATATTCTTTCCAAATTGCTTTAGAGACATCATCCTCAACCCTTGTTTTGATGTTATTTAAGCTTTTTTCTTCATCCATTATTAAATAACGGACATCATTATAAAATCTATGATCGAACGTGATATTATGCATTTAAATTTTCATCAAACCCTCCAACTCTCCAAATTCTGGAGCAGGCTCCCAGTTGCTTTCTACATTTAATAGTCGCTTACTTTTCTAAACACACTCTTCGGCACTACCCTTCTCCCGCTCAATAACTTCTACCTCTCCATTTGTTTTAAAGGTATAAGTCCATGCCTTTATATCATCATCATCGCCACTTTACCTTCTTCAAATTCCCAAAACTTTCAATTTCTTCTAATGCCATGTCTATAGCATCCTTCAATCAATCAGCCTTAAACTTTTTGATTTCTTTTTCGCCAAAAATTATAAAGGGAGAAGAATTTATACCTGCCTGTATATTTTCTATTGCATTCTTCTCTGCCTTTTCTATTTTTATTTGTAATGTAGTTTCTAAAGCTTCGAATTGCATAGTTTTAGCCTAATCTTTTTCTGTAGGAAATTCGTCAAGATTTAAAGGTTCATCATCAATATCATTTTGTATAGTTGTTAAAAAATGATCCTTTCTCGGATTTGTTATGTATATTAATACCGAATCAAAGGGCGATAACTCAAGGTCATCAGGAATTGTATACCCCACAATCACAGGCTTGCCGTAATGAAGAGAATTATTTTTTAGATCTAAACTACATTGCCAACTACCACCGTATTTTTTTCTAACAACCTCACCGAAATATGCAGCTGCATCATTAACATCGTCACTATCTTTATTAATCTTATTTTTGATCAAATAATCTTCCAAATCACTTAAACTTCTAATGGAATAGTCTAAATCGTATCCCTGTTTATCTGCTCTCTCTATAAAATCTTCTAAGTAATCATCTATATGAAAAATAAAATTTTCGAATTTTTCTTCTAATTCTTGTTTGGTTAAATCTCTAAGACTCATATTTTTTTTTAAAATTTATGGTATTTTTGGCCCAATATAATAATCAATTCCAGCCTTTTCCAGTGCTTTTATAAATGGTTTGGAAGCGCCTTTTTCTAAAATGTATTCAACTTTATATCCTCTTTTGACTAACCACGCATCTTTCTGAATATCAATTTTCGCTTGTTTTGATAATGCAACTTTTCCTGTTTTTACTTGACCTGCGTATCTTTCAGCTGGCCTACTGATATCAATTTGTCGGTTTGTGAATTTAGTTTTAATTGTTTCACTTTTTCCTCCAAGTTGCTCTCTATAAGCCGCTTCTCGTGATAGACCATGACTCGCATTCTGCATGTTTGTATCATATTGCTTACTCCAACGTTCATAACTCCATTTTTTAGGGTTATTCGCCATCTTTGTTTCATATTCTGCCCATCGAGCCTGTTTATGTTCTGGTGTTCCTGCCTGTAATTTCTCTTTTGGCTTCGGTTTCGTTCCCGTACCTTTTTCATAAGCTTTCCCATCTTTGCCTTTTGCAGCTCCATTTTCGGCCTTACCATTCTCCACAGGTTTAACCTCTTCTTCTTTTGGTTTTGCCTGTTCTTCTTTAGGCGCTACAGGTTCTTCTTTATTACCCCCGGCAGGTTCTTCTTTTGGTGATGTACCAGGTTTCGCACCAGGCACCCGTAAATTTAAGAAATAAAGCAATAACATAGCGTCCATGGGTTCGGCACTTCCGCTGGCTATTCTTTTTATACTTCCATATTCGGGGAAAGCCGCATTACCAAAAGCGGCATCGCGTTCTTCTACATTGTTGATATCAATCTGCCCAAGCGCTTGCTGGTTGGAAACGGCATTTGCACCAAAGTACAAACGGGCAGCCATCCCCCATCCAGTTATCGAACCCAAAATATTTGTGCCCACACTAGCTAAAGTGGGTAAAGCCAATGCGGCAGAGCCCGATAATACCGCCCCGCCTAAACCGATTAATGCACCTCCAAGCGCACCTAAAATTACCGTTTCCCCAAAATTGCCAATTCCTACACGCAAGGCATCCCACCAGTTTTTTACATTGGGGGCATGTACAATTTTTGAGCCAAATACTGGGCATTCCATCGTACTTCCGGTAGTGAGTGTTTTTTGCCCACCAATCATCAAATTACTTTTATCGCCCAGCCAGGTCCGTGCAATTGCAGCTTTCTGTCCACAAACCAAACCGCCAACAATACTTCCAAAAGCCGCACCAGCTGCGCCTGCAGCTGCACCAACTGCAACCAGAACACCTAGCGCTGCACCACCAGTAGCAACAATTAATACTGCAACTACAGCTGCAATCAGCGCCATAATAAGCATAATCCATTTGCACACAAAATCGCCCATTGAGGCAGTTGCTGTATCGCTTTTAATTAGGTATTTTTTACTGTCTTTCTGTTCAGCAATCCGTTGTATACTCTGTATCTGGGCTGGCATAATACCGCCCGTGCACATCCAGTAATCCTCTTCTGTGGCAATTTTATTTCCCATGACAAATTAATCTAATAGGCTAAACCTTCCTTTTTCATGCGTTTCTTCAGGTGCTCTTTCTGTATCTTTTATAGGATTTGGCTCCTGTTCAACTTCCTGGTTATCGGCCATAATCTCATAAATCATTTTTGCCTTTAAAAACTCAGGGTGCACAACCTCTTCTTTCGTTACAAGACCATTTAAAACCCTTCCGCTTCTATAATCGATCTGGTAGCTCGCTTCATCTCTAACCTCGGGTTTGTGTCCAGCAATTTCGGTTATCGGAAAACTGCCGTAAGCATTTTTGATCCAGGTTTTGTCAAAATTTTCAGTAGCATGGCCAACAATACTGATGTCTGCTTTTCCTCCTATTGGCGGTAATGGTTTTTCGGCATTTACCGCATAACTCCAACTGATGCTTCCCTGCGCGAAAAGGCTTTTTTTTCTGATATTTCTGCCACCGGGCAAGTTTAAGCCTAACCAGGCTTTAAAGAAAACCTCAAAAAACTCGTTACCTTTAACAGCAGCTATAATGTTATCAGGATTATTAAAAAGCTCATCATTTAAAGCGATTATGCCTTTCATATTATCGTGCTTGGTTTGAATGGCTTCCATTTCGGACTTTACCTGAGACCATTTACGTTGTATTTGTGATATGTTTTTAATTTCAATAAGTTCGCCATCTTTACCAATCAGCATATTTAACTCACTATACATTCTTTTGAAGGCATTATTAAATGCATTTAAATCCCGTATGTTAGGGTTATTGGTTTCTTTCAAAACGTTATCCAAACTCAGCAATTCAATCTGGTACCCTTCATCAGTTATTTTTAAAACACGAACGTCCCACCTAAATTCGGTAATGGTTTTAACGACGAGACTGCTCATTACTATCTCCGAAGTTTGTGTTACCAGATACCTTTCATTAAAGCATTTGCTGATTTGTATTTTTTGATTTATATTTTCAGCTGAATTCCAAAACATATTTTTCAAGTTTAGTTGATGAAGACATCCCCGCCATCAATTGTAGTTACACCACCGGTAACATGATTAGTTCCAATTAATTTATTATTGTTGGACGTGATTATGGTATCTTTTGCATTAATATTTGTAGCATCGCCTTTGATATCAATTTTAGCAGAGTTGCCATCTTTATTAGCGATTTCAATCTCTGAAGCGTGAATCGTGATTTTATCTCCCTCTAGGGTAATAGCTGCTTTTCCGTTTGTCATCAGCACTGTCTGGGTAGACGTTACTGTTACTTTGTTATTTCCATCTACTATGATATGGTTGCCCCCTGTTTTATCTTTAATGGTAATGCCACCTCCATCGTTCAACTGAACCGTATGCCCACTTTTTGAGGTTAAACTTTTGCTATTGTTGCTGGCACTTCCGCCTGAACCACTTCTACCGTGGAATACAGAACCTAGCACAATTGGCCGTGCAATGTTCCCTTCTTCAAAAGTTAAAGCTACCTGGTCGCCGATTTCGGGAATAAATACAAAACCTCTGTTTTTGCTCACTTTATCGCTACTTCCGGCATCTGGAGTTATAACCCGCAGCCACTCCGTAACATCATTGGTTTTACATTCCCATTTTAATTTTACCTTAATGCGACCTTGACCTTGCGGATCTGCATTATCGACCACGTCTGCTAATTGCATATCGGGACTTGGTTTAGTGTAGTTTTTTACTAAAAGCCGTTCTGTTGTGGCTACCACTCCTTCAAAAGTATTATAATATTTGCCCGTACCATCAATTTCGTGATGAATAGTAGTAATCAAGAATTTACCCAGACTCTCTGTAGAAAACGAAAGCTCCTTTCTGATACTCATTGTAATTTCGGCAATACTGCTAATACCCAGCGCAGCGTTATCGCCACTGGCATTTACCTTTAATAGATTGCTGATATGTGCTTTTTCTTCATTCTGCACATGGCTTTTTATATCATTGCTGTTATCAACACGGATAAGCGCAGGTTGGTTAAATGTTTTGCTGTACATCGTGTTTGATACCTGTATGGCATGTGCCAGATCTGGTGGTCCATCACCAACGCCGCTGCTCTCACTCTGTAGCATTTCATCCTGCTTAGGGTTATAGGCAAAACGTTTGTTTTTTATCGGTGCAATTTCCATCGCGTATTGTAGGTTTTGTACATCCCTGCCATAAATTAAGGCAACTTCTTTTTGATCATCTGGTTTGCCAAAATTTAATTGTTTACCATCATAATAAAACCATTCATGGTATTCGCCAGAAAGCCTGTTCAAGAAATCGAAATCACTTTCACGATATTGAATCAGATAATCAATAGGTTCCTTTCTGGCTGCGTTGGCTACTATTTTAATATCATTTGAAGGAACATCTGAAGTAGCAAGATTTACAATACTATTTAAATCTTTATCTAAATAAGATCCAAGGTCTGGCCCACGGTCGATCAAAATGGTTGGACTATAGCCGCTCACAATCAGTATTCCATGATAACCATGGCTTTGCGCCAGCTCTACTTTGGTTACTAAACCAGCAAACTCCTGTAAGCTCCCGGCATCGTAACCAAAAGAAGCAGTGAGGGTTTTCCCTACAAAATCTCGGCTATCGTCTAAGCTGATCATCCCGGGCAAACCCATCTGGTCATGGTTAAAACGCAGCTCAAAATAATGATGGGCATTAAAAGCCTGCTTTAAACTGAAGGAGGCAAAATGGGTAATGGCCTTATCTTCTATATTGATTTCGGTAATTAATTTCTTTTCCATATCAACTTATAATCGTTTGTGCCTACTTGAACATTCCATCACGAAAAGTCAAAACGTCTCTCCTTCCGGTAAGCACAGCACCATTTGTTGTTTCATTTGCTTCTGGATAGCTAATGGTTTTATCTTTAGCATTATAGGTAATGGCCAACTGTGCTAACAGTTTATCTTTATCTTGGTCTTCTTTAAGTTCTGCAATGGCGAATAACTGTGTTTTAACTGCTTTACCTATTTTGAACAACGCTTTATTGATGCTAAATTTTGCATGATCAATCACTAACGTATGGGCTACTGTATAAGGTTCGGTTCCGCTCATTTGTCCGTAACCGGTAAACAGATATGTTTTTTGAGGCGATGTATTTAAAGTATAAATGTGATCAAAAAAGGGCGTAGGACTGCCTTCATCATCTTTATCCTGGTAAAGATTATTAAAAGAAAGGGCTGTTAGTCTATTATTTTCATCCTTATACTGCACAATATTTTGCACGTGCCACATAGAGCCCGAATAGGGAGAGGGCCAATAAAACACCCTAAGTTTACCATCATCTGCAGTTAATACCTGAATCTCGTATTTCTTTAAATTCGCGAAGTTGGTTTCAAACGCCTTTGGTTCTTTTAAGGCTTTAATAAACGCATTTATAAAAATCTGCTCAGCTTCTGTATTGCCATCATTTCTATAACTTTCAGCTGAAGCCACCATCTGGGCAGCCAGTTTTTCCAGCGTATCTATTTTGGCAGGAAGTGAATCTAATTTTTGATGTGTAAGCGTAACCGAGTCATTGACCTTTTCATGCTGCTGCTTACCATGCTTTGCCCCGCAAGAAAATAGCAAGAAAGCTAAAGAAGAAAATAAAATGCCTATTGCTTTCATACTATTGCCTGGGTATGTTGATGATTCCTCTGTTTTCCATTGCTTTTAAAATAACTGCAGTTCCGATCTGCTTATTTACATAATCAAGACTAAAAACATGATCTCTCGGGAAACCACCTTTCGTATACAGGTTAGAACCACCCCACAGGTAGGGCGAATTGATCTTATTATTTTGATAAGCTTTGGCTATACCATTATATTGTTCTAAACGCAGTAATACTTTAGGCAATGACCAAACTGTTTCTTTATCCAGACCACGTAACTTTAGGGCGTCAACTGCACTCTCTTCAAAGGTAAATGGCGGGCCGTGACCAATTTTCGGTCTATTTGCAGGGTGCTGCCTGGTAAAACCAGTTAGTGGGTCGCCATTGTGCAGGTGTTTGGTAAAATCACAATTACTTTCTCTGTAATGCACACAGGCAATAAAATACCAGGGTATACCGCTGTTTTCAGAAAAAAGACCTGTTTCTGAAAATGACCTGCTAAAAAAACCATTTGCAGTTTTTGGATTCTTTTCAAGAAAGCTGTTTTCCGGATCGGTAAAAAAACAGGCGTTGCGATAAGTATATTCTGTTAAATTAAGCAGTTTATTTCTAACCGCCTGATATCTCGATTTATTGCTTAATATCTTATTATCAATGATCCGGTTGATCTCTGCAGATTTTAACGGAGAAATTGTACAATTGTTAAACAGATTTATGTATTCCAAATCGGTAGCCATAGGTAGCTCTTTTGATCACATCCCAAAAACAAAAAATCGTTATCGGTTACTGGCCTGGCCAGTAACCGATAACGATTTTAGCGCTAATTACGCTTTAGGCCAATCGTTTTCGTGTTCGGCGTTGCCTAATTTTAACTTACGCGCCGATACCACAAAACTTAAAGTCATCGGTGTATTGTCATTAACTGCAATACCCTCGTTATATTGGATAATGTAACCATCTTCGAAAGACAGCTCCTTCATTTTTGCATCTTCTTCGCCTTTTTTGAAAATGATGTTGCCTGAAAGCGGTTTGTACTGGTTGTTAACCATCGATTCGATCACTGAAGTATCTTCAGTTGATTCGATTTCGATGTGGATCGTACCACCATAAACACCTGAAGATGGACGGCCTTTTGCGTCAACATCTCTATTTAATGAAAAGCTGCACTGTAGTACATCAAATTCTTTTGATCCTAAATTTAAACGGGTTTTGAATGCCATTGTAGTAAGTTTTAAATGTTTTGAAATGAATGAATCCTTAAGAGTATGGGGTTTGGCGCATGGCGTTAAGCGTTTAAAAACCTTAAACCCTAAACCTCACACCCTAAACCTTTCCTTAGGCCTTCGGCCAGTCGTTAAGGTGCTCTGCATTTCCTAATTTTAGCTTCCTGGCTGAAATCTGGAATTTAAGCGTCATCGGGTGATCGCCTACAATGTTTATCCCTTCGGAATATTTAACAATGTAGCCATCTTCGAAATGAACTTCTTTCATTTTGGCATCTTCTTCTGTTTTCTTGATCAGAAGGGTTCCTGTAATAGGTTTGTACTGGTTGTTTACCATCGCCTCGATAATTGAGGTGTCTTCGGTTGATTCGATCTCAATGTCGATGGTACCGCCATAAACTCCGGAAGAAGGTCTTCCTTTTGCATCTACATCACGGTTTAACGCATAGGCACAGTTAAGTACATCGTACTCCTTGCCCGAAAAATTTAATCTAGCTTTGAAAGCCATAGTTTTAAAATTTAAAGGTTAAAAATTTGATTATTAGTAGCCTCCGCTACTACAAGCCTTTAACCAAAGATCAGGCCAATAAATTATATACCCCTCATAGTTAAGGGGTAACAAAATTCAAAAAGGTTCAGAAAGCTGTATTTCGGAATAGCGATTGGCGTTTTATTAAAAATAAAAATGTGGAAAAATTTTATGGGCACTTATATCAGACAAAATAGATTACCATAAAAAATACATAAAATGTGTAGTAATTCTACATATTGATACATTTATCCACAGTGTACGATGAAGACTAGTGCAAAAAAAATCCCCCAATTAATTTGGAGGATTTTACTGAACGATCAGTTTTAATGCTGTAATACTTTAGCAATTTCCTTTTCGATTGATTTGATCTCTTTAGGTTTAAGTTTTTTAGCCGCATCTGCTTTAGTTACCACTTTTTCTTCCAGGTATTTAACTCCTACCCTTAAAGCTTTCAGACCTGATACACCTTGAAGCTCATCCAATTCAAGCTGTTCCAAATCATCGTTCAAATAACCCTGAACCTGCATGTATTTAATATATTCAATATACTCCTTGGCTTCTTCGGGATTAAAGTAAACCATTGAAATTTTGTGCGGTTGTGTTAAACGCTCGGTTGTACCTTTTATCAACACTTTATCAATACGCTTTTTAACTACTTCATAACGGATGTTATAAGCTCCTTCCACATCAAAGCGGCGTTCATCATTTCTGAAACTAATATCTATGGCATTTGAATGGATAAAAATCAATTGCGTAGTTTCGAGTGTGCACGGCATTTCGGCGATTAAACTTTTAGATAAACGGGCAATATCAACCATTGAGGTGAGCTGCCACAAACGAATATTTTTCAGGTAAAGCAAATCGAATGGCTTGTCGGGAGCGATATCCTGACCGATGTAAATATCGTATTCAACCCCATCTGTTCTGAACTTGGCGAAATAGCAAGGATAAGAAGCCTGCAGCTTTGATTGCGATTTTTCCAGGTATTGGCTGACTTCGGTATTGATGAGTTGCATAGAAACTTCAAGCTGCCTGCGGTTTTCGAATGCGGCTCCGGTTTCAGGCACCACCACTTCGAAATACTGATCGATTACCTCTGCAGTTTTAGGGTGGTTTGCTTTAATGATAGAAAGGAAAGGATAAACTTCCACTTCTAAAAACTCATTCAACTGGCTTTCTTCATTTGAAGAAGCAAAATCGCCTATTCTTTTAATCCAGTCTTTGCAATTGAAAATCAGCTTATCAATAAGTGCTAAAGAAACATTTTTACTGATGAACTTTAAAGTATCGATTAAGGTATTCAATTGCACTTCCAAATCATTTTTTAGTGCTTTGTTACGCTCGGTGGTGGAGTTACGGATATCAATAGCGCCAAAAAGCGGATACAAATGCCTAAATGTAATGGTTTCGATTTCTTTCAACTTATGATAACCATTATTCTGCTGTAGAAAATGCCAAACAGCTTCGTTAAATTTCCATTGAACAGAAGGTTGCAAAGCGGTAAATTTATCCATCAGAATTTCATCCATTTTAGCATTAAATTCTTCAATGCTGTACTGGAAAAGCTGACCAATCAAAGGCATTGCTGGACGCAATCTCGATAACAGCTTATCATCAACTGTTACCTCTTCCTTTGAATATACTTCCAGCACGCCTGCCAATTCTTTATTGTAATAAATAGGAAGTATCGAATAAGAACTAACGCCTGCGGCTTTTAAAACCCTTAAAAAAGGATCTTTTTCTATCTGCTCTTCTTTTATCGCACTTACAAAAATGGAACGTGGGTTTTCTTTGTATTTATCAACCAGGGCATAAAAAACCTCCTCTTCTAAATTAGAAGCTTTTGCTGAATTGATGAGCATGCTCTGAGAAAACTCCTGATTATCGAATACCAGTTTATTGTTAACTGTTAAGAAAGGCATCAAGCCAAATTCTAACTTACTGTTACCACTTAATGTTTTTAACGCATGTATAACATGGCTGTAAGCTTCTGTTTGATAATTATGATCAACCAGTGCTCCACGAATACCTTCAATAGAATGCTGTAGCGTAACATCGGTAATGGAAATGATGCTAAAACCTTCAAAATGAAAATTACTTAAGGGGAGGTTTTCTACTAAGTATTCTAATTCAGTCTCTTCCTGAAAATGTTTGCTCAAAGCTTCAAAATTCAGCTCAGGCAAATCGCCCTTATGCATAATTTCTACAAACTTGGTGTCGGTTTGGATATTATAATACTGCGTCAGCTTCGTTTCCTGATTAATGTGCGCATAAATGATCTCATTTTTCAGTACTGAGGTAAAATTATAAAAACGTCCCAAAATAATGTTGTAGATAAACTTAAGCTGTTTTTTCTCAACAGGCTCATTATCCTTGGTTACCTTATTTTTAGGATCGTGATCCTTAAAAAATTTATAGAATGCATTCGTGCTAAAAAAAATCTGATCTGGAATGGGTGTGCTTAATGCCCAAAACAAATCGTTTTCGTTATCCATTAAAGGTGTTAGAATAGTAAAAATTAACTCTAATGTATCTTTATATTGGGATAAATCTTGAGGACTTATGTTGCTAAGCAGCACATCGTCTTTTTCAATTTTTTGAAGTAAAAACCTGTAAAATTCAGATTTAACCGATTTTTCTGTTTTCAGCCTACTTTTTAAATACTCCACAAGGGGGCGGAAAGACAGAGATGACTCTACCTGGCAATGTATACATTCGTTTTTATGTATTTGTATGACATTGGTGTTCATTGTATAAGTTCTGCTATAGGGTAAAATTTATAATTATCAAATGTGTTACTAATCAACCGCAAAGATAGCTACTACCCCATATGTTGTTAGTCTGCTGAACGTAAATACTTTAAATATAACATTCATAATACTGCCATACAAATTTAGTACCTAAAATTGATTGATACATACGGATACCAACCATCCGTGGAATGTCCCATCACAAATCGTACAACTGTAAGTGATGCCGGCGCAAAATAAACCCCACCACCTACGCCATGGTGCCATATTGTTGATTTTTCGTCACGTTTCCAAACCCTGCCAACATCATAAAAACCGAGTAAGCCAACTTGTCCGGGCAAAACATAACTTACCAAGTCGCCAAGCTTTGCCCTGAGTTCTAAGTTATTGTAGAACATATGTTCGCCAGCAAACCTAAACTGCCTATAGCCTAAAAGATTGCCTTGACCACCTAAAAATAAAGCCTGGTAAAATGCAGGTTTACCTATGGTTACTCCTCCACCGAAACGGTCGGCCAGGATAAAATTCTTTCTACCATCTAAATTTTTATATAGGGCAATGCTGCCTGTAAACTGTGCTATAGAATTAGAATATTTATTCACGCCCTTATAACCCAAAAGTTTAAAATCTACAAAACTGCCCAAGGTTGGTAAAAGGTCGTTATCGCGTGTATTGTTGGTAAAGTTTACAAATGCACCGGCAAACATCTTTTCATTACGTACGGTTAAACTATCTGATGAGTGCAACTGACTGGTATTTTCGATAAACCGGCCCTCGTTATCTTCTTTGTTAAATTTATAGTATTGAAAAGCCGGCCCCACGCTAAAAGTAGATTTTGGACGGCGCCAGCGTAGTGCAGCTTCTGCCTGGTATAGGTTAAAACGGGCCCGATAATACCTGATCTCATCGCCATGTTCATCAAAATGGGTTTCGTTACCAAAGCCAAAGAAATTTTGCGTATTGTTTGGTGCGAAGGCATCGCCTTTTAAAACAAAATCGGCTTTACCTAAAGCTTTTAACCACTCACCTTTGTAATTAAACCTAAAAGCTTTAGTAGAAAAAGAATGCAAAAACGAAACCGTTTGCGAATTGCCATAAGGTTGCTTTCTGAAACCAGGGTTGGTTTGTTTATAGATCAATCCTAATAAAACCCCATCATCCTGATTATAACCAGCGTTTAACAACCAGGAATTTCGGCGGTACATATCTTTAGGGATATAGCTGAAATTTGAAGTATCGTTAGAGATTATCTTCCTGATTTTATCCTGGTCATTACCCAGGTAAGTTGCTTTAGTAGTGCGGCCGTAAAGCCTTACACTACCATTACTGTTTGCAAAATCGTAAACTTTATTACCCTTGCCACCAATAATGCGCAATTTGATGTCCGAATTTTTATTATCCAGGATCAGGCTGTCGTTACCGTTATGCATATATACCCTGATCTCTTTAGTTACTTTTGGATTAAATTTCCGATCGAAAAGCTCGTCCTTGATATTACCTTCTTTGGAAATTTTATTGATTTTTACCCGCAGGCCATTATTAGCAGCGTCAGTGATCTGAATCAGTTCATTTTTATTGGTCACTTCTATATCTACAATGCGGTTGAAGAAATGATAATATTGGTTCATTAATTTAGGCAGTGTAGCGATCCGGTTACGTAGCTGTGCCATAAGGGTGTCGTGATGCAATGAATAACCAGGCTCTGGCAATTTTTTCAGTGCTTTTTCGAAAACGGCATCGTTATAATTTGCGCAAAAATCTTTTACAATTCTATCAAATTCCTCCTCGTCTATGTTGGCGGTCCAGCGGCTGCTGATCTCTCTTCCTTCCCATAAAAACCAATTGATATTTTTTATGCCGCGCTCATATCCCCTGCATCATTGGCAATAACGAAGAAGATTGTGTGTAACGTTGTAAAAGCCCGTCTGATCTGAAAAAAACCTGATCGCGATCGCGTGGTACCGGTGAATAAAGCGAACCATCTTTAGTTTTTGTTTCTTTCCAGCGCCACTGGTCTTCATGCCTGTCCCAATCGCCTAATAATACATCAAATGCTCTTGCCCTAACCCATGCAGGACCATCTAATCTATTGTCGTTATCTTCGGTAAGTTTTTTATCCATTTTAGGAGAATTATCTGATTCTCCCGTAGGTTCTCTTTCTTCGAACAAACACAAGGTATTGGCAAATGCCGGTTCAAATTCGCCCAGGTTATCATCTGGAGAAACCCAACCGATAATTGGGTTGCTATGTGCAATGCCACCAGCTTCAGCAAGTTCTGGTACCACGAGCGCCGAAAAAGGATGTTGCGCTGACATATTATCTTTTAAAATGTCTTTGGCAAAAGTTTCACGCAATGCTGCCGGCAACAATACTTCCGGAAATTTTTCTACGCTTCGCAATACATACTCTTTACCATTTTTATCCTCTAAACGTAAAGATCGCGATTGGTTGCCTCCACCCCGTTTGGTGGCTTTTAAGCCACCCATCATTTGAGAAATCCGCAGTACAGGTACTTTTGTTTTTGCAGCATATTCCTTACGGTAATTTTCGCCAAAGATAATACGGTGAAAACGACCAACGCTATCGTATTCTGGCTTTATGCGCACAAAAATACTGTCAGCAGTAATCGGTTTATCTCTGTTTCTTATCTTTTTCGGTATGGTTTCGAACTTTTTAATGTAACTGTAAACTTTTTTAACGCTGGTATCTGAATAAATATAATATTCGTAACGCATATCGTTGTTTTTCAATTGATCAGCCACCACATAACCTTGCTTCATTTCATGAAACAATGATGTTTTACCTTCTTTATTTGGTGATACTTTTGATCCCGAACCACTGATGATCTGCAGTTGTTTTCCTTTGATTAACTGAAGGCCGTGTTCATGCCCGGCAACATAAGTTACGTTGGGATAATCGCCAAATACACCGGTCACCGATTTAATCATATCCTTATACGCCGGATGGTTTAAATCTTCAGGGCTTAATAAAGTGGAACGTAATAGCGGATAAACAGAACCTAAACCAGGTAAAGGGATGTATAGATTTTTATTTAAAGATGTTAAGGGAAAAAGGTGATTTCTTAAGTTAAAATAACCACCATGCGGACCATAGCTCTGAAAGGGATGGTGTGATGCCAGAAGAATTACTTTATCTTTATTTTCGGCCAATAACTCATCCATTTTAACCAGTATCTCATCTTTGTTGTGGCAATCACAATCGTCATTGGGGTTAGTTTTGTTGTATGGGAACAGCCACCATTCGCTATCGTAGGCAATGATGGTGAGTTTATCTGTTAAATTAATGGCTACAGGATCGGGGCAGCCGTTATCAGGGATCAGTTTAAGCAAAGGATCGTTCTGCTCCTTCAGGTAATCGCCTTGCGCTTTTATTTTAGCAAGTCCTTTTGGTCCTGATTTATCCCAATCGTGGTTGCCGGGAATAAAGTAAACCGCAGCACCCATTTTACGCATCGGTTCGAACTGCGAACGCAAAATCTTTTTAGTCTCCTCTTCTTCTACACTGCCAGGCAAACCCATTCCGGTTGGATAAATATTATCGCCCAAATATAATACGGTAGTTTTTTTGGGAAGGATCTGTTTCGCTGCATTTTTTAAATCCTGCATTTGGGCAGGGTTCATTTCACCTGCATCGCCAAAAAGAATTACACGATATTTTACATCATCCTGTGCAAAGACGATGAAACTGATTAAAAATAAAACGGTAAAAAGGGTAAAGCTTTTAATCATATACTCGGCATTTGTATAAAGGTAGTTATTTTAAAATTTAATTTTTCTTAGGAATTTTACATAGCGCGTCATGCTGATCCGATGGTTATCAGATTTATTTCAGCAGCTATAAAGAAGGAAAGATCCTGAAATAAATTCAGGATGACGATCGCCTTAGAATACCACTACCAAATTTACTTTTTCAATTTGAACATTAAAATATTTCCTGCAGATAGCGTTCCTCCTTCATTAGAGATATACAGGTTATTATCGCGGTCAAATGCAATCCCTTCTGGCTGGTTAAATAAATTTGGATCTAAGGGATACGTTGTTTTAACCTTAAAGTCGACGTCGGTAACAACCAATAGTTTATTTATTGATGAAAGGATGTACCACTCGTTCGTTTTTGGATTTTTAGCCAGTGCGGATGGACGGAATCTGGATTTTGAGCTTCCTGATTCCTTTTGGATTGCTTTATGCGAGAGGCTAAATTCTCCGGCTGCTGTTAACGAAGCATCATCAGCTACTTTAAAACCATAAATACTGGATGCTTTTGCTTTAGAATCGGGTTTGCTATCTTTAGTCAGCACATAAATCATGTTATTTTTTTCGTCTGCTGCCAATCCTTCGTATTCGGCTTTGGGTACAATATCTTTCGTTTTGGTTACGTTAGTAGCTTCTGCCTTGCCTAACTCAGTAATTGGAAAAGTGTGCAGCTCGCCATTGCTTTTTAATACAATGAAATAATTTTTGATGATGGTAACATCTTCATAATCGCCTTTGCCTCCAAATTTGGTAAATTTTGATTCTTTATCGCCCAAGCCTAAATGGAAAAGATCGCCATCTTCATCCTGAATAGCAAATATTTCCTTAGGGTCGCCATTATGGAATACAATACCGGAAATTTCGAAAAGATTTTGTGGCATGTTGTATTTTACCGGATTGGCCAGATCGTAAGGAAAATCTGATTTTGCCGCTCCGCCTGAAGAAACGGTTTCTGTTGAATCCTTTTGTTTATCATTGCGGTTACCGTTAACGCAGGAAACGCTTAAAAAAGCTGAGGCGATTAAAAGACCAGAGGCCAAAAGAGTTTTATTGTATTTCATAAGGTAAATTTAATGGTTACGTACCATGGTCTGTGTCCTCACAGACCATGGGTAAAATCATACTAACTTAATCAAGTGGTATGTGAGGACACAGACCACGGAATTGGGTAAAATTTAATTACCTTTTATTTATCCCATCATTCCCAACCAAAATCGTCATCTCGACCGTAGTGCCTGCGCATACAGGCGGGGAGAAGTCTATTATAATCACCTCTCGCTAGGCAGATTTGTCCATTTCGCTGCGCTTCAGTCGAAATGACGACCTTATGGAGATGGCACAGACCACGGCATATTATCATTTTTTACTTTTCAACAACTGATAAATATCATGTTGAGAGGAAACAAGAACCTCGCCAGTTCTAACCGGAATATTATCCATATTTTCATCTATACAAACTGCCTGTACGTTATCTTGTTTTTGAATTTCGATAATATCCAATATTTCCTGTTTAATCTGTTCATTATAAATGGGAAAGCAAACTTCAATCCTTCGGTAAATGTTACGGTTCATCCAATCGGCAGAGCCTAAATAAACGTCGTATTTCCCCAGGTTATTAAAAATAAAAACACGCCCGTGTTCGAGATAACGGTCTACAATACGGGTAACTTTAATATTTTCGCTCATTCCTACAACTCCCGGAATTAGCCGGCAAATGCTCCTCACAATCATATCGATCTTTACGCCTGCCTGTGAGGCTTCGTAAAGTTTATTGATCAATACTTTCTCTTCGAGGTTGTTCATTTTTATGGTAATGCCTGATGGTTTGCCTCGTTTGGCGTGTTCGATTTCTCTATCAATGAGGTTGAGGAAAACCTCCTGTAAATTAAACTGGGCAACCAGTAAATGATTGAATTTAACCTGATCGGGAGCGGTTGGTTTAACCCGTTTGGCCAGGAAAATAAAAAGCAGTTCTACCTCCCGCAACATCTCCTTATTGGCCGTCATTAAAATATGATCGGTATAAAACGCAGCGGTGCTTTCGTTAAAGTTTCCGGTGGCAAATAAACCAACATAACGCATTCTATTACCTATCTGGCGTTTTACCAAGGCTACTTTTGCATGCACTTTTAGCGCAGTGACACTATAAATAATATCAACGCCCACATCCTTCATTTTTTTAGCCCACTTGATGTTATTGGCCTCATCAAAACGGGCTTTGAGCTCAACCAGAACGGTCACTTTTTTACCGTTTTTTGCCGCACTGATTAAAGCATTCACAATTTTAGAATCGCTGGCTACCCGATAAAGCGTAACATAAATCTCCCTCACTTCGGCATCAATGGCTGCTTCATTAAAAAAGCGCAACACACTATCATAACTTTGGTAAGGTGTGTGTACGATAATGTCGTTTTTGTAAATAGCTCCGGTTAATGATCCGTCAATCAGGTCGGTATTACAAAGTTTTGGCCAATTTGGATTGGATAATTTTGGTGAACTCACCGGAAAGCCCATAAAATCTTTCAGATTATGGTATCGTCCACCTTCTATCCTATTTGCTTTTTTAAGGTTGAACAATTTTTTTAAGCAGTTCGAATACACTGGCTGGTATACCAGGTTGGTGGAGAAAACGTGTAGCCAAACCCAAATCGCGTTTCAACAATTGTTTTTCGAGCTGTTCTGATAAATTGCCAGCATATTCATCCTTCAGGTCCAATTCTGCATCTCTGGTAATTTTGAAACTATAACATCCGGTTACTTCGGCCTGTGGAAAAATACGATCTAAATGAAAACGTACAATATCATCCAGAAATACCACAAAGGTTTCATCTCCTGATTCGACTTTGTAAAAACGTGGTAACTGACTGGAAGGAATGTTTAAAATCAATACTCTTCTGCGTTTTCTTTCGTTTTTTAATGTAATCAGAAAATAAAGTTCATTGTTGGAAGGAAAAAAATCGGAATCGGCATTTAGATACACAGGCTGCAAAAAGGCCATTACCTGACTTAAAAAATACCGGGTAATACTCTTCTGAATTTCTGCCGGGAACGGCTCCCCATATATTAAGTTTACTTTATTTTCTTTGAGCAATGGGATCAGTTCGGATTGAAGCACCCTGCCATATCGCTGTTGCTGATCGGAAATAAGCTGATTGGCAGTATTTAATAAATTGTCATCGATCTTGATATCATTATCTTCTTTGTTACTCAGCTTCTCTAGAGCAAGCAATACGGGCATTCTTACCCGATAAAACTCATCAAGGTTAGAAGAAAATATGGATAAGAATTTTATTCCGTTCCAAAAGCGGAACAGTACTTCGCTCGGCTTCCATTAAAATACGCTCGTTAAATTTTAACCAGCTTAAATCCCGATTTAAAAAAAGAGGTTTCTACTAGCTGCTC
>NZ_JAQIIV010000028.1:0-39277 GCF_036946585.1 Pedobacter terrae | reverse complement strand
TTTTTAGGATCCCGTATACTTCGGCAATAAGCTCCATAATGGCGTATTCAATACCGTTGTGTACCATTTTAACAAAGTGACCAGAAGCGCCCGGACCAATATAGGTTACGCATGGATCAGTGCCTACTTTCGCAGCTACGGCATCAAACACATCTTTTACTATATTGTATGCTTGTTTATCGCCACCTGGCATCATACTCGGACCAAAACGTGCACCTTCTTCACCACCAGAAATACCCATTCCAAAGAAGTGTAAGCCGTCCTTTTCTAACTCGTCAACACGGCGGTTGGTATCTGTAAAGTGTGAATTTCCACTATCAATAATGATGTCGCCTTGGCTTAACAGTGGTTTTAATTCGGCAATAACGCTGTCTACAATCGGGCCTGCAGGTACCAATAAAATAAGCGTACGTGGCGTTTGTAAGCTAGAAATAAAGCTTTCTATATCATTAAAACCTTCCAGCTGATGTGCCTTACCTTCTTCTTCAAGCTTAGCAATCATTTTGGTATCTTTATCATACCCGGTCACCGAGAAGCCTTTATCAGCCATATTTAGTAACAGGTTTCGGCCCATTGTGCCTAAACCGATCATTCCCAATTTATATTTTTCAGAATCGTTATTTGCCATTTTTTGTGTTTTAGAATATATCCAAAATTAGGGTTTACAAATTAATATCGGACTTATTGTTGTTAAATGATTGTAATAAAAGATTAATTATTTATTAGGATCAACAGTGAAAATGTTATACTTATCGGCCAGTTTCCAAAGTTTAGCGCCTCCTTTGATTCCGTCTCTGTTGGTTACCAGTTTTATATTGTTTTCTAATTTAAAATCGATATGTTTAGAATTGCCGCCACCAATATATAGCGAATCATAATTGAAAACTGTTTTATAAATTTCGATGATCTTTTTTAACCGCTTATTCCATCGTTCAGCACCAATTTTTTCAAAAGCCTTATTTCCGATATAATCGTCGTAATCTTCTTCTTTATTGATTGGAAAATGCGCCAGTTCTAAATGAGGGAGTAATTCGCCATCAAATAATAGTGCCGTTCCAAAACCAGTACCCACAGTAAAAACAATCTCAAAACCTTTGCCATCTACCACGCCTAATCCCTGTTGGTCGGCATCGTTTACCAAACGCACGGGATGGCCCAGTACATTGGCAACGCGTTGCGCGAGATCAACATCTTCCCATTTGTTTTTCGCCAGATTAGGTGCAGTTTTTACAATGCCGTTTTTTACATAGCCTGGAAAACCAATCGAAATGCGGTTGAACGTTTGAGGGAAAGGTTTAACGAGATCTACTATTCCGTTAACAATGTCTTTAGGGGTAGCTTCGGATGGTGTTTTACTTTTCACATATTCATTAAGCATAGTGCCGCTTTCATCCAAAAGGACCGTTTTTATACTTGTGCCACCGATATCAATCGATAATATATTGTTGTTTTCAACTTTTTGCTCTGTAGCCATAATGCTTTATTTATAATTCCGAAGTTCTACAAATAAATTAAAATGGCAAACATAAAATAAAGATTGATTAATTAATTGGTAATAATTTATTCTATAAAATCTATATATTTAGTAGAATATATTTAAGTTTGTTCCGTTAATTTGAAAAGATATAAATTGTTATGACGATAAACTACCTTGCATTTGCTATTCCAGCGTTTTTTATTTTTGTATTTATTGAATTTAAGATCGCCCAATACCAAAAGAGGGCTAAAATTTTTAAATACGAGAGTACGGTTGCAAATTTTAGTGTAGGTATTGCCGAAAGGTTGTTAAATTTATTCATTGCAGCCAGTTTTTATCAGGTATATAATTGGGTATATACCAATTACGCCATTTTTGATATTTCTACTCATTGGTATGTATGGATATTGTTATTGCTATCAACCGATTTTGTTTGGTATTGGTACCATAGGTTAGGTCATGAAATTAATTTCTTGTGGGCCGCCCATATTGTGCACCACCAAAGTGAAGAATTTAACCTATCGGCAGCTGCCAGGATTACCACCATCCAGGCCATCTTCCGAAATGTATTTTGGTGCATATTACCATTATTGGGTTTTCATCCTAATATGATCATCACTATACTCTTAGCTCATGGGGCCTACTCATTTTTTACGCACACCCAATTGGTTGGTAAACTGGGCTGGTTGGAAAACATATTGATTACGCCTTCTTTGCACGGCGTTCACCATGCATCGGATGAGAAATATCTGGATAAAAACTATGGGGATGTTTTTGTTTTTTGGGATAAACTCTTCGGTACCTTCCAAAAAGAAGAAGAAGCGCCAAAATATGGCTTAACACATCCTATTAAAAGTTACAGTTTCCTTTGGCAGCATTTTCATTATTATTTAGAAATAGGAGAAGCCTATCGGCGCGCAAACGGGTATAAGGCCAAGTGGAATGCTATTTTTGGCAGCCCTGCTTTGATGGATCAAAATATAAGACCCATTTTAGAACAACGTTATTTTCAACATAAAAAATCTCCTCAGTCTAAACCTAAATTTAAAACCTATTTAAATATCCAGTTAATCTGCATAGTAGCAATGCTTACGGGTACTACTATGTTCTACGAGTCACTAACTTTGGTACATAAGATAGCTATATTAACGTTTACTTTGGTGACGCTGATTAATATTGGGGCATTATTAGAACAACGTAAGTGGATTTATTACCTGGAATGCTTCCGGCTGATATTGGTATTCGGTTATCTTTTCTACAGTTTTAATGTGATTGAGTTTTTGATATTTCCGGTTGTAGGATTGATTATTCTGGAGCGTAATTTTTCTTTGAACAGCTTATATAAGAAACACGTATTGAACTACCAATCCAACACAATTAATACATAGGTAACCTAAACGAAAAGATTACTTAATATTACCGTAACGTTGCCGGGCTACTTTTGCTGGCAAGATGAAGGACGTATATTTAAGTAAAAGTGATGAAGATTTAATGTTTTTAATGATCAAACGAGACAGTCTGGCCTTAGAAACACTTTTCAACAGGTATTATCCGGCTTTATGCAAATTTACTTCTATCTATATTAAAGATTACAATAGGGCTGAAGAACTTATAGCTGATCTTTTTATGAAGCTTTGGGATAAAAAAAAGGAACTGCAGATCAGGTCGATCAAAAAATACCTGTTCACTGCAGCCAAAAATCTGGCCTTTAATGAAATTCAACGGGTAAAATTCCATACCCTAAGTATAAACGATCGCGAAGATACACTCAATTATCCCGATACTTATTTAAACCCTCACGAACAGCTTACCAGTAGGGAATCTTATTCCGAAATTATGGATTTGATTAACTTGTTGCCAGATCGGCAAAGGGAGGTACTTTTAATGAGCCGCATTGACATGCTTGAGAAAAACATCGTTGCAGATTTACTGGGAATAACGATCAGAACGGTAGAAACGTTACTTTACCAGGCCGTGAAAAACTTCAGATCGCTCACTACTGACCGTTCAACGATATAATGCTCATTGAAACCTGGATAGTTAGCTACTAATCTAAACCAACAGAAGCAGATCTCTATTATTTTGTTCATATCTCCGCTGATGGAATAATTCTTTGACATTCTCCATTCATTAGACCGATGCGCCATTCTTCATCCTTAACGATTTGTTAACAATAACTTGATCTTTTTCGCTACGTATGTGCATCTAATAATCTGTCTTACACTCAGAACAGCACAACTAAATGGACGAAGGTTACTACAGATTAATAGAACATTACAGCAAAAAAACTATTGGCAGTGAAGAGCTAACTGATTTACTGATCTGGGTGGAAAGCAGCCAGGAGAACCAGCAGATTTTCAGGAAGACCTTACAGGCCTTTGAAGCAGCAGATTATTCCTTAAACAAACCCGTTAATCAGCAAAAAAGCTGGTTGGCCATTCAACAGCATATTGATGATAGTGGCGAAAAAACGCCAGTTATAAAAAAAATCAATTACCGCAGCTACTTCACAATTGCTGCCGCAATCATGGTAATTGCTTTACTGCCGATACTTTATTTTAATACTTTTCACCAGAAAAAAACAGGAGCTGTTGCTTACCATGAAATTTACAATCCACGTGGGCAGAAAAGACTGGTAACCATGCCGGATGGTTCTAACATTTATTTAAATGGCGATAGTAAAATCCACTATGCGCTAAATTTCAATACCAGTAAACGTATTGTTTATTTATCAGGGGAAGCTTTTTTTGATGTGCAACACCGCAGCAAGCAGCCTTTTATTGTAAATACCGGAAAAGTAAGCACGACCGTTCTGGGTACATCATTCAACATTAGTGCTTATCCATCGTTAAAAAATATCATCATCACAGTGCAAACGGGTAAAGTAGGGGTAATGTTTAATAATCATAAAAAAACAGCTCCTGCACAGTTCCTTTTACCAAATCAACAACTAAGCATCAACAAAAATAATGGACAGGCTAACCAGAAAAAGGTAAACGCAGTTGATTTTGATAGCTGGAGGGAATATAAAATCTTTTTTTACGATAAACCCCTGAGCGAAATCGCCGATGTAATTGCGCGTGAGTATGATCTCGATGTAGAAATTAAAAAGGAAGCTTTAAAAGACGTAAAACTTACCGCAAAGTTTGATAAATGTTCGGTAAAGCAGATTATGGATGTAATTACTAAGCTTTCTGATTCAAAATATACCATCTATGAAAATAAAGTAATTATTTATTAACGGCAAACTATAGAGATAGATATGATATAAAATTACCAGAACGAAAAATGGCTCAAAATGCTGGACACATTTCAAGCCCTGAAAACTGTATACTCATTTGACAAAGTAAAACTTAGTAAAGATATGAAAATTAATACCCGATGGATTAAAAATTTCCATCAGTATCCCTCAAAAATTATGGTGATAACGACCATAATGATGTTGAATATGCTCTCTTTCTCACCATACATCCATGCCCAAAGCAATAAAAATTTTTTATTCGAAGCGGATGGCATTACCCTAAAAAAAGCTTTCGAAAATTTAGAAAAGCTTAGTGGAAATCACATTGCCTATAATAATAACCAGCTCAATGACCAGAAAAAGGTTTATGTTTCCAGGGGAACGCGATCGCTTTTTGAATCACTTGATCTGCTTTTAAAAGGAATGCCTTTTACCTATAAAGCCAGTGGCAGCAGCAATATCCTCATTATTTCGAAAAACATCACCACTGGTAAAATTAGCGGTAGGGTTGTTGATGAAAACAACGGGCCTATTCCAGCCGCTACCATCAAGATTGTTGAACTGAACGTGGTTGGACAAACCAATAGCAACGGCGAATATAACCTAAATGTAGCCGAAGGCGTTTATACTGTTGAAGCAAGATTTATTTCTTACGAAGTCGCAAGAAAACAACAGGTGAAGGTTAACATTGGAGTAACCACCCGTGTAAATTTTAAACTGATACAGGCCGATAATTCATTAAATGAAGTGGTAGTTACTGCTTTAGGTATTAAACGACAAGAAAAAGCTTTAGGTTACGCGGTAACTAAGATTGATAGCAACCAATTAACCGAAGCGGTTTCTACCAATTGGACCGATGCGCTTTCGGGCAAGGTTGCCGGTCTAAACCTGATCAGATCCAACAGTGGGCCGGCAGGTTCAAACAAAATCATCTTAAGGGGCGAGAACAACCTGACAGGCGATAATGAAGCCTTGATTGTTTTGGATGGAGTAGTCATCAACAATTCTGGTGGTAGGCGTACAGCCAACAGTTCTGATGGCGTTTATGGTACCGGGAGTGATAACATGCCGGCTGATTATGGAAGCTCGATTAACGACATCAACCCGGAGGACATCGAAAGCGTAACGGTATTGAAGGGACCAGGGGCTGCCGCCTTGTATGGGCAGCGCGGGGCAAATGGTGCGATCATTATCACTACTAAATCTGGCAGCTCAAAACACAAAAAAGTAAATATCAGATTTACTTCTAATGGGTCTTTTGAACAGGTAAACCGTTGGCCGGATATGCAGTACGAGTATGGACAGGGATTAGATGGCGCGGCTTATTATTCTTATGGGGCAAGTGCCGATGGTGCAAGTACAAGCGGAACCAGCTCAGCCTATGGACCTCGTTTTGATGGCCAGATGTTTTTCCAATACGATCCGGTTACACAAACTGCAGGTAAAACCAGAACACCCTGGGTACCTTATAAAAACCAGATCAGGGATTTTTTTACCACTGGAGATAATTTAACTAACTCCCTGAGTTTAGATGGACGGTATAAAAATACTACTGCCCGTTTTTCGGTTACCAATCAAAATAACACCTGGATTGTGCCCAACACCGGCATTGAGCGTACTACCCTTAATTTATCAACCAATACCGATGTGACCTCTAAGTTAAAGATCGCTACTAAAATCAATTATGGTAACCGGTTTAGCGATAACTTACCTGGTGCAGGTTATGGTAATCAATCGTTAATGTACTGGTTTATATTCTGGCAACCGAATGCAAGTTTAGACTGGATCAAAAACTATTGGGCAAATGGTCAGGAAAATAGAGTAATTAAATATCCATTTAGTTCGTTCCCTGAAAACCCTTATGCAGTTGTCAACGAATTTATTAATAGAACCAGGCGTAATAACATCACTGCAAATATTCAGGCCAGCTATCAGTTTACCAAGGAGTTGAGCTTATTGTTGAGGTCTAGTATCGATTATTCAAACGAGAGACGTGCACAGGATCGTCCTTACGATTCGGGGAGTCGTTTACCTAAAGGTTCTACGCGGCAACAGCACATTAATGCCCAGGAAACCAACATTGATTTCTTGTTAAGGTATGATAAAAAAATCAATAAAAATTTTAGTATCAATGCTACTTTTGGTGGAAGTGAGTTGAGAAATAAATATAATAAATCTGATCTGCGTGCAGATGGTTTAACTGTACCAAATATTTACGAGTTAACGAACAACCTGTATTCATTAATTTCAATTCCGGATACCAGCCGATATAGGATCAATAGTTTTTATGGTGTTTTATCTACCAACTATAAAAATTACTGGTATGTGGAGCTTACCGGACGTAAAGACTGGAGCAGTGTATTGGCTACGGCAACCAGAACAGATAATGTTGGTTTTTTCTATCCAGCAATCAGCACCAGTTTTGTACTTTCAGAATTCTTTAAACTGCCTAAAGCTGTTAGTTTTGCTAAATTAAGGGCTTCAGTTTCGCAGGTGGGTAGCGGTGGTACCACACCTTACCGTACAGCTTATACCTATTCCTTGGCATCAAACGGCACATATCCAGATAGCTCGCTTGTAAACCCAACCATTTTACCAAACGAAAATTTAAAACCGCTTAAAACCACCACCTACGAGGTAGGTACAGAAGTAAGTTTATTTAAAGGCAGGTTAGGTTTTGATGTAGCTGTTTATGCCGGCAATACCAAAAACCAGATTTTAACCAGAATAGTCGACCGCTCAACAGGGTATAACCAGGCGCTGATTAACGCAGGACAGGTAAATAATTCGGGCGTTGAGGTAGCCTTAAACGGAACGCCGATCGTTACTAAAGGAGGTTTTAAGTGGACGATGAATGCCACTTTTGCATCTAATACCAACGTCATTAAAGCATTATCTGATAGTTCTATTATTCTACGTACAGGTCCTGTAGCAGGGGGACAAATTGTGGCTAAAGTGGGTGGCAGCATGGGCGATTTATATGGCAGGGGATATGTGCGCGATCCACAGGGCAATGTAGTTTATGATGCTACCACTGGATTTGCAAAAATCACCAATGATGTGGTATACCTGGGCAATACCATGCCTAAATACAAATTCAGTATTGGAAGTACATTTGCTTACCGTAATATCAGTTTAAACGTGCTGTTTGATGCGCAGGTAGGCGCCGTTGCACACTCTTTGTTAAACTATAAAATGGTGGAGCAGGGTAAATTAACCAGCACACTCCCTGGTAGATATAATGGTATTGTGGGTAATGGTGTGGTCCAGCTGGCAAATGGCTCTTATGTTCCAAATACTACAGTTGCTTACGATATCGACGAATATTACCGCTCGCATGCCGGTACAGATAACGCGGAGGGCAGTACTTTCAGTACGGACTTTATTAAATTTCGGGAAGCTTCTTTAAATTATAGGTTCAATCCACGTTTTCTTAAAAGGATTGGTCTATCCTCTGCAACTTTTGGGGTTTATGGCCGTAATCTTTTCATTTGGTCTCCATGGCCAATGTTCGATCCGGAATTTGGAACGCTTAGCGGCTCTGATATCGTTACGGGTTTTGAGATCGGTCAATTCCCATCAACCCGAACTTTTGGTTTTAATTTATCAATTGGCATATAATCTTTTAAAACATGAAAAAGAATCTATATAAAATTACTGCAGCTTTATTGTTGTCTGCTACAACACTTTCATCATGCGATAAAAATTTTCAGGAAGTGAACACCGATCCGATCAATATCCTGACAACCACACCCGACAAATTACTGGCACCGGCATTAGTTAATACATTAACCAGCGGAATGATCAGAAACCGTAATTTCAATAACGAATTGATGCAGGTAACGGTTAGTATCAGCGATGGTGACGGAACAGTTTTTAGGTACGAATACAGAAGTACCTTTTCTGACTATTTATGGAATGCCTGGTATGTTCAGCTGACCAACTTTAAAGATATCTATAAATTGGCGGGTAAACCTGGCATGGAAAATAAATCATACCAGGGCATTTCTTTGGTTTGCCAATCGTGGGTCTACTCCATGTTATCAGATACGTATGGCGATATCCCATATTTTCAATCGAATGAAGGAAATACTGGCGTTTTAGAACCAAAATTTGATAAGCAGAAGGATATTTATCTGGATATGTTTAAGAAACTGGAGGAAGCCAATACTTTGTTAAGTTCAGGCGCGCCGATCAGCCCGTTGAGCGATCCGGTATTTAAAGGCAATATTGCAAAATGGCGTAAATTCTGCAATTCACTATACTTAAGGTTGTTATTAAGGGTATCTGGAAAGGCGGAAGTTTCTGCACAGGCAATTGCCAAGATCAAGGAAATTGTAGATACCAATCCGGGTAATTATCCGGTTATGGCAAACAATAGCGAATCGGCAACTTTACCATGGACTGGCTTAACCGGAACGGATCCCTATGTTAATCCTTATGTAAACGGAGTAAGGGTACAGGATTTCAGATCTCCGGCAATTGGAAGCTTTTTTATTGAGCATTTAAGAGACTGGGCTGATCCCCGTATCGATGCCAATTCGCCAAATGGTGATGGTGGCGCAAACAGATTAGGCATTGCGCAGGGGTTACAGGGCTACTCCGGGGTACCAAGTGGTTATGCCGTTGGAGCAGGAGTGGTAAAACAGGCTTACTTTTATTCATATGATCAAGCCCTTGGCAGTAGTACTTATGGTGCCAAATCTTTACAACAATCAGCTAAAACGGGGATTTTAATGAACTACGCGGAGCTTCAGTTCATTCTGGCCGAAGCTGCAGTAAAAGGGTGGATAAAAGGATCAGCTGCCAATTATTATAATGCTGGTATTGCCAATGCCATTAATTATTGGGTACCAGCATTCACTACCTCAACAACATCTGCAGCTTTTACCAAATACGTTACCGATGCCGATATCGATTGGGACAATACGCAATCTACAGAAGGTAAAATGGAACAGATCCACTTGCAGAAATATTTCGCATTGTTTCTCGTCGATATGCAACAATGGTTCGAATACCGACGCACCGGTCACCCGGTTTTACCAAAAGGACCAGGTTTAAGAAATGGCGGCGTAATGCCTGCACGGATGACCTATCCGGTTTATGTACAGTCTGCAAATCCAACAAATTACCAACTGGCAGTAACAGAACAGGGGCCTGATGCCATTAATACAAACGTGTGGTGGCAAAAACCGTAACCTATAATTAAAAATGATCAAAATGAAAAAGATAATATTTTATAGCCTAACCTTTCTCTCGCTGGCCTTAACATGGTCTGCGTGTAAGAAATCAAATTATCCTGGTGGTGTTATAGGTGATTATGTACCACTGTATGATTTAAGAAACCTTTATAAAGGATCAGCTGTTACCCTAACCAATGAGAATATGTTTGGTTCAAGCAGCATAACCGGTGTGGTCATATCAGATCATTCGGGTAAAAACCTGCCTGAAGGACTCCTGATTATACAAGATAGGCGACGTTTAGGTTTAATTAGGGGTATCTCCATTTCCATAGGTGCTGATGCTTCAAAATACGTTCCTGGTGACTCTGTTGGGATCAAAGTTGAAGGGGCCATATTAAACAGGGTAGATGGGATTTTGCAGGTTACGGGTGTTCCAGCCAGTGCTGTTACCAAAATTGCATCCAATTTACCCATTCCACCCAATAGGGTTGGTAGTAGTTTTATCCTGGCCAAACCTAACGATTACGAAAGTACGCTGGTTGCGATTGTAAAGGCAGGATTTGAGCCCGGCGCTGGCGCTAACGATACCTATTCCGGTGATAAGACCATTAATGATGGCTTTGATAACTTTACGCTGCACACGGAGGCAACTGCTACTTTTGCCAATACGGGTGGACTTAATTTCAATGGAAATTATTATGGCATCATCTTTAATACTGTTATTGCAAACGGCACATTAAAACCGCATCATAGAATGCGCACCATTAAAGATGCTGTTGCCTTAAGTTCTACACCAGATATCGCTTCGGCTATTATTACAGGTTATATGGCTGATGCCGAAGGTGGTGATGGAAATTATGAATACATGCAATTTATGGCCACCAGAGATATTGACTTTTCGGTAACTCCTTTCTGCGTAGTGGTCACAAATAACGCAGGCGCATCATCACCAACAGGTGTATTCCCGATAAAAGGGTGGGCAACCGGTGCTGATGTATTAAAAAACCCGGTAGGATTAGTAGCCAGAACCTATAAGTTTGATTTAACTTCTGGTAAAGCCGCTAAAGGTACCTTCTTTTATGTGGGTGGATCTTCTAAAATGATCAATGGATCAAAATCAAAATCAATTGCATCTGCCAATTGGATCAGGGCTAAAAATTATACTCTGGCCACCCCAGCCGAAGCTCCTGCAGGTAATGGTGATGGTTTTGGATTATATACCTCGGGTTTATTTGCCAATTCGGGCAATGCTTCAGGCTTTGCCATTTTTGAAGGCACTACGGTTAATGTGAATACGGCACCGATAGATGTGATTTTTATAGGTGGTGGTGGCAGTTTGTATAATGCGCCTTCAGTAGGCTACAAAATCGCCAATACCGACTTTTACGATAAGATCAATCCAATCACACTTGTCCCTCAGCCATATTACAAAAGTGGCGAAAATACGCTGTGCTTCAATTATCAGTTACCTGCTGATCAAGGTTTTTGGAATAAACTTGGCGGCATTTATAATCCATCATTGGGGAAATGGGTTAAAGCCAGAAGCCAATCTGATATTGATCTTAATACCTCATCCACCCTCGAAGATATTGAGGGAACATCTTTGGTGAAAATTTTAAATGCAGTAACCGGAGAGTACATCCGTACAGATACCATTCCACCAACCAGGTTAAAATAACTATCCTATCCGCAAGGAAAGCCTTTAGGTTTTCCTTGCCGTTTATAATCCATTTTTACTTCACCATGAACAGAAGATCATTTATACAAAAATCAACTTTATTAACCTCTTCCTTATTTGTTAGTTTAAAATCCTTTCCTTCATCGTTGTTGGCTGTTGATGGCCTGATAAGTGGAACAGTAACCAGCAAAGGTAAAGCAGTAGCAGGTGTAGTCATTTCTGATGGCTATAGCGTAGTACAAACTGACAAGAGCGGCAATTATGAACTAAAACTACATGAACTGGCCCGTTTTGTATGGATCAGCACACCGTCAGGTTATGAGTTTAAAACCGAAAGCAGTATTGCGCGTCACTATTATAAACCAGATACGGCAGGCAAATTAAACTTCGACCTTAAACCCTTAAAACAGAACGACAATAAACATAACTTTATCATTTGGGCTGATCCACAGGTCAAAAATAAAAAAGATGTTCAACAGATGATGGAAACTTCGGTACCTGATACGCGTGAAGTGGTAAGGGGAATGGGTAAAACACCCGTTCATGGCATTGGCGTAGGTGATCTGGTATGGGACAACCTAGCACTTTTTCCCGCCTATGATGAAGCTGTTGCACAAATCGGCATTCCTTTTTTTCAGTGCCTCGGCAATCACGATATGGATTACCGCATGGGCGACGATGATACTTCCGACCGTACTTTTCAGGCGCATTACGGACCAACCTATTATTCTTTTAACAGGGGAAAGGCCCACTATGTGGTTTTAGATGATGTACGTTATTTAGGTGTAGAGCGGACTTATGATGGATATATTACCCCAACACAGTTAGAATGGCTGGCTAAGGATTTGCAGTTTGTTCAAAAAGATGCGTTGCTCATTATTTGTCTGCATATTCCTGTACACAATGCTGTAAAAAACAATGAAGATTTTTATGCTGTTTTAAAAGATTTCAAAAACGTGCACATTATGTCAGGCCATACACACTTTAATAAAAATGTAATTAAAAATGGCATTTATGAGCATAACCATGGTACGGTATGTGGAGGTTGGTGGACAGGGCCTATTTGTGGCGACGGAACGCCGCGCGGCTATGGCGTTTATGAGGTGAACGGAACAGATTTGAAATGGTATTATAAGTCAACAGGTGAAGACCGAAAAAAACAGTTAAGTATTTATGTCGATACCCTAACCAATCAAAAAAGATTGATTGCCAATGTTTGGAATTATGATCCGGAATGGAAAGTCGAATATTTTTTAGATGGAAAAGCAATGGGAGCTTTGTCCATTCAGGATGGATTTGATCCTTTAGCGGTAAAATTGTACAAAGGCGATAAATTGCCAAACCCAAGGCCCTTTGTTGAGCCGGTATCTACGGATCATTTATTTTTGGCACATTTTGGGCCTTCAGTTAAAAAGGTAAAAGTAGTGGTCACCGATCGTTTCGGAGAAAAATTTGAGGCAGAAATGGATGCGTAACTTTTAAGGAAATGTAATTCTAAAATTTACTATCGTGTTGTTAGCGGTTACCGTGCGGCAGCTAAGCAAGGGTTAGATTAATTTTAAACTTCAGGTGGTAACAACCAACAGCACAATTTCATTGCACTACTGGATATTGTGCTCTAAGATGTTACCATCTTACAATGGACAAAATGATCACATTAATTTAAATGTCAGGTGTTGACAACCGATAATTGCTAAAGAATTTATAAAATACCAATTTTGATATGAAACTAAAAAAAACAGCAGTAATTCTTCTTTTGGCCTCATTAACGATAAAATCGCAAAGTCAGGAAGTTAAATTCCCGGCATTTAGTGCAGAAGCGCACCGTGGTGGACGAGGTTTAATGCCTGAAAACAGCATTGAGGCTATGCTAAATGCCATGAAAATTGATGGCATTACCACTTTGGAAATGGATACCCATATTTCAAAAGATGGTAAGGTGGTGGTTACACATGATGATTACCTAAGCCCGGCTTTTATGCTTACACCTGATGGGAAAGATATTCCGGCAACAGCTGCCAAGAAATATTGCATTTTCGGAATGGATTATGCCGAAATTAAACAATTTGACCTGGGCACTAAATATTTTGCACCATTCCCTCAACAGCAAAAAATAAAAACACATTTACCTCTACTTTCTGATCTGATCGATGCCGTACAACGCGATATCAAAAGTAATAAACGTAAACAGTTTTTCTACAACATCGAAACTAAATGCAGTGAAAGTGGTGATGGAATTACCAATCCTAAACCGGATAAATTTGTGAAACTTTTGATGGATGTGATCATCAAGAAAAAGATTGCAGATTTCGTTGTAATTCAATCTTTTGATAAAAGAACTATCCAGATCATCCATGAGAAATATCCAAAAATTAAGACTTCTTTTTTGGTTGCCAATAAAAAAACATACGAAGAGAATATAGCCGATTTAGGTTTTAAGCCATTTATTTTGAGTCCGGTTTGGCAAATGGTGAATGAAGAACTGGTTAACAAGGCACACGAAGATGGGGTGAAAATCATTCCATGGACAGCCAATACCTTGGCTGATATTCAGAAACTAAAGTCTTTACATGTAGATGGAATTATTTCTGATTATCCGGATATTTTAGTGCAAGCTAAATAAATAACTGCTATTTGGAAATACCTGGTAATAGTAGATTATCAATGTTTATTGGTCGAGATTGCAGATCTCGATCAACGCTTATCATTTAAATCACTATATTTTCTCCAACCGAGGCAATATGTACGCTATCAATCTGATTTAAGCTAGGTATATAACCTAGCTTTTTTATTTTGGTATATCGGAGAATATATCTTTCGGTTTCTTCATTTTCAGTGCCATTAAAAATAATTCCTTTAACAGGAATTTCGTATTGTTTAAGTAAATTGACGGATAATAATGTGTGGTTAATGCTGCCCAGATAATTTTGTGAAACCAATATCACTTCTACTTCCAATTTCTTTATCAGATCTACAATCAGCTCGTTATCGTTTAAAGGCACCATTAATCCGCCAGCGCCCTCAATAATTAAATTGTTGTTGGTGGCAGGTAAGTTGATTGTATTAAGGTCGATTTCAACACCATCTAATCTGGCTGATAAATGGGGCGATAGGGGCTGTGTTAATCTATAACTTTCAGGGTGGATAACGGTGCGGCTATTACTGATTAAACGATTTATTGTTATGCTATCGCTGGTTTCTAAATCTCCCGATTGGATTGGTTTCCAATAATCGGCTTTTAATTTCTCGGTCAAAATAGCACTAACTAATGTTTTCCCGATACCTGTTCCAATGCCAGTAATAAAATATTTGTTCATTTAATTTAATTCTTTGAGGTAATTAACCAATGAAATAATTTCTTCATCAGTATTATAGGTATGAACGCAGATTCTGAGCCTTTCTTTACCTAGCGCTACTGTGGGGCTCAATATTGCCCTTACATCAAAACCTTTGCTTTGCAAGTTGGCGGCGGCTTGTTTGGTTGCTTCATTCGATGAAAACAAAATACCCTGGATGGCGCTTTCGCTACTAAGTGTTTTGATATGATTTTCTTTTAACGCTTTTCTGAATAAGGTAATTTTTTGATGAATTAACTGATGATCAATTTTAGATAAGTATTGATATGAGCAATTAACCGCTACAATATTATGAATGGGGGCAGCAGTGGTATAAATGAACGATCTGGCAAAATTAATAAGATACTGACGTAGGTTTTGACTTCCTAAAACTATTGCTCCGTGCACACCTAATGCTTTTCCAAAAGTTACAATGCGCGCAAATACCTGTTTAGTTAAATTAAGTTGATTGATTAATCCCCGGCCATTTGCACCAAAAATACCGGTCGCGTGGGCTTCATCTACAATCAGGTTAGCCTTATAGCGTTCACAAAGATCTGATAATGCCAGTAATGGGGCTATATTGCCATCCATAGAATAAACACTCTCTACCACAACAAATATGTTTCCCTTTGCCAGTTTTAATTTGCTCTCAAGATCGTTGATATTGTTATGATAAAATTTAAATCGCGTAGCATGGCTTAACCTACAGCCATCTATAATACTCGCATGAATCAACTCATCTGTAATAATGGTATCTCCCCGTTGCGGTACGCTAGATAAGAGCCCAACATTTGCATCATAACCAGAGTTAAAGATCAATCCGCTTTCTGCCTGGTGAAAATCGGCAATGAATGCTTCAGTCTCTTCTGTAAACCTGGTATTTCCGCTTAATAGTCTTGACCCCCCAGCTCCATTCAGGTGATTTTGCATGGATGCAAGGGTAGAGTTAATCATATGCTTTAATTCACCAGATCTGGCAAAACCCAAATAATCGTTAGAACAAAAATCAACAGGAGGGATGTTTGTTGATAAACTTCTGATCGAAAGGTTATCTTTCCGTTCCTGAAGTTTATCGCCAATAAACCGTTCAACATTACGCATCGCTCAAAAGTAAAAAAGCGTACCGAATAATCGAAACGCTTTTAAAAATTTATTAATTACTTTTTATCATCTATCCTTGTGCAGGCGGATTAGAAACCACTGGTTCTTTATCTTTCTTACCTCTGGCACCCATGTTTTTTCTCATTTTCTCGCCTCTTTCTTTTGCCTCGGCACGGAAAGCATCCATTTTGGTTTTTTGATCAGCAGTTAAAATAGCATCTACTTTAGCTTTTTGCTCATCCATTGCTGCTTTGCGTTCTTTTATCTTGCCTTTCATATCGCCTTTATCAGCAGATCTCCACGCTTCCATTTTCTTTGCGTTTTCCAGCTCAATGGCGTAAATCTTGCTTTTTTGATCACTGGTCAAACTAAGTTGTTTCTCCAATCTGGAAGTTACCCTTTCTGCTTTTTGCTCGGCAGTTATTTTAGGCATTGCCCGTCTTACATGTTTGGTTGTGTCTTGAGCAAATGCAGCGGTTAAACCCATTACCGCAATTGCTACTGTTAAAATTGCCTTTTTCATGTTATTTTTTTTATGTGTTTGTTAAATCAATAGATGTATAAAAATCCAAACAGTTTAATCGGCACTTGTTAAAAAAATGTTAATTTTTATTCAATTGAGAAATTGATTTCTGCATCTGCGCCATCATCTGTGTAAGCGTTTCCATTGTTGGATCCGGTGCAGGTTCGGGTAATGATGTAGATATATAAGCTTTGGCTTTCCATATTTCCAGTATATCATCTGCAGCAATGGTGTAAGGATCATATACCTTATTATCTGATATCAATTTTAAATCTTTATTCTCCCTAAAACGGTTGCCTGCTCTTTTATACACAACACCTTCATTTTTACTAATCACGATATAGGTTTCACCCGTTTTTACTTCATTCCAGTTATCCAGGTACTCACCGATGATGATACTTCCCGGTTGAACAGGCAACATACTATCACCCATGATTTCAAAAGCCCTGAAGGTACCTTGTCTTAATGCAGGTAATGGAAGTTGAAATTTAGGTAGATCGCTTATATATTGAGGATCTGAAAAACCGTTCAAATAACCGGCACTTGCTTTAACTGGAACCAGTTCTATGTTTTCCCGGTCATTCTGATCTACAGAAATGCTCAGCACCCGAAGGTTAGATCCCTGGCTTTTTGGCTTAGGTTTCCAGCTGTCAGATATTTTTTCATTGATGAATTCATCAATGGTAAGATCAAAGTATTCAGCTATTTTTTTTAGCAATTCATATTTAGGTTCCGCCCGGTCTTCCTCATAAGCCCCAATCAGCGATCTCTTAATTTCCATAATATCAGCGAAATTCTGCTGCGTATGGCCTTTTTTCTTCCTGAGGTACTTTAAATTATTTGAAATATTTGACATAAAAATAAATTTTAAAATAAATTTGGAATTACTAAAATAGTTAGTAATTTTATGCTCATAAAGTTAGTAATATTATTTTGATTTGCAAGAAAGTATACTAAATAGTTTAGTTTTAAATTTTAAACATAAGATCATGAAAAAGTTTGTTTATATCGTTACCGACAGAAATCGCACAAGTATGCACGTAGGCATGAGTTCAGATTTGATGAAAACACTTGATTTCTACAAACAGATGCCAAACTTGTTTTTTGATAATGGCCAGCAATTAACACGTCTGGTTTATTTTGAAGAATTTAAAACGGAAGCGCAGGCTTTGGTTCGCTTTAAGTTAATTAGCCGCTTTACACGCCTGCAAAAAGAACGTTTGGTAAGATCTTGTAATCCAGATTGGATTGATTTAACCATAGGCCTTGATTTCGAAAATATTTTGCTACACCGCAATATCAATAATCAAGTTAAACTGTCATTTACAAACCTCTCTTAGTCAACTTTAAGGTTTGATGCTTACAGATTGAATATTGAAATCATGATCTAAAAAAAAATGCTTGAATGACCATGCGTCATTCAAGCAATAATTAATATTCAATGGTCAAACGGCGAATAGGCATTTACCTCAAACAATCTTGACGCAATTCTTACCAGCCTGGTGCAAACGTTAAACCAAATACCCCTGTTTTAACATCTTTTCTTTGAAAAGGGATCGCATAATAAGGTTCCAGTACAAAATATCCGAAAACATTTACCCTTAGTGATATACCTACACTCATAGCCGGCACACGCTCTGTTGTGGCCTGATAGGTAACTGGTTTTCCCTTATCATCAACAATTGGTTGTTTATTTGCATCTAAAAGAGGTTCAGTAGTGTAAGTTGGCTCACCTTTAAATTTCACCTGGGTATCATTTGTCCAGGCCAATCCTGCATCGAAGAATAAATTCAAATCAGAAAATAAAAACTTAGAAGGTATAGCCGTTAATTTTTTAGGCCCCGTAAATGGCAAGCGAACTTCGAAATTGAAAACCGCTATTTTACTTCCTGTTAACTGGTTAATATCAAAAGATTCTGATGACCGTGCGGAAGTGCTTTTGTAAATAGAATTTGATTCGTAACCCCTAATCAGATAAGGATAACCTAGATACATAGGGTAAAGCCTGTCTGCATCTTTGCCAATTCTCAAAGTATTATAACTTCTCACCGCAAACGTTACCGGTTTAGCCCTCCAGTACTTACGGAGATCTGCGGTTACGCCGGCAAAATTATAAGTACCAAAATATTTTTCGCCACTTACTCGGTATCTAAAACCATCAAGCGGTCCCGTAAGACCAAATATCGAATTATCGCCTACAAAGCCTGCATTTAACTGGTATAGTGTAAAAGAATTAAATGGAATACCATAATCATTAGAAGCTACCTCGTTAGAAATCCTGCTTCGGTCTGAACCAATGTAGTTACCTGCCGAATTATAATAATTGCTATATCGATCAATCCTGTAACCATAATGTGAGAATGAACCACCTAATTCAAAACGGTGTATTTTACTAAATGGATAAGCACCAAAAACCTGAAGCTGATCCTCAAAGGTCCTAATAATATCCGTTCTGTCTGCCAGGGCATTAATAGAAGTATTATCTCCAGTAGGTATATTTTGATAACCAAAGGACCTGAAACCAGACACGTAAGGAATGTGCGAAACGGCAGCGCCCCAGTTGATCCTGCTTTTTTGGTTAATGTAACCAACTAACCCACCTGCATCATAAATTTCACCATTTACAGAAATATTGGCAATAATTTGATTAGTTCCCAATATATCGCTGAACATGCCTACAATACCACCTGCAACGCCAGTTCCAAAACGGCTGGTTGATACCCCTACACCGCTATTTGCTAAATAATCTAACCTGAATTTTGGTTTATAGGGTACCGTTTTCATTGAGTCGGCAACTATTTTTTCGAAACGATCAAAATTATTTAAATTGGAATTGATGATATTTACGCCAATATTTTCCATTGGGGGAAGGATGGCAGCATCAAAATTTTCTTCGCGATTACCAATCCGTTTCGCTGTAAAACTACTTAACTTAGCATTATATAAGGTATAACGTTGATAACGATAATAACTATAAACAATGTCATCGGTTGTAGAAACCGAAATGGCAGGAGAAAATTCTGTAATCCCACTAATTCCAGTAAAATAATCAGTTAACTGATCAACTGTATTATCGGCAAAGTTGTATTTATACAAATTCCTAAACCCATCTCTATTAGATAGAAAATAGACATTCTGGCTATTTGATGAAAACTGAGCATTCAGGTTATTTGCTCCAGGGAAAACATCCAAATTGCTGACCGTTTTAGTAGCGATATCATAAACAGCAAGATTTATGGGTAGTACAGCATTAATCACATTAGCCTGAATAGCTGCTCTATCTGACGAAAACACCAGTTTTTTACCATCAGGAGAGTAATTCGGAGCATAATCAGAATAAACGTCGTTAGTAATCTGGGTAACTGTTTTAGTATCCAGGTTATAAGAAAATATATCACTCTGCCCTTCAACCATACCTGAAAAAGCAATGTCTTTTCCATTTGGCGACCAGGTTAAATTACCAAACTGTTGTACCTGTCCCATCGCCGTTTGAGATACCGTAGTTCCGTTCGAAACATTGATGATCATCATTTGGTTTTTACCTTGACTGAAAATACTAAAGGCGAACTGCTTACTATCTGGTGACCATGCACCAGCCGATTCTATAAAGTTAAAATCATCGATATGTCCATTGGAAATCTGGCTGCTGAGTTTTCTGATGATCCTACCGGTTTTAGCATCGGCAAGAAACAAGTCTATTCCAAAAAGATCCTTCTCAGACATAAAGGCTAAATATTTTCCATCCGGACTAAGAGCAGGTGCAACATTCATATTGCCGGCATTTTTATTATCAATAATTTTTGTACCGGTAATTTTAATTTGCGAACTATCTGCCTTCAACATCGGCTTATAATGTGCATCGATCGAATTTTTCCATAAACCCGACAATGTTTTATCATCATAACCGAATGTATACCTAATGGCATTTTCATAACCATATTTTGCAGTATTTTTAAAGAGCGGAACAATGGTGGTATCGCCGTATTGCGAACCGATGTAGGTCCAAAAAGCCTGTCCGTAACGGTAAGGAAAATATTTATTGGAATTAGTTAAATCCTTTAATGAAGGAATATCGCGATTCAACATGGCATCGCGCATCCACATGGAAGTAAATGCATCTTTTTTCCCGATTGATAAATACTCTGCCATACCTTCAACCATCCATAGGGGTGTTTGACCAACATTTTCTAAACTGATCGAATCTTTTTCCAGCAATAAATGGTATTGAAAAGCATGAACCAGCTCATGTCCTAAAACGTGCCTGGTTTGACTATTTAATTCCATAACTGGCATAATTACCCGATTTTTTAGTGCCTCGGTAACCCCACCAGTACCAATACCGATTTCTCCGTTCAATACCGTCGTCTGCTGGAAATCAGGATGGTTATTGTATAGAATTATAGGATTTTTTTTCAAAAAGGTATCTCTAAAAACTTCCTGGTGCATTTTGTACCATGTTTCGGCTTCTTGCGAAAAGCGTTTTAAAAGTTTATCGTTTTTGATATAATAGTAGATTTCAAAATGGGGAGTTTGTAAAACTTTGAAGTCGAGTTTTTTATACCTCACTTTATTTTGTCCGAAGTATTGGGCCTTAACCGAAAAAGAAAGAATAAGCAGAAGCAACAGGGAACAATATCGCCTTAACAAAGTAGAGCCTATTTTCATATATGTGTTTTTAGTATAATTTCAATAATTTACAATAATGAAGCGGTCGAGATTTGGAAAATAAAAATAGCAATAGTTTAAAAAAGTATTGATATTTTAACACTTTTTATGGCTTTCTGTACATAAGCGCAGATTGATTATGCATTTGGCCTATTTTATCTTATCGCATTAAAATTAAGGCTGGTTATTCTCGGTCTTTTTCCGTTCTTTTTCTTCACGTCGTTGCTGTCTTTTCAGCTCTCTTTCTTCTTTTTTAGTTAATGGGGCTGTTGGTGTTTCAGGCGTTTGGGCAGGTTCAGCTTTCTTTTCTTCTTTCTTCACTTCAGTAGGTTCAACAGTTACCGGAATAGTGGTTTCTTCCGTTTCTGGCACAGCAAAATCAGTAGAATCTACCACCGCACTATCGGTTGATGTCGTATCTCTGATAATCCGTGGACTAGGGCAGTTGTAGGTTCTGGTAATGTCAACCGTAGCTTTTGGAAAGGGACCATAGGTATAACCTGATTTTGGATCGAGGTATACCTTTTCCATAAACTTGGCAAAAATAGGCAGGGCAGTTCTCGATCCTTCTCCTTGCTCGCCATTTTTAAAGTGCGCAGTTCTTTCGTCGCAACCCACCCAAACACCGGTCACTAAATCTTTGGTTAAGCCCATATACCATGCATCTACATAATCGGACGAGGTACCTGTTTTACCACCAATCTGATTATTTTTTCTAAATAGGTCTGGCCATTCCCACAATGCCTGTGATGTACCTTCCGGCTCTTCCATACCCCCACGGAACATATAGGTCATTAACCATGCAATTTCTTCTGTCAGAACCCTTTTTGTTTTAGGCTTAAATTCATCAATTAAATTGTTATCCTGATCAGTAATTTTCTCTACTAAGATAGGATCTGTTTTAATCCCTTTATTCATAAAGGTAGCGTAGGCTTTTACCATTTCGTAAACGGTAACGTCATTTGAACCTAAACTTACCGACGGTACAGACTCTAAATGGCTATCAATGCCGCATTCATGCGCATACTTTACCACATTATCCCAGCCCACTTTTTCAGTTACTTGTGCAGTAATGGTATTCACTGATTTTGCCATTGCCCAACGCAAGCTCATTTCGCGGTACGAAACACTATAATCGGCGTTTTTTGGCTCCCAATATTTCGTTTCACCTTTATCCTGATAAGCAATTTTTACCGGTTTATCAGTAAATTTATCACAAGGACTCATGCCTTGTTCTAAAGCGGTTAAATATGCAAATGGTTTAAAGGTAGAACCTGCCTGGCGTTTAGCCTGATTAACATGATCGTATTTGAAAAACTTGTGATCGATACCTCCAACCCAAACTTTAATTTTACCACTTGCAGGCTCCATGGTCATCATCCCGGTATTCATGATCTTTCCATAATAACGGATCGAATCTAAAGTTGAGAATAAGGTATCGCGATCGCCTTTATAAGTGAAAATCTGCATTCTTTTCTTTTTATTAAAATAGGCGGTAACAGAATCTGGTTGGTTGGGAAACTTCTTTTGCAAAAGCGCATAAACCGGCAGGTTTTTCATCGCTCTATCTGGATAATCAACTTTTTGTTTCTCCGAATCGTACCAGGGGTCTTCGTTGCCCCATACACTATAAAACCTGCGCTGTAAAATTCTCATCTGGTCGGCAACAGCTTCTTCAGCATATTTTTGCAGTTTTGAATCAATAGTCGTGTAAATTTTTAATCCATCCTCATAAAGGTCGTAACCATTTTCGGTGCACCATTTCTCCAAATATTTTGCCACAGCTGCCCTTAAATAAGAATCGCCATCGCTGCCATCCTGCATTTTACCCTCTTTTAACTTAATCGGCTCCTTTGATAATTGAGTTAAGCTATCCTTACTGAGGTAATTGTACTTGTTCATTTGCGCAAGCACTACATTTCTTCTTTCCAAGGCTTTTTCAGGATTTTTGGTTGGATTATATAGGGTTGTTCCTTTTAGCATCCCCACAAGCATTGCCGCATCCGTAGTGGCCAGCTCTTTAGTTTCCTTATCAAAGTAAATCCGACTGGCTGTTTTTATACCGTAAGCATTGTTACCGAAAGAAACAGTATTCAGATACATCGTGATGATGTCATTTTTAGAGTAGTTAGCTTCTAACTTTACCGCCGTCATCCACTCCTTCAGCTTTACAATCAAGGTTCTTACCAAAGGTATTTTAATTAATAACCCCTGTGATTTATTATAACGCGTGCGATAAAGGTTTTTGGCCAATTGTTGGGTAATGGTACTGGCACCCCCATCTTTTCCTAAACCCACAACTGCACGGCCAACAGCTTGCACATCAATACCCCAATGCTTATAAAAACGTACATCTTCGGTAGCAACCAAGGCATGTATTACACTCGGTGCAATATCATTGAAATTTACAGGCGTTCTGTTTTCTTTAAAGTATCTTCCAATCAGTTTTCCATCAGCTGTATAAAGCTCCGAACCCACGCGTAGAGTAGGTGCTTTAATATCCCGAACACTAGGTGAATAGCCAAACAACCATAAAAAGTTTAATTGCAAAGCGGAGAAGAAAATTATTATGAAAAATAAAATTATGGCGAAATAACGTAAGTACTTGTTTTTTATCTCTTTAAACATATTGGATAAGATAATCTTTAGGTAAAAGCTGTGGCGATAAATATAAAAAACTCTATATGCAAATTAACGTATTTACTTTACTTATTTTTAGTTCTATATTTAAATTATTGATGCGTTGATTTACCAGGAAAAAATAATAATGAAAAACGAATTTAAAGGATTAATTGTACAGGGGGATAAGAAATTTTCTTTAAAAAATCACAAAACTGATTTTACAGGGGGTTATAACAAAGAAAAAGCCAAAGATGCGCTGGTAAATTCGAAAATAGCGCTCAGCCATTTGCAAGAGAGATTGTACGCTTCTGGGAAACACGCTGTGCTCATTATTTTCCAGGCGATGGATGCTGCCGGCAAAGACAGCGCAATTGAGCACGTAATGAGCGGATTAAATCCTCAAGGATGTCAGGTTTATAGTTTTAAAACACCTACACCAGCAGAATATAACCACGATTTTTTGTGGAGACATTATAAAGCGTTGCCTGAACGCGGTAGGATAGGGATCCACAACCGATCTCATTATGAAAATGTATTGGTTTGCAAGGTGCATCCCGAATATATTTTAAATGAAAATATACCAGGCCTAAATGATGTTAAAAAGATCCATAAAAACTTTTGGCAACAACGTTATAGAAGTATCAAAAATTTTGAAGAACATTTAACTGCCAATGGAACGGTAATTTTAAAATTCTTTTTAAATGTAAGCCGTGATGAACAAAAAAAACGCTTTTTAGAGCGAATTGATGATCCTACCAAAAACTGGAAATTTTCTTCGGGAGATATCAAAGAAAGGGCTTTGTGGGATCAATATATGAATGCATATGAGGATGCAATTAACGAAACCAGTACAAAAGCATCTCCCTGGCACATCATACCTGCAGATAAAAAATGGTTTGCAAGGCTTGCAATAAGTGAAATTATTGAAGATAAGTTAAAAAGCCTTGACCTGAAATTTCCTGTATTAGATGAGGAGGAGGAAGCTGAACTTGGAAAAACCAAGCGTATTCTATTGGGCGAATAAAAAAATGCAGGTCTATAAGCCGGGTTCTGTTTCCTGATTGCTCAGGATTTCTATCATTTATCTACTATAAACGTTGCCGTTTATCTCTAACGACCTACCCACTAACATCGGACGGGCAGCCCTACGTACGTTAGCCTATTTGGTCTTTCAACTCCCGGGGTTTACAAACCACTACAGTCGCCTGCAATGCTCGTGCGCTCTTACCACACGTTTTCACCCTTATCCCAATGTAAAATCAGGACGGTATATTTTCTGTTGCACTAATCCGTAGTTCAGGTTTTCATTCCTGAACCCCTTTCCGTTAGAAAGCGGGATGCCCTGCGTTGCCCGGACTTTCCTCTCTTTCGATTTTACTCGAAACAGCGATAGAATAACCTGCATTTTTTGCAAAGATGGGTTTTTATAAGCATAAAGCAGCGAAGAATGCGAAGATTTATCTTTATATATGGTCCTGCTGAATTTATTTTACAAGTATAACAGTGTTTTCAACTGCCTTGTAGCTACTACGTGGTCAGCATCTATATCAATATATAAGACCCTGAAATAAATTCAGGGTGACGCCCTAGAAATAAATACTTAAGGGATTTTGCAATGCTGCAAATCTTTTGAAACCTGGGAGTATGGTACAAATCCCTGCTTGTTACCAAAAGAATTGGTAATATAAACCATTACCTGCGCCACATCAATATCTGCCAGTTCGGGGAAAGCAGGCATTTTTTCTTTATATTCTTTACCGTGAACGATTAAAGATTCATTTGCGCCATTTTTGATGAAGCAGGCCAAACGAGATTTGTTTGCCTTTAAAAATACCGAATCAGTTAGTGGAGGCGCCAGTTGACCTAAACCTTCACCATTTTCTCCATGACAGTTCTGACATTTAGTTTTATAGATGTCTTTTCCATTCGACATGTAATTTTGCAGATCGATGGTTTTCTGATTTTGGCAGGAAAGGATAATGGCAACCAGGGAAATGAAAAAGATAACATTGATAATGTATTTGCGCATAAATTTAATGTTGGAAGAATATTCATCTCGATCAGATAGCTATCGCATCGAGATGAATACTTAGATGATTATTTTTTATACTCCGCCAATAAAACCGGAATATCTTTTTTCAATTGTTCTACCTGGTCTGCCTTGGTGCCATCATAAGCACCGCGGATCCTTCTGTCTTTATCAATCAAAACCAGATAACCCTGATGAATATAACCATCTTTAGCCGTGCTGTCTTCTCCAACAGCCACCAGGTAGTTCTTTTCAGCTAAGGTATATACGCTATCTTTGGTACCATAAAGAAACTGCCACTTCGGACCGTCAACCCCTAATTTTTGAGCGTATTTTTTCAAAACATGAGGTTTATCATATTTAAAATCAATCGTATGTGATACAAACATAATATCCGGACTGGTTTTAAAGTCATTATAAACCGTCATTAAATTACGGTGCATGGTAGGGCAGATGGTAGTACATGAGGTAAAGAAGAAGTCGGCTACATAAATTTTGCCATCTGTTGCTTTATTTGTTGTGACCACGCTATCCTGGTTCAGGAAAGACCAATCAGGAATGGTTTGGTAAACGGTATCTATTTTCTCTTTGCCCGTGGCATCTTTAACGGTTTCAGCATGGCGCTCCCCATAAAATGGGAGTTTTTTTTCTTGTTTGCATGCAGAAAATATAGAAACAGCTAGTAGAGACGTAGCTAAATAAGCAGTGATTTTATTCATGATGTTATTTTAAAATGTAAATATACGAGGTATTTTTATCTGGAACGTTAATGTTTGGAAAAGTCCGGGGTCGGATGTCCAAAAGTCGGAAGTTTAGCGGTTAAACCAAATAGCTTCATATCTTCCTACTTCGGTCTTTATGACTTCCAACTCACTTTTTTATGTACTTACCAGGCTCGGCCGCAAACTTTTGCTTACAGCCTTCTGAACAAAAATAATAGGTAACTTTATTATATACTACATTTTTTGATGCACCAGCCTTCACCTTCATTTTGCAAACAGGGTCTATCACCACTTTTTTTATCGAATCGATCAACGTTATTTTTTGATCTTCGATTATAGGGTTGGCTTTTGATTTTAGCCCTATAACTGCTAATCCAATTAGGATTATTGCTGAGATTGATTTTTTCATTTGAATTTATTTTTAGCATGTGGTCGGCAACCCAAAGACATAAGTTTATCCGCTTACGGTTAATCTCCATATCTTCGGACTCCCAACGTTCTGACCTCCGACTAATTTTTATTTAACATTATATATTCTTATCAATGAATCAGATGCTTTGGTTACTTTGATATATTTATCTTCAACTGCCCTGATTTTTACCATTTCTGACTTGTAATAGTCAAGATCTTCCTGTGCGGTTTTTCCTTTAAAATCATCTTTAAAGAAATGCATCCAATCCATCATTTTTTCATCAGCAGCATTTAATTGTGTAATTAGGCCAACAATTTTCTGTTTTAATACAGCCGAATCTGGCGAAAGCTTAATTTGGTCTGAAACCAAAAGTGTATCTAACTTCATTTTATTCTTGATAACTTTCTCGCCATCAATCATCAACTTATCGTGGATATTTAATACTTCCTGGCGAACTGCTTTGGCATCTGGTTCAGTTTTGCAAGCAATAAACAAAACGGTTAACAGAGCTAGTATGGCAATATTTAATCTGTTCATATTCTGTAATTTAAAAATTGTAGGAAATTCCAACGTATACTTTACCTGCACTCATCGGATGATCGGTTTCCGCTTCCCAGATATTCTTTTGTAATCCGGCATTTAAAGCTATGTCTTTATAAAAAATATCAATACCTGCACCACCCATTAGGTTATTCATTACGTGTTCACCTGTTTTGTGGCTTTTATACTTTTCACCACCAGAATACTCGTAAAAAAACTGTGCAGATGGCATGATCTGAACATCCTTACCAATTCTTTGCACGTAAAAGATATTCAAGAAACTGGTCGTACTGTTCGCGATGCTTTCATCGCGACTATTGGTTCCGTTAACCTTGTATGATGTATTCAGGCTTGCACCAAATTTGCCCAATCCTACCATATAATTCAGATATACAAAACCATCTGTGCTTCCTGTTCCAGCTTGCATCAGCGAAGAATAACGAATTCCCGATGTATTTTTTAAATCATTTTTTCCAGTCGGCAATTTTATACCAGCCCCTGCAATTAATTGTTGCTTAAAGTTATCTTCCAGTTTCTGCACCAAGTGATAGCCCGCGTATAAATTAACATCGCCCATATTGGAGATAGAAGAAGTATATCCATTGTACCGCTCACTATTGGAAACATAAGGTAAAATAGCGTTGATTTCAAGTCGGCTGTTGATGAAATATTTACCCCTGATTTCTAAAGAGCGGTAAAGCTCATAGTCACTGGGGTTGCCCGCATGATTCGTTATGGGTGAATCCTGGCTTCGGGCTGGAATGAAAAAACTTCCACCATTTGGGAATAAGGAATGTGATTGCCCTTCATAACCATTAAACGACCGGTAACGGTATAAAAGGCTGATGCTGTTTCGATTATAATAGGGCGTAATGCCCATAAAACAGCCGCAGATATCACAGGCAACTACCTGGCTGCTAGTGAGTACTAAAATTATAATTAGTAATTTACGACTCAGCGAATAATTTATTTTTGATAAATTCATTGTCTGTTAATGTTTTTAAAAATGCTTTAATCTGTTCTTTTTCTGTAGCGCTTAGCGAAATGCCATTTTTCAATTGAGGATCGAGATTGGCAGATGCTTTGATACCCGAATTATAATGTTCTAACACTTCATCCAAGCTGTAAAAACGGCCGTCGTGCATATATGGGCTGGTATATTCGATATTGCGCAAAGTAGGTACGCGAAACTTTCCAAAATCTGCAGCTACACCAGTAATATGCGAACGTCCTTCATCACTACTCATTAAATCCAATCCGTTACTTCGGTAAGAAAAATCAGTAAAAAAAGGCTCTGCATGGCAGGAAGCACATTTTTCTTTGAACAAATTGTAACCCGCAAGTTCCGACGTTGTAAATAAAGCGCCAGCCTCTTTCCGGATTACCTTATCATACTTTGAATTACCAGAAACCAACACTGCTGTAAACTGGGCAATCGACTTCAAAATGAGCTGTGAGTTGATTTCTGTGGAACCGAAGGCCTGTTTAAATAAATCTGGATATGGCGCCGTATTTTTCAGGAATGCGATGATAGTCGGTACATCAGTCCCCATTTCGCAAGCATCTGTAATGGCATTCAAAGGAGAGGTTTCGATGTTTTTTACGCCACCATCCCAAAAGAAAGCTTTTTGCCAGGCCAGGTTAAAAAGTGGCGGCGTATTACGCTTTCCCTGACAGTTGTTCACCCCATGGCTTACCTTATGGTCAAGCTGGGTAAAAGCTGCAAATTGTTGGTGGCAACTTCCGCAAGAAACGCTTTTATCTGCAGATAATCTGGCATCATAAAATAACTTTTTACCCAGTGCGAATCCTGCGTTACTCAATTTATTTTCTTCAAAATTATATACCGGAGCTGGAAAGTTGGAAGGAACGAAAAAAGTAATTTTCTTTTCTTCCGGCGTTACCTCATCTTCACTTTTACTGCAGGCATACATCAACGCAATGCTTAATAGAAGCATTGCGAAGACTGTTATTTTTCTTAGCATTTAATTGTGAATGTGATCTAAACGAAATAGGCCGTTTGCGTAGTTGTTAGCTACAATTACGGAGTTTGCACCACCCATAGTGAAATTTAACGTAGCAAAACTGACGTCGGTTTTACCGGTAAATAATGCTGCAGCATTTACTATAAAGTGCATGTTGGGTTTGCCGTCTGTGCGTACGCGGAGCGGATTTGCCGCATTAATCTCAGTAGCAAAAGTCCTGATCGTGTTGTTTGGATCTGTAACACCTCCAATGTGAAAAGTGAGCGCATTTCCTTTATCGGTAGACTGTGGCGAAGTTCCCTCAAGCTTAACAAATATATAGCCACTATTCCAAGTCCAGAACATACCATTTATAGGGTCTAAGGCACCAGTTTGAGCGCCGGCAAAGTTGCGGGCATAATCTACACCAATGGTATATTCGATTTTTGTATAATCGCCAACAGGTACATCCTTTAAGGTAATATTTGTCGATTCTGCTTTTGAAGCATCAATTAGAAAATAGCTTTCAGGTATAAGGTAACTCGTTCCATCAGCTTTGCTTAATTTGATATTACTTACATAATATTTAAATACGTTGATTTTGAAATCTTCGCCTCTGGCATTTTTGTAAGTGGTGGTACTTAAAACTAATGGACTTCCGTTTACCTGGTTTTCAAACTCGATCGAGAAAGTAGATTTAGCGTCTGCATTAACCTCATTGCTGTCTTTTTTGCAAGAAGAGAATAATATAATTGGGCACAACAATGCCAAAAAGTATTGTGATAATTTCATTTTGAGAAAATTGGATAAGTAAAAATTTAATAATTCTAATAGAGATCGTCCTGCTGAATTCAATTCAGCATCTTATAACTAAATATGTGATAGACCCTGAAATAAATCCAATAGCTATCGGATCAGGGTGACGACAAGGAAAAAGAAATTTAACTTAAACCGTTTTCGGTGGATGAAAAATAGAGATAGAAAGATCTTTAACCGGTTTTTCGATATAAAGATTTTCTGAAGTGATAACAAAATAGGGAAGATAGTGATTGATGGCTATTGTTTGAAATTTGGGTTCGGCTTCTACAACTCTTTTCAGGTTTTCATGTGCCTGTTTGTTTTTGCCGTCTAAATCTTTTAGTTTTTTAGCCAGGAAACACTGTCCATCACAATGCAGTTCAGGATGTACTTTGTTTATACAAAATACACTGGTGATATATTCTTTGTTCATTTGATAACCTGAATAGATCACCAACTGCATGAAACCGTTGCTAACAGTACATGTAATAATCAGATATATTAAGATTTTTTTGAACATGGTATCGAGCTGCAAAAGTATTAAAGAAATTGATTGCAGCAAAGAAAAATAAAAAAGTGGCTTACTAAATATTAAAGGTGAAGTTTAGGCTTATATATGGTTATGTTTTTTATAAATTTAAAGTCTTTAAGATTTAATGTGTAAAGTTCTAAATCATGAAAGATTGCTGTAGATGCAATTAGCGCATCTGGAAGATTAAGATTGTGTGATAAAGAAAACTGTTCTACTAATGTTACCGCCTGTGTTGATATTGGAGAAGAAATGGGCAAAACCACTAAACTATCTATATCTTTTCTGATTAACCTTAATTCCTTTTTGTTTCTTGCTCCATAAAGTAATTCTGCGCAAGTAACATTTGAAATTGCAACACTATTTTGACCAATATTCTTTATAGTTTCGATAACCCTATCATTTCCTTTATAAATTTCAATAAGGATTTGTGTCGCACAGAACCATTATCTTTTCCAGGCTTTATCTCTAAGTTCGTCCGAATTAACATTATAATCACTCCAAATGCCTTGAGATAATGAAAATTCTACTGCTTCAGATGATTCAACTTTGTCAGTAGTTCTTAATTCCGCATCAATATCCCATGACTTTAAAATGTCTAATAATGCATCAATTTTGCTTTGTTCTACATTATCTTTTAAAATTATTGCTGTCATGATGCTACCTTGTTATAATTGTAAATATAAGCAATCTATTTTTATTGGTATTTAAACGGCTTAAAATATATTATTATAATTTGTTTCATTCTTTTGAGATGCTTTGTGGAAGGAATAAAAGGCCTCAGCTTGTCTTAGCATTCTGTAAGTAAGCAGAAACTTGAAAAACTCTTCAAAAATGACTCCCTGTATTTTTAGTATTAAAGAGTTAATTGATTGACCGAAATCCTCCCTACTAATCCGCGCCTCTATAGGAATTAAAATGTCCTAGCGAGATGCTAAGACTAGGAAAGTCCCTAAAAGAAATCGTCATTCCCAACTTGATTAGGAATCTTAAAGCGCTCGCATTAAGATTCCCGCACGCGTGAGAATGACGACCTGAATTAGTGGATCCTGTCTGCCGATGGTAGCTTGTCGACACGCTACTTGATGGTTTCGAAAGGCGTTTCGACAGGCTCAATGTGACAGATACGATATTATTAAGTGTTTAAATTACGCCTGTAAATCAGCCATAACCACTTTTATTTTTTCCTCTAGTTGTGCATTAACAGAATCAAAATCTTTTCTATCTGCTAAAGGTGCGTTTACGCTGCAATAGAACTTAATTTTTGGTTCAGTACCGCTTGGACGTGCAGAAACAATACTACCATCTTCTGTAATAAACTGTAAAACATCTGAAGTTGGATAGTCCAATTTGGTTACTTTTCCAGTTGTCAAGTCTGTTTCCTGTCCCAATTCGTAATCTTTTAATACCGATACCTTAGAGCCACCCAATGTTGCAGGCGGATTTTCTCTAAATTTAACCATCATGGCTTTGATTTCTTCAGCACCAGATTTCCCCTTTTTGGTCAACGAAACCAGATCTTCTTTATATAGGCCATATTCTACATACATATCCAATAAGGCATTGTATAGACTAGCACCTTTATCTTTATAGTATGCTGTCATTTCAGAAATGAAAGCAGCAGAAACCACTGCATCTTTATCGCGTACCAAATCGCCGATCAGGTAACCATAACTCTCCTCACCACCACCAATAAAATACTTCTTGCCTTCAAGCTCGGTCATTAACTGACCAATATATTTAAATCCAGTTAGGGTGTTGTAGTATTCTACATTTTTCTTTTTAGCAATTTCTTCGATCAGGTTGGAAGTTACAATGGTTTTTACAATAAACTGGTTGCCATCTAATTTTCCGCTATCCTGCCAGGCCGAAAGTAAATAATTGATTAACAGACTACCCGTTTGGTTACCGTTAAGCAATACCCATTCGCCTTCATTATCCTTTACGGCAATACCCACACGGTCGGCATCAGGATCGGTTGCCAAAACCAAATCAGCATCAATTTCCTTTGCTTTATTCATCGCTAAAGTTAATGCGTCTTTTTCCTCAGGGTTCGGGTATACTACCGTTGGGAAATTTCCATCAGGTGTACTTTGCTCTTCAACAATGGTAACGTTTGTAAAACCAAACTGTGCTAAAGCTTTTGGAACTAATGTAATCCCTGTTCCATGGATAGGAGAGTACACAATTTTTAGATCATGCTGTCTTTTTATTGCTTCCGGAGAAATCGAAAGCGCAGTGATACCATCTAAATATAATTGATCAACATCTTCACCAATCAGCTGGATATTTGCATCAACACGATCGAATTTTACTTCATCTATGCTTTTAATTTTATTCACTTCATCGATCACCAGCTTATCATCAGGAGAGGTGAACTGGCCACCATCAGCACCGTAAGCTTTATAACCATTATATTCTTTAGGGTTATGCGAAGCGGTTAACATTACCCCACTTTTACAGTCGAAATGGCGCACCGCAAAAGAAAGCTCTGGTGTTGGTCTTAATGCAGAAAAGAAGTATACATATATGCCATTTGCTGAGAAAACATCTGCAGTAATTTTTGCAAAATAATCAGAGTTGTTGCGGCTATCATGTGCAATGGCAACTTTAATTTTTTCGTTCGGATATTTATTGTTTAAATAATTGGCTAATCCCTGTGTGGCCGTTCCGATGGTATATTTATTTATACGGTTAGAACCGGCACCCATGATTCCGCGTAACCCGCCTGTTCCGAACTCTAAACTTCTATAAAATGCATCCGTTAACTCGGTAGTTGCATCTTTATCTACAAGGGCCTGAATTTCTGCCTTAGTATTTTCATCATAGTTTCCATTTAACCACTGATTGATTGTGGCTTGCGTTGATTGGTCAATTGCCTGCATTGAGCTATTTTTTTTAGTTTAATATGTAGAATTCCTGGATATTGTTTGGTTGAAGCAAAATTATTTCAACTCATCCAAATTTTATTTTGTTGAGGGTGTTGCTTTTAAGCTGCTTTTGCTTAATTTCACGCCCCGATACAATAATAAAGAAAATCCAGTATTAATGTGAGGCGATTGTAACTTTTTTAAATAGTTACAAAAACAATTAGGTTGCTGTCCTTTAATTATGGGTAAAAACAATTTACAAACAGATGAAAATATTAAAATTTGGGGGTACCTCTGTAGGCAGTCCTGAGCGCATGACGAAGTTATTGGATATCATTAATCCAAACGAAGAACAGATTGTAGTTTTATCAGCCGTGTCTGGAACTACAAACAGTTTAGTAGAAATTGCAAATTATTTTTTAGCTGGAGATAAGAAGAAGGGAAGCGAGTGTGTCGAAAATCTATATCAAAAATATAAAACTTTTGTTGTTGAGTTATTGCCTGCTGCCGAATTTCAGGAACAGGGTAATGAGGTAATTGATTATCATTTCAATTTCTTAGCTGGATTAGCAAATGATATTTTCACTTCAATTGAGGAGAAAGTAGTGTTGGCCCAAGGTGAGCTATTATCTACCACTTTATATCATATTTATTTAAAATCTATTGGCGTACCATCGGTATTATTACCTGCTTTGGATTTTATGAAAACGGATGAAGATAATGAACCTGATATTCCGTTTACCACAAAGCATTTAATGCCATTATTGGAGCAGCATAAAGACAAGAAATTATTCATTACACAAGGATACATTTGTCGCAACAGTTTTGGCGAGGTAGATAATCTACGTCGTGGCGGAAGTGACTATACAGCATCTTTATTGGGCGCTGCAATTTTAGCCGAAGAAGTTCAGATCTGGACAGATATAGACGGCATGCACAACAATGATCCACGTATTGTTAAAGGTACCAAACCAATTGCACAGTTATCATTTGATGAAGCAGCCGAGCTGGCTTATTTCGGGGCGAAAATTTTACACCCTCAATCTGTCTTCCCTGCACAGAAATATAAAATTCCGGTTCGCTTATTAAATACCATGGAACCCTCAGCTGCTGGTACTTTAATTACGCATGACAGCGAAAAAGGCAGGATCAAGTCAATAGCTGCTAAAGACGGTATTACTGCAATCCGCATCCAATCAAGCCGCATGTTGCTTGCTTATGGTTTCTTACGCAGGGTTTTCGAGGTTTTTGAACGTTATAAAACGCCAATTGATATGATTACCACCTCTGAGGTGGCCGTATCATTGACCATCGATGAGACAGCGCATTTACCACAGATTATTGAAGAACTGGAAAGTTTTGGAACCGTTGAGGTGGATACCAACCACAGCATTGTGTGTGTAGTGGGCGATTTCGGTTCAGAGAAACACGGTTTTGCCAGTAGAGTTTTAGAAGGTTTGAAACATATTCCGATCCGTATGATCTCTTATGGTGGAAGTAACTATAATGTTTCGCTTTTAATTTTAAGCGAACATAAAACAGAGGCTCTAAGAAGCTTGCACAATAGGTTATTCGAATAAGAGGAAAAAAGCACCTATTACAACCAGCAATCCGAAAAGGCAGTGAAAAGCCAGAAAGTTTGCTGGTAATAACCCGTTTTTATATTTCTTGTAAGAGTTATATAATCCGGCAGAAAGAATGAGAACAATAAATATGGCTGCTGCGATCTTCATTTTTTAATAAATAAAAGGAATAATACCAACAGAAGTAACACGATAAAAAATCGGATTTTTCCGTTGTATTGTTTCCGGGTAATTCTTCCATGCTTTAAATCCAGGTAGTTACCCAAATAAATTAGCCCAAAGAATAAAATTAAAATTATAATAAGGAATCTGAACATGTTCGCCGATAAAGATATATCAAAGTTTAACAATATTGAAACGCCTTTTTACTACTACGATACCGATCTGTTACAAAAAACGTTGCACACTTGTGCAGATGCAGCAACTCCATATCAATTTCATATCCATTATGCATTAAAGGCAAATTTCAATCCCGTGCTGTTAAACCAGGTCAAAGAAATTGGTTTTGGCGCAGATTGTGTAAGTGCCGGCGAGGTAAGAAGAGCAGTTGAGGTAGGTTTCGACAATAAAAAAATCGTTTTTGCCGGCGTAGGGAAATCTGATAAAGAAATTAATGAGGCTCTCGATCTTGATATTTTCTGTTTTAATGTAGAATCTATCCAGGAATTAGAGGTATTAAATGAGCTTGCAGCTAAAAAAGGTAAAACTGCTCAGGTAGCTATCCGCATTAATCCAAATGTTGATGCACATACCCACCATAATATTACGACAGGGTTGGATGAAAATAAATTTGGAATCAACTCATGGGATTTACCTGAATGTGCAGATACGTTAAAAGCCTCTCCAAACCTTAAATTTATTGGTATTCATTTCCATATCGGCTCGCAGATCACCAATCTTGATGTTTATAAAAATCTCTGCGTTCGTGTAAATGAATTTGCTGCATGGTTTGAGGATAAGGGATTTAAGCTTCAGGTATTAAATGTAGGAGGCGGTTTGGGAATTGATTATTATCATCCCGATCATCAAATTCCTGATTTCGGATCGTACTTTAAAATTTTTAATGAATTCTTAACCATTAAGCCAGGTCAGGAAGTGCATTTTGAATTGGGTAGGGCTTTGGTTGGTCAATCAGCATCATTAATTACCCGCGCATTGTATATTAAAAATGGGAAAAAGAAAAACTTTGTCGTTTTAGATGCAGGCATGACTGAATTGATGCGTCCGGCATTATATCAAGCTTATCATAAAATAGAAAATCTTAGCCAGTCGGGAGTCGGGAGTCCGAAGTCCGAAGTCGTAAAATACGATATCGTAGGACCCATCTGCGAAAGCACGGATTGTTTTGGTAAAGAAGTTGAACAGCCCGAATCGTTCAGAGGTGATATTTTTGCCATTAGAAGTGCAGGCGCTTATGGAGAAGTAATGGCTTCGAAATATAACTTAAGAGATGCAATAAGATCAGTATATAGTTACGAGATATAATCTTTAAACTTTATTATCATCCTGAAAGCAATGAAGGATCAACGAAAAGAATTAGCTAAAGCAAAACACCTTTTCGTCATCGCAGAATATTAAACTGGTAAAGACCCTGAAATAAATTCAGGGTGATGGAAAGGATGATATTCGCGATGACGATTTTTCTTAGATCAAATCGTCTCCAAACACAATTTCTGAAGATCAATTGCCGAAATCTTTTTTGCATTCAAAGTATGTAAAAGAGATCCCTGATACACAGTCCCGATCCCGGCACCTACATTAACTGCTTAAAGATATCTTTAGCGGCATAAAAACAGTAAGGTGGTGCCGAGAAAACTATTTTACAATCTCGCTTGATCATCGGTTTTTGTTTTTCGAAGCAACAAAAACAATCACACCCGCTATCAAAATAATACCACCAGCATAAGGAGGCCAGTTTACCGATTTTTCTTTATCCGCCGAGATTTGAATTGGGCCTGCGTCAACAATTTTTTCTTTTTTTGTATAAGAGAAACCTGTCCAGATGAGCATAGCAATGCCCAAAACCATTAATACAATTCCTAATGTTCTGTTCATAATATTTGATTTTATTTATAGCAGAACAGCAATCGCATTGATATGTTTTTATTTGAATGTGTAGCCAAGAGAAATCTTATTCGCCAAATTTATATTTTCGGCGATTTCAAGTGACAGTGTAAATCTTTTTAAGCTCAAAAAGTAATTAAAATTCCATGCTGAAGAACTTTTAATTACTTTTTCAAGATCTGCAATTTGGCCATATTTAAAACTGTTGGCCAGTCAGGGAGTTCCTCCAATGAAAAGCCTGAAGGCATGTTTAATATCATGGTTACGCCTTCCCCTGAAAATGACTTCGGTTGATAATCCGGTTGTCCAAAGTCTTTTCCTGTTTGAAACACCTGCATAGTTATAAATCTTACCATTGTAAACTTCATCTCTGAAATCAGCATATGCTCCACTTTCCGTACTCAAAGCATTTTCCCAATTTATAAATCTAAAATCTGTATTTCCATTAACAGATGTGCTATGGAAACCGATAGAAGTTCTTAAACCAAAGCCATACATATGTTTTTTAAAACCGGGAGGGTAATCACCATTGGTATCATTCCTGTTGTTGGAATAAAGGTGTTCGGCATTGCCCAAATAACCAAAAACACCGTAGGCAATATCAAATCCTTTAAACGTATTGCGCGATTGATGTTTAACATACCCATTTCAAATGACACACTACCATTTCCAGGAGATGACGCCCCCGCAAAACTTGCTGAAGCATGTGTTAAAGTTTTAACGCTATCGGCCTCCATCTGACGTGGCAGATAGCCCAAATTATTTCCGGGTAAAGCCGGAGAAATATATGTCCTGCAAGAACTTGATAAAATAATCAATAACAGAAAGAAAAGGAGCGCATTAACTTGAGTTTTCATGTTATGATTTTATTCTTCAAAGAAATCAATCAATCCACCTAAATAATACTCCTGAATCCCTTCTGTAAAATCTTGATAATCTTCATCGGGGATATTGGTTTGCCTAAATTCAAGCGAAGTTCCTTTTTTATCTTCGTGAAGTTTGATGGTCACGATAGAAGGTTCATTTTCTTCTCCAAAATACCATTGCTGCACAATTTGCTTTCCATAAGTAAATTCGATGTTTTTACCCGTAATATCGCCATCCCATAAAGAAAATTCTGTTCCAGGTACTTCTTCAAACTCCACTTCGGCCCCGGTCCATAGCTTAATGCTGATGTCTTTTGTAAGGGCTAAATAAACTTCTTCCGGTGGGGCAGGTATGTGGGTATATTTTTTAAAGTCCATTCTGTATCAAGATTTTTAGGGTTTGAAGATTTTCATGATCAAAGTTCAAAAAAAATCAAATCCGATTAATTTATTTGTTAAGATTAAGTATGCGTTATCACCCCAATCTCTACATTTTATTCAATCCTGTTCTGTATTTTTTTATTATTAGGATTATATATTTTTTTAAACTGGAGACTTGTTGCGCCAAAATTAATCAATAATCCGACATTGAAATTATAAGCAACAATATAATTTTTAGCTTGTGCTAAAGGATAGCTTTCTAAATTAACAGAAGCCTTAAGCTCTAATATTAATAAATCTCCGATTATGAAGTCGGCACGCCTTTTTCCAACTATCAGGCCATCATAAAAAATTTCTGTTCAACTTCTCTTTTAAATTTTATCCCTTCTTTTTCTAATTCAATTGCCAAACATCGCTGATAAATTACTTATTGAAAACCATTTCCCAAAATGTTATGCACTTTAATAGCACAGCCATTTACTCGGTAAGTTAAATCTTCAATGTCCATGTCTCAAATTTAGTAAGCCATTATCATGAAAATCCTTAAATCTTTTAATCGTGTCTCATTTAAATGCGTTTAATCCGGTCACATCCATTCCTGTAATCAATAAATGTATATCATGTGTACCTTCATAAGTAACCACCGATTCCAGGTTCATCATATGGCGCATAATAGAGTATTCCCCCGTAA
>NZ_JAQIIV010000027.1:0-49240 GCF_036946585.1 Pedobacter terrae | reverse complement strand
TCCCCAATTAAACAGCCAGGCCAGGGGTTTATCCACTTCCGTATTGATGATTTTTGGCTCCTCAATTGTTGGGAATTTTCCCTTTATATTTTCTTTACTGGCATAGCCTTTTAATCCGTAAACATAGGGCAGTGCCCAGGCCGTAATATCATAGGTATTAGAATCGGTTACAAAGGTTTGTGGTTCTAACAAAACATGAGCGAGAATAGCCCTTGGCTGCTGAATGTTTACAATTAAATCATTCCGGGAGATACTAAAATTTTCTTCTTTCTGGCTATCGTAATCATAAGCCCTTCCAGTTTTATCGCCACCAAAGGCAAATTCAATCTTATTTTTGGCTAACAGTTGGGCCAGTTTTTTTAAGCGTGATAAATTAGTCGCTTTTATAATATAACTTTTATAAACACCCGGGCTATTGGCCAATTCCTGCTTGAAATATTTTTTATATTCTTCTAATAATTTCTGATGGTTTAAAGAAGTTACCTCGAGGGTAGACATTCCTGTGGTAAAATGGTGTGCAATACGATCTTTTAAGGTTAGGGTATCTCCATCATTGGTTACAACAGATAATCCAGCCCTGATACCACCCTGTTCATAAGTCATACCGATTGATCCATTATATAAGGGATAAGTATCTCCATAAGAAGGATAAAGCAGATCAAAACGTTCTTTTGTAAAATATTGCCAGCCTTCGGCATCAAAGTATTTAGCATTGTTTTTACCTACAACCACCTGAAAACTTTTTTGCCAAGGTGTAATGTCTTGATGAACCGGCTCTGCTGCAGGTGCGAAATAGTAAGGCTCATTATAACTCTGCTCATGAAAATCGACATGTACCTGGGGCATCCACTGGTTATATAAGGCCAGCCGTTGCTGACTTTCAATCTGGGTTTGCCAGGCCCAGTCGCGGTTTAAATCGAAATAATAATGGTTTGGCCTGCCGCCTGGCCAAGGTTCAATGTGTTCCCTTGATGAGGGATCAGCATTAGGTGTTTTCCCAACTACACTGTTAAAATAATTCACGTAACGGTCTCTTCCATCGGGATTTAAGCAAGGATCAATTACCACAACGGTATTTTTTAACCATTCATTTGCGGGCTTGTTATTACCCGAAACTAAGGTGTAAAGCATCTTCATGGCGGTTTCAGTAGAGTTAGCCTCATTACCATGTACATTATAGCTTAACCAAAGTATTGCAGGCTGATTGGTTAAATCGATGGTACTATTGCTGCCCGTTGCCAAAACCAAATTGTTACTCCTAACCTGTTCCAGTTTGGTTATATTTTCTGGTGAAGAAACAATAGCTACCATTAACGGCCTGCCCTCATTGGTTTTACCATATTCAATCAGCTTCATATTGTTAGCAGAAGCCGCAGCAGTTTGCCTAAAATAATCGGCTACTTTATAATGAGGGGTAAAATGCGAACCTAACTGATAACCTAAAAAATCGTCTGGAGATTTTAGTTGTGCCTGCACAAAAGAAACCGCACCGAGCGAGATTAACCAGAACGTTAAGAGTCTTCTCATAAGAAATAATTTTACCTAATGTACAAATTTTGTTTTTTGTTGTCGCGAAAGCTTAATTTTACATCATATTTTTTACTATAAGCATGATTACAACCGAAAAACTATACGACTATTACCTTAAAAACCCTGTCATTTCTACAGATACGAGAAACATTACACCCGGTTGTATCTTTTTTGCCCTGAAAGGAGATCTTTTTAATGCAAACCAATTTGCCGCGCAAGCCTTAGAAAAAGGCGCTGCATTTGCCGTAATTGATGAAGAAAAATATGCGCAAAACGACAGGTTTTTACTGGTTGAGGATGTACTAATCAGCTTACAGGATCTGGCGCGCCATCACCGCAAACAACTTAATATTCCGGTGATCGGTTTGACTGGCAGCAATGGAAAAACCACTAGCAAAGAATTGATAAACGCAGTTTTATCCGAACGGTATAAAACCTTTGCCACCTTTGGCAACTTAAACAACCATATTGGTGTTCCCCTATCTATACTATCCATTACCAATGATGTGCAGGTTGCAGTAATTGAAATGGGTGCAAACCACCAGAAAGAAATAGCATTACTTTCTACTATAGCACAGCCTACCCACGGCATTATTACCAATGTGGGCATGGCGCATTTAGATGGGTTTGGTGGGTTTGAAGGCGTAAAAAAAGGTAAGGCCGAACTTTATGCCTATTTAAAGCAGACAAATGGTTATACTTTTATCAATCGAGACAATCCGCACTTGCTTGAAATGAGTACGGCAGCTGGTTTAAATAAGCTTATTTATTATGGAACAGAAAACGGCAATACCATTAAAGGAGAACTAAAAAGCAGCGATCCTTTTATCGAAGTGAACTGGACCAATCATGAAGCTTCATCATCAGTAAAAACCAATTTAACAGGCAGTTATAATTTCGAAAATATCCTGGCTGCAATTTGCATAGGAGACTTTTTTGACATGTCGCCTGAAGAAATTAATACGGGCTTATCAAATTATCAGCCAAAAAATAACCGTTCACAACTCACCAAAACTGAAAAAAATACGGTAATCTGCGATTTCTATAATGCCAATCCAAGCAGTATGGCAGCGGCTTTGAAAAATCTTTCCATAATATCAGCACATAAAAAGACGGCCATTCTGGGCGACATGTTTGAATTAGGTGCTGAATCACATCACCAGCACGAGCTCATAGTTAAGCAAGCAAATGAAAGTGATTTAGATCAAATCATTTTTATCGGGAAGGATTTCTATACGTTTAAAGATGTTTTTAAAGGCATATATTTCCAAACGCCCGCTGAAGCTGCTCAATACTTACAGGAAAACTTAGTTCAGAATCATTTAATATTGCTAAAAGGTTCGAGGGGAATGAAGTTGGAAAGCCTGTTAAAATACTTGTAATTACTTAGAATACTGAATTTCGTACCTTTCGCCAGTAATTTCCAAACGTTCAGGTTTTATTTTTTCCGGATAGCTAATCAATAATATCCGTTTTAAACTTTTTTGTGGTTCTAAAGTTGTTTTAGTTTTCGCAGGTATTGAAACCACCGTAGCTTGGTACACAAAAGAAACGGGATTTTACCAGATTCACATGATCCAATAACGAAACTTGTGAGAAATCTATATCAACGGTCTCGTTTGTTTTATTGGTCACTTTCATCTTTACGCTAACAAAAGTATAGCCTTTTTTAGCAACTATCCTGGTGTTTCCTGTGGCTTGCTGGCTTGCAGAACTCAATCCATAAACTTCATATTCGATATTATTTTTGTAGTTGAAGTTATTTTTGGCTGGACTAAGTTGATAGATGGTCACACATGATGAAAATATTGTGACTAAGCCTAAAAAAATTAATCTAAAAAGCGCTATTTTCAAGAGTTACCAATTAATTGTTTAGGGATTCGCTTACTGTTAAACCAACATCACTTACTTCCAAGAGTGGATTATCACGCATATTCTGCTCAATTTCTATCTCAAACTTGCCGTTTCGTGGAAAATGATAGTTGGTTAACATGGGTAAGGTATAATTAAATACATTTCCAGAGCCACTACCTAACCATTCGCCATCATTTTTAGCCAATTTGTATTGATAACGTTTGGTTACTACCTTTTTACCATCCTTGAAATGGGCCAGGATAAAAATATTGGCATATTTATAATTTGCAGTATGCCTTAATTTAAAATAAATATTATAAGCTTTGGTGTTATCTTTAATGTCAAATGTCGTAGAAACATGGTTTCGATAAGTCCACCTGCGATCGGCAATTTCTACATTGCTATCAACTAAACTGTCGGTACAGCCCACAAATAGTGTAACCATCCATAAAAAGGCAAGCAAAATGATTTGCCTTTTATTCAGCAGCAGGTTTATTTTCTGAGCCATTATTATTGTTTCGGCGGTTATTGTTTTTCCTACGGTTATTTCTGTTTCTATTTTTGCTCTGCTCTGGCTTAGCACCTTCTGTGGCAACATTTCCTTCGGCTTTAGCTACAGGCTTTGCTCCTTGCTGTTGCTTTGCTTTGTTATTTTGAGGCTTTGGTCCATTAACATGCTGTGGTTTTGGTACTGCTTGTTGAGGCTTTTGACCAGAATTTTGCTGCGGCTTTGCGCCATTAGATTGTTGTTTTCCGCCTTGTTGTGCTTTTTGCGTACCTTGTTGAGGCTGCTGACTCCTGTTATTTGCCCCTGTACTTTTCTCTCCGGCAGCAATTCTTTCTCTTTTATTTTGGTTATTGTTTCGGTTATTTTTTTGATTATTCCTGTTCTGGTTGTTTTTACCACGAGAGCGTTCGTCTAAACGGGTTAAACTATCCTGACCCACAACATTTTCGTAATCAAATGATTTCTCTACAACAACAGGTGCAGCGATCTGAACGGCTTCTTCTTTTAAGTTTGGTGCTTTTTTACCTGCCTTATTCATCGCCATGATCTCTTTTACACGTGCAGCTTTAACCGGAATCCAGTTTTCATCACCCTGATAACTAAACCACATGATTTTTTTGAAAATATCGGTTTTCTGGTGACGGGCGTAACCAGCTTCAGTGTCCAGGTTTTCAATTCTATCCGGAATGTCTTTTAAAGCATCCAGATAAGTATCCAGCTCATAGTTTAAGCAGCATTTTAATTTACCGCACTGCCCTGCAAGCTTCAAGGTATTTAATGATAAATTTTGATATCGGGCTGCAGCCGTAGATACGGTTTTGAAATTGGTTAACCAGGTAGAGCAGCATAATTCGCGACCGCAAGAACCGATTCCACCTAAACGGCCAGCTTCCTGACGCATTCCAATCTGGCGCATTTCAATCCGGATACGGAAACTTTCCGCCATCTTTTTAATCAGCTCGCGGAAATCCACACGTCCATCAGCAGTATAAAAGAAGGTAGCTTTTGTTTTGTCAGCCTGATAATCCACATCGCTGATTTTCATCTGCAAACGCAGATCCAATGCCAGTTTTCTTGCTTTGTGCATGGTTTCCCATTCCATTCCTTTGGCGGCATTCCATTTTTCCACATCAGCTTCTGTAGCCTTACGATATATTTTTTTGGTTACCTGATCAAGCGTGGTTTTGCGGCGTTTCATCTGGATCCGCACCAACTCGCCAGTAAGCGAAACATGCCCTACATCAAAACCACCCGTCGGCCCTTCAACAGCAACAAGCTCTCCAATTTCGAGATAAATGTTATCACTATTGAGAAAAAACTCTTTACGTGAGCCCTTAAACTTGATCTCTGTAACCTGAAAAGGTTTATAATTAGAAGGCATATCCAAATTAGACAGCCAATCGTGCACTTCCATTGTTTGGCAACCACCGGTGCCGCATGAGCCATTACTTTTGCATCCATTAGGGGTGCAACCACCACCTGTTGAACAACTTCCACATCCCATATTAATTGTATATATATTGAGTCCCCGCAGGGAGCGTTTTAAACTTGATAATTTTTACCAATTGTAAAGATACATCTAAAAACAGAATTTTCGGGTTTGCGTTTCTTTCAATGTGGTAATGTGCCTTTTCCAATTCGCTGATAATGGCCTCTGCCATGGGCAGGGTAAGCACGTGTATACTGAGTTTTTTAGCGGTTTCAAAGGTTAAGGGAGGTAGTTTCACCAATTCTTCGGCACCACTTAAAATTAAACAGCATTCGCGTAAATAATTTACACCATACTTTAAAAAATTCTTCTGGTTCTCTCTTCCCCATTTCGCTGCATCATCCGTAAAGTCGATCAAATCGGGCACTTTATTGCCAAAACCCATCCTAAGCCAGGCCGTAAATGTGCCAGAACTGTCGCTCTGTGTATCTGCTGCAAGTGCTTTTGCTTCAATTAAATTTCCATCGGCCAAAAATGAATAATCAATAGCCTGATGCTCCGTTAATCCGCTGGCATTTAATAAATATCCGGTTACCTCTTCTGATGAAAGTTTTGTGATTTTCACAATCTGCGTTCTGGATAAAATGGTCGTTAAAATCTGATCCTGACTTTGCGCAATTAAAATAAATAACGTATTTGCAGGCGGTTCTTCAATTAATTTTAACAGCGCGTTTCCGGCTTTATCCAGGTATTCAGGAAGCCACATAATTAAGACCTTCGTTTCGGCTTCAAAGGCTTTATAGCTTAGTTTTTTTATAATATCATGGCATTCGGCGATGTTAATATTGGCCTGTTTATTGGCTGCATCAAGTTTGGAACGCCAGATATCCATATCAAAGTAGGGATCATGCATTAACATACCCCGCCATTCTTCCAGCACATCCACAGCTGTTTTTACACTTGCCGAAGCAAAAAAAGGATAGGAGAAATGCAGGTCGGGATGAATTAAACGTTCGTATTTTCTACAACTCGAACATTCGCCACAGCTATCATTTTCGCCTTTATTAAGGCAATTGATGTATTGCGCATAGGCAATAGCCAAGGGTACAGCTCCGGAACCGGCAGGCGACAAAAATAGCTGCGCATGGCTAATGCGGTTTTCCTTAACCGTTTGCACCAATTGTTGCTTTACTCTTTCCTGTCCGATGATTTCTTTAAACTGCATTTGGTGCAAAATAAGAAATAGATATGAGATTCGCGCATAAGTGATGCCGAACCTATTTCTTAATTGTATATTTTAGAATCATTATTACTTTTTGTTAGAAGCAAACATTACAGTCATGAAATAAATTAATTCTTCCCAACTAATTTTTGAATAGAAAATAAGTTTATGAAAATATTTAAAACATTTAAGCCGAAGCATCCTGTTATCAAAAAGTATATCAGTTACTATTATCTGGATGTGTGCGACAGTGAAGATTACTTTAATGAATATACCTGCTATCCACACATCAATACAACGCTTTCATTTTACAAAAGCAACATCTTTGAACAAAACAACAATCATAGTACGGCTATTTATCGCGAAAACACCCCGTATCTAAAGGTAATCACTCCTATAAGAGAATCTATATTAAAGGTTACACAAATTGGTAAGGTCCACAAAGTAGCAGCAGTATTCGAGCCTTTGGGTATTAACCAATTTTTAGCAAACCAGAAGATAGTAGAAAAAATACCCAGTATTTTTAATGTATTTAACCCTGATATTGATGAACATTTAAGTGAAGTTTTCAACACATTTGATGACCACAAAATTGTAACTACTCTAGATGCCTTTTTTTTAACCCGCTTATCTATCTTTCATAACAAGCACTTGGAAAAAGCGCTGCATTTTTTTTTGGATATTGACAATATCCAAACAATAAATGAAATAGCAGTGAACAACTTAGGCATTAGTAGAAAACATTTAAACCATCTTTTTATTTCTTATCTTAACATTACGCCTCAAAAATACAGGATGATTGTTCGTTTCAGGTACCTGATGAATGCGAGGATGCAAATAAGTGATGATGTAAATTTCACCAAACTTGCCTATTACGCAAACTATGCAGATCAATCACATTTTGTAAAAGCCTGCAGGCAATTAACCGGGCTAACTCCAAAAGATTTTTTTGATTCTTTAAAAGCTATTGGTTCGGAAGATATTTTTTGGTCATTCATTAAATAAAGGAGGTTACATTTATACAATTTTACAACAATATCCTTATCGTTATTTGTATTTCATAAAGAACAGGACCATGAAATGTATATTATTAGTATCAATAAGTTTAGCTGTTAGCAGTTTGTCTTTTTGCCAGACAAAAATCAAAAAAGTATTTTTTTCGAAAGTTTTAAATGATAGCATACACTGTAATATCTGGTTACCCAAAAATTGGAATGCAAATGGCAGGTATCCGTCTGTTTATTTAAATGCCTACGGAGCACTAGGTGGCGGGAATGGCATGTTGGTGGCAGCCAACATTAATAATTTCGTAAATAACCTGCCCCCTTCGGTAGTTATAGATATTACGTCAGGCCAAATGGACAAAATGGATTATAATTACGAAACCGGAGAGACCGGAAAAACCGGAAAATCTTTTATTGAATGCTTAAAAACAGAACTGATTCCGCATATAGAAACCGACTATAAAACCACCAATTTTAGGGCCTTTATAGGCCAGTCCTATTCATCAAGTTACGCCAATTATTTGTTTTTAAAACAACCGGGTTTATTTAATGCCTATATTTTATTTACCCCTGAAAAAATAACAAAAGAACAACCTCCTTTCGAAATAAGCGATGAATTAATTGCTTACTATAAAGCACATCCAACCTTCTATTATCTTGCTCCTGCCGGAAAAGACATAGAGCGAAGAAAAGATTATGCCAATGAAATTAAACAAAAGATAACAGTACTGGATTCAGCTAACTTTCATTTTAAATATGAGCTTTTTCCTGATGCAGGGCACAACGATATTGTATCTTATGGCCTTTTGAACGGATTAAAGTTTGTTTATTCTTCTTACTCAATTGCAATACCCAAAAATGTAAATGATATTACTAAATGGTTCGACGATACAAAGAATAAAGTAAAGGAAATATATGGACTGGAGTATATAAAAAACTCAAACTTGCAGGTTTCTTTAATTAATGCCATAGCAGAACAAAAAGACAAAAAAGCAATGGATTATTTTGCCGGATATTTTAATGATACCACCGCCAAGGATAATTCTCTTATGCTCTTTAATACTGCCTATACTTACCAGACAGATTTTACTGATGTTGAAAAAGCAAAAGAATACTACTTAAAATCTATTAACGAAGCCAAAAGGAAAAACAACAGAAACGCCAGCGATAACGCATACAGATCTTTAGCGAAAAACCTTTATTGGCAACATGATAAAAATAAAGAAGCGGCCTGGAGAACATTAAAAGAAGGTTTCGAATACACTAAATACTATGCATACAAATATATTGCAGGTAAAATTTCTGTTGAAAGCAAATCTAATTTAGATGAAGGAATTGCAAATTTGTTAGATTTCATAAAATACCGAGGAACAAACCCACCGGACACTTTTTATACCGTAAGCGATGCCTATTTATTAATAGCAAAGTGCTATTATTATAAGAACAACAAATACAATGCAAAGCTTTACCTTAATAAGTCGCTTAATGAAAATTCAAAAAATGAAAGCGCCAAAAGATGGAAAACAGAAGTAAAAATGTAACTTATTGATTGCATTTGTTTGGGCTTTTAATTTCACCACATCAGGTCAAAGTAATGGTGTAACAAATCCTGTCGGTTTTTAAAAATCTGCAGGATTTACCAATTATTTCAAAAAGCTTACCTTTGCCATTTATTTTTTAAATGGTGGTAAATGCTTTACGCCATATACCCAACGCTTAACATTTATGGCAAGGATCCTCGCATTTGATTATGGAACGAAACGCATCGGCATTGCCGTAACTGACCCTTTGCAGATTATTGCAACAGGTTTGGATACCGTACACCCTAAAGATGCGATTGAATATATCAAAAAATACATGCTTACCGAGCAGGTTGAGGCCTTTGTACTGGGCGATCCTAAACAAATGGACGGTTCTCCGTCTGATTCGGCACAGCACGTAAAAGGCTTTGCTACACTATTAAAAAAATCTTTTCCCGATATCCCCAGGCATTGGGTTGATGAGCGTTTTACTTCTAAAATGGCCCATCAGGCCATTATGCAAAGTGGCTTAAAAAAACTGGACAGAAGGGATAAAGATAGGGTTGATACCATTGCCGCAACCATTATTTTACAATATTTTATGGAAAGTAACCGTTTATAACCAACAAATGAGCCTAATAAACGACGATTTACAAAATTTACTGATTGCCTACTGCGAGCCTGAAAGCGAATTGCTACAACACATAGACCGCGAAACCAACCTTAAGGTTTTAATGCCCCGCATGCTCTCTGGTCACTATCAAGGACGGGTATTAAGTATGCTCAGCAAATTGATTTCTCCAAAAAGGATTTTGGAAATTGGCACTTTTACCGGTTATGCCACCTTATGTCTTGCCGAAGGATTAACTAAAGATGGCCTCATTTATACGCTTGACATTAATGAGGAACTGGAAGACATGGTTCGCCATAACTTCTCCAAATCGGCCTATAATAATCAGATTAATTATATCCTTGGCGATGCTACCAGGACGATAGCAAGTTTAGATGAAGTTTTTGATATTGTTTTCATCGATGCAGACAAGAAAAACAACGGTACCTATTACGATCTGATTTTTGACCGTGTTCGCCCAGGCGGGATGATCATTGTTGATAATGTATTATGGAGTGGAAAAGTACTTCAGGATAAACAGGATAAAGACACCAAAAATATTACTAGTTTTAATGATAAAATAGCTGCAGATGAACGTGTTGAGAAATTGATTTTACCTGTACGGGATGGTTTATTTGTAATCAGGAAGAACTGATAGTGGCATATAGTTAATGGCTCATGGCCTTCTAAGCTAAGGCTATCAACCGTTAAAAACCATGATCTATTAACCAAAAAAGAAATGAAAAAAACCCTTACTTTTTGTTTGTTCCTTTTAACCGGAATGATCGCGAAAGCACAAGATACTGACAACTATATAGCTGAACATGCAGCATATGCACAAGGCTTAATGCATGATTATAAAATTCCGGCCAGTGTTATTTTAGCTGTCGCCATACATGAATCTGCTGCTGGAAACAGTAAAATCGCGCAACATCTCAATAACCATTTTGGCGTAAAAGGACCTAACAACAATCTAGAAATCCGCTCCTCATACCGCGATTATTTAAATGCCGATGAGTCTTATAGTCATTTTGTAGAGATGATGGAAACCCGTGAGCCTTTTAATAATCTTTTCGAAAAATACGATCAGTACGATTACAAAGGTTGGACTTATGGTATCCGTCGCTGTGGTTATGCCCGTAGTAGAAGCTGGGCCAGTCAGGTAATCGGCTTAATTAAAAAATATGAACTCTATCAATACGACGAGCGACCAGAGGGATATGAAGAACCAGTTTATGAAGCACCAGTTCGCCACAGGGTAAAAAACAGAAGAACAACAAAAATATATACTGTCAAATCTGGCGATAACTTAAGTATTATTGCCAAAAAGAAAGGTATAACCGTTAAATCCCTTATGCGAAAAAACGGCATTAAAAAGGCAAACTTAAAACCAGGACAAAAGTTGAAGTTATAATTTCATTTCACAGTTTGCAATTTCAATTAACCAATCAACCGATTTAACCATTAACCTTATATGCGTTCCTATCACCATTACCTTATCATCGCGGCAATACTTGTTCTTTTTAGCTCTTGCGGTTCCAGGAAGTTTTCTAAAAACAACAAACAGATTGAAAAAGCAGCCAACAAAGCCAATAATAACGCTTACAAAAGCTATAATACCTTAAGTTATATCGATGAGTTTAAAGGTGTGGCCATAGAAGAAATGAACTCGGCCGGTATCCCTGCAAGTATTACTTTGGCACAGGGAATCCTGGAGTCGGGTAGTGGAAACAGCGATTTGGCCAAGTATGCCAACAACCACTTTGGTATTAAATGTACGTCAGATTGGAGGGGAAAAAACTATTTCCGTGATGACGACCAGAAAAATGACTGTTTTAGGGTATATAAAGATGCACGGGAATCGTTTAGAGATCATTCTGAATTTTTAAAGCGTAAACGCTACAGTTTCCTTTTTCAACTGGATAAAAACGATTACAAGAGCTGGGCGCAAGGATTGAAAACAGCTGGTTATGCAACCAATCCAAGATATCCAGATTTGCTCATCAATACGATCGAAAAATATCAGCTTTACCAATACGATCAACCAGAGAGCGAAAAGCAAAAAATTGCCCGTGAGGATCGTGTCTTTTCAGAAATCAATCAAAATATCCCCAAGGAGAAGGTTAAATTTACCCCAGTTGAAACGCCACCGCCAGGTGCCAAACCGATTCTTGCCGATGGCACATACACGGTTGTGAAAGGCGATACCCTATATAATATTGCAAAACGCTTTAATTTAACGGTTGAGCAGTTAAAAATGCTGAACGAAATGACTACAGACGCCATTAAGCTTGGTCAGACACTTAAGGTTAAATAATGTTAAGTGCAAACATAGCCAGCAAGATATTTGTAGTTTTGTAATTGAATGAAATTTTTTATTCCCTTTATACTTGTTTTTGGCTTCTCGACGTGGCTCCATGCACAAAACAGACCTGTGCAGGGTATTGTTATTGATAAAGAAACCAAGCAGCGTTTGGCTAAAGTTTACATTTATAATATCCGCACAGGTGATGGTTTATATAACAATACAAAAGGCGAGTTCAGCACTTTTGCGCTTCCGGGCGATACCTTGGTTGCGGCTTTATCGGGCTATGGTGTAGATACCATTGTTTTTAAGGGACAAACTGCTGCATATTTTCAACTCAGATCGCTCGGTATCAGACTCCGTGATGTAGTGATTCAACAAAAAAGATTGAGCCCGCAGCAGCAATATGAAAAAAATGTTCAGGAATACCGCTACCAAACCCTGAAAGGAAGTAGTAAAGATTTATTGAACCTAGGCAATGGCGGCGTTGGTTTAGGTATCGATGCGATTTACAACCTATTAAGCAGACAAGGAAGAAATGCCCGTCACCTGCAAAAAGTATTGGAAAAAGATTATCGTGAAGACCTGATCGATTACCGTTTCAACGCCAACTTAGTTAGCCAGGTACTTGGCATAAAAGATACCGAACTGACTGATTTTATGCAGCAATATCGCCCCACTTACCAATTTGTATTAGAGGCCACAGATTATGCTTTCAATCTTTTTATCAGGAACGCCTATAAAAGTTACAGGTTAAACCCTAAGGCGCTTCAATTACCTGCATTGCCAAAAATAACCATTGATAAGTTGTGAATGCTCCAATCCTGATCATTAAAAAACTACCTGCAGCAGGTATGGCCATCTTTCCATTTATCTTGTTAAAATCGGCAGGGCTTAAAAACGATCGGGAGATTATTAATCATGAGAAAATTCACTTGCGCCAACAGCTGGAATTGCTTGTGTTTCCGTTTTATATCGTATACCTGCTCAACTATCTGATCAACCTGATCAAATACAAGAAACATAATCTGGCCTATCGGAATATTGTTTTTGAAAAAGAAGCTTACACTTATGAAACTGATTTGGATTACCTCAAAAATGGTAATTGGTATGGCTGGCTTAAGCCGAAGTGATATTAGTGTATCTACTTTTACCTCAATAGTTGTTCTGGTAATCATTTTGTTAAATGCTTTTTATCTCTGAAATTTTTCTTTTTCTTTGTAGGTAATGAAGAACTGTTTAGCTGCCATCATCCTGATTCTAAGTTTCTGCTCTACAAAAATATTTGCTCAGGAAATTGATACTATTCCGATCAACACTAAAGACTTGAATATCAAGTTAAAGCGTAGTCCTTTGCCAAGCAGGCAGGGGCCTTTAAACTTTGAACCGGTAAAAATTAAACCTTTGGTTGTAAACGCCAAGATTAATTACTGGAAAACAAGAACCAATATCGGCATCAACGTTAACCAGGCCCAGTTCAGTAACAACTGGAAAGGGGGGGGTACTAACTCCGTGGCAGTTGGAGGGCTTTTAAACTGGAAGGCAGAATATAATAAAGACAGCTATAGTTATGTAAGCGAATTGGTTTTACAATATGGCAAAATCAAAAATAAAGATCAGTTGCAAAAGAAAACCAACGACCGTATTTTTTGGGACAACAAGGCCTCGTTTCAATTATCGAAGAGCTGGTTCTTCTTTGGGTCTATAAGCTTTGAATCCCAGTTTGACAAAGGTTTTAGGTATTACCGAGACGGAAATGGCGATGAACAGCAGGTTTTAATTTCAAAATTTATGGCTCCTGGCTATTTAACGGAGTCAATCGGTTTTGAGTATAGACCGGTGAAGTACTTCTCTACCCGTATAGGTACTGGTACGGCAAGACAAACTTTTGTACTTGATACTGCCGTTTATGATAATAAAAACGAAGTATACGCGGTAGAAAAAGGCAAAAATTTTAAAAATGAGTTAGCTTTTCAGATTGTAAGTGCTTTTGATAAAGATATTTTCACCAATACCAACCTTAAAGCCAGGTATGCCATGTTTATCCCTTATAAGGATTTCAAGATGAGCAAAATCGATCACAGGTTAGACGTTGCATTAACGGCAAAAATTAACCGTTTTATGAACACCAGCTTAACAGGTGTTCTCCTGTTTGATGATGATACCGGCACCAACAAAATACAAGCGAATCAAACTTTAGCACTTGGCTTTGCCTTTACCTTTCCGAGGTAGTTATTGGGTGTAAATAAAGAAACACTGTGCAAGCAGTGTTCTTTAATATTTGCCTCGCAATACGCTCATCAAATAGTTTTAAGCCCCTCCACCAACCTTACCTAATTCCCAATAAGGCATGGTAACAATCTGCCTAAAGCTTATGCCCTTTTGTTTCAGGTACTTTTTAAAATGCTGTATCGATTTTGCCCTTCCGGTTAGATAAAAAGTAGCGTTTTGCCACATTTCCCAACATAATGGGTGCATATTTTCCATCCAATTAATGGCATTTTTAGCTGGAGCATGGATATCAGAAGGCACTACATCAATTAATAGATTTAGCTGTTTAACTGAACAAAAATTCTCTTCCTGCAATTCCAGAATCCCAAAATATTCTACATCTTCATCAACCACTTTCTTTCCAAGCGATTCATATAAACCAAGGCTGGTTTCATCACCAAAAAAGAAATGCTGGTTAGCACCTTCTTTATATTTAATTCTGGCCCGGTCTACAATGAGTTTTAAATGATCTCCTTTTTGAATGTTCACCGCCAAACTATGCCCTGGCCCTTGCCTATTTAAATAAAAGATAATTTCACACGTTTCCTCCGTTTTATCAAAGGATGATAGGGTATAATGCCGATATTCGTTTGCATTAACCCTTAACAACACTTCCATTCCGGGAATAAATCCAGCATCGAAGAAATTGCCTTTAAAGGCAACACACTTTAAATTGCTGCTTAACATTTTAGTTTCTACAACCTCTACTTGATATATTTTATTGCTGATCACTTTTTCCATAGTGTTGGCCAGCCATGAAGGTAATTTGGGCACTGTATCTATTTGTTTAGTAACTTTGAACAAAAGTAGTTGTCTAACAAATGCACCTTTTTATACCAAAAGGATTAAAATTTATATCAAAAGGATTTTATGGCCTTAAACATTTACGATAGTAATGATAAATATTATGTTGTAGGAAGTAAGTTCGACATTTCTCAATTTAATCAACCATTGGTAACAGAGCGGAGGGATAAATACAGTTTTCCTTTTGGTGATGCTGAACTTGTAGAAATCGCTTTTTCGGGTATTTATATTGTTTACGGCGATATGGTTGTGAAACAGAGCCGCCTGCGCATTAAATCTTTTGACGAACCAGATATGGTAGAACTCCATTTTGCACTCGCTGGTGGGGGCATCATGGAAAATTACCTCACCAATAAACGGCTGGATATCAGGGTAAACCAGCATAATATTATTTACAGTCCTGATTTTGACGGGATGGCAGAATTTGATACCGGTCCACATAAATTTTTTGAAATAAATTTCGAAAGGTCACGTTTTGTTGATTTAACCAGCGAAAGCAGCACCCTGCTAAAGAATTTTGCAGAAAACATCATGAACAGCCGTCCGGTAGAGCTTTCTTCAGAAAATTTGCCCATTAGTTTAGCGATGCACAGTTGTATAAATGATATCATGAACTGCCAGTTTACCGGTGGGTTAAAATTATTGTTTCTTCAATCTAAATGTTTGGAATTGCTCGCATTACAGGCGCAGGCATTTGAAGAGGCTGCTAAAAAAACAAATACTTCCATTAAGTCTAATTACGATAAAGACCGTATTTATTATGCCCGCGAATATTTGTTGGCAAATGCCAATCATCCGCCTTCTTTAATCGAATTGGCAAAAATAGCAGGTATAAATGAGTTTAAATTAAAGCAAGGTTTTAAAGAGGTATTTCAGAATACTGTTTTTGGTTACTTAGGCGATTATAAACTGATGCGGGCAAAAGAACTCTTAAATGATGGCAGCAAAAACATTAAGCATATTTCTGACGAATTAGGTTATTCTTCGGTACAGCATTTCAGCAGTGCTTTTAGTAAAAAATTTGGCGTAAGTCCTGGTAAAGCTAGGTAGTTTAGTTCCTGATCTCAAATGATCGTCACCCTGAACCGAGGCTTGTCGAGCTCACCGAAGGTAATTTATTCCAGGGCCTTAACCGCACGAAAGATGCTGAAGTAATACAATAACTAACTATCGGATCAACATAACGAAGGAGTTTAAGCCTTCTTCTTTTTTTTCTTGAGGTCTAGATAATCTACATAATACAAAACCTTTACCGAAAGGCTATTATTCTGAGGAGCATTTAAAATTCCGCTTAGGTTTTTGTTGTAACGCTGTGTGTAAAAAGTATCATAAGTTTCTGCCGCATCCTTATACGAAACAGAAAGGGTGCTACCAGGTGCAAACTGCCAGGTATAAATTAAATCAATATTAAATACATTATAATTTCTATCCATTCCTGTCAACGGCGCACCTTGGTAGCTTGTTAAATGACCATCAGGATTTAACAGGTAAAATTCTTTATTTCTTCTATCACTCCAATAATGTCTTAATACAACAGTTATTCCCATTAAATTGGTAAAGGTGTATTTGGCATCGAAAGAATTTTCTACCGTCCTGCGGTCATATTTAGAAAAAATGGCCTGGTTCCCTTGTGCCGTTACCCAATTTACGTAATCGTAGTTAGGGTTAAAATTCAAGTCTAGTCCAAAGGCAACCTGATCATTCTGCCTCAGGTTCTGAAAAAGGTAAAAGTTATATTGCCTTCCGCCAAATAGCTGCTGTTTAAAGTAGCGTAGATTTCCACCAAAATTGTAGGCTTTAGCGCGGTTTGGGTTTATATAAAGACTGATACCGTAATTTTCCGGCGCACGGTATAACTGCCCGTTGCGTGCCTCGTAAAAATCGTTACTTTTTCTTTCCCAGCTTAAATCTAATTCTGCTGACCATTGATTTTTAAACTGTACCCAATACCCTGCATTTGTACTTGTTTTTTGATAAACACTTGGTATTGCCCTGCGCGAATAGTTTAAATTAATCCAGCTTTCAAATTGATTGTACCATTTGCTAGGTTTATACATGTTGTAACCAATGCCTACCCGCTGATCTAAAAAGTTGTTATTGGTAAAGAAACCCATATCTGATGGATCAAATTTATCATCAGCATATACCTGATTGTAACTCCAGGTAAAGTTACCGCTCTGTTTACCAAACCGCAATGTATAACTATATCCCGTGCTTGATTCTTCTCCCCTTAAATAACTCATTTTACCACCGCCATTTACGAAATACTTATTGCCTTTATTATTTAGATTGAAAAGCAAAGCACTCACGTTGGCATCGTAGGCCGCGCCTTGTCTCAGCACGTTGGTGTTGATAAATGTAGCCGAACTATTGTTTTTCAATGACTGATCAAAAACCAAAATATTATAATTGGTAAGCGGTTGCGTTTCCACCATCCGAATGTTGCTCTGAGCATCCTCAATCTCGGTTTCCATACTACTGGTAACTGCATTAAAGATACCAATACCAAGGCCTTTTGCTGTTCGGCCTGAAATCTTTGTGGCATTTAACACTTTCGCCTCTGTTTGATCTTTTAGAATTTTATCCGTGCTGCCTATTTCACCATAATTATAATAAGATGGTATAGAACCGATCCGTTTGGAATAAAAAAGATCGCCTTTGTTAAACAATTCAGTCCCCTCAGTGAAAAACTGCCGATTTTCATTAAATTTCACTTCAAAAGGGGTAAGATTTAATATCCGGTTATCAGATTGCACCTGACCAAAATCAGGCACCAATGTCATATCAAGCGTAAAACTGTTATTAATTCCATACTTCACGTCCATCCCGCCATTAAAACGCGAAGTTGTGTTTTTTACGCCGGGTAAATTAACGGGGTAATGATTAATATAGGCCGAAATGTACGGCGAGAAAGATAATCTTAAAGGTGGTTTAACATCTTTTATTCCGGTCCAAAGTCCTTCCTGGTTAATAAAGCCATTTACTTTAGGGTCAACAAAATTCCAAAAGGTTTGCGTATTGCTCCGCTGTATCCTACGGCTAAAATTCAAACCCCAGTTTTGAATTTCCTTACCAGAAAAACGAAGGGCCGAATAAGGAATTTTCATTTCACAGGTCCAGCCTTTATCATCAATTTTAACTGCACTTTCCCATACCGCATTCCAGTTGGCATCTTCATCACCAACCTGCGAGTATTTAGCATCGAATTGAACGCCTGCAGCCGTAACAAAAAAACCATTTCCGTTCATCTTATCGTAGAAGGGATCAACAATGATCGAAATAAAATCGGCATTGCCAATATGATCCCTCGAAACCAATTCGTGCGAAACACTGTCAGGATGATCGTACATACGAGCATAAACATAAATGGCCACATCATCATAAAGCACTTTCATTTCAGTACGCCGATCATGAGTATCTATCTTTCCGGGATTTGGCCTGATCTGGATAAAATCAGTAGCAAGGGGAACGTTATTCCAACATTCATCATCCAAAACACCATCTATTTTGGGGCTTTGCAGCGTTCTTTTCGCTTCCAACTGGCGCTGTTTCGAAATATCCTGTGCTTGAGAAAAAACATAAGAAAATACAAAAAGTATAAGGAGGCAGCGTTTCATTCGTTTAGCTTAGTTAGATATAAGACTGCGCCATAACTGGAATGTTGCACCAAAAGACTAAATTAATATATCTCCTTAAAAGTTTTGACTTTGAGGTGCAGCAATTTACAAGCAAAATTTGATACATTTGCCTTTTATTAAAAACAACCAGCTTTTTGCCTTTGGCACGAAGCTTTTAGCTTAAAAAAAGATGTTTGATAATTTACAGGACAAGCTAGATAGAGCATTTAAAGTATTAAAAGGGCAAGGCAGCATTACGGAAATCAACGTGGCAGAAACCATGAAAGAAATCCGCAAAGCATTGCTGGATGCCGATGTTAATTATAAAACAGCAAAAGCCTTTACTGATGAGGTGAGGCAAAAAGCTTTGGGACAAAACGTACTTACCGCGGTTTCTCCGGGTCAATTGCTTACTAAGATCATGAACGATGAACTTGCGGCCTTAATGGGTGGCGAAGTTACAGAGTTAGAGACTAAAGCAAACCCCACTGTAATTTTAATTGCAGGCTTAAACGGTGCAGGTAAAACCACTTTTGCAGGTAAACTGGCTTTGCATTTAAAAGGTAAGGGTAAAAAACCTTTATTGGTAGCAGGGGATATGTACCGCCCGGCGGCTGTAGATCAATTGGAGGTTTTAGGAACCTCAGTTGGTGTGTCTGTTTACGCAAACCGTGCATCAAATGATCCTGTTGGTATCGCTTTAGAAGGTATTGCACACGGTAAACAAAATGGAAACAACGTCATCATTATCGATACGGCTGGTCGTTTAGCGATCGACGAATCGTTAATGAACGAAATATCTGAAGTTAAAACCAAAACTCAGCCACACGAGATTTTATTTGTGGTGGATTCGATGACTGGTCAGGATGCAGTGAATACGGCCAAAGTGTTTAACGATCGTTTAGATTTTACAGGTGTTGTGTTAACCAAATTGGATGGTGATACCCGGGGTGGTGCAGCCCTTTCCATTAAATCGGTGGTAAACAAACCAATTAAATTTATCGGTACCGGCGAGAAAATGGAAGCACTGGATGTTTTCTATCCAGATCGTATGGCATCACGTATTTTGGGTATGGGTGATGTGGTTTCGCTTGTTGAACGTGCACAAATGCAGTTTGATGAGAAAGAAGCTGCAGAATTGCAAAAGAAAATCCGTAAGAACAAATTCGATTTTAACGATTTCTACAACCAGATTCAGCAGATCAAGAAAATGGGTAATATGAAAGATCTGATGGGCATGATACCAGGTGTGGGCAAAATGATGAAAAATGTGGATATCCAGGATGATGCATTCAAATCAATCGAAGCCATCATTAATTCGATGACGCCTTTTGAGAAAGAAAACCCGGATAGTATCCAGCAAAGTCGCCGTTTACGTATTGCCAAAGGCTCGGGAAGCAAGGTAGAAGAGGTAACCAAGCTTATTAAACAGTTTGAAGATATGCGTAAAATGATGAAGCAGTTTTCTAACCCTGCAGCCGCAGCAGCCATGATGAAAGGTATGCCTAAAATGCCATTTGGCAGATAGGTTTTAGTGGAAAGGTTAAAGACCAAAGCTTAAAGCGCAATAAAATATTTTAAATATTAAATCCTGATCAGTAATGGTCAGGATTTTTTGTGTTATAGGTTTTGGAAATGAATGTCCGTATTTCATAGCGGGTTTGGCCCTGCTTTACCTGCTGCCGATAGAAGAAATAGCATTCGTCCAATCAGGTTTATTTAATAAGGGTCGGTAAAACCACTCCGATAATAGACACTAAAGCTTGATCTTTTTTTAAATAATCTGTATATTAGAATTAATATTCATCCCGAATAATTTACATCCGAATTTATTTTAATTAAAGTCAATGCTTGTAAAAACATACGGGAGTGCTGTTTATGGCGTAAATGCACTAACCATAACCATCGAAGTGAATATTAGCGCCGGCACCAAATACTATATGGTAGGCCTGCCCGATAATGCTGTAAAAGAGAGTTTGCAAAGGGTGGCCAGCGCCATTAATGTTTCAGGTTTTCGCATGCCTAAACAGAAAATAGTGGTAAACCTGGCGCCAGCCAACATGAAAAAAGAAGGATCTTCATACGATTTGCCTATTGCCATTGGTATTTTGGCAGCTTCGGGTCAAATCCCTGCAGACGAGCTGGAAGATTATTTTATTATGGGCGAACTTTCTTTAGATGGAAGTATCCAGCCCATAAAAGGTGCCCTTCCAATTGCCATCCAAGCACAACAGGATGGTTTTAAAGGTTTTATTTTACCTAAACAAAACGTTCGCGAAGCAGCCATTGTAAACGACTTAGTGGCTTATGGTGTAGAAAACCTGGCACAGGTAGTTGCTTTCTTTAACAAAAGCGAAGCGCTGGAACAGGTCAAAGTAAATACCAAAGAAGAATTCCTAAAAAACATCAACAATTACGAACATGATTTTGCCGACGTTAAAGGACAGGAAAATATTAAAAGGGCATTGGAAATCGCAGCAGCAGGTGGTCATAATGTAATTTTAATCGGTCCACCAGGAGCTGGCAAAACCATGCTGGCTAAGCGCCTGCCCACTATATTACCCCCTTTAAATTTAAATGAGGCTCTAGAAACTACAAAAATCCATTCCGTTGCAGGAAAACTGTCTGCGAGCGATGCTCTAATGACAAGCCGTCCGTACCGCTCTCCACACCATACCATTAGCGATGTTGCCTTGGTAGGCGGTGGAATCAATCCACAACCCGGAGAAATATCGCTGGCACACAATGGCGTTCTGTTCTTAGATGAACTGCCAGAATTTAAACGAACTGTTTTAGAAGTCATGCGCCAACCTTTGGAAGACCGCAAGGTCGCCATTTCAAGGGCAAGGTTTTCGGTAGAATATCCAGCCAGTTTTATGTTGGTGGCCTCCATGAATCCCTGCCCGTGTGGTTTTTATAATCACCCGGAAAAAGATTGTGTTTGTGCACCTGGTGTAGTTCAAAAATACCTAAGCAAAATATCAGGACCGCTCTTAGATCGGATCGATCTGCATGTAGAAGTAACACCTGTTGATTTTACAGAATTAGCCTCTATTTCGGAAACGGAAAGAAGTAACCCAATCAGGGATCGTGTAATTAAAGCAAGAGAAATTCAGGACATCCGCTTTGCAGATCGAGAAGAGTTACATTGTAATGCTCAAATGAGTCCTAAAATGGTACGCAAAGTATGCCAGATCAGTGAGGCTGGAACCAATTTACTAAAAACTGCAATGGAAAGGTTAGGATTATCGGCCCGTGCTTACGACCGGATTTTAAAAGTGGCCCGAACCATTGCCGATTTAGCCAACAGCGAAAATATAGAACTTGAACATTTAGCTGAATCAATCAATTACAGGAGTTTGGATAGGGATGGCTGGGCAGGGTAATTCTTGAACACAAAAAGCGGTTTAACTTGTTCCTTATCTTGATAAAGATCAAGTTTAATGATCAGCAGATAACATATACAATGAAATTTATCTACTTATTACTGGGATCATTCACACTTTACGTTATATGAGAAATATTATAGGCATATTGTTATTATTAATTTCTGTTCAGTTATTTGCCCAAAGCGATCATCCTCAAATCCCTAAAACAGGCATTAATATAAATGCATTTGTTCCAAAAGGATGGAAAATAATTTATCGGGCCAAAGGTGATTTAAATAAAGATCATTTACCTGATGAAGCGATCATTATCCAGAATACCAATCCAAAAAATATCATCAAAAACGATGGTATGGGCAGTGATAAACTGAATGTGAATCCCCGTATGCTTTTGGTTCTTTTTAAAACATCCGGCAATTACAGCTTACAGGCCCAAAACACCAATTTTATTCCAACTGAAAATAATGAAGAGAACACTTGCCTCGCCGATCCTTTAGAGGAAACTGGTGCCATCAACATAAAAAACGGCGCACTCATTTTAAGTTATCAATATTGGCTAAGCTGTGGCTCCTACTGGGTAAATAGTGTTGATTATACATTCAGGTTCCAGAATCAAAAAATGGAACTAATTGGCTTTGATTCCGAGAATTATAGCCGATCTTCTGGAGAACAAACCATTGCCAGCATTAATTTTTCTACCCGAAAAAAAAGTGAAACCTCTGGCGGCAATATGTTTAGCGACAAAACCAATAAACCAAAAATAGTATGGAAGAAATTTAATTGGGGCAGACTACTTACACTTGATGAGATGACGGAAGAACTTGCTCAAAAACTTTCAGAAATATAACATAAATCTATGCAAGATGCCTAACCTGAGGAAGATATTTTTTCTATGCTTTATATTTATATCGAGTCATTCGTTTGCACAAAAAATATTCCATCAGCCTGATGTAAAAGGTACATGGCAATATGTCTATCCTTTTAAAGATAAGAGTTATGTAATGGCTATACAATACATAATAGTTGATAGAGAACCGTCTAATGCCAATATCTATTTCGGTAAAAGCGGAAAAAGAGCACACAAAATTTTCTGGAAAGAAAATATTAATATACGTCAGTTTCAAAATAACATTGTTTACGAAGATTATAACAATGACGGTATAAAAGATCTGTTAATTTTCGAAGATACTGGTGCCAGAGGAGGCAATTCATTTTACAACCTTTATCTGGTCAATCCTAAAAATTATACCTTAACTAAGGTAAAAGATTTTAACAGTATCGTTAACCCCAGCTACAACAAAAAGTACCAGGTGATTCTAAGTTATGGTTTAACAGGTACTAATTATTATCAGCTGTATAGACTTAATAAAAAGCACATACCATATAAAATTGGCGAACATTTCAATGAAACTGACGATTTAGATCTGGATAAAAAAATCGCCTCAATTTTAAAGAAAACAATAATTCAAAGCCACGGATCAAAGAGATAAACAATTTACATATCAATGAACATAAAAAAATCACTAAACTGCTCTTATATGCCTTTATTTTGGGGCCTATCGTAGTAGTATTTGGTATTAATTTGTTTGTTAACATCAAACTGACCCATCGATTTACTTCAACGTGCAAGACGCATCAAAAGCCAGGGTAGCCATTATTTAGGAGCGGGAATAAACAACAATAAGCCTAGCAAAAATTTAAAAGACAGGCTTAATGCTGGCATTAAACTCTATAATAATCATAAAATTGATAAAATTTTGCTTTCAGGAGATAACGGTAGCGACAAACACGATGAACTCACTGTAATGAAACTGTACTGCCATGAAAATGGTGTTGATACCAATAAAATTTATCTCGATTATGCAGGTTTTGATAGTTACTCTACGCTTTACCGATCAAAATTTATTTTTAACATAGATACTGCAATTCTCGTATCACAAAATTACCATTTGAATATATCTATATTGGCAATAAGCCAGGAGTAAAGTCTTATGGCCTATCAGGGCTACAGATACGCTACATTCAGAGCGTATTTGGCTATAGTAAAATCTTCAATTGACCTGATTACTGGCAGGAAGCCCTATTTTTTAGGTGAAAAGGTTAATTTTAACGGACCATCGAATTACACGAAAGAATAGGGTAAAATACCTTTATTTGTTATAGCACTATCTCCTAAAAAGAAAGTAGCAACCTTATAAAAGTTCAACCATTTAGTTAGCCAAATGAACAAGTTCTTTAAACTGAACAGTTTTAATATTTTGAACCAATCAGCACAGTTTGAAACCAGATGTTTAAATAGTTCAAACCAAAAAGACAAATCCCCCTAATAGTAACCTGAAATACAACAGTTTAAGTCACAAATTTAATTACTATTCCTTGCCAAACCCATCTTATTAACAGATCACCTCTTTCGTTTGGCATAGTCATTGTAATAGCGTTGTTACATTTATAACCTATTTAAAATTAAAAAGTGAAAGAGATGAAAAAAACAGTTCAAATTTTCGGCATGCTTTTAATAGCATTAACCGTAATGGTGTCGTGCAAAAAGGATACCGATCCGGCAGATCGCGATTTCTTTGTTGGCACATACAAAGGATCAGTTTCTTACCGCAATGGCCAAAATACAATTACCAGCAGTGATGGAAAAGTTACTGTGAGCAAAGTTGGCGAAACTTATAATTTTTATTTTGGTAATAACATTCCTGATATTACAGGCGTAAAGTTTGAGAAAACCGGCGACAACAGTTATGTGAGTATTGGCTCAGGTGTAACAGGTATCAGTATTGATGCGAGCAAGCTTAAAATTTTGGTTTCAAAAGACGGGCAAACCTGGACAGCAGATTGTGATCGATAAGCAGAAATAATTAAAGGTAAGGCCTGGTTCGTAATCAGGCCTTATTTTTTGCTCCTTTCCTTCCTTCTGAACGTCAAAAAATAATTTTCATGCTTAATTTAGCTAGATTTATAGCATGAGTTTTGAATTAAAAACACACCTCGAAGAAATCATTTCCCTCTCTGATAAAGAGTTTGCGTATATATCAACACATTTCAAACCCAAAACGCTTAAGAAACACCAGTACCTCATCCAGGAAGACGAATTCGTCAATCACATTTATTTTGTAGTTAAAGGTCTATTAAAGGCCACCTTTACAGATGCCAATGGTAAGGAATATATTATCCAGTTTGCGATGGAAAATTGGTGGCTTTCTGATTTCAGGGCTTTCTATGGCCATGTCAAATCGATTACCAACATCAGCTGCCTGGAAAACTCCGAACTACTCTCCATCAGCAAAGAAAACCTCGATCAGCTATGCCGCGAAAGCCATAAAATGGAGCATTTTTTCAGGATAAAAAATAGTTTAGGTTATGTAGGTTTACAACAAAGGGTTTTATCACTTTTAACTACAAGCCCGAAAGAGCGCTTTGAACAACTTGCCCAACAGTATCCGCAATTGATGCAAAGGGTTTCTAAAACAATAATAGCAGCTTACCTGGGTATTTCAAGAGAAACCTTAAGCAGGCTATCCGCAAAGATGTGATTTCGCGCACATTAAATCTGTGATTGAAGTCCTTTGCTATTGAAACCGACAGCATTAATTTTGTGATACACTTAGCATAAAAAAAATGAATAAGAAAATTGTATTCGTGCTTACAAGTCACGACGAATTAGGAAATACAGGTTTAAAAACAGGTTTTTGGGCTGAAGAATTGGCTGCGCCGTATTATGCCTTAGCTGATAAAGGTATTGAAATTGTATTAGCGTCGCCAAAAGGTGGTCAGCCTCCAATAGACCCTAAAAGTGAAGACCCATCTTTTCAAACCGAAACTACAAAAAGAATGGATAAAGATGCTGCCCTTTTAGATAAATTGAAAAATACTACTCCATTGGCCGATATAAAGATGGATGATTATGATGCCATTTTTTATCCCGGTGGCCACGGACCACTTTGGGATTTGGCAGAAAGTGCAACTTCACAACAGCTGATTACCGAATTCTATACCGCTAACAAACCTGTTGCCTTTGTATGTCATGCTCCTGGCGTACTCAAAGATGTAAAGGTGAATGGTGAATATCTGGTAAATGGAAAAAATGTAACCGGATTTACCAATACCGAAGAAGAAGCTGTACAACTAACAAACGTAGTGCCTTTCCTGGTAGAGGATATGTTAATAAAGAATGGTGGAAACTATAGCAAGATAGCCGATTGGAACCCTTATGCCATAGTTGATGGCTTATTGATTACCGGACAAAACCCTGCCTCATCAGAAAAAGTTGCAGAAGAACTGTTTAAACTTCTTGCCTAAATTTAAATCCTCAACAGAGATTGGTTTCCCCCATTCCTGTTGAGGATTCCTAGTTATAGTTCATCTTCTTCCTCATCTTCAGGCTCAGGCACATAATTTTCTATGGCCTGTCCAATTGCATTCACTTCTTCGTCTTCCTCAAAAATCGGAAGTTCGGTTTTATAGTCCATTTTTAACCAGATAGATGAAGTATCTTTTTGAATCTGGATATATTCTTTTCCCTCTTTAAAAATGGTGTATGAATCATTCCCCTCTGGAAAAACTGAATAATTAACTGGGCCAATTTCTATATCAAAAGGTTCTTGCATAGCGGATATTTTTCTTCAAAGATAAAATCTTTTTTTGGGGTTAAGCAAAGCTATAGGCAAGACATTTTTATCTTTATAGCTTAAAATTGATATGATGGATTTTTCAAAAGCAGATAATAAAGTAGCCCGAAAATTATTCGAGATAGCTTTACAATGAGAATTAAAAAAAGAAATGCAGGCATTCTCCGAAATACTTGACCAATGGAAAACACAACAACCCGAAGATAATAGAGACGATTATTATAAAATTTTTACGGCGGTGAAAGATTTTGATAAACACATTGCCAGAAGATATGACGGACTTAGAAATTCGTGGTTTTTGGGCACGGTGACTGCCCTGCTTGCAGAAAAAATCATTACAACTTCTGATTTGGAAGATTTTTCGGAAGAGGCAAAAAGCAAAATAGCAAGAGCACTCAAATTCAGAGAACAATATGAACTATAATTAAAAAATTACGCCTGGTTGTTTAAAAATCCCATCATTTATACTACTTTACGGCTAAAGATTTTACGCGATAGATAAGAAGATGAAGTTAACGTTTTGGGGCGCAGCGCAACAAGTAACCGGCAGTATGCACCTGCTTGAAATTGATCATTATAAAATACTGATAGATTGCGGATTAGATTATGAGAAAGAAACCTATCAGGAAGAAAACCAACAATTCCCCTTCGATCCGGCCAGTATAAACCTGGTCATTTTAACCCATGCCCATATCGATCACTCTGGTAACTTGCCAACACTGGTTCGGATGGGTTTTGAGGGTCAGGTACTTTGTACACCACCAACAGCCGATCTTACCTCGATATTATTATTCGATTCCGTTGAACTCTTTTTAAGAAAAGCAGGCCGGAAACCGCGTACTAAACGTGGCAATTTTAGCGGACCAAAACCGCTATACCTCCATAAACATGTAATGGATACCATTGATCGGTTTGTAACCATTGCTTTTAACAAACCGTTTAAGATTAATGGCGATATTAGCTTAACCTTTGTACCAGTTGGCCATTTATTAGGTGCTGCTGCAGCCATTTTAACAATAAACGATGAGGGCGTAGAAAAGAAAATTGCTTTCACAGGCGACATCGGTAGAGAGAACTACCCGGTGTTGGTTAACCCGGAACCTCTGCCAGAGGTAGATTATGTGGTAAGCGAGGCGACTTACGGGGGCAGAATGCATACCAAAGACCAGACATTGGAAGAACGCCTGGTTCAGGAAATTACTGAAGCTTGTATCAAAAGCCCTGGCAGGCTGATTATTCCCGCATTTAGTATTGGCCGTACACAATCGCTGGTGTTTGCCTTAAACCAGATATTTACTAAAAAACTGTTGCCACCTATTCAGATTTTTGTGGATAGCCCAATGGCCATCCAGGCTACTGAGGTTTATCGCAAACATCATAACCTGGTGAATCAGGAGGCGAAAGATTTTTACCAAACTATGGGTGATGAATTTGAATTTGAGCACCTGGCTTATGTTCAAACCATGAAAGAAAGTAAAGATGTTTCCAATTATTTCGATCCCTGCATCATTATTTCTTCTGCTGGCATGCTAGAGGGGGGCAGGATTCAGGATCACTTGTATTATAATATCCAGAACTATTATTGCACCATTCTATTTATTGGTTATTGTGCAAAAGGAACGTTAGGATATAAATTATTAAGCGGAGCACCCATCGTGCGCATCAAAGACCGCGAAATGATGGTTTACGCAACCATCCGCCAAACCGACCTGTTAAGCGGTCACGGCGATCATAACGACCTGGTAAAAACAATTAAACAAACAGGTCAGCCTAAAAAGGTATTCCTTGTTCATGGTGAAGATAAAAGTCTGGAAAGTTTATCGCTGGCCCTGCAAGGAGATGGTTTTAATGTAGAAGTACCCGAAAGGGGAGCTTCTTTTGAGTTATAATTCACTGAGTTTGAATTTCCGGTATATAAAGTCGTCCTCTCGACTGTAACGCAGTGGAATGCCCGCCTGTGCGGACAGGCCTGCCCGTACAGGCGGAGAGAGATCTATTCAGCATGAAAGACCCTGAAACGCCGTCCGACTGGCCGGGCGGAAGTCCAGGGTGACGATATCCTGAATAACTTAGCTGCATTGCACTCCGCTCAATATGATGATGTTACAAACAGCAGCTATTTGGCATTTCAAATTGATCATTGCTTATTCATTCTATCATCCCTTTTCCATCTTCCATCAAACATCACTTCCTCACTTGCCCATTACCCCTAACCACCCATTTGTAACTGGTTAATTCTTCCAAACCCATTGGTCCGCGGGCATGAAGTTTTTGGGTACTAATTCCGATTTCAGCTCCGAGGCCAAACTGTGCACCATCAGTAAAACCTGTTGAGGCATTGGCATACACCGCAGCGGCATCTACTTCATTTAAAAACTGATCGATATGGGTAGCATCTTCAGAAATAATGGCTTCACTATGTTTAGAGCTATAATCAGCAATGTGATTCAATGCTTCTGCTAAATCCTTTACCACTTTAACAGCTAGCTTCAATGATAAAAACTCTGTTCCGAAATGCTCAGGTGTAGCTTTATTCAATAGATACAAGGGATATGAAAACCTTAATGCTTCGTAGCTTTTTTCGTCGGCGAATAATTCTACCTTTCCATCCGCTAGGGGAGATAGAAGTGCAGGCAGATCATTCAATCTATTTTCGTTAATCAACACGCAGTCTAATGAGTTACAAACGCTTACCCTCCTCGTTTTAGCATTAAAAATAATTGCTTTACCTTTCTCCAAATCACCTGTTTCATCAAAATAGGTATGCACAATTCCAGCACCTGTTTCAATAACCGGGATTTTACTGTTTTCGCGAACGTAGTTAATTAACGATTGGCTTCCCCTCGGAATCAATACGTCCACAAAACCCCGTGCATCTAACAAAGCTTCTGTTGCAGCCCTTTCTGGAGGCAATAAGGTCAACACATCCCGATTAATTTTATGGCTATCCAATACCTCATGTATTACTTTCGCAACGGCTAGGTTGGAAAATTCAGCATCGCTGCCCCCTTTTAACACTGCAACATTTCTGGTTTTAAAGCAAAGCGAAAATACATCGGCAGTAACGTTTGGACGGGCTTCATAAATTACCCCCACAACACCTAAAGGCACACTAACCTTTTGTATATGAAGTCGATTATCCAATATTTTATCTGAAAGAACTTTACCCAAAGGGCTATTTAAGCTTGCCACATTTTTAAGGTCATTAGCGATATCAGCAATGCGCGCTGCGCTCAACTTTAACCTATCGTATTTAGGATCTCCAATAGGCATTTTAGCTAAATCCTTTGCATTTTCATTAAGAATTTCAGCTGTATTGGCCAATAAAGCAACAGCCAGATCTGTTAGAACAGCATCTGTTGTTTCTTTGCCCAGGCTAATCAACGCACGACCTGCCTGTTTTGCTTTTTCGAAGTATTGTTTGTAATCCATTTTTTCTTTTTTAGTTAGATCCGTCATGCTGAATTTATTTTACAAGTAGTACTAGTATTTTTAATTGCCTTGTAGCTACTGCGTGGTCAGCATCTTTACTGCTAAGACCCTGAAACACCCGTCCGACTGGCCGGGCGGAAGTTCAGGGTGATGAATGAAAGAATTAAATAGCCGAATAAAAATAATCGTAATGCACTAGTGCTTTTTGCTTCTTCTGTCCGATACGTTCTCTGGCCTTATCCGATCCATATTCTGCAATGCCTAATCCAATCAGGTTGTTCTTTTCATCAATAATTTTAATAATATCACCTTTTAAAAAGTCTGTTCGTATTTCAATAATCCCTACAGGCAATAAACTGGTTGCTTTGCCCGAGGTCAAGACGGTTTTTGCCCCATCATTTAATTTCACCACACCGGTTGCCGCGGTTTCAGAATGGGCAATCCATTTTTTCTTACCCGATTTGCTTTTTTCGGGAACAAAGCGCGTATGTATCAACTCATTGTTTAATAGCAAAGTTAGCACCTCATCCTTAGTTCCGTTGGCAATATGAACGGCTATGCCCAGTTTAGCCACTTTTTGCGCCATGGTCGATTTGGTGATCATTCCGCCACGGCCAAACTGCGATTTTCCTGTTTGAATAAAAGAGGCCAGATTAGCAACCGAACCACTAATTTCCTCAATAACAGCCGAGCCCTCAACTTTCGGATCGCCATTATAAATGCCATTCACATTCGATAAAATAATCAGCGCATCGGCATTTAACATAGATGCAATTAATCCGGCAAGTTCATCGTTATCGGTAAACATCAGCTCGGTTACCGAAACCACATCATTTTCATTCACTACAGGGATTACCTCGTTCTGCAGCAAAATCTGCAGGCAATTTTTCATGTTCAGGTAATGCGCCCGGTCGCGGAAGTCTTCTTTGGTAACCAAAACCTGTGCACATTGTAGCGCATGTGCTGCAAAGAAATTGGAGTAGGTATTAATCAGCTTCACCTGACCAATAGCCGCCAATAGTTGTCTGGTAGTTACAGCGTCTTGTTTTTCGGATACTTTAATCAAACTTCTGCCTGAGGCTACTGCACCCGAAGAAACCAAAATTACTTCGATACCCTGCTTTTTAATATCTGCCAATTGATTTACAAGGTGTTTAATCCTCGCTTCATCAGGCAAACCATTCGCCTGTGTAATGACATTAGAACCAATTTTAACAACTATCTTTTTGTAACCTGATTTCATTATTATTTAAAGCAATTTGATGAGGCAATTTAACATCAATTTTTCTAATTCAAATGATTATCTATAGGCTTGATGGATTTTTGCGAAAATCATAATTGGATTTAGCGCTAAACGATTGGCATTGATTAAGTTATGAGTCTGAAGTCTGATGAACGGGGTCGGAAGTACCTGAGGCTAACATCGTTGACCATTTAAATAATTAACCGGTTAACCACTAATAAACTAATGACTATTGAACTAATAAACTATTTCATTAAATTGCAGTTGATCCTAAATCAAACTGCGATGAAACGTATCTTACCCAGCCTGATCTTGCTAAGTGCAGTCACGGCCTGTAATCACCCTCAAAAGAAAGAAATGAAAGCAATAAAGTGGCCTGAAGCCAAAGCTCCGGTAGCAGAAATTATTCCGCACCAAAGAGTAATCCATGGCGATACTGTAATAGATAACTATTATTGGATGATCGATTATTTTAAAAAAGGTCCCGATAGTACGAAGGTTGTGAATTACCTGAAAGCAGAAAATGCTTATCTGGATACCATGATGAAAAGTACCGAAAAGTTTCAGGCCGATCTGTTTAAGGAAATGAAAGGCCGGATTAAAGAAAAAGACGAATCCGTTCCGGTTTTTAGAAATGGGTACTATTATTACTCACGCACAGAAGATGGTCAGCAATATTTTAAATATTGCCGCAAAAAAGGAAGTTTATCTGCTCCAGAACAAGTTTTGCTGGATGTAGATCAACTGGCAAAAGGCCATTCCTATTACAGTGCAACCGGGTTTAATGTGAGCCCCGATAACAAACTTTTAGCTTTTGGGGTCGATCAGGTTTCACGCCGGCAGTATACCATTAATGTTAAAAATTTAGAAACGGGAGAAATTTTAAAAGATGCCATTACCAATACAGAAGGTGGGGTAGCTTGGGCAAATGATAATAAAACGTTCTTTTATACGTCAAAAAACCCGGTTACACTATTGAGTGAAAAAATTAAGAAACATGTGCTCGGTGCAGATGCCAAAACGGATGCGGTGGTTTACGATGAGAAAGATAACACGAACTATATCGGGGTAGGCAAATCGAAAAACGGCAGATATATCTTCATTGCTTCACAAGGAACCTTAACTTCTGAATACAAAATGATTGATGCTGACCATCCGAAAAGCCCTTTTAAAGTTTTTGCGGCCCGCTCAAAGGATGTTCTTTATAATGTGATGCCAGTTGGTGATAAATTTTTGATCTTAACCAACTGGAACGCTAAGAATTTTCGTTTAATGGAATGTCCTCTGGATAAAACCGAAAAAGAAAACTGGCAGGAAGTGATTCCGCACCGTAACGATGTTTTATTGGAAAGTGTTGAAGAATTTAAAGATTTTACTGTTTTATCTGAGCGTAAAAACGGATTAACCGAATTGCGTGTATTGAAGAAAGACAAAAACGATTATTACATTAAATTTGATGAACCTGTGTACGATGTAGGCGTTGGCGCAAATCCAGAATACAATAGCACTACATTGCGTTACAATTATACATCATTAACTACGCCCAGCTCGGTTTACGATTATGACCTTAATAAGAAAGATCAGAAATTAATGAAACAACAGGAGGTTTTGGGCGGCTATCATCCAAAAGATTATGTTACAGAACGTGTTTTCGCAACCGCTAAAGACGGTACCAAAGTGCCCATTGCACTAGTTTATAAAAAGGGCTTCGAAAGGAACGGTGAATCGCCATTATTGCTTTATGGCTATGGTTCTTATGGTTCAAATTCGGATGTTTATTTCTCTTCTCCTCGTTTAAGTTTGCTAGATCGGGGCTTTGTATTTGCTATAGCCAATATTCGTGGTGGACAGGAAATGGGTCGACAATGGTATGAAGATGGAAAGCTGATGAAAAAGAAAAACACTTTTACTGATTTTATTGCAGCAGGGGAGTATCTAATTGATCAGAAATATACCTCAAAAGGCCATTTATATGGTCATGGTGGTAGTGCTGGCGGTTTATTAATGGGTGCTGTAGCCAACATGGCGCCTGATTTATGGAACGGTCTTATTGCTGATGTTCCTTTTGTAGATGTAATTAATACGATGCTGGATGAAAGTATTCCGCTCACCACGAACGAATTTGATGAATGGGGCAACCCAAAACAAAAAGCAGCTTACGATTACATGAAAAGCTATTCCCCTTACGAAAATATTGAGAAAAAAGCTTACCCGAATATGTTGGTCACCACAGGCTTACATGATAGCCAGGTGCAATATTTCGAGCCTGCAAAATGGGTCGCTAAATTAAGGGCCACCAAAACCGACAAAAATGTTCTGCTACTTAAAACCAACATGGAGTTTGGCCATGGTGGTGCATCAGGCCGTTTTGATTATTTGAAAGATGTGGCATTGCGCTGGACGTTTTTATTCTCGTTGGAGGGGATAACGAAATAATTTCTCACACAGCTCGTCATTCCCGCGCAGGCGGGAATCTTAATGCATAACCGCTTTAGGTTTCCCAATCAAGTTGGGAATGACGACCATCCTTTTTTAAAATTTGAATCATAACTTATATCATCCTACAATGAATACCAAACTAAAAACACTTCAGACCATCCACCTTGCGCTATGCTCCGGCGTATTACTTTTTGCATTAGTAACGATATTTCTAAACCGTGAAGTCATGTTTTTCGATGCCGATCCTAAAACCACTGCACCTTTTAACCCTATATTTCCGGTTATGGGATTAATCACCCTCTCTGCAAGCATCTTTTTTTACCGAAATTTAATAACCAAGATCGATAAAACAGCTTTTGATGATATTAAAATCAACATGTACCAAAGTGCATTTATCATTAGTTCAGCTTTACTGGAAGGAGGAGCACTTTTCAATATCGTCGGTTTCTTTATGACACGCAATTCGTTCTTTTTGATTTTCGGGGCAGCCAATTTTATATTTTTGGTACTGAAGCGACCAACAAAAGATAAATTGATTTCCACCTTACAATTGCAACATCCAAATTCAGGGTCTTTATAAGCAATTAGCCTTATCTTTGCCCCTCAATGGAATACAATGTTCACACTTTGCCAAACGGCATTCGCTTATTACACGTGCCCGCGGCCTCTGCCATATCTCACGCATGCATCATCGTTAATACAGGATCACGTGACGAGCCTGAAGGCAAAGCAGGTTTAGCGCACTTTATTGAGCATTTAATTTTTAAGCGTACCGAAAAACGAAGCACCAACCAGATTTTAAATCGTTTAGAAAGTGTTGGGGCTGATTTAAATGCCTATACCACTAAAGAATATACCTGCATACATGCTTCTTTTTTAAATCCTTATTTAGATAGAACCTTAGATCTTTTCAACGATATTCTTTTCCATTCAACTTTTCCCGAAGAGGAAATGGAAAAAGAGAAGAGTGTAATTCTGGACGAAATTTCTTCTTATCTGGATCAACCTGAAGAAGCGATTAACGACGATTTTGAAGATATGCTTTTCACTGGTCATGCTTTGGGTAATAACATTTTGGGTACAACAGAAACCGTTCAAAATTTTACCCGCGAGGATGTAATCAACTTCAGAAAGGCCAATTACCGCACAAATGAAATTGTAGTGGCTGTGTTAGGCAATTACAATTTAAATAAAGTGGTAAGCAAAGGGAGCAAACATTTTGCCGATGTTAAAGAGAGTAGCCCAAACAAAGCGAGGGTTAAACCAACCACACTTCCACCAAACAATACCACCATTTACAAACCAATTATGCAGGCACACTGCATTTTGGGCACACAGGCCTATTCCACACACCAATCGCAAAAAGTCCCATTAATGCTGTTGAATAATTACTTTGGCGGCAATGGAATGAGCTCTGTATTAAATCTGCAGATCAGGGAGAAATACGGGATTGCTTATACCATCGAGTCAAATTTTTCTCCATTAAGTGATACTGGGATTTTTTCTATTTACTTCGGAACAGATAAAGAAAAACAAGCCAAAGCACTCTCTTTAATCTTTAAGGAGATCAAAAAACTCCGCGAACATCCTTTAAATGAATTGCAGTTACAAAAAGCGAAAAACAAGTTTATCGGACAGATTGCGTTGGGTGAAGAAAACAGAATTGGTTTAATCATTTCAATGGCTAAAAGCCTGATCGATCATAACAAAATCGATTCTTTGGAAACTGTTTTTGAGAAAATAAATGCCGTTACCACCAAGCAAATGGCAAATGTTGCCAATGAGATTTTAGATACTGATCAACTGAATGTCTTTACTTTCTGCCCAATAGAGGAATAAATTGTTATTTTTGTAAGTCAAATATCTTTTTGTTTGTCTTCATTAGCCTGTAGGGGGACTTAACAATAGGTTTTCAACAGGCTCAGGCTGACACCATATTATAATAATTAATGAGTTCAGATTTACTTCTGAAAAAATACAATACCATGAAATTACCAATAGTAGCTTACGGCGATCCGGTTTTAAAAAAGGTTTGCACCGATATTGATAAAGATTATCCAGAATTAGAAAAATTAATCAGCGATATGTTCGACACCATGTATCACGCCAATGGTGTAGGCCTGGCTGCACCGCAGATTGGTTTGCCGATTCGTTTGTTTATTGTAGATACCGGTGAAGATGAAGACGGGAATCCTGGCTATAAAAAGGTATTTATCAATGCTGAAATTCTGGAAGAAACAGGCGAAGCCTGGAGTTTTAATGAAGGCTGTTTAAGTATTCCTGATATCCGCGAAAATATCATGCGTAAACCCAATATCAAAATTACCTATTTTGATGAAAATTGGGTAGAGCATACTGATGATGTTGATGGAATGCCTGCACGTGTAATCCAGCATGAATATGATCATATTGAAGGTAAGTTATTTACCGATAAAGTAAGTGTTTTACGTAAAACCATGCTTAAAAGTAAATTAGATGCCATTTCGAAAGGAAATATCAAAACAGACTACGAAATGAAATTTCCGAACAAGAGCAAGAAAAGATAGCTTTTGATGGAAGATTTTAAAGGGAAAAAGAAAACGTTTTCCCTTTTTCGTTCCTGATTTTCCTCATCAATTTCTTTGTATTCCGTCATCCTGAACTTCCGCCCGGCCAGTCGGACGGGCGTTTCAGGGTCTTTCAAGTTAAATAAACTCTATGTTTCAGCGAGATGACGGTAGTATAAATAAACTCGTATGAATAGACCAAGGACTCCAGACTTTAGGACTCAAGACTAATTCGTCCTGCTCTTATCGCCATCAAAGATCTGCTGCATCAGCTTACCCCAGGCGAAAGGATTAAGTAGTGGATTGGTTTGCACCATATTCTTATTGATCATCCTATCAAAATTATAACGATAATTCTGACTACCGATTTCCTGTCCATCGCGTGGCAACGTTTGGATCAAACCATCAATTGACGAACGCGAAAGGTTCTTTTTTGCTATCGCCATATCATCATCCGCCAGTTTCATTGATAAAAATTCACGGGTAAATTCTTCAGTGGTTGCCCAAGGGAAAACGCGTACCGAAGGTAAATCGATCACATTGGCTTTCAGTTTAACCATAATGGTATACTTACTATCTGGCGTACTCTGAGGTATTACGGTAGAAAACTTTTTGTAACCAATGGCAGTAAATAGTATCGTATCGCCAGGGTTAACAATAAAAGTAAAGTATCCCCTATAATCGGCACCAACCCTTTTACTTCTGGCAGAAAGATTGGTGATGGTGACATAAGGTATTACATTTGAGCTGTCGATATCGGTAATAATCCCAGAAAACTGAATTAATTTATCCTGAACCGGCTTTTGCTGTGCAGAAGCGGCTATAGATAAAATCAGGCAAATCAGGATAACACAATATCTCATTAATACAAAAGTAATTTTATTAATAAAACTTCCTTGTTAAATAGTGTTAAAGCTTATTCTTGTTCAGCCATGTTGACGGCTACGACTGAAGTAACCTGAGGAACAGCTTTCATAATGGCTTGTTCAATACCAGATTTCATTGTCATAAAACTCATTGGGCAAGAACCGCAGTTACCTAAAAGTTTAAGCTTTACCGTTCCTTCGGCTGTAATTTCTTCAACAGAAACATCACCCCCATCTGCCTTCAAATACGGCCTGATGGTTTCCAATGCCTGTTCTACTTCTTCTGTTAAATTCATTATATATATTTTAATTTATAAAAATAGTAATTTTTTAGCAATTCACCATTTGTGCATTGTTAATGGATATCTGTTGCGCAATTTTACTAGCGATATCCCCAAATATATCATCCAATAATGGGTTTTGATTTAGCGCTACTGGTTTTCCCTCGTCTCCAGCTTCGGCGATACTCTGAACAATTGGAATCTCTCCTAAAAAAGGTACGTCAAAACGTGCTGCGAGTTCCGTACCGCCACCTTTTCCGAAAATATAATATTTGTTCTCTGGCAACTCGGCTGGCGTAAAATATGACATATTTTCTATAACACCCAAAATTGGGATATTAATCCCCGGCATTCTGAACATTGCCAAACCTTTGTGCGTATCAGCCAATGCAACCTGTTGTGGTGTGGTAACCACAACCGCACCCGAAATGGGGAAACTTTGCGTAATGGTGATGTGAATATCGCCCGTTCCAGGTGGAAGATCTACGACCAGATAATCCAGTTCTCCCCAATTGGTATCATTGAATAATTGTTTTACCGCATTTGATGCCATTGGTCCACGCCATGGCACAGGCTGGCCGGGATCTGCAAAAAAACCAAGAGATAACAATTTAATACCATACTTTTCGATCGGTAAAATCTTGGTCTTTCCATCAGCTGTTTCTTCGGCAGCTGGTTTGGCATCAATCAAATCGAACATGGTGGGTACAGATGGGCCGTAAATATCGGCATCGATAAGGCCAACTTTAGCACCATCTTTAGCCAATACAATCGCCAAATTGCTCGCTACGGTAGATTTACCAACACCTCCTTTTCCAGATGAAACCAAAATAATGTTTTTGATGTTATCTAACGATGATGAATTGCTGGGCTGAGTAACCCTCGACGTTACATTAATCGCTACTTCTGCTGTGGCTGATACAAAATGCTTGATAGCATTGGTACAGGCATTTTTCAGCATCTCCTTCATCGGACATGCCGGCGTAGTAAGTTCTAATGTAAAATTGACCTGGTTATCTATGATCTGTAAATCTTTAATCATGTTTAAGGTCACCAGATCTTTTTTAAGATCGGGGTCTTCAACATTTTTAAGCGCATCTAAAACTTGTTGCGGGCTAATCTGCATGGTATTTTTTTAAATTCAAAATTAACAAAACATAGCCACAAATACTTTTATTTAGGCTTTTTAACTGTAATTTTAACACGAAATAAACATTTAATTGTTACGTTTAAGCAATTAATCATTTTAACGACTATATGCGAATACCAAAAATTAAGATCCCCAAAAAGTATTTAAAAATCGGAGCCTGGTTATTAGGTATTTTTTTAGTTGTTTGTATTGCTTTTGGAGCCATAGCCTATAGCAAAAGGGAAGCACTTCTAAAAAAAATGGTGACTAAAGCAATTGCCAAGGCCGATAGGGATTATAACCTGGAAGTTAAAATCGGAACAGCAGATTTTGCAGGACTTAGCACCGTTAAAATGACAAACATCTCTGTCGTTCCTAAGGAACGCGACACCCTTTCAAACATTAAGGAGCTGAGTGTTAGCGTTAAAATTTTACCTTTAATATTTGGCAACGTAAAACTTTCAGAAGTAAAACTGAAAGAAGGTTATGTGAGTGTTGTGCTAAAAGATTCAACCACAAATATCGATTTCATCTTAAAACGCAAGAAAAAAGACAGCACGCAAACCAATCAAAAAGCCAACTTATCCGAAATAGCCAGCAACATCTTAAATCAGGTTCTATATAAAATCCCTGATGATATGGATGTAAAAAACATGGTTTTCAAACTAAACGATCATGATACTGCCAAATTGAGCTTTGCAACCAATGCTATAATTGATGGTGGCGATTTAAAATCAACCATTGATGTCAATAATAATGAAGCTACCTGGCATATCAATGGTTATGTTGATCCGGGAAGTAAAAAGCTGAACTTTTTAGCTTATGCTGATGGAAAGAAACTGGAACTGCCTTACCTTAATAGTAAATTACACGCCAGGCTTAGTTTCGACACCTTACAAACCGAATTAAAAAATGCCAAATACAGTGGTGATGATTATAAGATATCTGGCTCCTGGTCAGTTAAAAATATGTTGATCAATCAGCCGCGTATTGCATCAAATGATATTATTGTACAAAGTGCAAAACTGGATGCTGATATCTTGGTTGGACCTAATTATATCGCATTAGACAGCACCTCTACAGCCTATTTAAAAAACGCACAGATCCATCCGTTCGTTAAATATACTTTAGGAAAAAACAAAATATATGAGTTAAAGCTAAATGCTGAAGAGCAGGATGCTCAAGGGGTTTTAGATGCATTCCCACAAGGCTTGTTCGAATCGCTGGAAGGGTTAAAAGTACAGGGCAAGGTTAAATACAACCTCAACTTTTACCTGGACATCAAAGTGCCGGATAGTGTACGTTTCAACTCCACGCTAACACCTGTTAATTTCAAAATTGTGCAGTGGGGCAAAACCAATCTCCAAAAAATCAACAATACTTTTGTATATACACCTTACGAGTATGGCAAGCCGATGCGTGACATTACCATTGGCCCATCCAACCCTAATTTTACACCACTATCAGCCATTTCAAAGAATTTTATCAATGCTGTTTTAACTGCAGAAGATCCTTCTTTTTTTACGCATAATGGTTTTGTTGAAGAATCAATCCGCAAATCGATTGCTGTAAATTTTAAGGAAAAGAAATTTAAACGTGGTGGCAGTACCATCAGCATGCAGCTGGTTAAAAATGTATATTTGAGCCGTCAGAAAACTTTAGCACGTAAAGCCGAAGAGATTTTGATTGTTTGGCTTATCGAGCATAATCGTCTCATCAGTAAACAACGAATGCTGGAGGTGTACTTCAATATCATGGAACTGGGACAAAATATTTATGGAATAGGGGAAGCTTCAAGGTATTATTTTGGAAAACAACCAGCAGATTTAACCATCGGCGAAGGGCTGTTTCTGGCCAGTATTGTGCCTAAACCAAAAGCTTCTATGTATAAATTTATGGCCGATGGCAGCCTGAAACCTTATATGTTCAACTATTTCAGGTTTATGGGTAATATTATGGCCAGAAAAGGTTTAACCCCTGGCGATACCTCAGGTTATGGTTTTTACAATGTGCGATTACGAGAAGGATTGCGTCGTTACCTGGCACCAGATACAGCTGTGGTTGATACTTCTGCTTTTGACGATGACGGGGATGGATTGCCTGTTGTAATTGTACATGACAAAAATAAAAATTTCTTCGAACGCCTTTTCGGTGGCGATTCTAAAAAAGACTCCGCCAACAATAAGCAGACAACTACCCCAGCCGATACCGCTAAAACCAAAAAGCAATTAAGACAGGAGCGAAGGGAAGAACGAAGACGCCAAAAGGAACTGGAGAAAAACCAGGAGCAATAGTAGCCCGTTTTCAGTTTGAAATTGGCAGTTTTCAGTTCTTGTTTTGTATTAGCGGCTTACAGTTTTTAGTTAACTTAACAATTAAACCTAAATCAATTTTCAATTGGCAGTTTACCATGCTTGGTTAACATGCCGATTAAAGTAATCCACTGCCTCAACAATAAAATAACGACTAATAATAACATTACAACTTTCCAGCGTTTAAACTATTTAACATCAAAATGCACAAAATAAAAGTAGAGGATAAAGAGTTCGAGATATTTTTAGAAAATGATACTTTAAACAAAAGGATCCGTTTGCTAGGTATCCAGATAAATGTAGATTATGAGGATAAATGCCCGTTATTTATCGGTGTGCTCAATGGTAGTTTTCTCTTTATGGCTGATTTAATCAAAGAGATTAATGTACCATGCGAAGTTGCTTTTATGCGTGTTGCATCCTATGAAGGGACATCCAGTTCGGGGAATGTGAAAGAACTAATCGGATTGCCAGATAACATTGAAGGTAGAGACGTTGTCATTGTGGAGGATATTGTTGATACCGGCCTTACCTTAACACATATTTTAAAAACGATAAATGAGAAAAATCCGGCTTCAGTTAAGGTAGCTTCTCTTTTACTTAAACCGAGCGCTTTAAAACATGAAATTAAAGCACTGGAATACGTTGGTTTTGAAATACCTAATGAGTTTGTGGTTGGTTATGGCCTGGATTATAATGGCCTTGGCAGAAACCTGACAGATATTTACAGAGCAACGGGCGTATAATTTTTAGATTGGATTAATTTATTTTTCGCACCTTTGCCCAATAATTTCTAAAACAATGACCATACATAAAGAAGGCTACACCACCATTGCCTTAAGCATATTGTTTATCTTCGTAATCAACGCTATAGTTGATTATAAATATCATGACGTTACCTGGTTACGCTGGTTTATCTATATCTTTTCAGCGGCATTATTTATTATTGTACTGCAGTTTTTTCGTAATCCGAGCCGCAGCTTTTCTTCAGGTGATAACCTGGTTATTTGTCCTGCAGATGGGAAAGTAGTGGTAATTGAAGAAACAGAAGAAGGCGAATATTTTAAAGATAAACGTTTACAGGTTTCGATTTTTATGTCGCCAGTAAATGTTCACATCAACCGCAATCCAATTTCGGGAGTGGTAAAGTTCTTTAAGTATCACCCGGGAAAATATCTTGCAGCGTGGAATCCAAAATCATCTACTGAAAATGAGCGTACTACCACCGTTGTTGAACATAAAAATGGCACGCCTGTGTTGTTTCGTCAAATTGCAGGTGCATTAGCCCGTAGAATTGTATGGTATGTAAAAGAAGGCGATCAGGTGATACAAACCGAGCAGTTTGGTTTTATCAAATTCGGATCACGGGTTGATGTTTTTCTTCCGATAGGCACCAAAGTTAATGTAGAACTAAACCAGGTTGTAAAAGGTGGGATCACTACCCTGGCGACTTTAAGTTAAGCATATAATATCTTAGAAAAAGCCGGTTTAGTTAATGCTAAATCGGCTTTTTTGTTATTACTACCACTTGATAAAACGGTGTTCTGTGAGGACACAGACCACGGCAGCTTAAAGGGATTTTTAAACACTAAAGAATCCACCTAAGCCTGATCGCAACGGAAAAGCCCGGATTCCGATTTTTCATCGGGAGAGGACTCGTAGTGGATAGCAGGAACAAAGTTTAATCATTCTCACAGGCCTTGCTTTCCAAAAAAGCAACTTTTTTTCTTATCCATTACATCTTCTACATTGTAATTTCTTTAATTTACGCAGCGGTTTGTGGAAATACAAGATCATAGGATCAGAACTAATCTGTAGCATCATTACCCACTTCTTCCTTACCGGCTGAAGCCGCTGGCTTGTCGCTAATTAAACGCTGCGTAGGATAAGCAAAGTCTGATTTGTTACGGATCACAATATCCATAATTTCAAGGTTAATTTCCTGCCTAATTTTTAGGAATTCAGCATAATTAAGCACGGTTACAAAATAGTTAACTTCAACATTCAGGCTTGAATCGCCAAAGCTTTTAAAGGAAGCATTGCCATCATCGCTGGTGCCCTGATGGTTGTTGATATAATCCTGAATTTCGAAAATGATTTTTCTTAAAGAATCTAAACTCGTTTCGTAGGTAAGTCCGATTACAAATGATACCTTGCGTGAATTTCGCAACGAAAGGTTCTCTAGAACGCCGTCAATCATGGCCCTGTTGGGCAGGGTAGCCATGGTTTTTTCCGAAGTTCTGATCCTGGTACTCCTGAAACCAACCTTTTCCACCGTACCTTCCACACCGTCAACTTTTACCAGATCGCCAACCGTAAAAGGCTTATCCAAAAAGATGGTAAATGAACCAATTAAGTTTTCTAAGCTCTCTTTCGCGGCCAAAGCAATGGCAATACCACCAATACCCAATCCTGTAATCAGCGTTAACACATTAACTTCGAAAACAAAACCCAGCAGAGTGAAAAACCCGATAAAAATTACCGTTGTTTTAAGCAGTTCTTTTAAAAAAGGCACCAATTGATCGTCAGCCTTATTTTCCGTCAGCGACGCTTTAAACAATAATACATGGCTAATGAAATCGATTATCCTTAAAATAATCCAGAAAACCGAAAGAATGATGCCAAACAAAAATATCCGGTCTATACAATCGCCAATGGAAACAGGTATAGACTCTTTAACCTTTCCAATTAACTTGCTGTAATGAAATACAGTCACTTCTAAAGGATGCTTTAACTGATTGATAGAAAGATAAAGTGTGGTTAATAGAATAAAAACTTCTATGGGTTTTACCAGTAAGGCCACAAAAGCATCATCATGTGATTGATTTGAAAAGTTCCTGAAAAGTCTAAAAAGCAATTTACTTAAGAGCTTAGAGAAGATATTTTTGAAAACTAATCCAAAAAAAAGTATTCCTCCGAAAAGGAAATAAGCCTTTATGGTGTTACCCCAAAAAACCTGATCGAAAAAAGCGGAGTCTAACATGAAACAAAGGTATAAACAAAAAAACCTCCACGAAATTAATCGTGAAGGCTATATCTTATAATAAAGAATATTATTTTCTCAATGATTTGATACGAGCAGCTTTACCAGTTAAAGCACGTAAATAGAACAACTTCGCTCTACGAACTTTACCATAGCTATTCACTTCAACTTTCTCGATATTTGGAGAACTAAAAGGGAAAATACGCTCAACACCAACGCCGTTGCTCATTTTACGAACGGTGAAAGTTTCGTTAGCACCTGCACTGTTACGTTGTATTACAACACCCTGGTAAATTTGAATACGTTCTTTATTACCTTCGCGAATTTTATAGTGTACGCTCACTGTATCGCCAGACTTGAACGCAGGAAAATCTTTTTTCGCGATGGCCTGCTCTTCAACAAATTTTACTAAATCCATGATTTTAAGCTATTAAATCGATATTTCATCCCGTGAAAATCGGATTGCAATATTAGGGATTATTTTCGACAAAAAAAAACCTATTTTAATTTTTTCCACAATCTTTATGAATTCCACATTTGATTGTGTTAATTGCTTCTATTCCAAAAGGTCAGGACGGCGGGTTTTAGTTCGCTCCAAAGCCTGTTCGTGCCTCCATTCGTTCACTTTTGCCTCGTGGCCGCTTAGTAGAACATCAGGCACTTTATGTCCGCGCCAATCTGCAGGCCGGGTGTAAACCGGTGCATCCAGTAGCTCGCCCTGAAAACTATCAGAGAGGGCAGAAGTCTCGTCATTCAAAACCCCGGGAATTAAACGCACCACGGCATCTACCACAATCGCAGCAGGAAGCTCTCCTCCACTTAAAACATAATCGCCAACAGATATCTCTCTCGTTACAAAAATATCGCGTATACGCTGATCTATGCCCTTGTAATGGCCACACAGAATAATAATGTTCTTTTTAATAGATAGCTCGTTGGCCGTACTCTGGTTTAAAGTAACGCCATCAGGACTCATGAATATAACCTCATCATATTCCCTTTCCGCCTGAAGTTTTTCGATACAGGCTGCAAAAGGCTCAATGCTCATTACCATACCACTACCACCGCCATATTGGTAATCGTCTACACTTTTTTGCTTGTTGGTAGCATAATCCCTCAGGTTATGCACAATAATTTCGGCAATGCCTTTTTTTTGTGCACGATGCAAAATAGAATGAGCAAAAGGGCTTTCTAATAAAGCGGGTAAAACGGTAATAATATCGAAACGCATGGGGCAAAGTTAAGGCTTTTGACCGTCAAATGTAAATAAACCAAAACGGGATCAATACCTACCTATTTATGTCGGCAAACTAATTGACAAATTTTTGGTGATACAAATACTCCTGACTAAGACAAATATTAGCCTTTTTTAATTTTATCTACCTTCCGCCATAGTTCCTGCCATTCATAAGTTTCTTTTCCATCAACTTGTTTAGCACCACCCATTATGCCAAGATACTTGTTCCCGTCAGGCCCATCAAAAAATTTAAATTTCAAACTGGAAACAGTATTGTTTAATGGCGCGCTGATAGAATAATTAACACTTTCTTTTATAAAATTCTCATTTTCTACCTCAATTTTAGCGGTTTGCCACACCACTGTACCCTTTTCAGTTACTTTTAACTGCAGACAGTTTCCCATCGTATCAAACACTTTAAGGGTTGATAAAAATGGCAGCTGCGAAGCATTAGCCTGCCCAGATGGCTTTACAAACTCCCATGCCCCAACGAAATCAGATAACGTGGCTTTCTCCTGGGCGATAATAAAATTTGAGCTTAAGAAAAAAAGAACAAAAACAAAAAGGGATTTAAGGATTTTCATCATACTGGTTTTAAGATTTTAAAATAACTACAACGTGTTCACTTTTACCATATTTTCTTCCCACGTAAGGGTATCCGAACCAGATTTACCATACACCACTCCGGAAAGCTTTACACTTTTCAGATCTTTTCCAAAAACATAATGATTGATGTACTGGCGGTCTTTTAGTGCATACTTTCGATTTGGCAATTCATAAGTGATATCAAGTAAATAGGCATCATCCCCAATAATTTTATAATTACCACTGTGCGTAATCACCTGGTTATCGCCCTCTTTGTAACTATTGTAAAAATGGCCATCTTCGGTATAGGTGATATAAGATGTACGTTCTTTAACATTTTGCCAAATTCCAACCAATGGCTTGTTGGCTTTGAAAGATAATTTTTGCGTGACGCAGGCTTGACATAAAGCTGCCACCAAAAGTAGCGCAAAAGCTTTAGATAGTGTTTTAAACATAAAAGAATTAATTAGATACAGCCAATATAAAAATTAAGATCTATATAAATTAATTATTTTGTTGCACATGTTATTTTCGAGTAAACTATCCGCCTCAAGTACAATTATTTGCTCCTTGATGCGGTAATTTTGGGCGTGACAAAGGTTAGTCAACAACAGACTTAATCATATTATAAATGATTTTTTCATGATTAGTCTCCTTCTTCCAGTTCAAAAATCTCTTCAATTGCTTTCCCAAAAACCCTGGCCATCTTTAAGGCTAGTACAGTGGAGGGTACATACTTGCCCGATTCAATCGTATTAACGGTTTGACGAGAAACCTGAATCAGTTCTGCCAGCTCAGCTTGTGTTATATTTTTAATAGCACGTTGTACGCGTAAATTATTTTTCATCTGTAACCTCTTCTTTTTTTAATCGATAAAGCGACCAGTAAAACCTAATGATAAAAATAATCAGTACAGTCCATAAGTTGTAAACCAGTAACGAAAGGAAATTCAGGCCGTAGGCTGTAAAATTTATCACAATCAGGACGATATAGCTCAATAAGACTGCCCATTGCAGGCTTTTGAGCCTAAGCATGGAAATAAATTCATCTTCGATTTTTTCTTTGGCAAAAACAATCATGAGAAGCCCCACCGTAATGCCGAGTAAAGCCAATTCATTAGTCAGGTTATAGGTACCGAATAGATCCATACTGACAGAGTCTTCACCGGTTTGTTCTATAGTAGAAAGGAGTTGAAAGCCCGGTATTTCAAAACCTTCAACCATGCAAAATATACCAAGTGTGGCAAAGCAAATGAAAATGATCCAACCCAATACCTTGTATTTGCTGGAAATTAATAGCGAATTTTTCATATCAAATATTTTTTACCAAATGTAAAGTATTTTTGATATTCATGTCAAGTATTTTTTACCAAAAGATATTTATTTTTTACAAAACTGCCTCAAGCCAAAAAGCACCAAGATAATATTTTTCTATTTCTGCAGATAAACATCTAATAAGCCCTCGGGCAAATCGAGTGTTAAAATTTTCTCCTCATCATCAATTTCTAAGATAAAATCTTCATTTAGCGGAAACAGCACTTCGGTTTCTTTATAGATCACTGTGGCCACGAACTGCTGTGGATATTCATTCACTTCGAGGATTTCGCCCAATTCGCCCAAGGTTTCATCGATAGCTAGATACCCTTTGAAATCGGTATAGAAAAGTTCTCCTTCTTCGCGTTCGGGCATTTGCGACAGCGGCAGGTACAATTTCTTTTTTAATAATGGCTGCACTTTATCGATATGATCCGCATCATCAAAGTTGAAGTAACCTGTTTTATTGGCTTGTAGCTTTGCAGACGCTACAAAATAGGAACGAGTTTGCCATTCATATCAGCAAATACCACATCAAAATCAAGCTGTTCGTATTCTTCAAACTCAAAAAATACCTGAACTTCTCCTTTTAAACCTCTTGTTTTGGTTACATAACCGATATAAAATGCTTCTTCGTGTTTCATATTTATCCCCAAATCCCCTAACAGGGAATTACCTGATACCCCCCTTTAGGGGCAAGGGGGTATCAATAAAAATAGCGTTCCGGAGATCGGAACGCTATTTCATGTGACAAAATAATTAAAACTATTCTGCGCCTTCTTCTTTAGGAGCTTCTTCAGTTGCCTCAGCTTCAACAGCTGGAGCTTCTTCTTCCACAACTGGTGCATTTTTGGCTGCGATAGCTGCTGCCTTATCTTCTTTTTTCTTAGCTTCTGCGGCTAATGCTGCTTTACGTGCATCTGCTTTAGATGTAGCTAAACCTTCTGCTTTACCAGAAATTTTACCCGCTTTAGCATCTAACCAAGCTGCAAATTTTTCATCTGCCTGTTCTTGAGTTAAAGCTCCTTTTTTAACACCACCTTCTAAGTGTTTTTTATATAAAACACCTTTGTAAGAAAGGATAGCACGAGCAGTATCAGTTGGTTGTGCACCACTGTTAACCCAGGCTAAAGTTTTTTCGAAGTTAATTTCGATGGTAGCAGGATTGGTATTTGGGTTGTAAGAACCTAAACGCTCAATAAATTTACCATCACGTGGAGAGCGAGAATCTGCTACCACAACGTGGAAAAAAGGTTTTCCTTTTTTACCGAATCTTTGCAATCTGATTTTAGTTGCCATTTTCTTTTGTATTTATGTATTCAACATAGTTCCCGGAGCTTCATACTGCGGGGCTGCAAAGATAACTAAAATACTGGAAATTAAAAACATAGTTTAATTTCTTTGTTTTCAGGATATTTACACCTAAAATATTTGCAGATACACATGAAAAGAATTGCGATTGATATGGACGAGGTGATTGCCGATGCCGTTGGAAAATTTATTAAACTTTATAACCGTGACTTTAATGTTCCTTTAGACTTAAAAATTGAAGCCGGTAATGAAATCTATCACCATGTTCCACAAGATGTGAATCAAAAATGGTTCGAATATATCAATGAGCCTGGTTTTTTTCGTGATCTTGACGTTATTGCTGATAGTCAGCGCGTAATCAAAGCTTTGCAAGAGAAATATGATGTTTACATAGTTTCAGCAGCTATGGAGTTCCGTAATTCATTGGTTGATAAATACGACTGGCTGGCCGAGCATTTTCCTTTCATCGATTGGCAACACATCATGTTCTGCGGAAATAAAATTGTGAATGTTGATATTATTATAGACGATCGCATTAAAAACTTTATAAATTTTACAGGTAGGCCTTTACTTTATACTTCTCCGCATAATTTGTTGGTTACAGAATATGAGCGCGTAAATAACTGGGAGGAGGTAGCGGGTTTACTGCTATAATCCGTGTTGTAGACCGTTATTATAAACCACAGCTGGGAAATCTAGCTAAGGATAATATTGCGTTCTCCATCCGGTATACTTTGGTTGTAACATGATTCAATCAACAGGATTTCAAATCCTCAACCTTCGCATTTTTGAAAGATGTAACATTTTGCAAAAGATTTGCTCTAATGATAAAACTGAAGCTATGTTAGTAACCACAACGCCTACAGTTG
>NZ_JAQIIV010000026.1:0-67309 GCF_036946585.1 Pedobacter terrae | reverse complement strand
GTCTGAAAACCATAGTCGGCTTTTAAATATTTTGCCCATTTTTCGGCAATGGTTAAAATACCAATGCGTAAATCGGCCACAGGCCTGGTGAACGTAAGTGGACGTAAGGACATCCAGGAAGCATCATCAAATAGATTGATTGTCATAAGCAGCAAAAATAAAAAAAGTCCCGATGCTTTTGGCAAAGGGACTTCAAAAAATGCTTTTTGTTGCTAAAATTATTTCTTAGCGTAACGGTTTTTGAATTTATCGATACGTCCTGCAGTATCAACCAATTTCATTTTACCAGTATAAAAAGGGTGTGAAGTGTGAGAAATCTCTAATTTATAAAGCGGATACTCGTTACCGTCTTCCCATTTAATTGTTTCTTTAGTATCTACACAAGATTTTGTTAAGAAAGCATATTCGTTAGACATATCTTTAAAAACAACTGGTCTGTAGCTTGTTGGGTGCAAATCTTTTTTCATTTGAATATTATTTTTAGTTATTTGTGTGAAAGCATCAAGAACATTCTTGCAATTTGCTGGCAATAACGCTTATGACATTTCCTATTAGTCTTTCTACCTCTATTTAGAGGATGCAAATATCTTAATTTTATTTTTTGATTTACAAGACTAATTAAAGAATTTTAAATTATATGGCTTTTTCACTTCTGGTTTGTACAAAAGTGCTTAAAATAGCCTGCCAAGCTAAACTTTTAGTGTTGAATATTGTTTTTCAGATATTTAAAAAATATGTGTAAATTTGGGATATGAGAAAACACGGTGAATTAGAGGGCATCATCCATGCCGATAGCAGCGGGAAGCTCTATATTAAAAGTCCTGATTTTTTTGCACAGCCAAGGGTGATCGAGATGGTGGGTGCATTAATGCAATCCAGTATCTTTAAAAAGATAGAAAAAGGACAAAAACAAAAAATAGCCTGATAAATGCCTTTTAACCTACTTTTATTTCCTCTTGTAGGCGGCTATTATATATTAATCAGGTTTAGGTATTTTACGGTATGTACAATACCGGCTCGAAAGTCAGCGTATCTTATTAAATTCTGCTTTTGCAGGCATCTTATTACTTGGTGCATGTTTTGTGTTACGGGCCAATTTTAATTGCCATCTGGCCAGAAGCAGTTGAATACCTTAGCAAATTACTCCCAATCCATGCGCCTTATTTCGGCACGACAAGTCTATCATTATTCGTTGCGGTTGCAGCCACAGAAATTGCTAATCTTTTTATCAACCGCCTTAAAGCGATTAAAAAAGCGATGGCGACTTCAGGAAATGAATTTGAATTGCTACTAAGCTCATCTTTTTTTGATGCGCATCTTCTACAATTCACTATGGATAGCGGAAAATTCTACATTGGATGGGTAAAAGAATTACCAAAGCCGTTTACCACCAGTTATATCCGGATTACGCCTGCCTTTAGTGGATACCGCAAGGCTGATGATAAGGAACTGGTTTTCACCACGCAATATTTAACCGTTTATGCCAGTTATATCGAGGACGGCTCTGTAGCAAATACCGACGAATTGAAAACCGATCTGGTACTCAAAGCAGATAAGATCAATTCCATTTCGTTTTTCGATATGGATATGTATAACCGCTTTAATCCTTCGCAAGAATAAGCATGTTTAGAAATGATATAGTCTTCACCTATGATAAAAGGCGGATATCTCTACTTCCAAAATGTTGTAAACATAGTATTTCATAAAAATTAAACAGGTGCCAAGATCAGCTAAAACATAACGGAGCGTATTTCATTTTTTTGTTTTGGAAATGAAACAACCGCGTTCCATAGGAGTGGCTTGGCCCTGCTGTACCTCCTGCCGATTGAAGGATCGGCATCCGTCCCATCAGGTTTATCATTAAGGGATCGTTATAGATTAATCATCATTAGAAAAGGAACGGCGAAGCAAATTTAATCCTTTTTCGGGCTATATTTTTTCCAGGTTTCTATTTTGGCTTTCTGTCGGGCGATATAAGCAGCAGCAATGACTTCAGCAGCACTTGAACCTTCTACCGTTTCCAACAATTCCTTTAATTTATACTGATCAACGTCAGCTTTATATAAAATCTGAATTAGTTTCGGGAAATCGTTATCAATGAGATAAGCGAAAGCATCAACCAGAACCGTTCGCAATTGACTTTCGGAAAGTTGATCCGGGATATCAAAGTCTTTGCTGATGATATTGATTAATGACATAGTGTACGATCTTTAAGATTATAGGATTTCAGGATCAGGAGCTTTAAAATTAACTGTTTTATACATGTTCCACTCAGGAAACACAGGCCAAATTTAAATAAACCTGATAAAGCGGCAGCGCCCGATTCTTCATCGGGCCTATAGCGGTTAGCAGGGCTGTAGATGCCGTGGAATGCGGAACCGTTCGTTTTCAAGTGAGGTTATATAATAAATACTGAATTTCCATATGAGTGACGTAACTGATTCCTTATGGCCATACAGCCCGGTCTTGGCTCGGCTCGCCGCCGCCGAGAGGGCTCTTACTTTTGGCTTGATCCAAAAGTAACAAAAGATCAAGGCTTGCATCCTTCCTTGTAAAAAGCTACGGAAATCTTGATAGCGGCAGCATCGAGGCTTTTACCCTTGCTTGGCCCACTGCTCCCGCTTGATCCTGCCTCGGGCTGTAGGCTACGAGAGTGAAACTGCAAAGATTTTCGTGCTTTTTCCGGCGGAAATCTGCCAGGCCAGGTAGCAGATCGCATGAAGCAGAGATACTTTCGGTTAGATTATCGCGGGTACCGAATTCGAAAATAATATAAACTCGACGACAAATTAAGCCACTTTCCCTTTTACCTTTCCCATCTTCCATCTTGCCTTTTCCATCTTCCATCCTCTAAACCCATTTAATCTCCTGGCAAATCTCAATCAACACACCAGTAGTATCTTTTGGATGAACAAAACATACCATCTTATTATCGGCACCTTTTTTTGGAGAATCGCTGAGCAGCACAAAACCCTCTTGATGCAGCCTTTCCATTTCCGCCAGGATATCATCAACCAGGAAAGCGATATGATGAATACCCTCTCCTTTTTTCTCTATGAATTTAGCGATTGCACTATCCGGAGCAGTAGCCTGAAGCAACTCTATCTTGTTCTCGCCAGTTTTAAAGAAGGCTGTATTTACGAATTCGGAAGCAACCTGCTCGGTTTTATAACAGTCGGTATTGAGGAGTTTTTCGTAAATGGCTATGGAACGGTTAAGGTCTTTTACCGCGATACCGATGTGTTCTATCTTTTTCATAGGGTATAAGGTTATGTTAATGTAAAAATGCAGCTTTTCTCTATAAGCTCATAGCTATTATTTATAATTGTTAAATAAGTTTTTTCGTATCTTTGTGTTATAATTAACAGAATAGAGATGAAACAGCCGATATATTTAGATAATAATGCGACAACACCGTTAGATCCACGTGTGCTGGAAGCCATGCTACCCTACTTTACCGAAAAATTTGGAAACGCCGCAAGCCGTAACCATGCCTTTGGATGGGTGGCGGAAGAGGGTGTAGATTACGCCCGCGAGGAGGTAGCCAAATTGATCGGCTGTACTGAAAAAGAAATTATTTTTACCTCAGGTGCCACCGAAGCCGATAACCTGGCAATTAAGGGTGTATTTGAAATGTACAAAGAAAAAGGTAACCACATTATTACCGCGGTTACTGAACATAAAGCAGTTTTAGACACCTGCAAACATTTGGAAAAAAATGGCGCACGCGTTACTTATTTAGGTGTTAAGGAAGATGGTTTAATTGATTTAGCTGAATTGGAAGCAGCCATGACGCCTGAAACCATTTTAGTTTCAATTATGTATGGCAACAACGAAATCGGCGTAATACAACCTGTTAAAGAAATTGCAGCTATTGCGCATAAACATGGTGCTTTATTTATGACTGACGCTACACAGGCAGTAGGTAAAATTCCGGTTAATGTAAATGCTGATGGTATCGATTTGATGGCTTTCTCAGCACATAAGATGTATGGTCCGAAAGGTGTTGGTGCACTTTATGTACGCCGTAAAAACCCAAGGGTTAAAGTTACTGCACAAATGGATGGTGGTGGCCACGAGCGCGGCATGCGTTCAGGTACTTTAAATGTTCCAGGTATTGTAGGTTTAGGTAAAGCCTGCGAACTTTGCCGCTTAGAAATGGAAAGCGAAGCTATCCGTTTATCGGCTTTGCGTGATAAGTTAGAATCTACTTTAAGCCAAATGGAAGAGAGTTATGTTAATGGTAATACACAACATCGTTTGCCTCATGTAGCTAATATTTCTTTCAAATATGTTGAGGGTGAAGGTTTAATGATGGCCATGAGCGATTTAGCCGTATCTTCAGGATCGGCTTGTACTTCGGCATCTTTAGAGCCATCATATGTATTGAAAAGCTTAGGTTTATCTGATGATTTAGCACACTCTTCTATCCGTTATGGTTTAGGAAGGTTTACTACTGAAGCAGAAATTGATCAGGCCATTGAAGTAACTCAAAAAGCGGTTAATCACTTAAGAGAACTTTCTCCACTTTGGGAAATGTTTAAAGAGGGAATCGATTTGAGTAAAATTGAGTGGGCAGAACACTAAGCCAGTTTGGATCTGGTAGTTAATAGTTTGGTGTACCCGAACTGACAATTGAAAACAAGGAAAAAGTTAGAGGGCTGGAAGGTTCATTACCCAACGCCTTACGCAATTCGCCAAACGCTAAAGTGATAATTAATAAATAAATTATCTCCGAAAGGAGGCTTAAGAAATAGAAAACATGGCATATTCAGAAAAAGTAATTGATCATTACAATAACCCACGTAATGTAGGTACTTTAAATAAAGACAGTAAATTTGTAGGCACCGGGTTAGTTGGTGCACCTGAGTGTGGCGACGTAATGCGCTTACAGATTGAGGTTGGAGAAGATAATGTAATCACTGATGCTAAATTTAAAACATTTGGTTGTGGTTCGGCAATTGCTTCTTCTTCTTTAGCAACGGAATGGTTAAAAGGAAAAACAATTGATGAGGCATTATCTATTGATAACATGGATATTGTGGAAGAATTGGCTTTACCTCCAGTAAAAATCCATTGTTCAGTATTGGCAGAGGATGCAATTAAATCAGCCATTAACGATTACCGCGTTAAAAATGGCTTGGAAGCAATTGCGCTGGAAAAATCACACCATTAACAAGTATCAAGTATCAAGATTGAAGTATTACAGTCTTGATACTTGATACTAAATACTCGATACTATGATTACGATAACAGATAAAGCAAAAGACAAAATAGACCACTTGATGCAGGATTCGGAAATGGGTTCTGATTACTTTTTACGCGTGTCAGTAAAAGGTGGTGGTTGCTCTGGCTTATCATATAATTTAGATTTTGATAACGAGGAACAAAAAGGAGATCAGTTTTTTGAGGATAAAGGAATTAAAATTGCTTTAGATATGAAATCTTTCCTTTACCTGGCCGGAACTGAATTAGATTTTACTGATGGTTTGAACGGAAAGGGTTTCAACTTTGTAAATCCAAATGCAAGCCGTACTTGCGGCTGTGGCGAGAGTTTTTCAGTATAATCAGCATAAAATAGTAAAAAAGAAAGCGGCTTAGGAGATTTTCCGAGGAGATTTTCCGAGCCGCTTTTTTGTTATTTAAATTGGGATGGTTTACTGCTAAAGGTATTTCTTTCGGCAATTCCAACGGTTTTGCTATTAAAATCTGTAGGTCCGGAAGTATAATCACCATCAAAGGCAACTCTGCCTTGTCCCTCAGCAATGGTGTTAGGTCCGGTGTGAGAATCGTCGATATTTATGATGCCTGCAATTCCGTTTTTAATATTATTGCCGTCTTTTTCTCCTGACATTAAAAAGGCGTAAAAATTATAACCGCCGTTTCTGTACGCTTTTACCTTTCCGTAAACGGTAAATTTATTTCCACTTCCACTAATGGCGGTTACAACACTAGTGTCGGCTGCACCTATAAAGTTTTTACCCAACATTTTTATGCTAAAATCGCTGGTACTTTGTTCATAAAGTTTAATTAAGCCATCATTAAGTACATAACCTGGCTGATAGGGATCATTGGGTATATTGCTGTTCTTTATAGTAAAAGGCTTAAATAAATAAGCGCCATCTACATTTGGGGGCGTAGTGCCTTTATTTATGGTAAAACCCAGCTTAGTCAGGCTGTCCACATACTTTTGCGGAATAATATCTTCTATTTTCTTAGTCAGGATTTCTTCATCGCTTGGATTAATGTTGTTGTTTTTAGAGCAGGCCGCAAATTGCAGTACTACCCCCAATACTAAAGCAAAGGCACATCCTTTCGCTACGGTGGTTAACTCTGTTGTTGTTTTTTTCATCATGCAATTTTTTAATTATAAGTTTGGCATGTCGATCACAACTGAAGTGCCAGTATACAAGAACCTGGCTCAACTACATTAAAAATAGCTATAAACAGCTATATAGATCTACCTAAAAACAGGTATTTCAACTAAGGTTCAAGCAAAACTTGTTGTCCTTTTTTTTACGATCTTTTTGTAGTAGCTTAAATTTACATTTTTAATTTTAATTTTAGCATAGGTTTACGTACGGTTGCATTTATTAAACCAAAAAGCCTTATAATTGTTAATTATAATCAGCGAACCAATTACGAGCATGCCATTAATCAATGAATTTTCAACTGTTCCTACCTTATTACGGAACGTTGTAAAAAATATTCACAAACCGCAGGAAACCTTTTTAATCCACAAACAAGGTGCAGAATGGATTGAAATTTCTTATGAGGATACCTTAAAAAGAGCTGATGCTGTTTCTGTATTTTTTTTGGAAAAGGGGATCAAAAAAGGCGATCGCCTGGGTTTAATGATTGAGAATTCTCCGGAATATGTATATTATGACCAAGGTATTCAGCAAATTGGCGTAATAAATGTTTCGATTTACCCTACGCTTTCAGAACAGGAAGTAGCCTATATTATTAACGACTCAGGCATAAAGGCAATTTTGGTCGGAAATAATTTTCTTTACCGCAAGGTTTTAAAAGTAGCAGCAAATTGTAAGACACTAAAATATATTATTCCAGCTTTCAAGGATTTCGAAAAGGTAACTATTCCCGCAGATGTAAATGTAGAGGTTATCGCGTTTTCTGATATCTTAGCGCTTAAACACCAAGTTACAGCTGCTGAAAGAGCAGAAATTGAGCAAAGTAGAAGTTTAGTTTTACCTGAAGATGTTTCTTCATTAATTTATACCTCTGGTACCACTGGAACGCCAAAAGGTGTAATGCTTACCCATTATAATTTTGTAAAAAACGTAGAAGTTTGTTTGCAACAAATTCCAGTGATCGATCAAACGGAAACTTTCCTTTCTTTCTTACCCCTATCGCACGTGTTCGAACGTACAGCAACCTACCATGTTTGCTGCGCCCAGGGCTGTAAAATTGCCTTTGCACAAAGTTTAGAGTTACTGGCCAAAAACATGGGAGAAGTACGCCCTACGGTAATGAGCTGTGTTCCACGCCTTTTAGAACGCATACACGATAAAGCAATTAAAGGTGGAACTGCAGGCGGAGGTACAAAGGCCAAAATATTTACCTGGGCTTTAGAAACGGGCAATAAATACCGGATTGCAAAAGAAGCTGGCAAAAATCCTGGCCTAATCTTATCGGCTAAAAAAGGAATCGCAGAGCAACTGGTCTTCAGTAAGATTAAGGAAAAAACCGGCGGACGTTTAAAATTCATGATATCGGGCGGGGCTGCACTCCCTAAAAATGTGGGTGAGTTTTTTGGCGATCTTGGCATTAAAATATTAGAAGGTTTTGGCTTAACCGAAACTTCACCGGTAATGTCGGTTACGGAATACCACAGACAGGTATATGGTACCGTTGGACGTGTTATTCCAGGTATTGAAGTTGGAATACAGGATGTGGAAAGTAAAGAAATGATCAGCATCCAAACCCACCATACTTTTAACGAGGAATTTGAATGTGCAGAAGGTGAAGTAATTGTACGTGGCCATTGCGTGATGAAAGGTTATTTTAACAAACCTGCAGAAACTGCAGAAGCCATAGATAAGGATATGTGGTTCCACACGGGTGATATTGGCCGTTTTTATAAAGGTAACCTACAGATCACGGATCGTTTAAAAAATATGATCGTAAACGCCTATGGCAAAAACGTCTATCCTACTCCGGTAGAAAATATTTATTTAAAGAGTCCAAAAATTGATCAGCTGTTTTTAATTGGCGATAAACGCGAATTTATCACCGCAATCATAATTCCAAACAGAGAAACTTTAGAAGAGACCTTTAAGCTTAAACCTTCATTTTTTGAAGAAGCCGATACTTTTATCCAGAATCCCGAAATTATCGATTGGATGGAACAGGACATCAAAAAAATTTCCAATGAACTGGCTAAATTTGAGCGCATCAAAAACTTTAAGATCAAGCGCAATCCTTTCAATATCGACGAAGGAGAAATCACCCCAACCATGAAAGTTAAACGACGTATTGTAGAAAAGAAATATGCCGAAGCAATTGACGAAATGTATGAGGAAGGTGTGGAAGCGGAATAGTAACAATTAAAAAATTTCCCATTTAGGGAACTTTACGTATATTTGTTAATATCTGTATAAGTGAGAATAATCGCAAAAAAAATACTGCGTAATTTTTGTGAAAACCATCCAGATTGTGAGGAACAAGTGAAATCCTGGTACCAGGAAACAAGCAATAGCAACTGGGAAAAACCAAATGACATAAAAAGTGATTATCCAAGTGCAAGTATTTTAGCTGATAATAGAATTGTTTTTAATATCAAAGGCAATAATTATCGATTGATTATCAAAATCAATTATGATTATCAGATGATCTGGATACGTTTTATTGGAACTCATGCTGAATATGACAAAATAGATGCTACTAAAATCTAAACACATGAATATTAAGCCGATAAAAAATCAAAATGATTATACTCAAGCCTTAGAAAGGCTCGAAGTTATTTTCGATGCTAAAAAAGGCTCGATAGAAGGTGATGAATTAGAGGTATTAGCCATCTTAATTGAAAATTACGAAGACAAACATTTTCCTATCGGCTTTCCAGACCCAATTGAGGCTATCAAGTTTAGAATGGAACAAATGGGCTATAAACAAAGCGACTTAGCCAAAGTTGTTGGCTTAAAAAGCCGTGCAAGCGAAATATTAAACCGAAAGCGGAAATTATCACTTGATATGATCAGGCAATTACATGAAATTTTCAATATACCTACAGATGTGCTTATCCAAGCATATTAAATTATACATTAGACAAAAATAAAGCCTGCAAATTCTTACTTTTGCAAAAAATACCCGAAATGAGTATAGGATTATCAGAACAAGAGCAATTACGACGTGAGTCGCTAAAACAATTACGTGCATTAGGCATTGAACCCTATCCTGCTGAAGCTTATGAAGTAAATGCTTACGCAGCAGACATATTAACCAATTATGAAGTAGATAAGACAGCATACAAGACAGTAGTATTAGCTGGTAGAATTATGAGCCGGAATATTATGGGCGCTGCCTCTTTTACGGAATTACAGGACTCGACCGGCAGAATTCAGATTTACTTAAAACGTGATGAACTTTGTCCGGGGGAAGATAAAACCTTATACAACACGGTATTTAAAAAACTTTTGGATATCGGTGATTTCATTGGTGTCAAAGGTTATGTATTTACTACACAAACAGGAGAAATTTCTGTACATGTTACTGAATTTAAGGTACTTTCTAAGTCATTACGCCCACTACCAATCGTAAAACGTGATGATGAAGGAAACGTATATGACGGATTTACCAATCCGGAACTACGCTACCGCATGCGTTATGTAGATTTAACGGTAAATCCTGACTACAAACAGATTTTCATCAAGCGTAGCAAGGTAATCAATACCATGCGCAGTTATTTCGATAACCAGGGCTGGATGGAAGTGGAAACTCCTATCCTACAACCTATCCATGGTGGTGCAGCGGCACGTCCGTTTGCCACACATCATAACACCTTAGATATGCCGCTTTATCTGCGCATTGCAAATGAGCTTTATCTAAAAAGACTAATCGTGGCTGGTTTTGATGGTGTGTATGAGTTTGGTAAAATGTTCCGCAATGAAGGAATGGACCGTACCCATAACCCTGAGTTTACTTCAATGGAGATTTATGTTGCCTATAAAGATTATATCTGGATGATGGCAATGGTTGAGGAATGTCTAGAAAAAGTAGCTATTGCCACAACGGGTTCTCATTTGGTAAAAGTTGGTGCGAACGAGATTAATTTTGAAGGCCCGTATGAAAAACTAACCATGTACGAGTCGATCCAAAAATATACAGGTATTGATGTGTCAGCAATGACTGAGGATGAGATTGCACAAACCTGTAAAGATCTGGGTATCGAAATAGATGATACCATGGGCCGTGGTAAATTAATTGACGAAATTTTCGGTGCAAAAGTAGAAGCAAATTTAATTCAGCCAACCTACATTACCGATTACCCTATCGAAATGACGCCGCTGGCTAAAAAACACCGTACTGCCGAAGGCTTGGTGGAGCGTTTTGAACTGTTTGTGAATGGTAAAGAGATCGCAAACGCTTATTCAGAATTAAACGATCCGATTGACCAAAAAGAACGTTTGGAAGATCAGTTAAAATTAGCTGCGCGTGGCGATGATGAAGCTATGGCGATGGATGATGATTTTGTACGTGCTTTAGAGTATGGCATGCCGCCAACATCAGGTTTGGGTATTGGTATCGACCGTTTGGTGATGTTAATGACTAACCAAAGTACCATCCAGGAAGTTCTATTCTTCCCGCAGATGCGTCCGGAGAAAAAGAAAATAGAAATGACACCGGAAGAAACTGAATTATATTCGTTAATTGCTGAAGGCGAACAATACCTGTTAGCGGATATAAAAGCAAAATTGACAGATTGGAGCAATAAAAAATGGGACACTACTTTAAAAGCCTTAACTGGTAAAGGCATTTTGAAAGTTGCCAAAACAGACGATGGCCTGTTTCTATCGCATAAATAATTTGTTAACCTACAGGTTAAACGCCAGTGTGATTTTTAACAAAAACATAACATAAACTTAAAAGGCTTGCTAACAATTGTTTAGCAAGCCTTTTCTATATTTACAGCAATCGATAAATAAAATCATTTGCCATATGAATACATCAAGTTTAGAAATCAACGAAAGAGAATACTGTATTAAATTAAGTAAAGATGCTTTTGACTTAACACTGGTACGCCAATTAATAAAAAGAATTCAAGCCGAAGCTTTGTTCTTTTCAAGGGTACAGGTTGAAGAAGAGGATATTTTAAGCAAAAGAGCTCAAAGAGAAGATTTTGAAGGTTTTGATTATTTAGGAGATAAATAATAGCCTATACGTCACCCTGATCCGATAACTATCGGATTTATTTCAGGATCCGTTAAATAGATGCTGAAATGAATTCAGCATGACGATTGGATTAACCGATTAACTATTTTACACAGTTAACCGATTAATCGGTTTGGATATTTTGTTTTTCCTAATCAACATCCAAAGTTCCTTCTACTGAATCATCCATCGTTTTACCTGTAATTACAGATGCGGCCATTTTCAAAAATGCAACAGCTGTACCGTGTTTAGTATCCCAGTAATATCCCTCTGATGGAATTACTTTAATCAGTGTAATATTCGGGTCGTCCTTCCCTCCCTGAAACCAGGTTTTAATAAACGGGCTCCAAAGTTCATCTATCTTCGCCTGATCCCTGCTGATTTCTGAAATACCGTAAATATTTACGAAACCTGAATGTGCACCTGCCTGGAATAATAAATGGGTAAAAGGGTCAGCAGAAATTTCTTCATTTTTATGACTGTCTTTCATACTCATAAACCAGATATTACCTTCATCATCAACCTGCTGAATGGCCATTGGTCTTACCGATAAGGGTATACCTGTTTTGATATTAGTACAGAAAAAGCAACTTTCAGCCTTTTCGGCTAATGTTCTCAGCTTTTCAACAGCTTCTTTACCGCCCAAATCCTGGATGTTATTTTCTTCCTGAGTATTGTTTGTACTTCCTTCTTGTGATGTTGCCATAGTTTTGAAATTTTATATAAACTACAATGAAAAGTAGAATTTGGTTTTGATTTTTTATCTACGTCGAAAGGGTATGCCAAGCTGATGTTGGTACAGACGCTTCGTTTTTTTAGTAGCAGTTATAACGCAAAGCTCTCGATAATCAATTTGATCGACTTTTTGGTCCCAATACAAACACAAACGTTCCTCCAGTTTTCAGCTTATTACTGCAGGGGATCGCTGCAACCAACGCCTAAATCGGGCAGGGAGCTATGAGCAAAGATAGAATTTCATTTGTGGGCTTGCAGGGTTGCACAAACCACTGCATCTAAACCCGATTAAGCGGAATAGCCGGAGCCCAGCGAGGACTATAAGCGAAAGCGGGACTACAGTCCTCCAAGCATTACCTGAATGCTCATTTCCTAATCCGAAATATTATTGTCAAAAAAGCGCTCTGCAAAACACCAAATACATAAAGATTTTAGTACAATAGAAAAGCCACCTCATTTCTGAAGTGGCTCTGTATACGATACAATTAATACTATCTGTAACGGACTTGCTGCTGTTTGTCCATCATGCCCATCTGATCTTTCATTTGTTTAATCTGATCGGCCAATAATTTATTCTTATCTGCTTTTTTAGCTTCGGCAAGGTACATCGTAGCCTCTCGTTTGTTGCGTTTAGCCATAGCAATACCTGCTAAACTTAATTTGGCCAAAGCAATGTTATGATCCATCTGCATACCTAATGCAAGCGATTTTTTAAAATATTTCTCACTCTGCATAGGCGCTGTTCTGCTTTCAATCAAGCCGATCAATAAGTTATAATAACCATGTTGAACCTTGATCAGCTGCGTTTCATAATTGGTAATGCGATCTAAAAACATTTTTGCTTTGGGCATGTTATCTTTTCTAAGAAACCATTGTGCTAAAAGCATGTTCTCATTAAAGAAATAAGTTACCAGTACAATTATCCCCAATAAAATGGCAATAATACCCCATGGCCAGAAACCGAAAATAAATAAAGCTACTGCGCCACCCAGTAAAGCAAACCCCGCAATTAATCTGATGATATTTGGCATAAATGTTATTCTAATTATTTTTTTTTTGCAAATATCGTGTTTAAATGGCACAAATTAGATTTTAAAACAATAATTTCAATAAAAATTTACAAACTCAAAAAAACCTGTTTACTATGAAAGCCATCTTCTCCATAACCTTAATCATACTTGCGATGAACGTTTCTGCACAAGACCTGAACAAAAAAATACACGACGAAGTACACAATAAAGACATATTGATTAACGCTTGTACACGAGAGGGCGTTACCACTTTTCCCGAGTTTAAGGAAATGTACGATCCGCTTTACGCGGGGTATGCGCCTGATGCAGCGACCATGATTGAATTGAAAAAACTGATCAAGAACGAAAAAATCAAAATTGTTTTAGGAACCTGGTGTGGCGATAGCAAAGCGAACGTACCAAACTTTTTCAAAATTTTAGATGCTTTGCACTTTAAAGAAAAAAATGTAGAAATTATTGCTGTTAATGGAAACAAAAAGGCCGAAAATGGCATATTGGATGGCTTAGATATCTTAAGGGTACCAACTTTTATTGTTTTTGATAAAAAAGGTAAAGAATTGGGACGGATTATTGAAGGGCCTAAAACTACACTAGAAGGAGATTTATTGGCTATATATAAGAAAAAATCTTAATTTTTTAAGTGGAATCAGGTCTCATCCTGTGATGGTTCATCATAATGGTTCATGGTTGATAGTCAATAGTGCATCTGTCTATATTCACATCCAAGCTATTAAACAAGATCTATAAAACCATGAAACATCGACTAAATTTATTTACTAAAAATCAATCCAAAATCCATTTTACATTATACATCTTACATCAACATTATGTCAGCAGCATTAGAACCCGGATGGTTAGCCGTTTTAGAAGAAGAATTTGAAAAAGACTATATGGTTAAACTAAAGTCTTTTTTACAGGAGGAGAAGCAGCGAGGCGCTACTATTTATCCTAAAGGAGCGGATATGTTTAATGCATTAAATACGACCCCGTTTGATCAGGTAAAAGTAGTCATTCTGGGTCAGGACCCTTATCATGGTGCCGGCCAGGCACACGGTCTTTCCTTTTCGGTACAACGTGGTGTAGCCGTTCCGCCTTCTTTAAAAAATATATACAAAGAGCTGGAAACTGATGTTGAAGGTTTTAAAACGCCAAATCATGGCCATTTAACACATTGGGCAGAACAAGGTGTGCTGCTATTAAATGCCACTTTAACCGTTCGCGCATCAGAAGCTGGCTCGCACCAAAACCGTGGTTGGGAAATCTTTACTGATGAAATTATCAAAGCTTTATCTCAAAAACGCGAGCATATCGTATTTTTATTATGGGGTAAGTATGCACAGCAAAAAGCCGCTTTAATTGATCAGAAAAAGCATTATGTGTTAACAGCCGCCCACCCCTCACCTTTTTCTGCTCACACTGGTTTCTTTGGGTCAAGACATTTTTCGAAAGCAAACCAGCTCTTGATACAAAATAACCTGAAACCAATTGACTGGAACTTACCAGCCTAATGAATACTTATTTCATTAGCGGCCTTGGGGCTGATCAACGGATTTTTTCAAAATTAACGCTTAGTGAAGAAATCAAAATTATCCACATTGACTGGATAGATCCTCATAAAAATGAGTCACTTGAAGCTTACGCTGAACGGCTAAGCCAGATTATAGATACGAGTAAGCCATTTGCTCTAATAGGTGTATCTTTTGGTGGAATGATTGCAGTAGAAATGGCTAAATTGTTAAAACCTGTAACGACCATTATTATATCCAGCACGATGCTCAGCGGTCATCTCCCTGCATTATACCGTTTTGCAGGTAAACTTAGACTATTAAATTTAATTCCGGCGAAGTTATTAAAAGCATCGAATAAACTTACACAGCACTATTATTTCGGTACAAAATCCAACAGTGAGAAGATATTACTGAACAGGATTATAAAAGATACTGACCCTCATTTTTTAAAATGGGCGATCGGAAGTATTTTAAGCTGGGAAAACAAGATTAAACCGGAAAGGATTTTTCACATCCACGGCACGAATGACAAAATCCTCTATTCTAAAAAAGCAATTCCTGATTTCGTGATCGAAAGCGGAACGCATTTTATGGTTTATCAACATGCCCGGAAAATTTCCGGGATTATTGATGAATTGATATTGAATAATGGAATCACCTTATCATTTCAAGCTTTTTTAGACCGAAAATGCTAAGATAGATGTATCAATGATAGTTTATTATGATCGTCATCTCGTGAAAGACATTTAATGAGACATCTATTTCCAGATTCTCTACTGCGCTACTTCACAAGACGACGATCACTGAAGAAAATATGATTTTAATCCTTAAATTTCTTCATAAAATTACCCACGCTTTCTTCTAAATTTCCATCGGCAATGGCTTTAACGAAAGCGGTACCAATAATGGCACCATTGGCATAAGAACAAGCCTTATCAAAAGTTTGTTTATCGCTAATCCCGAAACCGATCATGGTTGGATTTTTTAGATTCATATTTTTAATTCTACTGAAATAAGTTTCAGTAGTATCACCTACTTCTAAATTTTTACCGGTTGTAGCCGAAGATGATAACAGATAAATAAATCCATTGGTTAAACCATCTATTTTACGAATACGCTCTTCAGCAGTTTGAGGCGTAATCAAAAATACGTTGCTCAAGTGATGTTTTTCGAAGCAATCTTTATAAAACTCCTCATACTCTACCATTGGCAAATCGGGAACGATACAACCATCCACCCCTACTTCGGCACAGGCTTCACAAAATTTTTCTACGCCAAACTGCAAAACTGGATTTACATAACCCATTAACAAAACGGGGATGGTTACATTTTTGCGTAATTCTTTCAGCTGCTCAAAAAGTAACTTAAGCGTCATACCCTGATCTAAAGATTGCTTGCTACTGGCCTGGATCACCGGTCCGTCGGCAACCGGATCCGAATAAGGAAAGCCGATTTCCAAAATATCAGCACCTGATTTCTGCAGCGCTTCAGCAATCTGGATGGTATCGCCAATGTTAGGATAACCGGCTGTATAATAAATTGATAATATATTTTTCTTCTCCTGGAAGAGTTTTTTGATTCTGTTCATGTTTTTTCTTTTTCCGTCATTGCGAGGTACGAAGCAATCTTAATGCTTTGGGTTAGCCTCCTAGCGAATGTAGTAGGATTGCTGCGTACCTCGCAATGCCGATTCTTCTACAGATTAAAATATTTAATATAAGTATCCAGATCCTTGTCGCCGCGACCTGAAAGGCAAACCACTACATTTTCGCCACCTTTAAATTCCATTTTTTCCAAATAAGCCAGGGCATGTGCGCTTTCTATGGCTGGTATAATACCTTCCAGTTTGGTGCACAATAAACCTGCTTCCAAACTTTCATCATCGGTAATGGAAACATATTGCCCGCGGCCTGTTTTAAACAAATGCGCATGTTGTGGCCCAATGCCAGGATAATCCAATCCTGCAGAAACCGAATGAGGCTCTACCACCTGTCCATCCGGCGTTTGCATTAAAATACTTCTGCTGCCATGCAAAACACCTTCGTTGCCCAGGTAAGTGGTGGCCGCCGAAAATCCGCTCGAAACACCTTTTCCTGCCGCTTCAACAGCGATCAGTTTTACATTTTCATCATCCATAAAGTGGTAGAACATGCCCATGGCATTACTTCCTCCACCCACACAAGCTAAAACATAATCAGGCTGATCGTTGCCAGTTTGCTCTAATAATTGTTTTTTTGTTTCCTCCGAAATGATCGACTGGAAAATCGCCACCATATCAGGGTAAGGGTGTGGCCCCACTACCGAACCGATGATGTAATGGGTATCAACCGGATTGTTGATCCAATCGCGCATGGCTTCATTGGTGGCATCTTTTAAAGTTTTACTCCCCGAACTTGCCGGAACAACCTTTGCCCCCAACATTTTCATACGGGCCACATTCGGTGCCTGGCGTTCAATATCTACTTCACCCATGTAAATCACACATTCCAGGTTACGCAGTGCACAAACAGTGGCTGTAGCCACACCATGTTGACCAGCACCAGTTTCGGCAATAATCCTTTTTTTACCGAGCTTTTCAGCCAGTAAAATCTGTCCGATGGTATTGTTGATTTTATGCGCGCCGGTATGGTTTAAATCTTCTCTTTTTAAGAAAATATTGGCACCGTAGCGTTCCGAATATCTTTTGGCCAGGTATAAAGGCGAAGGACGCCCTACGTATTCTTTTAACAGCTGATGAAACTCCTTTTGGAAATCAGGATCAGCAATGATCTTTAAATAATTTTGACGCAGTTCTTCTACATTCGGATAAAGCATTTCGGGGATGTACGCACCGCCGAAATCTCCGTAATATCCTTTTTCGTTTACCTTGTATTTCATATTTCTTTTCTTTTTCCCCTTGGTTTAAACCAAGGGTTATGAACAACAATCTATTTCTTCATTTCTTTAATAAATTCTTTAATCTTTTCAGCATCTTTCAAACCTGGTTCAGTTTCGAAGCGGCTGTTAATATCTAATGCATATAAACGATCATCTTTGATGCATTTAATGGCTGTGGTATGCTCCAAACCAATTCCACCGCTTAAGAAGTAAGGTTTAGCATAAGTAAATCGGTCTAAAACAGACCAATTGAATATTTTTCCTGATCCGCCATGTTCCTTTGTTTTAGTATCGAACAGAAAATAATCAGTTGTACCTAAATAAGCTTCCAAAGCCGGAAAATCAAAATCTTCGTCTATTCCAAAAGCCTTAATCACTTCAACACCAGGAAAGCTAAATTTTAATGCTTCACAATATTCTGGAGATTCGCCTCCATGTAACTGAACAGCCTTTAACTTCAATGTGTTTATTTTTTCTTTCACCTTTTCAATATCCTCGTTCACAAAAACACCAACCGTTTTAATTTCAGCAGGAATGTATTTAATCAATTCTGCAGAAACATCACTGATCAATCTTGGCGATTTTTTATAAAAAATAAAGCCCAAATAATCAGGTTGCAGTTCTGCCACCGCAGCAATATTAGCAGCTAAACGCATGCCGCAAACCTTTAATTTTAACATGCCAGTAACTGTTTAAAACTGTTTAAAGCTTTTTTACCCATTAGCGATTCTTCCGCTTCGTAATAACAATCGGCAAATGAGCGTTCGGGTTTGATGGTTCGGATGGCCAATGCAGAATTACACAATACCACGTTATTCTGTACATCTGTTGCCTCGCCGTTGAGTACATCCATAAATATTTTAGCTGATGATGCTACCGTGTCACCGCCTTTAATGGCATTTACATCTACTTTTTCAAAACCCATATCATCAAGCGTTAAAATCTGCTCGCCCTTATTCGAAAAGGTTTTCACATCACAGGTTAACGAAACTTCATCATAGCCTTCCAGTGCATGTACAATCGTGTAACTTTTATCGGTATCCTGGTATAAATAAGCATATAAACGAGCCAGTTCTAAACTAAAAACGCCTACCATCTGGTATTTTGGCTGCCCTGGATTAACCATTGGTCCCAGCATATTAAAAAATGTTTTTACGCCCAACTCCTTGCGAATAGGAGCTACAATTTTCATGGCCGGGTTAAATAGTGGTGCATGTAAAAAGCAAATGCCTGCCACATCCAGATTGCGTTTTAAAGTAGCTTCATCATTGGTAAAGTTATATCCCAGGTACTCCATTACATTGGAAGATCCGCAGCCCGAAGAAACACCATAATTTCCATGTTTGGCTACATGATGTCCTGCCCCTGCTACCACAAATGAAGACAAGGTAGAAATGTTGAAAGTGTCTTTCCCATCACCACCTGTACCGCAGAGATCAATCAGATCGTAATTAGAAAGGTCTACCTTTACACACATATCCAGCATGGCGTCCCTAAAACCCTGTAACTCCTGCACGGTAATATTCCGCATGGCATAAGCGGTAATAAATGCGGCAATCTGCGAAGAATTAAATGCGCCCTCTGAGATGGAGATTAAAATGTTCTTTGCCTCTTCCCTGCTAAAGCTTTTGTTCTCAAATAAATGATTTAATATTTTTTTCATGTTTTGTATCACTCTTATCGTCATTCTGAACTTGATTCAGAATCTTTCATGTAGATGCTGAACTAAATCCGATAGCTATCGGATCAGCATGACGATCGCTTTAAAAATCTTATGTCAAGGTTTGTGTCTTAACAAACCATTATTTATTCACCACCCCGTCCTACGGACACCCCTCCACGGGAGGGGAAGGCATAAAAAAAAGGATTGCTTTTTGGGCAATCCTCTTTATTGTGTTTAAAATATTTTAAAATATATAACAATAGAATTTGCCTAACGAATTTCGTTATGCCACCACCAATTGTTATTTAAGTTTTTAATGATCATGTTTGTATAAAGCAAATATTGACATTGTTTTTTAATATTCCAAAATCTTTCTAAAAATATATGGTTTTCTTTAAAAGAAAAGTACAGTTTAATGATGATTTCGGTTTCGGTTCCAACCCCGTTACCAAAAACCAGCGCATGCTAAACCCAGATGGTTCAGCAAATATCGAGCGTACCGGCCTGCCCTGGTTTAAGTTTGACGATACCTACACCCGCCTGGTCACCATGAGCTGGCCGAGGTTTTTCTTTGTCATTCTGATAGCCTACCTCATTGTAAATACCCTATTTGCAGTATTGTACAATGTTGTTGGGATCGAAAACTTAGAGGGCGCTAAAGGTCTTACTCTTCGTGATCATTTTTTTGATGCATTTTTCTTTTCTGCTCAAACCATTTCTACGGTGGGTTATGGTCATATTTCTCCACAGGGATTTACAACCAGTATTTTAGCTGCTTTCGAAAGTATGCTTGGCCTGTTGGCATTTGCATTGGCTACAGGATTACTGTATGGGCGCTTTAGCCGGCCTACTTCTAAAGTGAGTTTTAGTAAAAAAATGGTGATTGCACCTTACGAAAAAGGTCATGGTTTAATGTGCCGTTTAGTTAATTTACGCCGTAACCAGCTTATTGAGGTCGAAGTGCAGATGGTAATGTCGTACAATGAAACCGTAGATGGCAAAAATGTGCGCAGGTTCTATCCTTTGACGTTGGAACGCGATAAAATCGGCATCCTGTCTTTAAACTGGACTTTGGTACACCCTATTACCGAAGAAAGTCCTTTTTACGCAAAATCGTTGACAGAACTTCAACAGGCAGAGGTTGAAGTTTTCGTTATACTTAAGGCTTTTGATGATACTTTTTCGCAAACCATCCATACGCGCACCAGCTATCAGGATGAAGAAATAGAAATGGATGCAAAGTTTGAAAAAATGTATTACCATAACGAGGCAGGTAAAATGGTAATGGATTATAGTAAGTTGGATAAAATTACGCCGGCGGTGTAAGGATTTTATTATTTGCCTAGCTTATTAATATTTATTTCCATAGCGATACCGTCATTTCGAGGGGTGTGCAACGCAGTCGAGAAATCTGTCTTGATAGATCTCTCCATTCCGCTTCGCTACAGTCGAGATGACGACCATTCTATGTCGGGTTTACGTGGGTTGGGTCGGTGCTAATGGGACCACCCCGCCTTACAAGGCACCCCTCCAAACGGACAGGAATTAAAAACTGATTCAGATTCATCAACTTTAAGAGCAAAGAGGCCAGAAAGTTGACAAATCTTAAGATGTACTTTGTATAAATAAAGCTGCTACAACAAAAAGGATTTCCGCTATTGTCAGGTTTAGGTAGCTAGCGTTGTTCATGATAATACCATCCCGCCTTACTGGCATCCCTCCAAAGGAATAAGTTGACAAATCTTAAAAAGATGTACTTTGTATAAAACCCAAAATATCCTTGTACAACTGGTTCCCTCCAAAAATCATCTGACTAATCATCGGCACATGGCTTTTGCCTTTAATTTCTTTTATCTCTACGGGAATATGGTTGGCTTTAAGCTTTTCGTATAACCTCGGTGTCTGTAATTTAATGGCACCATAGGTTTTACCACCATAAAAGAGTAGATGTGGATTTTTAATATTGTTCACATAAGCTAATGGCGAAGCAGCTTTCCAAACCGCAGGCCGGTCGGTAAAAGTGTGGATAAAATCAAAATAAAAATGGTCTTTTTCGGCTGTAGTTAAATATTCGTGTAGGTCCAAACCAAATGGGTCGTTCAAAATTACACCTTTAATCGGATTTGCTATCCCAGCCTGTTTAAAATATTTGGGATCTGCATTAATCAATTCAGCCAGATGTGCCCCGGCAGAATGTCCCATCACAAAAATCTTTTCATTACTCGCTGTATAATCGGCTATATGCGCTCGTACCCACTTTACGGCCAAAGCACAATCATAGCCCATTTTTTCATACTGAACATTTGGTGCCAGAGGATAATTGATGATGACTGTAACTACACCTTTCCGGGCGAAATTCCTACCCAACCACCAATAAGTTTCTTTTTTACCGCTGCTCCAGGAGCCGCCATGAATAAAAATTAAAACGGGTTTATTTTTGACGCTGTCATTTTTGTAAAAAATGTTCAGCGTATTTGCTTCGTCGGTATTGCCTGCATAATTGATATTTTTTACCTTTTTAACCTGCGCAGTAGCAAGTATCGTTTGAAATAAGAGCATCAATAAAACAAGGGATTTGTACATAAATAGGATTTTCAACTCAACGGTTAATAAACGAAATTGGGGTGGGGGTGGATCTTTTGGGTAGTATTTAAGTCAAGAGTATCAAGTATCAAGATATTATATACACACTAAACCCTAACCTAATTTACATTAATACCCTCAAATCAACAGAGTATCAAGATGCGAGTATCAGGTATCGATACATCACTTATTTTAAACGCTAACCCCTAACCACTTTACGCTAATCTTTAATCAGCGGATTTTTCTCTTTCGCGAACAAATCAAAAACCTTTTTATCTACAAAAGCCGGAAAAAGTTTGTTCATCCAAACGGCTAATTTCCCCTGTCCGGTCATGATCAGGGTACGTTTGCGTTGTTCAACACCATCGGCAATAATGCCTGCCACTTCTTCTGACGACATCATTTTACCTTCATCCATGCTGGTTTCGCCATGCGCAGCACCATCTTTTGATAAGGCCGTCACCCGGATATTGGAAGCGGTAAAGCCCGGACAGGCCACCATTACATTTACACCGGTTTTAAGCAATTCGGTACGTAAAGATTCCATAAAACCATTCATGGCAAACTTAGAAGCCGAATAACCGGTACGGCCCGGCAAACCACGGTAACCTGCAATTGAAGAAACGCCGACTATTGTTCCTTTTGTTTTTAAAATCTCTGGCAAAGCATATTTGGTACAGTATACTGTTCCCCAAAAGTTTACATCCATCAGGTTTTTCAGCACTGATAAATCCAGATCGTTAAACAGCGCACGCATTGATAATCCGGCATTGTTCACCAGGATATCAATCTTTTGAAAGGAAACGAGCGTTTGTTTGATGATGAGTTCGCAATCGGTTTCTTTACTCACATCAGCTTGTACTGCAACCGCTCTGATCCCATATTTTTTTTCCAAATCAGCAGTAATTTCGCAGAGGGTTACATATTGACGGGCAGCTAAAACCAGATTCGCACCACGCTTGGCAAATTCTTCGGCACAGGCTTTTCCAATTCCGCTCGATGCACCGGTGATGATGATAACTTTATTTTTTAGGTTCATTTGTAGTTGCAGGTATTAAGTATCAAGATTTTAGTAGTAAGTATTTAGTATTGGGTAATGAGTATCGAGTAGTGAGTATCGAGTAGTGAGTATCAAGTATCAAGATGTATGCAAATAATATGAGTCACGATACTTGCTATTTTGTACTTGATACTGAGTTATTTCATCATCGCGGTTTCGTAAGGCACCCGAGTAATGATCGATCGGCCCAGTGTAATTTCGTCGGTATATTCGAGTTCGCCTCCAAATGCAATTCCGCGCGCAATGGTGGTTACGGGAACATTAAATTCCTTTAGTCTTTTATAGAGATAAAACAAAGTAGTATCACCTTCCATATTGGGACTTAAAGCCAAAATTACTTCTTTAATCCCTCCTGCTGCCATCCTGGCCACCAAACCATCAATAAACAGATCAGAGGGTCCCACGCCGTCCATTGGCGAAATTAAACCACCTAAAACATGGTATACACCAAAATATTGTCCCGTATTTTCAATCGCCATTACATCCCGGGTATCTTCTACAACACAAATGGTTTCTTTATCCCGTTTTATCGAAGTACAGATTTCACATACTGTATAATCAGAAATATTATGGCAGGTACTGCAGTGTTTAATCTGTTGTTTAAGTTTTATAAACGTATTACCAAACTGATTTACCTCCTCCTGCTCCTTGTTCAAAAGGTGTAATACCAAACGTAAAGCTGTTTTTTGCCCTACACCAGGAAGTTTTGAGAATTCGTTTACCGCATCTTCGAGCAGTTTGGATGAAAAATTCATGATACAAAAATAGCTAAAAAGGTTCATTGTTCAATAGCCATTGGTTTTTGGTCAAATGGTCGATGGTTTATTGGTCCATGGTTGACGGTTCATTGTTGATGGTTTATTGGTCAATGGTCAATGGTTTATTGGCCAATGGTTTGATGGTCCATGGTTGATGGCTTGATGATTCATATTAAATGGTAACTGCAAGCTGCCAACTAAACTGGATATTGATTCATTGGTCAATAGTTTACTGGTTAATAGTTCATGGCCAACGGAAACTGCAAATTTCCAATTGAAAACTGAACAACATTTATTGATCATCTGTATATTTATTTAAGTATCTGATAATGGGTTATAGGCGTTTTGAGTTCCGACTCCGGACTTCCGACTTCGGACTAACAAGAATATTGCTTGATTTGATAGTTTTCTTTACATTTATCAGCTTAAAACAAAACTATGTCACCAACCATTCTCTTATGTTTTCTAATTGGTTACTTTCTGCTACTGATTATCATTTCGTTTGTAACCTCTCAAAAATCTTCAGACAATAGCACTTTCTTTGTTGCCAACAGAAATTCTAAATGGTACTTAGTGGCTTTTGGAATGATTGGAACCGCGCTTTCTGGTGTTACTTTTATTTCGGTACCTGGAGAAGTTGGTGCTCCCAGCGGAAACCAGTTTCAATATTTCCAATTTGTACTGGGTAACGCGGTTGGCTTCATCATTATAGCTACCGTTTTGCTGCCGCTTTACTACCGGATGAACTTAACCTCTATTTATGGTTACATTGAAAAGAGATTAGGTTATTATAGCTACAAAACAGCCGCTTCGATATTTTTATTGAGTCGAACTTTAGGGTCTGCAACCAGGTTATACCTTGTGGTAATTGTTTTACAGCGTTTTATATTTGACAATTATGGTATCCCATTCTGGTTAACGGTGCTCATTTCGTTGGCTTTGATATGGTCTTATACGTTTAAAGGCGGACTGAAAACCATTATTATAACGGATACTTTGCAGACATTTTTCCTGGTGCTTTCGGTTTTCCTTACTATTTATTTTATTTGCAACAGTCTTGATTTTAGCATTCCACAGGCATTCGAAACCATAAAAAGCAGCAGTTATTCTAAAATATTCTTCTTAAATGATTTCTTAACCAATAAATTTTACTTCAGTAAACAGTTTATTGGCGGTATTTTTGTAACCATTGCCATGACGGGCTTAGATCAAGATCTGATGCAGAAAAACCTGAGCATGAGTACCATTAAAGAAGCACAGAAAAACATGTTCACCTTTACTGGTGTATTTGTAATTTTAAATGTTTTCTTTTTAAGTGTAGGCGCATTGTTATACATTTTCGCCGCAAAGAATGGCATTGATATTCCTTTAGATCACATCACGGGTAAACCACGTACAGATTTGTTATTCCCCGAAATTGCGCTGAACAACCTTGGCGCTGTACCGGCCATTATTTTTATGCTGGGCTTAACCGCAGCCACATTTGCTACAACCGATTCAGCCCTTACTGCCTTAACTACCTCATTTTGTGTCGACTTTTTAGGCATGGCTAAAAAAGAAAATGTAAATGCTAAGGATGCTGTAAAAAAACGCCATACGGTACACGTAGCCTTCTCTATTTTGATGTTCATGGTGATTATCGTGATCAATGCGCTGAACAGTTCATCGGTTGTAAGTTTGATTTTCACTATCGCCTCTTACACCTATGGACCGCTTTTGGGTTTGTATAGTTTTGGATTGTTTGTAAAAAAACGGGGTCTCCACGATAAATTAGTCCCGATAGTTTGCTTATTATCGCCTTTTTTATGTTACTTGCTTGCAAGCAATTCTTCCGCGATTTTAGGTGGATATGTTTTTAGTGTTGAACTGATTTTAATTAACGGTTTAATCACTTTTATAGGTTTGTTGTTCATTAGCAAAAAGACTGACGCACAAACCAGGTTTTAATATTTAGCATTATTTTATATGACGAGTGAAGAAAAAATTAGAAGTGCTTTTGAAAATAAAGACTGGCAGGAAATTAAAGTAACCGATTCCTGGCAAATTTTTAAAATCATGGCCGAATTTGTGGACGGCTTTGAAAAATTGGCTAAAATTGGTCCATGCGTTACCATTTATGGTTCTGCACGTACTGCTCAAACAAACCGATACTATCAATTGGCCGAACAGTGTGGTAAGTTATTGACTGATAGAGGTTACGGTGTAATTACGGGAGGTGGCCCAGGTATTATGGAAGCGGGTAACAAAGGTGCACATACCAATGGCGGGAAATCTGTAGGTTTAAATATTGAATTACCATTTGAGCAGTTCCACAATAAATATATCGATCATAATAAGTTACTGGAGTTCGATTATTTCTTTGTGCGCAAGGTCATGTTTATGAAATATAGCCAGGGTTTCGTGGTATTACCAGGGGGATTTGGCACAATGGACGAACTATTTGAAGCCTTAACCCTGATCCAGACCGGCAAAATAGCCCGTTTCCCAATCGTATTGGTGGGTGTTGATTATTGGGGCGGATTAATTGACTGGATTAAAGGAACCATGTTACAAAAAGAACATAATATCCATGAAGAAGATTTAAACCTTTTTAGATTGGTTGATACGGCAGAGGAAGCCGCAGAACATATTTTCCGTTTCTACGATAAATATGTGCTTAAACCGAATTTTTAATTGGTTCAATAGTTCATTAGCCATTGGTCAGTTACAGATGGTTAGAAATGAATTGTTGAAGTTAGTTAACTGACAATCGAAAACTGGTAATTATAAACTGGAAACTGGTTAATTGTTCAAATCGGTTAACTGCAATCGTAAACTTGAAACTGCTAATTGAAAACTGCTAACTAAAAAAGTGCTTACAAACCATAAGCACTTATTTATTGTAACAACTTCAGCCAACTGGCATCTAAAATAAAACAAAATAAAATGTCAAAATTGATCAACTGGAATAGCGATTGGTTTAGCGGTAATTTTAAACTCTTTGTAGATGGGCTGCAAAAGGGAGCCATAACTTTCGGAATATGGAAGGGAAGTGCAGAAGGTGTGTTTGAAGATCAAAACTATCAGTTTGTTAACGAGGGATTCTGGCAATCAAGTACCAAGGTAATCGATCGTAAAACAAATGAAGTTGTTGCGGTCATTAATTACGACTGCTGGAAATCGAAAGCACTAATTAGCTTAAATAGCGGAGAACAGTACGAATGGAAAGCGACCGGCATCTGGAAATCCCAATGGACGGTAAGCAATTATAAAGATGAACACATTATGTATCATTCTAGCAGTAATAGCGGGTCAATATCTTCCGATACAGACAATGAATTATTGATAATTGCGGGTTTATTTATCAAGCAGGCTTATAACAGACAAGCCTTTCTTTTGATGATGTGTATTGTTCCGGTGATTACCACATCTACGCTTCGTCATCATTAATCATGTAAATTAAATCTTTGTGAGATGGAAAAGATACTGAGTTGGAGAAAAGGTTTATTTGAAAGTAACTATCAAGCATTTAATAACGGCTTATTAAAGTTTTCGCTGAATTTTATTTCATGGAAAAATTCTGCAATCGCTACTACGCAATGTGGTATTTACCTGTTTAAAAGCGAAGGTTTTTCTAAACCTGAAACGAAGTTATTGAACAATCAGCATGGAGTTTTAGCAATCATTACTTACGATTGGATTCGTTTTCAGGCTAAAGTTGTATTCGCTTCCGGCGATACTTTTGACTGGAGTTTTCAAAACAGCTGGTTAAGACGGTGGTCTTTAAATAATCATCGCGATAAACAGATTTTATTCAATGCTTCAACAGGAAGTGGCATATTGCACACCAATGTAGATGATGATCTACTCATTTTATGTGGACTTTTTATCCGTGAATATTATTCCAGGCTTCTTGTCGGCTTTAGCATTATAATATTCCTTCTCTTTTGCCTTAAGAGTGTTTTTTAGATTATAAGTGAATTATCTAAGCTATTTCAAATCAATAGTTATAATGCTTCTATATAACAGAAATACCGCCTTTCGAATGAATGATCTTTGTATGAACACAGAAATATTAACTACAGTTGTTTCTATTTTTGAAAACCCTTCTTCGTTTACTCTCATTATCAAAATGAAGAAAGCCTTTAAAAATGCCTTTTAATCGCTTCTAACATTTCGACAGTGAGTTTACCATTAGTAGCCAAAATTTCTCTTTTCTCAAAATAGTCAGTACCTCCGGAGAAATCGTACACTTCTCCACCAGCTTGCTGAACAATGAAACATCCCGCCGCAAAATCCCACTGCTGAAGGTTATATTCAAAAAATGCATCAAAACGTCCGCAAGCTGTATACACCAAATCTATCGCCGCTGCACCAATCCTACGAACTCCATGGCTTTTTTGCATCATCTCGGCTAGCAATCTTAAGTATTTCTCCTGTTTATCAAACTGATAATATGGAAAACCTGTTGCTAAAAGGCTTGATTTTAAATCAGGATTGCTGGAAACTTTAATTTCCTTTTTATTCATCAGGGCAGGTCCGCCTTTATATGAATAGAACATTTCGCCTCTGTTCAATTCGTAAACCACTCCTATTACAGGCAGTCCATCTTCATAAAGCGCCACACTTATACCATAGGCAGGAATGCCATGGATAAAATTGGTTGTACCATCTAAAGGATCAATGATCCAGGTATAGGTTTTCCCAATACGGTTAATGGTTTTTTCTTCAGTGATAAAACCTGCATCAGGAATTAACTTTTCCAGGTTTTGAACAAGTTTCTGCTCTGCTGTTTTATCAACATAAGAAACCATATCGTTCAATCCTTTATATTCTATTTTCTGAACATCAAACTGCATAGCTTCTTTACGGATGAAATTTCCAGTAAGCTTAACAACAGAGATGATTTTATTGCATAGTAATTCGTAATTCATAACTATTTAACAACAGAACAAGGCTGTTGTTGGATTTTAAATGAATTTATAGGGTGTTTATTTGGCCAGCTGGTTCTTGTTCCTTAAAGCATAAGCACTTAAAGCAATGCCACCTAAAACCAGAAATGTCGAAATCATTTCTGCCTGCGTAAAAGATAAACCAAAAACATGATATTTTGAATTTACACGGATCAACTCGATACAGAAACGTTCAAGACCATTTAAGATCATGTAAATGCCAAACATTAAACCAGGTGCTTTTATTTTATCCCTAATGCTCCATAGAAAAGCAAAAAGGATTAAACAGATGATAACTTCATAAAGTGGTGTTGGGTATACGCCTTGTGCCAGTTCATTACAAAACTTACCTGTACAGCCTGGAATCGGAATCCCCTCGCCCACCACATTATTTGGGTAGTTGTAAGACCATAACCAATCTGGCAGCCAGGAGAACGGTTTTGGATTTGGATTTACAATGCCCCAGTCGCCATCACCTGCCATGTGGCAGCCAATACGTCCAACTGCGTAAGCTAGCATCATGCCTGGTCCGCCTACATCAAGCATATGTAAAGGCTTAATGCCGTTTTTCTTTGCAATAATCAATACCGCTGCACCACCGCAGATTAAGCCACCATAAAAAGTTAAACCGCTAAAAGATAATAAGCGTTCTATAGGATGTTGAACAAAATCATCCCAGTATTCCAGATTATCGAAAAATTTTGCACCAAGAAATCCCCAAATAGCAGCCCAAACAATCAGGTTACTCATGATCTGATATGGGTGAACAGTTACCTGTGTTTCTTTTGGTTTATCTAACTTATGTTTATTTTTTTCACTATAGTCCCAATAAGCAAACAAACCAGCAAAAAACAAACCACCTATTATATTTCCTTGGGTCGACATCAAAACCGACTGGGCATCGTTTACAAAAAGCTTATAATTTAATAATGCATGAACCAGCTTGTAACCAATGACAAAACCAAAAAGGCCGTTCATAATCAACTCTGATGTAGTAGCCGGTTTACCTAATATGATGGTCTTTTTAATTGGATGAAGTATACCTAGGGCCTCTTTACGCATGAGTTCTTTGGTAAAAGCCCAGTAACCAGCAACAAATGCGAGCGCTACAAAAACACCGAATGTATTAAATGGAAGCGGTAAATTAATACCGAAAAGGTATTCTAAAAAATGCGAAACGGTAGGAAACATAGAAATATTTTGTTGCGAAGATAGGAAAGAAAGAGTAAAGACCAAAGCGGAAAGACCGAAGTTGGAAGGCTAAATCTACAAGAGAAATAATGCATAAACAATAGTATATCTTTTCCATCATTCATTTTTAAATCTTCCTCCTAAAAGATTCTTCACTGCGTTCAGAATGACAGCAAAGAATAGTTAACTGAATACTTTAAACTAAAGAACGCTGCACTGAAGACTTTTGACTGTAAACTGGAGACTATGGACTGAAGATTCCGGACTAACCTAGTGGTACGTGTGAATGGTTTCCAATTCGGCCACCTCTACTTCTCCATCAGCAGTAATTTCTAAAAGCTTAATTGCTTTCAATTCGTTTACCATAACGGGATCGTATTTTGCGCGTACCTTTACATAATTTTTAGTAAAGCCGTGCATATAGCCAGATTTTTGATCAGCCTCAAAAAGTACCTCTCCTTCGGTACCAATTTGCGATTCGTAGAAAGCCCTTCGTTTTTTATCAGATAAGATATGAAGCATTTTACTGCGCTCATTCCGTTCGCTTCCTGCCACAACGCCTTTCATTTCAGCTGCTACTGTTAGCTCACGTTCAGAATAAGTAAATACATGCAAATAAGAAATATCCAACTGGTTTAAAAATTGATAGGTATCCAGGAAATCTTCTTTCGTTTCACCAGGAAATCCTACAATTACATCTACGCCGATGCAACAGTTTGGCATGACCTGTTTAATTTTAGCTACACGCTCTACATACAGATCACTCCGATAGCGACGACGCATTAATCCTAAAATTTTATCAGAACCAGATTGTAAGGGGATATGAAAATGCGGAACAAATCTTTTCGAAGTGGCCACAAATTCTATAATTTCGTTGCTTAATAAATTTGGCTCAATAGATGAAATACGAATTCTTTCAATTCCCTCTACCTCGTCCAATGCTTTCACTAAATCAAAAAACTTGTCCTCCCGCTGCCCGTTTCTAATTCCGAAATCACCAAGATTTACACCGGTTAATACAATTTCTTTAACACCGCTTTCTGCAATCATTTTTGCACGGTTCACTACATTTTCAATAGTATCGCTACGGCTTGCACCTCTCGCCAGCGGAATGGTACAATAGGTACAAGGATAATCACAACCATCCTGTACTTTCAAAAAAGTACGCGTTCTATCGCCTATAGAATAAGAAGCAATAAAATTGTGGTTAACTTTTTCTATACTCTGCTGATGAACAAGTGCTTTTGGCTTTTTGGTCAAATCGTCAATATATTCAACAATTCTGAATTTTTCTGCAGCACCTAAAACCATGTCGACACCTTCTATTTTGGCAATTTCCTGAGGTTTTAACTGGGCATAACAACCTACAATGGTTACAAAGGCATTTGGTGAATATTTTAAAGCTTCTTTAACAACTTTACGGCATTTTTTGTCAGCATGCTCGGTAACGGAGCAGGTATTAATTACATAAACATCAGCCTGATCCTGAAATTCTACAACAGCATAACCAGCATCTGTAAATAACCGACCAATAGTTGAGGTTTCAGAGAAATTGAGTTTACAACCTAATGTATAAAATGCGACCTTTTTCATTGAAGTTGCAAAGATATGAAATTAGATTTGAGTATGGAGATATGGAATTAGAGATTAAATGTAAATTACAGTCTGTTAACAAAGCTACTGGTAGTTTTAAGTCTTAAGTTAATTACAAACTGCGAATTGCACACTGTAAACTATTTCTCCTGCCAGCGATAACTTTCCTGCTCAAAACCAGCCAAGTCCAGCACCCTGCTCACTACCGTTCCCGCAACTTCTTCTGGTGTTTTTGGTAAACTGTAAAATGATGGATTCGCAGGACAAATAATCCCACCGGCTTCAGTAACCGTTTTCATATTGTTAATATGAATTAGACTGAATGGGGTATCTCTTACTACAGCTATTAATTTTCTCCGTTCTTTTAACACCACATCTGCCGCCCTGGAAATTAAATCGTTAGATATCCCATGCGCTACCCTACCAAGAGTGCCCATAGAACAAGGAATGATGATCATTGTATCGTATTTAGCCGATCCTGATGCAAAAGGGGCATTAAAATCATTTTTGTTGTAAAAGGTAAAGTCTTTAAAATGTTCGTAATCCTGATTTCCCAGCTCAAATTGCCAAACTGATTTTGCATTATCGCTCATCACTATGCCAACAGCTTCAACCTGGTCTTTCAATTTTAATAACTGATCAAACAAAACCTTTGCATATATAGCACCACTGGCACCTGTCACCGCAACAATTACTTTCTTTTTCGTCATGCTACAAAAATAGTTTATCTACACTCATTAAAACAAAAAAGGGCCAGAACAATGTTCTGACCCTACATCTACCTATGAAAAACATACCCTCGAAAGGGTAAGAACAAATATATATAATTTTTTAAAAAAATATAAATGAGGGAGATAAAATCACTTAAATAAAATGATTAACCTAAAATTTGATCCCAATGATCTGATAATCAGCAAAATAATTTTAAATAAAATCACTAAAAAACTTTTTGCAAAGTTATAAAGACGTAATTTAGAATAAAATCAAGAGTAATTTTGTAGTATAAATAAGTCCATATAATCAGATAATGTCTAATTATTATCAATTTTTACAATATTCATGACTTTAAATTTACATTTTTTTGAAGTTATCCTAACATCAAAATCATCCGACGCCAAACGGTTTGCGCCATATATACAACTTAACGCTATGAACATTTTAATTCGTAGCGTAGAAAGTTGTAATTTCTTAATACCCATTTGTTAAATGTTTCGTTGACAGCTTCAGTCTATCAAACCATAAGGAATGCACATTTCTTATAAAAATCATATAATTCTTACTATATTGTATTATAAATTAAATACAAAGCAATTGGAATTAGGTGTTTAACGATTATATTTGGGAAAGATCACCTCAGGTTTTATGATAGAATTAGCTTCGCCATTCTTAAAGGCATTATTAAAACATTCTACAAATCCAATAATCATTTTTAAAATAAGGCCGATACTGGTGGTAGTAGAACATAACGATGCTTACCGGGCTTTGATCACACGGATTGGTGGAGAATCAAAATTCTATGATATCGATATGATTCCCAATCTATTACCTGAAGATGAAAAAAATACGTTGATTAAAACAGTTCAAAAAATAAGCGAGCTCGGAACAAAGCAGCGCTTGATTATTCATCCAATTTATTCGAACTCGCCAAATGTAAAATGGGAACTGGAATTCTCGCCGGTGCTACAAAATGATCGCCCGGTTGAATATCTCATTTGTTCATTACAGGAAGTCCCCGTTAGTGAAAATGACATCGACCATATTTTACTTGAACTTTCAGAAAGCGAAACACGCTTTAGGGGCTTTTTTGAGCAGGCGCCATTAGGGATGTGTGTTTTAAAAGGTCCGGAACTTATTACAGAGTATGCAAATGATAACATATTAAAACTTTGGGGTAAAAGTAGAAAAGAAGTTATCGGAATATCTTTAGAAGAAGCAAAGCCGGAATTTCAAACACAAGTACTTGTAAAACGCATAAAAGATATTTTCAAAAATAAACAGCCTTTAACAATTAATGAACTGAAACTCTTCTCGCCAGTTTCAGATGGTTATTTTATCGCTCTTTACGAACCTTTAAAAAATGATAAAAACGAAGTAACCAGAATTCTGGTGATCATTAAAGATATAACAGAGCAGGTAAACTTTAAAAAGGAACTTCTCAAAGCTAAAGACATTCTGAAAATAGCTATGGATGCCTCTGAGATGGGTTCCTGGAATATCGACCTATCACACAAGCAGGTACTTTTATCAGAGCGGGCGCAACAGATCTATGAACTTGAGCATAACAGACTAGATATTGAGGAAGCCAAATCAATGATCTGCCCGGAAGATATGGGGCATCTTACCAGAGGTATAATACGTGCACTACATAACCATAATGCTTTTAACATCGAATACCAAATTAGTTTAAAAGGCAACAATGCACAGCGCAAGTGGATAAGGACTGCAGGTAAGGCCTATTATAATGAAGATGGAAAAGCTGTTTATATAGCTGGCGCCATTTTGGATATCACTGAACACAAACAGGATGAGATAAGGAAAAATGATTTCATTGGGATGGTAAGTCATGAACTTAAAACTCCTCTAACCTCCTTAAGCGCCTATGTGCAACTTTTACAACATAAATTTAAAGAAATAGATAATGTGTTACCTGCGCAGATACTTGATAAGATAAATGTTCAATTGAAAAAGATGTCGTTAATGATTGATGGCTTTCTGAACGTTTCCTTACTGGAATCCGGCAAAATATTATTGAACAAAACGAATTTTAACCTTATTGAACTCATTACTACCATTGCTGAAGAAACCAGAATGGTTTCACCAAGCCATTTTATCCAGCTACTTGGCCCTGAAGAATTAATGGTATATGCCGATATTGAAAAAATTGGAAGCGTGGTGAATAACCTGATTGGCAACGCACTAAAATACTCTAGAAAAGAATCCCTGATTGCAATAAAATGCGAAATCCAAAGAGATTATGCAGTAGTGAGTGTAGAAGATGAAGGCATGGGCATTAGAGAAAATGATATACCCAGGCTTTTTGACCGTTTTTATCGCGTAGAAAGTCCGGACACCAAAACTATTGCAGGCTTTGGCGTGGGACTATATATTTGCGCAGAGGTAATTGAAAGGCATAAAGGAAAAATATGGGTAGAAAGTAAAATAGGAAAAGGCTCTATATTTCATTTCAGTCTACCTATTTAAGTAAGCAATAACCAAAAACCATTCTGACTGTATAATTTAATATCTTAATCTTTATTGATTTAGTTACCCATGAAAATAAATATCTACTAAACTACGTCCTTGCACTTCAATATGGTAACTACTTTTTTGATACATCAAGCATAATTTTTGATCAAATCATAAAATTCTTACTTTTTGGGGATTTTCAGAATGACATTAAAAAGAAGAAGAAAATAAATTAAAAAGGGCTGAAAAATTAATTTCAACCCTTTATCTATTTTTTAGTCAGGCGCTATTTTTGTGATTGCTCGGGCGCTTTCCCGATCAGATCCATAAACTGGTCTAATTTAGGCGTAATGATGATTTGTGTACGTCTATTTTTTGCCTTACCACCTGCGGTTGAGTTATCTGCGATTGGATTAAATTCCCCACGTCCGCCAGCGGTTAAACGCTTAGGATCTACAGCATATTTGTTTTGTAATACCTGTACCACAGATGAGGCACGTAAAGCACTTAGATCCCAGTTATTACGTATATTCGGTTGAGAAATTGGCACGTTATCCGTGTTACCTTCTATCAAAACATCATAAGTGTCGTAATCTTTAATAATCTTGGCAATCTTGCTTAAAGTCTCGCCTGCTTTATCTGATACTTCATAGCTACCAGATTTATATAACATATTATCAGCAAGAGAGATATACACTACACCTTTAAGTACTTGTACATCAACATCACCTAATTCTTCACGGCTTAACGACCGTGTTAAATTGTTAGTCAAGACCATATTAAGGGAATCACTTTTATTTTTGGCGTTTACCAATTGTTTGATGTATTTATTTGAACTATTAATCTCATCAACCAGTTTCGAGATATTTACATTTCCCTGGCTGCTAGAATTTAAACATTTGTTCAACGCTTCCTGTAGTGCTGTTACATTGGCCTTTTCTGATGCAATCTGCTCCTCTAAACTTTTAACCCTGCTGGTGCTTCCGCTAAGTTCACGCTGACTATCCTGATATTTATTGCTGAGTTCCTGATTTCTTTCTCTTAACTTCGCATAAGTATCCTGAAGTTCGGCATATTTCTTATTGCTAACGCAACCTGCGGCAAGCGTCAGGGTAAAGAGCATTATGGGAATTGATTTGTATAATTTCATAATATTACTTTATTTGTTATTACTGCATTAGCAAATTCCTTGCCGTAAAGTTTTAGCTGGCTATGTACTGATGTTAAAAGGTGTTAATTTTTACTGAGTCGAAGCTGGCCAATGCTTTATATGTTCTTAATCCTATGCTGCCTGACTCATATTGATTATCTGTTGCTGAAAGCACAGCCTTAGCGGATCCGTTTATATAAATATCAAACTTAGTACCTTTAGCAGCTATCTTTAAGGTATATATCCTATTCATTTCAACAGGATATTTTTTTGAACTTATTACTGTCCATGTTTGTCCGTTGGCTTTTCCAAATACGATGGTTCCATTGGCTTGATCCAAACCGACATAGTAGCCCTGGTAAGCATCTGGCCCTATAGCAGGTTTAGCTACCCTAAACATTAAACCAGCATCACCTGTAGTATTGATTTTAACATCTGCCTGATAAACAAAATCTTTAAAATCTGTTCCGTTAGCTACATATTTAGATCCATTTATTCCAAAACCACCGGAACCCGGATTTGAAGAAACATTCATTTGACCATCTTTCCAAAACCAACCACCACCATAAAAAACCCAGCTGTTGGCCATTCCACGATCAAAATTTTCGACCAGGGTTTTATTTACCATTTTGGGTTGACCGATAACAGGGAAACAACTTAAACGGATATTTTCAGATCCATACGGTACCAATACAATTTCTTCGGCGTCCTCTGCTGATGCAATTGGGCTATATGGTACATCAAAAGCAGCAATCTTATTGTAATCTAAACCCCATGATGGAATCTTTTTGGCCTGCACCTTTATTTTAAGCGGCGCATCGGCTGCTATAAACGGGTTTTCAGGCATCTCTGATCGAAGTAAACTGGCATTGCTCAAGCCACTCTTACCGATCATTAAACCATAATTCCATGCCGATTGTGGGCGAATTTCGTAATCGGCAAAGCCTGCAACAGTGTGCGTTTTTGTTATCTTGCTTGCTGCCTTAATGTTCAGTGCATAAACAATCGGGCCACGTTCAACACTTATAGAATTGTTTACCTGTTTGCTGGTAACGATCTTCATTGGAAAGTTAAGCTCCAACTGTTCATTATTTTCCCATTTCCGGTTTATGACAAACATCTCTCCGGCTTTTACACCTTTTAACACCACTCCGTTTAAACTAACGCGTGGCTTCACACTCCATGCGGGAATTCTCAAAATTAAGGGAAAAGATGCGGATTCAGCAAGCGCTATTTTTAGTCTGATCTGTTCTTCGAAAGGATAATTGGTCTCTTCGGTAATTTTTATTTTTTTATTTTCGGCAACTATAGTTTCTATCTCCATAGGCCCATAAGTAATTACGGCCAAACCTTTCTCTGGCGTAGCCACAACACTATTTTTTAGATAATAAGGCCAGCCCATATGCATATTATAGCGACAGCAGCCAAAGCCAGAGTATGGGCTGGATAGAATACCGGTAGCATAATCTTGATTAAAGCCATGCTCGCCATAGATACTTTGCACCTGGTTGGGCAATGTGTAATAAGAATGATTTTTAAAATCTCTGCTAAACTGGGCAGGCAATGCGTTAAAAGCCACTTTTTCCAACTGATCGCCAATTTTCACATCATGAATAACCTTGGCAGCCGTTTCTAAACTCTGCATCCACTCTACTACGGTACAGGTTTCTACTCCTTCTATGCTGCTGGTACCCGCCAAAAATTCAGTTCCTGAACCTAAACCTTCCGGCTGACCATGGTCGTGCATAATATGATTAATGCCCTTAGTAAATGCCTGAAGGTTAACAGGAAGATCCTGAAGTTGGGCATAAACCACTGGAAATTTTAAGGCCTGCGCCACATTAACCATATGTTTTGGCTGAAAATCATCACCAAAAAAATAAAATCCATTGTTGGTGTAAATATCAATCCATGGGTAGGCCTGTTGTTTTAACTTTTCTACAAGCTTTAACAGATAATTTTCGCCGGTTTTGTTGTAAAGCCAAATGGCAATTTCCATGTTATCGCCTGCTCTTGCTTTAGCCCACTCGCTTAAAGGATCGGCATCGAGGTGATTTAGCTCATATTTAAAGTATTTGGAGAGGAAAGGGATAACTCTTTTATCATTTGTAGCCTCATAATAACTTTGCAGAGCATACATCATTGGCATACGCGGCCACCAATCTTTCATTTTAGGTGGACCAAATAATCCACTAGCCTGCTGGTTGTTCAGCGTCCAATCAATATACTTTTGTGCTTTCGCTTTTAGCATAGGATCATCTAATGTGTAGGCTAGTGCAACCAGGCCTTTTACGTAATAAGGCACGCGTTCCCAACTGCCGCCCGCTCCGCCTAACCAGTCGGTATCTTTACCCAGATTATCTTTTTCAGGGTACAGCTCTTCGGCCATGCCTGTTGCCCCATCTCTTTGCTGTTCCAGCTGTTTTAGCAACCAGCCCTTGGCTTTGATACTGCCTATAGGCAACTGCGCATAAACCTGATGTTTTAGGGGTATCCTATTAAACTCGGTTAAACTTTGTCCGCGTGCGTATCTAATGGATAAACCAGACAACAGTAGACATAACGGGACTATTATTTTTCTCATAAAATGATTATTGGTTAGATGCTATTAAGGTAAAACTAAGAAATATATCCAATTAATAAAACGATTTAGTAAAAATATCAAAACCGATTGATTAATGGTAACCAAATAAAAAATAACCTGAATAACTTAAACTAGATAAGTCGTTCAGGTTCGTAGAAAAGACAACGTTTAAATCTATTTGTTACCAAAGGTAATGCCCTGCCAACTATCTGTTCTGAATGGTGATGCGGGTAAGCCATCATTACTGATCAAGTTACATACCGGATTGTTTCCCCATGCATAACGAACAGCTACCGGATTTGCCACCTGATCGCTACTGACGATAATCTGATTTCCCTTAATACTTGCTTTTGCCCAGTAAAATTTTTTGTCTGCGCCAGCAATTGCAAAACCAGTTGGCTCCGCCCCATCTGCCGTTTTTAATCCGTTTTGGCTATTGCCAAATGTTAAAACGATCTGCTTTCCTTCAATTTTATTGGATTGATAAATGGGGCCTGAATAATTTATTTTTTGTCCATATGTTTTGGCCAGGGCAATTAAGGCCAGCCTTCTCCCTACCTCCTGTTTGTTCTTAGGATGGATATCTTTTGCTTCGCCAATGTCGATAATAGTCGCCATGCCTGTGTTTGGCAAAGCCAATGCTTTTTGCTGTGCCTCTCTTAATTCAGCCCATGCAGATGCTGATGGCGTTTGATCAACCTGCATGTAATTAGCCAACTGCACAAAATAGAAAGGAAAATCACCTTGCCCCCATTTTTGGCGCCAATCTTTAATCATAGTCGGAAACAAAACACGATATTGGTAAGCTCTGTCAGCGTTTGATTCTCCCTGATACCAGATAGCCCCTTTGATGGAGAATTGTTGATAGGGATAGATCATGGCATTATACAAAACTGTTGGCCTGTTAGGGCCATTTTCTTCGTAGGGCTTTTTCTCGATGTTTTTAAAGTTCAAACCTACTTTATAATTCCATTCGCCAGCCAACAAAATTTTTTCCATTCCATTTGTTAAATTTAAATCATTGGCATTACCGTATAATCCACCGCCGCCCCCACTATCAAATACCCTAACCGTGATGATGTTTTCGCCAACTTTGAGTAAATTAGCTGGGATAGGATAAGTTCTCTCTACATTATACCCGGTAGTTTCGCCAATTTTCACACCATTAATAAAAGTAATATCGTTATCATCAATAGTACCTAAATTAAGTTTCGCACCGTTTGTTTTCCAGTTTTTCGGGATGTTAATCTTTTTTGTAAACCATACCACTCCATCAAAATCTTTAAGTGCTGCTTCCTCCCATAAGGTAGGCAACGTCATACCTTTCCAATTATCTAAAACTGGTAATGCCCAATTCATGGTTCCACTTTGATTACCTGAATCCTTGTCAGTAGTGATTTTCACCCAATTCCTTAACTTATCTTCATAAGAAATTGGTGATGGATTTTTACCCACTTTCTGTATCTGATCAACTGCTGCAGAGAAATCAGCCATCTTTTTTAACGATTCGGCACTTGTCCAGGCTTCTGCAACTGTTCCTCCCCAGGATGTGTGGATCAGTCCAATCGGGATTTTAGTTTTTTCATACACTTCGCGGGCAAAAAAGTATGCAGTTGAGGAAAATCCGGCAATATATTTGGGGCTACACTCCTGCCAGCCGCCATTAGCAACCTTCGCATCAGGAAGTGGAAAATTGCTGGTAACATGTTCTGCCTGCAACAAACGGATATTGGAATAATTGGCTGCGGCAATTTCTTTTTCGCTATTGAGAATTTTGCCCCAACCTGCCAGTGGCATTTCCATGTTCGACTGCCCAGAGCAGATCCATACATCACCGATTAATACATTTTTGAGTACTAATAATTCCCCATCTGAAATGCTGATCGTATACGGACCGCCGTAACCTGGCGTTGCTATTTTCAGTTTCCAATTGCCATTGGCATCGGCAATAGCACCATAATTAATTTTATTCCAGGAAACCGTCACTTTAACTGCTTTACCCGCATCAGCTTTACCCCAAATTGCAGCGTTCGTTTTCTGCTGTAAAACCATATTATTGCCAAAAACCGAAGGCAATGAAATTTTAGCCTGGATAATTGGTGATGCGAAAAGTAATGATGCAAAGAGAAGTATGGTAATTAGCCTATTGGTGCTCATATTTTAGCGTGTTTTTTTGATGATTAGAAAGCGAATGTACGTTTTCTAATATTCAACATCAATATATGTGAACCTCTCCGCCAAAAAATATCATAAAATAGGATAAAATTGATAAAATTTAGTTTGGGTAAGAACATCATTTTACTTATTTTGCGAGCCTAAAAGAACAATGCAGCTTTTATCATATAGTCCTCAGTGTTCGCTCAAATACAAGAATAATGGTTAAGATTTTCATAGGTGGCCTTCCTGACAATATCCAAGAAATGGATTTGGCAATATGGGTTAGCCTTCATGGTAGGGTTGAAACAATTAAGGTCGTTCGTGATCGGGCAACGGGCAAATGTAAAGGTTACGCATTTTTAGAAATTTACAGTCTTCCTGATGCTAAAAACATCGTATCTACCTTGAATGGTGAAACCTTTAAAGGTAATGTCATTACGGTAAAAATATCTGAAGAGGAAAGTGGCGCAAAAACAGCCAAGCCAAAACCCAACCCTAATGCCAACCAAACTTTTAAAAATAAAAGGCCCAGGTTACAACGCTAATCTTTTAACTGTCTGTTATTAAAGTCCCTTAAATAAGGTTTCGACATCCTTTAGTAATTGTTTCCACAGTGATTAAAATTCAGATTTACAGATATGGAAAATTATGCCATTGTAATATTTATTTTAGCTGTAATGATTGGTCTTTCTGCCATCGCAGACCGGATTAAAATCCCCTATCCTATTTTACTGATTATAGCAGGAATTGCAGTAGGTTTTGTGCCATCATTGCCACCAATTGATATTAATCCAGAGATTATATTTCTGATATTTCTACCGCCGTTGCTTTATGATGCCGCGTTTAATATTTCATTTAAAGATTTTAAAACCAATATCAATACCATTTCTACACTTGCCATTTCGCTGGTTTTTATTACCGCAATCGGCATTGCTGTAGTTACCCATTATATGATCCCCGGGATGAGCTGGTCGGTATCTTTTGTATTAGGTGCAATCCTATCCGCTACTGATGCAGTTGCTGCCATGAGTATTACAAAAGGTTTAGGTTTATCTCATAAAACCAATACTATTCTGGAAGGTGAGAGCTTGGTTAATGACGCTTCTGCACTGGTAGCTTATCGTTTTGCCGTCGCTGCAGTAACCGGAACAGCCTTTGTATTTTGGAAAGCATCACTTGAATTTCTGATTTTGATGGCGGGTGGATTTTTAACAGGTCTGGTGATGTCGACAATTTTAGCATTTATTGTTAAGCAGATTCATGATAATAGGCTGGCCACCATTAGCTTTATGTTATTAATGCCCTTTGTTACCTATTTAATTGCTGAACAGTTACATGTTTCGGGCGTTATTGCAGTAGTTATCTTAGGGCTGGGGATATCAAGGTTTAGCAGCAAGGTATTTCCGGAGCAGCTTAAAAATCAATCAAAAAACATCTGGGACATTATTATCTTTTTATTGAATGGGCTAATTTTTATATTAATAGGCTTACAGTTTCCTTACGTATATAAAAATATTAGCGGTTCTGATATTCTGCCTTATATAGGTTATTCGCTGGTGATTACTGTGGTCGCACTGTTATTGCGAATGGCACGTGTTTTCTTGCAGAAATTTAATCTTCAAAAAGCTTTTCAGAAAGGGAAACACCGCATTACGGCTGATGCGCTCCTGGACTTTAAGAATAGCCTGATCATTAGTTGGTCGGGCATGAGAGGTATTGTTTCTTTGGCTATTGCGATTGGGTTACCCGCTACTTTATCGGATGGAAGTGCATTTCCCCAACGAAATGCCATTATATTTATATCAGTAGTGGTTGTACTGTTTACCCTCATCGTACAAGGACTTACTTTACCCTGGTTGGTGAAGAAACTGGCTACGGAAGAGGATAAGTAGTTGGTTATTACTAATGGTAAACAACAATCAGTGCTAAGTAATTTATTAACAAAGGATGCTGAAATAAATCTGATAGCTAGCTATCGGATCAGCATAACGATTGCGAGGAAGAAAACGCATTCCTGAACTGTTCCAGAATCTTTAACTGGCAGTATTTATCGTTAAGGCATTAAGAACATTAATACTAAGGTTAATGGGAATCGTCAATTCTGAACTTCCGCCCGGCCGGTCGGACCGGTGTTTCAGGATCTGTCAACAAGCGCTTTTTTTAAAAAAAAAGGGATAAAATCTAATGATCTTATCCCTTCCTATTTTATAAATTATACCTTACCAATATACACTATAAAGCGCAACCAATAAACCAATAATAATTAAAGCGCCTGTTGCAAAACTGGTAGTCGTTTTAAACATTTTAGCATCAATGGCCAATCCTTTAGCTTCAGCCTTAGCTTTGTTGCTTGCCAAACTGATGATTACCATACCGATGATACAAAATACAAATACAAATCCCATCCGGTCTAAGAATGGAATTTCATAAACTCCATCAGCATTTTTAACAGAAAATCCCATTCCAGATAACCAGGAAAGATCGGTTATTTTAGGTAAAAATTTAAGTAGAATTGACAAACCGAAACCTCCAATAGTTGCAAATAACGCTGCGCCGGAGGTAGCTCTTTTCCAAAAGAATCCCAAAATAAACATGGCAAAAATACCTGGGGACACGAAACCGGTATACTCCTGGATGTATTGAAAACCACCTTTTTTATCGATACCCAAAAATGGAGCAATTATTACCCCAAGTAACATGGCTACACCGATAGAAATTTTACCCGTCATTACCAGGTTTTTCTCTGATGCATCAACATTTAATACCTTTTTATAAATATCTAAAGTAAAAATCGTAGCAATACTATTTGCTTTGCCCGCTAAAGAGGCTACTACCGCGGCGGTTAATGCGGCGAATGAAAGACCTTTCAATCCGGCAGGAAGCAAGTTTAATAATACCGGGTAGGCGCGGTCTGGATTTACAGTCCCATCCTGAAGCATTTCTGTCTGGAAGGCACCATCTTTGTACAACACATAAGCGGCAATACCCGGCAATACTACAATAATAGGCATTAACAGTTTTAAGAAAGCAGCAAAAAGGATCCCCCCACGTGCAGTTTCTAAGTTGGCACCCAATGCACGTTGTGTGATATACTGATTACAGCCCCAATAGTTTAGGTTTACGATCCACATACCACCAATTAATACGCTTAAGCCTGGTAAATCAATATAATTTTCGTTATCAGGTTTTAGGATCATATGGAAATGCTCCGACGCCTTAGTCGTCATCAAGCTGTAACCTTCAAATACACCGCTTGTACCATAATGTGTAGAAACGAGGTTTAATGCCAGATAAGTGGTGGCCAAGCCCCCTAAAATCAGGAAAAACACCTGTATTACATCTGTATAGCCAATTACTTTCATTCCGCCAAGGGTGATAATGATGGCAAAAAGTGCAATGGCATACATACAGAATCTAAGGTCGAAACCAGATATACTGCTTACGGCCAGGGCACCCAGGTAAAGGATAGAAGTTAAGTTCACCACCACATACAGCAATAACCAAAAAACGGCCATAATCATCGCAACGGTGCCATTATAACGCTGATGCAAAAACTGCGGCATGGTGGCTATCTTATTTTTCAAATAAACCGGGATGAAAAATACGGCCACCACCACTAAGGTTAGTGCGCCCATCCACTCGTAAGTGGCAATGGCTAATCCCATTTTAAAGCCTGAACCGCTCATTCCAATAAACTGCTCTGCAGAAATATTAGATGCAATTAATGAGGCGCCAATTGCCCACCAGGTTAAAGAACCTTCTGCAAGAAAATAATCTTTAGAGCCGGTAGATTCTGATTTTTTCTTGTTGTAAATATAAAGTCCGTAAGCAGCTACGATAACGAAGTAAATTGCAAAGACAATATAATCTTTCGTATCTAATAAATTGTTTTTCATGGGTTTATTTTGGTCAGTAGTCCTTTTTGATTATTTAGATTTAATTATATAAACTGGTACCGTTATCAGTTTGAACAGTGTAAGCATCTAGCTTGAGACCAAATTGCAATAAATATTTAGAAGAAAGTTCTTCGATCAAATCGGCAATTTTTTCCTCTTTAACAATATTAATGGTACAGCCTCCAAAACCACCACCCATCATTCGGGCGCCGAGAACATCATCTAAAGGTTTAACCGCATCAACCAAAAAATCCAATTCTTTACAGCTTACTTCATAATCTTTGCTTAAACCTTCATGTGTATCGAACATCAGGTTTCCTAAGCCCTGAAGATTACCATTTTCAAGTTGTTCTGCAGCTGTGAGTAAACGCCCGATTTCTTTAACTACAAAACTGCATTTTGTAAACACTTCTTCATCTTTTGGCTTGACATGTACTTCCAACATGTCAAGATTTACATCGCGCAACGTCGTTACCTTAGGGTAATACTCTTTTACCCAAGCTACCCCCTGCTCACACTGAGCCCTTCTTTTATTGTAAGCCGAGTCGGCAAGCGCATGTTTTACATTGGTATTTAAAAGCAAAAGTTTATACCCATCTAACTTTAATGGGATATAGTTGTGTTTCATTGAGCGGCAGTCGAGCATAATGGCATGATCTTTTTTGCCAAATACGGAGGCAAATTGGTCCATAATTCCACAGTTAACCCCCGCAAATGTCTGTTCTGCCTTTTGCGCAATCAAGGCAATATCTATTTTTGGAACCTCAAGCGAAAAAAGCTGATCAAGTGCAAAGCCTGTGGCACACTCTACAGCTGCCGAGGAAGACAAACCAGCACCTAATGGCACATCGCCGTCAATATAAAAATTAAAACCACCGAGTTGGTAACCTCTTTCTTTTAATTGATCGGCTACGCCTAAAATGTAGTTTGCCCAGCTATTTTCTGATTTCTGCAAGTTATTTACAGATGAAATATCAAATTGCTGGTAACTTTCTGAAAATAAATGAATTTCATCATCTTCTCTTTTTGATATGGCTACATATATCGCTTTATCAATAGCAGCAGGCATCACAAAACCACCATTATAATCGGTATGTTCGCCAATAATATTAATCCTTCCCGGCGAACGAACCAAAATGGGTTCGGCGTCGAAAAGTCTTTTAAACGTACTTTTTAAATCTTGAGCATTCATTATTTAATATTTTATTCTTCAGCCTTGCTGGTTTTATAGTGTATAGTAGACATTTCTTTCAGTCGGTTCGCTGCAAACTCGGGCGTAATATCGCGTTGAGGGTTAGCTAGCATCTCGTAACCTACCATAAATTTTTTAACTGTTGCTGAACGCAACAATGGCGGATAAAAATGCATATGCCAATGCCATTCGGGATAATCACCATGATTTACAGGCGCCTGGTGCATACCTGCAGAGTAAGGGAAAGAGGTTTCGAAAAGGTTATCGTATTTAATCGTCAGGATTTTAAGGGCCTCCGCCAATGATTTCTTTTCGGCAGCAGAAAAAAGTTTAATGCTGCCTACATGCCTTTTGCTGATGATCATGGTTTCGTAAGGCCAAACTGCCCAAAAAGGTACCAATACTGCAAAGTGATCATTTTCAAATATAATGCGTTCGTTTTTCTTTTGCTCCAGCTTCAAATAATCGGCAAGTAAACTTCTTCTATGAATGGCATAGTAAGTTTTCTGCCGCTCGGTTTCTTTGGCTATCTCTAACGGAATATCGCCTTGCGACCAGATCTGACCATGTGGGTGTGGGTTGCTACAGCCCATTATTTCACCTTTATTTTCAAATATCTGAATATATTTAATCCAATCGTTCCCAGCCAGGCTGTTGAACTCGTTCTGCCAAACATTAACCACAGCGGTTATGGCCTCTACACTCATTTCAGGAAGTGTTAAATTGTGCTTAGGACTAAAACTGATTACCCTACAAAGCCCACGTTGGTTACTGGCTATCAACAAATCGCTTTCATTCATTTCGCCGGCCGGTGTATCTTGCAGCAGCGCGGCAAAATCATTGTTAAAAACAAAGCTTTCTGCATAAGCCGGATTGCTATCGCCATCTGCTCTACCATTTCCAGGGCATAGATAACATTTAGGATCATATTCGGGCCGGCTGTCTGGCGTAATGTCTTCAACTTTACCCTGCCATGGCCTCTTTGTGCGGTGTGGAGATACTAAAACCCACTCGCCGGTTAATATGTTAAGCCGGGTATGAGGATTACTGTCTAGTTCAAATGTTTGGTTCATTTTATATTGATCAACTGGTTAGAAAAAAAGAAGGCGAAATGGCCTTCTTATTCAACGCGCCAAATTATAAAATTATTATTAATTGTCAAAAAGACAATTAATAATAATTTTTATTTGTGTAAAAATTTAAACATATTAAGCCCTTTAAACCTCAATAAAAATGATTGAATATTCCAGGCAGCCACATTATCTTGTTGCTGTTGATTGCATTGTATTTGGATTTGATGGCGAACACCTTAAAATTCTTTTGGTTAAGCGGGGTTTGGAGCCTGAAATAAACAAATGGAGTTTAATGGGCGGTTTCGTAGGTGCTAATGAAAGTCCAGACGATGCTGCAAACAGGGTACTCAAAAAAATGACAGGTTTAGAGGGGGTTTACCTGGAACAAATGCAGATTTATGGAGAACCTCATCGCGACCCGATTGAAAGAACGCTTTCTGTTGGTTATTTTGCCCTTATTGATATACACAAATATGAGGCTCAGCTTAACGACGATTATGAGGCCGAATGGTTTTTAATCAACGATAGGCCTAAACTTATTTTCGATCACAACCAGATGGTGGCTGATGCCCGTAAAAAACTAAGGTACAAAGCGGCTCTACATCCTATATTGTTTGAAATGCTGCCGAAAAAATTCACCATTCCACAGTTGCATATTCTTTTTGAGGAAGTTAACGATACTAAAATAGATACCAGAAACTTCAGCCGAAAAATTACCTCCACCGGATTATTGATCAAGCTGGCAGAGAAAGATAGAACAGGCTCTAAAAAAGGGGCATTTTATTTTAAATTAGATAAGAAAAAGTACCAGGCCAATTCGCAGGCCTTTTTAAACCTGGTTCCAAACTTAAAAGTGTAGCGTATTTCGCCTTTTGCAATACCTGTTGACATAATGTAAAACAAAAGCGATGCGTTATTCCTTTGCTTAGGTAAATTATACCTTAAATATGGCAAAGCACAGAAAAAGACCTTTCCAGCCAATAGAAAACTATGGCGTTATCGGCAATCTAAAAACAGTAGCACTGGTTTCGCTAAAGGGCTCAATAGATTTTTTGTGCACACCAAGGTTCGATTCGCCCACCGTTTTTGCGTCGATGCTGGACTCGGAGAAGGGTGGTTATTTTTCTGTTGAACCGCAGCTTGAAAACTATACCAGCAAGCAGCTTTATCTACCCGGAACAGCGGTTCTGCTTACCCGATTTTTCGCCGAACAAGGCATTGCAGAGCTTAGCGATTACATGCCACTATCAAAGGAAACGGATTTCCCCAGTGCTATTGTGCGACAGGTTAAATCCATCAGGGGCGATATTACTTTTAAGGTTTTCTGTGTACCGGCTTTTGGCTATATGAAAAGTAAACATACGGTTCAACACGAAAATGATGAACTGGTGTTTTTTTCCCAAACTGAAAAACTTACCTTAAAACTAAAAGCAGATGTGCCATTACATATTGAAAAAGGTAATGGTTATGCTGAATTTACGCTAAAGGAATCGGAAACGGCGCACATCATTATGGAAATCCTTGAAAATGATGAACTTGCAGCTGATTTAGCCCACTACCAAGAACATGGTTACCGCAAGACCGTAGATTACTGGCGGGAATGGATCAGTCAAACCACTTATAAAGGCCGTTATGAAGAAATTATAAAGAGATCGGCAATTACGCTAAAGTTACTTACTTCAGCAGAGTATGGTTCGGTAGTGGCCGCGCCTACCTTTGGATTGCCAGAAACAATTGGCGGAAACCGTAATTGGGATTACCGTTTTACCTGGATCAGGGATGCGGCTTTTACCATGTATGCCTTTTTAAGGCTTGGCTTTTTTGATGAGGCTACGGCATTTATGGACTGGATATTTAACCTCTGTCAGAAAATAGATTTGCAACTGGTATATCAGATTAACGGCAATACAAAAATAAAAGAAATAGAAGCCGATCAGTTTGAAGGCTACCTGTCATCTAAACCCGTGCGCATTGGCAATGAAGCAGCCAGTCAGCTACAGATTGATATTTACGGAGAACTGATTGATACGGTTTACATTTATAACAAATCGCACAAACCAATTACCTACGAGTTCTGGACACTGATAGAAAAACAGGTTCAATGTGTAATCAAACAATGGAAAAAACCCGATCACGGCATCTGGGAAATCAGGAATGAGAAAAAGGAGTTTCTGCACACTCGCTTAATGTGCTGGGTAGCGATGGATAGGGCAATTAAAATTGCCGAAAACCGATCATTCCCTTATCCGGAGCAAGAATGGCATAATATCCGTAGCGAAATTTACAAAGACATTTATCATAATTTCTGGAATGAAAAATTAGGTGCTTGGGTACAGTATAAAGGTGCTACACATGTAGATGCCAGTGCTTTGCTGATGCCTTTAACCCACTTTATTTCACCGCTGGAGCCCCGCTGGCTTTCGACCATGAAAGCAATTGATGAAGAATTATTGCTGGATGTTTTGGTTTACCGTTATAAGAATGGCATGACCAAAATAGACGGATTACAGGGTGAAGAGGGTACTTTTAATATGTGTTCATTCTGGTTTATTGAAGCATTGGCCAAAAGTGGAGAACTGGAACGGGCGGTTGAGAACTTTGAAAAGATGATCGGTTATTCCAATCATCTTTTACTCTTTAGCGAAGAATTGGGGCGAAAAGGTGAACACCTGGGTAATTTTCCGCAGGCTTTTACACACCTGGCCTTAATTAGTGCGGCTGTGGAGCTGAATAAACAACTAAGCCGAGAAACCAGTTAGCCTATTGTTCTTCATAATGATAGGTTAATCCTCCATCTACATAATAAGTTGATCCAGTTACATAAGCAGCATCGTCAGAGGCAAGGAAAGCGACTACCGCGGCCACATCCTCTGGCTTCCCCATTCGTTTCAATGGAATATTTTGCAGCACTTTCCCCAATTGCTTTTTATTGTCTAATAAATCTTGATTGATTGGTGTTGAAATTGCGCCCGGTGCCACATTGTTAATCCTGATATTAAATTGTGCTAGTTCTGAAGCAAGATTCCTGGTCAGCATCATTAAACCACCTTTACTGGCACAGTAAGCCGCAAAGTTGGGAAATGCAATTTCTTCGTGTACAGAACTCATGTTAATTACCGTACCTGGTAAATTGTTTTTTCTGCAATAATTTACAAATGACTGGATTGTAAAAAAAACACCTTTTAAATTCGTATTCATAATAAGGTCATAATCCTCTTCTGTAACATCCCAAAAACTGGCATTTTTTTCTACGCCCGCGTTATTTACCAAAATGTCTAATTGGCCAAATACAGCCACAGCATCGGTGACCAATTTAATAGCCGCATCGGCTTTACTTAAGTCAGCTTCTAAAAAGGTAACTTTTCTTCCCAAATCCTGGATATCTGAAATAAGTTTTTCGCCCCTTTCATCAAACTTATGGCCATTCAATATAATATCACAGCCATCTTTGGCCAGCCTTAGGGCACATGCAGCGCCAATTCCCTGACTGCTTCCGGTTATTAAAGCAATTTTGTTTTTAAAACGATTCATAATGATAGGTTATATTAGATAAAGGAAACAAGGACTAATAATGTTTGCGTAAAATCGATGTAAATTAAAACAATTAATATTCAACATGTAAGTTCCTAAAAAAAACATCGTTATTAGCTATAATCATTTATTAGTATGTTTGGGCAACAAACACACAATAAACATAAATTAATCTTAAAACATGAACATTACCAAAAACCTTTTATTTGTTACGCTCCTTGCGTTGTTTACGCTAACCATGTATTCTTGTAAAACAAAAAAACTGGCTACAAAACCTGCTCCTATACCGGCTCAAAAACCGGCACCACCAGTAGAAGAGAAAAAACCGGCACCTGTACCAGAGAAAGAAGAAGCTCCTGCTCCGGTTGAAAAACCGAACTTTAACTTAGATAACATCCAATTCGAGTTCAATTCATTTGTACTTAAAACATCATCATTCCCTATTTTGGATAAAGCGGTTACGGAGATGAAAAAATCGCCGGATACGAAATTCATTCTCAACGGCTATTCATCTGCTGAAGGTACGCCGGAACATAACATGCAACTTTCTGTAGACCGTGCGAATGCTGTAAAATCGTACTTTATTAATGCTGGTTTAAATGGAAATAACTTTACTGTGGTTGGTCACGGCGATAAAAATCCTATTAGCAGCAATGACAGCGAAGAAGGTAGGATATTGAACAGAAGAACCGAAATAAAGGTTCAGAAATAATTATCAGAATATCGCAAAAGTGCCATGGTTTAGTTTCCATGGCACTTTTCTTTTTAAAAAATACGAACAGTATAGAAAGATCCTGAAACACCCGTCCGACCGGCCGGGCGGAAGTTCAGGGTGACGACATCCTGCTACGAAGCTCTTTTCCTATTATTTAATCGTAGTATTCTTAGACAGGTACAAAAAGACACTAAAAGAAGTTGAGGGTGACGATAGCTTTGTCCGCAGATTTTTTTTCCATTTTTAAATCCGTATGCTCTTTTGAATCATTACGGATTTAAAAAGACTTTGATAATAGCTTAATCCAAATTTAATTTTTTAAGTGTATTTAAGATCGGCTGGTCAATCGCTTTTAACGTATTTTGACCAGGTTTAATTAGTTCTAAAACTGAGATCTCGTTCTTGCCTTTTCTTAACCACTCTTGTGGGATATAAAGCGTTTGTTGCGGACCAATTGCCCAATATTTTCCTAAGTTATGTCCGTTAATCCAAACCACACCTTTTCCCCAATCGGTCATATCTAAATAGGTATCAGCCACAGTTGAAATCTGAAAAGATCCTTTCTGTAAAGTTGGCCCATATTCATTTGTTTTTGATTGACCAGCTGTAGTCATCCTATCGTTGCTTAAAGGAAAACCATACATAGCCCAGTCTTTAATCTCGGAACCATCAAAAGTAACTTGTTCTGTGATTCCCTTTTTATTTTCCAGTAGATACTTTCCAAAATTGATGCGCCCCATATTCTCCACAAAAATATCTAACTGTAACTCCCCCGCCGGAAGATCTAATGATAAGGAGTTCTGGTTTAGCCTACGGTCTAAAATACCTACCCTTTTTTGATTGATAAAAACCAGGGCATAATCACGCAATTGTTTAAGTTGTAATTCACCTTTTCTACCTCCCTTGATCGTGGTGCGGTACAATACATAGCCATAATCCTGACTTAGATCCTCGAAAGTTAAAGGCGTAATATTTTTCACCGCTTTTGGCAGTGCATTGAATAAGGCTACCTTAGTTTCTAATTTAAAAGGTGCAATGGCCATGCTAGGCTTCGCAGCTGGAACTGGTGGTAAGCTTTGTCCTGCAGGAAGGTGTTTTTCGATAACGCTTCTAAATGCTTTGAATTTTTCAGTCACATTTCCAGCCTCGTTTAACGGTGCATCATAATCATAACTACTGATTTGTGGCTCATAAGGTGAAGTATCTTTATAGTTTGCACCATTCATAAAATCGCGGGTAGTACCACCATGAAACATATACATATTAATAGAAATACCTGATGCTAAAACAGAATCTAACTTTTGGGTATATTGTTCAGCTGGAACGGTATGGTGAGGTGTTCCCCACCAATCGAACCATGCAGGGTACCATTCAGCAATAAAGTATGGACCTTTACCACCATGATTTTCATTTACCAGCTGTCTGATTTTCGCCGGGTTATCGATCCCGTTCAGTGCGGGTAATAATCCATCCAGATGGCCATCTTTCACGTCAGCTGCAGGATCGCAAGTATAAAGCAAACCATCAAAGCCTGCATCTATAAACATTTTCCGATTGATATCTAAATAGTTTTTATCGGCAGCATAAGAACCGTATTCATTCTCTACCTGCACCATGATAATGTTACCGCCGTGGTTAATCTGCAATGGTGCCAATTGCTTGCCAACTTCGACAATATACTTCTTGTATTCATCAAGATATTGTTGTTCGGTGCTTCTTACCACCAAACCTTTTTCAGTTTGCAACCAATAAGGATAGCCACCAAACTCCCATTCTGCACAAACGTAGGGGCTAGGCCTCAAAATAACCCATAGACCTTCTTGTTGCGCAATTTTCACAAACTCAGCAATATTGTTATTTCCCGAAAAATCAAACTTACCTTTTTGTGGTTCATGTACGTTCCAGAATACATAGGTTCCAATGGTATTTAAACCCATGGCTTTGGCCATTTTCATACGCGCGCGCCAGGCTTCTTTTGGTACACGAGGATAGTGCATTTCACCAGATATAATTTGAAAAGGTTTTTCATCCAATAAAAAGTCCGTTTCTCCAAGCTTAAACGTATGTTTAGCTTGCTGGCCAAAAGCCGATAAGGAGAAACATAGCGCCACCAGCCATAGTAATTTTGCTTTCATTTTTGTTAAAGTTTGTTTAGCGATGACCTGAATTTCAGGCAAAAAATTTCCTATTTGCACATTTCTGGGCAATCCAATCATCTAGGTTATATAAAAATTTGTCTTTTCTTACTTTTTAAACACGCTCAGATCCCATTCGTCTGCCCAGTTTATTGATATTTTATCATTTTGAAATTGAATCGGCAACCACAGATAACGTCCGTCAATTGCATTTTTTGGTGCCCATTTATCTGCCATAAAAATAAATTCTCCCTTTTTTCCCGGCACAGGTAACACATGTGTACTCTGCCCACCAAAGGTTATATTAGCACCTTCACCCTGGCAAGGGTTTCCCATGTAAGTCCATGGACCCCAAATATTATTTGCTTTAAACCATCTAGCTGCATTTGGTGCCCAACCGGTACAGCCAGAGCCAATCATATAATAAGTTCCATTTTTCTTGAATAAAGCAGGTGCTTCGGTTTGCTGGCCCACATAAATCCTAATGAATTTTCCAGTATGCCCTAAATAATCGGGAGTTAGCTCAGCTAGATGCAAGGTCAAATTCTCCTCAGAAGAAAACACATGATAAGCCTTTCCATCATCGTCTACGAAAACGGTCATATCTCTGGCCATTTGTCCACCGGGTAAATCCCTACAGAAATAACCATCACTTTCATTTGCTGGTTGCTGGCAGTTTACCCTATCTTTTTCGGATGTACCTGCAGCGTAAAAAGGCATTTTACCTGCATTTGGACGATAACTTTTGATAAAAGTATATGGCCCTGTTGGGCGATCTGCTACAGCTACTCCAGATCTGGCTGCTGCATAACCTTTGCCTAAAAGCTCCAGGTGAAACCACATCACAAACTTTTTAGTTTTTTTATTATACACCACCTTTGGTCTTTCGAGAATACAGCCTTTGGCAATATCACTCGTTAAATCGTTGGAAACCGGCAATGCTATAACTTCATCTTTCCAATTATATAAATCTTTTGATGAATAGCAATGCACGCCTACTTGCGCCGTGTTTCCTATTTCTCCTTCAACTTTGTGCTCTCCAAACCAATAATATACCCCCTTATACTCTACAATACCGCCACCATGGGCATTGATGTGTACGCCTTTGTCATCTTTCCAAATTTTACCCGGGGTAAAAGAGGTATAGGGTTGTTGTGCAGCAACATAGCTGCTTAAGCCCAAACTTATGGCGATAAGCCCTATAACAAAACTGATTCTCTTATTCATTTTTTATCAACTAATTTTAACATTATAGAAGGTAGTTACCTTCATGAATTTCTTGTTTATTTTAAACTTGCACTATGATCGTTTTCAAAATTCTCGCCGCTCCAGATTTTTTGCGCACTCCATTTCTCTGCCGGATTGGCCCAAAAAGGATCTGATGCCGGTAAACCTAAAGGTAAAAAGATATTAGAGGCGATATACGGACTGCCCTGGTTATTATAAAAATCGCCGAGATTGGGTTGATCGCCGTATAAACCTATGGTTAACCAGCCATTTTTATAAGTCGAAGGGCTCTCTAAAGTTTTTCTGATTACGGCTGTCAATGCACAACGTACCTGTGCCGGACTTAACTGCTTGGGTAACGCTTTCCGCCAGGCCATGTCAGCCAGGTGGTGAAATGCAGCTCCCCTGTAAATAATTGATCGGCCGGTAGCCGGATACGTTCCATCCGTATTGATTAATCTTTCCTGAATGATGGCATAACGTTCATTACGCTTTTTAATCTTCTCGAACATTTCTTTATAACTGTTTGTTTTAGCACCTATAATATTGGTCAAAGCAGCCAGATAAGGATGGATAACATAACTATTATAATAGTCGAAGGCGAATGATGTTCCATCCGTGTACATGCCGTCGCCGGTGTACCATTGTTCCATTTGTTGTAGGGCATAATCAACACGCATAGGATCCCAGCTGTAACCAAATCTCGCTAAAAAAGCCTCATTCATTGCTGAAAATAGTAACCAGTTGGAAAAAACAGGCTTAAATCTTCTGGTCGTCACAATAGACTGCATCATCAGTTCCTGATTTTTCTTATCCAGGTTTTCCCATAGCCATGGCGCTCGGACCAAAGCCAGAGCTATATAAGAAGCATCTACCAGTTGCTGCCCGCCAATATCGAAGTTCATAAAATCTTTGGCATTAGAATCCAATGCGTTTTTTATCCCTTTAATGGCCCAATCACGGTACTGCTTTCTCAAAGCCACCTCTTCTACGGAACCTCCTTCCAACTGTAGCCATGGTGCTATACCACTTAATACCCTTCCTAAAACTTCAACATACTGTACTTTAATTCGGTGTTCTTTATTATCAATGTGGACAGATGTAACCTTCGGCATGGCGATCCTCAAACTATCTTTGGCCAGATTATATAAAACAGGCTTTATCATCTTATCCATTTGTTGCAACCAAAACTGTCTATCAGTTAAAGCTGTACCTTTAGTAGTTCTATTCTTCTTTTGTGCAAAAACAGCCCCATTAGCCCAAATGACCATTAAAGCAGCCATCAAAATATTCTTAAATCTCATTTTTCGCTATCAATTTTATTGTTTGTGTGATAAATAGCGATACATTTCGCTCCCGGCCAACAAAAATGCTCCTACGCCAAAATTAGCAGTAGCATTTACGTCAACCACCTGACCTGGTATCGCTTTTTCTCCAATTGGTTGTACATAACCCACTTTACCATCAGGTTGTAATGCAGTTTTAGTTAAGTACGACCAGCCTTTTTCTGCTACTCTCAAATAAATTTTTTCTTTTAAATAACCATTATTTATCCCCCATAACAAACCATAGGTAAAAAATGCGGTGCCACTGGTTTCAGGCCCTGGCGCATGCAATGGATCAAGCATACTTCTTGTCCAATAGCCCCCTGTTTGCTGGCTTTTGGCAATTGCTTTAGCCATATTGCAGTATTTGGTTAGGTATTCATTACGGTGTGGATCTGTAAGGGGCAAATCTTTAAGCACTTTTGCCAAAGCTGCAAATACCCAACCATCCCCTCTTGCCCAGAAGTCTTTTTTACCATTGGCAGTTTTATGTTTAGGATAAACATATTTTGCATCGCGATAATAAAGTTTTTCCTTTTTATCGTACATGATGCTATTGGCGTACATAAAATATTCGTAGAGTTTATCCAAAAACTTCTGATCATTAGTTACTGCATAAAGTTTGGTCATCGTTGGCATTACCATGTACAAACCATCGGCCCACCACCAGTAATCATTATTTGGGGTACTCATTTCGTATTGCATTACCTCTTTTGCCCTGGCAATTTTATATTCCTCAGGTTTTAAGCGATATAAATCAATGTAGGTTTGAAAGCAGATCTGCCAATCGCCAAACAATACATATTCATCAGTTTCGCCATATTTATATTTCCAATTGGATTTATCTTTGGATTTTGCACCCATCCATTTGTTGTACACGGCCCAATCTTCTGAATATTTTCGGTAAGCTTCGTTCTTGGTAACTTCGTAAGCCGCCATATTACCGGTATGATAAGCCGCGTGGTCCCAAAAGGCCCGTACTTCCGGTTTATTGTTCTTTTGCCAATAACTATTTGCACGATTAATTACTTCCAGAACATCTTCTTTTGACAGCTGGCTTTGGGCATTTACCGCCATACTGATTAAGAAAAACATAAAGAAAAATGACTTATACAACCTCATAACTTTAACGTATTGGTTTAATGCCGCTTATGGTCGGTTTTACAGGTTTAATGGTTCCATCAGCATTAAATTCCATTTTATCAATACAAACTTCACGGTTGTAACCCGCGGCGTCTCCCATAAAAATTCCTTTAGGACGGGTAAAGCGGTGGTAAACCATGTACCATTCATCTTTACCATTCACCTTGATTACACTGTTATGCCCTGTGCCATAAATCTGTTGAGCAACATCTTTTGCCAAAATCAGATTGTTTTCAGGAATGGTCATTTTTCCTGTAGGCGAATCAGAAAAGCCGTATCTTACCCGGTAGTTTTCGCTTCGGGTATCGTCTTCGGACCATAAAAAGTAATATTTACCATTTCGATAAAACACTTCGGTACCTTCTCTAAAAGTATTATCTGGCGTGATAATCTGAATAGCACTGGTATCAATCGAAATCATATCATCATTTAATGGTGCAACTGCCATGTAGCCATTTCCCCAGTACAAATAACTTTTGTTGGTTTTAGGATCATTAAATACATCCGGATCAATCTCTTGTCCGCCTTTAACACCCTTTGGCCTACTTGCAATTAAAGCCTTTCCACTATCTTTAAACGGGCCGGTTGGATGGTCAGCAACCGCAACACCAATTTTCTGTGCAGCAGAAAAATAATAGAAATATTTATATATGCCATTTACTTTCTTTTCGATAATGGTTGGAGCCCAAGCATTCCTTTTTGCCCATGATACCTCTTTTTCGAGGTCTAATATTTTGCCTTCATCTTTCCAGTTAACCAGATCGGTGGAAGAAAAACATTTAAAATAAGTGCCGCTCCAATTGTCGAAACCATCGCTGGTTGGATAGAGATAATATTTATCAGTTTTATTCGAATATAGAATTTCAGGATCAGCATAGTAACCTTTTAATACAGGATTATTTGCAACGGCAACACTTACTGAGTAGGTTTTAGCATACTGACCAGGAATAACTACCTTAATTTTCACTGAACCTTTTGAAAAATCCATTTTGCCTTTCGGCATGATACTGATTTGACCGAAAGTATCAAACAGCGGATCAAATGCCTTTAAATTTGTACCATCATTTACAGGTAGATAAAGTTTTTGGTTTACGCTGTCAACAATGATGTTATTTTGATTAATTTGCTTATTTTTTGCGGTTTGTAAAGCAGACTCAACAGTATACCATTGTTTAAGAAGCCGATTTAACTCTTGCTGATTAATTGGTAAAATAGTTCCGTGCCTAGGATGGAAATCCATGGTTACATCCTGGTCTACCACGGTAAAATGGGTCAGATCTTTACTTTTGGTAAACTGATAATGGCCTTTCATATAAACATCATACATCAGGATATACTCGTCACTATGGTTCAGCTTAAAGACGCCTGCCCCTTCTACAGCTTCTTTAGTTTGCTGTAGGTATTTATCCTGTAATACATAACCTTCTGTTAGTTTATCAGAAACCGCTTTTTTAATGCCATTGCCGTTCCCTTCCGTTTTAAAAAACAGGTTATATTTTCCTTTATCGTAAATAATATCTCCGTCGATACAAGAGCCATTGGTTGGACTAAAAAATAGTTGCTTTGGAGCTGTTTCCAGATCGGTAAAATCAGCATTGGCATAAGCATAATAAATTTTATCAGGCCCATCTCCATGTTTCATCGACCAATACACCATGTATTTTTTTGTTACTTTATCGTAAATGGTCTGCGGCGCCCAAACGCGCAGCAAATTTTCATTATGTGGAAAACGTTTTTGAATATTTACAACGGCAGATTTCCAATGGATCAGATCATTTGATTTCAATAATACCATTGCCCTGTTCGAATCCCATCCGTTTGCGGAAATCATATCAGTAGCCACCATGTAAAAGGTTTTGCCGTCTTCACCCCGCAAAATATGCGGATCGCGAACACCACCGGTACTGCTGATCTTTTCTGAAGAAATGACTGGATTATTGTTGTTTAGTGCCTTATAGTGATAACCATCCATACTCACTGCAAAACGAATGGCTTCCTCAGCCTTCGAATTACCGGTGAAATAAGTAAATAGATAAGCCACATTTTCTTTTGACCCGTCGGTTTTTTTGGCTTGCGCAACGATTTTTGCTGATAAACATACGAGCAATAAAAGAATACTATATTTCCTTTTCGAATACCTCATTTCTTATAATTATTTTAATTTCCCAGGTTTCAAATCCAATACCTGCACTTTGGTTGGCAACTGCTCTCCTTTTCCTTCGCCATCTATTTGGGTAACGTTTTGCAAAAATAGACTCAGTATTTTTTTGGTTTTCCAAAGTTCGGTATCGTAAGTCGGTTCCCAATCGCCCATGTCGGTTTGAGTAAGGTCTTTAATGGTCCAGTCATCTGATCCAAGGTAATTATTTAAAGCGATAGATACCTTATTTTGCCGTTCGGCATCTCTAAATAATAAGCCTGCGGCATCATGTTTCCCATTTGGCCAAACGATAATCTGCGGTCTCGAAATCGGAATCTGTTTGGTACCAGTACCACTTAGGCTAAACGTTGTTTTTCTAAAATTGAGGTTGCTCACCTCCCAGGTGGTATCTGTTTTATAAACAAGGTGATATTGGGGTCCATTTTCGTTTGCTTCACGCCAGTAACCAGCAATAAATACTTTACCTTTTGCATCAGCAAACATGGATGTTTGGTTGATCAGTTCACTTTTCTGTGGAATTTTTATGGTATATTCTGCATTTGTTGCTGTAATGGGAAGCATATATTTATCGCCCGTAGATTTAAGCCAGGTGGTGCCGCCATCCGTCGATTTTGCATAACATAAATCGTGATTACTTGCTACATCCGGACTTTCGCGCCATACCCAAGATAAATGGATGGTGCCAGCCTGATCTACTGCTACCTGCCAATAGGCATTTCGCTGTCCTTCGCCATCAATCATCCCATCCTGTAAACGTGTCCATTTCTTGGTTTTTAAGCTGTAACGGTTTATCATCAAATTCCCGTTTCCAGATCCCCCATCTCGATAAAAAAACAATAAATCGCCATTAGCTAATTTGTAAAACTCGGGATAACTGACCTTGTTTTCTTTCACAGAAAGCATTTCTTCCTTATTTCCTAAAGTTAGTGAACCGGCCAAAGTAGATTTGGCGTAGTTTAACTTATTGTTATGCTGCCCCCATACCACGTGGAGAAAACCATCCCCATCTACCATCACACTAATCGATTTATGCGCGTCCGCAGCATCTCCTTTATATGGCGTTGTAACGACTATCCAGTGCTTGGAGCCGATCTTTCGTTTGGCCAATACCACATTTTGATCATGATCATAATAGGCAACGTACTGCTTATTCTTGAAGCTGATTAAAGAATTTTTGCGAAAAATAACAGTATTAACCGAATTGCCTGCCCATCCATTATTTGCAATAGTACTCAGTTGTGTTTCTTGCGCAGTACTCAACATACTAATGCTGAGGAACACATGAACCAGAAAAATACTTTTAATTAGGGACTGAAACATTATTAGGTTAAACTGTTCGGTTTCTTATGGTTTGGTAAAGCCGAAGTACCGAAATTTTTAAGCTTTGCACGGGGGGTTAAATCATATTTTGCAGGGGGCGTTTTAAGCTAAACACCCTCTAAAGCAAAAAAAAGCGTAACTTTTACGTTGTCCCACTGATATTGTAATATTTATGGAAACTTTTACGGTGTTTTTTTATAAACTCAGATGGTGTTAATTTAAATAACTTTTGAAACTGTTCCCTAAAATATTTGCTATCATTTATGCCGACTCTGAAGGCTGCTTCGTTAATATTTAAATTGGTATTAATTAACAATTCGGCAGCCTTTCTTAGCCTAATAAATCGGATAAAACTATTTATGGATTGCCCTGAAGTAGATTTGATCTTTTTATAGAGATTAGAATGACTCATTCCAAGATCAGATGCCAGAGTTTTTACATTGAAGCTATCTTCCATTAAATTTTCTTCGATAATCATAATACATTTCTGAAGAAAGCCTTTGTCTTCTTGCGATACTTTGTGAACATCACTCTTTAATGTTATTTCATTGTAGAAATAAGACTGAAGATTAGTCCTGTTTTTAATAATACTTTTAATTTTGGCCGTAAAAAGTTCTTTATCGAACGGTTTACCAATAAAATCATAGGCACCAACTTCAATTCCCTTAAGTTTTACTTCAGGACTCGGATCACCAGTAAGCAAAATTACCGGAATATGGCTCAAGGCCGAATCTTCTTTTATCGCCTTACAAAGTTCTATGCCATTAAGGTCGTCCATATTTACGTCAGATATCACAATGTCCGGAAGAAACTCTTTACAAATTTTCAAACCCTCGGTACCGTTTTCGGCCTTGTAAATTTTAAAGTTATCCTGAAAAATCTGCTTGATATAATCTATAATTTCGGGATTATCATCAACTACCAGGATAGAATGTAGATCTGATATAAGCAATTCTAGGTTACCCACATTTTCTGCCTCATTAATTTCGGCTTCCTCCTCTTGTGCAATCAGTTCATTTACATAAGTTAACTCATTTTGTAAAACACTGTTATGCTGCAAATTTGGCTCTCCAAACGGAATATCGATCAAAAAGATCGTACCCAAACCCTGGTTGGAGCGAAACGATATTTTTCCTTTATGTGATTCTACAAAGTTTTTGGCCAAATAAAGACCGATACCAAAACCCATTTTCAATGATTCGTTCGACATGACCTTGTAAAATTTGTCGAACAGTTTTTCACCCACATGCTTAGGTATACCAGGACCACTATCACTTACTTCGATATGCACCCGCATACCTACCGTTTTAACACTAAATTTCACAAAACCGCCTTTTGGAGTAAATTTAAGTGCGTTAGATAACAGGTTGAAAAAAACGATTTCGAGTTTGTCTTTATCTCCGTAAATATCCAGTTCCTCTTCTGCGCATTCAAAAGTATATTCGATGTGATTCTGTTTGGCCAGATAATTAAAGCAAAGGAAAATCTCTTTTGTGAATTTGCACAGATTAATCTTCACAATTTTTAATGTATCATTTTCACTTTCTGTCTTTCTAAAGAGAAGTAACTGATCTACCAGGCTTAATAAACGCCTTGAGTTGCGATAAACTACACTTAAATCATTCTTTTCCTCTCCAGGTTCCTTTTTATTGATAATATCTTTGATCGGATTAACGATTAAGGTCAAAGGTGTTCTTAGCTCATGTGAAATATTGGTAAAAAAATTCAGTTTTTTCTCGTTCAGATCCTTTTCACGCTCCATTTTAAAGTTGGTTAGCTCTACTTCGTGTTTTAATCGTCTCTGCCGATTGCGATAGGTTTGAAAAAGATAAAATAGTGAAGAACCTATAACCAGGTAAATCGTATAGGCCCACCAGGTACGGTACCAAGGTGGTAGAATTTTAATTAATACAATCTTTTCATTATTGCTCCACGCACCCTCAGTATCGGTACTTTTAATATGCAGTTTGTATTCGCCTTCGTTTAACCTCGAATAATAAGCCGTACTCAATTTATTCACATAATTCCAGTCTCGATCCCAGCCCTCCAGATAATAGGCATAAGAAATTTGGTCTTGAAAAGAGAATTCTATGGCAGCATAGTCTATAGAAATTACAGCAGCGCTATATGGGATTTCGATACTCGCTAGATTAACGATAGAAATATCATTATAAGCTGAATCCTGATCAAGGGAAATATTATTGATCCTAAAATCTGTCAGCACTATTTTAGGTATTCTTCTTTTTTTCTTTATACCCTCGGGAGAAAATAAGTTGAAACCACCAATCCCACCAAATAATAAATCTCCATTGGTGAGCTTTAATGCAGCATTATAGTTAAACTGATTGCTCTGTAAACCATCAGTAACATAATAATTTTTAAAATTATTATGTTTAACATCAAATTTGGATAGGCCATTGTAAGTACTACACCACAAATTTCCTTGATTATCCTGAAGGATATTAAGCACTGAATTACCGGGCAATCCGTCACGCTGAATATATCGCTTTATCTTTTTGGTTTCAGGATCAAAAAGCAATAGCCCACCACCTTCTGTACCAATCCATAGCTGTTGATTTGATCCTTCCTGGATTGCCCTAATCGCAAAGTTGATCTTTGTATAGCGGTGTTTTTTATCAATCGGATCTATTTCGATCAGATCTGTATAATTTCCTGCCCAAAGCCTACCTTTCGAATCCTGGAACAGAGTATGAATATCTTTTAATGTATGGTCGAAAAGCTCGAATTTATCAATACTTTTATTATAACGGTATAGTGCACCACCCTTTGTAGTACCTACCCAAATATTTCGTTGTTTATCCTGGTAAAGTTTCCAAATGTTAATGTCATCAACACCTGTAAAGGTATTATAGCAGTTATAATGAACAAATTTGCCCGTTTTTTTATTAAAACGGTCTATCCCTCCACTAAAACTAGCTACCCAAACATTGTCGTTTTCATCATTTAAAATACTGGTAATAAAGTTACTGGTTAAGGAATTTGCATCGCCGGTTTTGGTATAATTGGTAAACGTATTTTGCTTTCGGTTCCAAATGCTTAGGCCACCTCCGTCAGTGCCGATCCATATATTCTTTTGCTGATCTTCACTAAAGGAAAGCACAAAATTGTTAATTAATGAATTCCTATTTAACGGATCATTTTTAATGGTTGTAAACTGTTCATTATCAGGATCAATAACATTAACACCACCACGTAAAGTTGCAATCCACTTTCTAGATTCAGCATCTTCGTAAACCTGAGCAACAGAATTACTGCTGAGCAAGTTTTTTTCTTTCCCTGCAGAAAGGTAATCTGTTTTTCTATTTTTAGTGTCGTAAATGGTAATTCCCCCGCCATCAGTTGAAATCCAAAGTTTTTGTTTTCCGTCCAGCAACAAACCCATAATATTTTCGTCACTTAAATGCTGGTTAAATTTGGTAAGCCTACCACTGGCTTTATCGAACTGGAATAAGCCGCGTTCTGTACCAAGCCAAAGCGTTTGATCAGTACTTTTTGTAATACAAGTTACAGAGCGTATGGCATTGGTTACTAAACGAAGAGCTTTTTTATCATGATCATACCTGCAAAGGCCAATGTCTTTTATAAAAAGCCAAAGGGTTTGGTCTTTATCCACATACAAGGCTTTTACGGTAAAATCTAAATTTTTGCCAAAAGAAATCCGCTTTGCTACACCACTATTATTTTCAAGCATGAAAAGGCCTTTTTCTTCCGTGGCTACATACACTATTGATGTTTGACTTATAGCAATGGAGTTAATGGCATAACTTACCTCATTTTCCTTGCCCTTATCCCCATAAAGCAAGTGATGAAATTTTGAATCGGCATAATCATAATACGAAACTCCCTTTTGTGTACCCACCCAAACCCTGTTGTTCTTATCTCCGGTAAGTACAGTAATGTGGTTATTGATCAATGAATGTTCATCTCCCCATCCATTTCTAAAAACCTTAAAATGATAACCATCATATCGGTTTAATCCATCATACGTACCCATCCACATAAACCCGTAATGATCCAGATATAAGGAATTTACCACATTATTGGAAAGGCCGTTTTCTACCCCCAAGTAGGTAAGAGGAATAGGAGAAGGTTGTGCAAAACAGATACCTGCAACCATCCATAAAAAAAGTATGAAGCAGGCAGCTTTTTTTTGTAAAAGAAACATAGAGAAAACAGTACTGTGGTATTATTTGGTATGGAACGAATATACATATTTTCTTAACACTCCATTAACTGCAATGATTTAGGATTAAATAGCCAAAAGCACAAGATTTCTACTACACCCCAACAGTTTATATTTGAGTTACAAGTACTTTTATTTTCGATGATCAGTTAGTAGCAATAACTTTCAAAGAGGTTACGGCTTTAAAATTACTTCACATCAGAATGCCCAAGATGTTTTGCAGGATTAACTTCATCACGAATAAGTTGTTTTAACTCTTTGATTTCGGGAAAACGCTGCTTCAGTTTCCTATCAAAAATTAGCTTCGTATCAACGTGAACGGTAAAAACACCTGAAGTTTCACTTGGAATTAATGTTACGCCCTTTACCTCATCTACAAATGTGGTTAAAATCTCTTGCGCCATATAAGCCGACCGTAACATCCAGCCACATTTGGGGCAGTATGTTATGCTAACAAACGGTTTTTCCATTTTATTCTTTTTACAAGGGTACAAAAATAGAACACCAACTAAACAATTATTGAACTACTTTATTTCTGGAAAATTTAAGTTATTTTTAAATAGTTTGGGAATTATACCCTTTTTTGACGTGTCGTCTAATTTATTCGCTATATCACGTGTTATATTGTTTATGCTTTGTGCTGATAAAACCCAATTCATCGGCACATTTTTTTCCTCGGCTGTTAAAGGTTCGTCGATTGGGCTGATATCACTATTTTCGTTCAAAAATTGCTTGAGGCGAAACCGGCTTGTTTTACTATTTCCCGATCTCGTATGGGTTAATGCACTAAATATCTCTATAAACTCATTACCAAACCTGATGCTAGGTGCGGTTTTATCTTCTTCGCTAAAAAGCAGCGTAATCACTATTGGAGTGATCTGATTAAAGTATATCGACTTACTTTTTAATAACTGAAGTACTTCCAACATGGAAGCACTGCCAGTGTTTTCAACATATCCCCCATCAAGATAATGTAAGCGTGGATTGCCATTCAAGCCGCCAACTTTTGCTGCTGGAGAAAACAGAGGAAAACGGGTGCTAAAATTTATTGCTGTGCTGTAATTTAAATCATTTACCCTCTCGGCCAATAAATCACGCTGATTTTTAAAAGCCAGACTATCAGGCGTGAGGTTGCTTATCCAACATTGTAAGCCGGTTTCAATCTCTGTGGTATTAATGATGAACAATGGCTGGTTCGGAGTTATTTTTTGGGATGCAAAACTTTGGGAAAATACATTGTTTTGATTTTTATCGATTAATGATTGATAAGATTGCTCCCATGATTTTTCAAGGGCAATTGAGCGGTCAAATAGGTCAATATGTATGGGTAAAAATAAGTTCAGGAAATCGCCAAAAAGCATTTTCCCTATTATAGGTGATAGTGTATCATGCTGGAAAAACTTTTTGGATAGTGCTACCGACAGGCTGGATGAAAGCTGTACATCATTTTCGAAAGTTAATGCATTGTATAAGCCTAAACCAACAGCACCACCAGATACACCTGACATTGCAAATATTGTTTTTTTAAAATCGACGTTTCGTTCCTTTTCAAATCTTTCACTTAAACTAGACAAGAACAAACCAGTATATGCTCCAGTGCGTAACGCACCTCCCTCGGCACAGATAAAAACAACGGGATATTTTTTTTGATGACCTCCTTTTTGACTATCAATACCGTCTCTGTAATTAACGAACCATCTATTAAAATGCTTTACAATGGTTTCGCGGTTATTGGTTTTATGATTTGACATTCGCACAGGATGATCTTGATTATAAAAAGAGCAAACTACCAGGACGATAAATAATAACAAACGGACAGAAATTTTCCATTTTCTTAGCAGTGATTTATCTAAATATAGCAGTCCGGCATAAATACCTGTGTAACAGGCAAAAGCAAAACATATTAAAGCCGGGGCTCCTATCCATGAAAACACTGGCCACCAGCCCGGAATCAACGATATTAATAGGAAAAACATAAATGAAAGTCCGGCAAATAATTTAATCTGACGATGTAAGCCATTAAAAAATGATGCTGGAATCTGATAAGTCCATTTATAGAGCTCACCTCTTCCTTTTAACAATTTCTCTCTCTCAATAAGGTTAAATTCAGCAGGTACAATACGTGTTTCTATCAGTACCTTTGGGTTTTGAGGGAACCCATCAGTAAAATCTCTCGTTGATTTCGTAAAATAATCTGAAAAATACTGTAACGCTTCTTTGTACTCTTTTTGAAAGCTGGATGCCTTTGGTAAAGTATAAACAAAATCCTGATAGATGCCATATAATTTCCGGAGGTATTTCTGCTCACTGTCTGGCAAAGATCGTTCTCCCAACTTTGTCTTCAGATAAACCCCAGCGCTTGCTTTACCCGATTTGCGGAAATATAAATTGGATAAAAGGGACATTAACCAGTAAATCAGCGTAAAACAGGTAGCAAAACATAAAAAACGTGGTACTTTGTCCATATAAGTGGCACTGAGCATACACCAAAACATACTCACAAAAACAATAAATGATGGCCACAACAAAAAAGCTGCAGCAAGTAGTTTTTGAACAGTTTTCCGCCAGGCCACCCGATCATCACTTAGGTTTTTGCCCGAATTATCAGAAATATAAATCGCATAACGAACACTAATCTCCGATACCATGCTCCAGGCTGCAATACCCAATAGTAAAAAGAAGATTGGCCAAAAATTGAAGGTAGATAAGTTTTCTACCACCAGCAGAAGTGTATCCCTACCCTGAGGTAATAACAAAAAGATAAACCCAATTAAAAATGCGGGTAAAATAACAAAGCCAATGCTAGTGGCTACTGAAATAAAATCGTGAACCAACGTCCTTACCGTCAAACGTTTAAAACTGAAACGGATTTCGAATATTCCTTTTTCAAAGGCAGGAACAAAACTGCCTAAAATGGCGTTAATGTAGCTTTTCATGTATCTTTTATCTGTTTTTCATAAGATTAAATGTCTTTTATTTCTTTCTTTAT
>NZ_JAQIIV010000025.1:0-69869 GCF_036946585.1 Pedobacter terrae | reverse complement strand
TTAGCTTCTTTCAAGGCTTTGGTTGCCCAAACACCAGTATCTAAATAACTTGCCATTTGTCCATCGCCCAATAAATTCATTGGCACCATGGCAAACTGTAAACTTGCACCACCTTGTAAAAATAAAACGGAATAACCCGATGGCACATTTAATAATTCCTTTACCAACTTATCAGCTTCAGCAACAACTGCCTCAAATTCGGTTGTTCTGTGCGAAATTTCTAAAATTGATAATCCATCGTTAAAATCTAAAACAGCCTGAGCGGCTTGTTTAAACACTTCTTGAGGTAAAATACAAGGGCCTGCGCCAAAATTATGCTTCATGTTATTATATAATGTTTTATGGGCGTAAATGTAAAATTTTTAAAGCAGTTATGCCCACAAAATCGTCACCTAAAAAATTTAATTTTGTTAAAAAAAAGCCTAAAGTTGATTAATTTATTGCAGTTTTTACAATTAACCGAATTAATTCAAATATCCAATATTTAGGTCTTAAACAAAAGTTGTATCCGTATTAAATCTTGAAGATCCTATCACCTTTTTTAATTCTTCAACTTCACAATCAACTTTAGGTTAAACTGCCTACCTGTTAAATAATTTGGAACCGCGTATTGAACATTATCTACATCTTTTAGCCAAAGATATGAAACCGTATTGTTAATATTCAGCATATTAAAGACCTCGAAAAACAGAATTACAGCATTAAAATTTCTATCCAGGAATTTTGGTTTATGCATGGCTGCATCATCTAAAAAATCTTTCGAAAAACCGATATCCACCCGTTTGTAAGATGGAACATAAAACTTATCTGAATATCTTGGTGTTTGTGACGGACCGATTGGCAATCGTGAACCATAAAGTGCATTGAGGTGAACTTTATAGGTTGGGCTATTTAAGAGCCTATCCTGAAAAAATATGGAAAAGTTAAGGCGTTGATCTGTAGGCCGTTTTAGATAACCTGGATAAATCGTGATTCCCCTCTGAACATAACTATCCCCAAAAATGTCTTCATTCGCATGCATCACTGACATTCTGAAATAAGACACCAGATCTTTGACAAATTCACCGCCAATACTAAAATCAGCACCGAAAGCGTAACCACGCGACACCTCGTTAGCCAGGTATTTAATTCGGAGGTTATCAATTTTGTAAGGAATTAACCGGTCTGAATATTTAAAATAAAGCTCCGAAGTAAATTTTAATCGGGTTCCAAAGCCATCGAAAGCATAATCATAACCTATAGAAGTATTATAAGAACGCTGTGCCTTTTGATTTATATTTAATAGGCCTGAAAAATCACGGATGGTTCTGTACGAGGGTGGCTGATTATAAATACCTGCGGTAAATCTTAGTATTTTATTATTGGAGTTTGGGCGATAAGCAATTAACATCCTCGGACTAATTAGCAATTGTTTGCTTAAAGAACTGTAAGTGGCTCGTGCCCCCAGCTGTAATTCTGCTACACTTGAAAGCGAATAACTATCCTGAACATAAGCGCTAAAATTTTTAATATCAAGGTCGTTTTTAACATTGATCACATCCTGTAAAGTGATATTTTTTGAGTTATTGGGCAAAATATATCCTGCAGAATCAATATAGTTATATTCATTCAACTGATCGATGTACTTAGACTGGTCGAATTTCAATCCCAATGAAAAAACATGACTGTTAAAATTCTGGTCGATCTTAATTTCTGAAGAAAAAACCTGGGTATTTAAACTATTTCGTCCATAATTATAGTAACTGCCTATCCCCCTACTTTTGCTAATTTGTCCAAAATTTTCACCATAAAAATTTTTATCAATCTCTGCAAAGATATAGCTTCCGTTGATATCGAAGCGTTCCCTTTCAATGGTATTGAAATAGCTGTTAATAAATTTAATTATCAAATTTGGTTTAGGCGAATAAGCAATAGTAATAGCACTACCAAACGTCTGATAATCATCTATTTCCTGCCCGGTATAGTCAACATCTAATTTATATGTAGTGCTTAAAGTCCCAAACTGGGTTTCGCGATTGGTAGGTATCAATTTAAACTGACCAATGTTAAAATTGCTTAAAAAGCTGACGTTAACTTTAGGCGAAAAATCGTACTGGTAAAGCACTTGTGCATCGGCATAATTAGGACTGTAACTTCCTTTCTCATCCTGCTTAATTAAAACACTTGTATTATTTTTGTATCGCAAACCTGCAAGTAAAAAGCTGTTCTTAAATACCCTTTTTGTGCTTAACGAAGTGTTTAAAAAGCTGGTGCTCAATATCGTTTGATTACTATCTGGCTTATCATACCTGATATCTAAAACCGATGAAAGTTTATCGCCATATCTTGCTTCAAAGCCACCGGCAGAGAATTTTGCTTTACTCACCAGATCAGAATTAATAAAACTTAAACCCTCCTGTTGCCCATTGCGGATCAATACGGGTCGGCTAATTTCTATATCATTGATATAAATCAGATTTTCATCAAAATTACCTCCCCTAACACTATACTGGGCACTTAATTCGTTATTGGTAGATACCCCTGGCAAGGTTTTAAGCATGGTTTCGAAATTACCGGAAACCAATGGCATGGAGGCAACATCGCCAATGTTGATGGTAGTGGCATTACTTAACTGATTCTGTTTATTGGCGACATTGACCTGTTCCAATTCATTAATATTGGGAATTAAGCTTACCTGCCTGGTAATTCGAGCGCCTGAGCGTTCACTAAACTCAATGGTCTGTGGTTGGTATCCCAAAAGCGAATACTTGATACTGAAAGTTTTTGATTTTGAATAAATGGTATAAACCCCAAACTCATCTGTAACTGTAGATTGTGCCTGTCCGATAACAGTTACCGTAACCTGCGCCAACGGCAACTTTTCATCGCTATAAACTATTCCTGATACCCTAACCAAGGGTTGGGCTACAGCAAAACTGCAACTGGCAATTAAAAAAAATATAATTAGCCGAAATTTGAGCATTTTTAGTATCAAGATGAAAGTATCAAGTATCAAGATGAAGTATCAAGTATCAAGATAAAAGTATCAAGTATTAAGATAAAGTATCAGTATCGAGATAAAAGTATCAAGTAATGAGGTGAAGATCTTATGACAACGACACTATATACTAAGAAAATTATAAATCTATACTCCTTACAATTCAAAAACTTAACAATAAAAAAATTAAATACTTATACCATTAGTAAAGTGCTGCTTCATCTCGGTAATCGTTTCTGTTGGATTATCTGTGGCAAAAATTGCATTTCCAGCAACAAAAGCGTTAGCGCCTGCTGCCATTAGTGTAGCAATATTCTGTAAACCCACGCCACCGTCAACCTCTATAATTAAGTTTTCATTTACCCCCTGAATCATGACTTTTAAATCCTTTATTTTCTTGTAGGTATTATGAATGAACGCCTGCCCGCCAAATCCAGGGTTAACCGACATAATCAATGCAAATCTAAATCTTCTATCACATCCTGAAGCAAGGTAACCGGTGTATGCGGATTTAGGGCTACCCCCGCTTTACAGCCAGATGCCTTAATTAACTGGATCGTTCTGTGCAAGTGTGTACAGGCTTCATAATGCACCGTAATTCTATCTGCACCGGCTTTGGCAAAATCCTCAATGTATCTATCTGGATCTACAATCATTAAATGTACATCCAATGGTTTAATAGCATGTTTTTTTACAGCAGCCATCACCGGAAAACCAAAAGAGATGTTTGGAACGAAAACGCCATCCATCACGTCAACGTGGAACCAATCGGCTTCACTTTGATTAATCATTTCAATATCGCGCTGCAAGTTGCCAAAATCAGCAGAAAGTATGGATGGGGCTATAATGTTTTTCATTTAATCGTTTCTTAATTTTTTAATATTTTCCAATTCAATTATATCAATATGGTCTTTCGGTCGATTTGCAGCTTTCTTCGAATCAATTAATTGATTAATATGCAAAAAAGGGATTTCCAATTCATAAATTGTTGCTATAGATGCGTATTCTAAGCACTTATCAAAACCGAATTCCTCCAAACCTTTAACAGTAGTCATAATATCCATCCTTAAACTATTATCCAAATAAAAATCCGTCCAACCTGGAATAAACACTAAAGTTTCTAAATTTTTGAAGTCTCCTAATTCTGTCTGTTCTCAAGATTATCTTTAATCCAAATATCTATATCGTCTGTTGTTCTATGGAAGCCATGTAGATTTGTTGCAACTCCACCAATCATAATAAAGCTAACATTATTGTTCAGCAATGAACGCCACAATTTTAAAATCTCGTCATCAAAAACATCCATTTATTATTCGATTTTTTTATGAGTAATTTTAGCAGATTTTAGTATCATATTTAGCTTCATCAATCTTGCCATAGTGTGAAAACGTTCTGTATAATTACTTGATAAGCCCTTCTTAAGTAAGTCTTCTTCAGCCTTTTTATAATCAGCAACAGGCTCTTCTACGATGTTGATATTTTTTTTCATCTGTAATGCAAGTTACGAAATCATTGTTAAACAAAATAGCCATCAATAAAAACCCCTTCCAGTGAAACTGAAAGGGGTTTGATTATTGAGGTGCTGAAACAAATTCAGCATAACGAACGCCAATTATGCTTTTGGTGCAGCTGGTTTTTCTGGTCTTGGCAATAAAACTTTACGCGAAAGTTTCATTTTACCTTGTTTATCGATGTCTAACAATTTAACTTCGATTTTATCACCTTCTTTCAATACACCGTCCATGGTCTCTAAGCGCTCCCAAGAAATTTCGGAGATGTGTAATAAACCATCTTTACCTGGCATTACCTCAACAAAAGCGCCAAATGGCATGATTGATTTTACTTTACCCTGGTAAATTTCACCAATTTCTGGCTTGGCAACAATATTACGGATACGGGTAACTGCTGCATCGATTGCTGCTTTGTTATCAGCAAATACTTCTACGATCCCTTTACCTTCAACTTCTTCAATTGAGATCGTAGCTCCGGTTTCACGTTGCATTTCCTGAATAATTTTACCGCCAGGGCCAATAATTGCACCAATAAATTCTTTATCAATAGTTAAAGAAACAATGCGAGGTGCATGTGGTTTATAATCTTCATTAGGCTGGCTGATGGTTTTCTTCATCTCATTTAAGATATGTAAACGACCATCTTTAGCCTGTAATAAAGCTTTGGTTAATACTTCGTAAGATAAACCATTGATTTTTAAATCCATCTGGCAAGCAACAATACCATTTTCGGTACCGGTTACTTTAAAGTCCATATCACCTAAGTGATCTTCATCACCTAAAATGTCTGAAAGGATAGCATATTTACCCGTTTTCTCATCGGTAATCAACCCCATTGCAATACCAGAAACAGGAGATTTAATTTTAATACCAGCATCCATAAGCGCTAATGTACCCGCACAAACAGTTGCCATTGATGATGAACCATTAGATTCTAAAATATCAGAAACTACACGGATGGTGTAAGGATTTGCCTCCCCTTGTGGTAATACTTTTTTCAACGAACGCTGAGCCAGGTTACCGTGACCGATTTCACGACGGCCAGCACCTCTGTTTGGTCTAACCTCACCAGTAGAAAAACCAGGGAAATTGTAGTGTAATAAGAATTTCTGGTAGCCATTAAAGAAAGCACCATCAATCATTTGCTCATCATCTTTACCACCTAAAGTAACTGAAGTTAACGATTGGGTTTCGCCACGTGTAAATACAGCGGAACCGTGCGCAGCCGGTAAATAACCAACTTCACTCCAGATCGGACGGATTTCGGTAGTTTTACGTCCGTCTAAACGGATGCCTTCATCCAATAACAAGTTTCTGATCGCATCGTACTGAACATCATGATAATAATGTTTAGCCAATGCTTTAGTCAAATCAGCAGTATCTTCTGGCATAGCCTCAAAGAATTCATTGATGATTGCTGTAAACCCTTCTTTACGAACATCTTTATTACCACCAGCCTTAGCCACCGCGTAAACTTTATCGTAAGTATCGGCATAAACCTTAGCTTTTAAGTCTGCATCGTGATCTTCGTGACTGTATTCGCGTTTAACGGTTTTGCCTGTTGCTTCTGTTAATTCAACCTGAACAGCACATTGAACTTTAATGGCATCGTGTGCAAATTTTAAAGCTTCAACCATTTCATCTTCCTGGATCTCATCGCACTCACCTTCCACCATACAAATATCGTTAGCAGAACCTGCAACCATAAATTCAAGTGTAGCACGCTCCAAATCGCTGGCGAATGGATTGATGACCAATTTACCGTCAATTTTAGCTACACGTACTTCAGAAATAGGACCGTTGAAAGGAATATCAGAAACTGATAATGCAGCTGATGCGGCTAAACCTGCCAAACAATCTGGCATGATATTTTTATCAGCAGAGATTAAAGAAATCATCACCTGTGTATCAGCATGATAATCTGAAGGGAACTGTGGACGCAAAGCCCTGTCTACCAAACGGGAAATTAATACCTCGTAATCAGATAATCTGGCCTCACGACGTAAAAAACCACCTGGAATACGGCCGGTAGCCGCGTATTTTTCTTGATAATCAACTGATAAAGGTAAAAAATCAGTACCCGGTTTAGCACCAACAGTAGATACAACCGTTGCCAGCAACATCGTATTGCCCATTTTTACTACAACCGAACCATCAGCCTGTTTAGCCAGTTTACCTGTTTCAATTTCTACAATTCTGCCATCGCCCAAATCGAACGATTTTTTTATTACATTCATTTAATTAGAATTATGATGTGTTTTCCTCTTTCTACACACCGCTGTTTATATATGTTTTTGTTTTTGCAAACGAAGATAGGATTAAAAAAGCCTATCATAACAAATCCCGTTAAAAAAATTAACAGGAAATTAAAAAGCCACTCCCTTAAGAATGGCTTTTGCTGATAAAATTCGCTTATTTTTGTTTGATGATATCACGAAGCGATAAAGCTTTGATGATAGCACGGTAGCGCTCAATATCTTTTTTGTATAGGTAAGCCAAAATACCGCGGCGTTTACCTACCAATTTTTGAAGTGACAACTGGGTAGAGAAATCTTTACGATTTTTCTTTAAGTGTTCTGTTAAGTGCGCAATACGGTATGTAAATAACGCTACCTGACCTTCTGCAGAACCAGTATTGGTTTCTACTTCGCCGTGTTGTTTAAAGATTTCGGCTTTCTTCTCTGGACTTAAATACATTTCTTGAATAATATTAAAGCAATAAAAATTAATTAATTGTGGCGCAAAGATAAGGGTAATTTTATTTATTAGCAATAGTTTGTTACTAAAAACTTGATCAATAATTATCGTTAAAGATTTATAGATAGTCTAAATATTACCACGTCACCCTGAATTTATTTCAGGGGCTATTGTATAGTAAAATGCTGAACTAAGCATAACGACTGCATCTTGCAAGAATAAAATCAAATTACATAATAAATTACGCTTAAGTTAGACATCAGAAAAACTACACGTTTGGCTTACGAATTACAGGCCCTTTGCCTTAAGGAGATTTTAATGGTTTGCCGCCATTCATGGTAACAGAATATGACTGAGTTTAAGAACGCCAAAAAAACGCTCTTCAGCGGTATGGCTCAAATAAATAGCATCACGTTACTCAACAATTTTCTCGCGTGGAGTATTAATATCATATAACTTAAGCTTTCCCATTTCATCTTAAATATACAAAAAGCAACTAATACTTGACATTGCAAATATTAAATCCCTTAATTTGCACAAAAACATTTACCCTTGGAAAAGAATCGATACAGCATATTTGAAAGTGAATTACGCGTCCGTCCGGATGATATAGATATGTTTAACCATGTGCATAACAGTAAATACCTTGATTATGTATTGGCTGCCCGTTATGAACAAATGGAAAAGTTTTACGGTATGCCCTGGGAACATTTTACCAACCAAGGCTTAGGCTGGGTGGTAAGCCATGTTGATATCAATTTCAAACGACCGCTATTAATGAACGATTTAATGTTGATCAGGACAGGCATTTTAGTCATGAACGATAAGGGCTGCTCAGTGCAGTTTGAAATCATCAACAAAAAAACCGGAAAGATCGCATCAGACGGTGTTTTTGATTATGTGCTTATCAATTTACATACAGGTAGAGGCACAAAAGTTAGTGAAGAAATGATTAAAGCTTATAGTATATAGAAGATTATTATTACACCGATTTTAGGGATTATAGATCCGTGAGTTCCACATTTTCCTGGTAAAAGAAATCACAAAGTTTAATCAATCCTTAAAAATTGGTCATCAAAATTTGACATTTAGTTTTTTTCGCTATCTTTGGATTATCAAAAAGACCAGAACCATGATAGTATCTGCAATCCGTTTGAGGTTTTAAGCAACCGAGGATTCCCTCCCCACTTAATTTAGGTATGTACGCTTAATCGCGTATCATCGGTTTATCCATCATTTTTATTATAATTATATGTCACAGTCTACAAAGGCACAGGGCAAACTATCATCTTTTTTTGATATCCTGGTACAGTCTTTAAAAGGTCACGAGGTTGACCTCACATCCATAAGTATTAAACGGGCCATTATTTTATTGGCCATTCCAATGATGCTGGAAATGGCTATGGAATCAGTTTTCGCGTTAGTTGATTTATACTTTGTTGGCCACCTTGAAAATAGCAGTCATGCGATCCAAACCGTTGGTTTAACAGAATCAGTTTTAACCATTATATATTCATTAGCCATTGGTTTAAGTATGGCTGCAACTGCGGTTGTAGCTCGGAGAATTGGTGAGAAAAACCCAGAAGCGGCATCAAAAGCTGGCATGCAAACCATTGTAATAGCTGTTTTTATAAATATTATCATCAGCATCCTGGGCTTAATTTACGCCAGAGATATCCTGCTGCTCATGGGCGCTTCAATAGAAACAGCAGATCAAGGGGTTACATTCGTGCGCATTATGATGGGTGGAAGTATCATTATTGTCTTGCTATTTTTAATTAACGGAATTTTTCGTGGTGCAGGAAATGCAGCAATTGCCATGCGGAGTTTATGGATCGCCAACATTGCTAACATCATCCTTTGCCCTATTTTGATCAATGGTTTAGGACCAATACCAGCTTTCGGTTTAACCGGTGCTGCCATTGCCACTACCATTGGTAGAGGTTTAGGTGTTATCTATCAGGTATACAACCTGTTTAATGGTAAAAATGCTTTAAAAATACAGTTTAGCCATTTTATCCCCGATTGGGAACAGATTAAAGCCATTATAAAAATTGCTGCTCCAGCTATCTTTCAGTTTGTCATTGCCAGCTGTAGCTGGGTATTTTTAGCCGAACTGGTTGCTACCACAGGTGGCGATACGGGCTCGGCAGGTTATCAAACCGCACTACGTTTGATGATGTTTTTTATGTTACCAGCTTGGGGTTTAAGCAATGCAGCCGCTACCCTGGTTGGCCAGAATTTAGGAGCTGGCCATATAGATCGTGCTGAAAAATCGGTATTTCAGACCTTGAAGTACATTATCATTTTCATGGCAATTGTAAGTATGCTGTTCTTAACTTGTGGACACTTGTTCGCGGCTTTTTTTACCACGGACGAAAATGTGATCGATGTAGCTGGCCAAGCCTTGAAAATTTTAAGCATCGGTTTTGTGATTTATGGAGCCGCAATGGTATTCAGCAGTGCGTTCAATGGTGCCGGTGATACCTGGACACCGACCAAAATAAATGTATTTGCTTTTTGGCTCTTCCAGATTCCATTGGCATACTTTTTAGCCAAATATTTAGAAATGGGTCCAACAGGTGTTTTTATTGCCATCCCGACAGCCGAAGCAGGTATTGCAATAGCAGCATTTATCTTGTTTAAAAAAGGAAAGTGGAAGAGAACAAAGGTTTAATATCCTAATATAAAAAAATTCGTCATTGCTGAGGCACGAAGCCATCTTAATGCGCAACGCTAGTATAGCAACCGTTTTAAGATTGCCAGCCTGGCGCCGAAAGGCTTTGTCGGCTGAAAAAAGCCTTTTAAGCAATGACGAAACTTGCAGCCTAATTCAGTTACTAAAATCAACCTCTTATACATATTGGTTTGAAAAAATCAACCCTCAATTGGCCAGCACTCATTAAAAATATCCTGAAAAACAGGACTGCCTTAACTGATAAATCACTACTTCTGACCTTTACAACAGGATAAATTCAGCCTCTTCGGCATTCCATTTTACCCCTTACATTTTCCATTAAAAAACATATCTTTGCGCAAAGATGAAGCATATACGTAATTTTTGCATTATTGCACATATTGACCATGGTAAAAGTACTCTGGCTGATAGGTTATTAGAATATACAGCGACGATTTCGCAGCGGGAAGCGCAGGCGCAATTGCTCGATAATATGGATTTGGAGCGCGAGAGGGGCATTACCATAAAAAGTCATGCCATACAAATGAACTATAAAGTTGGCGGTGAGGAGTATGTTTTTAACTTAATTGACACCCCTGGACACGTAGATTTCTCATACGAGGTTTCGCGTTCAATTGCGGCCTGCGAGGGTGCTTTGTTAATCGTTGATGCCTCGCAAGGCATTCAGGCACAAACCATTTCAAATTTATACCTGGCTTTAGAGCATGATCTTGAGATTATCCCGATCCTGAATAAAATGGACTTACCAGGCGCCATGCCAGAAGAGGTAAAAGACCAGATTATTGATTTAATCGGTTGTGATCGCGATGATATTATTCCTGCTTCAGGTAAAACAGGAATGGGAATACCTGATATCTTACAAGCCATTGTGGATAGGGTTCCGGCTCCGGTTGGCGATACCGAAGCACCGTTACAAGCATTGATTTTTGACTCTGTGTTTAATTCGTTCAGAGGGATTATTGCTTATTTCAAGGTAGTAAACGGCGAAATTAAAAAGGGAGATAAAGTAAAGTTTATTAATACGGGCAAAGAATACCTAGCTGATGAGGTTGGTATTCTAAAGCTGGATATGGCTCCGCGTAATGTAGTTAAAACCGGTGATGTAGGTTATATTATTTCAGGAATTAAGGAAGCACGCGAAGTAAAAGTTGGTGATACCATTACAACGGTTGGCAGACCCGCAGATGGTGCTATCCAGGGTTTTGAAGAGGTAAAACCAATGGTATTTGCCGGTATTTACCCGGTTGATACAGAGGATTTTGAAGAATTGCGCGAAGCCATGCACAAACTACAGTTAAATGATGCCTCTATTGTTTTCGAACCGGAAAGTTCTGCTGCGTTAGGTTTTGGTTTCCGTTGTGGTTTCCTAGGCATGTTGCACATGGAGATTATCCAGGAGCGCTTAGAACGCGAATTTGACATGACGGTAATTACGACGGTACCCAACGTATCTTATGTTGCACATACCACCAAAGGCGTCGAAATTACGGTGAACAATCCATCCGATTTACCAGACCCAAGCAAGCTGGATTCTGTTGAAGAGCCTTTTATCAAAGCCAATATCATTACTAAAGCAGAATTTGTTGGTCCGGTAATGTCGCTTTGTATTCAAAAACGTGGTATTATTGTTAATCAATCCTACTTAACTTCTGACCGTGTTGAATTGGTTTTTGAAATGCCAATGGGCGAAATTGTATTCGACTTTTACGATAAGCTTAAAACCATTTCGAAAGGTTATGCCTCTTTCGATTATCACCAGGTGGGTTACCGTAAATCGGATTTGGTGCGTTTAGATATGTTGATCAATGAAGAGCCTGTTGATGCCTTGTCTTCATTAATTCACCGCAGTAACGCTTACGATTTCGGTAAGAAAATCTGCGAGAAATTAAAAGAACTGATCCCACGTCAGCAATTTGAAATTAAAATCCAGGCTTCGATCGGCGCAAAAGTTATTGCCCGCGAAACCTTGAGTGCTTTGCGTAAAGATGTAACCGCGAAATGTTATGGTGGTGATATTTCCCGCAAGCGTAAGTTGTTGGAAAAACAGAAAAAAGGTAAAAAACGCATGCGCCAGGTGGGTAACGTAGAAATTCCGCAATCTGCATTTATGGCGGTTTTGAAATTGGATTAGATATAGAATCAAGATACAAGTATCAGGTAGCAAAACAAATTGTTCAACTTGATACTTGATACTTACTACTCGATACTTTGGAAAATGAAATTATTAGACGGTAAATACGTATCAGAAAAAGTTAAAGTTCAAATTGCTGAAGAGGCAACTGATTTTTTGAATAAAACAGGCCGCAAACCACACCTTGTAGCCATTTTGGTTGGTAACGATGGTGGCAGCGAAACCTATGTGGCCAGTAAGATGAAAAACTGTGAAAAAGTTGGTTTTAAATCTTCACTACACCGTTACGATAATTCGGTTACCGAAGCTGAATTATTGGCGAAAATTGAAGAAATTAATCAGGATGCTGATGTAGATGGTTTAATTGTACAATTGCCTTTACCTAAGCATATTGATCCTGAGAAAGTAACCGAAAAGATCGACTATCGCAAGGATGTTGATGGTTTCCATCCCGTAAACCTTGGGAGGATGATGCGAAACCTACCTTGCTTCATCCCAGCTACACCATACGGCATCTTGTTAATGTTGCAGGAATACAATATCGATACTGCAGGAAAACACTGTGTGGTGGTGGGTCGCAGTAACATTGTAGGTAGCCCAATGAGTATTTTGATGGCCCGTAATGCCAATCCTGGTAACTGTACAGTAACACTTACACACTCACGCACCAAAGATTTGAAAGAGCAGGTTTTGCAGGCAGATATCGTAATTGCGGCGATTGGTAAGAAGAATTTCGTTACTGCCGATATGGTTAAACCTGGTGCCATTATTATTGATGTGGGCATTAACCGTGAAAACTCTACTGAAACCAAATCAGGTTTTAAGTTATATGGTGATGTTGATTTTGAAAATGTTGCACCTATATCATCCTACATTACTCCTGTACCTGGCGGTGTAGGTTTGATGACCATTGTTGGTTTATTGAAAAATACCTTGGCATCAGCGAGGAAAGAAATTTATTTATAATTGAGAGTTTAAAGACTAAAATAAAACATCAAAGTTGATGAATTTGGAAAAACGGCTTAACTATTTGAGCCGTTTTTTTTACGTATAAAATTTTTAATCCCTACGTAAAATCCCTATATTTGAGATAAAATTTAATCAGATGGATACTAAATTAACTTTAAGTTTCAATCAAGATGTTGTAGCGAGGGCAAAAAAATATGCTGCTGAAAATAACATCAGCTTGTCACGATTAATAGAACACCTCTTAACTCAGGTAACTGCTAAAGAATACAAGTCTTTAGAGGATTTTCCCATTTCAGACTGGGTGAGTATGGTTGCTGAAGGTGAAGTAGCGTATAAAAAAATACCAAAGGCAACCCGTAAAAATTCAAAAGACGAATTCTTCTCCTCTAAAAAATAATTGATGAAGATATTTTTGGACGCCAATGTTTTAGTATCGGTACTGAATAAAGAATACCCACTTTATACCTATTCATCGAGAATTTTAAGCTTGGCATCTCATCCAAAATTTGAAATCTATACTTCACCACTTTGTTTGGCCATTGCTTTTTACTTTGCCGAGAAGAAACATAAATCTCAATTGGCCAAGCAGAAAATCGATTTGCTTTGCCAATATATTAAAATTGCAGGAAATTCATCAAAAGGTGTTTTGGATACATTATCGAATAAGAAGATACACGACTTTGAAGATGGACTTGAGTATTACGCTGCGCAATCAGTTGATTGTAAATGTATCATCACTGAAGATGTGGAAGATTTTTATTTTTCTGAAATTGAAGTTTTAAACTGTCAGGAGTTTTTTAGAAGACATTTGCTTAATTAATATTAGTGATAGAACTTTTTACCAGACCTGTCAATCCTGAATGAAATGAAGGATCTTTTATACAGCTCATAGATTTCTCTCCCAAAAGTTCGGGACTGCGCCATAGTCGAAATGATGAATCAAGAGAAATGAATTTAACTACCCCAAAATTTACTCCACCAACTTTCTTCGAAACCAATGTATAGACCGTCTTCTCTCAATTCTGTAGGATAGATTCTAATGTAATCGCCCTGGCCTTCTGCTCCCCTCCCTGTTACTAAGCTGTATTCGTAACGGTGAATCGGGCAAACCAGGCGTCCGTTTTTGCACCAGCCACCGCTAAAATGTCCACCGGCATGCGGACAATGTGATTGTGTAGCCATAATTTTATCTTCATTATTAATCACACAAATCTGTTTGCCATTAACAGAAATGGTTCTGATGTCATCGATATGGGGAATTTGATTGTTATTTAATGCTTTAAACCACTTCATAGTACTAAAATACGGCAAATAAATATCAGTATTATTTCATCTTTCTATTAAATTTAGAAATAGGAACTGCTTCCCCACATTTTTTTAAGATATTTGCAAGCTCAAAAATGAAACAAGCAATACCAGAAGACGGCACATTACTTCCTTTAATGGAAGAATTTTACACCATACAGGGCGAGGGATTTAACACAGGTAAAGCGGCCTATTTTATCCGCTTGGGCGGTTGCGATGTAGGTTGCCACTGGTGTGATGTTAAAGAAAGCTGGGACGCAGAGATGCATCCGCTCACAACTTCGGATGTTATTGTAGAAAATGCCAGTCAATTTCCTGGTAAGGCAGTGGTAATCACAGGGGGCGAGCCTTTAATTTATAATCTCGATTACCTCACCAATAAACTTAAAGAACGAGGAATCCTAACGTTTATCGAAACATCAGGTGCCTACCCCCTTTCGGGTAACTGGGATTGGATTTGCCTATCGCCCAAAAAGTTTAAAGCACCAAGGCCTGATATTACCCCTTTCGCCAACGAGCTAAAGGTAATTGTTTTCAATAAAAGTGATTTTAAATGGGCCGAGGAATATGCTGCAATGGTATCTCCTAACTGCAAATTATATCTTCAGCCAGAGTGGTCTAAATCAAAAGAAATTACACCATTAATTATTGAGTATGTAATGGCCAACCCTAAATGGGAGATTTCCTTACAAACACACAAATTTTTAAATATTCCTTAATTTAGTTTACATTAGCTTTTATACCAAATGTTAATGTAATGAAATTTTGCTTAATCCTCTCTTTTAGCATACTAAGCTTTTATTGTTTTGCACAAAGTTCTACAAGTAAAAAAGCGCAGGTTTATTTTGAAAAAGCAGGTCCATTTATTGATAAATTTGATTACACTTCCGCTGAACAGGTATTAAAGAATGCGGTAGAAGCCGATCCGCTATTTCAGAACGCTTATATCTTACTTGCTGGCGTTTATAAAGCTCAAAAAAGATATCAGGAAGCCAAAACAGCTTACGAAAAGGCAATTTTAATTAATAAAACCGTTGCTCCCGAAGTAATTTATGACCTAGCAGAAACAACATTTGCTACGAAGGATTATTTAAAAGCAAAGCAGCATTTTATTAATTTTTTGGCATTGAATTCTTCATCTGAAAAAACGAGGAAAGCAAAAAAGTATCTTTTGGATTGCGATTTCGCCAACATCGCAATAACGAAGCCTGTAAAATATAACCCATTAAATTTAGGCGAAGGTGTTAACACACCCGATGCCGAATACTTCCCTGCGATCACTGCCGATGGAGAGACATTGGTTTTTACCCGCCAGGTAAATGGTAATGAAGACTTTTGGAGCGCACAGTTTAAAAACGGCACATGGGGTCTTGCCAAGCCGTTATCAAGCAAAATAAATACAACTAGTTATAATGAAGGTGCACAAACAATTTCTCCTGATGGTAAATATCTATTTTTTACCGGATGCAATCGACCAGAAGGTTTAGGCAGATGTGATATTTATGTTTCTCACCGCGAGGGGAAAGATTGGGGTGAACCCTATAATATTGGTAAGCCTGTTAATTCTGAGTTCTGGGAATCGCAACCGGCCATTAGTCCTGATGGGCGTACATTATATTTCATTAGCAACAGACCTGGTGGATATGGGGGTTACGATATATGGAAGAGTACCATAACGGAAGATGCAAAATGGGGCCCTGCCATTAATCTTGGACCTGAGATCAACACCGCTTTTGATGAAAATACTCCTTTTCTACATGCAGACGGCAAAACATTGTATTTTTCTTCAAATGGCTGGCCAGGTTTTGGGAATAAAGATATTTACTTTAGTAGACAGGGAAATGATGGCCAATGGCAAAAACCGATTAACATTGGTTATCCGATCAATTCTTTTGAAGATGAAAGCGGTTTAGTGGTAAGCGCCGATGGAAACTCCGGGTTCTTCTCATCAAATTTGAAAGGAGGTTATGGCATGCAGGACATTTACAGTTTTGGCATTCCGGAAACGGCAAAACCCTTAAAGGTTTCTTATGTAAAAGGAATTGTAAAAGATCGGGACACTAAAAAAACAATTGAAAGCAATGTGCAGGTAATAGATTTGAAAACCAATAAGACCTTTTTTGATGATTATACCGATCCCGAAACGGGTCAATTTTTGGCAGTGATGCCCATTGGGAGCAATTATCTGTTTAATGTTAATGCTGAAGGCTACCTATTTTACTCTGAAAACTTCGAACTTAAGAGTGTCGATATCAACAAACCTTACCAGATTGAAGTATACATCGAAAAAATAAAACAAGGCGGAAATGTAACCTTAAAAAATATTTTTTTCGACACCAATAAGTTTAATCTTTTACCTGCTTCTATTCGTGAACTGGACCTGCTGATCGATTTTTTGCATCAAAATGAAAATGTTCAAATTGAAATTCAGGGACATACCGATAATGTTGGTGATGATAAACTGAATGAAAAGTTATCTTATAATCGAGCCAACGCCGTTTACGACTATCTGGTCAAAAACAGTATTGATGCAAAAAGGCTTACTTTCAAGGGCTTTGGGGCTAATAAACCTATTGCTGATAATAAAACTGAAACAGGCAGAAAAAACAACAGAAGAACTTCTTTTGTGATTACTAAAATATAGTTTTTCTGTGATTCTATTTGATCTGAACTCAATACTCCTTGTTATAAAGTGGCTAAAATAATAAATATACGGTTGTTTCGGTCAAGCCCTTTTTCAATTTGTAGTTTTATCCTATATTAAAGGTAATCTTTCAATATAACTACCTAAAAACAAGCCTCTAACAAAATAATTTTTAAAAAACTCAAGCAATTTATACTTTTATCATATGGATAATGTAAAACCCCTGCCCGATTTATCAGCAGAAGAACAACGTGTTTTAGGCGCTTTAATAGAAAAAAAAGCCGCACCACGCCCGATTATTACCCAATGACTTTAAACAGTTTAACGGCTGCGTGTAACCAAAAAAGTTCAAGAAATCCGGTGGTAAATTATGATGAGGAAACGATAACTTTAACGCTAAACCAACTTAAAATAAAAGGGTTAATTTCCACCGTTACAGGAGGATCCAGTCGCGCAACTAAATACAAACATAATTTAGCCATTGTTTATCCATTAGTACCCTCTGAGTTGGCAATCATTTGCCTTTTGCTTTTACGCGGTCCATTAACACCTGGAGAAATTAATAGCAATTCGGGAAGGTTATATGAATTTGAAAGTATAGAAGAGGTTTTAGAACAACTTCAAAAACTTTCGGATGAAGAACCAGCCTTTGTAAAACAATTGGCTAAGAAAGCTGGTCAGAAGGAAGCCCGTTTTGTTCATCTTTTAGGCGAACAAGCTGAAACCGCAACAGATCCTGAAACATATACAGCACCTCAAACTGATACCACAGCATTGGAAAATCGCGTTGAAAAGCTAGAATTGGAAGTGGAAGAACTTAAAGAGCTGGTGAATTTATTGATGGACAAGTAGGTTAGCTAGTTCATTGGCATTGGTTCAGTGATTTTCCAGTGATAACTTTAATTAAAGTGCTCGTTAGTCTGCTCGTAGTCGGCGACCTTACGAATTAACTTTCTGTGTTTCCGTGGCAAAAATTAAGTCTTAGCGAGACGCTAAGACGAATACTAAGTGAAAAATAATTTAAGCAGATAATCCTTCAAAAAATCGTCATTCCCAACTTGATTGGGAATCTTAAAGCGCTCGTATTAAGATTCGCGAATGCGCGAGAATGACGACCGTTCTATTGGAGTCTGTCGATGGTAGCGTTGTATTAGACTTTGCGAATTAACTTTCCGTGTTTCTGTGTTTCCGTGGCGAAAATTGGTCTTAGCGAGACGCTAAGACCAATACTAAGCTTCGTACTTTTTAAAAATAGTACTCGCCGTGTGACCACCGAAACCAAAAGTATTGTTTAATACATAATTGATTTCCTTCTTAATTGGCTCGCCCAAAACAATATTTAATCCCTTTGGAATATTTTCGTCTAAATTTTTGGTGTTAATCGTAGGCGGAATGATATTATGCCTGATCGAAAGAATACTGATTACACTTTCAATTGCACCTGCTGCACCCAACAAATGGCCGGTCATCGATTTAGTGGCGCCAATGATTACAGGTAAACCATTAAAAACAGTATTAATTCCCTGCAATTCACTTAAATCGCCCAATCCGGTTGAGGTAGCGTGTGCATTAATATAATCAATTTTATCCGCAGTTATGCCAGCGTCTTTTAATGCTTTTTTCATCCCTAAAGCAGCACCAATGCCATCAGGAGGCGTTCCGGTAAGGTGATAGGCATCTGCAGCCATTCCCCCACCAACAATTTCGGCATAAATATCTGCGCCACGCGCTAAAGCATATTCCAGCTCTTCCAAAACCAAGGCACCAGCACCTTCACTCATCACGAAACCATCTCTATCTTTATCAAAAGGTTTAGATGCACCTTGAGGATCGTCGTTATTTTTCGATAAAGCTTGTGCAGCGTTAAATCCACCTACAGATGATTTGGTCAATGCTGCTTCCGAACCACCGGCAATCATCACGTTTGCTTTTCCTAAACGGATCGTATCAAAAGCGTTCACAATTGCGGTATTAGATGATGCACAGGCCGAAACTGTACAATAATTTGGTCCGCGCAATTTATGACGAATAGAAATAGCCCCAGCAGCAATATCAACAATCATTTTTGGAATAAAATAAGGGTTAAACCTTGGCGTGCCATCTCCTGCATGAAATTCTTCCAATTGTGCCTCAAAAGTACCGATACCCCCATTTCCAGTTGCCCAGATTACGCCAACTTCAGCCAATTCTCCATCATTCATGGCACTGAAATCCAATCTGGCATCTTCTATAGCCTGATCGCTCGAAGCAATAGCATACTGCGTAAAAAGGTCGTATTTTTTAATCTCCTTTTTCTCCAGGTATTCTTCAGGATTAAAATCCTTTACTTCACCTGCAAACTGCGTTTTAAATTTACCCGAATCAAATTTTGTAATGGGACCAATTCCACTTTTTCCGGCTAAAATTTGTTGCCAAAATTGCTCAACGGTATTGCCAAGCGGGGTTATCGCACCTAAACCGGTTACTACTACTCTTTTCATTTTAATATTTTTTAGTCAATTCCCTTGGATAAAATGAACTGTTATTTATCCAAAGGGTATTTTAATATAACTGGAATAGATCAACACGGCCAATTGTCTTGTTACAGTTGATGTAAACCCAGGATTTACTTAATGCCGCGAAAGTAACAATTCCCATATTGAAAACCGTCATCTAAATGGAAACAACTTTTTTTTCCTTTCCAGCTCATATTATTTTAGTGCTCAACGGTATCTATCCAAGCCTTTCTATTGGCATTCATTACATTTAAAGCATCAACTGGCGACTGTCTGAACAATTCATAAATCTTTGCGGTATCGCCTACCCTGATTTCAAACTCATCATTGGCTAAAGCAGCGATGAATTCATCGGCAACAACCGAAGGTTTAATCCCATTATGGCCACCGATCTCTTTTGAAAACTCGGTATCGACCAACGGTGGCATCAATTCGAAAACTTTAACAGTTGTTTCTTCTAAACTTAATCTTAACGAAGTGCTGTATGAATGTAACGCTGCTTTACTGGCTGCATAAGTTGGCAAGGTAATCCCTGGCACATAAGCTACTACAGATGAAACATTTACAATCGCTGATGCTGCCTGTTGTTTTAATACAGGCAATAATTTTTGATTGATCCTGATGATAGAAAGGTAATTGGTCAATATTTCATCTGCTGCATTTTCAAATGCATCCTGATTCGGATCGGCTAAATTATAAAGCAATGCTCTTCCGGCGTTGTTGATCAACAAGTTTAACTGAGGAAATTCAGATTTGATTTTCTCGACCAAAAGATCTACATCATCTCCCTTGCTCACGTCAGACAGAACAGTAGTTAAATTAGGTAATGATGCAGCTGCTGCATCTAGTCTGCCTTGATTTCTACCCGTAATAATTACATGGTTATCTAAAGCGGTTAATTGTTTTGCGATCTCTAAACCGATACCAGCAGTTCCGCCGATCAATAAAACGGTATTTTTCGAAGTTTTCATTTTTATATTTTTTTTTAAAATTTTTAAGATTAAGAAATGCCTTCTAAGTATAATAAATACCAATCGGTATATTTTGGTTCAAAAATTTTTAGCTGAGGCTATTGACGTATTTTTTTAAAGAATCCATAATTAAATTCCAATATGCTGGTTTTGCAGTCAATCTTGAAATCATGATTCCACCTTCTATGATGGCAATAACAGTCAGTGCAATTTGCTCCGGATGATAATTTGCATTGATTTCTTTGGCAGCGATACCGGTTTCAATCAGTTCTACAATACGGTTCTTCCAACCGAGCACAGCTTTTGCTGCTCGTGCTTTCAAAGCCGGGTGGGTATCATCAGCATCAATGGCAGTATTTAAAATCGGACAACCACCTTCTGTTACTGTACCGGTAAGAAGATTTTGATAGATATCAATGTAAACCAATAATTTACCCTTTACATATTTTTGTCTGTTTATTTCGGCCTCTATCCTCGACACCACATTTTTTAGATTGTAATCGAAAGCAGCCAATGCTACTTCATCCTTATTGGCAAAGTTGCCATAAATGCTGCCTTTTGTTAAACCAGTAGCTGCAGTAATATCATTTAAAGAAGTACCAGCATAACCCTTCATATTAAAAATAGGTGCTGTTTTCTCTACAATAAAATTTCTCGTTTTTTCTGCCTTGGTCATGTTTCTTTAAATCGACGATGCAAATATATACCAATCGGTATATTAAATTCAATTATTTTTATCATCGTAATCTCCTTTTAACTTAAGTAGTGCCTCCCTTTTATCACATTAATTCATTTTAGGTTTGAATTTTGTAACTTTGATTGATGAACAAACCAGAGACGATAGAAGATTTTTATCAGAACAAATTCAGGTTCCTACCTGATAACCTCCAGAATGGGGTAGGTCATTTTAACGTTTTCAAACTGGAAGATTGTTTAAGGGATGATCACAAGCCGATGAGTTATAACCGCAGGGATTATTACAAAATCTGCCTTACACGTGGCCATAATGTTTACCACTATGCAGATAGGAGTATCGAAATTAATGGTACAGCTTTAATCTTTTTCAATCCGCTTGTACCTTATACCTGGGAACTGGGCAGTGGCAAACAAAGTGAGGTAACAGGTTACTTTTGCATCTTTACAGAGGCTTTTTTCACCGAAAAGATCCGTGGAAATATTGGTGATTTGCCAATGTTTACCCATGGAGGAAAACCCGCATATATTTTGAATGAACAGCAGGACAGGCACATCGAAGCTATTTTTTCTAAGATGTTTGAAGAAATTAATTCTGATTATATTTATAAATATGATCTGCTTCGAAATTATATTACAGAAATTACCCATTTTGCTTTAAAAACAGAACCTTCTGAAAATCTATTTAAACATACGGATGCCAATGCCAGGATTACTTCTGTTTTTACCGAGCTGTTAGAGCGACAGTTTCCCATCGAAACCACTACTCAAAGGTTTACCATGCGTTCGGCGAAAGATTATGCTTCACAGCTTTCGGTACACGTAAACCATTTAAACCGTGCGATAAAAGAAACGACTGGCAAAACCACTACTCACTATATTACAGAACGTTTGTTGAGAGAAGCTAAAGCTTTACTGAAACATACCGATTGGAATATTTCAGAAATAGGTTATTGCCTGGGATTTGAAGAGCCTACCCATTTCAACAATTTTTTTAAAAAATTAACCAACCACACTCCTACTTCTTACCGGATTGTTTGAATTTCGTAACAATCAGTTTGATTAACGTAATAGCGTAAATTCATTTGCGCCGTAATTTTGTCTTAACAAAAAAAGGATAAAACTATGGGCATGAAAAAAGTTTGGTTTATTACTGGAGCTTCAAAAGGCTTAGGATTAAGTTTAGTTCATCAGTTATTAAAGGCTGGCCAATCTGTGGTGGCTACCTCAAGAAGTATTGATGAACTTAAAAAAGCAGTAAATGATGAAACGGGAAAATTTCTTCCTCTGGCCGTTAATCTTGCTGACGAAAAAAGTGTAGAGGATGCAATACAAGCAACTATTGCAAAATTCGAAAGAATAGATGTTGTAATTAATAATGCAGGTTATGGCATTGGAGGTAGCATTGAAGAATTGACTGATGCGGAAACGCGCAACAGTTTTGATGTAAATGTTTTTGGAACAATAAACGTCATCAGAAAAGCTTCACCTCATTTAAGGGCGCAACGAGCTGGTCACATCATCAATATCGCATCGATTGCGGGCATCGCTGGTGCAACTGGCTGGGCGATATATTCGGCAGCGAAATCGGCAGTAATTGCATTGTCAGAGGTCTCGGCCGAAGACCTTAAAGAATTCGGCGTAAAGGTGACCGTTGTAGCGCCAGGTGCATTCAGAACCAGTTTCTTAACTGCGAATTCATTGATTTTGGCAGCTAATCCTATTGCCGAATATGAAGAAGTGCGGTTAACACACAGCAAATACCTAAAAATGGATGGTCAACAGATTGGTGATCCAGAGAAGGCCGCAGCAGCTATGATCTCATTGGCAAGTATGCCTAATCCACCGGTTCATTTACTTTTAGGGAACGATGCTTTTCAGCGGGCAAACAACAAGTTAGCATCATTGCAGAAAGAATTTAATGATTGGAAAGCCATCACCATTTCAACAGATTTCGACAAAAATTAATTTCAAAAAACAAAATTTATCATGGAAAATCAAAAAGTATGGTTTGTAACAGGCGCTTCAAAAGGCCTGGGACTAATCTTAGTAAAAACATTATTAAACAGTGGCGTTAACGTTGCCGCAACTTCAAGAAATTTAGAAGATTTAATGAAAGCCGTAGGCGAACACGAAAATTTCTTGCCTTTGGCAGTTGATCTGATCGACGAAAGTAGTGTAGAAAATGCGGTTAGCCAAACCATCAGCAAATTTGGCCAGCTGGATGTTGTCGTAAACAATGCGGGCTATGGCATGCTTGGCGCATTAGAAGAGTTAAGCGACAAAGAATCGCGCCAAAACTTTGATGTGAATGTTTTTGGTTCTTTAAATGTAATCAGAAAGGTGTTGCCGCAGTTGCGAAAACAACAATCAGGTCATATTTTCAATATCTCTTCAATCGGTGGCTTTTCAGGTAATTTCCCCGGCTTTGGGATTTATTGCGCCACCAAATTTGCGGTAGTCGGCTTTACCGAATCGCTGGCTGCAGAAGTAAAATCAATGGGCATAAAAGCAACTGTTGTAGAACCGGGTTATTTTAGAACCGAGTTCCTTACATCAGGCTCATTAGCAGTGCCAAGTTCTCCTATCAATGCCTATAAAGAAGTGCGCGAAACACAAGTTGCACACCAAAACGACATCAACAACCAACAGCCAGGTGATCCGGCCAAGGCGGTTGAAGTAATTATTGCGGCTTCCAAAAGTGAAAACCCACCGCTTCATTTGTTCTTAGGTCCTGATGCTTACCAGATAGCCGATGGAAAAATTGCAGATGTACAAAGGGATATGTCGAATTGGAAATATTTAGCTACTGCTACCAATTTTGATGAAGTGATTATTTAATTTATGAAATCCGTCATTGCTCTTTCGACCGACAATGCAATGACGGATTTTTTATTATCGTTTTAAGTTTTCGTTTACAAAATCCTTGATGTAAGATTTAATCAGGTCTCTCGTATTTCTGAAATGCAACATGATTTCTACTTCTGTACCTATTGCTTTTGCCGGATCAGGAAAGTTACGGTGTAATTTTATGGCATTCGTAGGAAAATACGGGCAAAATTCTTTGGCATGATCACACACGGTAATCACATAATCGAAAGAAATATTGAAATACTCTTCAATATTATTCGAAGTTTGGTCTGAAATATCAATTCCATCTTCGGCCATTATTTTTATTGCCTTTGGATTAACCCCATGTACTTCTATGCCGGCGCTATAGATTTTAGCTCTATTTTGTGCATAATATTTCAAATATCCTTCTGCTAGTTGGCTACGGCAACTGTTCCCGGTGCAAAGCACCAATATATTTTTCATGAGGGCAAAAATTAAATGTTAACAGCAACCGCTACCTGGTGTACAACTGTTTTGATCAGACACAAGGTTAACTAATTCGACTTTTCTTTTTATAGGTTTAACAGGCGCACAGCATTCCTCACCCGTTGCTGTTGTACCGCAACTTCCCCCGCGGCTAGTAGCCTTGCATTGCGTGGCATCCGGTGTCAAGTTGATAATCAGGTTGTCGCCATCGATTTTAAATTCAGCGGGATACATTTGTCTCGTATCAAATATTGAATTTCCAAATTCAATCTTCACAACCGCCATTGGATTTATAGGCATTCTATTATCTACTAATTCAATAATTGATAATGCCTTTTTTACATACATAGCCCTGCCCCCTTCCTCTTCCGTAGGCTCCCATAATTGTATGATAATTTCAGTCCAGGCATTCATAACTCCTCCGCAATCTACTGAGGTTATTGGAGCCTGTTTAATTTCAGTAATGTGGTAATTAGCATTTACCAATTTATCAGCTGTGTATCGGAACTGTAACAACAATTCTGGATGTTGTTGAAGTTTAGCTTTGAAGCTGCTCCATTCCGTTGAAGATGCATTAATCATAATATTGCAATTTAACGATTGATTGATATAAAAAATTTTAACAGCAGTTTGGTTCGCCATTATATGATGAGAAGAAATTACCCAACTGGTTTTCAAGCAATTTCCATGTGCTAGGCTCAATACAATAACAAACGCTCACTCCATCAATAGTCCCTTGTATAATACCGGCATTTTTAAGCTCTTTTAAATGCTGAGAAATGGTCGCTTGTGCAAGGCCTAATTCCTCAACCAAATCGCCGCAAATACAGGTATTTGATCTAAGAATCCGTTGCAGGATTGCTATCCTGGCGGGATGCGCCATTGCTTTTAACCAGGCAGCCATTTGATTCTGCTCTTCGGAGAATATTTCTGTTTTTGTAAGACCCATAATTATATCGCAATATTACGATAGATAAATCACTTATCAAAATTATTTACATCAATTATTTTCTGCCACGCAGACATGAAAACGATGCCTGAATTAGTTTCATATACAATGATCGTCATCTTTACAGGAACGCAGTAGCATAGAGAAATTTGTCCTGAGATAAATTTTAGCCTCGCTGAGCTTTCGAACGCTCGACGATGCTTGAAATGACAACATTTGAAGGATAACAAAAACGTCGGCTAAAATAGCCGACGTTTCTTTATCCCGATGAGAAAAAACTATTTTCTAGGTTTTGCACTCATGTAAAAAGTGAGCTTTCCACCGTTGGTGATATCAGCATGTTTAATTTTATGATCGGTTATTTCTTTACCGTTCAATAAAACTTTCTCTACATAAACATTTTTATCGCTTTGTTTAATGGCTTCAAGTGTAAAAGTTTTACCATTTTCCAAATTGATCACCGCGTTGTTAACCAAAGGGCTACCTAATGAGTACACATCAGAGCCTGGTGCAACAGGATAAAACCCTAGCGAAGAGAACATATACCAGGCACTCATCTGTCCACAATCGTCATTCCCACCTAAACCATCGGCAGTAGGTTTGTATTGCATATTCAGGATATGACGAACCTGCGCCTGTGTTTTCCATGGCTGATCGGCCCAATTGTACAGGTATACAATATGGTGTGCCGGCTCATTTCCATGCACATAGCCACCAATAATACCTTCGCGGGTAATATCTTCGGTGTGTGCAAAAAATTCATCAGGTAGATGCATGGTAAACAGGGTATCTAAACGGGTAGCAAATTTCTTTTTACCGCCCATCATTTCGATCAAAGTAGCAGGATCTTGCGGTACAAAAAAACTGTAGTTCCAGCTATTGCCTTCAATAAAACCTTGCCCTTCGGTATCTTTTGGATCAAATTCCTTTTTAAAGGTTCCATCGGCCAATTTCGGACGCATAAAACCCGTAGCACTGTCATAGTTGTTCTTCCAGTTGTTTGAACGTTTGATAAATTCATTATAAACATCCATTCTATTTAATTTCTTCGCCAATTGCGCAATTGACCAATCATCGTAAGAATATTCTAAGTTATTGGAAACCGAAATACCTGATTTTTCTGCCGGGATGTACCCTTTATCCATATAATAGCCAATGCCCTCATAATCCCGGTGTTTGGCTGTTGCTATGCAGGCATCTAAAGCTTTGTTCGCATCACCAGTGTAAGTACCTTTAATAATCGCATCAGCAATTACCGAAACACTGTGGTAACCACTCATACACCAGTTATCGTTAGCATAATGCGACCAGATTGGTAACATGTGCAAACTACTCTGATCGTAATGCGCCAACATTGATTTTACCATATCATTACTACGGCCTGGCTGGGTAATATTAAAAAATGGATGTAAAGCCCGGTAGGTATCCCAAAGGGAAAAGGTAGTGTAATTGGTAAATCCATCTGCGTTATGCACGCCCTGATCTAACCCTTTATAATCTCCATTTATATCGGTATATGTTGTTGGGTTGATATAAGCATGATACAAAGCGGTATAAAAGTTTATCTTATTATCATTTGATGTGTTTACCTGAATTTTGTTTAGCTCTTTATTCCAGGCAGCCTGCGCCTGTGCTTTTACCTTTTCAAAATCCCAGCCCGAAATTTCTGCCCGCATATTCTGCAGTGCATTTTCCTGACTAACAGGAGATAAAGCAAATTTAATTTTGATCTTCTCTCCTTCTTTGGTATCGAAATCGAAAAACATTTTTAACTTTTTGCCTGCAATCTCCGGAAAGTTCTGGTCCTGATTAAACTTACCCCAAAAGCCCCGGTAAGCTTGTTTGGCATCATAACTTCTGCGTCCATAACTTTTAAAAGGTTTGGAAAAGCTCATTGCAAAATACACGGTTCGTGTTCTGGCCCATCCATTGGTTTGGCGATAACCAGCAACCAAAGTATCGTTTACTACACGGACATAAGTCCAAACAGTTTTTTCTTCGTAATTATAAATACCTGCCATCAAATCCAAAATAATATGCGATTGATCTGATTTCGGGAAAGTATACTGATGCATCCCTACCCTTGTAGTTGAGGTAAGTTCTGCAATAATGTTATCATCATCTAGCTTCACTTTATAGTAACCGGCCTCAGCAACTTCATTGTTATGCGAATAGGCAGAACGGTAACCACCTTTAGGATTAGAAGCCACACCAGGGTTTAACTGCAGTTTACCTTGTGTAGGCATGATGAGAAAATCGCCCAGATCTGAATGACCTGTGCCGCTGAAATGGGTGTGACTAAAACCAGTAATGGTTTTATCTTCATACTTATAACCTGCGCAGTATTTGTATACATCGCCATTATATTTTCCATTTACTTCGTAGGATAAAGTATCCGTTTCGGGGCTTAGTTGCACCGCGCCAAATGGAACAGTGGCACCAGGATAAGTATGTCCCATTTTGGATGTGCCGATGATGGGTTTAACATACTGCACTAAATTCTGCTGTGCCGATGCCATCATTGATGAAAGCAAGAGACAAGACAGGATAACGCTTTTAGTCATATCTTTTTAAGATTAGCTTGTTTTGTTGAAAATTCTAAGGTATTAATTTATCTTCAAATATGCACAAAGCATAGACTAAAACGTTTAAGTAAAACAAAAAATACATTTTAGGTATTGCCCCTAACATTTATTATTACTTTAAACCTGCGTGGTTTGGATATAAAAGAAGTCAAGTTTGTATGCACCGCACTATTTTAAACTTGACTTCTTTCATTTTAACGGCAAATAGTTTACTGAAAGAGTTTTTTTCATGGCCATGTAATACAGATTCTGATCAATAAACCTGATAGAACGGAAAGCCCGGAGGTGAGGAACGAGCCGAGGACTTGAAGGGATAGCAGGACTGCTGGCAGCCATTAACACCGAACCATTCATTTTCAAAATTTAACAGATACCTAAACCACTTCAGCACATCTAGGTAATAAGCAGGATAAATTAACAACCGCTTTTTACAAGTAACTGACTTGCCTTAAATAATTTCAGCTAAATAAACCTTATTTTTGCATCCTTATATTTTTAAGATGAGTAAACACGGTAGAATTCTGGTAGCCATGAGTGGCGGGGTTGATAGTTCGGTAGCGGCTGTAATGTTGCATGAGCAGGGTTATGAGGTTATTGGATTAACCATGAAGACCTGGGATTATGCCACTTCTGGTGGTAGCAGTAAGGAAACTGGTTGTTGCTCGTTGGATAGTATTAATGATGCCCGTACGCTTGCCGTAAATTATGGATTCCCACATTACATTCTGGACATCAGGGATGAATTTGGCGATTATGTGATCGATAATTTTGTAGATGAATATCTTGCCGGAAGAACACCAAATCCTTGTGTTTTATGTAATACGCACATTAAATGGGAAGCACTTTTAAAACGTGCCAATAAACTGGATTGCGAATTTATTGCAACCGGCCATTATGCCAATATTCGCCAGCAAGATAGCGGCCGTTATGTCATTTCTAAAGGGAAAGACGAAAATAAAGACCAATCTTATGTACTATGGGGTGTTTCGCAAGAAAACCTTTCGCGTACTAAGTTCCCATTGGGTAGTTTTGCAAAATCTGAAATCAGACAGATGGCTTTAGATATGGGACAGGAAGAACTGGCTAAAAAATCGGAAAGTTATGAAATCTGCTTTGTACCGGATAACGATTACAGGGCTTTCTTAAAACATAAAGTAGCCGATTTAGAAGATAGAGTAGCTGGCGGAAATTTTATTTTAAGTAATGGAATGGTGGTTGGAAAACATAAAGGTTATCCTTTTTATACCATCGGTCAGCGTAAAGGGTTAGGTGTAGCCTTTGGTGAGCCTATGTTTGTAACGCAAATCCTGCCAGAAAGCAATACAGTTGTTTTGGGTAAAGCTGATGAACTTGAACGTCGAGAAGCTATGGTACGCAACATTAATTTAATTAAATATGCAAGTATTGAGGAACCGATGAATGATGTGATTACCAAAATCCGTTATAAAGATGCAGGTATGTTAAGCACAATTGTTCAGGAAAAAGATAAAATGCGTGTAGTATTTGATCATCATGTATCTGCAATTGCTCCCGGCCAATCGGCTGTATTTTATGAGGGCAATGATTTATTGGGCGGAGGATTTTTGGTATAGAAGATTATTTGCATAGACCCTGAAATAAATTACCCTTGTTGAGCTCGCTAAGGCTCGGTTCAGGGTAACCGAATACCAATACAATCCGTAAGCTAAGCTTATTTCAGCAAGTCTTAGCCTGACGATAATCGTCATTCCCAACTTGATTGGGAATCTTAAAACGCTCGCATTACGATTCCCGCCTGCGCGGGAATGACGAATGATCAGTGGACTCTGCAATATCAGCAAATAAATACGGAACACATTTTACAATCATTCACTGCCCTTAAAAACATTAATTGATGCGGTTTTCCATTGAATGTAACCTAAATTACCACAGGTTTGGGCTACAAAGTTTTCTACGTCTTCTGGCACATCATTAACTACACGCCACCTGATTTTATATTTTGGGTTGTAACTGATATAAACCACCAGATCATCACTGCGTTGCCCAACTGCATGCAAAGGTTGTAAATGAATATCCTGTAAATCTGCAGCAGCAATCTTTAATCTTTCATTCATAATCCTACCTAACGAAAGATCTGGTTTAAAATCTGTTTCGAGTATGGCTAAAACGGTAACGGTCATATAAAAAATAAGTATATCAGCAAACAAACCAAGAAAGAAGCCTTTTGTTTAAAATCATATCGTTTACATCAAATGATCTGGATAATATTTTCTTTACGCTGTCTTCCTTGAAGCAAATCTATACTAAAAAAATTAGTATCAAAATTTATTTCTTCATTTTTTTCTTGTTAACTTAAAAATTATAGAAACGCATGACATGAGTTAAGACGAGGGCAATAATCCGTAAACTGTATATAAAAAGCTTAAGCATCTGATTGCTAGATCAATCATCTCTATAACAAATTTAAGCTGGTGAAAAGTGTATCTATGTAGTGAATGACAATCCAAAGATTAAATAAATTATCGAATTGCTGCTAATTGAGAACTTTAACAGTTAAAGACCTGTCAAAACCCCGGTAAGTTATGGTTTTGAATGAGTAAACAGCTACCAGATATGGTTATTCTTGACATTATGTTACCTGATGGAAACGGGTTGGAAATCTCTATGCGTTGAAAGAACATCTTAAAACACACGATATTCCGATAATGGCCTAAATACAGTTAGGTCTAAATGGGACATAGAAAATTTCATTAACAGGCCGTTTGATCTGAACGATTTTGTTTGCATGATTGAGCAATACCTGGGCAGCTAGTTAGTAAAAAGTCATTAGTCCACTCCTTTAGTTTGCGGTCTTGAATCCGTAGTCATTAGTCGAAAGCTTAAGTAGAATAAAAAAACTGCTAATTAAACCAACAACCATTGAACTGATGACAAAGAAAACTACTAAATAGTGTACTAATGACTAATGAACTATCTAAAGGGCTATACTTTCGATTGCTTTATCTAAAGCTAGCTCTTTTAGATCTGGAATGCTTACACCTTCTGCACGATACACAGTGATATCAGTCATACCCATAAAACCAAGAACAGCTCTTAGATAAGATTCCGTAAAATCATAAGGTTTCATCGGCCCTTCTGAATAAACACCACCGGAAGAAATAGCCAAATACACTTTTTTGTTTTTCACCAAGCCCTCTGGACCCTTTTCTGTATATCTGAATGTTTTACCAGCCCGCGCAATGTGATCGATCCATGCCTTTAATGTTGACGCAATACCGAAATTATACATTGGGTTACCAATTACAATCACATCTGCATCCTGAAGTTCGGCGATAGCCTCGTCAGAATGTTTTATAGCTACTGTTAATTCTGGAGTGTGATTTTCTTTTGGTGTAAAAAAAGAATTGATGTGTACTTCTTCCAAATGTGGAAACGGAGTATTGGTAAGATCGTGTACGGTTAAAGTACTGCCAGGATTTGCTGCCTGTAATTTTTCAACAATGGCATTTCCCAATTTAATACTGAAAGATGCTTCGCCTCTTGGGCTGGATATAAGATGTAATATTTTCATTTTTTGCCTTTTTATTTCTGGCAAAATTATAGATACAAAGTATCAAAAAGCTATTACTATACCAAAGGATAGTACTATCCTTTGGTATAGCTGCTTATTTTTTTTTGAAAATAAACCCTTATTGACTTGATTTACCGGCTAAAGCGCTTACCTGCTTTAAATGCTTTCTTAGGTTAGGTAAATATTTCCCGGCATATCTTTTAACATCAGCGTCAGAAGATTGAGCTGCTTTTTCAAATAAGGCGACAGCTTTTTGATGATCTGAAATCATCATTTCAACATAAGCCTGATCAAATGAGCTTCCATTTAGTTTCCTTAACTGGTCAATCGCCTGAGTTACCTCTGCTTCCGTTGGTCCATTAACTTTCTTTTGTGCCAAACCCGTGTTACCTGCCTCGCCCCCTGCGTTTCTGGTACGAGAAGTATCTTTCAGATTTTCAGGAGCAGAATCAACCCTGCCGTCAGGCCTTAAACCACCCTCCGGATTGCTCATCGGCAGCGCCACCTTTTTAAGTTTTGCCAATGTCCTCAATTCTTCATTGGCCTGGTTATGATCATTAACCATCATTTGACCAAATGCTTTAATTTTTTTATCAGTTGCTTTGTCTCCAGCAAGTTTCCCTGTCAATACCTCTTTCATTCCTGCAATTGCGGCCTGTTGCAAAAATTGCTCGGTGGTAATGGTATCTTGCTGATGGGCATAGTCAGTTAAAGTTGCATAATGCCAATCAGCATTTGCAATGGCATTAAATGAAGTAGCTGAAATAATCATTCCCACTACGGCCATTTCCCGGGTTTTAAAACGCTTTTTCATAATAGATTAGTTGAGGTATCACGCACTAATAGAACCATATTAGAATTTAAAAAGTTTGAGCAACATCATTATTTAAAACTTACAACAACAAGGTTTAAGATTTTAAATTTCTACTAAACTTAATCCATTTTTATTCTGTTCTATTATAAAAACATAACTATGGAAAATCAAGAAAACAACCAACAGGAAGAAGAAATTCAAAATATCGAACAATTTCAGATCAACCGTTCGCAAGGAAATGCAGCTGAAGGCCATGCCACTCCAGAGCCTGATGACGATAATGACTATACGGAGGATGAGGTGCCATTTGCTGATGGTGAAGGAACACAATTAAACGAAGAAATTGAGGATCCTGAAGGCGAAGAAAATGATGAAGAACTGGATGAAACGGATGACTACAATGAATCTGACATAGAAGAATTGGATAATGATCCCAACGCTTATGACGAGGATGATAGCGAAATGCTATAACCGATCTTTAATTGATAGAGGAAAAAAAATGCCAGACCTGCAGATGTCTGGCATTTTTTATTTGAATAACATCGGACTAAAATCTATGCAGTAAGGCATTAAGATTATAATTTTTTATTTTTAAAAATTATCCGTTCACCACTTCCCCGCCATTAACATGCATCACCTGTCCGGTAATAAATGAGGCATCATCTGATACAAGGAATACATAGGCCGGGCCAAGCTCTGAAGGTTGACCTGCCCTTTCCATTGCGGTTTCAGAACCAAATGACTTGATCTTTTCTTCATCAAAAGTGGATACAATAAGTGGTGTCCAAACCGGACCCGGTGCCACAGCATTTACGCGGATACCTGTTTTAGCTAAATTCGTAGCCAATGAACGGGTGAAAGATGTTATCGCTCCTTTTGTTGAAGAGTAATCGATCAGGTTTGGCGATGAACGGTAGGCCGTTACCGAGGTTGTATTAATAATGGTATCGCCTGCCTTAAAATAGTTAAGTGCCTCGTGGGCAAAATAAAAATAGCCAAATATATTGGTTCTGAAAGTATCTTCCAATTGTTTATCATCAATCTCTTTCGGATCTTTCTGCGGAATCTGCATTCCTGCATTATTTACTAAAATATTAATCTTTCCAAATTTTTGGACCGTTGTTTCAACTGCTTTTTTACAAAATTCAGGTTTTTTAACATCACCTTTAATCAATAAACAATCTTTGCCTTCGGCTTCAACCATTTTCTGAGTTTCTTTTGCATCTATATCTTCATCCAGGTAAACAATCGCTACATCAGCTCCCTCCCTGGCAAAATGAACAGCAACTGAACGACCAATTCCACTATCTCCACCGGTAATCAGCGCCACTTTATCACTTAGTTTGCCAGATCCTTTATAGCTTGATTTGATCACTTCAGGTCTTGGATCCATCTTCGCTTCTATACCTGGTTGTTTATTTTGTTTGGCAGGTGTCTTTTGTGTTTTCATCGCTTCTTCTCTCTAGTTAAATTTCACTACTGTTATTAACAAGAGTATCTTCTGCAAAGTTTTAAGGCCCCGCTCTTGGCTTAATATTGTTCAGCACCTCGGATGAATAAAATCTCCCTGTTATTAACCTGGTGTGGCCTGCCTGGGTAAAATGAACAAAACTTAACTTAATTTTTTATTGTCTTTCATTAAAAGATAAAATGAAAGTAAAAGGCACATTTGTTTATACTCTTAAAACAGGAGAGAATGCATTGATTTTGTTAGCCGAGAATAAGTCTGAGCAGGAGAAACTTTATCATTATTTATCCATTGATGCCTATCGGTTTAAAAAAGAAATTGCAGAAGAAATCCCTCATATTGAACTAATTTCTGCCGGTTACAAAAATGAACAAGGTAAAATTGCCTGGAACGAGGAATATATTCCTGTACCGAAATGGTATGACCATAATTAAATGCTAACTAAACATATTGATAGCAAAGGATGTTAATCTAGTATGAAGTTGATTGCATTGTCTTTATTTTTTTTCCTGTACACGCTTAAGTCATATGCCCAATATACAGATAGCACCAATTATCATATACTACTCACTTCAACCGGGTCTATTAACCGAACCAATAAAGACCGTGCTTATCTATTAAATAATGCACTTAATTTTGGTTTAAAAAAGAAAAGTTTTGTTTTAAATTCTACCTCGGCGTGGCTTTATGGAAAGCAAAACAGCAATTTAACCAACAATGATTTTTCTACCACATTAAACTTCAACTTATACAAAACCCTTCCACATTTTTATTATTGGGGATTGGTGAATTATAATACCAGTTATTCGCTAAAATTAAAAAACCAATTGCTTGCAGGTGGAGGCATTGCCTATAGCATAGTAGACAAATCCAATGCATACATTAACCTAAGTGATGGTGTATTATTTGATCAAAGTAGCTTAATTGTGGGCGACAGCTACCACACCTACCGGAATTCGCTGAGGTTACAGTATCATTTCGCTATAAAAGAGCTCATTACGATTGACGGAAATCATTTTCTGCAAAACTCATTTGACAGAAAAGGCGATTATATTATCCGCTCTACCACCACACTCGGGTTAAAACTCCGTAAGTGGATCAGCCTCACTACCGCGTTGAATTATAATAGATTAAACATTACCCAGAGCGAAAACTTGAACTTAACGTACGGATTAACGATCGATAAATATTTTTAGATGAGTTTTCAGTCGCTAATCTAAAGCAAAATGGCCAAGGTTAGCTATCCCTTTACCGACATTGGTGCCAGGTTATTCATGTTCTTTTCTGATGTATGCAATTCATCTGCAAACTATAAGCAAATTCATGGTTTACTTTTGTAGTGCTTTAAAAACCCGATATTGGATGATACGGAATCTTGGGTAGAAATAGCTAATAATTACACAGTTTTATATTATGTCTGAAAATTCTATCATTCTTAACCATTGTTGAAAATTTTATCAGAACAAAACCCACTGAAATAGAACACTTAGCAATTTTTATTGGCACAACTGACAAAAAGAAGTTCGAAGATACGCCATCAAATCATAATTTTGTGTTATGGCAAACATGAACGTTAGAAAATCAATCCAGAATAAGATCGAATCATTAGCGAAGGAAATTGAAACCTTGCAGGCAGAATTAAAGAGATGGGAAAAAATTGCAGCCGATTATGAAATCAATTCAGAAAGTATTGATTTGATTTTATCGATCCAATTACCTGAAAAACCTGAACCAAAAGCCAAAAAGGCAAAATCTTAAGCCTTAAAAAGGAGCAGTGGTATTGTAAAAAGACTTAGCGAACACTTACAGATTAGTGATTTACAGGTATTTTATGATGTTGAGCTTAGCCCGGGATCAGCTCGGCTAGAGTAAAGTTTTTCGATGGTCTGGTTAGTACACAACACTGTGTAGCCAAACGCTTGTTTACAAAAGAAAATGACTTTTTATAAAAATCAACAGATAAGTTTGTACCCCACTCCTCTTAAACTCATGATTTGAATTTCAGGTTCATTTTTTAACAGCTTACGGAGATGTGCCATAAAAACATCCATGCTACGGCCATTGTAGAAACTATCTTCACCCCAAATTTTAATCAGCGCCTGTTCGCGTTCTAAAGTATTATTGCGGTTTTTCAATAATAATTCAAGCAATATGGTTTCTTTATATGAAAGTGAATGTTCGCCAGTTGAAGTTTTTAGTTTTTGGGTAAGGACATCGAGTACGCAATTCCTAAATTGGTATTTCCTAACCACGTCTGTTTCATCTTTTTGTTCATGACCGAATCTTTTTAAAAGCGATTCCATGCGCACCAATAGTTCATCAATACTAAATGGCTTTTTTAGGTAATCGTTTCCTCCACTCTTAAATCCTTTCACCACGTCTTCGGTAAGCGCTTTTGCGCTTAAAAATATAATGGGAATATTGGGGTCCAATTTCCTGATTTCTGTGGCCAGCGTGTAGCCATCTTTCTGGGGCATCATAATATCAAGGATACAGATATCAGGTTTGTTTTCCTGTAATTGCGACCAAGCCAGTTTTCCATCCAAAGCGAGATTTACCTCATAACCACTACTGCTTAAGCCATCAACAACGATACGCGCCAAAAAGGGCTCATCTTCAGCATACAAAACCTTAATTTTCTTCATATAAAGGCAAAATAACCATAAAAGTGCACCCTTTTCCATCTTTACTGTATAACTCAACATGACCATCATGTAATGCTATAACTTGTTTTACATAGTGAAGACCTAAACCAGATCCTTTTACATTATGGATATTATCCTGGTTAAAAATCCTAAAAAACCGTTCAAAAACCTGTTGCTGATAAATTTCATTTATTCCCGGGCCATTATCTTTGAAACTGATCGTTAATTGTCGATCTGCTATACTGCACGATACTTCAATTTTAGCATGAACCGGAGAATATTTTAATGCATTATCGATCAAATTATAAAACACATTTGAGATGTGCATCGCATCGCCTTTGATAAATAATGGTTCAGCTGTTGGCAAAAATGTGATAAACGCATTCTTCTCCTGTACCTGCACCTCCATAGCGTGAATTACCTGTTGTAGTATCGGCTGAACATCAATCAGGCTGAACTGCAATTTTGTTTCTCCCAGATCCATTTGCTCCTGCTTAAGCACCTTTTCAATCATGGCTTGCAAACGCTGCAATTCATGAACACTGATATTGAGGTAATTTTCCAATTTTTCGGGCTGATCGATTAAATGATATTTTTTAATGGATTCGAGGGCAACCGAAATCGTCGAGATTGGAGTTTGCAGCTCGTGTGTCATATTGCTGGTAAAAGCTATCTTCGCCTGTGCGTAAAGCTGCTGGTTTTTCATCAGTCTGATGAGGAGGTAAAAAGCAGCAGCAGTAAGGACCAACATCATGAAGGATGAGATCAGGTAATAACGCATCTGAAAAATAACAACCCAAAAAATATTCCCCACAACGAGCTGGTATCGGTGTAAAAATTTTAAGTTATAGGTATAACACTCACTAACAAAAGACAATTTGTTTTTGGCAACAGGAACTGGTTTGATCAGGTTTCCGCTCGAATAATCGTATAAGGCATAATTCCTATGAATTCTGATATCAAACTGTTGGAGTTGACGGTTAACCAGGCTATCCAGACTTTTCAAATCTTTTTGATCATCTGATGAAACCTGACGTGGAGACATATTATCCGTCTTTGCAGATGAAGATATTTTAAAGTGCTTTTTCGGGTCGTTTAGAAATGACATCCTCATTTCAACGACAGTGCTATCATTATCAATCCCATAGTGAAACTGGCTATGCAGGTTGTCCAATTTCAGTCCATCAAAAGCCTGCCTCAATGCAAACCATTCTGAAGAAAGAAAAAACTGCTTAAAACGGCTGCTCCTTTCACGTCCCCTGGATACGCTTCGGTAAACGATCTGTTTAGAGGCATTGCTTACAATAGATTCGAGTTTAGTTTTAATATCCTGTTTTTGTGCCAGGTATAACTGCCGGATCCAGGCACACTGCAGGCAAAGACTAATAATCAGCGTAATTACCGCCAATGGGAAAACATTTCTGGATGTAAGCCATTTCATTTCCCTAAAATGAACAAATCATTTTATTGAAGGAAGTACAAACTGAAGATTTAACCTTATTTAACCGACCTTAACTTTGCTTTACATGGGTAGCAGTTAGCTTTGAAACATGAAAAAATTAATCGTAACCCTGTTCTTTTGCCTTCCTATAATGGTTTTGGCTCAATTGCGAAAAGGTTTGGTGACCGATAAATACGGAATACCTATAGATGGGGTTACCATTAGCCTTCGCCATGCAGACTCTACTTTAGCTGTGCAGCTTTCCAAAATGGGTCTGTTCAGTTTTTCACAACCACTAAAAGGCAATTACTTTTTAGCGCTTAAAGCCATTGGCTATAAGGATATAACGAAAATGCTGGAGTTGCCAATAGACTCCCTTACCATCATTATGACCAGCGATGAAAAAACGTTAGCTCAAGTAACTGTATCAGCCTCCAAACCAGTTATTGTCAGAAAAATTGACCGGGTAATATTCAATGTTGAAAATAGCATTGTAGCCAGTGGAACAACTGTATGGGATGCTTTGGCTAAAGCACCAGGCGTACAAACAAAGTTTGATGGTGGAATAACAGCCAACAATAAAGGCGCGGTTATTTACATGGATGATAAACCCATCAGATTATCAGGTGAAGATTTAGCTGCGTATCTCCGAAGCTTGCCATCAGACAATATTGCCAAAATAGAAATTATTGCTAATCCCACAGCCAGGTATGATGCCCAGGGAGGTGCAGTAATCAACATTATTTCTAAAAAACCAAAAGGTGATGGTTATAATGTGGTACTCTCAGGCGGTTATACCCGATCTACCTTTAACAGCTATAACCCGAGTGTGGTATTTAATTACCGGAAAGACAGATGGAATGTGTATGGCAGTTATGGTTATAGCCACCGAAAAAAAGACCATACCGAAAACGAATACGTTATTTTTGATTCGCCAGGGAGTTATTCAGACTGGAGGAATGAAAAATCGGGCATACGCCTGGGAAATGCCAATAGCTATAAAATTGGGGCCGATTATAACATTACTAAACAACAAGTAATCGGCATTTTGGTAAATGGGTATAATGGCACAAGCAACAGACCAAATAATACGTTAACTGCTATCTTCAATAACCGCGCTCCATTACCAGATTCGATTTTGCGAACTCAAAATGTTTCTAACGGGAAAGCCAGTCAATATAGTTTTAATTTCAATTATAAGATCAAATTAGATACTAATGGAAGAAATATTAATTTGGATCTTGACTATGTACCCTACCAAAATGAAAATAGCCAACAGGTAGATACTTATGGAATTTTAGCTAATGGCAATCCCCTACTTAATCAGTACCATATTTTTACGCCATCCAACCAAAATATTGATATTTACTCTGGAAAAGTGGATTATATGGATAAGTTTTGGAAAAAATGGACATTTGAGTCTGGCCTGAAATATAGCAGTATCCGTACGCGTAATCGCTTTGATTTTTATAATAATCCAATTACCGGCCCTGAATTGGTAAACGGCCGCAGCGATAAGTTCGAATATGCAGAAAATATAGCAGCCATTTATGCCAGCATGAGCGGCGACCTAGGTAAATGGAGTTTTGAAGGTGGTTTGCGAGGAGAATACACCCTCACGAATGGTAAATCTATTGCGTTAAACACCAACAATCAGAATAATTATTTTAAAGTCTTTCCTACACTTTTTGTGGTTTATAACGTGAATAAAGACAATGAAGTTAAACTTACCTATAATTCAAGAATTAGCCGGCCAGAATATTGGAGACTCAATCCTTTTAAATCTTACACCAGTCCATATACCTACCTGGAAGGAAATCCTGCTTTACAGCCCGCTTTTATATACAAAGGCGAACTAGGTTACACCTACAAACAGCAATATAACATCTCATTTTACCTCAGGCGTGTGGTTGACTATTTTAGCAATATTACTGTACAGGATAACAGCTCAAAAATCTTCTATGATACCCAAAGAAATCTCGATTTAAGTCAGGAAATCGGTTTTTCAGCATCTTTTCCAATTAAATTGGCAAAGTGGTGGGAAATCAACAATTATGTGCAAAGCTCCTATCGCCAGGAAAAGTCGGGATATTTGCAGGCACGCTATGACTACCATGTATGGGGCATTTACCTAAGCTCTAATCATGCCTTTACCATAAATAAGGCTCGGGGTTTAAAGGCAGAAATCAGCGCCTGGTACTCTTCCCCAACCATACAGGGCATTTACCAACTGTCAAAACTTTATGATGTAAGCGCAGGTATGAGCAAAAGCGTCTTAGAAAGTAAGGGAACTTTAAGGTTTTCCGTTAATGATATTTCTTATAGCAATGTTTATCGCATCAATGTGAACTATCAAAACCAACGTAATGGCTTTACAGAAAAAAGCGATACGCGCAGTGCTACTTTGAGCTTCTCTTACCGGCTAGGAGGAAACCCAACAGCAGCCAGAAAACGGCCTTCAGCAAGCGAAGAGGAAAAGAAACGCACGCAATAAAAGTAATTTTATTGGTCGTTATTTTATTTAGCTAAATTCTAAATCTGTTAAAATAAAGTCTTGGTTCTAGTGTGCGTCTTAGCATCTTGCGTTTGAGCAATCAGATGATTTTTTTCTTTTAAAATTCAGGCATGCACTCTCATCCTTTTGCATTCTATTTTTATTAATTTTTTCGGATTTAGCTTATTGCTATCAAAATTGACTTGGTGCCAAAACTAGCTGCGCTGCAATGAGGAATCAAAACAATTTACAGCTTTAAATGTACTAAATTCATGTACGACAATTACAGTTTCGAAGAGGCTACCGCTTACCAGATCGAACTTGCCAAACAATTAAAGTTTCAGCAAATACCTGAAATTAAAACCATTGCCGGCGCTGATATTTCTTTCAATAAAAATAGTGCTACCATGTATGCTGGCATTGTAATGCTCACCTATCCGGATATGGTACTAAAAGCTTTCGCTTTGGCCACGTATGAAACCAATTTTCCTTACAGGCCAGGCTTTTTAGGCTTTAAAGAAGTACCTGCATTATTAAAAGTATGGGAATTAATTAAAAGTAAACCAGATGTTGTGGTGTTGGATGGAAATGGAATTTTGCATCCAAGACGAATGGGTGTTGCTTCGCATTTTGGCATTTTGGCTAATCACTCAACAATAGGCTGCGCCAAAAGCCTTTTATACGGCGAAAACCATGTTCCTGAAAACAAAAGATTAAGTACTACAGAAATTAACAGCTATGGGGAAACCCTTGGTTTTGCTTTACGCACCAAGATTAGCTGTGCCCCTGTGTATGTATCTGCTGGTCATTTAATTACAGCTGATCAAAGCTTAGCGATCTTAAAAAACTGTATTGGGAGTTACCGGATCCCTGAACCAACCCGCATAGCTCATAATATTGTAAATGATTTTAGAACAGGTAAATTAAAAGCTGGATTTCATGAGGTATCTGCACCACTGACTTTGTTTTAATAAGCAATAAACCTTCAATAAATGATATGTAAAAAATAGATCCCTCCCAGCCTGTACGGGCGGGCCTGTCCGCACAGGTGGGCATTGCGCTGCGCTTCAGTCGAGGACGAAAGTTATCGGATCAAGGCGACGATACTATCAACCTAAACCCAGTTAATTCCTTTTTTAAGCAATTGCAAAGTTTTATATTCCTCTGAATTTATGGCTGGCTGCACATTGTAGCCCCAATTGGCCTGTGGCGGTAAACTCATTAAAATAGACTCAATCCGGCCATTGGTTTCCAGGCCAAATTTTGTCCCGGAATCATATACCAAATTAAATTCCACGTAACGACTACGGCGTTGGTACTGCCATTCTTTGTGCGCTTCTGTAAATGCTTTATCCCGGTTACGGTCGATTAATTCCGTATAAATTGGTAAAAATGTTTCGCCGATATTAACAGAAAAATCTAAAATCTGCTCCCAGGAAAGATTGGTATTTTGAGGTTTTAAACGATCGTAAAAAATACCGCCAATACCACGGGTTTCTTCACGGTGTTTAATAAAGAAATAATCATCAGCATGTGTTTTGAACTTCGGATAAAATTCAGTGCTAAAATCATCACAAGCCTGCTTCAATTTGTGGTGGAAGAAACGGGCATCGTTTTCAAAAACATAATGAGGCGTTAAATCGATACCGCCACCAAACCATCGCGTTTCTTCGTTAAGTTCAAAATAACGGATGTTCATGTGGATAATCGGTACTAAAGGGTGATTTGGATGAATCACGATGGAAACACCAGTAGCAAAAAAATCATTTTCGGTTACGTTAAAGGCTTTTTTCACCGCTTCTGGCAGCTTACCATGTACAGCAGAAAAATTCACCCCTCCTTTTTCGATAATTGTACCATTTTGCATGATCCGGGTACGTCCACCTCCCCCGCCATTTCGCTCCCACAGCTCTTCTTCAAATTTCCCTTTGCCATCGGCAATTTCCAGTCCCCTGCAAATTTCATCCTGTATTTGCTTATACCTTGCTGCTACTTCTTCTTTAAACATGATGATTTTTTTTCTATTTCCATACAAATTTAAGGGTATTGAAGCAGCCATGTAGATTTATATTTAGATAGTACATTTGGTTGACATTGTTTTAGTGCCTAGTCCAAAGTCCTATCACTATTGTTCTAAATAGTTGAGGTCTTTATTGAAGCTTTCCTTTAAATAAGCAACAGAGATCATAGCAACTACGGTTACTATTCCCATTACAATAAAACCAGCGGAAACGATGTTGTAACGGTGCACAAAAAATTCGAAAACAAACGTGATCGGAATCAATGCACCACGTACAAAGTTCGGCGCTGTAGTGGTTACCGTTGAACGGATATTTGTTCCAAACTGTTCAGCTGCAATGGTTACAAATGTTGCCCAATAACCAACTGCAAAACCCATAAACAGACAAATTAGGATAAAATTACTTTCGGTTAAACCTGTACTATTTAAATAAACCAATACCGTAATTACAGATAAACTTTGAAAAATTAGCACTGTCTTCTTACGCGATCTTAATACTTGTGCCAAAACGCCACATACTACATCGCCAATGGCAATACCAAAATAAGTATACATAATACCGGTACCTGCATTTAATGCATCCTTAGCGCCCAATGCTTTACCTATTTCTGGCGATTGGGTAACTAAAATTCCCACAATAAACCATAGCGGGAGGCCAAGACAGATACAAGCCAGGTACTTTAGGAATCTTTTTCGATCGGAAAATAACATAAAAAAATTTCCCTTTGAAACCTCTTGATCTTGCTCGGCATCTTTAAACATACCCGATTCGAAGGTACCCACACGCAAAAGCAATAAAAGCAGCCCCATACCACCACCTACAAAATAAGAAGTTTGCCAGGTAAAATGTTTACCTACTGTAGCCGCTGCCGCTGCCCCCAACAAACCGATACCGGCCACTACCATCGTACCATATCCACGTTTTTCCTTATCCATGGTTTCGGTAACAAGGGTAATTCCAGCACCTAATTCACCCGCCAAGCCAATACCTGCTATAAACCTGATGATGGCATAGCTATGCACATCAGAGGCAAAGCCATTGGCTATATTCGCCAGCGAATACATTAAAATTGATCCGAACAGTACTTTGATCCTACCAAATTTATCACCGATGATTCCCCATAGCAAGCCTCCTAGCAACAAACCGAACATCTGCATATTGATGACATACTCCCCTTCTGTACGCATATGTTCCGCAGAAACACCGATGTCGGTAAAACTTTTTACCCTTACTACGGAGAACAGAACGAGATCGTAAATATCGACGAAATAGCCCAAAGCAGCTACAATCACTAAGAAAATTACATTACGGCTGTTGGTTTTAGCTTGATGATCCATTTAATATTCGGTTTAAGCGCTGAAAGTACGCAATAACACAAATATTTTAAATAGATTTATAAAAAATAAAAGCCACCTGTGTTTGGGTGGCTTTTAAGATCCTACATAGGAGGATTTTGTTTTGTAGTGTCAGGTGGCATTTTTGTTGTCGTGTCTGGCGTTGTTTTGGACGTGGGTGTCCATTGGTGCCGTGGTTGTCGAATCCGTTCTAGTACTGTCTGAAGAACCAGCCATATTCTTTGACGAATTGCATGCCTGATGTGGCTATCATAAGAGAACCTGCAAAAGCAAGACTTAAGATTATTTTTTTCATAGTTTTTAATGTTATCTATCATCCAAAACAACCATAGTGTCATTTGGTTTTAATTTTTTTCCTAAAAAGGGGAATATATTTCAAGAATAAACATCGGAATGTTCGGTATTAATAATGACGATCAGATACCTTTTACAATAAATCTCCATTTTACCAATAACATTTATCATATATTCCAGCATATTTTATCCAAAATAGATTAGTTTTTTAAAAATAACCAGATTAAAAGCGAGTATCTGTAATTACTTTGATAAAGTTAGCATAATCAGATAATTTATAGATTCTAGAAAATATGACCAGAACAAGATCTTCAAAACTTTAAAACGTGATAAAACTTTCTGATATTAGTAAATATGATTATTTCTCAAAACACCCTTAAATGGGTAATGCGTTTTTACCCACCTCTATTTTTTCAACGCATTTGGGTTCAGAAATTTGAAAATGAATTTAGAAGCTGTACGGTTAAACTGAGTAAGAGTTTTCTGAATAAAAATTATAATGGTTCTATTTTTGGGGGTACCATTTATGCTGCTACAGATCCATTTTACGCCCTGTTATTCGATCAGTTGATGCAACGCCGGGGATTTAAAGTACGGGTTTGGTTGAAGAGTGCATCTATACAATATCTAAAACCTGGCCGTTCTACCTTATATTTTACCATCACAGTAACCGATGATATGCTCAATGAAGCTGAACATGCCTTAAGAACCATTGGGAAATTTGTAAAAGCCTACCCGATGGAGATCACCAATAAGAATGGCGAATTGTGTGCTACGGTAATGAATGAAGTATATATCAGAAACCTGCACCAGGGCGAAACACCCAGGGTAGCTTATTAATTTTTAGATTATGCCGAGTATTAAAAGTTTAATTTTGCAGGGTGAGGGCGTGATGCTCGATTTTAAAAAAACCATTACCAGTACCGAAAAAATAGCCAAGAGTTTGGTCGCTTTTGCCAATAATAAAGGTGGCAAATTATTAATTGGTATTGCAGACGATGGAGCTATTAAAGGAGTGAAGTCAGAAGAAGAAGAGAAATACATGATTTTAACTGCTGCACATCAGTTCTGCAAACCGGCTATCGAACCTCATTTTGAAGAAATTTATGTTGATGATAAGCTGGTTTTAGTTGTTGAAATTCCGGAAAGCGATACCAAACCCCATTATGCACTTGATCACCAAAAAAAGTGGTGGGCCTATATCCGCATTGATGATAAAAGCGTTTTGGCCAGTCGGATTATTCTTGAAGTGCTAAAACAAGAAGATCAAAACAACGGTGTACTCATCTCCTATTCTGAAAATGAAAAAAAACTGCTTCAGTACCTTGAGCAAAATGAAAAAATCACCTTAAAAGAATTTAGTAAACTGTTGCGCAGTTCGTACCGCAAGGCCCAAAAAGTATTGGTTAATTTAATTTTAACCAATGTTATTAAATCACACACAACTGAAAAGGAAGAGTATTTCACAGCAGTTAGGTAACGTGCTTTTTCTTGGTTGTCGTCATCCTGAACTTCCGCCCGGCCGGTCGGACGGGTGTTTCAGGATCTTTTTTAATCGTACTATGGCAATGTAGAAGCTAACAGGAAAGAAATAAATTCAGCATGACAAATGAGAGAGCTATTATCAGGAAAACTGGCTGCCAAGATTTGTTCGTTCTGAACTTATTTCAGGGTATATTGTTATGGCTTTTTAACATTAACTTTTCTACATTCCTATTTTATGAATTTTAAAAAACCGATCTTTGCAGGCCTATGTTTTCTAAAATTTACACTAAATATAAGCCCTATTATAAAGAAAACCTTCATTTAGCACTACCTATTGTAGGCTCGCAGGTTGGCCATACTTTGGTACACATGGCTGACAGTATTATTGTTGGTCATTTTACCGACACCATTCAGTTAGCGGCTGTTTCGCTGGTAAACAGCATATTTATGCTGATTCTCGTGATCGGACTGGGCATTTCTTATGGTTTGACGCCACTAATTGCCCAGGAAAATGGTCGTCAGAATTATGACGAATGCGGAAAGCTTTTATCAAACAGTTTAATGATCAACATCTGTATCGGCATATTATTATATGTACTGGTGCAATTGGGGATATTTTATGTGATCGATCGCCTTGCCCAAACACCCGAGGTTGTACGCTACGCAAAACCTTATCTCAATCTTTTATCTGTTTCGATTATTCCGCTATTGATTTTCCAGACATTTAAGCAATTTGCCGAAGGCTTAGGTTTTACCAAGCAGGCTATGTTTGTTTCTATCTGGGGAAATGCCCTTAATATTATTTTAGGTATCATCTTCGTAAAAGGCATGTTCGGCATCAAATCTATGGGGGTAAGTGGTGTAGGTTTAAGTACATTGATTGACAGGATTTTGATGGCTACCGTAATGTGCTTTTATGTATTGCGTTCTCAGCATTTTAAAAAGTACCTGACTAGTTTTAAGGTAACCTTTTTTGATAAGATAAGGGCAATTAAAATTGCTAAAATCGGAATGCCCGTAGCCATGCAATATTCTTTCGAAATCAGTGCTTTTAGCGGCGCTGCGGTATTAATTGGTACCATCGGAGCGATTGAACAGGCTGCGCATCAAATTGCAATTAGTCTGGCGGCAATGACCTATATGATCGCCAGTGGCGTAGCATCGGCAGCAACGATTAAAACTGGAAACAACTTTGGCAAAAATAATTTTGATGATCTTCGTAAATCAGCCATTGCCAGTTACCATGTAATATTGCTGTTTATGTCATGCACTGCGGTTATTTTTGTTCTTGCTAACAATCTTATGCCTTTTATCTATACCGAAGATGCAGCGGTAATTCCTATTGCTGCACAACTATTGATTATTGCAGGATTTTTTCAGCTGTTCGATGGAACCCAAGTAGTCGGACTAGGTGTTTTACGAGGCATGGGCGATGTGAATATGCCTACCTTAATTACCTTTTTAGCTTATTGGGTAGTTGGAATCCCCATTGGTTACGTATTGGGCTTTCATCTTGGATTAGGTGTCAATGGAATTTGGTATGGATTAACATTAGGATTATTAACGGCCTCTATCTTATTGTTTTTGAGGTTCCAAAATAAAACGAAAAGTTTGAATTACAAAACAGCCGTGATCTCGACTGAAGCGTAGTCCTGAACGTTCGGGCGAGAGATCTAAATCGAAAATACGCTAGAAATAGATTTCTCGACTTCGTTGCACTCTTCTCGAAATGACATGACTAAGTAATAAAACAAGAAATCTGAAGATTATTTAATTGTCATTCTGAGCGCAGGAACTATTTCCCACCTACATTCACCACAATCCCAATGGTAAAGATAGAATTACCGGCAGACATATATTTACGGCTCTTTAAGCCGATATTACTGCTTGTGGTGTATTGGAGCTGAAAAGTTTTGCTGAGGGCCATACGTGTAAAGAATATCGGCTCAAAGAAAATATTATCTTCTTTAGGCTGCACAACACCATTTAAAAAGAAACGATCCATTTTAACATGGCTGATCCTTAAAGCAGTACCATAGTTGATTGGGAAATCGGTTCCAAACAAACGCAAATTATTTTTTTTTTTTGAACTATAATTTACCTGTAGGAATGTCTTTCTATAATCTACTTCCTGCAGTTCGGAACTAATCAGGATATCGTTTTTATAATCACGGAAAGTAATATCGCTCCAACCTTTGCCTACACCCGCATAAACTTCGATTATCCGGTTATCATCCGGGCCAAAAGTATCAAAATAACCACCTCCAATTTCAATCAATTTATGACCGAAATCTTTGCTTTTTCTTTCGCTATTCATCCTAGAACCACTAAAAAGTACACCGATATGATCAGAAACAGCATAAGCGCCATTAACGCTGGCATTGCCTTTTAACGAGATATGTGCCCCACCACTAAATTCACCTTGTTTACTCAACATGGGCGTGTTTGGGACGTTAGGCATATAAACGGAAGAACAACTGGCTGCAAAAAGCGCTAAAACCGGGAGTGTAAAACGTAAGTATTTAATCATAGATGTTATATAAACAGATTTTGGTGGTAAAAATTGTATTAGAGCTCCATTTTCATGAAATCCATCACTCTTTTAAACTCATCCTGTAAACCGGCTTTTAAGTGAATTATTTCTTTCGAAACAGGATGAATGAAGGCTAATTCCGAAGCATGGAGCAACATGGTTGTCATGTCCCATTGTTCCTTAAAAAATTTGTTTTGTTTATTGCAACCATGTGTCCTGTCGCCAATAATTGGATGTAATATATGGCTAAAGTGTCTTCTTAATTGATGCATTCGCCCCGTTTTAGGTGTCGCTTCCACTAGTGAATACCGGGAGGTTGAATGTTTACCAAAAGGCACTGCCACCTCTGCTCTGTTAATTGTGCGAAAGGAGGTAAAGGCATCCTGCATGGTTCCGTTTTCTTTAGCTAAAGGATAATCGATATCCATTGCATCTGGTGTAAAACCGCGTAAAATAGCTAAATACCTTTTATCGGTTTGTCCATTCATAAATTGCTGGTGCATAGCCACTTCAGATTCCTTATCAAAAGCAAACAATAATATTCCGCTTGTTTTTCTGTCTAAGCGATGCACCGGACTAACGTGCTTGCCCACCTGATCTCTTAACAATTGAAGGGCGAATTCTGTTGCATCTCTTGCGATGGAAGACTGATGCACCAATAGTCCATGAGGTTTATTAATCGCTATTAGATTTTCGTCCTGGTAAATGATCTCCAACATATAGCCGCGAAGATAACGATATTATGGCGTTGCAAAAGGGCTCATCCAAATAAATCAAAAGCAAGACGGTAGGTATTGCAATGCGCATCCACAATATCCTTAATATCTGTGGAGTAACCCCCACCCATACTTACCTGGAGGGGTAGATTTTTATCTTGACAACTCTGCAGCACAATTTTATCCCTTTCCTTGCATGCTGCTTTGGTCAATGCCAACTTTCCCAGTTTATCGGTCGAAAGCACATCTACTCCAGATAGATAAAATACAAAATCGGGTTTGGCCCGCTCAAAAGCCTTTTTCAGATTGACATTTAATACCGACAGATATTCATCATCCTTTATGCCATCATTTGACGGAACATCAAGATTCGAAACTTCTTTTTTAAAAGGAAAATTTTTTTCGCCATGCATCGAAAAAGTGAATACTCTTGGTTCATGTTGAAAAATCTCGGCTGTACCATTTCCCTGATGCACATCTAAATCAATTATTAAAATACGATTCACTAATTTTCTATAAAACAGATAATTAGCGGCAATAGCCTGATCGTTTAACAGACAGAAACCTTCGCCCCAATTGCTACCCGCGTGATGTGTCCCACCAGCAACATTAAAGGCAATGCCGTTATCTATAGCAAAATGAGTCCCATCAATTGTTCCCTGTGTGATCCTTAATTCGCGCTCTATAAGCTGAGCATTTAATGGGAAACCAATCTTTCTCTGATCCTTCGCAGAAAGTGTTAAGTCCCTAAGTTGTTCCCAATATGCTTTTTCGTGAGAAAAGAGAATGATATTCTCCGAAACAGGTTCGGGACTGAATAAATTCTGCTGTGTTATTGTCCCCTCATGCAAAAGTTGCTCTGGTATCAATTCATATTTCAGCATCGGAAAACGATGCCCTTCGGGTAGAGGATGTGCATAAAGCGGATGCCAGGCAATTTTGATCATTAGCCTAAAATTTCTCCAACATGTTTTTCGATATTGGTACAGATCTGATCAACCGGAAGATCATTTGCATCGTAACCAAATGGATTTTCTATTTCTTCAGCTACAAGCTCCAAACTCGCTAATACGTAGAGGATAAAAGGTACTATTGGAACTACAAAGTACCCCAAACTGAATACCCATCCAAAAGGTAAGGTTATTACATAAATAAAGATGAACTTTTTAATAAAGGCGCTGTATGAAAATGGAATTGGTGTATTTTTAATCCTTTCGCAAGCGCCGCAGATATCAGTAAACTGGTTAAAATCAGCAGATAGAACAATAAATTGTTCCTGTGAGATTGAACCCTTTTCCAGCAAACCATAAAGCCTGTTAATTAAACTGCCTGCAATCTGATTGGGAATATGTTTGCCCCCTTCTACTTCGATCAAAAAACTGTTTTTACCAAAATATAGTTTTTCGCGTAAGTGTTCTTTTAAGCCAAAAGCATATTTTGGTATGCCATATTCGAAATAGCGCACATCATCATCTGCAAGCTTAAGTGCTTTGATTTTCATGGCCAGGTTACGGCTTACATTGGTTAATGATCCGAGCAGCTTTCTACCTTCCCACCATCTATCATACGCTGTGTTGGTCCTGAAAACCAATAGCAACGACAAAACAAAACCCAACAAGCTATGCATCATCCCCACATTGGTCACATAACTACTTTTCGAAAGCTGAAAGAAAGTTAATTCGGCATAGGCAACCACACCCGAAAAAACAGCTACCGCAAGCATTAAGGGCCATAGCTTTCTAAAGGTATCACTTTTATGGATATGAAAAATGAAGGTACTCCAGTCTTTAGGGTTATAATTAATCATCTAGCGATTTTTTTATCGAATGAATCTTAAACTTTTTACAATAAAACTTCTTTACTTACTTTTAAAAGCGCTTGTCCGGCCATATAAACATCTTCAAAAGAGTTGTAAAGCGGTACAGCACTTAAGCGGATCACATCAGGTTCACGCCAATCACCCAAAATATAGTTGGCCACTAAACCATCAAAAACCTGTTTACCGTTACGCTGTGCGATAATGGATAGCTGCGCCCCTCTATCTTTTGCCAACTTAGGCGTTATAATTTTATACTGTTCTACTCCTAATTCCTTATTTACTTCATTTACAATAAATTCTAAATAAGATGTTAAAGCAATACTTTTCTTCCTTAGTGGTTCAATGAAACCTGCTTTTTCAAAAATCTGAAGTGAAGCATGATATAACGCCATGGGCATTACCTGTGTACAGCTCACCTGCCAGCCGTCTGCCCCGGTTTCGGGAACAAAGCCTTTTTCCATTTTAAAACGCTTACTTTCCTGATAGCCCCACCATCCTGCAAAGCGATTCAACTTTGTGTTGCTAAAATGCTTTTCATGAACATAAATGCCACTTATTCCTCCCGGACCAGAGTTTTGGTATTTGTAGGAACACCAGCAAGCAAAATCAACATCCCAATCATGAAGCTTTAAGGGCACATTACCGGCAGCATGTGCCAAATCCCATCCTACCAACGCACCGATTTGATGCCCTGCTTTTGTAATGGTTTCCATATCATACCATTGCCCGGTGTAATAATTTATTCCTCCAAATAAAACCAAGGCAATTTCATTGGCATTTTCGTTAATTTTAGCTAAAATATCTTCTGTATGCAATATCTCTTCACCTTCCTTTGGAAAAACCTCTATTATGGCTTCTTTTGGGTCAAAACCATGAAACCTTACCTGACTCTCTATCGCATATTGATCTGATGGAAATGCACCACCTTCCATAATAATTTTGAAGCGTTTGCCTTTAGGCTGATAAAAACTAACCAATAATAAATGGAGGTTCACGGTAAGCGTATTCATAGGACAAACCTCTGATGGTAATGCACCAACCATTGGCGCCATTAACTTTTTAAGCGCTTTATGATAGAACATCCAGGGTTCGTTTCCATCAAACCAACCCTCCACCGCATAGTTGGCCCAATTAGCAAGCTGGCCTTTTAAAACTTCCTCAGCCACTCTAGGTTGAAGCCCTAATGAGTTGCCGCACAGATAAATAAAATCTTTTCCATTGTGGTTCGGAAATAAAAACTGTGACCTAAAGTAACGGAGCTGATCAGCTTCATCCTGTTGTTGAGCAAATGATAGGTTATTTTCAAGATTCATCGGATCAATATTACAAAAAAAGCAGGTATTGTTTCCAATCCTGCTTTTTAATTCTTTTAGATTTATTAGAATTTAATCGTATCATGCTTGCCCAGATCTGGTGTATCTCCGGTAACTACCGCTTTTAATATACTGAATAATACCACGATTTTCGAAGAAGATGAATCCCAGTATTCAGCTTCTTCAGGCGTAACTTTTATTAGAATTAATCTCGGATCTTCCACACCATCAGGAAACCAGGCTTTTATAAATGGCGAAAAATAAGCTTCTTTACGTACTTGATCATCTACAAGCTCTGCTTTACCTTTAACTGTTAAATACGTATTTTTTGATGGATCGCTATAAGCTAGCAGCACATTGTTTTCTTTTGAAATTTCTTTCGATTTTAAAGAATACTCATTGGTATAAAACCATAAACTGCCATCGTCTTCAATTTTTGCTGTTCCCATTGGCCTGCTTCCGAATTCATCACTTGAGGAAAATGTGGTGAACATGCAAGTTCTTACGCTTTCTGCCATATCTTTTAAGATGGCTATATTTTTCTCGTTTTTCATGTTTTTGATTGTTTATAGAGAAAAACAGCAAGCCCTCTAAAAGGTTTCTATAAATTAAACCTTATTTGGTTTACTCACATATTTATTTCCTTTTACAAAGAATCGCCAAGGCAACAATGCATGTTCTTTAGCGTAGGCAATACCAACACGTGGCGTTGCTGCAATATTTTCTTCCGGATACCTTATACCGTGATCCTCAATCCAGATCTCATCATTGGCAAGACTTTTGGCATTGAAAGTTTTGTCTATCCCCAATGCCTTTGCCGCTGAACCGGGGCCAGCTGAAATAGCGCCTTTCAAACGAGACATGTTTCGTCGCTCTTCCATGATTTCTATTCCAACAAGCGGCTCTATCCCTCTGATCAAAACCGCATGGGGATCATCTTTAACCGAGGTGACCACATTAAAAAGATGGTGCATTCCATAACAAAGATACACGTAAGCAATGCCACCTTCACCATACATGGTTTCGGTACGGTTGGTGCGGCGACCGCCGTAAGCATGAGAGGCCTTATCTTTTATTCCAAAGTAAGCTTCTGTTTCGATGATGATCCCAGCTGTAAGTTCATCGCCAATTTTAGTATACAGCACCTTGCCAAGTAAATCTTTTGCGAGACTTACCACATCCTCATTTTGATAATAGTTAGCTTTTAATTTCAATATTTTTATCTAAATTATCTATTTAATAAAATGTATATAACCTGCTCTAAGTTAATACGATCCGTTTCATCAAATTTATTTAACATTTCACTATCAACGTCAAGCACACCAATAACCTCTTCATTAACAATTAAAGGTAGGACGATTTCAGATTTTGAAGCAGATGCACAAGCAATATGACCAGGAAATTCATCAACATCTGGCACAATGATGGTTTTAGCTTCAGCCCATGAAGTACCACAAACACCTTTTCCTTTTTTAATTCTTGTACAAGCTACAGGGCCCTGGAAAGGACCGAGCACAAGTTCATTCTGCTTTACCAGGTAAAAACCGACCCAAAACCAACCAAACTGTTCTTTAAGCGCGGCAGCAACATTTGCCATATTGGCAACAAAATCTCTTTCACCATACAATAATGCTTCAATTTGTGGGATGATGGATTGATACTGTGCTTCTTTAGAGGCATCTCTCGTAATAACTAAATCTTCAGCCATTTCTTATGTTTATAGATTCAAATTTAATAATGAAATGTGAGATGCAAGCCTAACTGGTTTTTAATGACAAAAATTTGAATGATAACCTATCCTGAAAATGCTTAGTTTTGGCTTCTTAACCGGGTGTTTATGATTGTAGCCTTAACCATTACTAAATTTCGTGGCCTTACTGTCCCTTTTGCCTTTATAGGAATGGCGGTCTTAAGAGTACCTCTATGGCTAAATAACAAATGTGATTTTTGGAAATTGATGGGAAGTGGCAAAGATGCACGGGTTGATTTATCTCCAGATTACAAGCATTGGGCTGTTTTAACTACCTGGGATAATCGGAACGACTATGACCATTTTCAACATAACTCTGTAGTGATGAAATGGTTTAAAATTTTTGGAATTGAAAGTTTTACGATTTTATTAAACCCTTTAACTAGTCACGGTCTATGGTCAAAGCAGCAGCCATTTAAATTTGACCAAACAAATAAAAGCGCTTCAGGTAAAATTGCAGTAATCACCCGTGCAGCAATTAAATTCAATAGATTGAAAGAATTTAGGCAGAATATCAAACGGGCAGCTGATGCGATGCGTATTGCCCCTGGATTTATTTTGTCTGCCGGTATGGGAGAAAACCCTTTTTTTGACCAAGCTACCTTTTCGATATGGGAAAATGCGGAGAGCGTAAAAAACTATGCTTATAAAACATTTGACCATGCTGATGTAATTAAACTTACCAGAGCACGGGAGTGGTATAAAGAAGAGCTTTTTGCCCGTTTTTCAATTATCGATAGTTGGGGCACATTGAATGGTGTATCTATAGAATTGTAAATAAAAATATAAATGAGAGTAGTAGCAGAACTTCCGCATCCGGAATGTAAGATCACCATTTTTTCGATGAACCAAAAATATATTGTAAAATTTGAACAAGGTACTTTTGAGCAAAGTTATAAGCTTGCAGAACTTGACCTAAGTGGTGGCGGCGTAAATGATGTGTTCGAAATTATCGATGAAGAATTTATCCAGACTGTTATTGCACGTTTTAAGGTCATGCGTTCAGACTTTACTTTAGCTTACAATAGGCATCAATACTAAAAAAAGATGCGATAATTATTTGATTTATAGTCTTTTAATTAGTTAAACAAAACCATATTTGGTATTTTAAGCTATTTTTGATAGGTAAAAAGGGAATTAATGGTAGTTTATATTAAGGTAAATCAATATAAAGCATTGATATTTTGATTATTAAACAAATAAACAAAATATAATTTTGGTACGTCATTTTGCCAAATATATGGGAAGTTAAGATTTTTTGGCACAAATATATCAAAGATGCTAGTTAGATGCTTGAGAGAAAATGAACTCAACCCTGCAGAAGCTCAATCAGACCAGCGAAAAGCAAAAACACAACTGATTGATTAAACCAATACCGTTGTGTTTTTAATGTGTAGGTCTTTATTATATGTCATTGCTAGATCTGATAGCTACGAGATGACAAGAGTACTTTGCATAATCAGGTACCGCGGCATAAAGCGGAAATAATCCAACATTTGTACCCAACTAAATTTTTAAGATATTAATGCGCATTAAGATGCTGAAATAAATTCAGCATGACGATCCTCTTAAGAAAGTCTATAATACCGATCGAAAAACGGTTACTTAATATGGATTTAACTAAGCAATTACCGTATCATGCACCACTACCCTATACCAGTTTTTTGAGAATTTTTCTACGGCATCTAAATGTATTTTATCCTCCTGATACGCATTATGATCTGCAATGTTTGCAAAAGTAATGGTAAGCGAATAAGTAAAAGAGTTATCCGTAACCGGACGTACCGGCGTGTTTGCAGCCAATCCATAACTTAAAGTTTTAATGTATTTAATTGGCTTTAAGCTTTCAAAAAAGTTTTTAAAATCGGCAATTTCATTCTGGGTTAATTGTGGTTTTAACCAGAACATTACAAAGTGTTGAATCTGTCCTTTATCAGCGGTAGGGAATTCTGTCATAGGTTCTTTTTTCTTTAAATATATCAAATCATTTTTTATTAGACATAAAAAAAGTCCTGATGTGAACCAGGACTTTCTTATATTTTAGGAAAAATTAATTTTTTGGCTGTACCCGACCAGATTTTCTGTCTTCGCCTCTACCGATCAGATAACCACCACCAGCACCAACTAAACCACCTATAATAGCACCTCTTCCTTTTTTCTTGTCAATTAAAGCACCACCAACTGCACCAGCGGCACCACCAATTACAGCACCTTTAGCTGCATCACTCCAGCCTTTTTTCTTAGCAGTTGGTTGAGTACCTCCATAGGCACTGCTTGAACTTCCACCAGAACTGGCGTATGATCTTCTGCTACTTGTACTTGTACTAGATCTTCTTGCAGCTGCCAATTCTGCCTGGTGTTTAGCTTCTTTTTCCTTTTCCACTCTAGCTACTTCAGCTTTTTTAAAGCTATCTAAGCGTAAACTATCTTTTACGGCTTTAATGGCTAATTGTTTTTCTGCTTCCTGCTGTTTCAATGCAGCTTCTTCTTTTGCTTTGTTATTACAAGCAAACATAACAGAACTTAATGCGATTACTACCAATATCCTTTTCATAACTTTTAATTTAAATATGACTCTGGCCTAGCTACCTAACCTCACTAAACAAGTTTCATTTGTGATATATGATTTAGTTAATTATCACTACTAAAGAAAAAATGATGCCAAAATGTTTTGAAAATCAAAAAATTATTCCACCAAATCGGTGTACCAAAAACCTGAAAGCCCAGGTTTGGCACAAGGATCATCATGTTGTGACGTATTTTTTGCTGGCGATCTGTATGTTCTGAATACCTGCTCACCAACAGAAAAATCAATTTTTGCTTTAAAAATTGGCCCTTCAAAGGCAAAAGTATGAAATTCGCCGTTTTCACCACAGGGATCAATTTCTGGCGGAAGCTGATCAATCAAGTCTTCGCTGATTATTTTTCCACAAATGTCTTTCAGATTATCCTGTGTACATACAACGATGGTTTTGTAGTTCAGATTAATAAACTCGCGGATTAAGTTTCTGGTGTCTTTATGCCATAACGGAAATATGGCTTCCAAACCGATTTCAGCTAGATTACTTTCGCGATACTTACGCAGGTCTTCCAGAAAAATATCACCAAAAATGGAATGTGTAATTCCTTCTGCTTTAAATTTATTAAGATGCGTATGCATCGTATTGTCGTATGTTTCCATATCGGGCATTTCGCCCAATCGGATTTGATACAAAGGGATACCAATACTTTCGGCCTGTTTAATCAGCAAAGCTTCCCTTACACCGTGCATCGAAATACGATTATACTGTTCGGTTACTGTAGTAACCAGATAACGGATTTCGAGCATTGGATCCTGAAGAGCATAATGTAGTGCGAGCGTACTATCTTTGCCGCCACTCCAGTTAAAAATACAGACTTTTTTACCCATCCATTAAGACACTTTTCAATTGCTCCATGCCATTCACAGCATTTTGTTCAATAGTAACTACATTTTTGTAGCGCTTAACATCCGGAGTTTTTGGATCGATGATATATTTATTAACCTCACGCGGCACGAAATCAATAAGTCCTGCTGCCGGATAAACCGCCAATGAAGTGCCGATCAGCACGAACAAATCAGCTTCCTTACAAATTTTGGCTGCAACTTCAATCATTGGCACGGCTTCACCAAACCACACTACATGGGGCCGCAGTTGTGACCCCAATTCGCACAATTCACCCATTTTTATTTCTGAACCTATAATGGGATAAGTTAAATGAGGCCTAATATCGGATTGCGACCGGGTAATTATGCCGTGTAGGTGTGTAACTTTGGTAGAACCTGCTCTTTCGTGCAGATCATCGATATTCTGGGTGATGATTTCAACATCAAAATTGCTTTCTAACTGGGCCAGCAACTGATGTGCCCGGTTAGGTTTTGCAGCTAAAACCTGCCTTCTTCTTTCATTATAAAACCCTTGTACCAATTCCGGATTTCTTTCCCAGGCTTCGGGCGTAGCTACATCATATACATTGTAACCTTCCCACAAACCGTCCGAATCCCTAAATGTTTTTAACCCACTTTCGGCACTGATCCCTGCTCCTGTTAATACGACTAACTTCATAAATATTACACCGATTGGAATGATCGAATGAACTGATCATGATTGATAAATTTACTTGCTATATAGTTATCAGCTTTAAAAATATCGGGATGAAACATGCATGCTAAGGCCTCAATACCTTCTACCAAAGTGCCAATACTTGGTTGTGTGAACATGTCAAAATCGGCAATGTAAACCTGGTTGTTTTTTACCGCCTCCAGATTATTCCAACCTGGTTTTGATGTGAGGAGTTTCATTTCTTCCAGGCTTCTTTTTTGGTCGAAACCACATGGCGCAATCACCAAAACCTCTGGATTATATTTTAATATCTTCTCCCATGGCGTAACGATCGAATCGCCCGCAGGGTTCGAAAGCATATCCACGCCACCGGCAGCCGCAATTTGAAATGGAATCCAATGTCCACAATTGTAAACCGGTTCAATCCATTCCATCAGCATCACCCGTCTTAATGGTGACTTATTTTCGCGTAGTTTATCCAAAATCTGATCGGTTTTCTGCTGTAAACCTGCTAAGTAACTAAAAGCTACTTCTTCCTTTCCCAAAGCGCTGGCAATGGTAATGGCACATTCAAAAACATCCTGCAGATTATTGGGAGAAAGCGGAACCAAAGTTGGCCGCTTACTCAGCTTCATTACTGCCGTTTCGGTACAAACTGTATCAATATTGCAAACCTCGCATATATCCTGTGTAAAAACCACATCGGGTGCGATGCTTTCTAAAAGCGCATCGTCTACCCAATACAGGCTTTTGCCCTGTGCTTTGGATGCCGAAAAAATCCGGTCAATTTCTATACTGGAATAGTTTTTACCTTCCAAAATACACCGCACGATTTTCGGTTGATCGGCCGCCTCTTTCGGACATTCAAAGGTTACCCCATAAAGGTAATCCTGAAGGCCCATATCATAAATCATTTTGGTGGCAGCGGGTAAAAAGGAAACAACTTTCATTTAATGGAAAATGTAAAAGGTAAAATGTGATTGACGTTCTAAGTTAGAAAAAATCCCTCTCTCGTTTATATTTATTTTATAGTAGCGAATTTCAGCATCAGATATCCATATTACTTTTGACCATTTAAGAACATCCAAGCTATTATGGTCTTATATTTCTTAAATATTATGAAATGTCAATAGCTTGCACATCTTTATGTAAACTACTTACTTATGATCAGCATAGATTTCTAAATTCAATAACTTTAATGAAATAAATTGTAACGAACAATTTTAAGCAGAAATCCCCTTTTGAATTAATCAAAAGAGGATTTCTGCTTATTTTTCGACTGGTTGCTAAACCACCAACTCAACAACTACAACTTTTGCATTTGCAGTTTTAATACCGGATATTTTGCTTTTAAAATTTCGAAAGCACCAAAAAGCAGTGCGCCATAAATAACCGTTCCTTCCAAAAATCTAATTTCGAACGGAATGGCTTTCACCAGGCAGTTCCAGTAACCAGCTAAATCCTGCGTATATGCCGGATTGTTAATCCAAACGCCTAAGTCGGTAACCAACCAGTGAATCAGCACAATGCTTAATGTTGAAGCCAGTAAATTTACTACGTTAACGTTCTTAAGTAGTATTCTGCCTACCAAAACCATTAAAGCAAAAGCGATATAGGTCCAATACCAGCCCTCATATAAAAACGAACTACCACTATATTTACTGAAAATGGTTGAAGCTAAAACAAAATCGCTTAAAAATAAACTTAGCAAGGGAAAAGCAAAAGCTTTAAGGTGACCTTTAAAATAAGCACCGCCAAATAAAGCTACTGCCCCTATAGAGGAAAAATTGGCGAACTGCAATTCATCAGCGTTGAAAGTTACCAGCAAGCGGAAAGCCGTTAAAGCCAGAATCATCAACAACAAAATTAAAGTGCGTGGATTAAATTTTAAATGAGACATTTTACTTCGGTTAATATTAAGGTACAAAGTTAAATTTAATTAGTGTATATTAAAAATTACACCTGTATTAAAGTTGAAACCTAAACTATTGTAACCAATAATCTCATTGTATTTTTTATTCAGTATATTTTTTGCATCAAAGAACAGTTTTACTTGTTTTTTAGCAAGAGCATATTCAGCATAAGCATTTAGCAACTGATAAGAAGGTAAATTTTCTACTGTATATGTCGTGAAATTGCCATCATTGCGTTTGCCGAAATAACGATAGTTTGCACTTACATATAAATTGCGGGTTGCCTGTGCACCTGCGGTAATTCCGAATGTATGTTTCGGTCTGCGAAAAAGATAATCGGCAACGGCATTATCAACAAAGTTGAATTCATTACCTTCCACATAAGCATAATAGCCGTTGATGTTGAACACGCTAAATTTTGCGGCTGGCTCAATTTCGAAACCCTTGGTTTTCTGACTTAGCTGGTTTACATATCCATTAGGGTAAGCATAAATAATGGCGTCGGTTAAATCGCGTTTGTAACCTGCTAAACGCAGGCTGAATTGATCATTTGCGAAGCTGAAATTAACTCCAGCCTCATAATTCTGTGATTTTTCAGGTTTTAACGCAAGATTAGCACCAAATTGACCAAAAAGCATATTTAAGGTGGGCACTTTAAATGCTGTTGAAACCGTTCCGAACAGTTTTATTTCTTTAATAATGTTAATACTTGGAGTAATTGAATAGGTATAGTTTTCACCATATTGTTCGTGTTTGTTATAACGTCCGCCAACTTCCAGGTTAAATATGCTTAAGTCGTGTAAGAATAGTGAACTATAAGCAGCAAAAATATTGGTTTCGGGTTTACTGGTAGCTGATGATAATTTCATCACACGGTTATCGATACCCACTAATAAATCCAGCTTATTACCTAATTTCTGATTATAAAACAAATCCAATACCGATACCCTGCCTTCGTTAACACTAGGATACTGACTGTGTGCATCATTCCGGGTACTTTCGAAGCTATAGTTTAACGTTACTTTTCCGGTAGCAAACTCATATCTGGCATTTGTACCTGTAGCAAAGTTTTTCAGAATAGAATAATTATTGGCATCAGTAAAAGCACCGCCATCAAATTGATAATTGCCATAATAGTAACGAACAAATGGATTTACCGAAAAATGATTATCTAATTTGATTCCGAAGTTTGCATTCAAAGCATCGGTTTTGAAGCCATCGTTATCAAATACGGATGTATTTCCTATTGGATTAGCAGCCTCAGATATTCCATCGGTTTTATGATGGGTATAATTAATATTATAGGAAAAACCTTCCACGCCACCGTTTAAACCGATGGTTCCTTTATATGTTTCGTAACTTCCTGCGCTGGCCACACCATAAATGGTATTTCCTTTCGGACCACCTTTTTTAGTGATGATATTGATCACCCCTGCAACAGCGTCAGAGCCATAAATGGTAGACTGTCCGCCTCTTAAAATTTCAATGTGATCGATTTGATCAATAGAAATCAACCTTAAATCAAACGCACCTCCGTTACCTGACGGATCATTCTGCACAATACCATCAATTAAAACTATTGAATAAGCACTTCCGGCACCTCTAAAGAACACCGATTTGTTTAATCCGGGATTACTGCTTGCACCTGCCACAATAATTCCGGCCTGCTCACTAATGAGTTCTGGCAATGACTTACCGTTACTGCGCTCCAATACTTCGCGACCGATAATAGTAACCACTTTTCCGGTTTGTGATTGTTTCTGGTCGTTTTTAGTTGCAGAAATTACAACATCTTTGAGCTGCAAACTGTCTTGAATTTGCGCACTGGCCACCTGGCCGATCATTAACTGTGAGAGCCCCAGCCCTGCTACAGTCAGCATACATTTTTTGTTCATTTGATTGTGAGTTTTGCCCACAGCCAACAGATCAGAAAAGGAAATGAAAATACGAACAACGTTAATATCTCAATCCTAGCTTCAATCCCCGAAAGCTATGAAATTAAACGCTAAAGGCAGGTCTTCTGACTTACTCCCGGTTTTCCGGCCTTCCCATCCCTACTTATCAGGACAGTGGCAAATGGATTGGAAATCCGTTTAGGAGCTTACAGCTGCGGGACAGTTACAGATTTACACTGTATTCCCTTTTAATTCCGGGTGTAAAACCGGAAACCAAAAGCGCCGCAAAAGTAATAAAATTAAAGAATATGTAAAATGGATGATGGAAAATGGTGATTTTTATAGAAAAAGCTAAATTAGAAATTAAAATTTTACTCATGAAAAGGATGTTAATTACAGCATTTATATCAATCAGCATATCCGCCATGGCACAAAAAACCGATACCATTTTTATAAGAAAGCTGATGGAAAGTAAGGCTGAACTCTTTTCTTCAGTGCTCAATCATCCTGATAAAAACCAGGTGCAGGTTCTTTATACCCAGGTTAACCGCGATGTTACAAATAGGCCTACTTTTAAAACTTTTAGTTATAATTTAGATCCCAATCATTATTTTTATCCTGCAAGTACGGTTAAACTTGCAGCCGTCATTTTTGCGCTGGAAAAGGTAAACCGTTTGAAAAATACTGGTTTAACAGCCAAAAGCATCATGATTACTGATAGTGCCTATAAAGGACAAACTAAAGTTTTGACAGATACAAGCGCAAAAAACAGACTTCCATCGATAGAACACTACGTTAAAAAGATTTTGCTCACCAGTGATAATGATGCCTTCAATCGACTATTTGAATTTATTGGGCGGGCAGAAATTAATAAAAAACTGAAAGCAAACGGACTCAATCATAGCCGCATTTTAAATCGCCTTGCCATTGGTGATGCCGGTGAATCTGCCAAACATACCAATCCTATTAAATTTTATAATGGAGATCGATTGGTTTACGATCAGGTCGCTCAGTATGATCCAAAAGAATATGAATTGAACTTAAAGCATGTGGTAATGGGTATAGGGTATATGGATAGTACAGATAAATTAGTAAATAAACCTTTTAATCTGGCCGGCAAAAATGCTTTCGCCATCGCAGACCAACAAAAGCTGATGCAGAAGTTGATTTTTCCGGAAGCTTTTTCTGCTAAAGAGCGGTTTAAACTTACTAATGAAGATTACAAGCTAATTTACACTTATATGAGTAAATATCCTACCGAAAGTGATTTCCCGAAATACGATCCCAAAGAATTTTGGGCAACTTATGCGAAAATGTTGTATTATGGAAGAGAAAAGGTAACACCTGAACCCCATATCAGAATCTTTAATAAATACGGTGATAGCTATGGCTACATCATTGATAATTCTTATTTCGTTGATTTCAAGAATGGAATTGAGTATTTCTTAACCGCTGTAGTACAAAGCAATGAAGATGGCATATTTAACGATAATAAGTACGAATACGAAACCGTTTGTTTTCCATTTATGAAAAATTTAGGTCGTGCAATTTACGAGTTTGAGATGAGCAGGACTAAAAAGTATAAGCCAGATTTAAGTAAATTTAAATTAGTGTATACTAATTAAAACCTTTAGCGTCATTTTGGGTTTATAGCCTATTATTGTATAAAAAACTATACATTAATTAAAAAATAATATATTCGCATTTCAAAAATTAAAGAATAAATCTCTAATGGCTAAATTATTAATAATTGACGACGAGCGCGCGATAAGGAGTACCTTACGCGAAATTCTAGAGTATGAAAATTACGATGTTGAAGATATAGATAATGGTATCGACGGTCTCGAAATGATCAAAAAAGGAAATTTCGATTTGGTTCTTTGCGATATCAAGATGAATAAGATGGATGGTATGGAGGTGCTGGAACAAGCACAGATCATTAAACCCGATTTACCGTTCATTATGATATCCGGTCACGGCACAGTTGAAACTGCCATTGAAGCCAGCAAAAAAGGCGCATTCGATTTCATTTCGAAACCGCCTGATTTAAATCGCTTACTAATTACGGTACGTAACGGTTTAGACCGGGGAAATTTAGTTACCGAAACCAAGGTTTTAAAACGCAAAGCCAGCAAAACCCGCGAAATTCTAGGAGAGTCAGAAAGCATTTCCAAAATTAAGGAGACCATTGAACGTGTTGCACCTACCGAGGCCCGCGTATTGATTACTGGTGCAAATGGCAGCGGCAAAGAGCTGGTAGCCAGATGGTTACACGAAAAATCAAACCGTGCCGATAGTCCTTTAATTGAAGTAAACTGTGCCGCTATCCCATCAGAACTCATTGAAAGTGAATTATTTGGGCATGAAAAAGGCTCTTTTACATCAGCGGTTAAGCAACGTATCGGAAAATTTGAACTTGCCAATGGGGGAACCTTATTTTTGGATGAGATTGGGGATATGAGCCTCTCTGCCCAGGCAAAAGTTTTACGCGCTTTACAAGAGCATAAGATTACGCGTGTGGGTGGCGAAAAAGAAATTGATGTAAACGTTCGCGTTTTAGCTGCAACCAATAAAGATTTATTGAAAGAAATTGAAGATGGTAACTTCCGTATGGACTTGTATCACCGGCTAAATGTAATCAATATCCATGTTCCACATTTAACTGAACGTACCGATGATATCCCTGTTATTGCCCAAAGCTTTTTGGAAAGCATCTGCAGCGATTACGGGATGCCTGTTAAAAAAATAAACGAGGGCGGTATGTTGGCTTTGCAAGCTTTACCATGGACGGGTAACGTACGCGAGCTGCATAACATGATTGAACGCCTGATTATTTTAAGCGACAAAGTAATTACAGAAAATGACGTACGTGCATTTGCCAATCCAGGAGGTGGTACAAATATTGGTGCCGCTACCAGTACACAGATTGCTGGTATTGGTAGCGCTAGCATGGCTTCTTCCTTTGATTCGTTCAATAATTTTCAGGATTACAAAGATTATGCAGAACGCGAATTCATCAAGTTCAAGCTGGAAAAAAACAATTGGAATGTATCAAAAACAGCTGATGAAATTGATATCCAAAGAAGTCACTTATATAGTAAAATTGAGAAATTTGGCTTAAAAAGAGCTGAGTAGTACTAATTAGATTGAAAAGTTTTAAAGTTGGAATGTTTGAAGGTTATCCGGACAGCATTCCATTTTTTTTGCTCCATAAACCAATCGTCATCTCGACTGAAGTGCAACGAATGGAGAGATCTATTAAGACTGATATTCACTAAAAGATTTCTCCACGCCTGTACGGGCAGGCCTGTCCGCACAGGCGGGCACTACGGTCGAAATGACGATCTCGCAGGGATGAACGTCTAGCCCATATAATCATTCTGCCTCATCAGTAAAGCCCTGTATTTGTTAAAAATTGCCGTTTTAGAAACAAACCCTAAATACTGGTTGTGCACAGTTAATACAGGCAAAATCCATACATTATCCTGTTCCATTTTTTCTAAAACCATTTTCAGATCGTCATTTTCAATAATAACATTTGGTGCAGTTTGTACCAAATGAGAAGCCTGCAGATGTTCCTTATCAGGGTGATTAACCATTTCATTAAATAGCTCCTCAATATAAATTATACCTTTAAAATCTCCCACTTCATCCGTAACAGCGATCACATTTTTGTGCGATTGCATAATCTCATTCATTTTTAAAGCAATTAAATCATTTATCTGCAACTGAGGATAGGTTTTTTCGATCAGGTATTTTAGCTTCATCTGGTTTAGAACCGTGGTATCCTTATCTTCATGCGACAATAACTCTCCCTTATCGGCAAGCGCCTTAGTATAAATTGAATGTTTTTGCGAGCTGCGGTTTATCGCGTAAGAAATGGCAGTGGTAATCATCAATGGCACCATCAAGATATATCCTCCCGTAATTTCTGCAATCAGAAAAATACCGGTTAAAGGGGCATGCATAATAGAACCCAAAGCGGCAGCCATACCAGCGACAATAAAATTAGATACATTTAGTTGTGCTATACCTGAAAGATTAACCACATAAGCAAATATAAACCCAATTAAACCACCCATAATTAAGCTGGGTGCAAACGTACCGCCGTTACCGCCAGCACCTAAGGTAACCAGCGTAGCGATTGATTTCATGAAAATGGTTACAATAGTAAACAATACTACTACAGCCGAAATTGAACTGTAGTCAGCAAAAACACTATTATTGATAACAGTCTGATAGTCACCTTTCAATAATCCTTTAATGGTAATATATCCCTCACCATATAACGTTGGAAATAGAAATACCAAAGCGCCCAACATTAAACCACCTACAATTACTTTCGTATAAGGATGTTTTATTTTATAGAATAATCCCTTTACAGCATAGTTTGCTTTGGTAAAATAAATCGAGAACAAACCGATAAAGCAAGCTAATATTACATAGTAAAATAAAGCATCAACTTTCCAGCCTTCAGTAACCAAAAAGAAAAGTTGTTGAGTGTAAAATAACCTGGCTACTACGGCAGCAGTTGCAGCTGACAACAACAATGGGATAAATGCAGGAATAGTAAACTCTGGCAATAAAATTTCGATCGCAAAAACAATACCTGCTACAGGACTGTTAAAAGCACCTGCAATTCCTGCTGCCGCACCACAGGCCACAAGCATAGTAATTTCGCGATAAGATAAGCCTAGTATGCGACCAAGATTAGAGCCTATTGCCGATCCACTGGTTACAATGGGCGCCTCCAAACCTGTTGAACCGCCAAAACCAACCGTTACTGCCGCAGTAATAATCTGCGAATAAATATTATGTGCTTCTACTTTACTTGATTTTTTCGAAATGGCATAAAGCAAAGGGGTTAAACCCGTTTCGAATTTTGTTTTACGGATAAAGTATTTGATGTACAAAACCGTTAACAAAATACCGATCATCGGAAATATAAAGTACAGGTAGTATTTGTATTTCCAGTGCCAGTCTGATTGAAGAAATTCTTCGATATGGTGGGTTAAACTTTTTAGAACAGCGGCAGCCAATCCGGCTAAAATCCCAACAATTACCGCGAGGATAACTAAGAAATTACGGTTTGATATTTTAGATTTCCGGTATTGATTAATCTTATCAAGGTAATTTACAAATCTAATGTACATTCTATTGTTCTTTAAATAGAGGGAGGATGCCCAAAAGTAAGAAAAACAAAAACAGAAGCCAATTTAAAGACCTCCTTTACGCATCAAATTTATCCAATAATTTAATTAAGGTGGCAAAATCTTTTGGGTAAGGGGCGTCGATCACGATATCCTGATCATCTAATCCTTTAAAAACCAAATGTCTGGCATGTAATGCAAAACGTTTCATAATCGGTTGCTCCTCTTCGCCTTTGGTTAATTTATAACCTCTCTTAATAGAAGAAAGAAAAACAGGTTTGCCTTTATACATTTCATCACCTACAATGGCCGCTCTTTGGGTGGCCAGGTGAATACGAATTTGATGCATACGCCCTGTAATGGGTTTGCATTCCACTAAAGTATAATGTTTGTAGTATTTTAACGAGTCGAAAATGGTTTCCGCTCTTTTACCCTCTGCCCTATCAATAGTTACATTTTTATTACCGTCGTTCAGGATTGGGAGATCAACCATTAACTGATCGAAAATAACATGTCCATCTACCACCGCATGATAGGTTTTATTCACCTTTCTTCTTTCAAATTGCATAGAAGCATGGCGATAACCTTCCGGATTTTTGGCAATAATCAAAGCGCCAGAAGTTTCTTTATCCAAACGGTGACAAACCTGTGCGTCATCGCTATATTGTTTGGCTAAACGTAACACATTGGTCTCTCCTGATCCACCGCGCTCATCAAGTGAGGCTAAAAAAGGAGGTTTATTGATTACAATAAAATCATTGTCTTCGAAAAGAATTAAGTCTTTAAAATTTGGAAACTTCAAATCGTGCAGTAATTAATGAGGCGCAAAAATACGATTTTATTTTTTAAGGTTTTCGTCACCCTGAATTTATTTCAAGGGTCTCCACTAACAAAGGTGCTGACCACGCAGTAGCTACAAGTCCATTGAAACACTATTCCTTGCTTGTAAAATAAATTTAGCATGAAGAATGCTTTACTGGCATTCTCATTCTGAACTTCCGCCCGGCCGGGCGGACGGGTGTTTCAGGATACAATTGAAGCTTTAATTATATAAAAAAGCCGTCCAGATGCTAGATCTGGACGGCGTATTTTTTTAACGTTGATACATTTACGCTAACTCGAACTTATAACCCACTCCTTTTACGGTTGAAACATATGTTTCACCTAACTTTTCCCTTAATTTGCGGATATGCACATCTATTGTCCTGTTGGTTACCACGACTGAATCTTCCCAGATATTTTTAAGGATCGACTCACGGGTATATACTTTACCGGGTTTTGATGCCAATAAGTATAAAAGTTCAAATTCTTTTTTGGCCAATACCACTTTACTACCACCTTGAAAAACCAAATAAGCTTCACGGTCGATGACTAGATCGCCAATCTCTAATTTGTTTTCAGACACTTCTTCCGTACCTGCATTCCGTCTCAAAATTGCGTTAATCCGGCTAACCAAAGCACGTGATTTAATAGGTTTTGCAATATAATCATCAGCACCCACATTGAAACCCGCTATTTCTGAATACTCCTCACTTCTAGCAGTTAAGAACACCATAAATGTATTTTTAAATTCGGGTATTGCACGCATTAAACGGCAAGCCTCAATACCATCCATTTTAGGCATCATTATATCCAGAATAATCAAATCCGGATGTACCTTTTTCGCAACAGTAATTCCTTCCTGGCCATTGGTAGCTGTAAAAACCTGATAACCCTCTTTTTTAAGATTATACTCAATAAGCTCCAGAATATCTGGTTCATCATCAACAATTAATATTTTCTGACCTGCGTTGTTCATAGTTAAATATTTGTTACGAAAGTAGTGTCTATGATGCAATATTTAGTTAAGCCTAAGTTAAGAAATTGTTAATTACTTAAATTAGTTTAACATGGAATTAGTTTTAACGTAACGTTTTGGCTAAGAACGCATCTAGTTCCTCACCACGCAGGTTTTTAGCCACTATTTTTCCTGCAGGATCAACCAGATAAGATGTTGGTATCGCTTGAACCTGGTATTTTTTTACGGTTTCGCCATTAAAATCTTTCAGTTCTGAAACATGCGTCCATGTTAAGCCGTCTGCTTTCACTGCACCCAACCATGCTGCTTTATCCGTATCCAGTGAAATGCCAATAATATCAAAGTTCTTACTTTTATATTTATTGTAAACCTTCACCACATTTGGATTCTCCTGACGGCAAGGCTGGCACCATGATGCCCAAAAGTCGATCAATACATATTTACCTTTATAATCTGATAAACTTACGGCCTTGTTATCTGCCGTATTAATGGTAAATGACGGAGCAACCTGCCCAACCTGAACCGCTTTTAAAAGCGCCATCTGTTTCACAAAGGCATCTACCGTAGCATTACCTTTAATCTCGTCTTTAACCTCCTCGGCAAATTTTACCAGTTCAGCTTCAAATTCCTGCGGACTTAAGGTATTCATGGCATAGAAACTGGCTAGCGTGCCTTTATTGTCTTTCGCAAATTTTATGATCTGTGTGTTCAATTGATTAATGTAAGATTCATACTGAGGTTTCATTGATTCCAGTACGGCCGCCCTATTTTGAGGTTGTGTTGCGACTTTTGCTTCAAAATCTGCTTGTAATTTTTCAACCTGTTTGGCGAAATTGTTTCTAATAGCATTTAGTTCTGATAATTTTTCTACTTCATTTGCACCTGAGATTTTATAAGCCATATTTTTATCGGCCAAATCAGCTTCCAATTTAATTTCATCGCCATTTTTTGCAATTAACATGAACTCATGGTTACCTACTGATACCCTGAAGAAATCAACAGATGGTGTTTTGCGAATGAATTTAAATTCACCTTTTTCTGATAAATTGGTTGAATCGATTGCAACCATATTGCTATTTTGCATGCCGTACAAAAACACTTTCTTTTGCGCACCTGGATTTTGAAACTTTCCGTCAATTGTAAAAACTATCTTTAGATTTGCATGCCATGAAAGCAATCGCGATCAGCATGATCAGGCTCAATTGTTTTATTCTCATTTATTTCAGTTTTTCAAGTATTAACTCATTTAATTTTTTTGCATCGGCCCTTCCCTTTGCAAGTTTCATTACATCGCCCACGAATAAACCTAAAACGCCCTTTTTCCCTTTTTTATACGCTTCAACCTGTTGCGGGTATTTATTTAACACTTCTTCGATAAATGCATCCAATT
>NZ_JAQIIV010000024.1:0-53431 GCF_036946585.1 Pedobacter terrae | reverse complement strand
AAACATTGAAGGTTTGCTGCTATCTGCAACATTTCCATTAACATCCATTTCCAAAGTCCTTATTCATTAAATTAGCGGATCATTAACTAAGCCCTATTATGAATAAAAAACTACTTCTACCAACCTTACTCCTATTTACCTCTTCTTTTGCTTTTGCGCAAGACAGGAAAGTAATCGACAATATCATCAAAGAAGTAAATGAAAACTCTCAATTAGAGAAACTGGCACATGAACTTTTAGATGTTGTTGGTCCGCGATTAGTGGGCTCTCCGCAAATGAAACAGGCCAACGATTGGGCTGTAAAAAAATATAGCGACTGGGGCATTTCGGCTAAAAACGAAAAGTGGGGCGAATGGGCCGGCTGGGAACGCGGTGTTACACACATTGATTTGATAAGTCCGAGGGTTAGAACGTTAGAAGGTACACAGTTGGCCTGGAGCCCGTCAACCAATGGTAAAAGCATTAATGCAGAAGCGATTATCCTTCCGAAAATTACAGATTCAATATCTTTTCAGAAATGGTTACCCAATGTAAAAGGTAAAATCGTCTTAATTTCCATGAACCAGCTTTCCGGCCGACCAGAAAAAAATTGGGAAGAATTTGCTACAAAGGATCTTTTCGAGAAATTTAAGACAGAAAAAGCCAATGCAGCAAAAGCATGGATGGCCAATCTGGCTAAAACTGGTTTTACAGCAAAAACGCTTCCTATAGCTTTGGAAAGTGCAGGCGCAGCAGCTGTGGTGATCAATAATTGGTCGCAAGGTTTTGGTGTAGATAAGATTTTTGGTGCCAACACCACCAAAGTACCTACTTTAGATTTATCCGTAGAAGATTACGGCCTTGTGTATCGTTTGGCTTTAAATGGCAACAAACCGATGCTTAAAATCGAGTCGGGATCAAAAAAACTGGGAGTTGTACCGACGTTTAACACTATTGCGGAGCTAAAAGGCAAGCAAAAACCGAATGAATATGTAATGCTTTCAGCTCATTTTGATTCATGGGATGGTGCAAGTGGTGCAACGGATAATGGTTCGGGCACCATTTTAATGATGGAAGCCATGCGTATTTTAAAGAAATTTTATCCTAATCCAAAACGAACAATTCTTGTCGGCCATTGGGGTAGTGAAGAACAAGGTTTAAATGGTTCGAGGGCCTTTGTAGAAGATCATCCAGGGATTGTGAACAACCTGCAGGCTTTGTTTAACCAGGATAATGGTACAGGTCGTGTGGTTAACATTGGCGGACAGGGATTTGCCAAATCGAAAGATTACATTACCCGTTGGTTGACAGCAGTACCAGACACGATTAGAAACCAGATCAAAACCAGTTTCCCAGGTACGCCGGGCGCAGGGGGATCAGATTTTGCGTCATTTGTAGCTGCAGGAGCATTGGGTTATTCGCTAAGCTCTACCAGTTGGGATTATGGCACCTATACCTGGCACACCAATCGCGATAGTTATGATAAATTGGTTTTCGACGAAATCAGAAGCAATGTGATCCTGGCCGCCATTATGGTTTATATGGCTTGTGAAGATCCAGAGAAAACTTCAACCGAAAAAGCAACCGATTTACCGGTAAATGAACGTACGGGGAAACCAGCAACATGGCCTGTACAAACAAAATCGAATAGAAGAGGTGGAATGTAAATTAAAATTTTGAATCGTTTTATAAAAGAGCATTTGAAAACAAGTGCTCTTTTTTGTTACCCTCAGTCGTCAGTTCCGGCGGCGTGTAACATAGATGAGAACCACGCAATACTCAACGAAGTTTAAGTTTATTTAGGTGGATTTCCTCATTTAACTGTGCTCTAGAGATGACGACGCTTTTATTGAAATCTGCTCATAATTTGAGCGTCGTCACCCTGAATTTATTTCAGGGTCTTATTGCTGAATAGATGCTGAAATAAATTCAGCATGACGATTGCGCAAAAACATCTACTCCTCTTTCTTCTGAAACTTATAAAATAAATACCCTAAAAAAGGTAAAATCAGCACACTCCCCAATAAAAGCGCCAAACCTAAACTGTAAATGGTTTTTTCAGGTCCGATCGTTTCAAGAAGTGATATAGCATCTCCGCTTTTTAAACGGATAAAATTTGGAAAGTGGGCATAACTGATCGCCAAAAGGATCATCGTTACCTGGAAGCCTGCTAAAACGCGTAAAACTTTGGTTTTGCCTTTGATTAATAGGTACCAAAGAAGCACGAGTGATAAACTGGCCAAAATAATGGCCAATAGCCCTACATTGCTTTTAAAAACCCAATCAATCAATGGAATTCTATCCCGTTGTGCGGCAATAAATACCATTGCACCAAAAACAACCGCTGCCACATTCATAAACATCGCCTTTTTAATAAACCGACGTTTGTCATGAGCTTCAGTTGTTTCGCCGATGAGATAAATGGCTGCCAGGAATCCACAGAGTGAAACCGTAAAAAACCCCACAGCGACCGAAAACCAGTTTAACCAGCCTGAAATATAGGCCGTATAAAAATCGGTCGCCTGCGCATCGATATGTCCAGAGATCAGACTTCCTGCAATGATGCCCAAAAACAAAGCGGTTAAAAAACTGGAATATCGGAATATTCGGTTGTACAACCATTGCATATCATCTTTCACAGCATCATAATGGCGAAATACAAAGGCGGTACCACGCGCTATAATACCAATAAGCATAATGGCTAATGGGATATGCAGGTAAACCGACATAGTGGTATAAATAAAAGGAAAACCGACAAAGAGGATCACAATCGCGATGATCAACCACATATGATTCGCTTCCCACACCGGACCAATAGCATGATACATGGTTTTACGTGTTCTACTCCTATTTTTTGTGGAGGTAAACAGTTCGATAATCCCCGCGCCAAAATCAGCCCCACCCAATAAAAAGTAAAGCAGAATAGCCATGCATAAAAATGTAATTACTACTTCTTTCATATTTTATATGATTACACCGATGATTTAATTACACAGATCATCAATTCATTTTGCAATTAATGGTTATCGACATTAGGCTTACTATACAGTACAGGCACCATCTTAATCTGCCGGTAAAGCAAAAACGTTACAATGATACTTAGCGATACGTAAATGGCAGAGAAGATATAAAAGGAATACGAAATACCTGGCATAGGCGTTACCGCATCCTTAGTACGCATTACACCATAAATAATCCAGGGCTGCCTTCCCACCTCTGTAACTACCCAACCAGCCTCTAAAGCGAGGTAGCCTAAAGGAATGGCAAAAACAAACAGTTTTAGCAACCAACGTTTTTTGGTTAATGGTTTCTTTTTAAAAAGAATGAAGAAGTAAATTAATGATATTAAAAGTAGCAATGTACCGATCCCGACCATTATCTGGAAAGCATTATGTGTAATGGCTACCGGCGGGCGTTCATTTTCAGGAATCTGATCCAAGCCTTTAACTTCAGCTTTGAAATCGCCATGTGCCAAAAAGCTTAATGCACCCGGAATTTTGATTGCGCCGGTTACGGTTTTATCTTTTTCGTTTACTATACCACCGATTAATAACGGGGCAGGTTTTTCGGTTTTGTACAAGGCTTCCATTGCGGCCAGTTTTGAAGGTTGACGTTTGGCAACGTCTTTTGCAGAAATATCTCCACTTATTGGCTGTAACAAGGCAGCAATGCAGGCAAATACAGCTGCTATTTTAAAGGCTTTTAAATGAAAATATGCATTTCTGTTCCTTAAGATCATCAAAGCGTGTACGCCTGCCACCGCAAAACCTGTTGCGGTAAATGCCGCTAAACACATGTGCAAAGCCTGACTGAACCAAGCCTTATTGAACATGGCCTGTATAGGATCGATGTTGAGGTATTGTCCGTTTACAAAGTCAAATCCTGCCGGACTGTTCATCCACGCATTGGCGGCAACCACTAAAATACCCGACGCCAAACCACTCACCCCTACTACCATGCCTGTAAACCAATGAAACCACTTATTTAACTTATTCCAGCCATAGAGAAAAAAGCCAAGGGCAATGGCCTCGATAAAAAAGGCTGTTCCCTCAAGTGAAAAAGGCATCCCGAATATCGGTCCGGCATGATCCATAAATTTAGGCCAGAGCAGGCCTAACTCAAAAGATAACATAGTACCCGATACCGCGCCTGTAGCGAAGAATATAGCCACACCTTTACTCCAGGCTTTGGTGAGGTTCTTATAAACCTCATCATTCGTTTTAAGCCATTTATAGTGTGATACAGCCATAAAGAAAGGCATTACCATACCTATACAGGAGAAAATAATGTGGAAGCCTAGCGATAAGGCCATTTGCGAGCGGGCTGCGATAAAATCATCCATGGGCAGTAGATTTTGAATGGTAACAAATATAGTTGTTAATGCTTAAAGCCTATGGTAATTCAGTGACATTGAAAGGATTATTTGAAATATAGAACGTTTATAAATTGAAAATAGATTTGGAAGGCTACATCTGGAGAATATGTAAATTTTTAACAAAATATAGGTAAAGATAATACAGAAAGATCATGTCAGTTCGACCATAAAGTAGTGGAATGATGAAATCTTGAATTATGTTAAAAGATCTCTCCCCGCCTGTACGGGCAGGCCTGTCCGCACAGGCTGGCACTTCGCGTTGCTTCGGTCGAGACGATTTTTACTCAAAATATGAAAATTAAGCTCCCTTCAATTCATCATAAGCAGCGGTTAAGCTTCTTTCAATTCCTTCGCCCTTCCATTCTGGTGCATTTGGGATCGTAGTGGTTTTTAAAATATCTTCCTTACTCTTGCCCGCTTTAATTTCGTTACCCACAAAGGTTAAAAGGTTTTGAAGATAGTTTTGATATGCCTTCACATCAGCCTTGTTTCCAGTTACTTTTTCCGGATCCAAACTATGTCCCCAGATAAATAAGGTATCATTGTCAAACTGGTTTTGTATCTTATCTAAAGCTGTAATCCAGTTACCAATATGGGCACCATTTTCCCTATCAATATATGGAAATTTGCGGTTGAATACCAGATCGCCTACATGTACAATATTGGCATTTTCGAAATGATAAACGGCATCACCATTGGTGTGACCGGAACCATAATAATAAGCTTTTATATTTTCGTCACCTACTTTCGCGCTCCATTTTGTGCCAAAAGTGCTATCAGGCAAAAGCTGTTTATCTAAATTATTTGCTTTCTCTGCCCCTCTTTTTTGGTTTACCAGCGAGTTTTGGTGAGCAACAACTTTTTCGGCCAGTCCTTTAAAAGAAATATTCCCCGCGGTATGATCGCCGTGGTGATGTGTATTAATGAGGTATTTGAAAGGTTTTTCACCCAACTTTTTCAACTCATCAATTACATGAGGTGCCGTGGTCGGGAATTGCGCATCTACTACTACAAAACCGCTGCTTGAATTTAACCAGCCGATGGTTCCACCCTGCTCGGTAAATATACCAACGTTATTACGAAGTGGCTTAAAATCATAAGCGCGCAATAATTCTTGCTGCGCAAAAACATCGGTTTTATAAACTGAAAGCAAGGCCATAGCAAGCGCCGAATTTTTAATAAAGTTTCTTCTTTCCATTTTTGGGATTAAGCTAAAAAACCACAGCAAATGCTGTGGTTTAAATTTAATGATTTAAATGCTGAAATAAGACAATTATATACCTGCGCCTGGCGTAGTACCTGGTTCATGCCCTGGACCAAATGAATTATTCTTACGGTCTTTATCTTTGTTAAACAGATTGGTAGTAACTTTCGATGATTTATTTTCATCTAAATTTCTATCCTCTTTAATATCTTCTGCTGTTTTATCCAGTAAATCGTTCTCAACAACTTTACCTTGTTCTTTATTCGTTTCCATAGTATTTGCAATTTGATATACAATAGGAACAATCGAAAAATAAGATTGTTTTTAATAGTTGTTTTTGGAATGACTTTCGGCGATTAAATGTTTGCTAGCTCACCAAGCACTAATGATGTTACGGTTAGTGAGGCACCAACCAAAAAATGTAAATGAAGTACACATTTAAAACATTGCCCCGGGTAATTTTCCCAATTCATGAATATCCCCGAAAGAATGGAACTTCCTTTTATGGATTTTATTGAAATGGTTTGATGATTCGAATGAAAAAGGATTAAGGATAAACTTGTAAATGTGTTTCCTTTTTTCATTTAACTTCTGTCCGGATTTAGCATTTTCCTGATGCTGATTGTTGCGATTTGTTTCCATGATGATATAAATTATTGAAAACCTGGCGGCTTTCAGGGTTAACAATTTTAATACCTGATAAAAAGCATTTTAAAATTTGCATAACCTTATACCATGGGGTGTTTGATAAGGTTTCGTACTGGAACAACAGGTTAAATGGCGTGGATTGCCTTATGTAACGTTTAACTAAATATAGGCTTAATTTTTAAGTTTTGCAAGTTATTTTTAGTGCTCCGATTTAGTTAATTACATTTTTTCCTAAATCATCTTTTTTGGAAAGCAATTACAGTATTACTTATTTCAATACAGTCCTGCTCTTCACTTTACTACACTATGCTTCGTGTCCGTTCCGATCAGGTTTAGGTGGCACGGCCAGGAATACTATTTGGGGTTGCCGGGAGCAGAGAATTTATCTGTAAGAAAAAATATCCTCTTTGTACCATACAGCCATAAATAGCAGCACTGGCATAATAAGCTAGACCTCATTGAAGCAGAAAACCCGGAGTGCCGATTTTTGATCGGCATGAGGATTTGGAGCGTAAAGCAGGACAAACATTAAAATAAAATGCCGCACCTGCTTTCCTAAAAACTCTTATAAATTACTCCTAACAAAAAAGTCTGGACTTACACCAAGACTTTAATCTCAAATTTGGTGACTTACCTTAGGATGAGGAGTAAATAGAAATAATATGGTTGGTGATTCACCAACCAAGGAAAAGTATTTTATGCTAAAGCATTTTGTTTCACTACCATTTTAACTTTTTCAATCACGTAATCCAAATCCCCTTTTGTAGTGTATTTACTGAATGAAAAACGCACTGAAGGACGGTTTGGATCGGCCTTAATACCATTTAAAACATGCGACCCAATGTTCGAACCTGAAGAACAGGCACTACCGCCAGAAGCGCAGATTCCATTGATATCCAAATTGAACAATAACATATCGGCCATGTCCATCTCTGGGAAAGAAACATTTAATACCGTGTAAAGACTTTTATCTGCATCGGTTTCGCCATTAAAAGCAATTCCAGGGATTTCACTAATTAACTGTGTTTTTAGATAATCTTTAAGTCCCTGAATATAGGACTGATGCTGCTCCATTTCTGCATAAGCAATTTCTAAGGCCTTGGCTAGGCCAACAATTCCGTATACATTTTCGGTACCGCCACGCATGTTGCGCTCTTGTGCACCGCCATAAATCATAGGTGGAATTTTAATATTGCTATTTACATATAAAAAACCAACGCCTTTAGGTCCGTGCAGCTTATGCGCAGCACACACAATAAAATGTGCTTTAAGCTCGCGTACGTTATGCGGATAATGGCCCATGGTCTGAACAGTATCAGCATGGTAAATGGCATTATATTTCTCGCAGATATCGCCAACTTTAACCATATCGGTTAATGTACCCAATTCATTATTGGCATGCATCAAGGAAACAAAAGTGCGTTCGTTATTTTGAAGCAGTTCTTCTAAATGGTTGTAATCTATATTGCCTTTTTCGTCAATATTAACGAAACTTAACTTATCAATCTCACCATTTTTAAGCATTGTATTTAAAGTATGCTCAACGGCATGGTGTTCTATTTTTGAAGTGATGGCATGTTTAATACCATAGGCTGAAATGCCGCAGCGAATGGCGGTATTATCGGCCTCCGTACCACCAGATGTGAAAAATATTTCAGATGGAGACGCATTTAACAGACCAGCAACCGTTTTACGGGCCTTCTCAACCAATGTTCTCACCTCGCGGCCAAGTGCATGAATGGCAGATGGATTACCAAAATAGTTTTCCATCACGTTTGTCATTTCCGCGATTACTGACTTGTCTAAAGGCGTTGTGGCCGCATTATCTAAATAGACCCTTTTCATTTTATGAGTATTAAAAAGTTAGTTTTGCAAAGCAGCCTGGTAAAGGGCAGCCTTGTTTTAAATGTTCGCGATTTAAACATTTTGTCAAATCCTGAACAGGTATTTTTGATCCCAGAATCCGTTTTAGAGATTAAAGGTGTAATATTTCTTTAATATCAGAAATAATTTTGTTTGCCAAATTTTCAGCAATGGTTTCATTTTCTGCCTCGCTGTAAATCCTGATGATGGGTTCAGTATTAGAGCGGCGCAAATGTACCCAAGTTTTATCAAATTCTATCTTCAAACCATCAATGGTGCTGTAGGGTTGATTTTTATACTTCTCTTCTACCTGTTTTAACAAATGATCGATATCCATTTCCGGAGTAAGGGTAATCTTATTTTTAGAGATGTGGTATTGAGGATAGCTGCCCCTAAGTACCGAAATAGATTTTCCAAATTTAGCTAAATGCGTTAAAAACAAAGCAATACCCACTAAGGCGTCCCTACCGTAATGCGATTCAGGGTAGATGATCCCACCGTTTCCTTCTCCACCGATAATGGCATTGGTAGCTTTCATTTTATTTACAACATTTACTTCGCCCACAGCCGAAGCATTGTATGCTGCACCTGCTTTTTCAGTTACATCGCGTAAAGCACGGGTTGATGAAAGATTTGAAACTGTATTTCCTGGTGTGTTTTTTAACACATAATCAGCTACTGCTACCAACGTATACTCTTCGCCAAACATGCTGCCATCTTCATTCACAAAACATAAACGATCAACATCAGGATCTACTACAATACCCAAATCAGCATTTTGTTTCTGAACTTCTTTCGATATTTCTGTTAGGTTTTCTGGCAGTGGCTCAGGATTATGCGGGAAGTGCCCGTCTGGCGTGCAATATAATTCTATTACTTTATTTACACCTAGTGCTTTTAATAAAGCCGGGACAAAAATACCGCCGGTAGAATTTACACAGTCAATTACCACTTTAAAATCAGCCTTTTTAATCGCTTCAATATCAACCAATGGTAAGGCCAAAACCTTATCAATGTGTTTTTGCAGGTAAGTATCATTTTTGATTACTTTCCCTAGCTTATCTACCTCTGCAAAATCAAAATCGGCACTTTCTGCTAAATCCAATACTTCTTTACCATCAGCATCATTAATAAATTCTCCACTTGCATTTAATAACTTTAAGGCATTCCATTGCTTAGGGTTATGGCTGGCGGTTAAAATTATTCCACCTCCGGCATTTTCATCAGGAACCGCTACTTCAACAGTTGGTGTGGTTGATAAGCCTAAATCGATGACTTCAATACCTAAACCCTGTAGTGTTCCAATGACCAGGTTATTCACCATTTCTCCGGAAATCCTTGCATCGCGTCCCAAAACTATTCTTTTATTACCTGTTTTGTTTACTACCCAGCTACCGAAAGCAGCAGTAAACTTCACAATATCAAATGGTGTTAAGCCTTTTCCAGCACTTCCGCCAATGGTTCCCCGTATTCCTGAAATCGATTTTATTAGAGTCACTTCTTATAATTTATTAGAGGTCCAAAAATAAGAAAAAAAACAAGATAGCTGTTATTTAACCGAGTTACAGATATTAAATTACATAGTTTTTATATCTACCAATACGATCAGTTTTGTAGAACAGTGTGAAGCGCCGAACCTAAATGGGCGGTTATTCAAATTTGTGATTGATTTTTGATATAATCTTGTCCAGCTTCGATATAAGAAGTTGATTTGCTGCCAATAAAAAAATCAATACATAATATTCTTGCAACATTATTGCATAAAAGTGTATTCTGACTTTACCAATGATTGTAAAACCTTATATTTGCATCTTTTTAAATACAAACGGCTTTTATATGCAGCGCAAGTGGTTTCAATATTGGTTCAATTCGCCATATTATCATATTCTTTATCAACAAAGAAATGATGCTGAAGCTGAATTTTTTATTGATCAGCTTACCGCTTTTTTAAATCCTGAAGCAGGTGTTAAAATGCTTGATATTGCCTGTGGAAAAGGCCGGCATTCGATTTACCTGAATAAAAAAGGTTTTGATGTTACGGGTATAGATTTATCGGAACAAAGCATAAGGTACGCGAAACAATTTGAAAACAGCAAATTACACTTTCTGGTTCACGATATGCGCAAGTTGTTTTACATCAATTATTTCGATGTAGCTTTAAATCTCTTTACCAGTTTTGGTTATTTTGATACAGAAAAAGAACATGTAAATGCACTTAAAACATTTCGCAAATGTTTAACTGCAAAGGGCATTTTGGTGCTGGATTACTTCAATACCGAAAAGATCGTCCGCAATTTGAATTCCTGCGAAACGAAATCACTGGATGGTATCACTTTTCAAATCACCAAAAACGTTGTTGATGGAAAAATTATCAAAAAGATCAATTTCGAGGATAAGCAAAAGGCATATCACTTTGAAGAACGCGTCCAAGCATTTAGTTTTGAAGATTTTGAACGCATGTTGGGCAAATCCGGGATGATTATTGAAAAAACTTTCGGCAATTATGACTTAGCTGATTTTGACAGAAACAATTCAGACCGATTAATTTTAATCTGTAAAAAAGCATGATAGAAAGCATACAGCAGTTTGATGTAGCATTGTTTTTGAAAATCCACCGCGGACTTTCAAATGGCTTTTTTGATTGGCTGATGCCCTTAATGCGCAACCGTTACTTTTGGTCGCCACTTTACCTCTTTATTATTATTTTTTGCATCAAACAGTATAAAAGACAAGGTTATTATATCATCGGCATGGTATTATTTACCTTTGCCATGGGCGATTTAATTGCCTCGAGACTTGTAAAACCCTGGGTATCGCGTGTGAGGCCTTGTAATGATTTAACTTTAGCGAACGATATTATCCACCGTGTACCCTGCGGAAGTGGTTTAAGTTTTCCGTCGGCACACGCTACCAATCATTTTGCCATAGCTGTTTTTTTAATCTGCATTTTTTATAGCAGGTGGAAGCCCATTCTACCTATTGGCCTCTTTTGGGCGTTTATTATCAGTTTTGCGCAGGTATATGTTGGCGTTCATTACCCAGTTGATGTAACCACTGGTGCTTTATTAGGCATAACAATTGGCATGATCTGTTCGAGAATATTTAAAAAATTACAACCTGATTTTTAACCTATGGAAATCTGGAAACTCTGCGTACTCTTTTTCTGTGCCTTTTTAGGCGGAACCGCTATCTTTTTGGTTAAAAGTGATAAATCCAAATTACTTAAACTGATTTTATCTTTCAGCGGGGCCTATTTATTTGCCATCACGGTTTTACATTTAATTCCAGATGCTTACAGCGGACCTGACAAATGGCAGATTGGCATCTTTATCCTGATTGGTTTCTTATTACAGATATTCTTAGAACAGTTTTCTGAAGGTGTAGAACATGGTCATATCCATAAACATCACGATGGTCATGTATTTCCTTTTGGAGTTATGATCAGCTTGTGTTTACATGCTTTTTTAGAAGGAATGCCACTGGCTAAAGAACAGCATAACGAATTGATTTTTGGCATTTCCTTACACCATATTCCTGCTGCCTTTGCATTGGCCAGTATATTGATGCAGAATCATTTTAAAAAAGGCAGCATCATATTTTATCTTATTGTGTTTGCCATTATGGCTCCCCTTGGCTTTTATGTAAGTGTTGGTTTAAGCAATGGAACGATAGGTGGCCTGGATGCCTACTTTAATAAGATTATGGGGATAGTTATCGGTATCTTCCTGCACATCTCTACCACGATCCTATTCGAATCAAGCGCTGATCACAAAATCAATACCCGCAAGATGATAGCCGTTTTGTTGGGGATTGGCGTAGCATTGATCGGCTTTTTTGCCGGGCACTAGTTCAGTTAAGAGTTAGCAGTTAACAGTTGACCATCGGCAGTTTCGCTTAACCGTTTTTAAACGCTTAAATCGTTTATTTAGTTAACATTTATAAAAAACATCCATAAATTTAGATATGGATGAAATTGTAAATGAACCTGCTGTAGCCTACCAAAAAAGGCATTATACTATTGAGGAATACCTGGAGATGGAAAAAGCATCGACGGTGAAACATGAATATTACCAGGGGGAGATATTTGCCATGTCTGGTGCCGGGGAGAATCACAATGAAATTTTCAGTAATGTTTTTGTGGAAATAGGCAACAAGCTAAAAGGCAAGCCTTACAGACCTTACGGAAGTGATAAACGAATGAATATTCCGGAAAACACTTTATTTACTTATCCGGATATTTCCATTTATTGCAATGGTTTAACGCATAGTGATTTTGATGAAGATACTTCCATTTTACCAACTGCGATTATTGAGATCCTTTCGCCTTCAACTAAAAATTACGATAGGAACAAAAAATTTAACCTCTATAAAGATATTCCATCTTTAAAAGAATACATCATGATTGATTCCGAATCTATTTTTGTACAGTCTTATCATATTAATGAAGAAAGAAACTGGTTGTTGACAGAATACAAAGAGATTAGTGATACTTTAACCTTTGTTTCAATGGGGTTTGATATGGCGCTAAGCGATATTTACTATTATGTTCGTTTCTGAAAATGGAACAACAAAACGATAAACAACTGATTACAAAGCATTCCGGTTAACTGCCAACTGAGAACTGTAAACTACTTTACTTTTTTTCTTTCTTCTTGCCGTAACTCCAAGGACAATGTTTGCATTTATTTTTACAGCAATAACCGCGTTTTAAATGGTAAGCTTCCGTAAAAACCATAAATCCATCTTCATTAAAATAAAAATCTTCACCTTCTTTCATTTATGAGCAATTAAAGATCCTGAAACACCCGTCCGACTGGCCGGGCGGAAGTTCAGGATGAGGTGTAACCTATATTTAATGTCAATCTCAGTAATCATAATTACTAGTTAAGAATTTTTACCTCCAATTTATCTTTAAAATAGTCTTTAAGCTGCTTACCATCACCATGTAAAGTCCATACCTGCTTTGGTTTAACTTTTTCGATTGTTTCCAAAATTGCATCCCAATCGGCATGATCAGAAATATAAAGTGAAATTCCGTTTTGCTGCTGCAGGTTTTTCCATCCCGAGGCAAAGGCACGTACAACATTAATGGCCTTATGGTAACTGTGAAATACCATTGGCGGTACAATATAAACCTGATGCTCATGGTTATTTTTCATCACTTTTCTATCGTAAATTTTGTAATCCCCTACCTTAACACCATAATCCTCATAAATTTTTACAAAAGGCATAATACTATGGTGAACCATAACATTCTTCGTAGGACAATGGTCATTAAGCAACTGAACAATTCGCTGGCTTTTACCCAATGCATAAGCACCCAGCATGATATTTGCATGGGTTTCGTTAAGTTTTCTAATCTCGGCTACTGGTGAAGGATGTTTGGTTTCTGGATTAGCAAAAGTACTTTCTGTAATTAAAACATCAGCTTCTACAAATTCAAATGGCTCACAAGTATTGTCTGGCTCAATCTTATAATCACCAGTATAAAGATATTTTATACCCTTATGTTCCATTAATACCTGGGCGGAGCCCAAAATATGTCCGGCAGAATAAAAAGTAATGGTAACCTCTTTTATTCTGAACGCTTCATGATAACTTTTGGTAAAAAAATCAACCGCTGCAAATTTACGGTACCGGTGTTTCATAAAAGTTGCGGTGGCAGCAGTACAGTATACATGCTGACTTCCACCGATGGCATGATCACCATGCGCGTGCGAAACCACTGCCTCTTTAACCGGCTGTTGCGGATCGAGGTAAAAGTCCCCATAAACACAATACAAACCCCTTGGAGTAACAGTAATAAAATCTGCTAGAATCATATTGGAATGAAAGGATTTAAGAATGGTATGATTGGAATAGATAATTAGGCATTGGCAGACTTCAGGGATTCAGCAACCTTTAAAAATTGCTGATGCAAAGCCATTACTTGTTCAATGATAGACTTTTGCTCATCATTTACAATAAAATGATTAGCCAGTTTAGATTTCTCATCATCATTAAGCTGTTTATTTATACGCGCTTTAACCTGTTCTGCCGAAACACCATCACGTTGCATCACTCTTTTTAGCTTCATTTCATAGGGTGCTGTAACCAAAGTGGTGGTATCACACATCTTGTAAGAACCACTTTCAAAAAGCAGTGCAGCCTCTTTAAGTGAGTAAGGTACAGATTTAGGCAGAGTTTCTTCCCAGGCATCAAACGCCCTAAAAACGGCAGGATGAACCAATGCATTTAATTTTGCCAGCGCTTCTTCGTTATTAAAAACAATGCCTACAATATGTTTATTATTCAGTTTTCCATCTTCGAAATAACTTTCTTGTCCGAAGGCAGATTTAATTCCGGCTACCAATACAACATCTTTGCACATGATTTCTTTAGCAACCGTATCAGCATAAAACACTGGAATACCCAATACCTCAAAAACTTTGCAGGCCGTTGTTTTACCGCTGCCTATACCACCTGTTATGCCTACTTTATACATTATTTTTCTACAATGAAATCTATTTTGGAAGGTTTTACGCTAACCAACTTACAATAATCTGGAAATTCGGTTATCTTGACCGTAAACTGATGATGCCCTAAATTTTGCCATTCATCAACATCAATAGTTGCTGTAATAAAACTTTCATCAACCTGATCGTAATTACTCAAAGCAACTAAAAAAGTAACCTTAACTTTCTTAGGATAAAGTTTGATGTTGTTGTAGCTCCGGTTATTCGTGATTTTTAAAGGCACCTCAATGGTTTTTTCCGTGAACTCATCTACAGGAAGTTTAACTTCAACAGACGATGGATAAATACTTACGTTCTTGTGAATGCTGTGCTGTAAAGCCACCCTGGTGGTAATACCGCTCTGTATTTTATCCTGTTTAAGTGTATCGGTTGGCCAAAATGCTATTTTTGAGAGCTCTTCTAAAGGGCCTGCAACCTTTACATATTTAGGATTGAGGATCACATCGCCTGATCGGCCATATTGCTTGGCAAAACCCAATTTATCAATCAATTTTACAGGAACTTTTTTTACCACACGTTTAGTAAAATCGAAATAAAGGGTATCGGGCTTTACTGAAATTACCTTTTGCGTACTTTCCAACTGCCTGTTGATATTAAAAAGCTGATCAGAAAAAACAATAAAATCTTTGGTATTGAGTTGACTCAAACTAACCGAAACAGAAGGGGGATTGATTCTTAAACGGGCAAAAAGCAACTGCCAACCCGTCCCTTCTACCTGTAAATCTATCGTATCAGACTGTAAAGGATAAAAAGCTCTTTTAGTGGGACTATTTTTAAAAACCAATACCGTTTTGGCTACATAAACATACTTATTATTTAATGCCATAAAGAGCCATGCCGCTATAGCCAGTAACAGGCAGGCCAATAGGCTAAACACACGTCTTTTTTCAATCTTCGTTAACGTAATGAAAGGCATAATAAATTAAATATGAGCTGTAAGCCGGAAAAATACTTTTCCAAAATGCATTTAATCAAATGTAATAAAACAAAAACAGTCCCGAAAGTTTTCGGGACTGCACTTAAATTTTATTGATTTATTATGCTTTAGGTGCTGCAGCCGCTTTCGTTGCATCTAACGAAACTGCCGATTTATCGAAACGGATTTTCACCCCACCTTCAACTTCAATTAAAAATGTGGTTTCATTCATATCTGCAATACGGCCGTGAATACCAGCAGTGGTTACGATTTTATCTCCTTTTTTCAATTCTTCAACCAATTTTTTATGGTCTTTAGCTTTTTTAACTTGTGGACGGATCATGAAAAAGTAGAAAACTACCATGATCAGTACCATAGGTACTATGGTAGTTAATGTACTACTTCCACCTGCTGCCTGTAATATTACTGTTGATATCATTTCTTATTTATTTGTTTTTTATGAATTTTGATCGTTGTGGATGATGCTTAAACCACCGAACCGATTTATTTTTTTTCCAGCACCTCTCCTACCAAATGAACGGTACTTATCGTAGGATTTGCATTGGATGTTACCGTTACCACCTTATCTTGCATACCCATTTTGCCTTCGCTATTAAAAACTACACTGATTACCCCCTCTTTACCTGGTAAAATAGGTTCGCCAGGTACCTGCGGAATGGTGCAGCCACAGGTTGCAGTTGCATTGGAAACGATTAGCGGACTCTTCCCCGTATTTTTAAACTTGAAATCATGCTTAACTTTTTCACCCTGTGTTAATTTACCGAAATCGAAAATATCTCGTTCGAAAACGATAACTGGTGCATCTGCTGACGCAACTTTAGCTGTTTTTGATGTATCATTGCCAACGGAACCAGCTGAAGCACTTTCACTGGTTTGATTATTTGCATTGCGACACGCTACAAATGAGAGTGCAGCAATAGCAAGTATAAATGTTTTTTTCATTTCTAATCTTCGATTAATCCGCGTCCGATCTTTTCAATGGTATTGTTTTTCTTAAGATCGCCTAAAATTTTGTCTAAAATACCGTTTATAAATGAATTACTTTTCGGTGTACTGTAATCTTTTGACAGCTCTAAATACTCATTAATGGTTACTTTAACCGGGATAGAAGGAAAGTTTAACAGCTCGCAAATGGCCATTTTCATTAAGATGGTGTCCATTAATGCAATACGTTCCGATTCCCAGTTCTTGGTCCGGTCAGCAATCATTTCCTGGTACTTTGCGTCATTCTGCAAAGTATGTACAAAGAGGTCTTGAACAAACTTGCTATCTTCAACCCAATCAGCACTAATTTCGGTCAGTTTATTTTTGAAAGGATCTTCGGATGTAAAGTTTTTTAAGGTTTTGGCTACCATTCCTTTCATCACTTCGTGATCGACCTGCCAATTAATGAATTTCTCTTCAAAAACCTGAATAATAGCCTGGTTTTTTAAGATGATTTTACGGAAAATGTATTTGATGATATCTTTTGACGATTCTAAACTTTCATTTGGATCGGCCAGATAATCAGCATATTCTTTTGATGCCTTTAAAGAACTGTAAACGGTTTTACGGATTTCAGGATCAAAACCCCAATCAACCTTGTATTTTTTAATTGCAGAAACATATTCTGGATTCTGCTGCAATAAAACGCTAAACTTATTGTGTAGCAATTTCATATTGGGATTAATATCCTCTGCAGTTTTGATAAACTTATTTGCGCGCTCTGCTGCGTCGTTAGCAGTAAATTCGGTAACTTCTACCATTAAAGATAACATCCAGATGTACATTTCGTACACGCTATCGATACTTTGCATTAGGGTCTTTAAATCACCCTTAATGTCTTTTTTGTCTGCCATGTGCCAAGCAAAAATATTTTGCAAAGCTTTGATTCTTAAGTGCCTTCTGTTTAACATGAATGTAAGAACGAGTGTGGTTAGTTAAAACCTGTTTTAATGATTATGATTTAATATGACGATTTAATTTTTTTAATATCTGCAATCCGCTTTTCGGCAATCCGGTTGGCGGCAATGTTTGTTGATATATTTTCCGCTTTACTCAATTTTATTACGCTGCGTGTAGCATCGTAAATATTCTCGGTGAGTTGTACGGTACGTTTTTTACCAAAACCCGTTAATTCCGAATAACAGGAAATTAACCCACCTGCATTGATCAGGTAATCAGGCGCAAATAAAATTCCTTTTTTTAAGAGTAATTCGCTATCCAGAACCTCATCTTTTAACTGGTTATTTGCGGAACCTGCAATAATGGCGAATTTCATTTTTTCGATGGTTCTGTTATTAACGGTAGCACCCATTGCGCATGGGGCATAAACATCAGCATCAGTGGTAAATATTTTATCAGCCTCGATTGGTTTTGCTTTATATTTGCGGGCAACATAAGTTAACTGTTCCTGGTTAATATCGCTGATCAATACTTCAGCGTTTTCTTTTCGCAATAAGGCAACCAGGTGTTCACCAACATTTCCAATCCCTTGAACTACAATGGTTCTTCCGGCAAGCATATCTGTACCAAAAACTTCTTTAACACTTGCTTTGATGCCTAAATATACACCTTGGGCAGTGAAGGGAGCCGGATTACCTGCACCACCAATAGATTCAGGAACGCCGGTAACATAATTGGTTTCCATACGGATATATTCCATATCACGCGTATTGGTGCCCATTTCTTCTGCGGTAATAAATTCGCCATTTAGGTTTTTGATAAACCTGCCATAGCTACGCATTAAAGTTTCAGTTTTGTCTTTTCTGGAATCGCCAATGATTACACCTTTTCCGCCGCCCAGGTTTAAACCCGTTATTGCTGCCTTGTAAGTCATACCGCGGGATAACCGTAGCGCATCTTCTAATGCTTCACTCTCTGTGCTATAACTCCACATGCGTGTTCCACCTAAAGCAGGGCCTAATGTAGTATCGTGTATAGCAATAATTGCTTTTAAACCTGTATCTGGATCATTACAGAAAACCAATTTTTTATGCCCGTAAGCACTTAATTGATCTAAAATTGATGAATCTGACGGAGAATTTGCTGGCATATGAACGTTCGGATAACCTGCTGCAAAATTAAAATAAAAAACCATTATTACACGTATTTAAGAAAACTATGACAAATTAATTTGGTTATCAATGCAATCCGTTCCCATCATCACTCTGCGTACCAAAGATCTATAGTGGAAAAAAGTTATAGCATTCATGCTATTGTTAGAATTTATCACTATCGTTATCACTGCTGTGCAGGCTAATCGCATAGATGCATTTTTATTAGCTTAGATTGTTGGGGTAATCACCACACTTAATAAATGAACTATCTTTCAGTATAATAAACCGCAGGAGAAATACTAGTGTCAAATGGAGACATCCGATATCACGATGATTACGGAACCAAGAAACACAGCTCCTGTAAAATAAACCTGACAGTAATGTAAAGCTCGGCCCTTCAACCGGCTTGACATGAATAGCAGGACTGCAAATACAATGAAAAGCGGAGCCACACATTTCCAAAAACAAATAGCCTGGCACGAATGGCATTTGCACTCATAATGTCATTAATATTTAGAACTCAATTTCAAATGGACAAATAAGTAGAATGAAATAACAAAATTATCTAAGTTTGTACAACATGAAACATCTGAGCCGATTAAACAAATACTTTCTCAAATACAAATGGTGGATTATTCCCGGAAGTATTTTTGTGGTGATTTCTAATATTTTTGGCGTAGTACCCGCACAGGTAATTGGCTATGCTGTTGACTTGATTAGTGAAAATATTCAGCTATTTAACCTGTTTGCCGGTTTCGACCGGCAGGCCATTATTTACGATATATTTAGCAGCAACCTTTTATTTTTTGGTTTGCTGGTTATTGCACTTTATTTATTGCGGGGTCTGTTTTTGTTCTTTATGCGCCAAACCATTATATTAATGTCGCGGCATATAGAGTTCGATATGAAAAACGATATTTACCAACATTACCAGGAGCTGAGCCTGGGCTTTTACCGTAGAAATAATACGGGTGATTTAATGAACAGGGCAACAGAGGATGTGAACAGGGTAAGGATGTATGTTGGCCCGGCGATTATGTACACCATCAATACGTTTGTTTTATCTGTGCTCATTATCTGGTCGATGTTTGATGTAAATTCCAAACTGGCCGTTTATTGCTTGTTGCCCCTCCCTTTTCTGGTGGTGATTATCTATTACGTAAATACCCTGATCTTTAGAAAAAGCGGGAAGATCCAGGAGCGTTTATCAAATCTTTCCAGCTTTGTACAGGAGCGTTTCTCGGGCATCAGGATTATTAAATCATATGTCCGCGAAGATTATACCAGGAATATGTTTGAAATCCAGAGCAATGAATATAAAAAAGATTCGATGAGTTTGGTTAAAGTATCGGCCTTGTTTTACCCTACCATGCTGCTGTTAATTGGATTAAGTACGATTTTAACCATCTATATAGGTGGCATCCAGGTGATGAACGGCAATATTACTGCAGGAAATATCGCCGAATTCATCATTTACATTAACCAGTTAACCTTTCCTGTAACCATGTTGGGCTGGGTTACTTCTTTAATTCAACGGGCAGCTGCATCGCAAAAAAGGATAAACGAGTTTTTAGACATCCCATCAGATATTCAATCCAATGAAACTGGGGAAATTGAACTTAATGGTAATATCAAATTCGATAGTGTAAGTTTTACCTATCCAGATACAGGCATTGAAGCTTTGAAAAATGTGAGTTTTGAAGTTAATAGCGGCGAATTTGCAGCGATTATTGGAAAAACGGGATCGGGAAAATCTACTTTAGCAAATCTTATCATGCGAATGTATGATGTTGAAGATGGAGCAATAAACATCGATGGCAAGAACATAAAAACATTAAATCTAAAAGATTATCGTGGCCAGGTTGGCTTAGTACCACAGGAAGTTTTTCTTTTTTCGGATACCATAAAAAACAATATTGCCTTTGGCTTAGATGAGGTTACGGATGAAGAAGTGCATGCTGCTGCAAAAAATGCTTCGGTTTATACCAATATTATTGATTTTGAAGAAAAATTTGAAACCATGCTTGGCGAGCGTGGGATAACCCTCTCCGGAGGACAAAAACAGCGCGTTTCTATTGCCAGAGCATTGATTAAATCGCCTAAGATCCTGATCTTCGATGATTGTCTTTCGGCTGTTGATACAAAAACAGAGGAGGAAATACTACAAAATCTGGGTAAAATCATGGCTGGAAAAACAAGTATTTTAATTGCCCATAGGATTTCGACCATTAAAAATGCAGACAAAATTCTGGTAATGGATAACGGTAAAATCATTGAACAAGGCACACACAATGAATTACTTAGGCTAAACGGCAGTTATAAGGAGCTTTATAATAACCAACTGTTGGAGGAAGAAACGCGAACTATTTAAATTGTATTAAAATTGTATTTTGAACTTTAAATATTTGCTTTATATTTACCGAAACCAAAAACCAACATCAATACCAACCATGGGAGAATTCGACAACAAGGAAAGAGAAGAAGTTTTTTCAAAGAAAGTAAGAGCAGGAAAGAGAACTTATTTCTTCGACGTGAAGGCTACAAGATCGGGTGATTACTATTTAACAGTTACCGAGAGCAAGAAAAGATTAGAAGACGGTGTATTTGTAAAACATAAAATCTTTTTATATAAAGAAGATTTTGAAAAATTTGCAGAAGGACTAAATGAAACTGTAGATTATATCAAAACTCACCAGGATGTGGTTGAAAAACGTTATGAATATTCTGAAAATGGAGAACATAGCACAAAAACAAGTGACGATTTTACTTTTTAAGTAATATAATTTCAATAGAAAGCCTCTCGATTTTAAAAATCAGGAGGCTTTTTTTATGAATTCGTTTTTTCTTATCTTATACCCACACTGCTTAGTGCTACTGCAAAAATTAACAGAAAGTAGCTTGCCAAAAACACAATGGTGAGTATACCCCAAAATTTAAATAGTGATTTAACATTTGCAATGGCATCATTAAAATTTTCCTGATCGCCAAACAGCACACCTTGTTTGCCCTTGGCTGAAAAACGCAACAGCAATAAACTTGGATAAAAAAACAGTAAGGCTAATAGCAGGTAAAATATGGTAATGCCTGTTGCGCCGATACCGGCCAATGGCCCTAACTGATTAAGCATTGCAGGGTTTGCAGATATTGCAGCCCCTATTCCAAATGAGCTTATGGTTAAAAATGCAGAGACCACAAAGCCTACAACCGATAAAAATCTTGCCCACTTACTCATATCGTAAAAATAGCTGCGCATTTCTTCGGTAACAACCAACTTTACTTCCTGAGGCACTTCTTTTTCAAAATCTTCCATTTAATCGCTATGTATTTTGGGCTAAACTTAGATAAAATATAGATTTGATACAAGAGCAAGGGTTTAAATAAAGGTTTTAAAAGCTTATCTTTGCGCGGAATTTGAGGTAGAAGGTAGAAGGTAGAAGGTAGAAGGTAGAAGGTAGAAGGTAGAAGGTAGAAGGTAGAAGGTAGAAGGTAGAAGGTAGAAGGTAGAAGGTAGAAGGTAAAATGGTTGTGGTTGACGGTTTGATAGATCATGGCCAGAGCATCAATACAAAAAAATTAATAATGAGCATACGGCTATTGACCATAAGACTATGAACCAATAGCCAAAATAGACATAAATACTAATAAATAATGGCATTACAATGTGGTATAGTAGGTTTACCAAATGTGGGAAAATCGACTCTTTTTAACTGTTTATCAAATGCAAAAGCACAAGCTGCAAACTTTCCGTTTTGCACTATTGAGCCGAATGTTGGTGTAATTACAGTGCCTGATGATAGATTAACCAAACTGGCCGAGTTGGTTAAACCAAATAAAGTGCAACCCAATACAATCGAGATTGTTGATATTGCAGGTTTAGTAAAAGGCGCATCAAAAGGTGAAGGTTTAGGAAACCAATTTTTAGGAAATATCCGTGCAACCAATGCCATTATTCACGTTTTACGTTGTTTTGATGATGGAAATGTAATCCATGTGGATGGTTCTGTTGATCCGATCCGCGACCGTGAAATTATTGATACCGAGCTGCAGCTTAAAGATTTGGATACCGTTGATAAGCGTATTCAAAAAGTTGAAAAAATGGCTAAAACAGGTGGTGATAAAGATGCAAAACGTACTTACGAAATTTTAACATTGGTTAAATCTCATTTGGAAAGCGGTAAATCTGTTCGTACGGCACCGTTGGCGCAAGATGATTTTGATTTTATCGAAGATTTAGGCTTACTTACTCAAAAACCGGTAATGTATGTTTGTAATGTGGATGAAGCATCGGTTGTTACCGGAAACAAATATGTTGATCTGGTTAGGGCAAATGTTGCTGATGAAAATGCTGAGGTTTTGGTAATCTCTGCTAAAATTGAATCAGAAATTGCTGAACTGGATAGTTATGAAGAGCGTCAGGAATTTTTGGCTGATTTAGGTTTGACTGAATCGGGTGTTAATAAATTGATTCGTGCCGCTTATAAATTATTAAACCTTTATACTTATTTCACTGCTGGTGTACAAGAAGTAAGGGCATGGACCATTACCAAAGGGTTTACTGCGCCACAGGCTGCTGGCGTAATCCACACCGATTTTGAAAAAGGTTTTATCCGTGCAGAGGTGATTAAGTATAACGATTTTGTAACCTTAGGTTCTGAAAACGCTTGTAAAGATGCTGGTAAATTGGGCGTTGAGGGAAAAACCTACGTAGTGGAAGATGGCGACATCATGCACTTTAGGTTTAATGTATAAGCCCTTACCCTAAACCCCTGAAGAGGCTTCGGACAAATAATATTGATCAGCCATTCGCAAGAATGGCTATTTTTTTTTGCAATGAACCTTTAGCGGAGATCCGCGGTGGCTATTTTAGAGTTGACAACTTAATAGCACGGTTGCCAAGAAAGTTGTCAACTCATCTGCTTTTATCGCACTGAAGATCCTGAAATAAATTCAGGATGACGAACGAGATAATAGAATATATATTAAACCTCCAAACCATATGCGGCTAGTTGCGCTTTGGTATCTTCGTAATTGCTATGATGAATGCCTTTTAAACCCAAACCTTCAGCAACCTGCACGAATAACATACGGTCGTCAATGTATAAACTTGTTTCTACGTCGCTTTGCGAAATATCTATAGCTACTTTAAAGATATCGGCATCGGGTTTACGGAAATGCACAAAGCTTGATGAAACAAAAAAATCTACAAACTCATTCAGTTTAAAGGTATTAATACGGTATTGATTGAGTTCCCTTCCTTCGTTGCTGATTACGGCTACCTTTAAGTTGTATTTCTTTTTTAAATCACAGATCAATTGTATCATTTCGGGATAAGGAAGCGATTTTTTAAACATGAATTCCTTAAAATCATCGTAGGTGAAATTGCGTTCTTTAAAAAAAACGATACGCTCCAGGTATTCATCAAGCGTTAATTTACCCACTTCATAAGTATCGAAGGTAAGGTGATGCCTTTCTTCGAGGTCAACAGAATCGAGGTTAAAAAGTACTGATGCCTCTCCCCTTGCCTGCCTATCCCAGCCATTGGTTAACAGAACGCCCCCGATATCAGTAAAAAGTGTGGTAATTATCTTTTGCATGATTTAAATTTAAAGTAAAACGCCTTTCAAAATCAATACGGCTACACTAAAATAAATGACGATTCCGGTTACATCTACCATGGTGGCTACAAAGGGTGCCGATGAAGTTGCCGGATCAAGTTTCAGTTTTTTCAGAATAATTGGCATCATAGAACCGATTAAGCTACCCCATAAAACAATCCCAACAAGGGTGAAGAATATGGTCGTTGCGATTAAAAGCCAGTGGGGGCCGTAATTATAAAGATGTAGTTCTTGCCAGGTTACAATGCGAACGAAACCAATTGTTCCCAAAATGATCCCTAATAAGGCTCCTGAAACAAGTTCGCGGCGCATTACACGCCACCATTCTGCGATGGTTACCTCGCCTAAGGCCATGGCCTGGATAATTAAGGTCGAAGCCTGGGAACCGCTGTTACCACCGCTACTCATAATTAATGGAATAAAAAGAGATAACACAACTGCCTTTTCGAGTTCGATTTCGAAGTGCTGCATAGCCGTTGCGGTTAACATTTCGCCCAAAAAAAGAACGATTAGCCAACCAGCACGTTTCTTCACCAGTTTTAAAATCGGGATATCCAGATAAGGCTCATCCAAAGCCTCTGTTCCCCCTATTTTGTGCATATCCTCCGTATACTCTTCATTGGCGATCCACAAGATATCATCAACGGTAACAATACCTAAAAGAATGTTGTTCTCATCAACTACAGGTAAAGCCACGCGGTTATTCATCCTAAAGATGTTAATCGCATCTTCCTGAGGGTCATTTGCTTTTAAAGCAATGAACCGTTTATCGGTCAATTCGCCGATAATAGCTTCAGGATCGGCCAATAAAACTTCACGTATCCTGATATCATCCAACAGCACTCCATCCTTATCAATTACATATACCACATCAATGGTTTCGGAGTTTTTACCGTAACGCCTAATGTGTGCCAAAACCCTTGTGATAGACCATTCAGGTTTTACGGCAATGTAATCGGGTGTCATTAAACGGCCTATACTGTCTTCTTTGTAGCCTAAAAGTGCAAGTGACTCTTTACGTTCTTCAGTCGGCAAAAGGGTGATCATTTTTTTCACTACATCGCCTTTCAACTCGCTAAAAAGTGCGGTACGATCATCGGGCGGCAGATCTTTAATGATCTGATTAAGTTTATTACCTGAAAGTTTTTTAATGATACGTTCCTGTGTAGGAAAATCCAGGATCCTGAATACATTTACGGCCCTGTTGAGAGACAAGGTTTCAATAAATTTAGCTGCATGTTGTGGAAGTTCATCTATCAGTTCTTCAACATCCGAAATATTCAGTTGATCCAGATATTGCTTTAATGCTTTGTCGTTCTCTTTTTCAAGTAGTTCCTGAATTTCTTCCACAACCATTTCTTCCATACACAGCTATTTTATTTGTTACATGCTTTAAACCTATTTAACGGTTCGCAAAGGTGCATTTTATTTCTTAAAAAGCCAACCTAAGCCCCTAAAATCCGTATGCCAAACAGCCTAATTTAAAAAGACAAGTGCATAAAGTCAACATCAGAACATATTATATAAATGATTTAATCATTTTTTAACATAAAATAAATCGGGTTAAAAAGATTTTCCTGCACACCAAATTTTATTGTATTTCCGGAGCTTTATAACCAGACTTGCCCCTTTATGAATGTGAAGATTAATCACCATATCGAAATGACATATTAAAAATTTTTGTGCTTTTCAATCAACAAAAACGTGACGATTTAAATTCTATTATCAAAGCTTTCAGATAGCCCTGATTCTAACCAAGAATATTTGTATCTTGTCATATCTAATATATCTCTCATGAATAATACAATCCCCTGCATCATTATCGATGATGACCAGTCAGCTATTGACATTCTTGAAGAATTTATCTCAGCATTTCCACGGCTCAGGTTGGAATCAACCTATGTAAAATCGGTTTCAGCTCTTAACGATATTACCATGCTGAAGCAAAGCCACATCATCTTCACTGATATCGACATGCCTAATCTTTCAGGAATTAACCTGGCAGAAAATTTGAAGGGCGAACCCCACAACATCATTTTCATAACCTCCTACCCTCAATATGCGATTGAGGCTTTTAAAGTCAGGGCAAAACATTATCTGCTTAAGCCTTTTGATCTTTCAGAATTCGCAAAAGTGGTCAATGACGTATTAAAAGAATGCTACGGAAGCCATAATTTTGAAGGAGATGGTGAAGAAGTATTCTATTTTAGAAAATCTAGAGACAAAAGCACAATACTAACCATTTCAAAAAACGACATCATCTATATCCAGGGTTCAAATAACCATATTCATTTGTATACCCCTACCGAAAATCACTCTGTTTACATGACCATCAAGGAAATGGAAGGAAAACTTAAATACCATACAAGCTTTTTCAGGGTACACAAATCTTATATCATCAATTCGGCTTACGTAAAGAAAATTGAAGGTAATAAGATAAACCTTGGAAAGTATGAAGTATTGATGGCGGCCCATTATAAGGCAGCTTTTAGCAAGTTCATTGAAGAACGGTTTCTATTATCCGGCAGAACTTAACCTGAGCTGTGACGGTAATAGCTGAATTTAACTGTAATTTTTTTATTAAAAATGCAAAAAAAATAAGTTTTCAAATCCTATATTTGCAGCCTTGCTCCCGTAGTTCAATGGATAGAATTATGGTTTCCGGTACCATCGATAGTACGTCTCAAGTTACTGATTTACAGACAGATAATTTTTAAATAATTTTAATTACAAAACATTTGTAAAATATTTCTACTGGTGTTTTTTCTTTGCAAATTATATCAGTGAGTTTACAATTTATCCAATTCATTTTGATCTTTGCAAAAAAATTAAATCCCAAAGATTAAATTCAGAACTGAAACGTAAATTACATATTATAGACTATTCTAACACTAGGCACTACTTTTATATCAAACTGGCTATGTCTAAGGTTACATATTGCACTATTTTTCGCTGGAAATTGTTCAAAAGCTGGTTTTAAACGGATTTAAGATTGTTCAATTTTGTTGACAAGCGAAATTCGATTCTTGATGGACGAAATGGGGCTTTAATAGACTAAACCGCGCACATCCTTCTGCCCAGTTCAAGTGCCGCCAGGATAGCACTGGACTTGGCTAACCCAACTCCTCTAAACCTGGAAAGAGATTTATGATCCTGCGCAGCTAATAGATCAAGCCTGCCCCCGACAGCTTTTAGAATGTGTTCTGCCAACGCTACAGCACTCACATCAGTCCGACCTGAACCGATGAGCATCGCAATCAGTTCTGCGTCAGTCAGCTGACCGGATCCTTGTGCGATAAACTTTTCCCTTGGCCTTAGGTTTGGGTCCCATGATTTAATCCCTTTGTTCGCGCGGACATCATTAAGGCGGACTACATCAGCCACACTGAAATTATCCTGGCTTAGATAAGCGGCTGAATGAAACAACGAAGACATTGCCGAAATCAAAAAGTGAAAGTCCTGTTCGAAGACCACCACGGTTGAACGTTTGTAGCTACCATCGTACTGTTCATCACTCCTTGTAATGCACAAATAACGGCTATCATTGACAGCCCTTTTAAAATCCAGAAAATAATTTCTCTTCCCTGAAGAGAAGTTTTCGGTTGCAAGATTGATATTTTCCATCTTCATCATTTAAAGTTTAGACAAAATTGGATATTTGATTTCAAGCTAATCGGTTGTATATTAGCGTATCCGATCCGATCGGATAAAAAACGGATAGAAAGACCCTGATAATTATTTAAGATGCAACAACTCAGAGAAACCCGCCGGCTCTGCAGTTACAAATACTGCGGCAATACATTTGAGGGAAGAAGCGATAAGATCTTTTGCAGCGACCAGTGCCGCAACAGGGCGCGGCGTGATCAGTTGAAGACCGAAAAATGGAACGCACCCCTTTTCTTAAATAAAATAATAGACATCCTGCAAAACAACCATAAAATTTTAAAAGCACAGTATGGTGAAAACAGGGAGCCAAGTGTTGTCAGCGAATTCTTGTTAAGGGACCACGGTTTCAATTTTGAGTTCCAGACCAGGATTCTCGTTACATCGAAAGGCATATATAAATTTTGCTTTGATTATGGCTGGCTTGAGCTTGAGAATGGTAAAATACTTATTGTCCAGAATGACAAGATGGTGAAACTTTAATTTGCCGGATTTCACAACTTATACATCCATTCACCTAAAAAATAGAATAAGCTTAAAGATAAGGCTAGTGTTAAAAGCTTAAACATCACTATTTTCTGATACTGCCTCTTCGGGGTTAGCTTTTACACTTGCATTTCCATAATCTTTCCCCATTATTAGCTAACGCTCCTATTTCCCTCTTTAAAAAAAATCCAGGGCATGCCTGAACAGGGGGCCTAAGCCCCCTTCGGTGGAAAAAGAATAACCAATTATCTAGCAAGTCGTTTTTTCTCATCCAGTTCAATGTACTTTTCCTTTATCTAGGGCGCACATTGGTTTATTACTTTACGATTAATCTGATTTAAGTTCCTGTCATAAAAATCAAAAAATCTATAAATGCGGGTTAGCTGTCACAAAACCATTTGTCTCTTTGCAGGTTTTCACGAGTAATACTTCATGAACATTACCCTGTTCGAGATTTCTCAAAACTGATTCATTGATCCGGCAGTTTTAATGCCAAGGATAGCAAACTTATCGATCACATGACGAAGGTTAAGACCATGTTTATCACCACAATTTTAATATTAAAACCTTTGTCCGGATCCCATTTTGTGAGGTCCAGCTATAACCAGATCCTTTCTCTTTCGTTATTTTTGAACACAACTAGTTTATTGACCGTATAACCGGAAAGCAGATTAAAACTTTCTTTACCTGCTATCCACAAACCATTTTTTGCAGGAAAGACATGACAGATCAAACTGACCACATTGTCCGGCATAAGTGTAGCACGACACTTATCCAACAGGTATCTCTGCAACTCCTTATTTTTCAGACAGTATAGTTAGTAATGAACCGCATATGCAAATTCATGCCGATTATCTCCATATTCTGCCGGAATATTCATACTTAATTTCAATTTGAATTCAGAAAGCCCATCTTCAATGCACTCCCTTAACTTTCTGTTTAAAACTGTGCCAAATCCTGAATATTTAAGACAATCATAAAGGGGTTTTAAGTTATTTTCTATCATAACCCGCAGATGTATTTAAAAGCTAATTATTTTCAAATAAAACTGACGGGGGGAATTAGCCCCCTATCAGTTACATGGGTAGGTAATTCAAATTATCTAGCCCTCCCCATTTTTGCTTCCTCCGACGCCTCCTCCACCACACTTACGTTTACTTCATTTGGTTGCGTTGCTTTCACAAAAGGCTCCCTTAAATCTACCGCTTTACTATAAACCAAGCTTAAATCTTTATCATAAAAGTCCAGGGTTTTGTATTGTGGGTTAGCAGCGACAAAACCGGCTGCTTCTTTTCCATTCTTCATAAACGATACCTCATGAAGATTTCCACGTTCAAGACTTTTAAGCAACTGATCCTTAAAACCAGGCTTCTCCATATCCAGTATATTAAATTTATCTACTGTTTGCTTAAGGTTAAAGCCATAATTTTCGCCATAAGAATTGACACTATAACCTTTTTCCGGTGTGTGTTCTGAAAAATTCAGCTTAAGCCAAAGATTTGCCTTTTCTCCGCTTTTCAGGATGACATCCTTGTTGACCGCACGGCCTGACAGCAGGTTATAACTTTCTTTGACAGTCACCCCTTTTCCTTTATTGATATAAAAGGTCTGCTCAAGCTTGTTATCCAGTCCTGGTTTCTCCAGAGATACATGATATTTATTAAAAAAATACATATCCGTTTCCCTACTCTTCGAAAAATCAAGGACATAAGATAGTGCATTTGCCAACTCCGGTTTGTCTTTGGCGTTGGTTGTGTATTGTACAATATTAAAATTTAAGGAAAACTCCGGCAATTGTTTTTTTATAGCTTCCTTTAGCTGCTCCGAGAGTGATTCTCCAAAGCCCAAGTACTTTAATGTATTCTGTAAGTACTCTGCATTATTCTCATTCATAATTGAAAAAATTAAGGTTAACATTCATTTGATTATTTTTAAACAGAATTATCTCGACAGCCCTGATCTGCCATATCCACGCGAGTATTCGCTATTATGTGATATTGCCGAGGTTTTTTCTTCAGCATCCTTGACCGTAGACTTCTGCGCGGCCATTGCCTGAAGCGCGTTATGATAATTTTCATTCCGCTCATCCTTTTGCGGCAAAAGTCCTCTATCTCCAACCATAGCTTTTAGGCCTGTTAACAGGAGGTAAGATAAACCACCGTCCATCAGCAGAGAGACGACAAGTGTCAACCTATTGGAACGGATTCCATCCGGTGTCGTGCTACTGGCCTGAAAGGTTGTCCCATCCGGCATTTCAATTTGCCTTCCACTACCAAAACGTTCCTTCTGATAAGGGGTGAGTGGCATACCATTAATCATTTCTGGCACCTTCAGCCTGGATGTGTCAGTAACCATAAATTCACGCGTGTCCCAATCATATTCCACCATCATTTTTTTTTGTTGCCCATTCTCTGTAGTTTCTTTGATGATATTGGCTTTCAGGCCTGTCAGCAGGTCATCTCCTTCTTCGCGGGAAATAATAGAAGGAAAATTAGCCTGTTTGTAAACAGGGTGCACCAAAAGTTCAGCTTTTCCATCTGCATTTTTTGCCAGGGAGAGCTTTACACTCATCTCCTTTATTTCAATGTCCCCGTGGTTGATATTATTTAGTTTTATGAGCCCTGTCCGCATCCCGGCCAATAGCGCATCTATATCTTTTTTGGGAAGTCTGATCTCTCCTTCCCTAAACAGCCCAAGTTCGCGCAGATCTTCAACCGGAAGATCCCGCGCATTCATGTTTGCAGTCTGCATATTGAATCATTTAAAATTTGGATTTAAATTTTGGTAGGAAGGTGTTTGTTTCCTTATCTACCGTACAAATAGTGTCTAAGTTTGTCGCCTGACATTGACAGGATTATCAAAAGAAAATAAAGGGGGTTAATGCTCATACCTCCGCGATAAACGGATATATGCAGATGTTCGCCCGTTGTCCTACCTGTTGAGCCGGTAAAGCCGATTGGATCACCCGTTTGGAGAACCTGACCAACTGACGAATAGATTTTAGAAAGATGAGCATAGTAAACCATATAAGCTCCATATCTCACAGCAACATAATTACCCATTATAGCGGTATAGTCAATTCTGTCAATTATTCCTGGGAGTATCGAAACAACAATCTCATTTTTACCTGCTATATCTATTCCTTTGTGGAAAGAATATCTTTCGCGAGTTACCGGGTGATTCCTGATGCCGTAAGGAGAATTTAGTTTAAAAAGTTTAAGTGGAAGTGTTGCGTAGTAATTTTTGCAAACAAGTGTATCCTGAACAGACCCAAATTGGTTAGCACTTAGCATCGAAGTATTACATAAAACCAGCAACCAAAACTTCAATTTCCTGGTTGATCCGTAAAAAATTCCGCCTGAGGATCTCCTCCTTCTTTCCCCCGAAGTCGTAAAAAATAGGTAGTTCGACATATCCCTCCTCCTCCCTTTTAATTTCTTTTAGATCCAGGTTTATCTTGCAGTTAATAGCTGAGGTTTCATATTCACCGGTATACTTGTCATCTGCATCGGTAGCAAGTAAACCAACCAACTCCCCGGCGCCAAGTGTAGTGATCTTACCGGCAGGAATCAGCACTTCAAGCTTTTCACTAATTGATTTTGATACTTTACTCCTATCAATGGATATACTTTCACCGATCTGTTTTGACTTACCTAAAATCTTTTCGAGCCAGTCGAGTGTTTCTTTGTTCCTTGCAGAACCTGACAAAACATTACCAACCACAGAAGTGATGGTAGTTGCTGTATCTTTGCCATACTGCTGTTTGAATTGAGGCAGCTCCTGCATCCCTATCAATACAGCAACCTGGTTGGATCTGGCAGTAGCAATGAGGTTTTCAATCCTGTGAACAAAAAGCGTTGGTCCTTCGTCAAGTAAAATTGCAGATGGGAGATTGCCTTTTGAATTGATCAGCCTGGTAAGGCGGTTAATCACTACCGAATAACATGCGGAATTTATGTTCTGGGTATTGGGATCGTTTGCAAGAACCAAGATACCAGGGGATGTGGGATCAGAAATTTTCAGGTTGAAATCGTCCGCGGAAAATACCCAGAATGTTTCCTTTGTAGCCATCCGGCTCATGAATATCTTTAGCGTTCCGATCTGCCCTTCTAACTGATCAAAGGCCTTTGCTGCAAATGCAGACTTAAATGGAGAAAGCAGTGAAACCAGCTCTGGATTGGTAAAAAGAACAGTGAAAATTTCTTCATAAGAGCGGTTTAAAAAAGCCATTACATGTGGAAGACTGGAATATTTTCCTTGTTCATGCCTGCTCATAAAATAAATACATGCAGCCAAAAAATTAATGGCAGACTGCGTAAAAAAAGCATCACTTCCACTGGCCTTATCCCCTTTTTTAAGTGCTTCCACAGTTCCTTCTGCTGTCTCTGACGCGTCCGCAAGCATGGTAATATATTCACGTCGGAATGGATTTATCCTCCTGCTATTTTCGACATTAGTCAGATTGATCACGTGAAACTCAAAACCCTTTAGATTTCCATTTTTCTTTCCCTGCAAGAAATGGTAGTAAGCGATCTTCCCTAAATCCGGAAACTTAAAATCATACAGACATACAGTAAATGATTTGGCAATCATCTGCCGGATAAAGGGATTTACGACCGAAAAAGATTTTCCGGAGCCCGGCGTGCCGATCAGAAGTGTTGCACGAAAAGGGTTAACAAGGTTTATCCAGCCTCTCCACACCCTTCTCTTATAATAGAAAAGCATCGGTATATTTACCGAGTAGGGATTTTCTATCTTTCTGACCTGTTGCATGAAACTTTCGGCCTCAACATTCCATTTATCCTTGCCCAATCCCGATCTGATGATCTTGGAGACATTATCCATGGAAACGCTGATGAGTATTGCACCAAAAAAAGAAGATACCATATAGATAAAATCCATTATGGAAGTATATGCAAACAAAAGCCGCCCAGGTTTTCCATAAAAAAACAGGCTACCGAAGTAAAGGAGCAGACCAAGGCTCAAAGGATAAACTACCTTTGTTTTTGGGTCAAAGTCCAGCTGCTTTTTTGATAATGTTCCAATGCTAACCAGGCAGATCAATAACAGCACAGATAGTTTACTGTAGATCAGTTCTTTGAAAATGATAATTGTTTTGATCTTTACCAGCCCTATATTGAAAATGCCCCAAAATGGCGCACCCAAATAAACAAATACACTTATCTCCAGCGCGATTGCAAAGTAAATCAAGCACTGCAGAAAACCGTGGAGCTTCTGAATCTCTCTAGTCTCTTCCATAGAAAGCGCTTTTAGATGATAATCTTTTTAGCTTTAAGAATGTCGGAATAACGGATATTAAAAGAAATGGACCGTCCTGAAATCTGCTTTTCTGAAAGTTCCACCTTGAGCAGTTTATGATCTGGAAAGGTCAACCTGCGCAGCACAAAAATATTCCTGTAACTTTTCTCAAAGGTCTTGATGTTTTGCAGGCTCGATACCGGAAGAATTTCCAGTGACTGTACCGTTGTCGCCTTATGCTGTTTTTGGTCTTCAATACGAAACCTTAAACCATCAATCTCATAAGGGATATCGGTTCTATTATCAAAACCGACATCCAGAAGAATATATTCTCCAAGTATACTAATGCCATTTAACAATGCATGGATACCATTTTTACTTTTTCTTACCGCTGTTTTTAACGGTCGATGTTCCCACAACGTCCTGGAAATACTATCAAGTTCAGTACTTGATATCATTGAAGCTTTCGGTTCAATAACCCTCATCTCGCCTGCGCCTATATCAATCAGGGAACTGAATACGGTTTCAGGCCTGTCATCGTAGATTATAGCATACTGCTTGATCCGTTTTTCCCCTAGGATGGTAAGTACGCCAATAAATGCCTCCTTGATTTTAGCCGAATCAGGGATTTTAAGCCTCAGCAGGTATTGATCCGGCAGATCGCCAACTAGCGGTTTTGGAATGTCGACATATGTAATCTTTTCCGGAGCGAGAAAATGCAGGGTAAGGGATTGCTTGATAAAAATCTTTGGGATCGCTGAAGACGACCCGGCTGTATTAGCCGAAACTTGCGCAAGAAGGTTCCAAGTGATTATAATAACTAAAGTGGCTGTTAAAATTATATTTTTCATACTTTTTTTTTATTTTTTGCCTTGAAGGTCCTGAGGATCAACAAGGAACACTTGATTGTTATATTTTAATTTTGCCCTGTTTTTCCTGACCATATTGGCAATCGCTGCAGAAGATGACTGGAACAGGCGGTCAACAGTACTCATCACAAATTCATTCTGGCTCTGTGTACTACCCATCGTATTGAATCCCTGGACAGGGTTAGAGCCAAAACCCTTTGAAAATTCCCTAAAGGCAGACGCAGGAACATACAATCCGGGAAGGCCATCCATGTCATAGACTAAAAGTTTTATGGGCAGAATTTTACCTGCGCAAAGCACCGAACTGATCTCCAACTGGACCCGCTGTTCGGAAAATCCGCTGATTCTCGCATACATTTCTGTTCCTTTAGTTAATTTCGACTTTCCGGCATAAATATCATCAAGCAACCTAAGCCTGATCCTTGACCCGGAATATCCCGTAATATCTTCATCGATTATTGCAGTAATCATCTCTCTGCTTTCATCCGCTAAAAGCGTATTGAATTCGGTTTTGACGGCAGCCTTCCTGGAAACCGGAAGAATCTTTTCTTCTCTGATGAACGCTTCATCCTTTTTCATTTTTTCGTTTTTGCTGTTGATATAAGCAGGGTCGTTGACCTTTTGCACACTATCTATATAAGCCATCTGTTTTTTAAACAGATCCATGGGATCAGCTTCTTTGCTTGTGCTTGGAGATGGTGATCTCTCCTTATTCCTTGCCTCGGCCAGGCTTGCAAGCACATTTGCCATTTTACGGTCTTCCGGTGTTATAATGCTACGGTTTTCAGTTCTTCTCGGCGGCGAAGGGCTATGGGCTTCAAAACGCTGCTTTGCGGGCGGGTAAGCCTGACTTTTTATTGATTCTTCTATGGAATCCAGCCTCTTTTTCTCCAGATCAGAATATAGGCTTGCCATAGTCGCCTGTGGAAGCTTATCTTCGTTTACAGCTTTGATTGCCGAGTAACCATCAGACTCCTTATAATTGTTTTTATAGGCTTCCAGCTTATCGGAAAGCCCGCGTTCACGCACCTGGTCTGATATCTCAGCAAGGTTGCTATTCATATCTTTTTCGGCCCTGACTGCCCGGTTTGTTGACAGGCTCCCGCGGTACACAAAAAAGAAAAGACACAAAAAAGGGATGGCAATGAGTGGAACAATATACCGTGGTTTTTTAAAATCTATTTTCATAACAATATGGTTAATGTAGCTTTCTAAGCTCCTCTAGTTTAGCTTCCAGAAAAACCGAATCAGATCTGCTAAGCATTGCTTTGTTCAGGACTGAGTCCACCTGCTTTCTGATCTCCAGCGTTTTTCTAAGTGTTGCACCCGTGGTGCTGATCCTGGATAACCCATCTTCAGCGGCATATGACCGCTTGCTGCTTTTTTCTTTGCCATTGAAAGGAAATGCCTTCGATTCCTCTTTATCCTGCAATTGAATTAAGCCAAATGAAAACAGTACGGACAAAGCAACCATTGCAACCATCAGCACAAATACCGGTCTTGGATATGCCTTTAATAGCCTTACCATCCGTTTGCGCAATAGAACCAGATAAGGACGGAATTCATGATAGAGCTCGACAGGAACTGTCCTATCAGGAGGTCTGTTACATCGGATTTTTCTGAACATTTTCGATATCTTTATTTTCAAGGGTTTTCCAGGAAAGAATCAATACGCCGTACAGGTTATTATCGCTTTTTGGTATATCCCTTAAATAACCTTCAGTAATCATCGAACGGGTAACAATAGAACTTCTACGCTCGATACGCTGCTTTCCATAATAGCGGAAGTATTTCTTTTTGACATCAATGTAGATCGAATCAGTTTGAAGGGTCAGCACCGAACTGCTGGAAAGAATAGAACTAAAATATCCTTTTTCCTTTAGGTTCAGATATTGCTGCATCCCCGACTCATCAATCAGGTACATCGCTTTTTTCATCTGATAGTCGATATATCTGTCATCCGGGGTGAGGGAAAAGAAAAGCGAATGAAAAAGCTCCACATGTCCGCGGTAAACAGCAGGCCGGATCAGTCGCTCATCGGTCTGTCTCGCCAGTACCGGAACATTGTTTTCAAAAATGTAAATGCTGCGCCTGGCAATCTCAATTTGCTTATAGGCAAAAAAACCAGTCGAAATACAGATCAGAAACGCACAGAGCAGACTACCTAAAGAAACAATGGTAGCCAAACGGATCTTGGATTCGATATTTTTTATGATCATGATTGTTGGATTATGGTTTAAAAGAACTTACCCGTAGCTTTTCTGGCCATTCCGATAACGGTCTGTGACCCACGTCCAAAATTAGAAGCCGCAGAACTGATACCTGATGTGGATATAATCCAGGTGGAAATACTCGGCACAGTAAACATACATATGGCACCAATAAGAAAACTCACGATTACCGTTCCGAAGGAAAGGATACCATTGCCTGCAAACCAGGCCATTTTCTCCAGATTTGCAGCTTCTCCGTTTTCACCAATAAGTTCTTTGTACCTACTGATCTCGGTGGTCATCGCATATTTCTGCAGTAGCGCCACCAGGTACATAATCAGATAAGCAATCCCCAGATAAAGATTAACTGATACAAAACGTGCTATCCAGGTGCTCAAGGAATCACGGAAAGCCGGCAGGATACTGACAGCAACAGCAAAAGGCCCCAAAATAATCAGTATCGTGGAATATATAATCTGGATCATAAATATCACATAGGTCGCGAGTCTAAGTATCCAGATACCCAGCAACTCCAGCAATTGTGTCAGTAACAACTGCATACCGATCTTCAGCCGGTTCTTTAGTTCTATTACAGGACTGACTACTGTTGACATCCCCTCCTTTACTGTGCTGGTTACCGAATCCCATGCCCTGCCCATCCAGGTATCAGATTCCTTTTCAGCCATTTCGGTTTCCGCCTGAAAACTATATAGAGAATTCGCGACCTTCTGCATATAATCGGCGCGGATCAGCCTAAGCGAATTGACCTCCGCCTGCTCACTAGAAAACATCATTTCGGTCCTTGCGGCCACAAGATCCGTCGGAAAAGCGACCATTTTAACAAAAGCACCCCACCACAGGATGATCATGACCAGACCGAAAGGCCTTAAAAGCGGCATAATTTCCAACTGTTTATCCCCTGCTATCATTTCATAGGATTTAATGGCAAAAAATATAATCATAAAAATCGCAGCCAAAGCTTTGGCATCAGCAATGAACATATCAAAATGAGTCCATATCGAATCCTTTAACCCTTTTAAGATCACCATCACCCCTTCCTCATATACACCATTTCCCTGCAGAAATTCGAAGGACCTGCGATAATCGGTGGTCTGCCCAAATGCTAAACCAGTGGTCAGCATGGTCATGCCTAACAATAAAGTCTTTTTCATTTGCCTTTTGGTTTAATATTTTCGTTTGTTAAGGATTTCTTTTGCGGTCCTGACATCTGATTCCGGTGTCCAGCCATCTATTTTTACTTGCTGACCGGCCAGATCCTGCCGGATCTTTACCCGATCAGGTTCCCGGGTAGCTGCAATGACCTTATCGTTCCACATTGCCGAAATCCTGCGGTATTCAGCAAGTAGCCTGTGATAAGATAAAATCCTCTTCCCCCTTTCCAGTGTTGTTGTCCGGGCAGCCTGGAGCCTTTCTGAAAGAATAGCGATCTCACGTGTATACCAGTCCAGGCTACCATTAACAATGATCTGCACTTTTGCAATCTGTGGAAGAGATGCAAGCAATTTTCCAGGATCAAAATCTGTTATCCCTTTTAATTGTCGGGAATAATAAAGCATCCAAAGTGGATCCGTAGGCGAAAGCATTCCTGACATTCCCGCAATCTGTAAAAGCGAAGTCTGCGCCAGGGTATCAGACTGCAGCTCATAATTCTTATCTGTTTGCTGCATTCCCGTTACCAAAACCAGGCGCTGATTCTGCGTACCTGCCTGCCCTAATGGACGCAAATCCGTTTTTGGATAGTTGGGGTGAAGCCCCCATGTCAGCCAGTAATACGGATTAAGGCCCAGAAAGCCGGAAGTAGGTGTAAACTTTTTTCTGTCCCACTGTTTAAATACCATGCGTTCCTGCTGGTTGACAATACTTTCATCCCTGATCTGTTTCTGCGCCCGGGCTGAAACAAGCATAGTAGTCAGGAGCATCCAGACCATCAATAAATTCTTCATAAGCTTTAATTTTATTTTTTTAAATACCTCGTTTTTCTAATAATATCAGATACGATCTGAACATCACGGTTGATAAAACCTTGAAAGGGGTTTACCATCGTGATCACCCCCCCTTTCCTTCGCCCAGTACATTGCTTTCCATGCGCCATAAGCCAGGCCACGTATGATTTGAAGATCAGTTCTGATGCCCGCGATCAATTCATCCCTGCTGTTATAGTCCATCAAAATATTCTGCCCTTCTTTGAGCACAAAACCCGAGATATCAGTCGTCATCTGCGCACTCCTTTTTGAAATATCCCTGATCATCTGCTCACTAAAAAGCACCAGATAGGGTTCACTTATTCCCAGCTTGCCTATTTCCCTGCCATAACCGATAATCTCCTCACATATCGTATACATATCGCGCAATGCCAGTCCATTCTTAAGTGCCGAATTTACATTGGACAGCGAGGAATAGATTATGCCTTGGGCGATAACGATGCTCGAAGTATTTAGATTGATGTTATCCAGTGATTTGTTGATCTTGCCCAGTAGTTCGTTATGGGTGATCTCTGCCGCATTTCTCACTACTGCATTTTCATTTACAATGGCCAGGTGCCTGGCATCAAAGACCACCCGCTGTGCCAGTAGCAAAAACGGACACATGCAGAAACCCAACAGGTAAAATATCAGTTTCATTTTTTCAGGTATTTAGCGTTTTCAAGAATATCTTTCACAATGGCACGGTCGATATCAATATACTCCGAAAAAGGATTGGCCCTTTTGATCATAGCCCAAAGGTTTCCATATTCCAGGCTCCGGACAATTGCAGCTGCCAGGTTCCTCAAGACCGACAGTTCGGTGAGCACATGGTCAAACAAGATCTTCCTGTCCGAAGCTTTCATCTGGTTCACTGCGCCGATACTGGCGGCAAGCCCAGCCAGATAATAGACCAGGTCACGGGATTTCTCCAGCAAATCAATCTCACTCTGGAGTACCAGCGGCAACAGGTAGGGATTTTTCCCGGCCAGTTCATATAACCGGGATTGGTCCCTGGTGATCTCGCTGACCATTGGCATCGCCCGAGTTCCGATATCCAATGCATCGATTGCGGTACCGATAATACCGAAACGTGACTGCAGATCCCTGAAACTGTTTTTAAACTTTGCCAGCAATGTCCTGTTCGCCTGCTCGTTGACCGTATTACCCGCCTGCCGGTTTCTTGCCTCCGACTGCCGCTCATGCTCACTTTTGGAATCCGAAACAAGCTGATGGATTGCCGGAATGTTGAGCGCTTTTTGCTGGGCCCGCGCTGTGTGTAAACACCACACAAAAGCCAAAAGCAGAACCGCCACCCTCATTTCTTTAAGTATTTTGCGCCCGATAAAATTTCGTTCGCGATGCGCACATCCATATTGACCCAGCCAGACCAGGGGTTAAGCGAGGCGAAAATCCCCCGCATCTTTGCCCAGTACATCGCCCGGTGCATCCCGTAAGAAGTCCCCCTGAGGATGCGCATTTCAGATGCAATGTGATTCAGCAATTTCGAGCGCTCGCCGGCATCCATCAGGTTATCTCTACCGCCCCTAAGGACAAAAGCACCAACCTCTGAACCCAGCCTGACCGCCCTTGTTTTGAATTCACGGGCGTTCTGCTCGGCAAACAACAGCAACACCGGATTGGACTTCCCAATTTCAACTGCCTTCTCTACATCTCTGACAATATCAAGTCCGATATCGGTAATCTCCTTAACGGACATCAGGTTGTTGAGTATTGCCGAAACTTCTGTAAGTCCCCGATATATCCTATCCTGCATATCGTTCACGACAACAAGCTGTCCGGTTATCAGTAGCTGCCCCCTTGAGATCAGGCTTAAATTGTTATTGGTACGGTCCAATTGCCTGTTGATAATTCCCGAATGACCAGCCATTGCTGCCGCAGTAACCGGATCCACATAGAGCGTCTGTGCATTTATGCTCCTGCATAAAAAAGCACAAAAAATAAGTACAATTACTTTCATGATTTTAAGTTGTTTAAGCGTTTGTTAATGGTCCAGAAGCATCCGAATTGACCTGTTTAACGAAATCACCAAGGGAAAGTCCGGAATTTTTAAGATCATCAATAAAGGCCTGGACTGCCCCAGGGTAAGAACCAGCCCTTGCCAGATAACTTTGCACAGCCAGCTTTTCAGGTTTTTCCGTGGTATAGGTCAGGTATTGTTGAAGTGAAACCTCAACACCATAGACTTCTCCAATGTCTCCCCTTCTGATATACACTTCCTTAAAAGGGCTTCTGCCTTCGCGGTTATCCAATTGATTGGTACTGAAGATCTTGTTCCTTTCAGTCTTTGAGATAGAGAGCATCGCCGCTATTTCATTGTAGTTGTCCCGGAATTTGGACTGATCAAGCAGGATGACCGTATCCGAACTGCTTATGATGGTATCTTTAACTACCGCATTACCTATCACATCCGCAAGATCCTGGGTCACCAGTATCAGTTCGCCCCAGAATTTTCTGACCGTTTTATCGACATAAATCAGGAAACCTACCATTAAGGGTGACGAAATCGCTTTCCATGCTTCCTCGATGACTAATGATTTCCGCTGAAAATCCCTGTAGCGCATCTTCTGGATGAAAATGTCCATGATGTTCAGCGTAACGATGGCGAAAAGCAAGGCATGCTCTTTAATGCTGTCTATTTCAAACACGATCAGCCGCTCATTCAGCAGGGATCTATCTGCATCTTCATTAAGTATTGTGCCAAATTCTCCGCCAGTGCAGAATTTGCGCATGATAAAACGGAAACCTTTAAAATCAAATGGAACAGCATTCTCCTTCATGATCATTGGAATTTTTTCCATTGCATAAGCATAAAAAGAATCAAAATTAAGTTTTTTGATCCCTGACGATTCCATCATCGAAAACCATTTTGCATAGTAAGATGTAATCACCTCGGAGATCACATCCCTTTCCAGCTGGCTGGCTTCACCTTCCGGCCCTTTTAAACAGACGAGGATCAGCACCAGGATAAATTCCTTCTTTTCAATATTATACTCTCCCTCGCTGATCGCAAAAGGGTTCATCGTGATGGGACTGGTATCGCTATATGTGATATACCTGCCACCGGCATATTGGCTCAGCCCTGAATAGGAATGACCTGTGTCAATAATCACGATATCCATTTTGTATATCAGATACTGTTCGATCAGGGAATTCATGAAAAAGGACTTACCGGTACCAGACGGACCAAGAACGAATTTATTCCGGTTCGTGATCCTTCCGGAAGACATCGGCAGATCCGCAAGATCAATAGCGATCGGGATTCCGGACCTCTCTGTAAAACGGACGAGAAATCCTGATTGTTCATCTTTGGGAAGGCTCTCTTTGAATAAAAGACAGATAGCAGCTTCGGCAGTGGTCAGAAACCAGTCATACCTCCTGAGTTCGGCAGCGTTCCCAGGTAACGCCGTCCTGAATAATTCCAGTTGGTTATAGGCATTCCTGCTCGGGATAATTCCAGTGCGGAACAGCGCGCTTTCAATATGATTGTAAGCCCTGTTGAGTACTGACCTTTCTGCACATACAACGATATTGAAATGCGCATTGATCAGTAACCTGCCGTCCCTGGCCACATCATCCAGTAATAAGGAAATATCTTCCACGCACAGATTGTTGGCAGGATCGGGTATTCCGCTATGCCGTTTCCGCTTCAATTCCATCTGCCTGACCGTCATGGTCTGCGATGGAATTTCAAGAATCTGGTTGTATAGAATGGAGGAACAGTCCGGTACTTTAAAAAGAAACGAAAGCATATCAGTAGGAAATCCCTTAAGACTTTCTCTGTCCGATAGCTTTACCGATGTGGGAAGCATGGCAGGAAGATCGACCTGGTCGATATTGATCAGCGGTATGGAACGGAAAGAGCGGGATCCGATATTTACTTCAGTATCAGTGGGATGATAATTATCCAATGAAATGCTTTCCTGATCAAACTGCATGGCCATAATCCTCATCAAAAACAGGTTGATCTCTCTTTCCCTCAATACCCTTGGCCCCATTCCGGAATTTTCCAGCAGCCCAACAACCTTGAGAACGGTTATCTTAAATTCAGCAAGCAATTTTTTATCATGCACAAAAAACGCCCCTTTTTTTACCTGTCTGGTAATGGTGAGTATTGTCTGGAGTTTTACATATGGCCTGCCCTCGAAATGCCTGTTATAACTATCCTGCAGATAGTCATCTGCAACCTTATACGGGTATTCAGCTTTATAGATGATATCCTGCTTCTGAATGGTATGACCTTCACCAATAACCCTGGCCAGGCTTGCAAAGAACTCATGAAAATTGTCATAAGCTCCATCATCACCTCCATACCTGAGCACCGGATTGGTCATATTGATCAGCACAGAGAATTCACCGTTCAGCCCATATAAAATATCCATTTCAGCATCAATATCGATCCCTAAATAGGGTACCCTAAATTCTTTTTGTCTTACCATAATGATTGATTTTTGAAAGATGGCTGGTCTGAAGAAAGATCCCGGTGGCACGGGTCTTATGGTGCAATCCCCTTTTTTGGCACATCCCGATATAATAAAAGCCACCGATCATCAGCGAGAGCATAATTACCGCTCCAACATACATATTGATTAGTGCCATGGTCAGTGCACCGATGACGAGTGATAGCAGCAGGACTCCTATTCCCCAATAAATGAAACGTCCCTTAAAGCCTTTATAGGTTAACGGGCGCTGTAGACCTCTGTAAACCGGAAAAAGCCTTTCCATTTTTACAGTCCAAAAAAAGCTTTGACGATAAGGGATGAAAGAACCAGAAAGAGACAGGAACCTCCCCAGCCCATCAGCTCCTTGTTGATGTCCTGATCTCCGCTGTTCCATTTGGAGTATACACGGATGCCACCAACGATGCCAACCAGTCCACCGATCACCAGTGCAATATTGGTCGCCGGATCTACATAGGTTTTAAGCGTACTGGTAGCGGTGTTCAATCCGTTTACCCCGCTCTGTGCGACAACGTATCCGTTGATCGTACACAAGTATAAAAAAAAGATAAACCTTAAATTCTTGATATTTTTCATTTGATTGGGATTTAGATAAATGGTTAAGAAATAAAAAAAACCGCCGTCAGCGGTTAGTAACAGGTCCCTTCAGAGTCCGAAAACATGCACCAGCACGATATGTATGACAATGATAAACAGAGCGGAAAAGAACCATGCAGGGACATCCGCATTCACATCCTTTCCCATCTGCATCTTATGATATACATGGATGGCACCAATAATTGAAATAAGTGCGGCCAGCACTAATGACAGATCCCTCATGGAAAAAAATGATTCCCTGATAAAGCGCCTTGCCTCTCCCATTTCAGCAATTCCGGGCTGGGCGAGTGCTGCTGTCCTGGTCAACATCCAGATGACCAAGAACATCAAAATCCTGGTATTCATCATCAGAAGGATACCAAAGAAGTGTATTCGATCGACTCGGAACGCGCAAGGGCAAAAAGCTCTTTGATGGAAACCCCTCCAGAAAATATAATCGGAGGCTCTTCCAGTTCCCCATCATCCAGGAAATAATCAATCTCTTCATCTTCGATCTCCTTGAGTGACACTTTTTCTGGTTCGGGAAGATCAATAAAAACAGTGGTTTCATTTGCTTTTTCCGCATCGATCTGCTGCCTGTTTCTTGCCAGATCGAAGGCGATAAGTCCCGAATAATAAAGCACGTAACAGCACAGCATCCAGGACAAAAATTGTATCCAGCTCATAGTTCAAAATTTTCTAACGATGTTTTAATAAACTTTTTGATCTCGGGGTGCTGCTCAAAGAGACGCTGCAGGGCAAAGGCTATTACCCGGTTCATATCGAGCCCTGAGGCCAGCTTTAGCCTGTTGAGCAGCTGGACCGTTCTATTGTTCAGTCTGGGATGCAACATATGGGTGTTACCAGAACAATCAAAGTCCCTTATTAAGGCGATAATGTCCGGCTCCTTATTACCTGCCTTATGTGATGTGCCGGCAGTTTTTCCACCTGTAACGGGGTCCTTATTTGTAGGGACAATTTCTGGTGGCCTGATGCTTTTTCTGATTTCATCAGCCAGGGTTTTAATTTCTACTTTCATAAATTCCTTTTAAGGTACAGGTGCGGTGGTTTCGATGTGATCAGCATAGATCTGATCAAATACAGGGATAATCACAGGAAATAGTGATAAGGGGGTCTGAGCGGTATCGGTCCGCTGGAAATCTACACGGTCCGATATCGGAGCAGTAATTTTTCCGAATTTGGAAAGCTGCCCTTCTACTTCAGCTGCCGTATCATACCTGACATTCCCTTTGATCCGGTTTGGGATAAAGACCAGGTGTCCCGACGGGTTGATCTTCTTCAGCACGACCGAAAAAAGAACGGTTGAATCGAAGCTAAATTCATCATAAGAGAATGGACAGAGTATCAGATCAGCTGAACCGAATACCGGGATAAGCCCATCATCATCCAATTTCCCGGGCAGGTCAATGATCACGATATGTTCCCTGCTCTGGCTAAGCACGGTATACATAGAAGGAAAATGCTCCAGTCCCGCGGCGATGATCTCATAGTGTTCAGGCCTTTCAGCCAGTTTGGCCTTTTCGTATTTCTGCGCAAGCGACTGCTGATAATCCATATCGATCACGGTTACCTTCCGCTTTTTGACCAGGGTTAAAAAGTTGGCCAGTAAAAGGGTGAGCGTACTTTTCCCAGCCCCTCCCTTTTGGTTTCCAATAATAATTAGCATAATAAAAAAGGTTTAAAAAATTAACGGGTGTTTGTACGGGCCTTGCCCTTGCGCTGACGGTTGCGACCAAGGATAGCTTCATCATCGATATCCTCCTGGAGATCAAGCGTCCGGATTGGCTCTTCACAGAATCCCGCCCCCTCCAATTCAGAAAGAATATAACTAACTTCGACTGACGGATCTGCGAGAGATATCCTGTAGTCCGGACGCGCTAAATCATTTTGAAGATTGAAATTCAACAGTGGAATAATATCACGAAGATGCATCACCTCTGAACCTTTCATAACCGTTTTACGCGAATGATCGATCAGGGTATAACCGTAAGGAATTTCACTGTCCTTACTGTGAAAGATCAGTTCAGCGCCTGTTCTGTTCTTGGCCACCCTTGAAAATTCTTGCAGTTCTGATGTGATATCGGTCGGAGAAAGAAGATCAGAATTTGATAAACGTTCGGTCAGGATTTTTAAAAAGATAGCCTTCAGTTGTCTGTACCTATCCGTATCCCTGCCCTGATCCCGGCATAAAGATTCAATGTCTGAGATCTTTAACTTAGAGATCAATTTCCCGGACCGGGACACTTCCATGTTTTCTTTTTCAAAACGGACATCAAATCCCGATCCTTCCAAAAGGGTACGCACCTGTATAACAGTAACGAAACGATATTTAAGCAACTTACCAAGCTTTGCAATATCAGCCTGCTCCCGCATCACTACATTAGAAAGAGCCCTGACTGACCGGAGTTTTTCAAAGGCCGAAGAGATCTTCCTCCCATTTTTATCAATCCTGGTCGAGACAATATGTACATGGTTATTTTCCGTGTCATTGTGAAAGATCACCAGATATGGATTTTCACCATAACCCATTTCGGCCATCCATTTTTCAGCAGTATCCAAAAGTTCTCCTTTCGATGTCGTTTTACCCTTAGCAGAGATCACCGCATGGAACTGCGGTTTACTTACCCTTTTGTTTACCATAGATACAGCTTTCAGATAATTGATAAAATCCTGAGGGCCAATTTTATCCAGTCCCATTAGGCTGCCGAAGTTCCGTACGTTTAAAAGCTCCCCCTTTCCAGACCGCATCTTCTCGTGGTTATATCTTACTCCGGCAAAAGTTGCAGAAGAACTGAGTATCTTTACAATCATATAGCCGATTCACTTTGCAACCTGCTCAGCAGATCACGGGATTATAATTAAGCTACATAGCCAGCATCGTTGTCTTACCGTTACCTTCGTAACCAGCTGGCAGTATTTCAAGCCCCCGGGTTATACTCAAATCCAGCAATATAGATCACCTACAAGCTGGTTACCAAACTACCACTGGAGCTCCGCAACCATATAACAGTGTAACAATAGCATATTAAAACAGCATAACCCGATATGCACCTGACTACAAAACACCGTAGCCCCTTAGCTGCCCATCAACCTTAACATTCTTCTGATTTCCATATTGAGACTTTTTACAAGAAGCGAATGTTTATAAAGCTCTTTACTATACCTGGTGAAGATTACCGGCGAGAGTATCCGCTGCTTATTCAATATATTGGCGTACCTGGCAAGCTGATTAATATTGTTGCCGGTTCTGGAAAGTTCCAGTCCGATCTGATCAATGCTAGCTAAAACCGAACGCCCGTCGAAAATTAGCGGCAAATTGACTTCAAGTACCCTTTTTCTGATGATATCAGCCCTTTTTAACCCAAGAAGTTTTTCAAGCGATACAATAGAATTAAATTCTTCCTCCGAAAACCGCACACTTATCTTTCTGTTTCTCTTGCCACTTTTGAGGTGAGGCCTTCCGACCTGTTTTTTCTTTCCTTCCATTTTAACATCATCTAAAAGAGAAAACGAGTTGCGAGTTTTCTCCTCCCCAAATGCTCCGCTTTGGGGCAAGATTCTTTTTGGAGGTGTAATCCGCAGGATTATTGTCCGACAAAAAGACATCTTGCATGGATAAAAAACAAAAGCCCTCCGCGCCTGTCCCAAGGGTTTACTTATAAATACCGGATAAGGGCTTTAGCTTTAGACACCGACTCGATCTCCAGCCATTCTATTCGCCAGGAAGCAGAATGGGACCCATCCTTACGGGCGGTTACCAGCCCCTTCGCAATCCAGCGCTCCACATTCCTCCGTCCATACAACCTAAAAGCTTCCGCCTTCTTAAGATAAGGCTTCAACTTACCGATCCTGGAAAGCGCAACCCTTCCCCCCATCTCCGCCGCCTCTTCGAGCAACTTTTCCAGTATATAAATGCTGATTTGTATTTCCATAAAAATGCCCACAAAAAAAGGGGCCACATGGCCCCTTATTACCTAAACTAAACATAACACTCAAAGTCTTCGGTGGTCGGAACTACTCGCGTCAGTCCATACGGACCGGGCCCTCGCCTGCCCCTGCGCTTTCGTCATCTTGATACGATCTCAACTTCGCAGGATTTTCCGCTCCTCACGGAATAATGCTTCATTCCAGTATGTCAAAGAACAGATGCCAACAGGCACCCTAACGCTCCGCCACTGGCAGATAACTGATTCTGTTGCTTTTAGAGGCGACTGCTTCCAGTTCACTTCTCAGAATAGATTTTCTGGGACTCCCCTTACCACCAATTCGGGTAGCAATAAGCTTTTCCGTAATCCATCTGTCTACATTGGTCCGTCCATAAATGGCGTAAGCTTCAGATAGGGAAAGCTGATTTTTCAACAACCTTCCATCACGGAAACATCTCTCCAATCCGACCTTGACGGCCGATTGAAATAAAACGGATAGCTCTTTTGTAGCAATCATATTAACCTTGAAACCAGTTATATAGGTTTCATAGCCCAAACATATCTATGAATCAAAAAAAATGGAATTTTTGGACTGAAATGGACTAAATTGGACTCGAAATGAGCTCAAAGTGAGCTTCAGCTCCGATCCGGATGCGATGACTTGAAGGCCCGAAAAATATCCTGTAGCCTGTCAGTTAAAATAACCCAAGTGCATTTCTCTTAGCTCCGAGAGCCAGGCATAATCGGTTATTGATCCAGTTCCAAATCACTACTTACGCTATGTCACCTGGCATGTATATACAACTAGCTGAACACAGCAGTGAGACGAAAGACATTATCACAGCTGTAGCCCAGTGGATTTGAAGGGTTGGGGAATTTTTCTCGTTTTATGCGTACCGGCGCTGATGAAGGTATTTGGATCGTTCATTAGATATCCCGTTATCATTGAAGCCAGTATGACCATTGATAAACAAAATACAGCAAGGTTCAAACCCACAGTCCAATTTTACAAAGTTGAAATCGGCAGCCGGACAGTTATTGAACTTGAAAGTTATCCTTTGAATGAATACGGAACAATTGAGGGAAAACCGATCACCATCTCCGATAGCTCTTATCACGACAGTCTTATTGCTGGGCAAATAGGTTTAAATAAACCCGTAATGATAAATCCGAACATGTTCACCCCGGATTTTGTTACCTGGCATAACTGCCTGATAATTATAGGGACATTTTGCCCGTAAAACTTGAATATCATCCGTAAGCAGGTGGCACCGCAGTCCATCTGGTCAAACTGTTTATAGAAAGGGAAATTATTTCCCAAAATATGATTATTTAATTAGGTGAATGGTTACGGAAATATCGGGTTATATTTATTAAATCAATCAGAATATAACACATAATTTAGCAGTATCGAAGATTAATTTCTTTTCACCTGATAAGGGACAACGCTTTCTGCAATACCAGATCTTGCCTCGCCTTGACAGACTCAACGGACTGTTGACAATAGACATCAGGCTTTATCCCTTTCAAATGGTGTTTTTTGCCCTTAGCAGTTTTGACCAGCATCCCTGTAAAATAGACCGTCAGCTTTCCCGGCAGATATGCAATATTCACGTCGCCGTTTGTCCCAGACGTCGGGGTACCGACTATTGTTCCCAGATGATAGTCTTTTATCAGTCCAAGTATTGACTCAGCCGCACTTTGAGCCGAAGCATCCGCAAGGAATATTAATTTTCCACTGAGATGGTTAGCTGGAGAGGGGTTGTATCTTTCTGTCAAGGGAAGGAAATTTACCTTTTTAAAATCAGGATATAATATTTCCGGGATGAACATCCGGGTTACCTCTAATTTTTTTGTAATGATGGCTTCGATGAGGTTGTCACTAGCTGTTTGGTCAAAAGGATAACCCCTAAGATCAAATATGATATTGGCTGCCTGGGTCAACTCCTTAAAACTATCGGCGTTCAGGGAATTTCTTGTAAGGTCAAAATAATAGACGGAGGGGTTTAACCAACCATTGGGCCGTTTCAGGTAACCGGAATTACCCGGCACTAAAAATTTAACAGGCTCATTGCGTTGCAATTCCGTTCTAGCCACCAGGTTGCCACGCCTGATCTTAAGGGTGACATTCCCAGGCTTATCGCTGCCAAGGACATTGTTTAATGCTAAAAGTGTTTTCATCTGGGGTGAGCCCGAACTGTAGTCAATCAGGGAATCCAATAAGCTTTTGACCGGTCGATTATTAATCTCCTCAATAATATCCCCTGGGGAAAGACCATAGGAATAAGCTTTATTCAGCACGTCCTTGACAGCTACTTTCTTCTTAATTTTGATCAGGGCAAGCGGTGGTCCGTAGAGGCTGTCATTTATACCTTTGGCGACAACAAACATATGGGCATCGTTGTAGTATCCAGTCATCTTCTTGATATTCTGTACAAACCGTTCCTGCGTCTGCGGGACAGCGGCATCAGCTAATGCTTTTTCCAATATACTCCCGGCGGGCACCTTAACGTCTTGCCAATAAGGGTAGGAATGTCTCAGGATATTCCAGAGGATGATTACATCGGCTATCCTCACCTCAGGAAACGAGAAAGCACTACCACCATAATAGTCTTTATTCAGCGTTCTGGTCAGGAAATCTGACAAAGTGCCGCTGATTTCGTTGGCACTTGGAAAAGTTTTGCGCTCATTTCCCAAAACTACCAAAGGCATCAGAAAGTGGATGTCCTTGACCAGTTCTGTTTTGATATACTCCCCAAAATGTAACTTTTCATTGAAAAGGGGAACATCTGTCGACTTCACCTCAAGGCTGATTACCTGATTTTTTAATTCTTCCTCCTGGTCTTTAATCTCCAGGGACTTAACTTTTTGTCCGTTGTCAATAACCTTGAATTCCGCTTTCCCCAGGGACATGGGGATGCCCAGATTTGTATTGAGCTTAAATACCATGTAATTTGTGGAGTCCCCAATCTTGCCGGTAAAGACATAATCTTTTCCAACCGACTGATCAAGTACAACACTTTTGCTCAATGGCTCCCCGCCGGAAATACCCAGCGATAGCGGCAAACTAAATGTACTGTCCTTAACCTGGGCATAAATCCGGAACTCGAAAGGAAGGCCACGGTATTTTTTAACATCATATCTTCCGGTAATATTGGTTGTGTATTGATTTCTCTGCTCGAACGGTGAACTACGGTTTACCCGGATGCTATAGTATGGTCTTTCCATAACTCCACTGTAAAGGTTGAACCCCAAATGTTGCCAGAATACGGGCAACAAATCTTTTTCATCAAGTGGATTCATCTTCATTTTTTCAAAACTGATCATCTTCGCATTGTCAGAAAATTGAACGGACGGCGCTATAGGCAAGAAAATCGACTTCAATTTTTGGAGGAGCTCCTGATCATTTTTTACCTCGAGCATCATCTTACTGCCGTTTATCGCCACATCGTCCCAAATTCCAAGTTTTGCTTCATCAGCGGGGTGGAAATACTGAACATACCCCAGCGTTTTAGAAAACGCTACCAGATTTCGCAGTTGCTGCCTGGATAGTTGTGAAAAACACAAACAGGGAGATATCGCAAGGACGAAAATAACTGAATAGAATTTAAGACTCATGTTTTTTGATATTATCAATTAATGTTTTGAACTGTCTTATTTGATGCGACTCGCTAAGCAGGGGAATTGAATTTTCCCCGTGAGCGAAATTCCTTCATGAGAATACATCATTTTTAAAAGGGCTTCGCCGCTAAGATGGGCATTTGCAGACGCTGGCTTTGAAAAGTCGGGATCATTTTTAAAATCATGGATAACATCAAAGTAAATGTGCTTGACTCCCCTGCTCGTTAATTCTTATTTTTCCGTATTTTATGATTTCATGCACTTGTGCTACCTTTCCCCCTTTAAGCGGATCGGAATCTTGACCAAATTCCGGACCGTACCAGTCAGCATCAAGGGCCAGATAGCGAATGCTATTTTCAGAGGCAAAATCTACCATCCTTTTCCAGGAAGGAGGAGACATTTCATATTTAAAAACCCTCCACCTGGGCGCCTGCAATCCGCCAGTCCCAAACGGCAACTCCGGCTTGACCCAAGAAAAAGCCATCTCTTTTGATGGAGGCGGGTTCAACAATTCCAGAAGGTGAGAATCAACCATTTGTCCAGGTGTAGCTCCATACATAATGACCTTCCAGGCATCACTTGGTTTGGATACTATTTTAAACGTGGTTTGTTTTTTTGCAGACTTTAATATCAAGGGTTCACCATATGATAAGCTGGCTTCGTGAATAGCCATATAATTATTATCATCAACTTTGATTGTCATAACAGGCAAATGTATATCGCTGCAGTCCGATAGTTTTTCCGAGCCAATGTTGGCCCTTTCGCCATTGTAATACCAAGCGGTATAATCGCCGTTAAAGTTGAACTGGGTCAATTCTTCAGGTGCTTGCTCCCTAATAAAAATGTATCTGAAAGCTCTATACCGTCGGTCATAGGTTCTCAAAACGAGTTTATAGACCTTGTAATCCAGTGTAAGCTCATTATATATCTCCGGTACTGTCTTTCTTTTTCCCCAGATTGGTTTCCAAACCGCATTAACGGACCGACGCGACACCTTAGCCGAAAGCCCTTCTCCCAGACCGGTCAATCCGAGTTTCGATCTTTTAATGAGCATCCTGGAATTAGCAGAAAAGGAATAAACAAGATCGCCAACTGAAGTGTAGGCCAGGTTCAAATTCAATTTTCCATTTGGGGATGCGATCATCAGCGGGAATAGCACGGATCCCGGATTTCTTATACCTAACGCAAGAGCGGCTTCAGCACGGAGCGATAGAGTGGCACATAAGAATAAAAGGGTTAGCAATTTGTTTTTCATAGATATTTAAAGCCTGTTGGATGTATCGATGTAGGGGAAATTACCGCCATAAGATCTTCGGCCGGTGAAGGCGGTCTTTTCAGTATAAAATTAGATAACATCATCTATAGCTCAGTAATTACAGCTGCATATCCACCATTCCTGCTTAGTTTAACCGGGATGGCAACACCAGATTTTACCGTTTGGGAACTCTTTCTATAATCCATTGCCTGGCGACTGGCGTTTATTCCATCTGAAAACGAAGTGAGCTGATAAGATTTGCCTTTGGGTAAAAAGCTCAAATCCAGGCTAAGCTCTCTTTCTGTTCCATTTGTGATCCCACCGATAAACCATTTATTCCCTTTTCTTTTTGCCACTATGGCAACCTCTCCTACTACTGCATATAAAGCTCTGGTCTCATCCCATGTAACCGGCACCTGGGTAATGAAATCCGTACAGTCCTGGTTTTTATAGTATAATGTTGGATTGTCACACAGCATCTGCACGCCACTTTCAAAAAGGACAAAAAGTGCAAGTTGGTATGCCCGTGTACCTACACTTGCAGCGTTCGGGCGCTTTCCTCCATAAACATCAGGTTGCATATTAATCATTGCACCCGGCGTAAAATCCATAGGACCAACGACATTTCTGATAAAGGGCAGGAAGATCGTGTTATCAGGCTGACAACCTTCCATCTGCTCCAGTCCCCTTACTCCTTCATACGAAATCACGTTAGGATACTTGTGTTCCAAACCTTTAGGAGTGAAAGATCCGTGAAAATCTACCATTATCTTTATTTTTGCAGCTTCCTTTGCAACACGTTCATAGTAGTTTACCATCCACTGATCGTTTCTATCCATAAAATCGATTTTCACCCCCTTTATCCCCCACTCCGCAAATTTCCTGAACAGGTCCATGTTTTTTTCAAC
>NZ_JAQIIV010000023.1:0-83624 GCF_036946585.1 Pedobacter terrae | reverse complement strand
ACAGCTTTCATCATCAAGGATAATTTTAACGAGCAAAGGTTAAAAGATCTATTGGAAAGTTATAGCGAAGAATTTGCAACAGGTTATAGTTTGGAAGATGTTGCTGACGAAAACTGGAATGCCGAATGGGAAAAGAATTTTAGTCCGCTGATTATTGACGATGTGTGTTATGTAAGGGCAACCTTTCACGAGCCACAACCATCATATCCTTATGAGATTGTGATCGATCCTAAAATGGCTTTCGGCACAGGTCACCATCAAACCACCACCATGATGATGCAGTATATTTTGGCTGCTGATTTAAAAGATAAAAACATCCTGGATATGGGCTGCGGAACCGGAATTTTAGCTATTCTGGCGGCAAAGCTAGGCGCTAAAAGTTTAATGGCTATTGATTATGATGATATCTGTTACGAGAGTACGATAGAAAATGCCGCGCTTAATCATGTAGCTCATTTACAGGCTCTTTGCGGTAGTAAAGAAGTTATTCCTGATGATGAGTATGACGTTATTTTTGCCAATATTAATAGGAATATCCTTTTAGATCAGATCCACCGTTATGCGGAGGTGTTAAAAAACGAAGGAAAAATTTTCTTCAGCGGTTTTTATTTAGATCCTGATTTAGGAATGATTACCGCTGAATGCGCGAAATACGGAATAAAATACGTTGATCATAAACAGAATGGCGATTGGGTAGCAGCACAGTTTGAGAAAAGGTAGCAGGCTTAAGGTATGAGGTTGAAGGCTTAAGGTATAAGGTTGAAGGTTTAGGGTGGAGGCTTAGGTAAGGTTTAGGGATAGGTTTATGAAGTAGTTTTGTTTCCATATCTCATATTTCTTCTCTCAAATCCTATATCTCAAATCTAGCCTCTCACATCTAAAATCTCCTTTAAAATAAAAAAAATATGCGTATACATTTTATCGCAATCGGTGGGAGTGCGATGCACAACCTGGCCATTGCCTTACATAAAAAAAGGTTATCAAATTTCAGGTTCCGATGATGTGATTTTTGAACCAGCAAAATCACGTTTGGAAAAATATGGTTTATTGCCGGCTGAAATGGGTTGGGATGAAAATCGCATTTCAAATGATCTGGATGCGGTAATTTTGGGCATGCATGCCCGTATCGATAATCCGGAATTGTTGAAAGCACAGGAACTAGGTGTTAAAATCTATTCTTATCCTGAATATATTTACGAGCAGAGCAAAAATAAACTGCGTGTAGTAATTGGTGGCAGTCATGGTAAAACAACAATTACCAGCATGATTTTACATGTGCTAAATTATTATAAACGCGATTTCGATTACCTGGTTGGTGCACAACTGGCTGGTTTCGAAACCATGGTAAAGGTTACCGAAGAAGCGCCTGTTATGATTATTGAGGGGGATGAATATCTATCTTCACCAATCGATAGAAGACCAAAATTTCATCTTTATAAAGCAAATGTGGCAGTAATCAGCGGCATTGCCTGGGATCATATCAATGTTTTTCCAACCTATGCCGATTATACCCTGCAGTTTGATAAGTTTATTGATACGATAGAAACAAAAGGTACATTGATTTACTGTGAGGCCGATGCAGATCTGAATGAAATTGTATTGAATTCAAAAGCTGATGTTACAAAAATTGGTTATGCTATCCCTGAACACGAAATCAGAAATGGTACAACTTACCTGCTTCCTGAAGAAACGGCATTAAAGATCTTTGGTGATCATAACCTGATGAACCTGAATGCGGCCAAATTGGTTTGTAAACAATTAGCCATCAGTGAAACCGATTTTGATAAAGCTATCGCATCATTTACTGGTGCTGCTAAACGTTTAGAGGTTATTTCTTCTGATGAGTCAATCAATGTTTACAAGGATTTTGCACACTCACCATCAAAACTAAAAGCTACTATAGATGCTGTTAAAGCTCAATATACCAACCGTAAATTAGTAGCTTGTATCGAATTACATACTTTTAGTAGTTTGAACAAGGATTTTCTGAAAGAATATACAGGTGCGATGGATAAAGCTGACGAGGCCATTGTGTTTATCGATATTAAATCTTTCGAACAAAAACGCATGGAGCCTTTTTCTGAAGATGATGTGCAACAGGCTTTTGCCAATCCAAAACTGAAGTTTTTTAATGATGCAGCAAAGCTTAAAGGTTATTTGTTAAGCTTAAATTATAAAGATGCCAATTTATTAATGATGAGTTCTGGCAACTATGCAGGGTTCGATCTGCCTGAACTGGCGGCTGCTTTAAAGAAATAGACATAAGATATTAGATGTGAGATTTGAGAAGGATTCAGTCTCAGATCTCAAGTCTAATATCTCAAATCTAAAAAAGGATGAAAAGCATTGGAGATCATATCAAACAAACTAGATTGTCCCTGGGGTTAAGCCAGGCTGATGCTGCTAAAAAATTAAATATCTCTACGCCGGCTTTCTGTAAAATAGAAACCGGACAAACCGACATCAATATCTCCCGTTTACTCCAGATTTCCAAAACGTTTAAGGTTCCTGTAATACAATTAATTACCGGGCAATCAGCAGTATCAGAATCAGACACCTCGAAAGAACTCATTGCGCTTAAAAAAGAGTTGATCGAAAAGGATGAAGAAATTAATAAACTCCGGAAAAAGGTGATTGATCTATATGATAAACTTGGAATGTAAAATTCTGTGCATTGTTTGTTTAACCGACTAATTATCATAATAAAGTTATTAAATAGAATAAAATTCATTTTTATTTAAATTATTATGATTTTTATTCTGAATATTTAAAGCTTGAATGAATGGTAATCGAAAATAACTTTAGTTTGGATCATATTGATCTGGCTATACTCAAATTGATGCAGGATAATGCCCGGATCTCGAATGTAGATTTAGCGAAGGCATTGGATCTTGTTCCGTCAGCAGTGCTGGAGCGTGTAAAGAAGCTCGAAAAAAAGAACGTTATTACCGGTTACAATGCCCAGGTAAATCCTGTTGCAGTTGACTTAAAACTGTTAGCTTTTATCTCCATGAAATCTTCGCAAAGCTTCAGTTGTAATGATACCGCAAACGAATTGGCAAAAATTCCTGATGTGCAGGAAGTACATGTAATCGCAGGTGATGATTGTTTTCTGGTTAAAGTAAGAACCACCGATTCCGCATCATTAATGGCTTTGTTGCGCGATGAATTTAGCAAGGTACCCAATATTTTATCGGTTAAAACCACGATAGTACTGGAAACTGTGAAAGAGCAACAAAAATTAGTAATTCCCGGAAAATAAGGAGATGACAGAATTAAATAAAAAAGCTTCTCCGGTAATGGTTTACCTGGCTTTTGCTATCGTATATATAGTTTGGGGCTCAACCTATTTTTTTATTCAAAAAGCCCTGGCTGGTTTTCCACCTTTCATTTTAGGTGCATTCCGTTTTTCTATTGCAGGCATGCTGATGTTAACCTGGTGCAAGCTCAAAGGAGAAGACATTTTCAATCTTAAAACCATCAAGATTGCTACGATAAGCGGCATTTTAATGTTGGGTTTGGGTAATGGAATCGTAATTTGGGTAGAGCAGTTTATTCCAAGCGGTTTAGTGGCTATTATGGTGGCTTCTGCAGCCATATGGTTTGTTATTTTAGATAAATCGCATTGGAAAGAAAACCTAAGTAATAGATACATCGTTTCAGGACTGGTTATTGGCTTTTTGGGCGTAGTGCTTTTATTTGGCGATCAGATTGTACAGGCACTTGACAAACCCCAGAGTGACCTGCAGATTGTAGGTATGGTATTGCTTGTTTTCGGACCGATAGCATGGGCCGGAGGATCACTTTATTCAAAATATCATCCTACTAATGATAGTTCCGTTTCCGCTAATACCGGCTGGCAGATGTTGATGGCCAGTTTGGCTTTTTTACCCGGAGGATTTTTAAAATCTGAATTTAAATTGCTTAATTGGGCAAGTATACCGCTTGACGCCTGGCTATCTATTTTTTACCTGATCTTCTTTGGTTCCATTGCCGCATTTAGTGCTTATGTGTGGTTGCTTAAAGTACGTCCGGCTACACAGGTGAGTACCTATGCTTATGTTAATCCCGTTGTTGCGGTATTGTTGAGTTTAACATTTACTAATGAAGTGATTGGCTTAACACAAGTGATTGGATTAGTCATAATTTTAGGCAGTGTACTGCTGATTAATTTGCCGAAGTATAAAAATACATAAAATATTCTCTAATAATATAGTCCTTGTTTGCAGCGAGGATTAAATCAGTGACGCATTTAATAAGAGGTTTTACGGCGCTAAAATGGCCATTCCTCTCCATCATAGCGTTTTTTGAGAATCTGTAAACAAAAGAAAAAGGTTCGTGGAGACACGAACCTCAGCAAGTAGAATGCGATGCGGTAAAGCTAGCAAACTTCACGATACTCCGAATACGATGCCATGGAACAGAATCCATTAATCGAATTGTCATTCCCGCCCACGTGGGCATCTTAAAGTGTTTGTACAAGATTATTCATAAAACTTCCTTGTTTCATATGTATTCATGAGCACGCTGTGTTTCCCACTCAAGTTGAGAATGACGATCTCTCAAGGAATATTATCTAAACAAAATTAATCTGTTAATCCTATTTTTTCTCATGCAATAGACCATCCCTCAGCAGAAAAATCCACCATGTAACCAGTATTTCAGTGAACCAGTAAAAAAAGAAACGGCTCGTGGACACACGAACCTTGGCAGGTGTTGAATCTGTTAAGTTTAAAATATCTTCCGCATGGTTAAATGCTTTTTGCCAAAGGTTGCACCTGTAGCTTTATGTATCGCAATCATCTGCTCGTTAAAATCACCTACCCAACTTAATTCGAGCTCTTTGTATTGGTTTTTAGGTAATACATATTCGCCTAAGCGGATAAAAAGTACCGATTCTAAACCATGTTTTTGAAATTTAGGTTTAGTGCCCATCACAATCGCCCTCATGCGGGTAACGCCCACCCAGCGGCGGTATGCAAACTTTAATTTTTCAATTAAACCCAGTTTTCCATTAAAACCTTTTATCATTTGGTTTGCATCAGGAATTAATACAACAAAAGATGCCGGTTCGCCATTAAAGTAAGCAAACTGAATCAGATGTTCATCCATAATGGGCTCCATACTTTTAAAACTCTCTTCGAGGGTTTCCCTTTTAATAGGAACAAAGTTTTCGAAATTCTGCCAGCCATCGTTGTAAATTTCCATCAAATCGTTAATGTATTTGCTGGAATTGGCTTTACTGAAATATTCGAAAGTGTAGCCTGGTTTATTTCTTACCCAATTGGCAATTTTTGTAAAACGTTCCGGAAAGGGTATGGTAAGATTAATATGATTGGTTAACTGCTCATACTCGGTAACAAAACCATATTTCTTGAAAAATTTCTGATAATATGGAAAGTTATAGTTCATGCCGAATGAAGGAGGGGTGAAGCCTTCAACCAATAAGCCCCAGAAACTATCGTTTTCACCAAAATTAATCGGACCGTCCATCGCTTTCATACCGTTTTCGGCTAACCAGTTTTTAGCCGTATCGAATAAAAGAAAGGCAGCCTTTTCATCATCAATACATTCAAAAAAAACCCATACCGCCTGTCGGTTGGTCATAATGGTATGCTTTTTTTCTCGTTTACAAAAGCTGCTACACGGCCAATCAGCTTTCCTGCATCATCCCTTAATATCCAACGTGTACATTTTCCGTGTGTAAAAAAAAGTATTCTTTTCAGGATTGAAAACATTTTCAACTTCGCTATCCAGGGGACAGATCCAGTTTTTATCGTTTTTATATAAAAGTTTTGGAGTATTTAGGAAATCTTTTTTTAATGATGAATTGCTAACGGATATCACTTGCATGGGCATATTTTAAAATTAAAAAGCATCCTACCAAGCGGGCGGATGCTTTTTCAAATATATGTTTTTTAACTATTAATAATCGTCGTCGTCGTCGTCAAAATTATCGAAGTTGTCAAGATCATCTAACGGCATGTCAAAATCATCATCGTCATCATCTTGAGGCTTCTTTTTTGTTGTTTCAATATCGTCATCTTCAAAATCATCATCTTCGTCTACCTGTTTCTTGGCAGTCGGTTTAGTTGGGAGTTTCTTTGGCGCTGTCATAACACAAAAATAAAAATTGCTTTTATAGTTTAAAAATACAAAAAAACTTTTTTTAATAACAACCTGTGAATAAATAAATTAATTTATTTACGCTATATTTTCTCCTACAGAATTTTGCTCTTTAACGATATCCTTTAACTGTGGAAGCTGCTTTAAGCTATTTAAACCAAAGTAATCCATAAACAAAGTGCTGGTGCTGTAAAGAATAGGTCGGCCCGGAGTTTCCGCCTTTCCATCGATACTGATCAGCTCTTTTTCTAGTAGGCGTTGTACTGAATAATCAGAATTTACGCCTCTGATCTGTTCAATTTCCAACTTGGTTATGGGCTGGCGATAGGCAATAATCGCCAGGGTTTCCATCGCAGCCTGACTTAATTTTTTCTTCGAGCGATGTAACTGCAGTTGATTTACCGTTTCATGATAATCTTTTTTGGTTAAAAATTGATAGCCATTGTTTAAAAATACCAATTCGATAGCTAAATCATCCTGGCTATATTTTTCCTTAATTTTCTTTATACTTTCAAACACCTGTGTCTCGGTAAATTCCTCATTGAAAACTGCATTTAGGGCAAGTATGATTTCTTGTGTACCGATACTTTGACTGGAAGAAAATATAAGGGCTTCAATGTGCCTGGTAATATTATGGTTGGGCATACACAAAAATAAAATTTTTGACATAAAAAAAGCGGTCTCGCTTTTAAAAAACAAGACCGCTTTCAACACACAAATGAAACCTGAATTAAGATATAGTTTTAGGTTAGGTTATTAAATATCTATATCAATTCTATAAGAACGTCTTTGATAAACACTATCGTTTATTTCTAACACAAGTTTAAGGCTAAACAGGGTTCGATCAAGATTCTATTTAGTGAGTGGTATTAATAATTGAGTAAACGGTAAATTATCTATTTTAAAGGTATGGATATAGATACTGTTGTACCATTTGTAGCATTTTGCCTTACATTTAAGTGTATTGGTTTTGCTCCAATCTGACCTAAAAGATGTAATCTTTCTTTGGTTAGCTGCATACCTTTGCTGATATGCGTTTCCTTTTTATCCTTTAAAGAGTTGTCTATACCGATCCCATCGTCAATAATTTCGATGTTGAGATAAAATTCATCCATAAGTTTAATATTGATCAGGATTTTGCCACCAGTTTCCTTGGGCATAATGCCATGCCATATTGCATTTTCTACATAAGGTTGCAACAACATGGATGGGATAAAGGTTTCTTCTTTGTCGATATCTTCATCCACATTAAAAATATAGGATAATTTATCACCAAAACGGTTCTTTTCCAGTTTCAGATAGAGATTTAGGTATTCTAGTTCTTCTTCCAGTGAGATATAACTTTTGGTACAAATTTCCAAATTTTTCCTGATCAATCTGGCAAAGCCAGTTAGAACCTTATTAGCCGAGGCCGTATTCTGCGTATTAATATAATGTTGGATGGAGTTCATTACATTAAACACAAAATGGGGGTTCATCATGGCCTGAAGCGCCTGTTGTTCTAACATGAGCACTTTGTTTTTTAATAACAGTTGCGCTTGTTCCTTGTCTTTTTGCTTACGGGTAATGTAAACAGCTACCTTGTAAAAAATATAAGCCACAAGCAATATTAAAATGGATAAAAACCATAGGCTTTGCCAAAAGTGACCTCTTATGGTAAAGGCAATTTTTGCAGATTCACCCCAATTACCGTTTTGGCTTTTTGCACTTACTTCAAACACATAATCGCCTGATTGTAGTGATGAAAAATCCAAACGCCTTGTACGTGTTTCTATCCAGGGCGAATTTTCATTTAAGCGGTAACGGTAGGTAATATCACTGGTGGTAAAATCTACAGCACTAAAGGTAAAAAGTATGGTATTGTTACCTGTTTCAAAAGTAAAATTGTCCTGGTCAACAGGTAAACGTTCGTTATCTTTAATGATAGATGTGACATATACCTTAGGAAGGTTTTTAACAATATTTTTATTGTTGTATTTAAATAAAATCAAGCCTTTGTTTGTGGCGAAGTAAGCCGTGCTGTCATCAATATACAAACTGTTAATATCATCGCTTAAAAGGTCTTTTCCATAGTCAAAATTGGCTACATTAAGCTTATTTGGATAGTTGGCTATTTTGTTAACACCTTTATTGGTTAATACCCATATTTCGTTGTTTTTGATGAAGACTTTGGTGCAGATGTTATTCGTTAAGCCCTCTTTTTGGGTAATCTGCCGGGTGATCTGGTTATTTCTATAAAAAATTAACCCATATCCATCAGTAGCGAGAATCAATGTGCCATCAGCAAGCTGTTGTATATCATTGATCCTTTTGGTCAGCAGGGGATGATTTTCATAATGCTTAACCAGTTTCCCTTTCGAAAATTGAGAAAGTCCGTTAACGTTTGAAAACCATAAATTGCCTTCTCGATCATAGAAAACATGGTATGATCTATCTTTAAAAAAATCTTCTTTTTCGCGGTATTTTGCAGCGTTAAACTCAAATTTATTTCTTCTGTCTGATAAAAAAACAACACCAGATGATAGGGCCAGGGCAAGGTGATCGTTATTTTCGGCAATGCTGAAGTGTTTGATCACGAACATCGAGTTATTAGATTCCTTTAGATAACTAACATCATTACTGCTGTCGTAGATATTTTTGAAAACACCCATTCCATAATCGGATGCGAAATATATAGATTGATCTTGTGGATCGAATGTAATCTGTTTGATGGTTTTATACTTTTTAAAATCGTCTAGCCCAATTTCATCAACCTGATAATTATTGATGGTTAGCACATCGATTACCGCATCATCGGTACCTAACCACAATCGGTTTTTCCCGTCTTTGGTGATGCTTTTGATCACATTGCTGCTCAGGCCAGATTCTGCATCAATAATTGATAGCCGGTTGTTAGCATTAGGCAGCATGTAAATGCCCTGATTGGTGGCAAACCACATGTTCTGACTATTGTCTTTGATAACCTGGTTAACCGAAATATCCTGCAGATATTGTACTGTTTTGCCACTTTTATCGAGAGCAAAAGCTCCATTGGCGTTTGACAGCCAAACCTCCTTGCTGCTAACGTCGTAATAAAAATATCCCGACATGTTTTTGATGAGGTTTTGCGGAATGGGAATAAGATCATTGACGCTTCCGTGCCTGTACTGTTTTAATCCGCCACTATCCAGGTAAAATAAAGATCTGTTGCCGCTATTTGAAGCTGTCATGTAGGAAAGGGGCTGCACCTTTGATTTAATCATGGAAAAGGTTTTTCCATTAAATTGTTGCAAGCTTAAATCGCTATATGCGAAGATATTACCTCGCTCATCTTCATGGATAAAAGCATTGATAAATTTATCCTTTTGATTTGGCGAAATATATCTTTTAATGGTTTTTCCATCCCAGCAAACAATTAGGTTGGCATTTGTTCCTAGCCAGATCCGGCCTGATTGATCGATTAAAAAGGAAACAATTACGGTATTGAAGTTGAGCTTTTTAAGGAGTTCATCATTACTCTGGTTATAAAACTTTCCTTCTTTTAAGTAGCTCAGCTGACCGTTCAGTGCAAAAAACCATAGCCGGCCATGTTTATCTTCTTTCATCTGGAGGATCTGCGTGTCGGGCAGACCATCTTCTATGGTAAAATTCTGAAAATTGGTGCCATCAAAACGGCTTAATCCATTATCCGTGGCAATCCAAATAAAACCCTTTTTATCTTGTAAAATGTAATAACAGTTATTGCTGGCAAGCCCGTTTTTGCTATTATAATGGGGGAGATAAGTAGTTTGCGAAAAAAGTTTTTGAGGTGCAATAAAACTCAGGGTCAAAAACAAAAAAGCAATAAAAAAACTGCTGAAACTTAGCTTCATAATAGCCTTTTGAGCCAATGGTTTTATTTTAATATGCTGTTTAATGGTCACTGTTTGCTTTGGTAAATAACTTTATTTTTTCAAAAAAATCGCTTGCCCTTCTTCTGGAAATATTAATGCTTTCTCCGTTTTTCAGGAACACCTGTAGTCCATTTTTAGAATTATATTCCTTTAAATGGTTAAGGTTAATGATACTTGATTTGTGAATCCTGACAAACTGATCCGTTGGTAATAATTCTTCGAACTCCCTTAAAACTTTAGAAACGGTAATTTTTTCGCGGTTGCTTAAATGTACAATAGAATAATTACTATCAGCTTCAATATAGATAATATCATCAATATCGATCATTTTAAAACCCTGACCATAAGGAAGCGTAAGTTTCCTGATTTCAGATCGAGAGCTTAAACTGGAAGCCAGATTATTGATTCTTTCATCATTTTCGTTCTGGCTTTTAAATAATTTGATGTGCTGCGAAACTTTGTCTACTGCTACTTTGAGTTCATCGATATCAATTGGTTTTAACAGATAATCAAGTGCATTTGCTTTTATTGCCTTTAATGCATATTGATCGTAGGCTGTAGTAAATATGACGGCGGCATGGTGTTTTTGCGCATCAGGAATCAATTCGAAGCCATTTCCTCCGGGCATCGCAATATCCAAAAAGATCAGATCAATAGGATGATGACCTAAAATATCTTTTGCCTCGGCTACAGATCTTGCAATACCGGTAATTTCTACCTGTTGGCAATTCTGCTGTAATAAAAAAAATAATGACGATCGTGCAAACTCCTCATCATCAACAATAATGGCCTTTAATGTAGTCATAGCTATAGTTGGTGAATGTATTAAAATGGTCTTACAAAAAAAAATGCAAATCAAAAAAACCAGTATACAAATTGTCACGTATGTATCATCAAACGTATTCAAAACCACTAAAACATAGATGACTATGAAAAACAATGAACTAGAAACAAAAAGCGAGCTTCAGGAGAAAAGTTTGTTTGACAAAACTGTGGGCAGAAGATCTTTTCTGCAGTATGCAGGTGCTGGTGCTGCAGGTATCGCTTTAGTTGCTGCGGGTTGTAGCAAAGACCGCGGTTATGATAACCCAACAATGAATGGTGCAACACTAGATTTCAAAGATGATTTCGGGGTATTAAATTATGCTTATGCTTTAGAGCAATTAGAAGCCGCATTTTATATTAAGGTTGCTAACAGCAATACTCAATTTACAGGAACAAATGCTGCTGCAAAAAAAGCGTATTTCCAGGATATCCAGTTTCATGAGATAGCACATAGAGAGTTTTTTAAAGCTGCTTTAGGTACAGCTGCAATTGGAAGTTTAGAGGTTGATTTTTCTTCAATTGATTTTACCAGCGAAGCAAGCGTTTTAGCTACAGCGATGGCTTTTGAAGATTTAGGTGTTGCTGCCTACAATGGCGCTGGTTCAAGACTAAAAACTGGCGCTTACTTATTGTTAGCAGGTAAAATTGTTTCAGTTGAAGCCCGTCACGCTGCTTATGTTCGTGATATCATCTCGAACGGATCGTTTGCAGATCTTAATAGCCTGGCTTCATTGGGCGCTAATAATTCAGGGGGGCTGGATGCAGCTTTAACACCAGATAAAGTTTTGGCTGTAGCTTCTAAATATATCAAAACCAAAATTAATGTAATCAATCTTTAAAACTTTAAACTAGAAATCATGAATATCGTAAATATATTAGAAGAAATTGAAAAAGTTGACGGTGAGGTTTATGAGCGTTTAAACCCGAGAAGAGCTGCCATGAAAAGCTTTTTCAACATCGGTAAAAAAATCTCTTTAGCTGCAATGCCGCTGGCTTTGGGTTCAATGTTTCAAAAAGCATATGGACAGTCTACTTTACCATCAGGTGTTGCTGACGTATTAAACTTCGCGTTGGCGTTGGAATATTTAGAATATCATTTTTACAACCACACTATTGTTGGTATAACAAAGAAAAATCAAGATGGTACTACTAACAACAGTGTAACCGATGTTACATTTGCATTTCCTAATGCGGCCAGTCAAGCTGCCATCACAACCATTCGTGATCATGAAAAGGCACACGTAGATTTATTGGTAGGCGCTTTGGGAAGTTCAGCACGTACACCAATTGCCTACGCTGATACCGATTTTAGGGCAGGTGGTGCATTTTCTACTGTATACTCTGATTATAACATCTTTTTAGCTGTAGCACAAGGTTTTGAAGATACTGGTGTTAGGGCATATAAAGGCCAGGCAGCGAATTTAATGGCTGCTCCAGGTGTATTGCAAACCGCACTTCAGATCCACTCTGTTGAAGCACGTCATGCTTCGCATATCCGTCAAATGCGTACTGCCGCTGGTTCTGCCGTTTATAAGCCTTGGGTTAGTCTTGGTGCTTCCGGTCAGGCAAACGATTCTGGTGTAGCTGCTGTTGATGCTGTTTATGCAGGTGAAGATTTAACCGTACAGGCAGGAGCAAACATTGTGGGTATTGGCGGTTTTTCAGGTATTACCAAAGCAGCTGCTGTAGAAAGTTTCGATGAGCCTTTAGATAAGGCAAGCGTGGTAACCATTGCCAACCTGTTTTTACAGCCAGGTAAAAAATTATCATAGTACACCAAAATATTGACATTATTGATTAGGTAATGTTTCGTTTAAGGTAGGGAGGTAGAACTTTGGTTTTACTTCCCTTTGTTTTATCAGTATATTAAGGATTATAAGATTTTAAGATTGATAAAAATCGACCTGTTTTGCCCTATTTGAAGATGATGCAATTAGAAATTTACTCCAACTAATCGGTTACTAACCTGTGTTGGATTAAAAATCTGGTTTTAAATGGCTCCTGTAAGATATTTCATCCAGAGTCGTCATCCTGAATTGATTTCAGGGTCGTTCAAGCTAAATAGATGCTGACTACGCAGTAGCTATAAGGCAATTGAAAACGATAGCGCTACTTGTAAAGTAAATCCGATCACTATTGAATCAGCATGACGAATAGAGCGAAATCAATCAGCTTTAAATCACTATTTTTAACCAATAATGATAGAATTCTGGTTGACATTAATTATCAATAACCGGCATTGCTATTTTTCATCAGCCATTCTCCATCTTACCTCTTACATTTTTAGTAAGTAATCACCTGCTCTTCTAAATGCTCTGGTAAATCCCTGTAATTGTATTTTTGTCCGCGTAACTGTGGCTCGAAACCAGCAGCTTTAATGGATTGTTGAATACCATTGGCTGTAAAACGGTGTGGTGCACCAGCTGCTGATACTACGTTTTCTTCAATCATGATGGACCCGAAATCATTTGCACCTGCATGCAAACACAATTGGGCAGTCGTTTTTCCAACGGTTAACCAGCTGGCCTGGATGTTTTTGATGTTTGGCAACATGATGCGGCTCAAGGCAATCATACGGATATATTCGTCTGCAGTTACGGTGTTGCTAATTCCTCGGAGTCTTTTTAATAAAGTACCATCGTCCTGGAAAGGCCATGGAATAAAGGCCAGAAATCCGTTTGCATCTGCTGGTTTTTCGCTCTGTACCTGACGGATCCAAACCAAATGCTCAAAACGCTCTTCAATGGTTTCTACATGGCCGAACATCATGGTTGCGGAAGTAGTGATATCTAATTGGTGACAGGCACGCATTACATCAAGCCATTCCTGTCCGCCGCATTTACCTTTAGAGATTAAACGCCTCACCCGATCATTTAATATTTCAGCACCGGCACCAGGCAAAGAATCCATTCCGGCCTCTTTGAGTGTTTTCAATACGTCGGTATGGCTCAAGCCTTCCAGTTTGGCTACGTGAGCGATTTCTGGTGGGCCTAAGGCATGAAGTTTTAGATCGGGATATAATTCTTTTAATTTTTTGAATAGATCCGCATAAAAAGCGAGGCCCAAATCAGGATGGTGGCCACCTTGCAAGAGGAGTTGATCGCCGCCTAGACGGAAAGTTTCTTCAATTTTAACCTTGTAGGTTTCAATGTCGGTAATATAAATTTCCTCATGGCCGGGCCTGCGGAAGAAATTACAAAATTTACAGTTTGCAATACAAACATTGGTGGTATTTACATTACGGTCGATCTGCCAGGTTACTTTGCCACTAGGCACTTGAATTTTTCTTAGCTCATTGGCTACAAACATCAATGATGCAGTATCGGCATGATGGTAGAGGTATACCCCTTCTTCTTGCGTTAAAAAATCAAAATGTAATGCCCGCTGCAGTAAATCGGCTGTATTCATAAGGCAAAAATACTTGAAATAAGCATCACTATAATCACAGTTTTATAAAAAAACAGCGCAGCGTTAATTATTTTTAGTCGTATCAGCCTTACGTTTAAATAGGTTTAGCAAATCATTTCCCTGCTTTTTTATTTCATCTAAACGTTTTTTAGTGCTGTCGTTAACCTTTTTTAAGCCTTCATTAGCTTTTACCACATTGTTTTTAACAGTAGTTTGACCAACAGCAACTGCATCTGAAACCTGTTTAACCTTATTTTCACCAGTTGCAATAGCGCCTATAACCTGTTTTACCTTCTTATCAGCATTAACTTTAGTACTATCTATAAACTTCTCGGCTGCAGCGGCCACAGTGGTTGTATCCTTAGCTGGTTTGCCCAAAGAAGTATTTGCTTTGGCAAGCAATTGATCATCCTCTGCTTTTACAATACCCCCGTTAGCAGTATAATAGGTTTTGCTGTTTAAATAATTCGTTTTGGCGGTTTCTAACTGGAGTTTTGCAGCTGCTATTCTTGCCGTATCCTTACTTGCTACTGCTGCATCATAATTCAATTGGGCATCAGTTAGTGCAAGTGCCGCAGTTTCATAAGATTTAGTAAAATCAATTTTTTCTTCCTTTTTCGTGGCTGTGTTGCAAGCACTTAAACCTAAAGATAATAGACAGATTATAATTATATTTTTCATTTCGAAGTAGTAAATTGGTCAACTATTTTTTTTAAAGAAGTGGTTTCCTGTTCTTCTGTAATATTTCCACCAAGTCGTTCGATCTCTAAATTATTAATGCTTTTAGCAAATTCTAAATATTTTAAATACTGGTTAAGAATCTCAATTTTCGTTCCATTGTTGTTCTGTTCGGCATTGCCAAGATTTTTAACAAAAGTTTCCATATTATCTATACACACAATATAAGCTTGAAAAGCATTTGGTGTAAAGTAATCATTAACCAAATTATTTGTTGCAAGTTGTGGATATAACTTAGGCAGTTCAACAGGTGTTTTTTTAAGTGTTTCTGTCAAATTCAATCCGGCATTTGATGTATTTAAATACATTCCTTTGGTTTTCATCTGGCAATTTTCGATAGCTAAATTGGTAGTGTTTAATAGCTTAATCAGGTTATTCTTTTTATCGATGTTATCTAAAAAAGTATTTACAGATAGGGCAATAAATAATCCTGTAAAGGTAGAAATTAGTGAGATGATGAAACTGAAGGTATCGTTATTGTTTTTACGCCATTGGCTATCTCTTCTAAAATTGAGTAAAAAAAGACTTGTCGCCACTAAAACTAGCGATATCACGGTATAGGTGAGCATATTATTTGTTTAATTTTTTATAAAAATATATAATTAGATGTAATAAAGAAATTACATGAGCTGTTTTGAATTATTTTTTTTGAAGATTAAAAATAATGATCAGGTTGTCAGATTAATTAATTAAACAATTTAGCAATTCAACAATTCGTTTATATTTGTCACTTATGGTAGATTTTAATCGTTTTACACTGTCCAATGGCTTAAAAGTTTTGGTGCATGAGGATGCGACAACTCCAATGGCCGTTTTAAATATTTTATATGATGTTGGTGCCCGGGATGAGGATCCTGAAAAAACGGGTTTCGCGCACCTGTTTGAACACCTGATGTTCGGTGGATCGGTGAACATTCCCAGCTACGACGAACCTTTGCAACGGGTAGGGGGAGAAAATAACGCTTTTACAAGTAACGACATTACCAATTATTATATCACACTACCGGCAGAAAATATTGAAACTGCTTTTTGGCTGGAGAGCGATCGGATGTTGAGCCTGGCTTTCTCCGAAAAAAGCTTAGATACCCAGCGTAATGTGGTAAGTGAGGAGTTTAAACAGCGTTATCTTAATCAGCCTTATGGTGATGTATGGTTAAAGTTACGCCCGTTGGCTTATCAAAAGCATTCTTATCGTTGGGCTACAATAGGTAAAGAACTTTCGCACATTGAAAATGCAACGATGGATGATGTAAAATCATTTTTTAAGAAACATTATACGCCACAAAATGCAATTTTGGTTGTTGGCGGAAATGTAAAAACCGCCGATGTGAAAAAACTGGCCGAAAAATGGTTCGAACCAATTCCTGCAGGTGAGAGATACAAACGGAATTTAATTCAAGAGGATCCGCAAACCGAAGCCAGAAAAGAAACAGTTAAGGCTAATGTGCCTTTAAATGCAATTTACATGGCTTTTAAAATGCCGGGACGATTAAGTCAGGATTATTACGCCTTTGATTTGTTGTCAGACATTTTATCACGCGGACAGTCATCGCGTTTGTATAACAGCCTGTTAAAAGAAAAACAACTTTTTAGCGATATCAATGCTTACATTTCAAGTAGTTTGGATCCGGGTTTATTTATTGTTGAAGGCAAATTGGTAGAAGGTGTAACCATCGAAACGGCAGAAAAGGCCATCTGGGCCGAGCTTGAAAAGTTAAAAACCGAACTGGTTTCTGAAACTGAGTTAACTAAAGTGAAGAACAAGGTAGAGTCAGTACTTGTTTTTTCTGAAATGAGTCTACTGGATAAAGCAATGAACCTGGCTTACTACGAGCTATTGGGCGATGCTGCTATATTAAACCATGAAACCGAGGAGTTTTTAAAAGTAGGGGCAGAAGATATCAGAAGGATATCCAACGAAACTTTTAACCAAAAATCATCATCTACTTTATATTACTTAACTGAAGAAAATGCTTAACAGACAACAGGCACCTGATTTTAAACAGGTATCTACGATAAACTTTATCCAGCCAGAAAAAAAAGTATTGGATAATGGTGTGCCCGTTTATACCATTTATTCTGGTGAACAGGATCTGGTACGAATTGAATTTATTTTTGATAACGTAAACTGGAAACTCGATAAACCATTACAGGCTATTGCAGTAAGTGCATTAATCAATAATGGAACAAATAAATTATCAGCCAAGGAGATAGCCGAACAAATTGATTTTTATGGTGCATTTTTTCAAACAGAATATGTGCAGGATCAATCTTCGGTTACCTTGTATACTTTAAATAAACATTTGCATTCTGTATTGCCGATTGTAAAAGATGTTTTATCAGAAAGCCAGTTTCCGCAACAGGAACTTGATATTTATGTTCAGAATCAGAAACAAAAGTTACAGGTCAACCTGAAGAAAAACGATATCCTATCTAGAAAGGAATTTGCCCATGCTTTATTTGGCGACACCGCATATGGCGTAAATATTCAGGCTGAGCATTATGATGCCTTGAAGCGTGAAGATCTGCTTGATTATTTTAAAGCTGCTTACGCTCCGAATAATTGCACGATAGTCATATCAGGTAAGTTTAATGATGAGGCATTTAATCTTTTAAATGATTTTTTTGGCCGCGATTGGGAAAAAAGTATTGCGGTAAAGAATAGTTTCAGTTTTAATGTCACTGAAAAAAAAGTGATTTATACCGAAAAGCCGGATGCATTACAATCGGCCATTAGAATAGGACAATTGGCTATAAACCGCAAACATGAGGATTTTTGTGGCCTCCAGGTTCTAAATACAATTTTGGGTGGATATTTTGGTTCACGTTTAATGAACAACATCCGCGAAGATAAAGGTTATACTTACGGAATCGGTTCCGGTATTTCATCATTGCAGCAGGCGGGTTATCTTTTCATTGCTACCGAAGTTGGTGCTGATGTATGTTCTGCAGCACTGACTGAAATTTATAAAGAGATCGAGATATTGAAAAATGAACCGGTAGGAGCAGAAGAGCTGGACCTGGTGAGGAACTACATGCTGGGATCGATGTTAGGCAGTTTGGAAAATGTTTTTTCACATGCCGATAAATTTAAAAATATTTATTTTTCGGGACTGAATTACGATTATTATACTAAATACATCGAAAAAGTGAAGACCATTACCTCGGCAGAGTTATTGGCATTGGCCAATAAATACCTCACTACAGAAAATTTTACGGAAGTAGTGATCGGGAGGAAGTAAATTTCAATTGTTCTCTAGAATCCGTCATTTCGAGCGGAATGCAATGAAGTCGGGAAATCTTCCGAGATAGATCTCTGCCCGCCCGCACAGGCGGGCATTTCACCACGTTCCAGTCGAGATGACGATCCTAACCTAAATCTGCCTATACTGGCACAAGTAAGCAGCTTGCACAGCCGCTTTTATGTTAAAAGAAGCATTGGCTGGCACTTCGAAAAAGTTACCTGCACTAATGCTTATCCATTCGGCAGTATCAGGTAAAAGCACCTCCAATTGGCCTTCTATTACGTGCATAATTTCTTTTTGAGCCGTACCAAACCGATATTCTCCCGGATTAATCACACCAATGGTCGATTTTCCTTCAGTGGTTTCATAGCCTAACAATTTAACGTTGCCATCAAAATATTCGTTTTCAGTAATCATACGCTAATCTATAAAGTTTTAGTCAAAATAGCTTTTTGTTTATCGGCCTGGAAAATCTTTTTTAAAAAATTTACACACTCACTGTATTTTCTCTGGATAGATACAAGCCTGATCAAATTTAAATAATAGGTATAGTATAACTATAACCCAATTTTCTCAAACCTGCTCATACGGTGTAATCGCAATTGTCAGAAGAGCTCAATATTTAAGCGCTTTTAACTTTATACTTTTATTTTCACTCAATTTTCGTATCTTTGCCTGGCAAATAATAAATCCTAATTTATTTGCTATGCAACTCGATTCCACAAAGTTTATTGCTACAGGTTTAACGTATGATGATGTACTATTGGTACCCGCATATTCTGAAATTCTGCCACGTGAAGTAAATACTGCCACTTTTTTAACCAAAAAAATCAAACTTAATGTTCCATTGATTTCTGCTGCAATGGATACCGTAACTGAAGCCGAGCTGGCCATTGCCATTGCGCAAAATGGTGGTATTGGTATGTTACATAAAAACATGACGATAGACAGACAGGCTGCTGAAGTACGTAAGGTGAAACGTTCAGAAAGTGGGATGATCAAAGATCCGGTAACGTTATTGGAAACAGCTGTGGTTGCTGATGCTTTCAAGATTATGAAAGAGCACAAAATTGGTGGTATTCCGGTTGTAAGCAGCGATAATAAACTGGTTGGCATTATAACGAACAGGGATTTGCGTTTCCAAAAGGATATGAAGAGACCGATTTCTGAGGTGATGACTAAAAACAATTTGATTATTGCACCAGAAGGAACTACTTTGGTTCAGGCAGAAGAGATTCTTCAGAACCATAAAATCGAGAAACTTCCCGTTGTGAGTAAAGACGGTTACTTAAGTGGTTTAATTACTTTTAAAGATATTTCTAAAGTTAAAAATTATCCGGTAGCCTGTAAAGATGAACATGGCCGTTTAAGGGTAGGTGCTGCAGTAGGGGTAACTGCTGATACGTTGCAACGTGTTGATGCTTTGGTACATGCTGGCGTTGACGTAATTACGATCGATACTGCCCACGGACACACCAAAGGAGTAGTAGATAAATTGAAAGAAGTGAAAGCAAAATATCCTGATTTACAGGTTATTGTTGGTAATATTGCAACTGGTGCAGCTGCGAAATTTTTAGCAGATGCCGGTGCAGATGCCGTTAAGGTAGGTATTGGTCCGGGATCTATCTGTACTACCAGAATTATTGCCGGCGTTGGCGTACCTCAATTGTATGCTGTTTACGAATGCGCCAAAGCTTTAAAAGGGACTGGAGTACCTGTTATTGCAGATGGCGGAATTAAACATACCGGCGATATTGCAAAAGCAATTGCTTCGGGTGCCAGCACCGTAATGGCAGGTTCTCTATTTGCAGGAGTAGAAGAGTCGCCAGGTGAAACCATCATTTACGAAGGACGTAAATTTAAATCATATCGTGGAATGGGGTCAATTGAAGCAATGGAACAAGGTTCCAAGGACCGCTATTTCCAGGATGTAGAGGATGATATTAAAAAACTAGTTCCTGAGGGTATTGTTGGTCGTGTACCATTTAAAGGTACTCTTGCGGAGGTAATGTACCAATATATTGGTGGTTTACGAGCAAGTATGGGCTATTGTGGAGCGGCCAATATCGAAGCCTTGCAGGAAGCACAATTTGTACAGATAACCGCTGCAGGTATGCGCGAAAGTCATCCACACGATATTACGATAACTAAAGAAGCACCTAACTACACTAGATAGGGTTAAGATAGGAGTTAAGAGGGGAAAAGGTTGAAGGTAATATTTACGCAATCTTTCCTATAAATGGAAACCGGGGCATCAGTTTATGATAGCCCCGGTTTTTTTGTGATAATCGCCATCCTGAATTTATTTCAGGATCTTTCGTGATAAACCTACAGGTCTATTTTATAAAAATCGCAAAATAAAATTTGGCAGCTAATATTTTTTGATATATTTGTCGACTAAATCTATAGGAATTATATAATAATCGTAATAATGAGGCATAAACTCTTTTTATATGACTGTTCTAACCATGCAATAACAGTAATAACGAGCTTTCGAAAGAATCATTAATTAACTGCATTTAAATAAACCATCAATATAACCATGAACAAAACTTTACTTTTTCTCTTTTCATTCTTATTCTCGGCGGGATTTATTTTTGCCCAAAGTCCGGTAACAGGTGTTATTAAAACAACCAATGGCACAACAATCCCCAATGCAACGATAAAAGTGAGGGGGACCAACCAAGCTGTAGTTGCCGACGAAAATGGTGCTTTTAGCATTAATGTTAATCAGGAAACACCTTTTTACCTTCAGGTAAGCTCAGTAGGTTATAAACCACAGGATTTTCAAATACTAAAACTTCAAGATGCGCCAATCGAACTGATTTTGGTAGAAAACGCATTGCTTGATGAAATTGTGGTAACCTCTAGAAGGCGATCGGAGGTTTTACAGGATGTGCCCATTCCAATTACGGTTATTGGTGGCCGTGCAGCAGAAAACGCCGGAGCTTTTAACGTTAACCGTTTAAAGGAATTAGTACCTTCTGTACAGTTATATGCTTCGAATGCAAGAAACACTACCTTAAATATTAGAGGGTTAGGGTCTACCTTTGGCTTAACTAACGATGGTATCGATCCAGGGGTTGGATTTTATGTAGATGGCGTTTATCATGCACGTCCCGCTGCTACCTCTACGGATTTTCTTGATATCGATCAGATCGAAATTTTACGGGGCCCGCAAGGTACCTTATTTGGTAAAAACACCACGGCAGGTGCATTTAACATCACTACGAGCAAACCAACTTTAACACCTAGTGCAAAAATAGAATTAAGTGTAGGGAATTATAATTTTATTCAGGCCAAAACATCGGTTTCTGGGGCGCTGGCAAAGGATCTTGCAGCAAAAATTTCAATTTCGGGTACGCAACGCGATGGTACCATCTGGAATACCAGAGAAGAACGCAGGTATAGTGGACAGAACAATCTGGGCTTTAAAAGTCAGTTATATTACACCCCTTCAGAAAAATTACAGGTATTGTTAAGTGGTGATGTCAGCATTCAACATCCGGCAGGCTACCCATTGGTAATTGCCGGTGTTACCACAACCGAAAGAAGTGCATACCGCCAGTACGCTAAAATTGTTTCTGATCTAGGCTATCAACAACCTAAAATAGATCCTTTTTCAAGAGAAATCAATACCAATACCCCTTGGAGACATAATCAATCAATAGGAGGGATCTCATTAAATGTAGATTACAAAATCGGAAATGGAACGCTTACATCAACTACGGCCTGGAGATTCTGGAATTGGGACCCAACAAATGACCGGGATTTCTCAGAGTTGGCGGCGCTAACTAAATCGCAAGGTACCTCACGTCATGATCAATACTCACAAGAGGTTCGGTATGCTGGAAATATTACCGAAAAATTAAGTGGAGTAGTGGGGGTTTATTTCTTAGGTCAGAATTTAAAAGGTTTAGCCCAAACAGAAGAGGTGGGTAAAGATCAATGGCGTTTTGTGCAAACCAGCAATACAGGAAGCCAAGCCTTATATGCTACTCCAGGTTTATTGGATGGTTTCGGTATTAAAACCAACTCCACCATTAAATCGTTAAGTGCAGCGGTTTTTGCCCAGGTTGATTGGGAAGTGCTAAAAAACCTCCACGTATTACCAGGTTTAAGGTATACCTATGATAAAAAAGATGTGGATTATGATCGGGTAACCTATGGCGGTTTACAAACCAATGATGCGGCATTATTAGCGCTTAAAGCAGCGGTCTATGCAAATCAGCAGTTTACTACAAAAGTGGATAATAACAATTTATCTGGTAACTTCACCGTTTCTTACCGTCCAAGCCACAATTTAAATGTTTACGGAACTTTTTCTACCGCTTACAAACCGGTTGGTGTTAACGTAGGTGGTTTGCCGACTACCTCAACGGGAGCAGCCGATTTATCTTTGGCTGTTGTTAAACCGGAGTACGTTCAGCATTATGAGCTGGGTGCTAAAACGAAGCCAGTTAAAGGGGCCCTTGTAAATATCAGTTTGTTTAATACAGATATTAAAGATTACCAAACCAATGTGCAGTCGCCACAACTCGGTGTAAACAGAGGTTATTTGGCTAACGCTGAAAAAGTAAGGGTAAAAGGATTGGAAATAGACGGTAGTTATCAGTTGGAGCGGTTTTTAACGTTAAATGCAGCCTTGGCATATCTGGATGGCAAATATATAAAATTTACTAATGCACCGCTTCCATTAGAAGAAACCGGACATACGGAATTGATCAATGGCGTGGCTACGCAGGTGGCCTTTAAAGATGCTTCTGGAGGTAGGTTACCAGGTATTTCTAAATGGAACATTTCGGGTGGTTCAGAGATGAGTACGCCCGGTCATTTGGCAACGAGAGAGGGACGCTATTTCATAGCAGGCGATGCCAGTTACCGTTCAGAATACTCTTCCAATCCTACACCATCAAGTGTGTTAAACGTTAAAGGTTATGCTTTATTTAATGCCAGGTTAGGATTCAAATCAGATAAATTTTCTTTGTTTGTATGGAGCAGAAATATTGCCAATAAGAATTACTACGAGCAATTACAGGCTGCAGCGGGTAATGCTGGTTTATACGCAGGTGTATTGGGCGATCCAAGAACTTACGGTGGAACCATCCGTTATGCATTCTAACAGTATCTAATTTTATTTTTTTCTCTCTTATATTTGGTTAGAGGAGTGGCGTAATGCTGCTCCTTTTTTAATAAATATTCTCGAGAATGACGACCGGACTAGTAGATTCTGTCAATGGTAGCTTGTCTAAGGACTTGTTAAACCTCCCGTGAAGCGTTTGGATACTTCATCAAGTTCAGTACGGGCTAAGCTCAATGTGAAACAAGTTTGAATGCAAGCAAACTTATGACATAGCGTCTTACCATTGAAATTACAAAAAACTGTAATGGCTTTGTGCAGAATTAAAATTTATGAAAAGCCGATAAAATCTTAACTTCGGTAAATTTTTAATTCAATGAATAAGCTTACTTCGGTTTGTGTGTACTGCGGCTCAAACTTTAATGGTGATGCAGTGCTACGTAATGCCATAAAACAATTGGCAGAAATACTTGTAAAACAGCAGATCAGATTGGTTTATGGAGGGGGAAGCGTTGGTGTGATGGGGTTGCTGGCCAATGATGTGCTGGAATTGGGTGGTTTGGTTACGGGTGTAATTCCTCAGTTTTTGATGGATAAGGAAGTTGGTCACCAGGGTTTAACAGAAATGCTTGTTACCGAAAATATGCACCAGCGTAAGCAAAAAATGGCCGATTTAAGCGACGGTTTTGTGATCTTGCCCGGCGGATTTGGTACATTGGAGGAATTTTTCGAAGTATTAACCTGGCTGCAGCTTGGTCTGCACAATAAACCGATCGGTGTATTAAATGTTGATGGTTTTTACGATCCCCTTTTTGCCCAAATGGATATGATGGTACAAAGTAAATTTTTGAAACCGGCCAATCGTAATTTAGTGCTCAATGAAGCCGATGCCAAAACTTTAATTAATAAAATGGATGATTTTTCAGCAATTCCAGACGAGGTTTGGTTCAGGGAAAGAAATTTGACTTAGAAAAAGTATTAAGTCATAAGCATCAAGTAAGACTAAGCAATATTAATCCGCCATATGCAAAACGCCTGGCGCAAAAAAAAAATATATACCAAATGCAAATTATTACCTCACACGCAGAATTTGAACAATACCTGGGCAAAGAATTAGGCGTTTCTTCGTGGCATACCATTACACAAGAACAGATCAACCAATTTGCTGATGCCACATTAGATCATCAGTGGATTCATGTTGACGAAGATAGAGCTCAAAATGAAGGCCCTTTTAAGGCAACTATAGCACACGGTTATTTGACGCTTTCATTAATCCCGTATCTTTGGAAAGAAATTGTTGATATTCAAAACCTAAAAATGGAGATCAATTATGGGATAGAAAGTTTAAGATTTGCACAGGCGGTAACCGTAAACAGTAAGGTAAGGTTAAAAGCAAAACTGGCTTCTATCATTAATCTACGTGGCGTAACCAAAGTTAATATGGCTATCGACATGGAAATTGAAGATCAGAAAAAACCTGCATTTAGCGGAGAAGTAGTTTTCTTGTATCATTTTGTAAATTAATTATTTACAACAAAGCGTATTGTTTATATTTAATGTTTAAATAACTAAATAGATTCGCTCATGATCAAAAACAACAAATTCTTAAGTTTTATTTTAATTAGCCTGTTTATCCTGGCCTGCCAAACCAAAAAGGATCAGCAATTGGCAGCCGATTCATTTTTACCGATGCAGATTGGTAATTTATGGTATATGAATGCGCAATCTTATACAGAAATTCAAGACACTGTTCGGATCAATAAAAAGCTTTTTTACAAGTTTCATTCTTTGGTAGGTGGCGATGCAAGTAGCACTATTTATTTAAGGATAGACGAAAACAATAAATTGATTGAGAGCTATCCTGATAGTCCTTTAGAAACATATACCAGAGCTGATTTTTCTGCAAAGAAAGGCGATAAGTTTTTCACTACGGGCAAAAAAGATGAAAATGATAATGAAGTAACTGTGGTTCAAAAATCAGATGATCAAATCACCTTTTCGTTTGATCCGATTTTCCACCCAAATTTAAAAGGTCATACCACGCTGGTAAAATACATAAAAGGTAAAGGCTGGGCTGATCAATACCAAAAAATAAAGATCGATGGCGTGGTTTATCAAAATTAAATGATTTACCACAGTGTTCATGGAGTTTTACATTTGGGGACACCGAGAGGGTATTAATTTTTTTGTCACTAATTACTTAAAAAGCCACAGAAGCACGGAGATGCTAAACCCAACTTTGTGATCTCTGTGCTTTTTCTTTGTGACCTCTGTGTTAAAACACGCAGCGCACTTTGTGGTTAAAAAATTAGCATCCTTCACCGTTAACCCGGGTGGTAGACCAGAAACCATTTTGGTCAATACTGTTTTTCTAAAATTAAATTTAAATTGCCTCCATGAATATCGAATTCAATAAAAACGAGGATGTAAACAAGCAGTTGGTTTACGAACTGAAAACCAGACTAAAAAAAATATACCTGGGTGGTGGCGAGAAAAATGCGGCAAAACAAAAGGAAAAAGGCAAGCTGCTTGCACGTGAGCGGATTGAATATTTAATTGATCAAGATTCTGATTTTTTAGAAGTTGGCGCCTTTACTGCTGATGGTATGTACTTGGAGCAGGGCGGATGTCCTTCGGCCGGGGTGGTATGTGGTATTGGTTATGTGAGTGGTCGGCAATGTATGATTGTGGCTAACGATGCAACTGTAAAAGCCGGTGCCTGGTTTCCGATTACAGCTAAAAAGAATCTTCGTGCGCAAGAAATTGCCATGGAAAACCGCTTGCCCGTAATTTATTTAGTTGATAGCGCTGGTGTTTACCTGCCTATGCAAGATGAAATTTTTCCAGATAAAGAACATTTTGGTAGAATGTTCCGCAATAACGCCATTATGTCTTCAGAGGGAATTGTACAAATTTCGGCCATTATGGGTGCTTGTGTTGCAGGAGGGGCCTATTTACCCATTATGAGTGATGAAGCCATGATTGTAGATAAAACAGGCTCTGTATTTTTAGCGGGGTCTTATCTGGTTAAATCGGCCATAGGAGAAGAAGTAGATAATGAAACATTAGGTGGAGCAACTACACATTGTGAAATTTCTGGTGTTACCGATTATAAACATCCCAACGATCATGCCTGTTTAGATAGCATCAAAAACATCATGAGTATGTTGGGCGCTCCTCAAAATGCGGGTTTCGATCGGATTAAGCCTGTTAAACCAAAAGAAAAAGAAGAGGAACTGTACGGCATTTTTCCTGAAAACAGAGATAAACCTTACGAAATGATGGATGTCATTTACCGTTTGGTTGATGGATCCGAATTCGAAGAATATAAAAAAGGCTACGGACAGAGTATTGTTTGCGGTTTAGGCCGTATTGATGGCTGGGCTGTAGGCATTGTCGCCAATCAACGTAAAGTGGTGAAATCGAAAAAAGGGGAGATGCAGTTTGGCGGGGTAATTTATTCAGATAGTGCTGATAAGGCAAGCCGTTTTATCATGAACTGCAACCAGAAAAAAATTCCTTTGGTTTTTCTGCAGGATGTGACCGGTTTTATGGTAGGCAGTCGATCTGAACACGGTGGGATTATTAAAGACGGAGCCAAAATGGTTAATGCCGTTGCCAATTCGGTAGTGCCTAAATTTACAATTGTGTTAGGTAATTCTTATGGTGCCGGTAATTATGCCATGTGTGGTAAAGCATACGATCCAAGATTAATCTATGCCTGGCCTACAGCAAAAATCGCAGTAATGGGTGGCTCACAGGCTGCTAAAACCCTGTTGCAAATTCAGGAAGCATCTTTAAAAGCTAAGGGTGAGGTAATCACTCCTGATAAACAGGCCGAGTTGTTGAAAGAAATTACTGATAAATACGATAACCAAACTACGCCATATTATGCGGCATCAAGGCTTTGGGTTGACGGGATTATCGACCCGCTCGAAACCAGGAAGGTAATTTCAATGGGGATTGAGGCAGCCAATCAATCGCCGGTTACCAAAAAGTTTAGTGTTGGGGTGATACAGACTTAGGCGCTGTCAGATGTTACCGCCTGAAAATGTATGACAGATTTTAGCTTGTAAGCAGTTGTTAAAAACTGGGAAAAATAGCTATTGGATCTAAAAAGCAAAAGTATCCAAGGTGATGAAGCAATTGATTTAAAGCAATTCTTCATGGATTAATCTTAAAGATAATCAGTAATTTTCAATTTGAAATAGCAACAACATAGTTTTGTTAACACTTCGGCACCTTTCTCCTCACGTTATGCGCGTTGCTCCGAGCCTTTACTGTTAATAAGTAAACTATGTTGACAATGTGCGCTTGTTAACCATTATTTAAAGCATTAAATTTGCGCTACGATTAATGAATTTCAAACTTATTATATAATGTCACAAGAAAACGAGCACGTTCAGTGTTTAATTATAGGTTCAGGCCCTGCAGGTTATACTGCTGCAATTTATGCTGCCAGAGCTGATTTAAAACCCATCATGTATACCGGTATGCAAGCTGGCGGACAGCTTACGCAAACTACAGATGTAGAAAATTTCCCTGGCTATCCGCAAGGAATTATGGGGCCGGAAATGATGGAAGATTTCCGTAAGCAGGCTGAACGTTTTGGAACCGATATCCGTTTCGGTTACATAAGCTCGGTAGATTTTTCATCAACACCTCATAAAGTGATAGTTGACGAAATTAAAACCGTTACTGCTGATACCGTAATTATTGCAACTGGTGCCACCGCAAAATGGTTGGGTTTACCCAGCGAACAACAATATAACGGTTTTGGTGTTTCTGCTTGTGCCGTTTGCGATGGTTTCTTTTTCAAAGGTCAGGATGTGGCCATTGTAGGTGCCGGTGATACCGCTGCCGAAGAAGCAACTTACTTAGCTAAACTTTGTAAAACGGTGCATTTATTGGTTCGTCGCGACGAATTTAGGGCTTCTAAAGCAATGGTTAGCCGCGTATTGGCAACACCAAATATTATCGTTCATTATAATACTGAAACGCAGGAAATTCTAGGTAACGGTAAAAATGTAACTGCAGTTAAAGTTTTAAATAATAAAACAGGTATAGAATCTGAGATTGCCGTAGAAGGTTTCTTTGTGGCTATTGGTCATAAACCGAACACTGATATTTTTAAAGGACAGCTGGATATGGATGAAACCGGTTATTTAACGACTAAACCAGGTTCTACTTTGACCAATATCGAAGGTGTTTTTGCCTGTGGCGATGTTCAGGATATGTATTACAGACAGGCGGTTACCGCTGCGGGTTCTGGTTGCATGGCTGCGCTTGATGCCGAAAGATATTTAGCCGCTAAAGAGCATCCGGTAGAAGCTTAATTGATTTTTTGATATCAATTTGCAAAAGAGAAATCAGCAATGATTTCTCTTTTTTGTTAAAATCGTCCCCCTCGATTATGCCAATCATCATCTCAACCGACGTGCAACGTAACCGAGAAATCTATCAAAGCAAATCTTATTTTATAAAACCTCCATTTTTTGGAAAGCAATTTCAGTAGTGCTTTTTAAAGTTGGTCTTGCTTTACATTTAGTTTAACAGGCCTTGCAGTCTAAACCTAAAATAAGATCGTCATCTCGAGCGGAGTGCAACGTAGCCGAGAGATCTATCAAAGCAAATCTTATTTTATAAAACTTCCATTTTTGGAAAGCAGTTGCGTTAGCGCGTTTTTAAGTTAGCCCTGCTTTAAATTTCAAGTCAGCACTCGTGCCTCGTTTGCATGCTTTCCATTTGAATCAGGTTTAAATACTTAAATTTCTGCTAATATTAACGGTTCAACGGCGAAGTGCTAAATGAATCCTTTTGCATTGCATTTCGCAATCCAACTAGTTCAACAGGCCTTGCCACCAGAACCCTACGGCAGAAGCAGAAGCGAGCCTGCTGTAACACTAACGTTTCTATACTCGATTTCCAAAAAAAAGTAATCTCTCCAATCTATTTTTATCAGAAGCAATGTAAAACGTTTTAATAAATGTTGTTTAGATTGATATGCTTTTTGCAATGCCAGTCAAACGGTTGATCTGGATTGTAACAAGAATGTGGGATTTGTATTTTCTCCATAATCTCTATCTTGGTTCAAAGAATTAGTTTAAAGCTATAAAATCAACGGAAAAATGAACAAAGCATTATCGATTTTTATTGGAGTATTAATCAGTTTAAGTGCATTTGCGCAACGAGATCCCAACCTGGGTATCATACCTGCTCCTGTGTCCATTACGAGGGCAAGCGGAAATTTCGAATTAGATAAAACCACCGTTTTGGTCAATCAAAGCATTGATGGTGCAAAGATGACTGATTTATTGAATGCTTTTGTGGTGACCAAGGCAGGCTTTGCTTTACGCGAAACTAAAATTCCCCAACCCAACCAAAAAGCTATTATTTTAACATCTGTCGGTGCAGATCAATTACCGGCCGAAGGTTACACCATTAAAGTTACACCAAAACAGATCGTTTTAACCGGAAAAGGCGCAGGCTTGTTTTATGCCGTTCAATCGGCTATGCAAATGATGCCAGATAAGGTTGCCGATAAAATTACAATCCCAGCTGTTAATATTAATGATTATCCACGTTTTGCTTACCGGGGAACAATGCTTGACGTCAGCCGTCATTTTTTTCCTATTTCTTTTATCAAAAAATATATCGATCAGCTGGCTTATTATAAAATCAATACTTTTCATTGGCATTTAACTGACGATCAGGGCTGGCGACTAGAAATAAAAAAATATCCTAAACTAACCGAAATCGGTTCATCACGTAATGGTACTATCATCGGTAATTACCCGGGTAATGGAAATTACCTAACACCGGTAAAAGGTTTTTACACGCAGGAAGAAGCTAAAGAAATTGTTAAATATGCCGCCGCTAAATACATTACGGTAATCCCAGAAATTGAATTGCCTGGCCATGCTTCTGCTGCAATTGCTTCCTATCCTGAATTAAGCTGTTTCCCTGATCGTGATACTTTTATTAGTGATAAAACGCCGTGGGCGGGTAGTAGAAAAGGAAAACAAGTGCAGCAAACCTGGGGTGTTTTTGATGATATTTTTGTGCCATCGACCAATACTTTTACCATGCTCAATAATATCCTTGATGAGGTAATTGCTATTTTTCCTTCCAAGTACATCCATATCGGTGGCGACGAAGCACCAAAAACCTATTGGAAAGAATCCCCATTTTGTCAGGCTTTAATGAAAGAAAAAGGCTTAAAAGATGAGCATGAGTTACAAAGTTATTTTATCCAGACAATTGAAAAACATGTAAATGCAAAAGGCCGGTCTATTATTGGCTGGGACGAGATTTTGGAAGGCGGTTTAGCACCAAATGCTACCGTAATGAGCTGGCGGGGAGAAGATGGTGGTATTGCTGCGGCGCAACAAAATCACGATGTAATTATGACACCTGGTTCAATGGGTTTATATATCGATCACAAACAATCTAATTCTCCGGATGAGCCCGTTACTATTGGTGGTTTCGCCCCATATCAGAAAATATACGCTTACGATCCGATTCCTAAAGTATTAACTGCCGATCAGCGAAAATATATTAAAGGTGTACAGGCCAATATGTGGACAGAATATATTAAAACTACTGCGAAAGCCGAAAACCATGCGTTCCCACGAATATTGGCTTTGGCAGAAATTGCCTGGTCGCCGGTTGAACGTAAAGATTTAAAAAACTTTAGTGAAGAGCGTTTGCCGGTACATTTAGCCCGCTTAGATAAAATGGGAATTAATTTTTGGATACCTACTCCAATTGGTCAAAGCGATAAACCTTTAACAGGAGGTGAATTTACTATTGATTTAAAAGTACCGGTTACGGGTGGTAAAATCTATTATTCTATCGATTTATCACGCCCTTCAGAAAATGCTTTCTTATACACCGGTCCGATAAAAATTACTGTTCCAAAAGGTGAGAAGAGGGTTTTGAAGACCATTGTTATTGCCCCGAGCGGTAAAAGAAGCGTAACGACTGAAACGGTTTTAAATAATGGTGCACCCGATGTTAAAACAGAGGCAAAGAAATAAAATAATTGCTTCTATAGGCTAAAATCCTTAATTTGGGACAACCAAAATGTCCTTATTAAAATGAAACTACAGAAATATACATTACAGCATCTCTTGTGCATGGCAGGGATGCTGTTTTGTTTGGCATGCACAGAAGACCAACCAAAGGCAGTTGTTGTAGCACCCGTAAAAGCCGCTAAAAATCCTTTTCCTTATTATAAAGATATTGAAGTAAAACCCGGATTAAATTTCGAAATCGTAAGTTGGGGAAAAGGAGTGGATTCGATCGGTGGATACCAGATTTTAATGTCCGATTCGATTCGCAGTCATTACCGTTCATTAGCTGTTGACCGCAAAGGTATTATTACTGATGCTTGGAACATGGATTTGGATAATGACGGAAATCCGGAACTATATATCCAGTTATTGAGCAAAAGAAACGTTTCAGATCTGAATGTTTTTGAATATGCAGGTGGTGATTTTAATAAGATCAGTTTTCCTTCTTTAAACTCAAATCAAAAGAAAGGATATGCGGGTAATGATAAGTTTTTTATCAAAAATGGCGATTTATTTCGCTCGTTTCCTGTTAAAGATGCTGCTGATAGCACTAAAACTATAACCAAAACTTATCAATATAGGTTAAGTGGTAATAGTTTTTCGACGAGTGAGGGGAAGTAGGACCTGCACGTATCCGTCATTTCGAGCGAAGTGCAACGTAGTCGAGAAATCTTCCTTGACTTAGATCTCCCCACTCCGCTATGTGAAGGAGATGAGACGCGTCATGCACTATATCCTGCTGAAGAATAATTTGTTGTATAAAAATCAACTTGATTGGGAACCACGAAGTGCTCATGAATGCCGCTAAATAAAACAAAACAAACCCTTATGAATAATCTTATGCAAGTGTTTTAAGATTCCCGCATGCGCGAGATCCGATAGCTAGCTATCGGATGACTACCACTATACTAATCGTCATGCTGAACTTGTTTCAGCATCTATTATATCATGGGATCCAGAAATGAATTAAGGATGACGAATTTTGATAAAAAATGAACAACGAAAAATTCTCCATTATCAATCGCCTAAAAAGCTTTAAATATGCTTTTCAAGGTCTAAAATTGTTCTTTCTGCTTGATCATAACGGGAGGATTCATCTTTTTGCAGCATTTGTAGCGATTGCTTTTTCTTTTTACCTCAAACTTTCTGCTTTGGAATGGATTGCCATTTTAAGCGTTATCTCAGCTGTTATTGTTACTGAAATTTTAAATTCAGCCATCGAAAAGTTAGCAGATGTGGTCTCGCCAGATTTTCACCCTAAAATTAAAATAGTAAAAGATCTGGCTGCCGCCGCGGTTTTGGTTGCTGCATTTCTAGCTTTAGCCGTTGGAGTCATTATATTTATCCCAAAATTATTGTTGTGAGGCCAATGTTGCTGCTCTCGATTCCTCCATTTTATCCGCTATAATTTGGTCCCAGCGGGCCTGCATTTTATGGTTACTACCATGTTCGGTTTCGTCATCATAATTACGTTGCATGGTGTCGAAATAACTGCTGATCTGGTTGGCCAGTTCGGCTATCTGGGCTTTATAACTATTAACCGAATAATTTCGGTTCTTTAGCACCCTTTCGGCTTCCGAAAGCAAAATATACTGAATGTTTACATGCCCTTGTTCATGGTGTAATAAACTCGCCCTCACTTGAGGATCTTTGATCTTATCCCACTTTACCCATGAACGGTTTTTATCAATACGAACTTCGTTTTTAAGTTTGATGACAACGCGATTTCGGTATACAGTACTGTTATAACTGTATTCCCAGGTCATTGCGGTTAAGGCAATAAATGGCGAACGTTCATCGGCCTTGCCTTTAAAGTAGGTTTCCCAATCCAGTTGTACAGGCTGGATAATATCCTGTTTGAAAGCAAAAAAGAAGGGGAGTAACAGCAATAATGATGTCGGTAAGATTAGTTTTTTAAATAGCATAATTTTTCAACGGTATCTCATCCTGATTTTTGCTTTTGAGCAAGTCAAATTATCAGGGCTTTATGGGTTGAATTTTATTATGAAAAAACCGTGCCTAAAATTACTCCAGTGTAGAGATCTGGCTGCCAATCCGCTCAAATTTTTCGATTAGCAAAGCAACTCGCTCTTTTTCCCTTTTTATTACGGCTTTTCGTAAAATCGTTGAGCAAAAGATAATCCACAGCGCAGTTAAACCTACGGCAATTACTTTTTGCATATTGCTAAAGCGTGCCATTATTTCTACAAAATAAAATCCTAAACCCAAGGCAAGAGCAATAGCGTAAAACCAATACAGTGTATTGTACAATTTATAACGGTTTAACTGATAAGTTTTTAAGTTGTTTAAAAACTCTTTAGGATGAGCAGTGAAATCGTTTTTTGAAATCAGACGGTAATCGCGATAAAGAATTAAAGTATAAACACCAATGGCAATTAGGGTAATGCTAATGCCTACATGTGTAGTCCACGATTCGAAGTGAAAAAAGATCCATAATGCGGCAATGACGATGAAAGATAACAGCATTCCTCCAATGTTCAAGGCTGATTTCAGCTTCAATCCATTTACTTCTTTCTTCGCCTGTTGCAACATCTCATCGGCAGAAACCTTAATTTCTACTTCGTGCTGTTGCCACAACTCCTGTATTTGATCAAACGCTTGCATACTGGCTATATAATTCTGTTAATTTTTGTTTAATACGATGAATTTTTACCCTTAAATTGCCTTCACTGATGCCTGAAATGTCAGCAATTTCGTGGTATGGAAGCTCATCAAGTACCATAGTAATAATTAAACGGTCATTCTCTTCTAGTTTAGAAATACATTTATAAAGCAAGGCCACCTGCTCATTTTTCTCCGAAAACTCTTCTACTTTAGTTTCAATAATGTTATCCGTTAATTCGTCTTTTGCCTGTCTCTTTTCCGATCTGAGGTAAGTTAAACAAGTGTTTACAGCGATGCGATAAATCCACGTTGAAATCAAAGATTTGTTGCGGAACTTATCTAGATTTTGCCAGACCTTTAAAAAAGTTTCCTGTAAAAGATCGTTTGCAGCATCGGTATCGCCGGTATAACCATAACATAAATGGAATATTTTTTTGGAATTCGAATCGAAGATCTGCTTGAATAACTTGTCTTTTTGTTCCATTTAGGGGATTGTCATTGCGTTTTAGATGTTGACACACATTTTTTGTTACAAAGGAATTCCAAAAAATATATTTTTAAACACCTATAATATCAAAATTTGTTACAAGCGGTAAATATCGTAGTTTTACCGAATTAAGTTGCACAAACTTTTTTATTCATGAAGAAAAACAAACTCACGCTTTTTATTTTTGTAGCGCTGATTGCAGGGATTGCACTGGGGTATTTTTTAAATGTAAATTCCATCAATGTTTACAATCAGAACATCCTGGATGCTGATGCCAGGGTTAAAAGTATAGAAGTAAATATTGCAAAATCAACTGATACCACAAGCGCTGTTTATGCTCAGCTGAAAGTAAGTAAAAAAGCTGCCGCTAAAATAAAGAAGGAAAACGAGACCATCAGGGAGAAAAAGTTGGAATTTTTTACTCTTTTGAGTGATATTTTTCTCCGCCTGATTAAAATGATCGTTGCACCACTCGTATTTACTACGCTGGTCGTGGGTGTCGCCAAGGTTGGAGATATCAAAGCTGTTGGCCGTATCGGTGGCAAAACCTTGGGCTGGTTTTTAACCATGTCGTTAATGTCGCTTGTACTAGGAATGATTCTGGTGAATTTGTTTGAACCTGGTAAATACATGAAATTATCACTACCTGATCATCTGGTTGATACTGGAATACAAAAGGCAGCTATGAGTGTTAAAGATTTTATCGCTCACGTATTTCCGAAAAGTATCGCCGAATCAATGGCTACCAATGAGATTTTACAAATTGTTGTATTTTCTTTGTTTTTTGGCGTTGCGACGGCGGCTATCGGTGATATGGGGCAGATCGTAATCAAAGCGTTTGATGCTATTGCTCATGTAATCTTGAAGATGACGGGCTACGTCATGAACTTTGCTCCGCTGGCTGTTTTTGGCGCAATGACGGCGATTATTGCCAAGCAAGGTTTAAGTGTGCTAAATACCTATGCCATTTTTATTGGCGAATTTTATTTCGGTTTAATTATTTTATGGGGATTGTTGATCTTCCTCGGTTTCCTGATACTCAAAAAACGTATTTTCCGCTTGGTAAACGATATGAAGGAGCCTGCACTTTTGGCCTTTAGTACAGCAAGCAGCGAAGCAGCCTATCCAAAAACAATGATGCTGTTAGAGCGTTTCGGCTGTAAGGATAAAATTGTAAGTTTTGTGCTGCCATTGGGTTATTCATTTAATTTAGATGGATCGATGATGTACATGACTTTTGCTTCGCTTTTTATTGCTCAAGCATATGGTATTCATTTAAGTTTCGAGCAACAAATTTCGATGCTGTTAATCTTGATGTTAACCAGTAAGGGTATTGCTGGTGTGCCAAGAGCATCATTAGTGGTTATTGCAGGTACTATTGCCAGTTTTAACATCCCTGAAGCAGGTTTGGCTCTTTTAATCGGTATTGATCCATTATTGGATATGGGCCGTTCGGCAACCAATGTAGTGGGTAACAGTATCGCAACTGCCGTGGTAAGCAAATGGGAAGGAGAGCTAAAGGAGTCCTAAGTCTAAAGTCTTCAGTCCTGAGTCTTATTAAACGCTCTTTCATTCGATCATTAAAAATTCAATCATTCAAAATTATATAAAGTGTCAAGTAGAGGAAAAAAAATATTCTTAGCCATTACCATTATCGTTCCGATGATCATTTATTGTTACATCTATTATAAACCGATTATTCAGAATGCACCCTTCAGGAAAAAGGATTTTGTATCGATGGAGTATAAATGGGGCATTAAAGATACGCTTGAAAATCATTATAATTCGGCTACCGGAGAATATCAGTATGTTAACGGGGCAGATTCGGTAATCAAGAAAAAAATCTTTTTAAAGAACGACGATATTCTTTACATGCATAGCAAGGCCAATGAAATTGGACTTTGGAATTTTCCGGATACTATAGGTAAGAAAAGTGAAAAATCAATGGCTGTGCCACGCTACGATATTTTGTTTAAATACAAAGAAAAGACAAAACATGTAGTGATTTACGGCGATTTTGATGGTAATCCAAAATTATTGGATGCTGCTGTACAAATGCGTAAAGTTATAGATCAAACGCTTTTACAGGCCGAAAAAAGAAGCGCTAAGTAGTCTTAAGTCATTAGTCCTAAGTTTGGAATCTCCAGACTAGGAAAGAGATAATATTCATTCATTACCATTAATTAAAGACCTTGATCTAAGTAGATTAAGGTCTTTTGTGTTTAAGATCTTTTCGTATATTTACGATATATTCGTAAGTATGGAAAAATTAACACTACAGGAAGAAGAGGCGATGCTGGCTGTTTGGCAGGTGGGAAAAGGCTTTATTAAAGATTTTATGGATGTACTGCCCGAGCCTAAGCCGCCATATACCACTTTGGCATCGACTATTAAAAACCTGGAACGTAAAGGATACCTGTTGAGCGAGCGTTTTGCCAATGCCAACCGCTACAGTGCAAAGGTTAAAGAAATTGAGTATAAAAAGCGTTTTATGAGCGGTTTTGTCAATAATTATTTTCAAAGCTCGTACAAAGAACTTGTTGCTTTTTTCGCCAGGGATAAAAAGATCAGTGCTGAAGAACTTAAAGAGATCATCAATTTAATAGAGCACCCTGAAAAGTAGAGGCTATGCCAAATTTCTTTCTCATTTTACTGAAAATTAACCTGGTGCTGATTTTGTTTTCGGCTACCTATTACCTGGTATTACGGAGGTTAACTTTCTATTCCATAAATAGGATATTTCTGTTATTTGGAATTATTTTTTCTTCTGCTTATCCTTTTATTAACCTGACCGATTTTTTGGAAAGTCACAAATCTGTGCCTGCGTTTGTTCCGGGGCTTAACCAACAGATAAGTCAGCTGGTAAAGCAAGATGCGGTTCCGGTATTATGGCAGTTGCTTACGGTGTTATTTTACTTTGGGGTAATGCTCATGGCATTACGTTTAATGGTGCAGTTTATTTCGCTGTACCGCATGCACCAAAAATCTTTACCTGATCAGTTAAATCAGCACCCGGTAAGAATTTTGGCAGATGAAATAAGCCCTTTCAGTTTCTGGCAGACCATTTATATTAATCCAGGCTTGCATAAACAGGAGGATCTGCCTAATATATTAGCGCATGAGCAAGTGCATGTAGAACAATGGCATACCATTGACATTATTCTGGCCGAAATTTGTGTTGTTTTTTACTGGTTTAATCCTGGTGTTTGGCTGATGAAAAAAGCCGTACGCGAAAATATTGAGTTTATTACCGATGCCCGTATTTTAAGGAAGGGCATTGATAAAAAAGCCTATCAGTATAGTTTGCTTGATGTGGGTACTTTACAGCCCTCAGTAGCTATTGTCAATAATTTCAACCTGTCTGATCTTAAGAAAAGGATCATGATGATGAATGCCAAACGCTCATCAAAAGTAAATTTAACACGTTACATGTTTGCTTTACCTATTTTGTTGTGCATTACGCTCGCTTTTACCATTGATAAAAAAGCTGTAAAAAAGAGCTTAGTGCCATTAGCGAAAATGGTTAATGCGATACCGCATCAACAGACTGAAACTGTTACAGAAGCGCATATAAAACCAAAACTTAATAAAAAGAGAAAGACTGCCACATCTTTCTTGCATAAAACGGATACAGCTAGCAAATTTACCCTGGTTCTGAAACAGAATAGTAATGGTGGGGATTCAGTACAACACAATGTGGTGACTGCGATTCAAAAAAAAGTCGACAACTTTAAATTTCATTTTAAAACTGACGGAAGTTTAAACAAAAGAGTTTTTGTTAAACAATTTAATTTCACAGACTCAGTTCCGGCTAATGAGAGAATTGAGCAGATGATGCTTGCTGAACAGGCAAATGGTGGCTTTGGAAATATGCCCGACATTAAGGGGAAAAAAATAACGGCGGTTTTTGTGATGAAATCCACCGTCAATACGAAAGAGGACAGCGAGGTATTAAAAGATAAAACAACCGCTAAGGAATCATCAGTTACCACTATGGGATATTATCTGAACGGAAAAAAGGTGAGTAAAGATGCAATTAATCAATTGAACCCCAATATGATAATGGATTTGAAAATGGATCAAAAAGGGGGATTTATCCAGATTAATACCAAGCCCCACGCAAATTAAATTTGTCAACTTTAACAGCAAGTATGCTAGAAGTTGACAAATTTTGCAATGTTTTTATTAAAAATTAAATGTCGCTTTCAGCATGGCTACCCGCCCGGGAATATCATAAGTTCCGGTTGTTAGGGAGTTGGCAGAAAGGTAAACGGCATCAAACCTTTTAATATTAGTTAGGTTGGTGATTCCAAATTCAATATCTGTCTTCATTTTTAACCACTTGTAGCGCATGTTTACATCAGCGAAAAGATACTTCAGATTAGGTTGTGATGATTGGCGGGTGAAAAGGTGCTCGGCAGATAAATTTAAATAAAGGTTTTTAACTGTGGTGATGGCTAAAGCAGATTGCTGCCTCAATTGCTTAAAATTAGTTTTAATCCCGTCAGCTACAATGGCTTTATTGTCGGTTATGGCAAAGTTAGCAGCGTAAGACCAGTTAATGAAGTTATTTAGCTTCGCTTCAATACCAACTTTGTAAGCTATGGTTTGCGTATTAAATGGTAAAAGCGCATTGTTTTGCAGCTGACTGTACTTGCTTTGCGTAAAACTTACGCCTGCATTTACCGTACTTTTTAAGGTAAACAGATATTTGCTTGCGTTTGCGGCCAAAGAAAGGTTACGGATATGATTATTGAGCGGCAAAACAATTTTCTGCTGAATGTTGCTGTTGAGGTTATAGGCCGCAATAGTATTCAGCTCAGTGTCGCTGTAATTTGCCGTTAAGTTGGCAAATAACATTTGCATGGCTTTTCTAAAATTAAAACCAGCTCCAACGTTATGCGTTTTGGATTCAGCAATTGGTGCGTCATTCGAAAACAGCGAGCGGTAATTTTTTAAAATGGTACCCCGGTAAATATCACTAATACCGCCCAGATCATTTCTGAAGCTATAATTCGCCGTTAAATAATTTTCGGTACTGGTCTGGTATTTCACATTAAAAAAAGGGTTTATGAATAGTTTATTCAAGCTGTTGTCTAACTGGTTAAGTGCATCATTGTAGTTGATGTGGTTGTAGCTTAGCGGCAAACTTATACTAGCCTTTAACTTATCGTTGTTATACTCGTAAGTAGCTTCAGTGTATATTTTGGTTTTTAGCCAATCAAGGTTATTCACGGTATTACCGGTAACAGGCTCTGTTTGCTGGTTGTTTTGTGTGCGGAAAAGTTCCGAATTAAGCTGCTGCTGTTGCACGTTAAAACCTGCCTTATAGGTTTGTACGAAATTGTTTTTTACAAAAGCGAACGATACATAATTATTGGTGTACCAAGTCGGTAATTTAATAAATTGTGTTAAACCGAAATAGCTATTCCCGTTATTCAAAACATCGGCATTTAGACCAGGCATAATATTCAGGGTTTCGGGTTGCGTAGTGCGGTTTAAGAAGGAGTAAAAATTAATTACATCGTCCGATTTTAATTTTTTCCGGTAATTAAATTCGTTCGACAAGTCGAAGGTTTCCTGTTTAAGCACCTGGTTGGCAGCTACATTATTGATTACAAAATCCGATGAGGTTTTAAACGGTGTATATTCCAATACCAGGTTATTGTTTAAATAGTATTGCTCCGCATTGCCGTTTAGATTAAACTGCGCCCTTAGTTTTTGTGGATTAATCGCATTGCGCTGGGTTTCAGCATAGCGTATGGTTTGGTCAGGAAGATAAGTCTCCGAAAATTTACTGTATTCCTGACGTCGCTGATCATATAAATAGGAGATATTTGCCCTCAACTGAAAGTCAGGATTGAATTTGTATAAATTGTTGAGGTTAATTAAGCCAGCTTTATTAAAAAGATACCTGCTTTGCGGTAAGGAAGGTACTCCGGCAGCCCCCGTAGAGAGCAACGCGTTGGGTTTATCGTTATCCAGTTTCCTTGCATAATCAGAAAAATTGTGCGCAATTAGGTCGCCACCCGGGTCAATGCCAATATTGTTTCCTTTAATGTTGTTAATAAACTTTAGCTTTTTATTAAACAACATGGCGGTTAGGTTTTCATCAAATCGATTTGGAGTGCCAGCGCCAACAGTAGCATCGCCCATCACTTTAAGCTTCGCTTCATCTTTGATCACCAGGTTTAGGGCAACCTCATCGCTCATGTTATTTTTGCGCATCATTTTAATGGGTTGATCGTTTTGAATGACCTGAACCTTATCAACTGCCCCGTGCGGGATACTTTTAGTGCCTATATTGTATTTATCGTCCAATAAATTATCGCCATCTACATATAAGTTGGATATCGATTTCCCATTGTAGCTGATCTTACCATCTTCGGCCACTTCAACGCCAGGCATTTTTTTCAATACATCGCCAATACTTCGGTCTTGCTTATCAGCAAAGTCAGTAGTACGGTAATTTAGAGTATCGCCCCTGGCGGTTAATGATGGCCTGTTTTTAACAGTTACCGTTTCCAGCGTGGTTTCGCTGGGTTGTAAAATCATGTCGTAACTTTTATTATTGTCAGTTACCGTGGTTACCAGCTTTTTAAAACCAATGCTCGAAGCTTCAATTTTGTAACCTGTAATCTGGTCGCTTTTGAGTTCCATGGTAAAAGTACCAAGTTTATTGGTCCGGGTAAAATTGATGATGTTACCTTCCGTATCTTTTAGGGTTACATTAACCGATTCAATACCCTTCCCACTGGGATCTTTTACCAATCCTTTAAGCGGCTTTTGTGCAAAAACAGAAAGCGCTGCCAGCAAGAGCCAGCAGCTTAAAATGAACGTTCTCATTTTTTATCTTCAATTTCTATTGGGTTGTTGATTTCAGATTTATTTGCAGTTGTTCCTGAAGGGCGTGGCGCCTGGTTGGTTTTGAAAGAGCCTTGCATTCCATTTGCAGCCATTTGCGCCTGCATAAATCCTTGCGGATCTTTATCACGGGCAGCTTTAAGTTTATCAAGTTCTTTGCGGGTGGTTTTTATCGCGTTTGTTGGTAGTTTAATTTCAGACCCCAGGTAGCTTGTGCTTATATCCATGCCCATAATTTTTACTGAACCCACTCCGCCGCTTGGGGCTGCAATTTTTACCTCCCCGTCGGCATTGTCTGTAGCAGTCGTTTCCTTTACATTTTCAATTCCAGCAAATTCGAATTTTACTTCTTTTTTATCATCGTAAGCTTCTATGATTAAACCGGGTAGGCCATTTAATTTCCATGGACCGCTTTGAAATGGAAGCTCAGTTGCAAACCAGGCTATCCAGTTACGGCCTTTAAAATGTGTAGTTGCTTTTTGGCAGGCAACTCCCGAAAAACTCATCGTATCTTTTAATATCTTCCAGTCAATCGCTGCAGCAGGTTCTTCAATTAGATAATTGTTAAACACCCGTTCTTTTGTAATCATTTTACGCTCATTTGCAAAAAAGAAATAGTCTTCCTGGGTAAGGGGTGCTTTCATTTCGCTTTTTACTTCAATTTTCAAGTTGCCATTACCTGTCTGGTTTTTCATTTGCTCCATGATCTGCATCTGCATGTTTTTTGCCTGGTTCAGTTTGTCATAACTGGTAAATACAGAGGCATTTTTACCGGTTACTAATAGCATGTTTTCCACTTTAGGCTTATCTTTTTGTGTAGTATCGGTTACGTGTGTAAAAGTATAGCGCACCCTGGCCAAAGCTTTGTCTGTATCCTGGGCCTTCGCTGAAAATAAAATGGCCGTAGCCAAACAGGTAGTTAAAATTCTTTTCATGATTATAGTGGTTTATATCTATTTATTTTTCGTAAATCTACGAAGTTTTCGTAATAAAAAAAATGTTTTAACATTTTTTAACGGGGGGAGGTGGGTGATGTGAAATGGATGATGTGAAATGGGAAATGGTTTTTCGATAGGTCATTTTGATCGGATTCGAAGGGTCCGAAATTATGTTTGATCGTACAGGGTTAAATATTGTTTTTGGCATGGAAATGAGCATGCAGTGGGTCTTGGCGGTGTTTCAGTCCTGCTTTCGCTTATAGTCCTCGCTACGCTCCGGGCTATTCCGCTCAATCAGGTTTAGGAACATTGGTTTCTGCACCTGGCAATGCCGAAAATGAAATACAGGTTTAGCTATCTAGCGGTTGAAGCGATACCCTGCAGCAACGAGCTACGAGGCCACGATGCGTATATGTGTGAAACGGAAGCAAACCTAATGCTTTTGTATAGGCATTGCGCTTCAAATAATATTATCTTTTCTGTTGTTTCTTAGTAGTAAAATAGCATTTGGAAATGAGCATGCAGCGGGTCTTGGCGGTGTTTCAGTCCTGCTTTCGCTTATAGTCCTCGCTGCGCTCCGGGCTATTCCGCTCAATCAGGTTTAGGTACCAGGGATTCTGTACGTATTAACCATAAAGAAAAGCTGTTTTACATCTAGCTTAAATTAATTTTCGGATCATGATCTTCGAAAAGTATCCTATAAAATTGATATTGAAACACCAAAATTGCTTAAATCCTAATCGCGTGTGATTTTCGTGAAAAAATATTTTTGATATGTGTTTGTGTGTTAATTGAATTTGTTCTATATTTGCACCTCGTTAAATAAAAATTAAAAAACTAATATTTAAACAATGTACGCAATAGTAAATATAGCAGGGCAGCAATTTAAAGTTGCTAAAGACCAGCACCTTTTTGTACACAGATTGCAAGGAGATGAAGGCGCTAGTATTGAATTTGATAATGTATTGTTGGTTGATAATGGTGGTGCAATTACTGTAGGTGCTCCTGCAGTTCAAGGTGCTAAAGTTTCAGCTAAGATCGTATCTCATTTAAAAGGTGATAAAGTAATCGTTTTCCACAAAAAACGTAGAAAAGGTTACAAAAAGAAAAACGGTCACCGCCAGTTTTTCACTAAGATTCAGATCTCTGACATCACATTATAATTAATTGTTAACCCAATAATCCGCTTTTAGCGGGTTACAAAATATAAAATCATGGCACACAAAAAAGGAGCCGGTAGTTCGAAAAACGGACGTGAATCGCACAGTAAGCGTTTAGGTATTAAAGTTTTCGGTGGTCAGTTAGCTGTTGCAGGAAACATTTTAGTACGTCAACGCGGTACAAAACATCATCCTGATAAAGGCGTGGGTATTGGTAAAGACCATACTTTATTCGCTTTAGTTGATGGTACTGTTGTTTTCAAAAAGAAACAAGATAACAAATCATATGTTTCTATTCTTCCTATCACTGATGCGGAGATTGATGCAGCAATTGCTAAACCAGCTGCAAAAAAAGCAACTGCAGAAAATGAGGTTGTAGCTGAAGCTGCACCTGCAAAAAAAGCACCTGCAAAAAAAGCAGTTAAAAAAGACGAAGCTACTGAAGAAGCTGCAGCTGCAGAATAATTAGTACGAAACGAATATAAAAAGGGTCCTGATGCAAATCAGGACCCTTTTTTTTGATATTGGTCATTAGTCACTGGTTGATTGGTCGTTAATTAGGTTGTTGTTCCCAAGCCAATCAGCATGTATTGAAATAAAGAGGCACATTAACATTTCAGCTTTACCTTACGCTGTGTAAATAGATTGCTCCCCGCCTGCACAAACGGGCATTTCAGCAATGAAGAAAAATTCCTGGCTTCAATTGAAATAACGATTTTATCTTTTGGATCTTTCATTCTTAGTGGAAGATACATAGTCGGGAACCCGAAAATTCAGCGAGGTTAAATCAAACAGATAGATCTTAAGATATAGATTTCTCGGCTTTGTTGCTTCGCTCGAGATGAAGAATACCTTAATATTCCCTGGCCATTAACTGGTTGGTAAGTGTTAACAGATTGGCTTTTCTTTCATCGCTTACATTTATCTGCGCAAATAAGGCCAAAGCTTTATCACGGTAATGGTTCATCTGTTCTTTCGCAATCTGCTGTATATTTAGTGTGTCGTAAATCGACCTAATGGTTTTTACCTTTTCTTGTACATTAAACGCTTTAGCGTCGATCCAGGTTTTTAAAACGGTTTTGATGTCAGCTTCGGCCAGTTCAAAGGCCTTTAGCAGCAGAAAAGTTTTTTTATTGGCAATAATATCGCCACCAACCTGCTTGCCAAACTTTTCAGGATCAGCATATACGTCTAAGATATCGTCTTGCAATTGAAAGGCAATACCAATGTTTTCACCAAATTGTTCAATCAAGTCTGCATCTTTTGCAGATGCATCTGCAATGATTGCTCCTAATTTAAGTGCACCTCCTAACAGTACAGCTGTTTTAAGCCTGATCATATTGATGTACTCTTCAATACTTACATCATCACGTCCTTCAAATTCCATATCCAGCTGTTGCCCCTCACAAACACCCTGCGCTGTAGCATTAAAAGTATCGAGCGCATTTTTAAGAAAAACCGGATTTACCTTGGCCAGGTTTTTATTCGCTTCTACCATCATCACATCACCACTCAAAATGGCCACATTGGTGCCCCATTTTTCGTGTACAGTGGCCTGGCCTCTGCGCAATGGTGCATTATCCATGATATCATCATGTACAAGGGTGAAATTATGGAAGATTTCAATGGCCATAGCTGCGTGAACAGATTCATTGGCATCGGTACCAAATAATTCGGTAGCCATCAGTACCAATAGGGGCCTTACGCGTTTGCCACCAAGATTAATAATGTAACTAATTGGATCGTAAAGTTGCTTTGGGTAACCTGGTAAATTTAAATTTTGTATTGCGGTATCTAAAATCTGCTGTAATTGTTCTGTAGTCTGCATGTTTTGTTTCAACATTGTGTTTCGGGCACAAATGTCTTAATTTTTTAATCAGGAATTAAGGTAAAATCGATCTGGCGTTTAGAAAGGTCAACTTTTTTTACACGGATCATTACTTCATCTCCCAGTTGATATTTTTTCTTCTTTCTTTGGCCAACAATACAGTAGTTTTTTTCATCAAGCACATAAAAATCGTCAGATATATCGCGTAAACGGATCATACCTTCGCATTTATTCTCTTCAATTTCTACGTACATGCCCCATTCGGTTACACCTGAAATAATACCTTTGTATTCGGTACCGATATTGTTTTCTAAATATTCTGCCTGTTTGTACTTGATCGAAGCCCTTTCTGCATCTGCAGCCCGTTTTTCCATGGCGGAAGAATGTACAGAGGCAACTTCGTAAAACTCCATGTCGGCCGATTTGCCACCATCTAAGTAGGTTTGGAGTAAACGGTGTGCCATTACATCTGGATAACGGCGGATGGGTGAGGTAAAGTGGGTATAATAATCAAAGGCCAGACCATAATGACTGGTTTTTTTAGTGGTATAAATAGCTTTGGCCATAGAGCGGATGGCCAGCGAAGTTAAAATATTTTGCTCTTTTTTGCCTTCTACATCGGCCATTAAATGGTTGAGTGATTTGGCAATTTCTTTATCGGATTTGGTGTTGATTTTATAACCAAAACGGGAAGCGAAGTTGGCAAAAGTTTCAAGGGTTTCCATATTCGGCGAATCATGTACCCGGTAAACAAAGGTTAATTTTTGTTTACCCTTGCTTTTTTTAGCAACAAATTCAGCCACTTTGCGGTTGGCTAACAACATATAATCCTCAATCAATTTGTGGGCATCCTTGCGTTCTTTTACATAAACTCCTATAGGTTTACCCGCTTCATCAAGTTTAAATTTAACTTCGGTACTTTCAAAACTGATGGCACCATTTTTAAACTTGCGGTCGCGCAGAATGTAAGCCAGCTCATTTAGTTTTTGTATTTCGGTTGCATAATCGCCGGTTTTACTTTCAATTACTTCCTGTGCTTCTTCATAAGTGAATCTGCGGTTGGAGTGGATTACGGTACGGCCATACCATTCGTTTTGGATATTCGCTTGCTCATCAAGTTCAAAAACAGCTGCAAAGCACAATTTATCTTCGTGTGGACGGAGCGAACATACACCGTTACTTAAACGCTCGGGCAACATCGGGATTACACGATCAACCAGGTAAACCGAAGTAGCGCGGCTATAAGCTTCTTTATCAAGTTCACTTCCCTGAATCACATAATGTGAAACATCGGCAATGTGGATGCCAATTTCATGGTTTCCATTAGGTAATTTTTGGTAGGAGATGGCATCATCAAAATCTTTTGCGTCGGCTGGGTCAATGGTAAAGGTTAATACCTGTCTGAAATCTTTACGTTTGGCAATTTCAGCGGCAGGAATTTCTTCTGGAATGGCATTGGCTTCTTTTTCTACCTGCGCAGGAAATTCGAGCGGAAAGCCATATTGAGCCAGAATGGCGTTCATTTCGGTATTGTTTTCACCCTGGTCGCCCAATACATGTTTTACAATACCTATTGGGTTTTTAGCACTTTCAGGCCATTCGGATAGGGTGACCAATACCCGTTGTCCACTTTTTGCACCATGTGTATCAGCAAGTGGCACAAAAATGTCGCGCATCATTTTTTTATCGTCGGCAATAACGAAAGCAAAGTGATCTGATATTTTAATCACACCTGTAAAGTCTGATTTAGCTCTTTTAATGATTTCGACTACCTCACCGTCATTTTTCCGTCCCCGTTTTTTTGCAAAAACATACGCTTTTACCGTATCGCCATGCAAGGCATTTTTAAGCTTGCGGGGCGCAACGAAGATGTCTTTTTCGAACTCATCTTCGGGAACGATATAAGCGGAACCATCAGCCGTCATATCTACCGTACCAATGATAAAGCTCTGCAGTTCTTTGAGTTTGAATTTTCCCTTTTGAGGCTCTAAGAAAATACCTTCGTTTTTTCCTTCTTTTAATATCTCTAAAATCGTTTCTCTTGATTCCTGATCGTTTAGGTTCAATTTGGCCGAAACCTGTTTGTAATTGAGTAACTGATTATTGTTTTTTTCAAAAATATCACTAACCAATTGATTCAGAACCAATTTTATATTTGCCGATTTTTTCTTTGCCATACGCTAAACTGAATTTACCGAAGATACAGAAAAGATAGGGAAGTGGCAGGATTTGGGGCGTAAAATGTATCTGGATGTAAGATTAAAGAGATATAATTTAAGACTTGAGATGTGAAAGTTGAGCAAAGATAGTTTATCGTTAAATAGTCATTAACGATTGGTTTATTGGTATAGCAATATGCTACAGATGGATGGTTTAACAACGTAAAGTTTGACTGCCAAGGCATTTTGGAAAAATCGCTATTATCCATCAAAGATTTACATAAGCGAATAAATAATATTCCAGATTAAACCCTATTCTAAACTTCATTGCATCTTATGAACTATGAACTATGAACTATGAACGATGAACCATGAACTATCAACTACGGACTAACCTGATCTCCATGTAAGTAATTTTCTTCCGCTCTGCGGTATAACTGATATGGATATTTCCATTTTGATCTTGAATAATGGCTGGATAACTGTATTCCCCTTTCAAATGGTTTTCGAGGGTGTAAATATCTTTCCAATTTTCGCCATCGGTGGATATGGCCAGCTTTAATACCGAGCGACCTTCCCACCAGTTTTTACCTGCAGTTAATGGGTTATAAACGAGCAGTTGCCGGCCATCTTTTAAGGTTACTGCATCGCTGCCGGAGTTGGGGTTAGGCAACTGGGTGGGCTTAAGCTTTGACCATGTTTCGCCATGATCAACAGACCAGCTTTCTACAATCACATTTTGGCGGCTTCTGCAAAGCAACTGCAATTTTTCTTTGGGATAAATGAGGATGGATGGCTGGATAACGCCAAAGGTATCGCAGTTGATCCCGATTTTTCTCCAATTTTGACCGTTTGCATCCGATTTTTCAATATGGATATTCCAGGTTTTTTCATCTCGGCTTTCAGTACTTGAAGGATAAAGAATAGTTCCGTTTGCCAGTTGAACGGGTTTGTTTTTAATGGGGCCTAAAAAACCATCAGGTAGTTTTTTAGCTTCAGACCAGCTTTTACCATTGTTAACAGATGTTTTATATTCGGCCCACCATTCACGGGGATTTACTCCCACTTTATAATGTAAGAATAAGGTGCCGTTTTTTGCTTTAAAAAGCACTGGATTCCAGCAAGCTAAACGGCTGGTGTCGTTTTTTATCCCGTTAGCAATTTCGACAGGTTGGCTCCAGTTTGCGCCATTTTTAACCGACGACCAGATGGCTACATCTTTGCTTCCTTCATTTTTACCCCCAAACCAGGCAGCCATAATTTTTCCGTTTCCCAGATCAACCAGTGTGGAAGCATGACAGGATTCGAAAGGCACTTGATTAAAAACGGGGCCTGAATGTGTAATCTCTACTTTTTGTGCATGAGTGTTTGAACAAAAAAATAGTATGATAACAATGGGAAAGTAAATTCGCATAATCTATTGGTGACCGGGAATGGCGGCGATCAGTTTTCGGGTATATTCGGCCTTAGGTGCATTAAACAATTGTTCTGGAAAACCTTCTTCTTCAATTTTACCTTTATTCATCACTAAAATGCGGTCGGAAATATGTTTAATTACCGCCAGATCATGCGAGATGAAAATGTAAGTGAGGCCAAACTCTTCCTGTAAGGACCTGATGAGGTTAAGTACCTGTGCCTGAACAGAAACATCAAGCGCTGATACCGATTCATCGCAAATGATAAATTTAGGCTGCAACGCTAAAGCCCTGGCAATGACCACGCGCTGCCGCTGGCCTCCACTAAACTCATGTGGATAGCGGTTAAAATGCCCGGCATTTAACCCAACCTTATCTAAAAGTTCTAATACTTTTTGTTTGCGCTCTGCATCGTTTTGATAAAGCCCATGCACCTGTAAGGGCTCCAATATAGACCGGCCAATGCTCAGTTTAGGATTTAGCGAAGCATAAGGATCCTGAAAAATGATCTGAATATCCTTTCTGAGCTTTCTCAACTCGTTTTTGTCCAGATTTGTAATGTCTTCTCCATTGAAGAGAATGGAACCTGAAGTTGGCTGAATTAACCTGAGAATGGTACGGCCCAAAGTTGTTTTTCCGCAACCTGATTCTCCAACAAGGCCGAGTGTTTCGCCCGGAAAAACCTCAAAATTAATCCTGTCTACCGCTTTGACATAATCGGTAGTTTTACCGAATAATCCATTGCGGATAGGATACCAGGTGCAAAGGTCTTTAACTTGCAATAATGGTTTTTGCTCATACAATTTTTGTCTTCTCAATGAAATTTCAGTTACTGTTAACTGATTTGCCGACTGTAAATATGCAGGGATATCTCCGGTTCCCTTATTTAAAAAGTCGGCTACAACCGGTAATTTTTTCAATTGTAAGGTGGGCGAGGGCCTGCAGGCCAGTAAACCTTTGGTGTAAGGATGTTGCGGATTTTCGAACACTGATTTTGCTGGTCCCTGTTCCACAATTTTACCTTTATACATCACGGCAACTTCATCGGCAATTTCGTTTACCACGCCTAAATCGTGCGAGATAAAGATCATGGCCATGTTGCGCTCTGTTTTGAGCTTAAGCAGCAATTGCAGGATGGTTTTTTGAACAGTTACGTCTAAAGCCGTTGTAGGCTCGTCGGCAATGAGGAGTTTAGGATTACAGCTCAAAGCCATGGCAATCATCACCCGCTGCTTTTGTCCACCCGAAATCTGGTGCGGATAACTGTCAAATATTTTTTCGGGCCGCGGAAGCTGAACTTCATTAAACAGGGAAATAGTTTGTTTTTTGGCTTCGGCTTTACCGATCTTTTGATGGAGCATAATGGCTTCGGCCACCTGATCGCCGCAATTAAAAACAGGGTTAAGGGAAGTCATGGGTTCCTGAAAAATCATCGAAATCTGGTTTCCCCTGATCTGTCTAATCTCGTTGGCACTTAAATTAAGCAGGCTAATGTCTTCAAATTTAATATCACCGGTAATTTTCGCAAGGCTTTCATCATGTAAACGCATAATGGAAAATGAGGTAACCGATTTGCCAGAGCCCGACTCGCCTACTATACCCAAAATAGAGCCTTTTTTAACCGTAAAATTGATTTTTTTAACAGCATTAAACCAGTTTTTATCTTCCTGGTTGTAGAAATCAATATTTAAATTTTCAACGTTTAGCATCAGGTTACAATGGTAATATTTTCTTCCGGAATTATTTCTATCCCTTTGAATTTTAATAGTACCTGTGCCGTAGTAATTACATCTTTCTGGCAATAGGTTACAATCCGGGGCAGGTTTTTTTCTTCATAGTATACCTGTTTTACCTGACTGCCATTGATATCATCTTTTGGTGTAGGAATATCCAGAATGGCAGCAAGGAGGTTAAGTGAGGTGAAATGTTTGTAATCGCCAAATTTCCAGAGTTCCATCGTATCAATATGATTAACTTCCCATGGTTTTTTGCCCGATAATTCCAATTGTGAAGGAATTTCTATCCGATTGATCAAAAGTCGCCGGCACAGGTATGGAAAATCAAATTCTTTTCCATTATGGGCGCAGAACATCAGGTTGGGCGTTTGTTTATTAAGCAGTGCTGCAAATTGGGAAAGTATATCGTACTCATCATGACCAGAAAAAGATTTGATGCGTAGTTTGTTCGTTTTTTCCTCAGCATAAAAAATGCCGAGACTGATGCAGATAATTTTACCAAATTCGGCCATGATACCTGCGCGCTCGTAAAAGTCTTCAGCACTTTGCTCGCTATTGCGTTGGTAATGCGTTTTTTGTTCCCAAAGTTCCTGAAAGTTTGGAGGTACATCCTGATAGGAAGCGTATTGAGGAACGGTTTCAATATCAAGCACCATCACCTGGTTTAGATCTAGCGATTTTAACATATAAACAGTTTTCAGTTAACAATTTACAGTTTTCTGTTCATAATTAAAGCGGGGCGGAATATATTTTATAAAATTTTGGATGTGTTGAATGACAAGGTCGCACAATATCTAGCAGAGGGTGTGCATCTACGATACGAGAACCTAAATCGCTTGAAAAGCAATCCAAACATCTTTTAAAAGAAATTTTTGAAATGTATTATAATATTTTGGCGAAAGAATAATGTTTTAGGGAGGCAGCCGTAATTTTCGTAGCCATCCCAGCATAAGCTTGTTATCAATCGCTCGTTAACGCGGTATGTTAACAAAAAGAAACCGTACTATAAATTTTTATAGTACGGTTTCTTTTTAATGATTATATGAACTAAAATTTCAAATTAATTAGGATAATTTGCTTAAAGCTTCCTTAATTCTTCTTAAGGCTTCAACCAAACTTTCGTCTGATGCGGCATAAGATAAACGGATGTAGTTATTGTTTCCAAAAGAATCACCACCTACAGTTGCTACGTGACCTACGTTTAATAGATATAAAGCTAAGTCTGAAGAATCTTTAATTACATTTCCATCGGCATCTTTTTTTCCAAAGAAAGAACTGATTTCAGGAAAAAAGTAAAAAGCTCCATCGGGAAGATTTGTTTTTACCCCCGGAATTTCGTTTAACAAATTGTAAACCAATTCTCTGCGGCGCAAAAATGCTTCTTTCATTTCCAGAACGCTAGCTAAACCTTGCTCATAAGCCACAATTCCGGCTCTTTGGGCAATAGAACATGTACCAGAGGTTGTCTGTCCCTGCAACTTATCATTAGCAGCAGCAATTTCTTTGCTTGCTGCAATATAACCTAATCTCCAACCTGTCATGGCAAAAGCCTTAGAAAATCCGTTCACAATAATTACACGGTCTTTAATACTATCAAACTGCGCAATAGATTCGTGTTTATCTACAAAGTTGATGTGCTCATAAATCTCATCAGAAAGGATATAAATGTTGGGATGTTTTTCAAAAACAGCTACCAATGCTGCCAATTCTTCTTTGCTGTAAACCGAACCCGTTGGGTTACATGGCGAAGAAAACATAAATAATTTCGATTTTGGCGTAATGGCAGCTTCTAACTGCGCAGGTGTAATCTTAAAATCACTTTCAATATCCGTATCAATAAAAACTGATTTCCCTTCTGCAAGGGTCACCATCTCCGAGTAAGAAACCCAATAAGGCGTTGGTATAATTACCTCATCTTCTGGATCAATTAAGGTAAGGATCACATTTGATAAAGATTGTTTTGCACCTGTTGAAACAACAATCTGCGAAATATCATAATCGAGGTTGTTTTCCGTTTTCAGTTTATTAACAATGGCCTGGCGAAGGTCTGGGTAGCCCGGTACTGGCGAATAACGGGTATAATTTTCGTCTAAGGCCTGTTTAGCAGCATTTTTAACATGGTCTGGTGTATTAAAGTCAGGTTCACCGACACTTAAACTGATGATATTGACACCCTTTGATGCTAGCTCGCGACCAAGTTTAGTCATTTTAAGGGTTGCTGATTCTGATAGGCTGTTGATTCTTTTAGATAAGGTGCTCATGGTTAATTACTTTGAGCGCAAATATATAAACCAAATATTATTCTGCACTAAAAAAGACATAGTTTTTCTCATTTAATTTATTCGATAAGCGTATTTTTGAAAAAAATATTCGTGTGTCGGTAAAAAAGAAAGCCATAATAATTTCACTGGTAGTGAGCGTGGTGCTGATGTTGGCTAAGTTTGTTGCGTATTTTATTACCGGTTCTAACGCGATCTTAACCGATGCGGCAGAAAGCATTGTAAACGTAATTGCCGGGAGTTTCGCCTTTTATAGCATTTATCTAAGTACGCAGCCGCGGGACGAAAATCACCCATATGGCCACGGAAAAGTTGAGTTTTTCTCTGCTTTTGTTGAGGGGATCCTAATTTTGATTGCGGGGGTGGTGATTATTTTTAAATCATCATACAACCTTATTTATCCGCATGTGGTGGGCGAGTTATTAACCGGAACACTAATTATTGGTATTACCGGGTTAATTAATATGATTGTAGGATTGTACCTGATCAATGTTGGCAAAGATCAACATTCCATTACTTTGGAAGCTGACGGCCGGCACTTACTTACCGATACTTATACAAGTGTAGCTATTGTGGTAGGCTTGATCTTGATTCAACTGACAAATATAATTTGGTTGGATAGCTTTCTATCAGTTCTGGTAGGTTTTTATATCATTTATTCGGGTTATCGGCTTACGCGGGGTTCAGTGGGGGGACTAATGGACGAGAGCGATTTTACATTGGTTGAAGAAGTCGTAGAGGTTTTGCAAAAAAACCGGCATAATCCATGGATTGATGTTCATAACCTGCGCACGCAGCAATATGGACCTGAATTTCATATCGATTGCCATGTAACATTGCCTTATTATTTCGATTTGAATAAAGTTCACCGGGAAATTTCTCAAATTGATGATTTGATTAATTCAAATGGTGTGCGTAAGGCTGAGCTGTTTATCCATGCCGATCCTTGTTTGCCTGAATGTTGCCATTATTGCCACATGAGCGAATGTCCGGTTAGGGCAGAGGCTTTTAAGAAAGAGATCATTTGGACACCCGAAATAGTCATCAAAAATAAAAAACATTTCGAATGAGCTACTTTAATGTCCGCGTTTACGGACTCCTGATTAACCACGATATTGAGGTTTTAGTGAGTGACGAACAAGAATATGGAATCCGTTTCAGTAAATTTCCAGGCGGCGGTTTGGAATTGGGCGAAGGTTTGATTGATGGGCTAAAACGTGAGTTTATGGAAGAATGTGAAGCCGAAATAGAGGTGTTATCGCATTTTTACACCACGGATTTTTACGAAAAATCATCGTTTAACGATAGCCAGGTGATTAGTGTATATTATCTGGTTAAAGAAAAAGCACCCCTGCAATTGGCTTTTAAAGATAAGATTTACGATTTCGATGGAGAGGGCGATATCCTTCAGGCTTTCAGATGGGTAAAAATTGAAGATTTAAATATCGAAGATATCACCTTTAAAACAGATAAAACTGTAGCTGAATTGCTAAAAAATCAATATTTGAATAAACTGTAATTTATATGTCTGATATGTCTAGAACCGAAGCGTTCAATACAAAACAGAGCTTAGCTGAACGTGATAAAAAGGTCATCTGGCATCCTTACACCCAAATGAAAAATGCCTTGCCACATATTCCGATTGTCAGGGGAGAGGGCGTGTATGTTTTTGATGAAAATGGAAAAAGGTATATTGATGCGGTTTCATCCTGGTGGGTAAATATTCATGGTCATGCACACCCTCATATTGCAGAAAAGGTAGCCGAGCAGCTCAATGTACTTGAACATGTAATTTTTGCAGGTTTTACGCATGAGCCTGCTGTATTGCTTGCAGAAAGGCTACTAACCATATTACCGGGAAAACAAGATAAAGTTTTTTATACGGACAATGGATCGACAGCGGTTGAAGTAGCCTTAAAAATGTGCCTGCAGTTTTGGGATAATAAAGGAAAACCCAAAACCCGCATTCTGGCTTTTAAAAATGCTTATCATGGTGATACTTTTGGCGCCATGTCGGTAAGTGGACGTAGTATTTTTACCGACGCTTTTAATAGTTTATTGTTTGATGTCGATTTCATAGATCTGCCTAATGAAGACAATATTTCACATCTTACGGCTTACATCTCAGATCTTACCGATACCGCCTGTTTTATTTTCGAACCTTTAATTTTAGGTTCGGGCGGTATGCTGATGTATAAAGCGAAATACCTTGATAAACTAATTGCTGCCTGTAAGCAAGCAGGTGTTTTAATCATTGCGGATGAGGTGATGACTGGATTTGGCCGGACAGGTAGCTACTTTGCATGTGATCAGCTTAGCAACAAGCCAGATATTATTTGTTTAAGTAAAGGTTTAACAGGCGGAACTATGCCCTTGGGAATTACTGCCTGTACCCGTGAAATATTTGACGCTTTTTTAAGTGATGATAAATTAAAAACACTTTACCACGGACATTCTTTTACTGCAAACCCAATTGCCTGTGTTGCTTCTTTAGCAAGTTTAGATATTTTATTGCAGGATGAAACAATGGCCAATATCAAAAGAGTAGAGGCCAAACACGCTTTATTTTTAGGTGAGATTAAAGCGCATCCTAAAGTTAAAGCAATAAGGCAAACAGGTACTATTATTGCTATTGAGTGGGAAACAGGTAATGAGACGTCTTATTTAAGTAATCTTCGTAATCTGTTGTATACCTACTTTTTAGAAAAAGGAATTATATTAAGGCCACTTGGAAACATTATTTATATTCTTGCTCCTTACATTATCAGTGATGAAGATCTTGATTACATCTATATAGCTATCAAATCGGCTTTAGAAGAAGTGTAACTGTTTTAGGTCGCAGCATGGCGCTACGACCTATTATTTTCTATTAATGGGCACTAACCCAAGGGCATTTTGCTTATATCCATGTAAAGAATATTCCACCTCTGACCATCCAGATCAATAAAACCACAGCCATACATCCAGCCATCCTTATAACCGGGCTCGCTATAGAGTGTTCCACCGGCAGCCACCACTTTTTCAGCAAGGTTATCTACTTCTTCCGGACTTTCTGCATCGAAAGAAAATAATACTTCGCTACCACTACGTTTATCGGAAATGCTGGTTCCTACAAAACTTTCATACAAATCCTCTTCGAAGAGCATAATCACCAAATTGCTTTCCCCTACTAACAAACAGGCCGAATCTTCACGAGCACCGTATTGCAGATTGAGCGTAAAACCAAGTTGCGTAAAAAATGCTTTAGATTTATCAATGTCTTTTACCGGAAGGTTGATCCAAAGTGATTTTGTCATAACGTTTTATATTTATAAAAGTAAAGATAGGGAACGGGTAGTGAAGTTGACCTTGCTAAAAAAGAAAAATTGTAGGGGGATTTGAGACAATTGATCTGAATATTTTTCTGAAAGTTTTGCAGATGCTACATTACAACAAGAAAGCGTAAGTGTCCAGCCTTGGTTGTCCCATGAACCGGTGGCCGGCCATATCCTTTTCGAATTAAAATCGCAGAAAACGGACTGATCAATTGCTGATAATTTAACTATTACCTGCATTTTTTGATATTCAACGTAGCAAAGAATTTATGATTTACCCGGAAGGAAGTTTTGTCGAAATGGGGTAGTTCTACGACCTCATCAAGGAAAGGCAGTGATTAGTAAAAGGTTAATGAATTCATTAATATAAAAAATGTTACAATTTATACAATTTCTGCGGGTATTGTTCTGCGTAATTCAGAATTAAATTTAGGATGTAGCTATTTGACTGGTATGTAGATAAATCATTTTTAATCGGTGCCAGTCCATCAGATAGGTAATTTTTATCAGTAAAATAACCCATTCCATAAAACTTGCCGTTTTCCACCACCAAACAGCTGAATTCATCTTCTTCTCTGCCATCATCTACCAATGCAAAGCTAGGTTGCTGATTTTGAATGTCAATTAGTGCCGCATTTAATTTTTTATTGTAAACGCTAACCGTTTCTATTCCGCTGCACGCACCAAAACATTGGCCGTTTTCATGCGCATAACATTTAGTTGCTGTTTTTTGCAAGTAGCAGAGCTTTGCACAAAGCTGATACTTATCAATTAATTGATTTAAAAAATTATAACCTTCCAGTAAGCTATTAAAGCTTTGCAGGGCATTGTTGTTTTTTTTATGTTTATCTATTGCTAAACGTAAATAACCATTTTGATCTTCAAAAACATATAAATCATATTTATGCTCATAACGTTTCATTGCGCGGTTGTTTTCAGGCCATAGACGTTTAATTTCATTGGCTTCTAAAATCAATGCCATCAGTTCCGTACCACAAGTAACATAGTCAACATGATGGATATTTCGTAAAAAATCCTGACGTTGCCGGTTGGGGGTATTACCGGTGAAGTGACTGGTGACGCGTTTTTTTAAATTTTTAGCTTTTCCAACGTAAATAATTTTGCCTTTACTATCTTTAAAATAATATACACCAGGTCGGTCAGGCAATCTCAAAATGGATGCTTTATCCAAATGCGGGGGCAAAACCTGTTCTTTTGATGTTTTTTTCAGCATTTCGGCTATTAGGCCCTCCTGATCATATTCCAGTAATAAATTGAATAAGATACTGGTTGCATCCGCATCACCTGCGGCCCGGTGCCGGTTTTGAATCGGTATCTGCAAGACCGTACAAAGTTTTCCTAAACTATATGATGATTTACCAGGGATCAGTTTTCTGCTCAACCTAACTGTACACAGCTTTTTGCATTGTAAATCATATCCGGAAGCCGCTAAGTGATGTTTTAAAAAAGAATAATCGAAGTTGACATTGTGTGCCACAAAAACCTTATCATTTAAGAGTTGATAAATTTGTAAAGCAACATCATCAAAAGTGGGGGCATTTACCAACATGCTATCATCAATACCAGTAAGCGCTGTAATATAAATGGGTATCGGTTGCTTAGGATTAATCAGCGTAGTATAAGTTTCAACGATTTGGTTACCATCATGAATGTTAATGGCAACTTCAGTAATACCATTTGCCGAGGCATGACCACCAGTGGTCTCAATATCTACAACTGCGTATAACATTAAAATTAATTTAAACTACAAATTTATGCTAAAATAATTAGTATAAAAATTATTTTGACTATTTCTTTAGCATAAAAAAAGCGGTTACCTATTTAACGTAACCGCTTCCATAATTTGTATATTACTGTTATTTGAGTTTGTTAAGCAATTTGCTTAAATTAGGTTTAATACCCACAGAAATGGGTACCGTATTAAAAGTCCTGTTCTGGATCTTACTAAAACCATACATGTAACTGGCCTCTACAAATAAATTGGCACCTCCTATATTATACTCAATGCCGGCACCTCCTTCAGCAATTCCTAAACCATTAGATTTGTTGTCCTGTATAACCTGTAAGCTTGATGAGTTAACTGTAACTTGAGGGGTAAGGATAAATCCACCACCTGCGCCAGCAAAACCATAAAATGCCCATTTGTTCACAATTTTACGATATCCTAAGGCGATGTTTAATAAATAGGTGGTCGCTCTTCCTTTTTGCAAAGTATAAGCGTAGCCTGCATCCGGCGTAATCTGATTAAAAGTGAAAGCATGTAAACTTACTTTTGGATAAAGGAATAAACCCCTATCGCCTAAGCCTAAATTTAAACCTAATGAGGTTGAAAATTTGGGCTTAAAATAATCCGAGGTTTCTCCAACGGGAAATGCAAATCCAATTCCACTCATTGAATAGAGTTTATCTGGCCTGTTTTGTGCCATGATTCTGGCTGAGGCCATGGCCATTAGCAGTAGAAGAGTTGTTAGTAGTTGTAGTTTCATATTTAAATTTTTTTTAGTTTTCCATTAAAGCACCTACTTTTCTTAGTAAATCTGCGATGTTAAAAGGTTTTTCCAAATAATCATCAGGATGATACTTTTGCGATGTGATATAACTTTCATCGTATCTCGCCGATGCCATGATAATAGGAATGCCAGCTGTTTCAGGATTTAACCTTAACTCTTTAAATACGGCACGTCCATCCATTCCATTCAACATAATGTCCAGAATAATCAGATTAGGCCTGAAATCTCTAATGGTTTTAAAAATATACCTTGGGGAAAGCAATGGGTAAACCTTATAATGTTCAGTTTCTAATACTTCCTGGAAAACTTCTAATACGTCTGGATCATCATCCACAACCAACACTCTTTTCAAAACAGATCAATCAATTATTAATAAATTAGCTAAACCTAATACAAAGTTTTAGGCTTAATGTTTCAATTCCTGATGAAAATGTAAAACAGTTGGTGATAACAGGTAATGAAAACTGAAAGTATGTTATTCAGAATGAGTTATTCCTTGAATAATTATTTTGAATCAATTTGCAGACAGATTTATTACAAGTGTTTGAACTACAATGCAACTTGTTTATATTTTTATAATTTAGTTTAATCATATCAATAACTTACCTGCCAAATAAAAAACTGCTACACGAATAATTTAATTATTAAGAAAAAACAAATTTACAGGCCATAGGGTTAATACATTAGAGATTAACCAACAAATATCATATTAAATCATTGAATGATAATATATTATATTTCGTAACGTATTTATTAATAGCCTATATTTAATATCCAGATCAATTATACCTCACGATCTAAAACAACATTCCTATGAAAAACAGCATCCGCACAGCAAACAGATTAAACGTATCCATTACAAAAAAGGTTATTGAACTGCAGGAGCAAGGTTATGACTGTGATTTTCTACTACTGGCCAATGGTAATTTATTATGTATGCAAACCAATAGAAATTATCCAATGAGTACCGTAGCTATTAAGCAGAGAGAACATGGTTATGACTTCTTTAGCCATTCTTATAAACATGTACATACCATAGAAACCGGTAATGGAGAAAGGGGTGTATTGCTTACAGAAAAAGCTTTTTAGTCTATTTTTTCTTCTGTTTTAATTCTTGAAAGTAACTTATGGCTTAGAATTTCATAAGGTATTTAAATATAATTTGAATTGGTGGAATGTTTGTAATAGATGTAAAGATAGTATGACTTCAACGGCAGAAAAAAATCCGAAAATTCAAATTACTTCATTCTTCGTTTTGTTTGTAGGAATTAGATGATCTTTTACGCTAAATTAGATAAGACTTTAGCTTTGGTAAATTAGTATATTTAATAAAAAACTTTTTCATCTGCTTTTTGTTTAAGTTTTATTGAATATATTTAAACAAAAATGACTTATTCTATTGCAGATCTTGAGCAGCTTTCGGGCATCCATTCTCATACCATCAGGATCTGGGAGCAACGTTACAATGCGCTAAGTCCATTGCGATCTGAAGGTAACACACGTTTATATGATGATCAACAGCTTAGAAAACTATTAAATATTGTAAGTTTAAATAAAAGCGGCTTAAAAATTTCTAAAATATGCAGCCTTTCAGATGGCGAAATAGATGAGCTTCTTGATCGGCAGTTCAGTTATTCTGCTGGCGACAGACAAGATGACTATTATGTTGCTCAACTGATCAAATACGGACTGGCTTTTGACGAACAAACCTTTAATCAATTAATTGATCGAAGCATCAATCAGATTGGACTTTCTAACTGTTACCGGAAAATCATTTATCCATTATTGTTACGTTTGGGTTTGATGTGGCGAAAAGATGATATCTGCCCTGCACACGAACATTTTTTATCCAATATCATCCGCCAGAAAATATTTAGCCATATCAATAACCTTCCATTAAGAGAGGATTATGGACAAAGTTGGTTGCTTTTTTTGCCTGAAGATGAGGACCATGACATCGGACTGCTTTTTGCCAGTTACATGCTTAGGATAAAACACCATCACGTTATTTTTTTAGGCAGCAAAGTTCCGCTCGATTCGATTAAGCGGATATTTTCAGCCTTGAATGTAGGCCATGTGATGTTTTTTATGATAAAATCCAGATTACCATCAGTTGCCCAACAATACATAGATCAACTGTCTGAAATATGCTCAACCGCAAAAATTCATCTCGCAGGAAACAGTGAGATTATTAGTAAGCTTAGCCATATCGATCACATCAACTGGATTAAAACGCTTGATGAATTTGAAAAAACAATAGAATCACCCTCTTATACATGAAAGAACTCTTTGATCAATTATCTGGCAATTGTAGCCGGCTCACCACTAAGTTGTATAGCACCAGCTTTTCTTATGGTATCTATTTTCTTGGCAAAGAAATACGCCAGCCCATACATGCTATTTACGGCTTTGTACGTTTAGCAGACGAAATTGTAGATAGCTTTCATCAATATGACAAGAAATTTTTACTGGAAAAATTTAAGGAGGATACTTTTGAAGCCATTAACCTGGGCATTAGTTTAAATCCGATTTTAAATTCATTTCAAAAGGTTGTTAATCAGTATCAGATAGACGAAGAATTAATTACTCTTTTTCTTAGAAGCATGGAGATGGACCTTTCCACACAAAAATATACACCCGAACTTTATAACGATTATATTTTAGGTTCGGCAGAGGTAGTAGGATTGATGTGCTTAAAAGTTTTTACACATGGAGGCGATGTAGATTATGAGTACCTGAAACCTTATGCTATGAAATTAGGTTCTGCATTTCAAAAAGTCAATTTTTTAAGGGACGTTAAAGCTGATCATCAAACGCTTAGCCGAAATTATTTTCCTAACGTTAACTTAGCCGTATTTTGCGATCAGCAAAAACAAGAAATTGAAAAGGAGATTGAAAATGAATTTGCTATTGCATTAACAGGTATTAAACTATTGCCTGCTACTTCCAGGAATGGAGTGTACCTGTCTTATATCTATTATAAAAAATTATTTGTGAAGATCAAACGCTTAAGTGCGGAAAAGATCATGACTGAACGGATCAGGATTTCGAACACCCATAAAGTTGGTTTAATGTTTGATTCCATTATACGCAATAAGTTAAATGTTATATAGATGGAAGAGCAAGTTATTCTGGTAGATGAGGAGGATGTGCCGAAAGGGCAGATGGACAAAATGGAGGCACACGAGAAGGGTTTATTGCACCGTGCCTTTTCGGTTTTTATCTTTAATTCTAAACGTGAATTGTTACTTCAGCAAAGAGCGCTGAGTAAATATCATTCTAGGGGTTTATGGACAAATACCTGTTGTAGCCATCAACGTATAGGAGAAAGTAACATGCAGGCAGCTAAAAGAAGGTTGATGGAGGAAATGGGGCTGGAATGTGAATTAAACTTTCTGTTTAAATTCACCTATAAAGCGATATTTGAGAATGGCTTAACAGAGCATGAAATAGACCATGTTTTTTTTGGTATGAGTGATCAATTACCCGTGATCAATCATGAAGAAGTAGAAAGTTTCAAATATGTAGATCTGGAAGCTTTGGTAAAAGATATCGAGCATAATCCTGAAGCGTATACACCTTGGTTGAGGATCTGTTTGGATGAAGTAATTTCATATGCATCAACAGCCAACATAAAAAACGGGCATACAGCCTAAGCCATATACCCGTATCTAAATTAACGCTCTCGAGGACAAATATAGGGCAAGTTTTGAAAAATCCAACAAATTATTTTAAATAAAGCATTTCTTTTACTTTAAGATTATAGTTTGTTGTTTGGGTAATTTGCTTTGATAAGCTAAGCTATTATCTTTTAATGATTTACGGATGATCAGGGAAAAATTGACTTGTTATACATTTTGGTTCATTAAAAAAGAATCTGGCAATTTTCGCAAAAGTAAGTCTGACGATGCGTTTTGCCCAGCTCTTTTTTGAGTACTTGGTGTTTAAGGGGGCATGTTTGCTGGTTATAGATCTCCCAATGTTTACTTAGCATATTTTCCTTTTTCCATTTTAAAAAATCAAAGCTGTAATTCCTGGCCTCGTTAACCAATGCCTTTAATTTTGCAGGTGATAAATTTTCAATTTTAGCTAAGGGATGTATGCGGGTACGATATAAGACTTCATTTTTAATAATGTTGCCCACTCCGCTAAAAATTTGCTGATCAAGCAACACATCACATACCAGCGCCTGTGGTTTTTCTTTAAGCTTTTTAATAGCTACATGGCTATCCCATTCATCAGCCATCACATCGTTTTCCCAGGAATAATGTTCGCTAACGTTTCCTTCCAGGAGGTCAGCTTTGCAAGTATAGAAGTTCAATTCATCTTGTTTAAAAACAAGCCCCAGTTTTAGAGGCGTTTTTTTGCGCGCATTGATGAGATAGCTGCCAAATAGCATAAAATGGATACGGACGGTGAAATCATGAAAGCAGATTAGAAAATGTTTTCCCCAGCTTTTAAAATCCGCAACTTTTTGATGAAGTAACCTATCCTTATCCAGATTTTTTACATTACCTGTCACTTCTAATACTTCAGGTTTGCCCAAATGGAGTTCCTTAATTAAATCTTTTAATATTACAATTGATGGACCTTCGGGCATATTATTCTTCTTCTATTTTTTGAAACTTAAATTTATCTTTAATGTGGTTGTTAAAATACCGGCCTTTAGATCCTGATGCTTTGAACATTTTATAAATCTTTTCGGGGACGTTTTTGTACAGATAAACCATATTGGTTACAAAAATGATTTTTAATGTTTTTGTAACTTCATCATAACTGAAATATTTGATTACTGATGATGGCATAAAAGCAGGTTATCATTTTAAAACAGCAACCATAACAATCGGTTTCAATCATTCTTGAGTGCTGATTCTTCTTTCTGAACTTTGATTTTTTCTTTTTTTAAATCGATACGGATAATGTTATACAAACTCATGTAAACATTGGCCACCCATACGACTGAAAAAAAAGCAATGATATAGCCGCGCCAGTCTGGATAAATTAAAGTAAACCTGGTCATAAAAAGCAAGATCAAAGTTACATAGTGGCTAAAACAATATTCACAGGTAAATACATAAAAAAACTTCCTTTTTACCAGTTTGTCGCAGTTTTTCGAACGGTCTACACAAAATTCACGTGCCTCTCTGAAGATCTCTTCCTTGGTAACCGTCCAGGCAATGCAGGCTACAGGTAAAGCCATAAAAAATAAGTGGTAAAGGTGTGTTTCCATAGTAATTAAATGAAGATATAGATACAACCTTAATCCCTCGAAAATGTTTATTTAAGCAGTAAACATTTTTAATTGCATGTATGTTAATTAAAATATAACTAATTCATAATGTTATGGAAAGATCAGAAATTATATCTCTACTTGAGGTAATCAATCAACAGGTGAGTTCCTCGGTTTTGGGTGGAATGGAAGAAGAATATGAGGAGTTAGAAAGCATGGGCCTGATTAAAATTAACCGCGAATCAGTACAATGGTCGGCGGCTATAACTCCTGCAGGCATTGCTTATTTAGGGCACGATTAAATGTAAAAAGATCTCATCCTTTGAATTATTTATTTTATGGAAATAAATAACCCGGCGGTACATCAAAGTAAATCATCATCGCGAGAGGGCTCTTTCAGCCGACTAAGCCTGCCGGCAACAGGCTGGCAATCTTTATAGAAAAGACTGCAAACACAAAAGAGTGCTTTATAGGTGCTCCTCGCAATGAAGACATTGCCGAGGTATTGTCGGCAATAGTGCGGATAATTACAAGTAGATAGTTAATAAGTAAGCATATTGTGTTTTTAAAGAAACAATCCTTTTCTTCGAAACGAATGAAAAATGTTATCGGACCTCGTTGCTTACTTTATTCGTTCCTATTGATTTCAAAAAGACCAATCAGGCTTGATCACTAGATTTCGTTCGAATCTTTACGACCAAACTTTGACCAATTTATTATTGGAATTCTGCTAAATTTGCAGCAAGTGTAGAATTGTGCCTAAACAAAATAAATGGCTACTCTATCTTCAAATATGAACGATTTACAACTTAGAACGGTAAATGTAATCAGATACGTTACGCCTTTGCGCGAAGGTGGCTCTATGCCGGCCATTGCAGAGGCTGATGATAATTTTTTATATGTACTGAAATTTAGAGGAGCAGGACAGGGCGCCCGCGCTTTAATTGCCGAATTAATTGGTGGCGAGATTGCCCGCTACCTTGGTTTACGCGTACCTGAGTTGGTTTTCGCCAATTTGGATGAAGCTTTTGGAAGGACAGAGCCCGACGAAGAAATTCAGGATCTGCTAAAAGCCAGTGTAGGTTTAAATTTGGCGTTACACTATTTATCAGGCGCAATTACATTTGATCCGACCGTAACTACTGTAGATGCTAAACTCGCTTCGCAAATTGTATGGCTGGATTGTTTTTTAACCAATATGGACCGTACCTGCCGTAATACCAATATGTTGCTATGGCATAAAGAACTTTGGTTAATCGACCATGGCGCTGCATTGTATTTTCATCATTCCTGGCAAAATTGGGAAGAACAGGCAATTAAGCCTTTCATTTTAGTAAAAGACCATGTATTGTTGCCATGGGCCTCCGAATTGGAAAGCGTAAATGAAGAGTTTAGTAAATTACTTGATCCTGAAAAGATAGGAGCTGTAATTAACCTTATTCCTGATGATTGGTTGGAAGGTGAAACAAACTTTGAGAGCAAAACAGCACATCGCGAAGCCTATAAACATTTCCTTACAACTAGGTTAGCGCATTCAACTATATTTTTAAAAGAAGCACAGCATGCAAGGGAAATTCTTATTTGAGTATGCCGTGATTCGCGTAATGCCCAGGGTAGAGCGTGAAGAATTTATTAATGTGGGCATTATTTTGTTTTGTGCCAAGCAAAAGTTTTTAAAAAGTATTTTTGCCCTGGATGAGAAAAGAATAAAGGCTTTTTCTGCAGCAGTAGATTTAGAAGAGCTAAAAGAAAACTTATGTGCTTTTGAAAGAATAAGTACAGCTGCAGTAGGATCGGGGCCGATTGGTCAATATGACCAGGCTTCCCGTTTTAGGTGGCTTACAGCAACCAGAAGTACAGTAGTGCAATGCTCAAAAGTGCATCCTGGCTTTTGTGATGATGCGGAAGAGACTTTGTTGAGGTTACACCAACAGCTCGTTTTATAATAAGCAGTTTGTAATTAGCAGTTTTCAGTTATCAAACAATACCACAATTAATCACCAAACTTTGCCAAAAGAATATTTTAAAAAGCTTCAGGATTTGCTCGATACCGAGCGGAACGAAGATTTACAATCATACTTAAAACTTACTGAAAACACTTCGGCTGCCGATAGGAGGGCTTTGGGCTTAACCTGGTACCCTATTGCGATTAGAAATACTGAAATAGGCCGTGGCGATTATTTAACATTAGAGCTGGAAAGGACAACCCACCAGGATTTTTCTCATCAGTTCCGATTTGGTGCTGCCGTGGTATTATTTTCCAATCACGATGCCAAGGAAGATCGGCTGGAAGGGATCATCAATCATCAAAGTGGTAACAGGATGAAAATCAGTTTCCGTGTTGATGAGCTGCCAGATTGGACAAGAGATGGCAAACTTGGTGTAGATTTGCTTTTTGATAATAACAGTTACGACGAGATGCAGCATGCACTAAAGCAAGCCGCAAACTTAGCCGAAAATGAATCAGAAAATAAATTGATCCGTATTTTAACAGGGGGAGAAAAACCTTCCTTTCGTAGTGTGGAGAAATTTATTATTCCCAACACGTTAAATGATTCACAGCAATTGGCGGTTAATAAAATTATCGCGGCAGACCAGCTGGCTGTAGTTCATGGGCCGCCAGGTACCGGAAAAACGACTACATTGGTGCATGCTATAAAGTCATTGATCAAACATAGCGACCAAAAAATGCTGGTGGTAGCACCAAGTAATACCGCTGTTGATTTACTCACCGAGAAGTTAGTTGCCGAAGGATTAAAAGTAATCCGTGTGGGCAACCCTGCAAGAGTTTCTGAAAAACTAATGTCAGCTACGCTTGATCATCAAATGGCCGATCATCCGGAGATGAAAACCATTAGAGCTTTAAAAAAACAGGCCAATGAGTATAAAAATATGGCCCATAAATATAAGCGGAGTTTTGGTAAAGCCGAGCGCGAACAACGCAAGGCCTTATTTGATGAAGCACATAAAATCGGAAAAGAAGTAGAAAAAACGGAACAGTATATCATGGATAATCTTTTTTTCAAAGCACAGATTATCACTGCCACCTTGGTAGGGGCTAACCATTATACCGTACGGAATTTAAAGTATAATACTATTGTAATTGATGAAGCGGGTCAGGCTTTAGAGCCAGCTTGCTGGATACCGATTTTAAAGGCACAGAAAGTAATATTGGCTGGCGACCACCTCCAACTATCGCCAACCATAAAATCAAATGAGGCAGCCAAAAATGGTTTAAGTAATACTTTATTGGAAAAAGCAGTAAATCTTCATCCAGAATCAGTTGTGTTGTTAAATGAACAGTATAGGATGAACACAGCTATAATGGGTTATTCTTCTCAGGTATTTTATAAAAATGCTTTAAAGGCTCATCGGTCTGTTGCAGATCGTTTATTATTTACTGGCGATGAACCGATCCAGTTTATTGATACGGCAGGCTGCAGTTACGATGAAAAATTAGACGGAACCAGCACCACCAATCCAGATGAAGCTGCATTTTTGATTAAACATTTAACACATTTGGTAGCCGGTTTATTAATTCAAAACTCTACCGGAGGCTTTCCATCTATTGCTATTGTTTCTCCCTATAAGCAACAGGTTCAGCTATTAAATACCTTGCTTCAGGAAAATGAAATTTTGATTCCATATTGCGATAAAATTGCGGTAAATACCATTGATAGTTTTCAGGGGCAGGAACGGGATGTGGTTTATATCAGTCTGACCAGAAGTAATGGTGATGGAAGCATCGGCTTTTTATCGGATACGAGAAGAATGAATGTAGCAATGACCAGGGCCAGGAAAAAGCTGGTGGTTATTGGCGATAGCGCTACATTATCAAAATCTGATTTTTATGCGGATTTTATCCGATATACAGAAGAACTGAATGCCTACCACAGCGCCTGGGAATTTATGGATTTATAATCTAAACCTTTTCCAGTTTCTTTTCTTCTTCGAGTTTGCCCGATATACTTGCACCAGCAATTAATAATTCGTGCGTAATGGTTTTGGTGTATTCCGTGATTTCAGATTTAAAATCTTTTACTGATGAACCGGAACGGATTTCTTCCAGTCTTTTTTCCCATTGTCCCGTAAGTTCAGCTTGTGCAATCTGTTTATCCTTCACCACTTCGTAAACAGCCAAGCCTTTATTGGTAGGCACAAGATTCCTTTTTTCCCTTGTAATATATTCTCTGATAATTAAGGTTTCGATAATGGATGCACGTGTTGCCGGTGTGCCCAAACCACTATCTTTCATGGCATAACGTAATTCCTCGTCTTCAATCTCCTTACCGCACGTTTCCAATGCTTTTAATAAAGAAGCTTCGTTATACATGGGCTTAGGCTTGGTTTGTTTTTCTAAAAGAGATTTTTCCGTGATTGGCAACTGCTCTCCAACAACCACTTTTGGTAATGCTGCATTGTCTTCGTCCTTTTTGTCATCTTCAGGGTCGTTAAAAACAGCACGCCAGCCTGCAGAACGGATTACTGTTCCATTGGCTACAAAAGTAACACCTGATTGAATGGTTATTTTGGTTAATTCCTTAATGCATTCCTGGTGAAATGCCTCCATCATCCGTCCAACAACCATATCGTATACAGCTTGTTTATCCGGACTCAATCCATAAGCTTGTTCACCTGTCGGTAAAACTGCATGGTGATCAGTCACTTTTTTAGCATTGACACTCCGTTTATTTAAAGCAATGGTTTGCAAAAACTGCGCTTGCTTCCCAAATTCGGTATGCTGGGTGAATTTTGCAATCAGATCTGGAACCTCGGCAAAAACATCATCGCCAATATAACGCGATCCGGTACGTGGATAGGAAACCAATTTGCTTTCGTACAGGTTTTGTAAAATATTAAGTGTCTGATCGGCGGTATATCCCTTTTTCTTATTGGCTTCCTGCTGCAAACTGCTTAGATCGTGCAATAGCGGAGGTGGTTCTTTTCTTGGTTTGGCTTCTACAGCCGTAATGTTTCCACCTGCTGGAAAGCCAGAGGCTACATCTTCCACAAGCGCAAATAACTTTTCTACTTCTTCCTTTTCCTTATAATTCGAGGTTGATATTGCTTTAAAAACCTGTTCATCTTTAGCCAGCAAAATGCTGATCTGGTAATAGGTTTGGGGAACGAAATTTTTAATTTCTAAAAAACGAGCGCAGATCATCGCAAGGGTTGGTGTTTGTACCCTTCCTAATGAAAGGACCGTTCTGTTACCGGCTGAAATACTCAATGCCTGTGTAGCATTCATGCCCACCAGCCAATCAGACTCTGAGCGGCAATGGGCAGAATTAAATAAAGTATCGTAATCTGTTCCGGGTCTTAAATTTCTGAATCCGTCTTTTATAGCTTCATCGGTTTGTGAAGAAATCCAAAGGCGTTTGAATGGTTTTTTACATTTCAGGTAATAATAAATGTACCTGAAAATTAATTCGCCCTCGCGTCCCGCATCCGTTGCCACAATGATTTCGCTTGCTTCATCAAAAAGTTTTTTTATGGTGTCTAATTGCTTGCGTACTGCCGGATCTTCTACAAATCCATCTTTTGTTTTAATCTTCCTGACGGCAAGCTTAAACTTTTGTGGAAGCATCGGTAAATGTTGCTTCCTCCAGCCAATAAAACCGTAATCCTGAGGAGGAGCCAATTGTAATAAATGCCCGAATGCCCAGGTAAAAGAATATCCTTTACCTTCAATGTATCCATCTTTTCTGGTGGTTGCTCCAAAAACTTTAGCAAGTTCACGACCAACAGAAGGCTTTTCTGCAATTACAATCTTCATGAATGGGCTTATCTTTTCAACGCCAAAGATGATTAAAATTTTAGCAACCGCTTAAAAAAATTACTCACAATGCCTTCTAATACGCCTTTTGGTAAACAATTATCTGATAAATTTGTCCATCGTTTATATCGGCAGTTTTTATATCGGGTTGATTAACAAATTAATATTAGCTCCATCTAATCCCTGCAATATTTTTATTAATGGATAAAATTTACGAACTGAAAGGAAATAAAATTAACGTTGTGCTTGAGCCAAAGTTGGTTCGTGTGTATAGTAATGCACAACTCTGGGCATATCTCGAGGGAAAAGCAGCTGTTAGGTCACAACGGTTTGAACTTTTGGTCAACACAATTAAGGCCGATTATGAACAACATTTTGGAAAGTCGCTTGCTATTTCCAATGCCTCGCTAATCGTTGAAATTCTGGTACATGTATATTGTGATTATCTGGGTTTACATTTCAACCGTATGGTAAAAATCAAATGGGTTCAGGCGATCGTTAAAAAACTACTCAAGCGCGCCGAGGTTATAGATTGCGGCGAGAAATCAGTTGATAGCAATCGTTGGGTATGGGATTTGCTTGCAGGAAGCCAATCACTTTTCATCAGTATTTTACCCCAAAAACTAAACGCGAACTATATTAAACACCATTAATCCATATTGGAGGCGAAAACTTGTTGTTGGTTTAAAGCCACACTTGCTGCCAGGGTTTCATTTAAAAAAGAGGAATAATATAATTGATCTGAATTATTGATAAAAAGCACCGTTCGGTCTGAAATGGTGTTGATGACATGATCCGCCAATTTAGCCGAAACCGCAGGACAACCCTGGCTTCTGCCTAATCTTCCCAATTCATCTATACTTTTCTGGCTCACGTAATTTGCACCATGTACCACAATTGATCTTTCTCTCGCGTTGTTGTTAAAACCCTGGTCCATGCCATCCAATTTAAGCGAACGACCATGTTTGCCATAATATATTTCGCCAGTTAAATAAAATCCCAAACTGCTCTGGTTTGAGTTGATGTTATTCGAAAATGTTGATGGTTTATCGCCACCACTATTCTGCCCGTGTGCCACCCATGTATTTAAAATTAACTTTTTACGGGCCAGGTCAATAATGTATAGTCGCTTTTTAGTGCTTTCCTGGTCAAAATCAGCAATGGTTAAAATCGATTTGGTATGTAAAAGGCCAGAGTATTTCATGTTATAAAAACCAGTTAAAGCCTTTTCGAAAACCTGTTCCGTCAGTCCTGCAGAATCTAAATGAATATCATGGTATATGTTGCTGATGAATTTGCTGTATAAACTGTCTGCCGCTATATTTTTAATGGCATCTTTTTGCGAGCGTGGGCGATCCATCGCTTTCCAACTTGTTCCGACAATGCTCATACCCGTTAAAAAAAACGTAGCAATGCCCAGGACGTATTTCTTCATTTAGTTTGGTTTAGTTTAATATTGCTTTGTTTAAACGGTGGTGATGTTTAAATATTGCATATATTTAGTTGTAGTCCTAAAAATACATGATGTTTTGCTAAAAACTTGCTTAAAGTTCGTTATATAGCTTTTAGGAATGTAAAAATTATTTTATTTCTAAGCAGATTTTTTTGTGATAATGATATGCAAACTCGTCACCCTGAATTTATTTTAGGGTATTTCATGCTAAAACATGCTTGCAATATAGTAGCTAAAAAGTAATTGAAAGCGCTGTATTTACCTGTAAAACAAATCCGATAACCATCGAATCAGCATAACGAAATACACATAAATTAGGCGCTCCTAACGTACGAATTCAGGTTATTTGCCTATTTTTGTTGAATAAAGTAAATAGAATGCCAAACGACGAAAACGACTATTCTTTTTGGACCAAATATAAGAAATTTGCCACTACAGAAATTTTGATGTACCTGATTATGATTATCGGTATTGGACTTGGAATTATTTTTTTAAGCTAATGGCCAATTTTAAGTAATCGGCAGCATTTACGTCGTTTATAAATTTCGAAAATTCAGCATATTGCGCTGCAGGAAATGTTCCATCGTTCAACACAAATTTTCGATAATAGGTCAATTTGTTTCCCGTCACACTTGCACTGCAGGTATAATCGCCAAATACACTTTTGAAGCTTTTATTTTGGCCAACAATTAATTCTGAATTTACATGATCAGGCAGCGTGTAGATAATGGTGTCTTCATCGGTATAACCCCGGTTGATATAAACAGGTAATGTTCGGTTTTTTATTTCAGGGATGGATCGTTTTGAGTTAAAGACATTAAGCTGCAAAAACATCTTATTCCCGTTCACCGGCGCGTAGTTCTTGATATTGACGGTTATATCTTCGATGAGTTTGGGGTTGATATCTTTCTTTTGAGTGAATAACACATTTTCGAAATCGATATTGTCAATATTATAGGTTTCCTTTAACAACTTGTGCTGCTCTGTTATGGGTTTATCAATCAAAGCTGCCTGGTTTTCATATTGCGAGCCTGCATAAATAGTATTCATCTTGCCAGATACACTTCCATCTGGTTGAATCTTTAATTCAACCTTACGTATCTGCAGGTTTTCAGCCGTGGTTAGTTTTGGCGTATGCAATAATTTTCCACCATCTTCAGTGCAAGCTAGTACAAGCCTATCATCCGTAAAATCGCTTAAAAAACCAAATGGAATTTTTTGGCTGGTGCATTCCAGCCAGGTGGTATCACCCTGTAATGGCATACACAAGATAATATGATTGCCCTGATCCATACTGGCATATGTGGGATCCATACTTTTCTTCTCTGAACCTGCAGATACAACGCAATAATATGAAGCTATATTTGCAGCCTGAAGTAAACTTTGCATGTAATTGACTAAAGCTTTGCAATCGCCATAACCCAGCCGGTCTACTTCACTTGCAGCAATGGGTTGAAAACCGCCAATACCTATCTGTACGCTGATGTACCTTGTTTTATCTTGTAAATACTGATAAATTTTACGTGCTTTATCCTTATCTGTTTTTTCGTTTTTTACGAGATCTTTAATCATCTCTTTCGTAGCAGGAGGCAGGGCTTTGCGTTCAGCTAATAAGTCGTCATAAATCCACTGGCCAAGCTCCATCCAATTGGTATAGGCGCCTTTATGATTATAATAGTAAAACGTTTGTGGCGCAATCTGGATATTGGTGGTGTAAGTTTCGCGTGCCGGACTATAAGGTTCAGGTCTTACAGCCAGCATATTATTTACCCTCCAAATTGTTTTTTTCTGCTTTTCATCAGCTATAATTTCTGGTGTCCCGTTATAATTTTGAGTTTTAATTCTTGTCTGGTCTGCTGGCTTGCAGATAAAAGTATAACTGCTTTTTTCTACTGACACGTCATCAGCCGGTTTAGGCGTCCAGTCGGGAATAATTAAGTTTTGTTTATTTCTGACCTCATAATTGTAAACCAGCGTATAAGGATATTCATTTATTGAAGGTAAATAATGTTTAACGCGGCTATCTACAAAAAGAGAGAATCCATCTGCGGCGCTCATGTCTGAAAAATCATTTTGAGAAAATTTATGGGTTAGTTTGCCTACACCATTGTAAACTTCTCCTTTGATGCTTTTAATTGAAATGTTTTTATCGTAGAAGAGCACTAACCGGGCTTCATCTTCGCCATTTTGATTAAAAACGGTGATGGCCTTTTTTACATTCAGCATCACGTTATCAGGGGAACGCATGTCGACAGTTGTTTCTTCATTACGGATACAGGCATTGGCACGGTTACGGAGGTTTGATGGAATTAGGTCAACATCATAGTTATCTTGCGCAAAGCTTGAAACTGATCCTAAAAACAGGCAAACAATAATATATAGGAACCTCATTTAATTAGCCTTTTTGAATAAAAACTCTGTTTTTTGATTCTGGATGATTTTACTGTAGAACTCCTTTAGGTAAAGGTATTCTTCTGGTTGATAAATAGCATTGTTAAACTGTAAAATCTGGCTCATTGAAATGGTATTGTCATCCAGAGCGGTCTGCAGTAAATACTTCCCACCTGCATTTGGTAAAGCAATGGCCATATCTTTTGGTTTTTCAAGCAGTTGGTATTTTTCTGGTAAGAGTACGTTAATGGTGACACGCTCATCGGATGCTGCACCTAAATCAACCGGGTAGTTGCGTTCGTTTAAATTAAATGGGTTTTTAGAGGTCATATTGATGAAAAACGGACTAAAATAAAACTGTTCTTTATTTCCGCCATCATTTATGGTAAATTCTACTTCATATTTTTCTACTAACGAATTTTCAACGCTATCCAGATTTGAAATTTGATGATCCAATATTTTTATTCTGGTCAAGCGCTCATCAAGTTTTTCCACATATTCATCAGGAGAATTGTGTCGAAGTATTTCTTTTCGTTTTCCATATGCTGCATAGCCCATTGTATAAGTGGTTAAAGTACCGATAATTTTTCCATCAGTAGTCATTTTCCCTTCCATGATGTAGCTGGTGGTTGCCCTCTGACTTGCAATTAAATCGATCCAATAAGATGGTTTTTTCAAATTGATTACCCTTCCCTGGTCGTTTATGCATCTTAAGGGGAGCAAACCAAAAGGCAATAATGGTTCTGTCGCATCCAATAAATAACTTTTATCTGCAATATTTACCTTGGCGATAAGATAATTGAACTCGCTCATCACCGGATAAAGTTTGTTTACCGTTCCATTATCCCGTGTAGAAAGGATTACGGCTTCGGCATCCAAGCCCGCAGCAGAAAGCGCCGCAATTAAACTCAGGTTTACATCAGCCACATTGCCCGATCTATTATCCAATGCTTTTTTGATATTATCTTCTGAATACTTCCCATAGTAATTGTTCCACTTGATCTGCTTTTTGATATAATTATAAATGGCTTTGGCTTTATCTAGGTCAGTCGAACTTCCTTTTGTAATTTCTGGAATAAGATCTTTAAAAACATCTTTTCTTTTCATCTGGCTACCCAGTGTTTTATACGATGACAGCTCATAGTCAATATCTCTCCAGGTTTTGGTATAAGACGTCTTACCACCGTTTAAATTCTGAACATCAGAAAGCTCGAAATAGATGGCCGACTTAAAGTTACTGGGCGCGGTCATGTTATCTTCCTCAATAAATGCAGGAATATTTTTCATCGTATAATTGATTTTAGAACAGTCAATAGGTACGCCTGATAACCTTAAACATTCTTTGCTCAGTTCAGCTTTTTGATCCGTCAATTTTTGGAAGCCACGTAGCGACACGTTGTAGTTGTAAATTCCTGGAATATAAACCAAGTATTGGCTAATGACCTTTGGAATGTCACTTTGAAACTCCCATGTTCTGAAATTAAATAGGTTGGGAGATCTTAGCTTATAACTATATTCAATGATAGCGCCTTCTTTCAGGTTTGGAAGGGTAAATTTGGTTAGTTTAGTATATTTTGACCTGTTTTCAGTGAAAACAGCCTTTTTATCCATGATGGTTTCTATAAAATTGTTACCAATGTAATTAAAAGTAGAAGCTTTTATCTCACTGATCGTTTCCTCGCGGGATTCATCTTTATAGGTTGGAATTACAATGTTTGCTTCTTTAAATCCATCTTTATTGTAGATTTTGATTTTAACATGGTGTTCAAAAACCATCTCAAAGCTGCCTGTAACATCATCTTGTTGGATTGCTGCAGTGCCAAATTCTTTTAAAACAATGGCATTGGCATTACTGTCTAATTTTTTCCTGTCGAATTCGTAATCATCGTAGGTAATCGAACCGAAGGTAAAGTTTTGAGCCTGAGTGTTTAGTGATAGGAGAAATAGGGGTAATAGCAAGAATAGTTTGTTCATTTGAGCGTGTTTAACCTGGCGCAAGTTAATGTTACTAACCAATATTCTGAAATAATTTGACAATTAAATTCGTAAATTAATAAAGCTGTTTTACAGAACTAATGAAACCTTTTTAGCACTTTTGAAAAAAAGAATTTTGACATTCCGATTCAAATCTAATGTCGCCAATCTCACATCTTAAGAAATGAAATTAAATTTAAAGCGCCCTTTAGCATTTTTTGATTTAGAAGCTACTGGAGTTAATGTTGGAGCTGACAGAATCGTTGAAATAGCGATTTTAAAAGCCATGCCAGATGGTTCTGAAATTGTTAAAACCTGGCGCGTTAACCCAGAAATGCCAATTCCTTTGCAAACTTCATTGATACATGGTATCTATGATGAAGATATTGCTGACAAGCCTACCTTTAAGTTGCTCGCTGCAGAAATTGCTGAATTTATTGGTGATAGCGACCTGGCTGGATACAATTCTAACAAATTTGATATTCCTATGCTCTTAGAAGAATTTTTAAGAGCAGATATAGATTTCGACATGAGCAACCGTAAGTTTGTTGATGTGCAGAATATTTTCCACCAAATGGAACAACGTACGTTAAAGGCAGCCTATAAATTCTATTGTCAGGAAGATTTGGTGAATGCACATGCTGCCGAAGCCGATGTGATTGCCACCTACAAGGTTTTACTTGGCCAGCTGGAAATGTACAAAGAAACTGAGTTTGAGAATAAACAAGGTGTAAGATGCATTCCTGTGGTAAACGATGTAGATGCATTGCATATTTTTACCAATATCAATAAACCTGTAGACTTTGCTGGTCGATTAGTTTTTAATGATAAAGATGAGGTATGTTTTAATTTTGGAAAGCACAAAGGCAAAACCACTGCGCAGGTATTTTCGGTAGAACCTAGTTATTATGCCTGGATGAAAAATGGCGATTTTCCATTGTATACAAAGAAAAAGTTAGACGAGGAGTGGGCAAAGTTTAGTGCAAAGAAAAATGAAAATAAACCAGCGCGACCTCAGCATAATGCGCCTGCAAATAAACCTCAATATCAGCAAAAACCTCAGCCAAAGCCCGAAAAACCCGCTCAACCAATCAATTCGGATATGTTAGAGCAGTTGAAAATGAAGTTTGGTAAGTAGGTATAATGGTTAACTGTTTAAACTGTTTAATTGGTATTAAACGCTATGCGCCATGCGCTTAGCCCTAAGCTCAAAAATGAAATCTATACAAATATTTAGCCTGTTATTTTGTGCAACAATTTATGCAAGTGCACAAACTAATTTACCGATTGAACCGGTTTTTCAGAAGGCCTATCAGCAGGAAACCAGAAATACAACTGGTAAGCCAGGTAAGCATTACTGGCAAAATACCTCCAAATACGATTTGAATGTAAATTTTAATCCCGCCAATAGGTTGTTGAAGGGGAAAGTTCAGGTAACGTACACCAATAACAGCCCGGATACGCTAAAAGAAATCTGGTTTAAGCTATACCCAAATCTATATAAAAAGGGAACGCCAAGAAAATCAAAACTGGCAGCTTCTGATCTTGGTGATGGCGTGGCGATAGCAAAGATGGTAGCGAATGGAAAATCAATTACTGACTTTAAAATTGATGGAACAAATATGACTGTTGATGTTCCTGCGCTTGTACCGGGAAAAAGCATTAATTTTTCTATTGACTACAGTTATACTTTAAATAAAGGATCGCATGTACGTACAGGTCAAGTAGATGAAGGTTCATATTTTATAGCTTACTTTTTTCCACGCATTGCAGTTTATGATGATATTGATGGCTGGAATAAATTTCCATATACAGGTGCTGAAGAATTTTATAATGACTTTGATCAGTTTAATGCTTCTATCACAGTGCCGGGAACTTATGGTGTATGGGCAACCGGCGATCTGAAAAATCCTTCAGAAGTTTTCCAGAAAGATGTTGTTTCAAGGATCTTAACTGCAGAAAAAAGTGATGCAGTAGTAGATGTGATTACCGATAAGGATTTAGCAGATAAAAAAGTGACTAAACCAAATGCCTTTAATACCTTTAAGTTCGAAGCCAAAAATGTAACCGATTTTGTGTTTGCTTTGAGTGAACATTATTTATGGAAATCGAGCAGTTTGGTAGTTGATCCTAAAACAAAAAGAAGAACCCGTGTAGATGCGGTTTTTAACCCGAAGCATAAAGATTATTATGAGGTGATAGATTTTGCGCGTAAAACGGTGGAAGCCATGAGTTATACTTTTCCGAAATGGCCTTTCCCTTATAACCATGAAACGATATTTGATGGCTTAGACCAGATGGAATATCCAATGATGGTAAATGATAATCCGGTAGACAATAGAGTTGATGCCATTACCTTAACGGATCACGAAATCTTTCATACCATGTTTCCTTTTTATATGGGAATTAATGAGACCAAGTATGGTTGGATGGACGAAGGTTGGGCAACTATTGGCGAGTGGTTAATTTCACCAATGATTGATTCTACCATCGTAGATGAATATGGTGTGCAGCCTACCGCTTCGTCTTCTGGTGGGAAAGATGATACGCCTATAATGACTTTAACGCCTGATTTGAAAGGATCTGGATCATTTACGAATTCTTATCCAAAACCAGGTTTGGCTTATTTGTATGTGAAGGATTATCTGGGTGATGAACTGTTCACAAAGGCTTTACACACTTATATTCAAAACTGGAATGGCAAACACCCTATGCCTTACGATTTCTTTAATAGCATGAATACTGGTAGTAGGAAAAATTTAAACTGGTTTTGGAAAGCCTGGTTTTTTGAAGATGGTGTGACTGATATGGCCATTAAAGCAGTAGATAAAACTTCAGTTGGATATACGGTAAGTGTTGAAAATAAAAGCATCAAGCCATTGCCAATCGATTTAACACTAATCTTTGACGATGGCAGCACAGAAAAAAATCACAGTACGATTGGCATATGGGAAAAAGGCGACCGATTGGTAAAGATTGAAGTAAAGACTGCCAAAAAACTTGCTAAGGTAGTGATGGGAAATCCGCATACGCCAGATAAGGTTAAAAGTGATAATAGTTTTTCGGTTAAATAGGTTACTATTGAGAAACCCAGGTTTTTTTAATCTGCTTAGTTTAGCTTGACATGTCTAATTTGGCCGGCGATCGTCATCCTGAACTTCCGCCCGGCCGGTCGGACGGGTGTTTCAGGATCTGTTAAGTTAATGCTTAATAAGTGATACCTTGTAGGCTGGAAAAAAAATGTCGTTGCTGACCATGTTCAGCTTTTCAATAATTGACTGAGATATCATTCTCCTATCAAAAGGATCATTGGGAAAATGTTCTAACTTTGAAAGTTGAATGAGATGATTAATTGTTATTGGCAGTATATCAAATCCACTTTTTTCGATTACATTGAATATTTCTTCAATGGTTGAATGCAGATTTAATCTGCCAGGCGCATATTTACTAGACAATTCCCGATAGCAAGCTATACTAACAAAACAGTTACTAGTTGGCTCTTCGATAAGGTTTTTGATTTTTTTTGAAAGTTTATCATCGTTGGTGATAAATCAAATTACAATATGAGTATCCAATAACAGATTCATTAGACGTAATCTTCGAAACCTTCAATAGGATCGTTGAAGTTATTTCTTAGGCTGATTAAACCTTTTCCTAACCCGGCTGTTCGTTTAATTTTTTTATCAAATGATTTATCTTTGACCATCAAAGAATTGATATAATCAGATACCCTTTTTTTAATTCTGTAGGCAAGTCTGCCAATTTTGTATATAATTGAATATCAGTCATAGTATCAAATATAATAAAGATTTATAATATTAAGGTTTCAAAAAATCAATATTTCTTTTCAAGCCAGCAAACTTGGTCCGCTTAACTGCTGAACCTTTAAAAACCTTTTTGAAAACATCATCTGTAATTTCCATCAGGTCTTTTGCATTTAAATCCAGTAATCCATTCTCGGGTTTAAAGGCTTCTTCATGGTGGGCTTTAGCAAAACGGTTCCATGGGCAAACCTCCTGGCAAATATCACAGCCAAACATCCAATTGCTCATTTTATCTTTAAATTCATTGGGGATCTCATTTTTGAGCTCAATGGTGAGATAAGAAATACATTTCGAACCATCTACAACCTGTGGCGCAATAATGGCATCAGTAGGGCAGGCATCCAGGCAGCGGGTGCAGCTTCCACAATAATCGGCCTGGTAAGGATGATCATAGTCCAATTCAAGGTCAACTATCAATTCTGCCAGAAAGAAAAATGAACCATCCGTTTTGCTAATCAGGTTAGAATTTTTACCAATCCAACCAATTCCCGATTTTTTAGCCCAGGCACGGTCTAAAACCGGAGCAGAATCTACAAATGCCCTTCCGGAAACTTCACCGATATTTTCTTCAATAAAATAGGTGAGTTCTTTTAATTTCTCTTTGATTACCGTATGATAATCCTGTCCGTAAGCGTATTTAGAAATTTTAGGCGCGTTTGGATCCGACTGTTTTTCTTCCGTGTAATAGTTTAATGATAAGGAAATTACCGATTTAGCACCATCAACCAGTAATCTGGGATCAAGGCGTTTGTCGAAATAATTTTCCATATATTTCATTTCACCGTGTCGGTTCTGATTGAGCCAGTTTTCCAGTCTCGGTGCCTCTTCTTCAAGAAATTCGGCTTTGGCAATACCACAGGATAGGAAGCCCAAACGAAAGGCTTCTTCTTTAATCAATTGGCTATATTTTGCTTTATTATTGTACACCGATTTGCAAAGATAAGGCTTAGGATTTAAAACATTTTCAATAATCACTTGTTCTACATGCAGAAACTAAATTAATTAATTATGGTTCATCCTTATGTGGTAAGACCGGAAAAGGAGAGCTTTTAGTAAATCAGCTATGGAAAATATAGATCCACAACATACGGAATCAGGAGCAGCTCCGAAACCGATAGAAAAAGATTACGAAAATCACAAAGAAGATCCGGGACCAGCAAAACCAGCGGTTACCGAAAAAGACGAAAACGGAGGTGGCCAGGCGTTAAAATGGGTGATACCTATCGCGGTAATTATTGGCCTGATTATATGGTTTGTGATGAGAAAATAATTAGCTTTAGATTAAAAACAGAAATGCCGGTACATTAATTTGACCGGCATTTCTTATAATATTTGTTATGATGCAATTTTACTTTAAAAGTTTTACCTGGTAAAGGTCTTTTCTCCTGTCTTTTAACACTTTTACCGTACCATAATGATGTAGTTCGTCGAGCAAATGCAGGTCTACATCTACAACCAGTACCATTTCGGTATTTGGCGTTGCTTCTGCTTTGATGGCATTGGTTGGAAAGGCAAAATCAGATGGGGTAAAAACTGCTGATTGGGCAAATTGGATATCCATATTATTTACCTTAGGCAAATTACCTACACAGCCTGCAATGGCCACGTAACATTCGTTTTCTATTGCCCTGGCCTGTGCGCAATGGCGAACGCGCGTATAACCATTCTGGGTATCAGTTAGAAATGGCACAAATAAAATCTGCATACCTTGTTCAGCATAAATGCGGCTTAACTCTGGGAACTCTACGTCATAACAGATCAAAATCCCCACTTTGCCACAGTCGGTATCAAAAACCTGCACTTTATCGCCGCCAATCATACCGTAATACTTTTGCTCATTCGGGGTAATATGAATTTTCCTATATTCATCTATTTTACCTGTGCGGTGGCAAAGATAAGTGGCATTGTATAGTTTACCATCCTCAATAAGCGGCATGCTGCCTGTAATGATATTGGTGTTGTAGCTCAATGAATATTCGTGCATTTTCTGCACAATCTCATCCGTTTTTTCGGCAAGCTTGCGCATGGCCTCAATTTCAGGTAAGTGATTGTATGGTTGAAGCAGGGGCGTGTTAAATAGTTCAGGGAACATCACGAAATCTGATTTGTAACCGCTCAAAGCATCGACAAAAAATTCTACCTGTTCGTAAAAAGCTTCCATATTGGGAAACAAACGCATTTCCCATTGCACCAAACCTAAACGAATAGTCATTGCAGAGCGGGCTGAAGCATCAACACCCTGATAATAAATATTATTCCATTCAATTAGGGTTGCATATTCTTTCGATTCTTTATCACCGGGCAAATAATTCTTTAATACTTTTCTAACGTGAAAATCGTTGGAAATCTGAAAAGTAAGTGTCGGATCATAAATTTCCTTTGACTTTACTTTATCTATATATTGCCTCGGACTTAACTGTTGCGCATATTGATGATAACCGGGAATTCGTCCGCCGGCAATAATGCTTTTAAGGTTAAGGCTTTCACAGAGCTCTTTTCTGGCCTCATATAGTCTTCGTCCTAAACGTAGACCTCTGAATTCCGGATGCACAAAAATTTCGATGCCATATAACGTATCTCCATTTGGATCATGCGTGGTAAAAGAATAATCACCAGTGATCAGTTTATAGGTATGCCGATCTCCATATTCATCATAGTTTACAATAATAGCCAATGAACAGGCCACCACTTTATCATCAACCGCGATACAGAGCTGACCTTCAGGGAAAATATTTATAAGTTTTGCGATGCTGGATTTTGGCCAGATGGAACCTCCCATGCTGTCGTAGGCCTGTAACATTGATTCCTTAAGATCTGCGTAATCTTCAAGCGTTAGTTTACGTAATACAATATTCATATGGGTTGATTTGTATTTAATGAACACAAAAAGGGCTTAAATGTTCACATTGATTTTGTTTTTAAGAGTGCCCCGGGAAGAATTTATGAAAAATTCTCCATCACGCCTTTTTAAGTAAAGACTAAATAATAACTATATTTGACATATAATATTAAACCATAGATTATACTACACGCTGTAAAACCTTTGGTTAATGAAACTTATATATTAAGAAGCTTTAAATGCCTTTACAAGAAACAAGCCCCCAAACTGCTTTCGAACTCGTTTCCGGATTAGAAATCCACGTTCAGTTAAATACCAATACCAAAATATTTTCTACTGATAGTGCATCTTTCGGGGCTTCACCTAATCAAAATATATCTACGGTTTCGTTGGCATTACCTGGGGCTTTACCCAAGTTAAACAAAGAAGTGGTGGCAAAAGCTGTTCGTATTGGTTTAGCGCTAAACTGTACCATCAATCAGATCAACTATTTTGATAGAAAAAACTATTTCTACGCCGATTTGCCTAAGGGTTATCAGATTACACAGGATAATCAACCTATCTGTGTAAATGGCTTTTTAGAACTTGAATTGGCTGATGGTTCCAAGAAGAAAGTGGGAATCAATCGCATTCACCTCGAAGAAGACGCTGGAAAAAGTATTCACGATCAGGATGATAACTACTCTTTGGTAGATTTGAACCGCGCCGGTGTGCCGCTAATTGAGATTGTTACCGAACCTGATATCCGCAGTTCGGAAGAAGCTTCCGTTTTGTTAAGTGAAATCAGAAAACTTGTAAGGCATTTAAATGTAAGTGACGGCAATATGGAGGAGGGTAGTTTACGTTGCGATGCCAATATCTCGATACGTCCGAAAGGTAGCAGTGAATTTGGAACACGTTGTGAAGTCAAAAACCTAAACTCGATGCGTAACGTGCGGAGGGCAATGGATTTTGAGTTTGGCCGCCAGATAGAAGTGATCAGTAATGGTGGAAAAATTATTCAGAGTACTTTAAACTTTGATGCCGATAAGGGGACTACTGCTCCGATGCGTACCAAAGAGGAAGCCAATGATTACCGCTATTTTTCAGATCCCGATCTGCAGCCCATTTATATTTCTGACGATTGGCTGGCCGAAATTAAATCTTTAATGCCGCCATTACCAAATGAAATTTCACAACAGATGATTGCCGATTTTGGGATCAGCAAAGCTGATGCAGCACTTTTTGCCGAAGATTTAGGTTTGTTAAACTATTTTAATAAGGCCCAATCAACTGTTCAACATAAGAAAAGTTTAATTAATTGGTTAATTGGACCAGTCAGGGCGGTTATAAATGAAAAAGGGATTACAATATCCGATTTCAAAGTAGAGCCTGCTCAACTGGCGGAAGTGATTAACCTGGTTGACGATAAAAAGATCACCCAGCAGATTGC
>NZ_JAQIIV010000022.1:0-68953 GCF_036946585.1 Pedobacter terrae | reverse complement strand
TTGGTAGAGGGAGATATCCTTTTAACCGACGACAATTTAACTGAACCTTCCACAGGGGCGAATTTAAATATCGCCGAAACGGAACAGTATAGAACCACAAACACTGTTAAATCTTTACCTCGCGTAATTACGGTATCGGTAACCAACCTGCCTCAGGTATATAGCGATGCGGTAAACACGATGATTTCGAGATACAATTCATTAGGTTTACGGATCACTTTCCAACGGGCCAGCGCAGGTACAACAGGAAATATTAATGTTGTAGGTTTTAACGAAGGTCCGAGCGGTGGTTTTATTACCTTAGGCTCTGCCGGTTTCCCTACATCATCAGGCCAGCCTTATAACCAGATCAGAATGAATACCAATTCAGCGGCTTACGGTTCCAATCCAAATTTATTGTACCTGGCTTCTGTAATTCAGCACGAAGTTGGCCATTGCATCGGCTTCCGTCATACCGATTACATGAACCGTGCGTTTAGCTGTGGCGCAAGTGGCGCGGGGAATGAAGGCGCATCAAACGTGGGTGCAGTAAGAATACCAGGAACGCCTGCTAATCCAGATGCAGCATCATTCATGTTAGCCTGTTCTAACGGTGGCAATCGTACTTTCAATGCTAATGATGTCATCGCTATAAATTACCTTTACAAATAAGATCAAAAACCAAGGATTATCTTAAACCTAATAAAGCCTTCCGATTTCATTCGGGAGGTTTTTTAATTAATGAAAAATGTTTACTATCCAAATACGTTAAAAGCTAATAAATAATCGCTTTTCCTCCAGTTTACGTTTATACGCTTCGCTACCTCGTTGCTACAGGGTATCACTTCAACCACTCTACTGCAACGGCCAGGGGCTAGGTGGCCAATGCATATTCCATATTTAATGTTGCAGAATGTTTATTTAACCTCAACCCGGTATCAAATAATTAGGTTCGTGAGGACACTAACCTTGGCGAGAAAGAATTACTAAGGCCTGCGCTTCAAATTGTATGGGACTATAGGCAATAGCAGGACCGATATAACCCATGAAGACCGGAGCCTCCTTTTCTGAAAGTAAAATTGACGGAAAGTAAAAATGCTTCGTGAGGGGCACGAACCACGGCGAAGGATGAAAAAACGTTGCTATTGAACTTTCCATTTGGAACACAAACCCAAATTACATAAACCTGATAGCGCCAAATAGCTCCCGATTTAAAACAAAATTGTATCTAAGAAAATTCAATCGGGACTATAGGCAATAGCAGGACTGGAATAACCCATGAAAACCGGAGCCTGCTTTCCCTAAAACCAAAATTGATGGAAAATAAAATGCTTCGTGAGGACACGAACCATGGCAAAAAAAATGGCCTGCTTCCACAGGCCATTGTAATAACTTATTCCATTAAAAATTACTTGCCGTTCTGCTCAATATCCCTGTCCATTTCTACCAGGTCAACATCACTAGGTTCATAAAAATCACCAATTAAATATTTATTAAAATGATCGGCCAGTTTCCAGAAAGCATATTCTGTCATATCTCCAAAACCATGACGCTGCCCAGGGATAATCAGGAAATCAAAGCGTTTCCCTGCTTTCATTAAGGCATTGGCCACGCGAATAGAGTTTGCCGGATGCACATTGTTGTCAACATCACCGTGCATCAATAACAAATGTCCTTTCAGATTTTTTGCCAGATCAGGATTTTTATCAATGCTATATTTAAATGAGGTATCGCCTTTCAAAGAAATGGTTTCCTTAACACCATGATGTTTTTCGCTCCACCAACGGTTGTAAATGCTGTTGTCATGATTCCCGGCATTTGAAACAGCCGCTTTAAAGAAATCAGGATATACCAACATGGCGGCAGTAGACATAAAACCACCACCCGAGTGACCAGTAATACCTACCTTCGACTCGTCGATGTATGAATATTTGGCAGCTAATTGCTCAATAGCCGTTTTTTTATCTGCTAAACCATAATCGCGCAAATTGCCATAACCATAAGTATGGTACCATTTAGAACGTGATGGATTTCCACCGCGATTACCTACCGTAATTACGATGTAACCAAATTGAGCCAAACGTTCGGTACGGTCCATGCTTTTGCTAAAAGCTTTGTTTACCGCTTCGGTTTGCGGTCCTGGGTAAACATATTCGATTATAGGATACTTTTTATTGGGATCGAAATCAAAAGGTTTATACATTACGCCATATAGATCGGTTATTCCGTCATCCGCTTTTACTTTAAAAGGTTCGGGAAATTTGTAGCCCGCAGCCATCAACAATGAAAGATCAGTTGTCTCCAGATCCATTATTTTTCTGCCTGCCCCATCATAAAGCGTAGCTTTCGGTGCTGTATTTACCCTCGAGTAATTATCAACAAAAAAAGTATTGTTATCATTCATATTGGCCAGGTGATCGAAATCGCCGGCATTTAACAATTTCATATTCGAACCATCGAAATTGATGCTGTATAAATGCAAGTAATAAGGATCTTCTTTACCTTCCCTACCGTTTGCCGTAAAATAAAGAATGCGTTTTTTCTCATCAATATTTACAATGCTCTCGCAGTGGAAAGCGCCTTTGGTGATCTGGTTTTTCAGCTTCCCGTTTTCGTCAAAAAGATAAAAATGTGCCCAGCCATCACGCTCACTCCAGTGAATTAATTCTTTACCATCATTTATCAGCCCCGGGCGGTTCACTTCAACGTAGGTATTAAAACGCTCGTCGATTAAAGGCGTAACCTTACCTGTGGCAATATCAACGGTACCGATGTCAATACGTTTTAAATCGCGACTGGTACGCGAAAAATAAAACCTGTTATTATTACCTAACCAAATAGATGGGCGGAATTCGTTATCACGGTCTTTATTTAAGGCTGGTTTGCTCCAAATGGATACGCTTTGATCTTTAAATGCTGTTACATTTAGTTTTTTATAAGATTTTGCAGCAAAATCGAACAGTAAAACTTCATCCTGAGGGGCTTCAGCCTCACCTGGCATCTGATATTTATAGGTTTCCAAAGTCGGACGGCCAGGCGTAACACTGTTAATTACCCAAAGGTCTTTAACCTTACGCGAATCAGTTCGGTCTAATACAAAATATTTTGAATTGGGTGACCAAAGCACATAAGCACCGCGACGTTTTTTATTGTTTTTCTCATTCTCCACATTGTTTTCACCATCGCCATCACTTCCATAAGAATAAAATTTAACGCCATCTTTAGTAAGTTGATGTTCTACAATGGTACTATCTTCCTCATTATTAACTGCCTTTTTGTAGTTATCTTTATCCATCCAATACAAATTATAATTGCGGGAGAAGATGATGGCAGAAGAATCGGGTGCTACAGATCCCCATGATGGTTTAGGCTTGGGTTTACTAAAATTTGGCACTTCGGTTAATTTCGCACTTGCCAGTTCGTATTTGAAAGAAAATATTTTCTTCTGCATAGAATCTGCAGCTTTTTTATCTTTTCTATCTTTTTTTAGCTCTTCAATCGTACTTTTTACTTCGAAAGAAATACTTTTCTCGTCGGCGGCAAATTTTAAGTTTTCCAGGGGTAAATGTTCTGCATCAAATGGATCCCGAACAATCAATGTAATCGCTGCAGCAAGTTTCGCATTATCAAACATCAACTTTTTGCTTTTGGTCGCAGGATCTACCAGATACCAGAATTTTCCTTTTGGACTTTCAAAAGTGTACCAGAAACGATTGCTCAGTTTTAGCCAGTGTGGATCTACAGCAGTAGAATACACCATTTTTTTCAGCTTATTTGGCGAAAAACGCGAAGCAAGCTGATAATTTGCCTTAGGCTGTGGCTGAATATTTTCGGTTAGGGTAAATGTTTTATTTTGTGCAGCAACAGTTAAAGATAAAAACTGCGCTCCCAGCAGAAATTTGTAGAATTTGTTCATTAAAATTTGTTTGAGCTGCTAAATTATTTAATTAAAGGATATTAAATAAGCTTTGATATGTAATAAATGCGATAGTTAGTGCAATTTCTTACAACCGGAATTAATTATTAACACCATTTATTTTGATGGATAAATAACTGAAGGATTTTATAGTTTTGTATCCATATATACTAATAATGAAATACAGCTTTTTAACCTTACTAACAGCAGGGGCAATTTTATTGGCCAGCTGCCAATCCAAATCACAAACAGAAAATTCAGCAGGGAAAGATTCGACAGAAAAAACAGCACAAACAATCGAAAATTCCAAAGCTGCTGCTGTTGATGTATCCAAAATAAAAGTGGCTGATGCCAAAACCATCCTGTCCAGAAAACAAGTTCCGATTTTATGCTATCATCAGGTAAGAAACTGGAAACCCACTGATGGAAAAGTAGGCAAAGATTATATTGTAGAAATCCAGAACTTTAAAGATCAGATGAAAATGCTGGCCGATAGCGGTTATCATACCATTTTACCAGATCAGCTTTATGCTTACCTCAATACTGGTGCTGCTTTACCAAGCAAACCCATTATGTTAACTTTTGATGATACCGACATGGACCAGTTTACCGTTGTGCGTCCAACTTTAGAAAAACTGGGCTATAAAGCAGTTTATTTCATCATGACCGTTTCGATCGGTAGAAAAGGTAAGTTTGTTGATTACATGACGAAAGAGCAGATCAAGCAACTTGCTGATGAAGGAAATGTGATCGGCAGCCACACTTACGATCATAAAAACTTCAAAAAATACGCCGGTAAGGATTGGGAAGAACAACTAGATAAACCAACAAAAAAACTGGAAGAGATTACGGGCAAAAAAATGACAGAATTTGCTTATCCATTTGGTTTATGGAATGCAGAAGGTATCCCAGAGCTTAAAAAACGTGGTTTCAGAATGGCCTTTCAGTTATCAACCAAACGTGATGAAAAAGATCCATTGTTTACCATTCGCCGGATTATTGCCAGTGGTTACTGGTCGCCAAAAACGTTGAGCAACAGCATTAAAAACAGCTTCTAATAAAAATCCCGATTTAAAATCGGGATTTTCTTTTTACATGAACCACCAAATCAACATGAAAAAATTAGCCTTAATTGTTTTATTGTTATCCCAGCTTATTAAGCTCAATGCACAAACACCCCATCTAAGTGGAAAAGTTGAAGTAGTTATGGCTACGGGCCAAATTACCTGCGATTTTGTTTTAAGTAATATCCCTAACCTCGGTAAAGACTATCAAATACTTTTAAACAAAGGTTTTAACATTAAGGCCATAAAGGATTCGGCCAATCAGACATTAAAATACAGTGGTTTTTATGGTGGAGCCATGCGGGGCGAAGGTCTGATTTACACGCCGTTGCATAAAGACAGCACAATGATAAATCCAGGAAAACTGCATATTACCTATACAGGTGCTTTTCCAGTTTATACTGATACCCTAAACTTTGTCGATTTTAAGGGGCTGATTGCCTTTAATGGCAAAACAATGCGCGCTACCGATCAATCTAAATGGTATCCAATTATTTACGATATCAAAAATGACAGACAAATTGAGCAGATGACCTTTGATATTCAGGTAATCAGTAAAGATGCCAAAATGATCTTCATCAACGGCGACCAGCCAAAACCAGGACCAGTCGCCAGTTTTAAATCTCAAGTGCCTATTGCGCCTATGATTTTTGCAGGGGATTGTGATGTGCAAAAAACCAAAGGAGCGTTATTCTTAAACAGCCAGATGGATGATAAACAACTGGAAGTTTTCGAAAATAATATAGCGGAAATGAAAGCCTATTATTTCAATGTCTTAAAGATTCCTTATGATACTAAAAATGTATTTATAGAACATTCACCTGTTGAAAAATTTAATAAAGGCAGAAGCTGGGGTTTTGTGTCGTTCCCAACAATTGCCTTTGCGGGTATAAAATTGGGCGATATGATTGATGTACAGCAAAACAAACTTAAAGACTCAACCGATTATCCATTTATCGCACATGAAATTGGTCATTACTATTTCGGAAATGTGTTACAGCCAAATTCTACTTTATTTTGGTTCTTTCTAGAATCTACCGCCGAATATTTATCGGTCAAAGCAGGTGAAGAAAAATTTGGCAAGGCATTCGGCACCAAATATTTTGAAGATAAAGGGAAAGCGCTCGGAAATTTTAAGGCCAAACCTTTAAATGATATTAAAGAGGCCAATGAAATATCGGGAACCTACCGTTATTCTTACGGTCCATTTTTACTCCGTGGTTTAGAGCAGATGATCGGCGAAAAACGAATGTTTAAATTCTTAAATACCTGTTTAACTTCTAAAAATGAATTAACCGATTACAGTTTCTTTAAAAGAAATGCTTTAAAATCGGGTATCACTCAAAAAGAGTGGGATGCTTACGAAAAAGACTTTATCATTTCTGGAAACGCTGTATCTTTGATTAAATAAATATATAACAACCTTGAATTTACATTTAAAACCAGCGGTCCATAGCCTATTATACGTTCTATTTTTATCTTCACTGTCATTTGCCTGTTCGGGCAATAAGCAAAAAGAAAAGGCCACCACAAAAGATACTTCGTCCGTAGTTAAAATAGATTCGACCAATACGAAACCTGCCGATAATAAAACCATTTTGGCGCGCAGAGAGGTACCCGTTCTCTGTTACCATCAGATCAGAAATAACATAGCCAGCGACAGCAAAAGAGCGCATGACGATATTATTGCCCCTGATAAATTCAGGGAACATATGAAAATGCTGGCCGATAGTGGTTACCACTCTATTCTACCCGATCAATTGTACGATTACCTGGTTTACGGCACTAAATTACCTGAAAAGCCAATTATGATCACGTTTGACGATACAGATGAAGATCAATTTACAGTTGGCAATTCTACATTGAAAAAATATGGCTTTAAAGGTGTTTATTTTATCATGACGGTATCCATCGGCAGAAAAGGGCGGATCAACTACATGACCAAAGAGCAGATTAAACAACTATCTGACGAGGGAAATACAATTGCCAGCCATACTTACGACCATAAAAACTTCGCACAGTTTACGGATGCAGATTGGACCACCCAGATCGATGAGCCCACTAAAAAACTGGAACAGATTACAGGTAAAAAAGTGGAATATTTTGCATTTCCTTATGGCGTTCATAAATCATCTACCCTGCATAAATTAAAGGAACATGGATTTAAGGCTGCTTTTATCTTATCGACAGCAAGGGACGAAAATTATCCGCTTTACACCATCAGAAGGATAATCGATCCGGGAAGATACACGGCAAAAAACCTTTATTACAGCATCAACAAAAGTTTTAACAAAACAAAATCTTAACAAAGGGGTTAATGATTAAAAATTAAGCGTTGAAAGGTTTAAAAATCCAACTTGATAACTTTCAATATTAATACCCTTAATCATAACCTTATGAAGTATTCTTTTCTTTTCCTTCTTTTTGGATTAGCGATAGCATCAGCTTGTAATAACCCTAAAAACGCTAATAATAATAGTGAGACAACTGATGGTAAAACCGCTGCTAAAACAGCACTTACCAAGAGTTTTTACAAAAGATTAGAAGGTACCATTGCAGGAAAAAAAGTAGTGATGCACCTGCAAAAAGTGGATGATGATGAGGTTAGTGGCACCTATTATTATGATGGCTCATGGCTTAATCTCTCAACTGACACGGTAATAGGTAAAGATAGTATTATACTGGCAGAATATAATTTCTATGAATCCTACTTTAATCAAAATTCAAAATCGCCACTTTTAACATTAAAATGGAACGGAAACGGTTTTGATGGTATATGGGAAAGTGGAGATAAAACAAAAAAATACCCGATAGCTTTAACAGAAAAGTATCCTGAAGGCAGTTATCCATTGAGTATCGGAACTTACAGAGATTCAGTCAGCGCATTTGCTGACCGGGCAAAATCTCCTACCGCCGAAATTGGTTTTCAATATCTCGAGAACAAAAGCAATGATGAAGATGGCAAATGGCTGGATTCAGAACTTAAAAAAATCTTCGGTCTGGAGAAAGTTGATCGCTTAACAGGTTTCAAAAATATAACTGCTGACTATTTCAGCGACTATAAAACCGAGGTTGCCGAACAGCAGAAAGATGGCCGGGGCAGTGAATTTGAGGCCTGGATGAATTATACTAACAATAGCCAGCAAACGGTCAATTACAATGATAATGGTTATGTGGTGGTTGATTTCCTTACTGATGCTTACACTGGCGGGGCACACGGCAATTATAACAGCAGTATGTTTTGTTTAGACGTGCTGAACAAAAAACAGCTGGAACTAAATGATATTGTTAAGATAGATTCCAATACTTTGGCTAGCATTTTAGAACGCAATCTACGTAAGGAATATAATATTAAAGCTAAAGATGCATTAAACACCTTTCTTTTTGATGATTTTATTAAACCCAATAATAACTTTTATTTTAATGCCAATGGTATTGCCTTTATGTATAATCCTTACGAAGTTGCCAGTTATGCACAAGGACAGATTGTAGTCTTTATTCCTTATTCGGACGTTAAGAATTATTTAGTACCGGCATTTAAGCAAAGAATGAAAATTAAATAAATTAGCGATAATTACCGGTTAACTGTGAAATTGAAACCTGGTATTAAAATCTTCTGTGTTGATCATCTTAAATCAGCGGAGATATCTTAATCTGACTTTGATAATTCATATTGTCGTCACCCTGAACGGAGCCTTAGCGAGCTCACCGAAGGTAATTATTTCAGGGTCTTTCCCGTTAAAAAGATGCTGACCACGAAGTAGCTACAAGGCGATTGAAAACACTAGCACTACTTGTAAAATGAATTCAGCATGACGAATTAATTTAGTCAGATGCCTTTATACAGCAGTATTCATACTAATTATCGAGATCATATTTTAAGTTAATCGGTATAATATAAACTGAAAATTTTTACAGTATCTCCTTAACAATATACTCTTTCGCGTTAAACTTAAAACTGTCATTTACAGCTTTTCCGATTAAAAGCTTGCCAATAGGTGAAACCTGGGAAATAGCAAAGAATTTTTGTCCATCCGTATGTAACTCCCCGGCACTAATGCTAATGTAGAAGTTACCTCCGGAAGTAAGCACCAAACTTCCGTTTTTAACCAATCGGTCTGATGTTACATTTTCAATCTGCTGCAAAGCAATTTTCTGCTGTCCGGCTTCATACAATAATTTATTGTTGCGGTCCATCTCCTGTTGCATCATTTCCCGTGTAGTTTCATATTTGTCGCCAGCGCTGCTTTTTGTATCATCGTTAGATGCCTGCCTGGCCTGCTGCAGCGAATACTCAATATTTTCTATCCTGTTTTGGATAAAAGTGAAACAAAGCTGGTAAAGTGTTGATTTTAAAGCAGACATATGGGGAATGGATGATGAATAGTGGAAAATGTAGATGGTTCATGATTGATGGTTTACTGTACAAAGGAGAAGAATTTTCCAAAAATTAACTATAAACCAGACTACTAACCTGGGACTGAAGACTTTGGACTTAAAACTAAAAACTACTCCTCTATCCACCTCACCTTTTCTTCAATGGGAGTGCGGTTTGGCGTCCAGGTTTTTTCATTGTGATAGCCCATGTAAAATAAGCCAATACATTTTTCATTTTCACCAAGACTTAGGAAATTACCTAACTGATCAATTAACGGCGGCGAACTCCAATATGCGCCAACTTTTAAACTCTCTGCAGTCAAAGCCATATTTTGCACTGCACAAGAAACCGCGGCCAGCTCTTCCCATTCGGGTATTTTACCACTTATTTGCATATTGATGGCAATAATACAATCAGCCTGCGCCGTTTTCTCAGCAAAGCTATCATACTTTTTCTGTAAAAACTGCTGTGGAGAAACCAAGGCTTTATATAATTTACCCAGCTCCTCACCTAGCCTGGCCAACCCAGCTTTTCTGATTACGACAAAGCGCCAGGGCTGGGTTAACTTATGTGTTGGCGCGTAATTGGCGGTTTCTAAAATCTGGTTAATCACCTCAACCGGAATTTCTTTTTTAATATAGCTGGCAGGGAAAATACTGCGACGTTCTTTTATAACTTTTGAGATGATATCGTATGTTGTACTCATGTGGTAAATATAAGGGAAAAGGTGGAAGATTTGATAAGGTGGAAGGTTGAAGGTGTAGGGTTTAAGGCTAAAGCATTGAAGATTTGACTTTTCATTAACTGGAAATTGGTCATTGGTTTATTGGTTATTGGATATTGGTTAATTAGTTAACTGCCAACTGAAAATTGTTAATTGCCAACTGTTAACTGCCAACTGAAAACCATTAACTACGAACTGCCAACTGTTTCCTGATCTGTTTAACCTTAGCAAAGAAACCTATACTTTCTTTATCAACCAGAAAATCAATGGTTTGCAGGAGCTCTTCCCTAATCCAGCTGTGTTTAATTGTTAAATTGGCTAAAATATTTAGACAATGTGATTTTATTGCCACAGGGATTTTCCCGTCAATCAACCAGACAAAAACAACCTCAACCAAATGATCAGTATCATAATCGGCGATAATCTTTTTGATTTCTATTGAAGCGTTTCTTTTGGTCATAATGGCTAAAATTTTTGCGTAATGTCTTAATGCTGATAAATTGCTTTGCTGTGGAAATTTTTCTAAAAAATAGCGTATATAAGGCAAAAACTGCTGCTGGTGGTTAGTAAATACGTTTTCTAAAATCCATGCAGCCCGAAATCCGATCTGTTGATCATGATAAAAAGTTAAATCGATCAGGTCTTTTACCGAAAAACCATCAGCTGAAGCGATGGTCGCTAATTTTTCTACTTTACTTTTTTGTAGTGTGGTTTTAATGGTTTCGAGCAAGGTTTGATTTAGCATGAGGCTAAAATAAACTTTTTGCCTGAGAGAAACAGATTAACTTCCTCTTAGAAATTCTATTTTTTTACCGTAAATCACCTTAAGATAGGTCGTCATTCCCAACTTTGATTGGGAATCTATGTGTGTAGCTTGCATTAAGATTCCCGCCTCCGCGGGAAAGACGTATCACTTGGTTTAATTTATCCATCAAGGAAGTGATCTATGTTCGCAAGCGAGGTATGGTTAGCATGCAGATAGAAAATAAATATTTTAATAGAAAGTACATTGTGAAGATCGTCATTCCCAACCTGATTGGGAATCTTACCACAAGATGAGGTATGAATTATGATTTTTAGTTAAGACTAACAATCATCTATTATGCTTGAAATTTGAGGTTTTGAGTTTTAAGCAATTGGCTAAAAGCTTCTCCCCTTTGTAAAATAAACCCGGTAGTAGCGAACACACAGTGTAACTGAGTAAAGCGGATAACGGGGCTGCATCTGCCAAAAAGTCCCAGGCCCTTCGTTTCCTAAAATATTTCAACTTTCTAACGATAAAGGCTTTAAACTTTCTGATATTACAACATTCAAACTTTACAGCATTTCAACTTTACAGCAGCTAAATACCTTCCTACCCTCAACCTTTTTACGTATCTTTGCGGCTTATTTCAATTATAGCATGATTTCAGTTTCTAATTTATCGTTACGATACGGCAAACGCACATTATTTGAAGACGTTAACCTAAAATTCACCCAAGGCAACTGCTATGGCGTAATTGGGGCTAACGGCGCAGGTAAATCTACTTTTCTTAAAATTTTATCAGGAGAAGTGAGTCAAACCTCTGGTAGCGTAGCTTTTACCCCAGGCGAAAGAATGGCGGTTTTAAAACAAAATCACTACGAATTTGATGAGTTTTCGGTATTGGAAACCGTCATGATCGGTCATAAAGAACTTTATGCCATCATGAAAGAGAAAGATGCCATTTATATGAAAGAAGATTTCACGGAGAAGGATGGCGAACGCGCCGGAGAGCTTGAAAATCTTTTCGCAGAAATGGATGGCTGGAACATGGAAAGCAATGCAGCAACGATGCTGAGCAACCTGGGCATCACTGAAGACAATCACTATAAATTGTTAAAGGAGCTGGATAATACACAAAAAGTACGCGTGTTATTGGCACAGGCCCTTTTTGGCAATCCTGATATTTTGTTACTGGATGAGCCTACCAACGATTTGGACATCGAAACCATTGCCTGGTTAGAAAATTTCCTTGCTGATTATCAGAATATTGTATTGGTTGTATCGCACGACAGGCACTTTTTAGATGCGGTTTGTACCCATATTGTGGATATCGACTTTGCTAAAATGAGCATTTACACGGGTAACTATACTTTCTGGTACGAGTCGAGTCAGCTGGCCTTAAAACAGCGTAGCGACCAGAACAAAAAAATGGAAGATAAGGTGAAAGAGCTTCAGGAATTTATCCGTAGATTCAGTGCCAATGCTTCTAAATCTAAGCAAGCTACTTCACGTAAAAAAGCTTTAGATAAAATTGACATTACCGAAATTAAAGCTTCGAGCAGAAAATATCCAGCCATTATATTTAACAATACCGGTCGTGAGGCTGGCGACCAGATTTTACAGGTTGAAAACCTTGGTAAAAGCGGAAATGATGGTGTGCTGTTTGATAAAGTAACCTTTATGGTAAACAAGGGCGATAAAATTGCCATACTATCTCAGAACAGCTTAGCTACCGCGGCATTTTACGATGTTTTAACGGGTAGAGATACCGATCATAAAGGAGAATTTAAATGGGGTGTTACCATCAGCACAGCAGATATCCCGAATGATAATACTGAATATTTTGCAGGTAAGGATGAAAACCTGGTAGATTGGTTGCGGGAGTATTCTGGCACTGATGCCGATGAACAATTTGTGCGCAGCTTTTTAGGCCGTATGTTGTTCTCGGGCGAAGAAGTACTTAAAAATGTAAAAGTGCTTTCAGGTGGTGAAAAAATGCGTTGTATGTTTTCAAGGATGATGTTACAACAGGCTAACGTATTGATGTTTGATGAGCCAACCAATCACCTGGATTTAGAATCGATTGAAGCGTTGAATAATGGTATGAAAGACTTTAAAGGTACCATATTGTTTACTTCACGAGATCATCAGTTAACAGAAACGGTTGCTAACCGTATTATTGAAATCACACCAAAGGGTACTATTGATAAGTTAATGACTTATGATGAATACATCAACAATAGTGATGTAGCCAAATTGAGAGAAGAAATGTACGCATAGCATCAGCTTAATATATACGTTGAAGCCACATGTAAATCATGTGGCTTTTTTTTTGATAAAAAAACGTGGCATGGCTGTAGCGTTTTCAATACCTTATTCGTTTTACAAAAAAAAGCGTTAATGGCCATTAACCTGTTTTGTTCAGAAATTGATTTAAACATTAAAATGAAAACGGATTTGAAAAATTTTAGCACTACGACAAAAATTATACTCTCTCTCCTTGCGATAACTTTAACCATAACGGCCTGTAAAAAAGATTTTAACAACGAGCCTATAGAAGCTGCCGGTATTGGTTTTGTTCACGCGTCACCAGGAACGGGTGCACTTGATTTTATTTTGGATAACCAAAAAATCAATAGCTTTACTTATACAAAAGATATTGGCTATTATGCGGCTTATCCAGGTATCAGATTGGTGGGTGTAGCTAAAAAAGATACCTTAAAATATTTAACTACAGCTCAAACGACGCTTAAATCAGGATCATTTTATTCTGTTTTTGTAGTGGATACCTTAAAATCAACCAAACTATTGATTCTTGAAGATGATTTAAAAGCGCCTGAAACTGATAAAGCCAAGGTTCGTTTTGTAAACTTAAGTCCAGGTTCTGCCCCATTTGATTTGGCGATTGCAGGTACAGATGCACCATTGTTTACTGCGAAGGCATTTAAAGAATTTACTTCTTTTAGCAATATCACACCAAATGACAGTTATACCTTTCAATTAAAACAAGGTGGAGCAGTTAAGGTGAGTTTGCCAGCTGTTAAAATTGAAAAAGGTAAAATTTATACCATCTGGGCCAAAGGCTTATCAAGCAAAACCGATAGTACCGGGGTTGGTTTATCTGTGATGACGAACAAATAAAATATTTCGCTCTACCTGTGGAAACGGAAATTAACACTGCCCAAAATTGGGTGGTGTTATTTTTCTTAAATTTGCCATCAATCAATCATGATAAACCTTTAATAAATAGTCCTTTACCAGGGTGATAAAAAAAATACTCAGTTTTGAGGAAATTTTAAAAGGCTGTGTAAAAAACGACAATAGCTGTAAAGAAATGATGTATAAATCATTTTATGGCTATTTAATGGGCATAATTTTAAGGTATACCAAGAATCCTTCGGATAGTGAAGAGCTTGTGAATGACAGTTTTATCAAAATCTTCAAACATGTTGGCGGTTTCAAAGCACCAAAAAATCCAGAAGAATTACAAAGATCATTTAAAGGTTGGATAGCCCAAATTGCTTCGCGTACAGCGATAGACAAAATCAGGAGTAACAAGGTTCAGTTTTATGTTGATGATTTAGCAGAAAGCGAACATCCGGTTACCCAGGTATCCATTGCTTCAGAATTACATGTTAACGATATTCTGAATTTATTAAATCACTTACCAGATACGCAGAGATTGGTATTTAACTTATATGAAATTGAGGGTTTTAACCATGATGAAATTGCAAAAATGTTAAACATTCCGGAAAGTTCCAGTCGGGTTTATCTAACACGCTCTAAAAATAAATTACGTAGCCTTTACCTCAATACCATGGTTAATTCATATGAAAAAAATGGATAAGGAATTAATTGAGCACATCACCGCACAACTCCAGAACCATGAGGAAGTTTATCCTGATGGTGCTTGGGAGCGCTTTTCAGAACAGGAAAATAAGAAAAGAGGCTTAACTTTCTGGCCTCTATGGACTGCTGCTGCCCTAATTTTAATTTTCGCCGGTTTATTTTTTGCGCAAAACAATATCGGTCAGAAAAACGATGTTGCCATAACTAAAACTAAAATAGACCGTAAACCTGTACATGAAGATACAGCTGGCTTAATTCCTCCAAAAAGTATAGCCCCATCCTTGGATGATGTTAACAACCATGCTGCTGCCATAAGTAACTTAACTGCTAATCAAAATAGTATAACTAAAGAAAATTTAACAACTAAAATTGAACAACAGCATGAATATGCGGTTTTCAATTCATCAGGAAACTTAAGTCCGGTTAACCCTAATCAATTAGATCATCATCTTTCGGTGATCAATCTTTCTGATTTAAAGCAAAAACAGTTGGACATTTTAACAGAAAAGAAAAAACCTCAACCCATTAATACACGAACAGATTTCGAGAAACTTTTGGCTCATGATAGTTATGTAAATCAGCAAAAACCTACCGGTAAAGCGAGTGGTAGCTCTAAATGGCAACCAGATGTATATGTTGCGCCAGCTATGGGTAACGATAATAAAGTAACCATGAATTATGGATTTTCTTTATCTTATGCCATCGCCAATAAATTATCAATAAGTTCTGGTGTATCTTATGCATCAATCAGCACAACCGAATCATTAAACGCTACTGCGCCACAAACCTTATCGGGTAAAAATTTAGCTTCAGTTGATGCCAAGGTGCGTGGAATTAATGTGCCTTTGGAATTAAAATATAACATTAGCGATAAACTTTACACCAATGTTGGGGTTTCTGCACTTGCTGTTTTAAACAACTCGCAACAAAACAGCTATATCGTTAATCAGGTTCAAAGTTTCGATGCTCCTGCAGTAAACGGTTACGCAGATTCTAAAACCATGATTGTACAGGAGAAAAAGGTTGAGCCGCAACCTGAAGCGAGCATAGATCCTGATAAATATATCGGATTCTACAATTTCTCTTTGGGCTATAAGCAAAAAATCTCCAAAAAGAATAACATTGCTATCGAGCCTTTTTTAAGACTGCCTATGAAAACTTTCTCTAAAGAAAACCTTAACCTGACCAATGGTGGTTTGCGATTAAAAATTGATTTCTAAAAAACTAAGATATTTAGTATATTTGGTAAACGCCTTAAATATGAAAAATATCAAACCCTATCCAACTGAAGATGAGCTACCTCCCGTTAAAACCCTTAACGAGATAGATTTTTCTGCTGTTTACAGTTATGCAGATTACATGCGCTTCGAGTTTGAAGAGCGCTTAGAAATTATCAAAGGCTACATTTTCAGGATGAGCCCTGCCCCTTCCAGGGTGCACCAAAAAATTTCGGGAAGAATTTATGTACCAATTTACAATGCCTTAAATGGTCATCAATGCGAAGTTTATTCCGCTCCTTTTGATGTACGTTTAGCCAAGAAAGCGCAAGATGACAGAGAAGTTTTCACCGTAGTGCAGCCCGATATTGTGGTAATTTGTGATCCAGCTAAATTGGATAAGCGTGGCTGCATTGGCGCGCCGGATATCGTGGTCGAGATTTTATCACCCGGAAATAATAAAAAGGAACTGATTAACAAATACGAAGTCTACGAAGAAGCAGGGGTTAAAGAATACTGGATTGTAAGCCCTTCGCATAAAACATTTTTCAGGTACATCCTGGATGAAAATGGCAAATTTCAGCCTACCAAAATGCTTACTGAAGGTGAAGAGGTGACTACGTCCATTATGCCTGGTTTTAAACTCATACTGGATGAGGTTTTTAAAGATTAAGGTATGAAAAATATTAAACCATACCCAACTGAAGATGAACAACCTGCGTACAAGACACTAAACGAGGTCGATTTTTCGGCTTTATACAGTTATGCAGATTATATGCGTTTCGAATTTGAAGAACGCTTAGAAATTATTAAAGGACAGTTATTTAAGATGAGTCCTGCCCCATCGCGAATCCACCAGGGTATTTCAGCCAACATTTTCGTTCCAATTTACAATGCGCTCAAAGGTAAATCTTGCCGTGTTTATACTGCGCCTTTTGATGTACGTTTGGCCAAGAAAACTCAGGATGACAGAGAAGTTTTTACCGTTGTGCAGCCCGATATTGTGGTGGTTTGCGATCCCGCTAACTTGGATAAACGTGGATGCATTGGGGCTCCGGATATCGTGGTCGAGATTTTATCGCCAGGAAATAATAAAAAAGAACTCATTAATAAATACGAAGTTTACGAAGAAGCGGGTGTAAAAGAATATTGGATCGTAAGTCCTGCCTACAAAACATTTTTCAGTTATATCCTTGATGAAAATGGCAAGTTCCAACCTACCAAAATGCTTACCGAGGGCGAAGAGGTAAAAACATCGATTATACCTGGCCTTAAACTTGTTTTGGAAGAAGTTTTTCAGGATTAAAGGCTATAAAAAAAGAAGTCAAATTTAAATGGCAAAGCGGCTATTTAAACTTGACTTCTTTAAAATCGTTTTATAGTTATTTCTTAGTGACCTGAATGTCCATCAGCACCATGTGCATGACCATGAGCCAACTCATCTTGAGTAGCTTCACGTACGTTTAAAATCACACCGCTAAACATTAAATTTTTACCAGCCATTGGGTGGTTTAAATCTACAGAGATCGTTTCGTCGTGCACGGCAGTAACACCTGCTCTAAATTGGTTACCGTTGTTATCCTGCAATGGAATCACATCACCAACGTTTGGCAATTCGCCACCAGCTTCAGTAAACATCGTTTTTGGCAGATCAGCAAAAGCACCTGGGTCAACCTCGCCATAACCATCTGCTGCAGATAATTCAAATGAATATTCATCACCAGTTTTTAAACCAGTTAAATGCTCTTCAAATTTAGGCAACATCATGCCAACGCCATATAAAAATACTAAAGGATTTTGTTCGTCAGCTTTCTCTACAAAAACTTGTTGTCCTTCTTCGTTAGTAGTATGTAATTCGTAAGTTAACGCTACTACAGAGTTTGGTGAAATATTCATTTAAATTTATTTATTGTACATACAATAATGCTTCCTCAACAGTGTTAACCGGCAACTGGCATACTTTATTTCGGCAAATATAAACTTTTGTTTCATTGCTTTGCTTACCTTTTAACAGCGGTAGGTTACTTTTTGTTCCACCTAATGTAATTTTGTTCGGAATATAATGCCCGCTTAATTCCAATTTAACCACATCGCTTTCTAATCCGGTAATGGCAATTTCATTTATGCCATAAATTTCGTTCAGCAATTGGATGGCCCAGTTGGAGTAAGCAGAACCGTAACCTTTAATCTTCGGCTGAACCGCAGCAAGCATTTCTGAAGCTTTTTGGGTGTACGCTTCTATATCAAAAAGCAAACCCAGTTGCTGCAAATTCTGCGCCATGGTAGAGTTTGAAGCCGGGATCACATTATCCATCACCTCATGTTTACGGGCAATTAAATCTTCACTTTGTGCAGAGGTATAAAAAAAACATGGGCGAATCTGTGTCCGAAAAATTAGCCATTACATAATCGGTCAATGCTTTTGCTACTTCCAACCATTTTTCATCAAAATCAGCTTCATAAAGGGCAATTAGTGCTTCAATAAAAAAGGCATAATCATCCAGAAAATCTGTAATAGAAGCCTTTCCGTTTTTATAATTCCGGTATAAGCCACCATTTTCAGTCTTTAAATTACTTAGAATAAAATTGGCTGCAGTTGAAGCTTTTTCATAATAAGGTTGATGATTTAATACGGCGGCAGCATCAGCCAAAGCTTTAATCATCATGCCATTCCAGGCGGTTAAACATTTATCATCCAAACCAGGCCTAATCCTTTTGTTACGAACTGCCAATAATTTTTCTTTTGCTAAGTTTACCTTTTCATAAAGTACCTCCGAAGTAATATCAAATTGAGCAAGCAAATCGTCATCGCTGATGGTTTTGCGCAAGATATTGGTTTTTTCCTCTTCCCAATTGCCTTCTTCGGTAACATTATAATAAGCGCCGATCAATTTGGCATCTTCTCCCAAAACCCGATCGAATTCTACTTTGTCCCAAACATAAAACTTGCCTTCTATCCCCTCGCTATCCGCATCCAATGCCGAGTAAAACAATCCATCTGCGGATGTCATCTCCTCAGAAACCCATTTAATGGTCTCTACTATGGTCTGTTTAAAAGAATCGAACCTGGTACATTGATAAGCTTCGGCGTATAAACTGATCAACTGTGCATTATCATACAGCATCTTTTCAAAATGTGGCACATGCCATTTATCATCAACTGAATAACGGGCAAAGCCACCACCAATCTGATCATAAATTCCTCCCCTGCTCATTTCTTCGAGCGTATGGCAAACCGCTGTGAAAACAGATTCATCATCTTTTAAAAAGCCATAACGCAATAAAAATACCCAGTTATTGGGCAAAGGAAATTTGGGTGCGCGGTTATAACCACCGTAACTGATATCGAAATGTCGCTTCCAGGGATCGATAATTTCAGTTAAATGCGCGTGGGTATATTCCTGTGTAATATCTGCAGCAATGATCTTTTCGCTATCTTTAATGCCCGACGTTAAGCGCTCAGCATATTGAATGGCTTTATCAGGTTCATTTGCCCAAAGTGCAGCCACATTTTCCAGAATATTGATCCAATCGTTTTTCCGGAAATAAGTTCCGCCATAAATCGGGCGCTGATCGGGCAAACAGATGCAGTTTAAAGGCCAGCCGCCGCTACCCGTCATGAGTTGGATGGCGTACATATAAATCTGATCAATATCCGGTCGTTCTTCCCGGTCCACTTTAATGCACACGAAATGCCGGTTCATTACTTCGGCCACTTCATGATTTTCGAAACTTTCGCGCTCCATTACATGGCACCAATGGCAGGCCGAGTAACCAATACTTACCAAAATTAGTTTATTTTCAGCTTTGGCCTTTTCTAATGCCTCCGTCCCCCACTCATACCAATCGACCGGGTTATGGGCATGTTGCAGCAAATAAGGTGACGAAGCGTGGATTAAATTATTGGTTTCAGACATGACGGATTATGTAAAATGTAAGAGGGAAAATGGAATTTTATTTCGAGGCGTAAATCTATTAATAATCTACAAACCTGTTTCTATTTAGTTTTTGTTTTTATACTTTAGTTGGAAATCTATAATATTTATACTGATTTGCAAACCTTGTACCTTAAACCCTATACCTTTCACTTTCAGCCTTCAACCTTTCACCTTTAACTCATGAAAATCACCCATACCGAAATATACCGCTTTAGCATCCCGATGGAGCCTTTTGTAATTGCCACAGGAACCATGCATTTTGCACAGAATGTACTGATCCGCATTTTTACTGATACGGGCATCCATGGTATTGGCGAATGTTCTGCTTTCCCGATGATTGTAGGCGAAACGCAGGAAACCTGTATTGCCATGGCCAAAGATTTTGCAGCCATTTTAAAAGGTAAAGATCCTTTAGATATTCCAGAGCGGATGAACGATTTATTGGGTTATGCCGATCATAACAATACCATTAAAAGCGCTTTCGATATGGCGCTGTTTGATATTGCTGCCAAAAATGCCCACCTGCCCCTTTATAAATTTCTTGGAGGAACTAAACGTACCATAGAAACTGATATGACCATTGGCATTGATACGCCAGAGGGAATGGCTGCAACAGCATTAAAATATAAAAGTCAGGACTGCCGGATCTTAAAAATTAAGCTGGGCAAAAAGGTAAATGATGATATTGAAAGGGTAAAACAGATCCGCGAAGCCGTGGGCGAAGATTTGATTTTACGCCTCGATGCTAACCAGGGCTGGAGTTTTGATGATGCTTTATTTGCTTTGGGCGAACTGGAAAAATACAATATCGAGTTCTGCGAACAACCCATGCGCACCTGGTATGATGATCAATTACCGGAGCTGAATGTAAATTCGCCAATTAAATTAATGGCCGACGAAAGTTGCTATAACCACCACGATGCCCGAAAACTGATCAATAGCCAATCGACAACTTACTTAAACATTAAATTCTCCAAATCTGGCGGCATACTTGAAGCGCAGAAAATACACGAAGAAGCCTTAAAACATGGTGTAAAATGTATGATCGGCAGCATGCTCGAAACCAGGATTGCATTAAGCGCCAACCTGCATTTTGCATTGGCCAGTCCTAACGTTGAGTTTTTTGATTTAGATACTGCACTGTTAGGCCACCTGGTTGATCCGGTTGTTGGTGGATTAACCTACAATGGCTATTTGCTGGATGTTCCTGAAGAAATCGGTATCGGTGCAGAAGCTGATGAATTTTTCTTAGAAAAGTGTGAAAGCTGGACGGTGTAGTTTGGAGTTGAGCGTTTGGAGTTTGGAGTCGATTACCGGTTTAAACAATAATCTCGGAAATTAATACCTATTCATTATTAATTAACTGCGGTATTGAAACGCTTAAACAAATTGACTATCCGAAAGTTCCCAGGTATGCGCATATATGTTCTGGAAGTATTTTTAGGCACCATGCTGGCTTGCTTTAATAATGAGGTTTTACCAATTACGTCCGTCAATCGCAATCCAGATGAAAAATTGGGACTTGCCTGAATTGAAGATGCACTTTGGGCACTTTGGCGCTCCAAAATGCGCAATATTCTTGAGCACAGCGAAAAACTAGCATGCCCCTCGGCATAGAGCGAAAAAAACAAAGCTTTTTATTAATAAATAATGAACTAATGACCATTGAACCAACAACTAGCGAACCAACAACCTATCCAGCGCCAAACTATCCCCATTAAAAGCATTAAAATCAACCACATGTCCCAATGCCATTAATTTTTGCTTTATCAGAGTGTTGCCAGAATTTCCAACGGCTTTTATCCATCCTTAATTTTGGCTGATAATAATGAGCAATCCATAAAGGATAATCATCAAAATGATCGACTAAATAATCTTCATAAAATTTAAGCCCGGTATAGATAATCGGTCTTACTTTGGTTTTCATTTCAACGTAGTTGAGGAAATCAGCCAGTTCAGCCCGCATTTTTAGTACGGAAACACCATCTAATGATTCGATATCCACCACAGGTGGCAAATCCCCTTTTTCGATATTAACCACTTGTAAGAAAAATTTGGCCTGTGTTTTACCATCCTTTTTTGGCCTGAAAAAATGATAGGCCCCACAAATAATCCCTGCCTTTGGCGCCTCGCGCCAGTTACGCTGAAAGTATGGGTCCACCAACATTAATCCTTCCGTGGCTTTGATAAAGGCAAAACGGATGCTCACCTCATCTTCCTTCATCTCCTTTACTTTTTGCCAGTTTATTTTGCCCTGATAGTAAGAAACATCAATGCCGTGAACGGTATATTTTTTAGGTATTTTAATGTTAAGACTTTCGTAAGTTCTGTAATTAGGGTCTTGCCCCCAATCTTTAACCCAGCGCCAGGTAGCCACAAAACTCTTTAATACATAGCCGTAATAAAATGGAGAGAGTAAAATCAACAATAAACCGGCAATAACCAACTTCAGCTGAACCGAAATACCACCTTTCTTTTTTCTGCCTATTGAGGTTTTTCTATTTATAGGTTTCTTTGCAGCAGGTTTTCTGGCAACTGGTTTTTTATTTATTGGTGTTCTTTTCTCTGGCGGCATGGATGATTAATGCCGCTAAGTTGAGAAAAATGTATGGAAATAAAAAAGGTGGGGTACTGCTTTTGCCCCTTAAGCTATCGAATAACGACCGTATTATAGCGAGCTTCCTAACCACCCCCAACCCCCTCCTAAATCAGGAGGGGAGTTTCCCCCATAGTTTCCAAGAATCAATCCATGGATGCTTTTATACATCATGCTATCTGCGCCTTGCTATCCGGCCTGGGATATGATGGAAGGAGAAAATGTTAAAGCTTTTGCACTCCCTTTCAACCTACCACTGCCCGGAGGCAGCACACCCTCCCCGATCCTTCATCGGGGCTTGTGCTGGCGACCTAAAAGCTTTGACGAATTTATCCGACATCAGATCCAAGCCTTGATTTTTGGTTACCTTTTTATCAAGAAAAAGGTAAGAGCCCTTCGGTGGCTAACCGAGGCAAGACTGTGTGGAGGGCAAAAAATAGCGAGCGCATTAAGATTCCCGCCTGCGCGGGAATGACGACCGCATTAGAAACAATGCTTGGAAATAATGCTATCTGAATACCGCTATAAGCACTATGCTATCTGCACCCTGCTATCCGGCCTCGCAGATTTCCGCCGGAAAAAGCACGAAAATCTTTGCAGTTCCCCTCATACCTCCACAGCCCCAGGCAGGATCAAAGCGAGCGCGTTGGGACGAAGCAAGGGCTAAGAGCCTCGATGCTGCCGCCATCAAGATTTTCGTAGCTTTTTACAAGGAATTGCGCAGCAATCTTTTATACCGATAAAAATAATATTATCTCATAAAAAACGATGCAAGCCTTGATTTTTGGTTACCTTTTTATCAAGAAAAAGGTAAGAGCCCTTCGGTGGCTAACCGAGGCAAGACAGAGCGAAGACCAAAGAATAGCCAGCGTATTAGGGTTCCCGCCTGCGCGGGAATGATGAATTTTTCGCGATAATGCCAACTTAAAGATCCTTTGCTGCGCTCAGGATGAAGCAAATAATCAGGCAAGATCAAGCGAAAGAATTGAATTAAGATGATCAAACAACACCAGGCTTTTGGTACTTTTACGCCATCTAAACACACCATGTTCAAACTGATCTTCAATACTTACAAAACATCATTCAGCGGATTAAGCAAAGAAACCTGGCTGTTAAGCATTGTAATGATGTTTAACCGTTGTGGCAGCATGGCTGTACCTTTTATGGGCTTGTACGTTACCCAAAGCTTGCACCGTTCAGAAATGGATGCCGGTTTAATCATTACCTTATTTGGCGCGGGTTCTATTTTAGGTTCTGCAACCGGGGGGAAACTAACAGATATGATCGGGTTCAGGCCGGTACAAATTCTTTCCTCCGTTATTGGCGGATTGCTGTTTATCCTGTTCTCAACCATTAGCCATTTCACCACGTTATGTGTGCTGGCCGTGGTGATCAGTTTCTTTTCTGAAGCTTTCAGGCCAGCCAATTTTACCGCTGTGGCCCATTATGCAAAAGAAAATACCATTACCCGCTCCTATTCGCTCAACCGACTGGCGGTGAATATCGGTTGGTCGGCAGGGATTAGTATGGCGGGGATCATTGCCTCTATTAATTACAAACTTTTGTTTATTGTGGAGGGTTCGGTAAGTATCCTTGTAGGCCTTTCGATTTTGGTTTTATTACCCAAGGTGCATGATTTTATAAAAAAAGCAAAGGAAACCCGTAGCACCATGGTGATTTTAAAACCCTGGCAAGATGTTTTTTACGTAAAATTTATTCTTTTAACTACCCTTTTTATTACCTGTGCATTTTTGATGTTCAGAGTGGTGCCTGTATTTTTTAAAGAGGAATGGCATATTGACGAGTTTGCCATTGGAATTATTATCGGCTTAAACGGTGCCATCATTGCACTGTTCGAAATGATCATGATCAATAAAATTGAAAAGAAAAGATCGCCCATCTTTTTCATCGTTATCGGCTCGGTTTTCTTTGCCGTATCATACCTGTTGTTAAGCGCACCGATTATTTTTCACGTGGTATCGGCCGTGTTAACCATTGTCACCTTTACCGTTGGCGAAATGTTTGTGCTCCCATTTATCAATACTGTTGTAATTAGCAGAAGTAACGAACACAACCGTGGTTTATATGCAGCAGGTTATACTTTAAGCTGGTCTTGCGCACAAGTGGTAGGCCCACTGGCTGGTTTTTATATTGCCAAACACCTGGGTTATAATTGGCTCTGGTTTGGCCTGGCCTGTATTTTATTGCTTTGTGCCTATGGTTTTAGCGTAATGGATAAACGCCAGCAACAATTGGCATTAAAAGCAAATTAGTTTACAGTTGGCAGTTTGCCAACTGTAAACTAAAATCTGTCAACTGAAGTTAAGCCTATTTAAATTTCTGCGCCTTAACGCCTTCTTTGGTGATTTTTACCGGTAAAATCATACCATCGGTATCAAACTTCATTTCATCTATACAGGTTTCGCGATGGTTGCCATCCGTTTCGGTTAATGGCCGGCGGTGGTAAACAATGTAATATTTATTTTTCTTCTCATTGATGATTAAAGAATGGTGTCCTGCCCCTCTTGCGATGGTAGGATCTTGCTGTAAAATTTTACCTACCCTTTTAAACGGACCAAATGGAGAATCGCTAACCGCGTAGGCAACAGAATAATCTGGTCCAGTCCAGCCACCCTCACTCCACATGAAATAGTATTTACCATTTCTGATGAACATATACGGACCTTCCACATAATTATCTGGTGTAATTTCTTTAAAGATTTTACCATCATCAAAAGGCAAAAAGCCGGTAAAATCTTTATTCAGTTTGGCGATATTACAGTGTTTCCATCCTCCATAAATTAAATAATACTGTCCGTCTTTATCTTTAAACACAAACTGATCAATCGGTTGTGCGCCGTTATGAAATTTATCTACCAAAGGTTTCCCTAAATGATCTTTATACGGGCCTTCTGGTTTATCGGCCACTGCTACACCGATTCCGCCAATCTCATTATCACTCTGGATATCGTTAGCGCCGAAAAACAGATAGTATTTTTTATCTTTTTGAACAATGGCAGGTGCCCACATGGCTTTATTGGCCCATTTAACCGCAGCGGTATCTAAAACATAAGGATGTTTTTTCCATTTTACCAGGTCATCGGATGAGAAAGCATCCAAAAAAACCTGTTCCTTATACTTTGCAGAATAGGTTGGGTAAACCCAATATTTATTGTTGAAAACAGCAGCTTCAGGGTCTGCATACCATCCGGGAAATATAGGATTTCCAGATTGCTTAATCGTTTTAGTATCCTGTGCAAAAGAAGTGAGCGCGGATACAAGTAAAAGAGATGAGAATAAATATTTCATGGGTACAATTTAGAAAAAAATATGTGGTTTAAAAATTTAGTGGTGGGTTTAACCGCAAAGGGCGCAAAGAAGAAACGCAAAGTTGGGTGCATATTGTTTAACCACGAAGGAAACTGAGATGGGGCAAAGAAAAGACTGAGATTGGCCATAAAGGGGGATTTAACAATAAAGAGTGCGAAGAGAAGGCGTAAAGAATGTAAAGTTTCTAACTTAAGAATGGTTTTGGAAAGCAAATGCAGTGTTTATCGGTTTAGACCAGCCCTGCTCCCGTTCCTGCTCCGATGAAGAATCGGGAGCATCCACCTAAACCCATGCCTGCTGCAGGCATGGGTTTAGGTGGCTAGGATGGAGATGCTATTAACGTTTTAAAGCGGATGTAGAAACAGGCTTTGCTTAGAAGAACAAAAACCTTATTAAATAAACCTGACAGCAGCGGGTATCCCACAGTGAAGCGCAGCGAAACGAGGACTACAAGCGAATAGCGGGACGAAAGCACCTATGGAACCCAGACCGTTCGTTTTCAAAAAATCTTGCTTATTAAAAAATAGGCGGGCATGGTCTTCGATTCCGATACCATTGACGTTATTGCTTAATTGTTTGATATTTAGAGTCTTGTAAAATATGCATTTCCATCCAACAAGGCCTTAGCACTGTATCTCCGTTCTATTTAAGTCCGGCCTAACAAATTTTTCGGACTCCACTGACCAAGCCCTATTACTTGCTTTAAAAGAAAAATTTTCAGCCGGCATTTTATTAATAGTTTTCTGTTGTTTTCATTTGTATTAATGAGCTCGGCAAAGCCTCGGTTTTGTTACTTTTTGATGCCAAAAAGTAAGAGCCCTTCGGCGGCGGCGAGCCGAGGCAAGACCGAGCTGTATGGAATAAGAAATCAGTTACGTCATTTATATTGATTTTTATACCATAAATTATCCCTCAGGATGACAAAAAACGCTCGTTTTCAAAAAAAATCATATCATATCCATCTGACAATGATCAAATGAAAACGCAGCGGAGTGGAGTATGCTATTTAAGATAGATTTCTCGACTGCGCTGCGCTTTGCCTGAAACGACGGATTTTTTTATTTGCTCAGCTCTGCGAAATATTTGTGGAACAATGGCAAAGTCTCGATTCCTTTATAATAATTGTAAATATCATATTTCTCATTAGGAGAGTGGAGTGCATCGCTATCTAAACCGAAGCCCAAAAGCACCGATTTAATACCCAATACATCCTCAAACAAGGCTACAATTGGAATACTACCTCCCCCACGCGTCGGAATAGCCGTTTTACCGAAACTATCTTCAATGGCTTTTTCAGCAGCCTTATAGGCCACACTATCAGTTGGGGTTACCACAGGCTCGCCACCGTGGTGCGGCGTCACTTTTACCTTAACATTTTTAGGCGCAATGCTTTCGAAATGTTTGGTAAAAATCTCGGCAATTTCTTCTGAGCTTTGGTTAGGCACCAAACGCATCGAAATTTTGGCATTGGCTTTACTTGGCAATACGGTTTTAGCACCTTCGCCAATATAACCGCTCCAGATTCCGTTAACTTCTAAGGTTGGGCGTGTACCAGTACGCTCTAAGGTCGAATATCCTTTTTCGCCCCAAACCTCTTCAATATCTAAGTCTTTTTTGTATTCAGCTTCGTCATACGGTGCAGCGTTTAATGCTTTTTTCTCTTCATCTGATAATTCTACCACTTTATCGTAAAAAGCAGGGATGGTGATGTGGTTGTTTTCATCGTGTAACGAAGCAATCATTTTACACAGAATTGTAGCCGGATTGGCCACTGCACCACCATAAACACCAGAGTGTAAATCGCGGTTCGGACCCACTACCTCAACTTCCATATAAGCCAAGCCACGTAAACCGGTTTCAATTGATGGGTGTTCCATACTGATCATGGAGGTATCAGAGATTAAAACTACGTCTGCTTTCAATCGCTCCTTGTTTTCATTTACAAAAATACCCAGATTGGCAGAGCCTACTTCTTCTTCACCCTCAATCATAAACTTAACATTGCAAGCCAATGTATTGGTTTCCATCATCAGTTCGAAAGCTTTTACATGCATGTAAAACTGGCCCTTGTCATCGCATGCACCACGGGCATAAATTTTACCATCGCGCACTGTTGGCTCAAAGGGCGGCGTATGCCATAATTCTAACGGATCTGCCGGTTGCACATCATAGTGGCCATATATTAAAACGGTTGGTAAAGCAGCATCAATAATTTTTTCGCCATAAACAATAGGGTATCCGGCTGTTGGGCAGATTTCTACGTGATCAGCACCTGCATCCTTTAATTTTTGTGCTACATAGTCGGCTGTTTTTAAAACATCACCTTTGTATTGAGGATCGGCACTAACCGATGGAAAACGCAATAACTCAAACAATTCATCTAAAAAACGTTGTTTGTGCGTTTCTACGTATTTTTTAATCTCTTGCATAACAAAATTAGTTTGGGCAAATATAGGCTTTAACAAATAAAAGGCACAGTAAACGATTAAATTATCGTCCATGGAGCCATAAAACTGATCTGCTTGCTTAGATGTACCGCAGTTAATGATTTAAGCTCAAAATCGCATGTTGATGTTCATTTCAAAAGCCGTTTTTTTGAGTGGTACAAATCGTTTTATGTTTGTAAAAAAGAATAGCACAAATATTATTTATATTTACTTTTTAGTAAATTGCGCAATTAAAATATCCTTAATCCTGTACGAAAGAATTTTCAACAATGAAGTTTAGCGCGAAAGTATTTGTATCTCTGCTGCTGCTTCTTATCCTCTATATTTCTTCCTTCGCACAAGGCCCAACAGCTCCTCCTATCCGGGTAAGTTGCCCGGAAGCAGCGCAATATTATGCGAAAGACAGTATTAACATTGTAACTTTTGGCGCCAGTACCGTAGAGGGTGTAAAGGGTATTGGTTTTCAGACCATGCTGCAAAACAATTTTTTAAATTGTTACACCAACAAAATAGTTGATATTACCAATCATGGTATTGGTGGCCAGACTACGCTGCAGGGATTACTCAGAATCGATAACGCCATTGCCAACAGAACAGGTTTTATTGTAATTAACATGGGCATTAATGATGCCATTGCGATGACGATGGGCAAGGGAAGCGTGGACGAAACCGTTGCCAATATGCGGTCGTTAATTACGATTAGCCTTAAACAAAAATTAGTTCCTATTTTGTGCACGCTACAGTTTGCTGATGACAGAACCAATAAAATTAATGTTGCTGTAAACAACAACATCCGGAACATAAATGCAGCTTACCGAAAATTAGCGGCAGAATATAAAATATACCTGGCTGATGTAAATGCAGCAATGAGACGCGATTTTTCGCTTTACCAGGATCCGTTACATCCAAATGCACGTGGCTACAGATTGATTAGTTATGTTATTTTTGACGCTATTAACAAAGCGATTTTTGAGAAATTCTTAAAGTTTACCGTTACGCAGAATTATCCGAATCCTGCAGCTATGCAAACCTTTATTGATCTCGTTTTACCGGAAACAGATAAAATTAACGTGCAGATTTACGATACGATGGGCCGATTGGTTAAAACAGTGGTAAATGAATATCTTAACATAGGAAAACACACTTTAGAAATCAATACCTCTACTTTTGTTCCAGGTATTTATTTCTTCAAGATTTCTTCTGATTCTGGTCAATACAACACAACCAAAAAGTTTATTGTGGCGAGGTAACAAAAGATTTAAACAGGAGTCTATTGATAGATGAATATGTTTTATACCTATAAATATGCACACGGAGACCACTTTTACCAACGAAGTTATAAATCTCGATCTTCTTCCAAAATATGAAACCATTCAGCTAAACCGGCCACATCCGGATTATTGGAAAATCATTTGTATTAACCTATTACTTTTTTTTGGCCTGCTGGCCATATTGGTGGGTATTCTGCTATTTTTTGTGGATGAGATGAAACCAAATGCAGTATGGATCATTCCTTCCTACCTGGTGCTTTTATGTAGCTTCTTTTTTCTTTTCAGGGTTAGCTTCAAAAAACGGGGTTATGCGATCCGTACGCACGACGTTATTTATAAGAGCGGGATTATTGCAGAATCGACAACCATTGTTCCTTTAAACAGGATTCAACATATCGAATTAAATGAAGGCCTATTTTCAAGAATGTATAACTTGGGATCGTTGCAGTTATTTACAGCAGGTGGCCAAACCGGCCATATCCATATTTCAGGTATTGCAATTGATGAGGCAAAACACATCAGAGACTTACTGTTGAACAAATTAGAGCAGCTTGAAACTTCAATAACCGCACTGAATACCAATGAATAACGATTTTAGTAAACCGCAGCGCGAATCGGCCCTGGGTATTATTGTCATGGGTGTGCATATGATGCTCAAAATTGGCAAGGCAACTTTTTTCCTATTCGTTATTGCTTTCGTAAAGATGTCAGGCACTGCTTTCGTCTACCTCATGCTGGGTATTTCGGGAATAATGGTATTCAGTTTTTTATTTGCTTACTTATGGTACTTAAAATTCACCTTTTTCTTAGACAAAGAAAAGCAGGAATTTGTGGTTAACAAAGGCATATTCAACCGCGACCAGGTGATTATTCAACTTGATAAAATACAACAGGTTAACATCAACCAAAATATTTTGCAGAAAATTATCGGCGTTTATGGATTAAAAATCGATACTGCTGGTGCTCATGGAGAAGAAGTAAGTATAAGAGCCATTGACGAAACTTCTGCTTATAACCTTAAAGAACACCTGTTAAACAGAGAAACCACAACCCCAACGCAGGGAGAATTTGAACAAGAAAGCGAAAAGGCAGCAGAGCCACCGTTTTTAAGAATAAGTTCGCTGACGTTGCTTAAAGTTGGCTTAACCTCTAACTATGGGCAAAGTTTAGCTTTATTGGTTGCTTTTTTTTATACCGTTATATATGAAGGCCGGCAGTTACTTGATGCTTTTAAAATTAATAAAGATGAAATTCAGAGCACAGTAACAGGTATGCTAACCATCGTTACGGTTTTTATCTTAATAGCATGCCTTTTAATTGTACTGCTAATTGTTAATCTGGTTAGAACTTTTTACAAGTATTTTGAGCTTGAAATTAGTGAACATTCCAATACACTCTTAATTTCGTCGGGATTAATTGCCAAGAAAAATACGCTGGTTAGTCCAAATAAGGTACAGATTACAAAATACAGTCAGAATTACTTTCAGAAAAAACTGAACATGTTAAATATGAGTTTAAAGCAGGCTCATTTTGGTCAAAGTAAAAAAGGACATGAAATGCAAGGAAACACTTTAGAAATTCCGGGCTGTAATGCTGGTGAACGCGACGAACTGCTAAAAATGATATTGGGCAAAATGCCGTTAAAGGAAAAAACCTTTATTCCCGACTGGCGTTTTTTAAACCTACCTATTTTCTTTAAACTGATTATACCCGTATCAATCTTTTTGATCACTGCTTTTAATATACCAGAACTTAAACCTTATATGGGTGTTGCAATTGCCTATCTAATTATCGGTATATTCATGATCTACATTAATTACCGCAAGCACCGGATTTCAGTAAGTCAGGATTTTATTATCAAAACCAGCGGAATCTGGGATATCGCAAATGAAATTATAACGCCGAATAAAATTCAGTCTATTACCACCTTTCAGTACCCCTGGCATAGAGGAGTGGATGTTGGACACCTCACTTTACATACTGCTGCAGGTCAGATTCATTTTAAATATGGTAACTATACCGAAATTAAGCAACTCGTGAATTATTGGCTCTACCAGGTAGAAAATAGAAATGAGAATTGGATGTAATATTTAAATAAATAAAATAATCGCGATGAATACCGTAGAAAAGATCATTCTACTTGAAAGTAGACTACTAACGGCCATACAAACTGGTGATGTGGAAGACTTGAACATGCTTCTGCATGATGATTTACTTTTTAACTTTCCTAATGGAGTAACCATAACCAAGGCTGTTGATTTGGAAACTTATACATCGGGAAATTTGGTTGTAAATTCTATTTTCCCATCCGAACAACAAATTAATGTAATTAATGATACAGCGGTTGTCAGTGTGAAAATCGAATTGAATGCGATATATCACGCACAATCCGTGGAAGGTATTTTCAGATATTTACGGGTATGGAAATGGTTTGATCAAGAGTGGAAAGTAATTGCAGGCAGTTGTGTAAGCATATGAAATAGTAGCTGCCGAAGTTTAATTCAGACAGCTACTATAAATTAATCAATTCTGATATGCCGCCGCAAAATCTGCAGCGAAATCTTGAAGTTTGATGTTACCTAAAACAGGTCTGTTTTGATAATAATCTACAAAGAGTTTATTGCTTCTGATCGCATCGCCCATTTCTACATAATTTTTGGCTATTTCTTCAGGCAAACCTGCTCCCATCATCCCATTTAAGGCTTCTTCATCGCTAAATTCAACCCAGGGTAATGCTGGTTTGCCCACAGCAGTACCTAAAGCTTTGGCAACATCAGCTGGCGTACTTTCATCATCACTAGCAACGTATTGGATGGTTTTACCTGCAAAATCGCTTTCTAATACCTCTGCAGCTACTTCTGCAATGTTTCTTGGATGCACCAAAACAAGTTTCGCACCGGCGCCAAAATTAGATCCCAATATATTTGCATGTTTAACCATATTGATGTTGGCCAAAAAGTTGATATAGAAATAACCTGCACGCAAATGTTTGATGTCTATCCCATTTAATTCAGCAAAAATAGTTTCTACGTCATGCAAGCCGGCAATCGGACCGGTTCCACCAGGCAGATCAGCACCTACGCTACTTAAATTTACTACTTTTTTAACCCCCGACTTTTTTATGGCGATGGCATAGTTTTCGCCGATACCTTTGATATATTCCCGAAATTTTGGCGCGGCAAAATTTGGTGGAACCATCGTATAAATCGCGTCGGCACCTGCAAAAGCATCCGTTAAAAATTCGGTATCTTCCACACTGCCAATTAAGGGTATCGCCCCCAGTGCTTCAATTTCTTCTGATCGATCGGCATTGCTGCTAATTACTTTTACCTCATGGCCTTTAGCCACTAATATTTCTGTCAATGGCTTTGTAATATTACCGATTGATCCTGTTAATGTTATTTTCATATTTTTTGTTTTTAATTATCGGATACAAATCTATATTTGCACTTACTTTTATACAAGTACTTACCCCAAAGTATGTAACCATGACAGCCGTTAAAGAAAGTTCGACCCGTAATTTTAATAAAGGCGTAGCATTAACCAGCTGCCCCGTAACTTTTGTAATGGAAAAAATTGGTGGTTATTGGAAACCAATTATTATTTTTCATTTAATGAGCGGACCAAAACGCTATAGTGAGTTAAAGCGGGCCATTCCGCAGATAACGGAAAAAATGCTCATACAACACTTAAAGCAATTGCAAAATGATGACCTTGTTTATCGGGATGCGCAAGCCGTTATTCCACCCGTGGTAACATACAGCCTCACCAAATCAGGTGAGGATTTATTCCAGGTATTAGATTCGATGGTTGATTGGGCGGTTAAAAATGGTTCTGCTTAGCTATATGCGTATACATTTGGGCGATCGGAATGACGATTAAATATATAATTAAGGCTTTTAAACCTTCAATAGCAGCCCAAATTTAATGACAGAGGACGAATCGAAGTGTAAGGCAAAACAGGTGAATTAACCTGATACTTGTACAGTCATTGCATTACGAAAAGAAATGAATTGATAAATAGGCGATATATTTTTTTTATTGCTTGGAAATGAATGGACAGTTTTTCATTGGAGATTGGAGCCCTGCTGTTCACTGTTGCCCTCATGCTTCGGGGCTGACGCTGCCATCAGGTTTACAAATAGTGTAGGTGCTAACTGCAACCTTAAAAATGAAATACGGGTATCGACTCTCTATAAAAAGAAATCATTTCAAATACGCCAAAATGGCCTAAAGTATCATGATTCCTTTGATGTTTCCCACTTGCTTATAAACAGCAATGACCTCATCAGCATTCTGCACCGCCTTTTTAACCGTAATGGAAACATATTTTCCTGTTTTTGAGGGCTGTTCGATAAATTTATCGTTCGGCAAAATGGCACGTAAATCCTGTATTTTATCTAAGCCGCCTGTAATGATGAATTTAAAATGGTAAATGCCTGGAAACTTTTCTACACTTTCCAATTTCTCTTTTAAATTCACATAAATATCTTGGCTGGCGCCTTCTGGGATATCGGTAAATTCAATATCCTTGTTTATTTTTTTCTCTTCCATGATTTCCCTATCTCAAATTCTATACCCAAAAACTATGTATGTAAATCTGACAGCATGCATCACTTGTTTGGTGAAAGAAACCAGTTTTAAATATTGACGATAGGAATAAGTTTTAAATCAATTTAAAGTACTTCTTGGTTCATCTTTCATTGGATGGCTATTTCACCATATAAGACATGTAAGTTCATATAAGCGCAGCAAAGAAAATAAGAAAGCTCCTTACCAGACCAACTCGTCATGATGAATTCATTTTACAAGCAAGGATAGAGTTTTCAATGGCCGGTTAGCTACTGCGTGGTCAGCATTCTTCTTAACAGGAAGCCCCTGAAATAAATCCGATGGTTATACCGGATCAGGGTGACGACCATCCTAAGTTAAAAGCTGCATTAAGCTGTCAAAAAGCACTGATAAGCAAAAGGCCTTAGCGTAACGAATGATCAATATGACCCTGGATTTTAAACTAATTACCAACACCTTTGGCAAAAAGCCCTGAGAATTGTTATTTTTGAACCTCAAAAACAGGAGCCGATTTGGATTATTTAGCAGGATTAAACCCACAACAAAGAGCAGCAGTAGAGAACACAAAAGGACCGGTAATGATTGTTGCAGGTGCAGGTTCGGGCAAAACGAGGGTAATTACCTTTCGGGTAGCTCACCTGATCCAAACCGGCACCGATCCATTTAACATACTGGTTTTAACCTTTACTAATAAAGCGAGTAAAGATATGCGCGAGCGGATTAGTAAAGTAGTTGGCGCAGAGGCAAAGAATATTTGGATGGGTACCTTTCACTCAGTTTTTGCTAAAATCTTGCGTGTAGAAGCTGAAAAAATCGGTTATCCTAACAATTTCACCATTTATGATACCGATGATAGCAAAAGCGTAATCCGTGCAATTTTGAAGGAAATGCAGCTGGACGATAAATTATATGCCCCGAATTTTGTTTACGGTCGGATTTCTTCGGCAAAAAACAACCTGATTTCATGGGGTGAATACCAGGCTAATGATCAGATCCAGGCTGAAGATATCCAAAACAAACGTCCGCTGTTAGGCCAGATTTATGAAACCTATGCCAAACGCTGTTTTAGAGCAGGTGCAATGGATTTTGACGATTTATTGTTCAAAACCAACATTCTGTTAAAAGAACATCCTGATGTTTTAAATAAATATCAGCAGAAATTCAGATACCTGATGGTGGATGAGTATCAGGATACCAACTTTTCACAATATACCATTGTGAAAAAACTGGCTGCCGCTTATCAGAACATTTGTGTGGTGGGTGATGATGCCCAGAGTATTTATGCTTTCCGGGGCGCAAATATCCAGAACATACTAAATTTCGAACGTGATTATCCCGATTTAAAGGTTTACAAACTGGAACAGAATTACCGTTCTACACAGAACATTGTTGATGCAGCAAGCAGTATTATTGCCAACAATAAAAATCAATTGGAAAAAAATGTATTTTCCGAAAATGTTCCAGGTGATAGGATCAAAGTGTCCCGTGCCTTTACTGATAATGAAGAAGGAAAATTGGTTGCCGAGTCCATTATCCAGGAGCGCAGCTTAAAAGGTTATACCTATCATGATTTTGCCATTCTTTACCGTACCAATGCGCAGAGCCGTGCAATGGAGGAAGGTTTACGCAAACTGAATATTCCATATAAAATTTATGGGGGTACTTCTTTCTATCAACGTAAAGAGATCAAAGATTTGATTGCCTATTTCCGTTTAACTTTTAACCCGAAAGATGAAGAAGCGATTAAACGGGTAATCAATTATCCAAAACGTGGTATTGGTGATACTTCAATCGATAAAATCATCGTTGCAGCCGATCAGCACAACATCACGATGTGGGATGTAATTTCGAATGCACATCAGTATGTTGATGGCCGTTTGGCCAATCAGCTCAATGATTTCGCCGTAATGGTGCAAAGCTTTCAGGCAGAAGCTAAAAAACTTGATGCATACGATTCAGCATTGTTTATTGCTCAGCATGCAGGGATCTTAAAGGAACTATATACTGATGACAGTGTTGAAGGACGTGCTAGATATGAAAATATCCAGGAATTATTAAACGGTATTAAGGAATTTGCAGAACGTGAAGATATTGAAGAAAAAGGCCTTGATATTTTTATGCAGGACGTTGCACTTTTAACCAACGATGATAAGGACGGCGATAAAAATAAGGATACCGTCTCTTTAATGACGATCCACTCGGCAAAAGGTTTGGAGTTTAAAAATGTGTTTATTGTGGGATTGGAAGAAAACCTGTTCCCTTCACAAATGTCATTAACCAACCGAACCGATTTAGAAGAAGAGCGCCGTTTGTTTTATGTGGCCATTACACGTGCAGAAGTGAAACTAACCATAACTTATGCCACTTCACGCTATCGTTGGGGAACTTTAACCAACTGCGAGCCCAGCCGTTTCATTAACGAAATCCACCCGAAATATTTAGAATTGGATGTTAAACCGGCAAAATCAACCAGTTTTGAAGGTAGTTTTGACAGTGAACGTAAATCATGGACTTCGCAACCGCGCGATTTCATGAGCAAACCAAAACCTGCGGCCGGCGCAACCACCTCTGCCCCAGCCGCACGTCCGAAAACAACCTCATTGTTAGCGAAAGCTCACGTACCAACGCCAGGTTTTACCCCATCACAACCACACGAATTTCAAGGTGGTATGGAAGTGGAACACGAAAAATTTGGCTTTGGAAAAATTATCAGTTTAGAAGGTACGCTACCAGATGTGAAAGCTACAGTATTTTTCCAGGGTTTAGGCAATAAACAATTGCTGCTAAAGTTCGCTAAATTAATGATTGTGAAATAAACGTAGATTTCTATTTAGCCACGGGAACGCAGAAGCGTTGACAATGACAGGATACGTCATCCTGAACTTCCGCCCGGCCAGTCGGACGGGTGTTTCAGGATCTTTATAGCTAATAAAACATTTAATCAGGTGCTGAATCAAGTTCAACAAGACGATCGCTTTTGAAAATTGCGCCCAACATCATCCTCTTTGCACTTTTCTCACTACTATCTTCGTGGTTAAAATCACTATGGTTTAAAACTTGAAAAACGATAAAATAATCCTTAATATTGGATTCGGTTCTCACGATGACAAACCATGCAGCTTACCAGGTTAGACATTAAAGGCTTTAAGAGCTTTGGCGATAAAGTAACCATCAATTTTAATGAGGGGGTTACCGCTATAGTGGGGCCTAACGGTTGTGGAAAATCCAATGTAATTGATGCCATGCGTTGGGTTTTGGGCGAACAGAGTACCAAAGCATTACGCTCTGAAAAAATGGAGAACATTATTTTCAATGGTACAAAAAATCGTAAACAGGCACAGCTAGCCGAGGTTTCATTAAGCTTTGACAATACCAAAAATATCCTTCCTACTGCATATTCGCAGGTTACCGTAACCCGTAAACTGTACCGCAATGGCGATAGCGAATATCGCTTAAACGATGTACAGTGCAGGTTAAAAGATATTACCGACCTTTTTCTGGATACCGGGATCGGATCTGACAGCTACTCGATTATTGAGCTGAAAATGGTTGATGAAATTATCACCAACAAAGAGCATAGCCGAAGATCGCTGTTTGAGGAGGCATCGGGCATTTCCAAATACAAACTCCGTAAAAGACAGACTTTCAGCAAACTGAAAGATACAGAAGCCGATTTGGAACGTGTAGAGGATTTACTTTTTGAGATCGAAAAAAACCTCAAAACCTTGGAGAACCAGGCACGTAAAGCAGAGCGATATTATAAACTAAAAGAACAGTACCGTGAGTTGAGTGTACAATTGGCCACGCACCGGATCGCCTTTTTCCGTACCGATTTAAACGCACTCGAAACCGAGGAGCAGCAGCAAATGCTTAACCGCACTGAGCTGAGCACCAAAATAGATACCGGTGAGGCTGAACTGCAAAAACTGAAGCTCGGCAGTATCAGTCAGGAGAAAAACCTTTCCGTACAACAGAAAGCCACTAACGAGTTTGTTTCCAAAATCCGTGCTTACGAGAGTGAGAAAAAAGTAAAAAATGAGCAGATGCGTTTTTTGCAGGAAAAAGAAACGCGCTTATCGGGCGAACTTGAAAAAGATAAAAACCAGGTTAACCACATCAAATACAATATCAAACGTTTAAATGAAGAAGTTGTAATAGAAACTGAGGTATTTAACCGGTTAGAAACTGACTTAAAACAGTTAAAATCAACGCTTGATACTTTGCGTGAGCAGCAGCAGATTGAGAAAAACCGGATTGACAACCTGATTAAATCGGTTAACGAACTGCAGAATAAGGTTTATCAATCACAAAAAGAAATTGACATCCTGAATATACAGAAAGATGCCTTAGTACAGGAAAGTAACCGCAATGTTGATGATACCGAAACAAAAACGCTGGAGCTAAAGGCTTTTGACCACGCTTTGGCTGAACTTGATATACAGGTACGTGAAAAACAGGCCAATATTAAAAACCTTACTGAAGCAGAAGAGCTATTGAAAACGCAGTTAGCTAATGCAGAAGCTAATCTAAGTTTGAATAAGGAAAAACTAATGGCCGAAAACCGTAAAAAAGATGCTAAGCAAAATGAGTATAATCTCACTAAATCGCTGGTTGATAGTCTGGAAGGTTTTCCTGAATCGATCCGTTTTTTAAAGAAAAACAATGCTTTTGCCAAAAGTGCCTTACTGCTATCCGATATTTTATTCTGTAACGAAGATTATCGCATAGCCATTGAGAATTATCTCGAGCCGGTAATGAACCATTACGTGGTTGATCAGTATACAGATGCCGTTCAGGCCATTAACCTTTTAACTGATGCCAGCCGCGGAAGGGCAAACTTTTTTATTTTAGAAAATGTTCCGGATAAAAACCCCGTTGCTGGCACTCATGAAGGATTGATGCCGGCTTTATCAGTGGTAGAAGTTGATAAAAAATACCAAAACCTCTGCAATTTGCTTTTGCAAAATGTTTATATCGCCTTAAACGAACAAGAAAACCGCTTTAAAACCAATCCAACTGATAGTTTAACTATATTAGCCAAAAACGGCAAGTATGCACAAACGAAATTTACTTTGGCTGGTGGTTCAGTTGGTTTGTTCGAAGGTAAAAGAATTGGCCGTGCCAAGAATTTAGAAAATCTGGCAAAGGAAATTAAATCTTCAGAGTCGCTGATCAATAAGTACAATGAAGCCATTAAAGCAGAAACTGATCAGATCTTCAATTTAAAAGAAGCTTCAAAAATCAGCCAGATCAATATTTTGCAACAAGAAATGAACCGTTTAAATAACGAGCACATTTCTGTACAAACGCGTCGCGATCAGTATCAGGAGTTTATTACCACCAGTGAAAACCGGAAAACGGATATTGCGCAAAAGATCGTGTCGATCGAAAAAGCCTTATCGGAAAAATTACCCGCCCTGGTTCAGTTGCAAAAAGATCAGCAGGAAGCGCATATTAATTTGCAGGAGCAGCAACTTAACTATCAGGAAATTGCCGACCAGGTAAACGAAAGCGCGGGTAAGTACAACCAGGATAATATTCGGTTCCACCAGCAACAGAATAAGTTATCGGGCCTGGAAAAAGATTTGGACTACCGTTTTGTACAGGAAGAAACCTTAAATAAGCGCATTGCCCAAAATGATAAAGAATTGCAGGAAACGCTGGTACAGATTACAGCAACTTTGCAACATACCGACCTGAGCGATGATACCCTTTTAGAGATGTATCAGCAACGGGAAGAGATGGAAAAAGGGCTTGCAGAAGCCGAAAAAGAGTATTTCGAAATTAAAAGCAGTATTAATCAGGTAGAAACCGATTTAACGAACATCCGCAAAAACCGTGAAGAAACCGATTTCCTTTTAACTGAAATCAAGGATAAAAAGAATGCTTTAAAAATTGATCTGAATGCGTTGAAAGAGCGTTTGGCCGTAGAATTCAATATTGATATCAACGATCTTTTAGAAACAGAGACTGCCGTTGAAGCACTGGAAAGTGAATTTGAAATCCGCCAAAAGGTAGAAAAAATGAAACGCCAATTGGACGAATTTGGCGCCATCAATTCAATGGCCATGGAAGCCTTTAAAGAAATGGAAGAGCGTTATACCTTTATTCAGAATCAGAAAAAAGACCTTAACGCGGCAAAAACCGATCTTTTACAAACAATAAAAGAGATAGATGATACAGCTAAAGATAAATTTATGCAGGCCTTTACCCAGGCCCGTGAACATTTTATCGTGGTTTTCCGTTCTTTATTTAACGAAGAAGATAGCTGCGACCTCATTTTATCAGATATTAATAACCCTTTAGAAGCTGACATTGATATTGTTGCCCGCCCGAAAGGCAAAAGACCTTTATCCATCAATCAATTATCCGGTGGCGAAAAAACATTAACCGCAACTGCGTTGCTGTTCTCACTTTATCTGCTAAAACCTGCTCCTTTCTGTATTTTTGATGAGGTTGATGCCCCTTTGGATGATACTAATATCGATAAATTCAATAATATCATCCGTAAGTTTTCTGATCAATCGCAGTTTATCATCGTATCACATAATAAACGTACCATCGCCAGCACCGATATTATTTATGGCGTTACCATGGTTGAACAAGGCGTTTCCAGGGTGGTAGCGGTAGATTTAAGAGAAGTCGCGGCTTAGGTCGGCATTTCGTCCTTGTGAGAAGGCTTTTCAGCCGACGAAGCAATCCGTTGTTTACATTTTTTCCAATTCGAAAAATGAAGGAAACAGCCTTTGGTAGTCCACAGTTCAACTGTACTATAGTCCCAATTTTATGTTTAAAGCTGCCGTTCCCATCAGTTTAAGAAACACAATACAGCACAAAAAACAGCGTTGGAATAGCGTACTGAAAAATGTATATTTGTTAATAACACCAAAGATATGTTAGCCACGGTTAAAGGATATTACGAAAAAGGAAAAATAACGCTGAAAGAAAAAGCGCCTGTACAGACCAAAACGGAAGTTATAGTTACCTTTTTAACGGAAGATAAGCCACTTTTGGCTAAAAGGGTTCCTGGTGCATTTAAAGGGAAGATATCAATTCCAGATGATTTTAACGATCCTCTAGATGATTTAAAAGAGTACATGTAATGGCATCTAATTACTATCTTTTAGACACGTATTGCTTACTTTGGTTTCAGGAAAACAGTCCAAAAATCCCAAAAAAAGTATTGGATATTATTCAAAACATAGAAAATATCATTTACTTTAGTCAAATTAGTTTATTCGAAATCTCAATAAAACAATCTTTTGGTAAACTCCCCGAGTTCAGTGTAACTGTTGAGGACATTTATAATCAGGCACTTTTAGATGGTTTTACTTTTTTATCAATTGAAAATTCTTCACTTTTCAATTATAATAACGTCTCATTGTTGAATGAGCACAGAGATCCATTCGATCGATTAATAATTTCTTCAACGATACAACAAGATGCTACCTTGTTATCTGCCGATGAAAAATTCAAGTTGTATCCGACTATTTTACAATTATTTTGGCAGTAATTTATCATAATCATGAAAATCCTCTATATCATTCCCTTAGCCATGATGCTCAGCTGCTGTTCATCCGTGAAAAATCAAACCAGTGCTACCAATTCAGGCAAATTAGATACCCAGTTATTAAAAGATGTTGAAGTATTATCATCCGACGCTTATCAGGGAAGGAAGACGGGTACAAAAGGTGCCGAAATGGCCAGGGCCTATATTATAGAAAGGTTTCAGAAATTGGGTTTAAAATCCTACCCTCAGCATGTAAACTACGCACAGGAATTTACCTTCAATGGCAGAAACAGTGTAAAAGTAAACGGAACCAATATTATTGGTTACATTCCTGGCAAAGGTACCAATGTTATCGTAGTTTCAGCTCACTATGACCATTTGGGAGTAATTAAGGATGAAGTTTATAATGGTGCTGATGATAACGCATCAGGGACCGCCGGATTATTAAAAATTGCGGCCTATTTTGCGAAGAACAAACCCAACAATACCATCATTTTCGCTTCTTTTGATGCAGAAGAGATGGGCTTACAAGGTGCCAAGGCTTTTGTAGGCAATCCACCAGTGCCGATAAATACGATCGCCATTGATTTAAACATGGATATGATCAGCCATAGTGATAAAGGTGAATTGTACATATGCGGAACATTTAAATATCCTGATTTAAAAAAATATGTTGATACGACTAAAACCAATATTAAATTGCTCTTTGGGCACGACGATCCCAGACTAGGTCACGATGATTGGACCAACCAAAGCGATCAGGGTGCTTTTAATGCTAAAAATATCCCATTCTTATACTTCGGTGTAGAAGATCACAAAGATTACCATAAAGCCAGCGACGAATATTCTACTATCACCAAACAATTTTTCAGCAATGCGGCGAGTGCTGTATTGGATGTTGTAAAAAATATTGATAAACAAACAGGCTTACAACAGCTGTTAAAAGATAAAATGATTATGATGGACAATCCAAGAAAATCAGAAAGGTTTTAACAAAATGCTAGCTTAAACTTCAAACCTGCCCCTATCCGGCAGGTTTTTTTATGCCTTATAAATTTTGATACAAAAATTATAATACTGTATATCAGACAATTACAAATAAACTATAAAAATAGTTTGCAAACTATTTTTATAGTGTTAACTTTAATTAACCAAACTACAAAAATAGTTACTATGATAAAAGAACTCACAAAAGCAGAAGAGCAGGTGATGCTCATCCTTTGGGAACTGGATGAAGCCCTGGTAAAAGATGTTATCGATAAAATGAGCGAGCCCAAGCCCGCCTACAACACGGTTTCTACCGTAATCAGGGTTTTAGAGGGTAAAGGATTTGTTGATCATAAGGCCATTGGCAATACGCATATCTACTTCCCTATTGTAAAAGAAACTGACTACAAACGTTTTGCTTTTGACAAGGTAATGAACAATTACTTTGAAAACTCATACGAAAGCCTGGTTTCATTCCTGGTAAAGGAAAAGAGTATGAGTACCGAAGAACTTAATGAAATTATCCAATTAGCAGAAAAACTTAAAAAAGACAAGTGATGAGCTGGCTATATTATTTACTCGAAGCAAATCTATACCTGATCCTATTTTATGGATTTTATAGATTATTCCTTCACAGGGAAACCTTTTATGGTTTAAACAGATTTTACCTGGTTTTCAGTTCGATCCTGGCTTTTGTACTCCCGTTTGTTCAGCTGGGCTTTTTAATGAAAGAAATGGTTTTCCACTATACCGGATATATCCAGATTGAAGAGCCTCAATCCGATTTTATACTGGAAAATGTTCTTTTAGGATTATATTTTTCAATTTCAATAATCTTAATACTGAAGGTTTTATGGGGACTGACTTACCTCGTGAAATTAATGAGAAATACCCATAAATGTATAGAAAATGGCATCACATTGATTGAAATCCAAAATTCAAAAGCGGCATTTTCATTCTTCAATCTACTCTTTATTGATCCGGAAATGAGCCAAAAGGCTACCGTGTTAAAACACGAAATGGTCCATATCAAACAAAAACATAGCCTTGATATCCTATTATTCGAACTGATACAGATTTCAAGTTGGTTTAATCCGATTATTTATTTCATTAAGAATGATATCAGGCTCGTGCATGAATACCTTGCTGATGAGGCTACCACTAAAAACGATATTGCAAAATATGATTATGCTTTGTTCCTGATTCAAAATTCCTATGGAAATCAATCCTATACACTTAGTAATCATTTCTTTAATTCGTCACTTTTAAAAAATAGAATAAGTATGTTAAATCAAACCAAATCAACAAAATGGGCAAAGCTCAAGCTGTTGTTCATCATCCCGCTAACCGGATTTATGCTTTGCTTATCCACTAGGGCATTTACAAAAGACTACAGCACCATCCAGCTGGGGCAAAAGAAGAAAAGCTTAACCCTTGTTTTACAGGATACGAGCAAGAAAAAATCTGACAAAAAGAGATTACCTCCTCCACCTCCAAAAGAACCAACTAAAGTAAAGGCTAAAAAAATTACAGAAATAAGGATTAATGAACCCATTATTAAAAAAGAGGATAAACGAACACCACCACCCCCTCCAGTAGAACCACGGTCCTCAAAAGTAAATAAAATTCGATTTGCTCCACCAATTGTAAAAAAAGACAGCAAAAAACTAAAACAGCCATTAGTAATAACTCCAGATAATAAGCCGGTACCTCCACCAACGCCACCTGTGGAACCAAAAGCCGCAAAAGGTGAAGTATTAAGAATCACATTAGATCCGCCGCCGCCAATTGAGCAAAAGTCAACCAACAAAAATTAATAAAATGCCTCTGCGGCAAATAAACCACATATTTATATTTGGTTTGAAAAACTCTTTTTCAAATTAAGCTGAAAGCGGATACAAATCCGCTTTCAGCTTAATTAAATTACCTTTCCCCAAGCCTTTACTTCTATGCTATTACTTCGGTTTTGAGTTATTATACCGGTATAATAAACTATTGTTTTTAAAGGTCTTTTTTCATCAGCTATTCTTTTAAAATACAATAAGCCTTTTTGATAATCAGCATTCATTGTAGCACCAGCCTTAATTCTATCTGTAGCTGTATCAAGTAGCACATCCAACTCATTTTCAATTTATCACGCCAGTAATATAAATTGTCCTGGAAGCTTTGGACAAATCAGGAATCCAATTCCATATCAGGACAAATAGACCTATATTATCTGATATATAGCAAAATAAAAAAAGACTATTGAGGCACGTAAACTACATATTTAGTTTCAAAGAAATCTTCCTCAAAATATGCCGAAAGCGGAAATAATTCTGCTTTCAGTTTAGATTCCTTAATTTCTTCAGCCAAATCGCCACCTTTTAGATACAAAATGCCGTTTGGAATGGCATTTATGGCGTCTTTTTTAAATTTCCCCTGTATCCACGGATAAAATTCGCCTAAACGGGTAACAGCCCTTGACACCACAAAATTAAATTTCTCTTTAACCTGTTCGGCACGTAAATGATCGGCATGTAAATTTTCTAAACCTAAAGCCGAAGCCACTTCTTTAACTACCTTAATTTTTTTTCCTATAGAATCAACTAAATAAAATTGTGTTTCAGGAAACAAAATGGCCAAAGGAATACCCGGAAAACCGCCCCCTGTTCCTACATCCAGCACCGACTCCCCTGCTTTAAATGTACAGATTTTAGCTATACCCAGAGAGTGGAGCACATGTCGCTCATACAGCTCTTCGATATCCTTTCTCGAGATTACATTGATTTGTGCATTCCAGAAACTATAAAGATCAAACAACCGCGAAAACTGCTCAAGCTGCTTTTCAGTTAGATCTGGAAAATATTTTAAAATGATATCTGGCTTTACATCAGGCATATTGCAATAACTAAAGGATTATGAACTATTTCCATTTTACATTTTTCTTCCCAAACAAGGATAAAAATCCGTTTAAGGTTAAAAAGAGAAACAAAAGTATATCTAAAATCGGGAACCACCAACGTAAATCCCCATAGTTTAACCGCTTAAGTAATTTAGGATAGATAAAACACCTGATCAAAATGCTTAATCCGAGGATTGCGAGTGCTACATATTGTGCTTCGCGACTTAAAAACATACAAGCGGCAAAAAAGGCATAAAACAGAAACTGGGAAATAATCTGAAGGCTTAAAATGAACTTGTGTTTCGGTTTATAGAACTTTCCGGCACCAAAATGACGTTTTTTCTGTTTTAAGTAGCCTGACCAAGTCTTATTTGGCTCACTCCAAACATGGCTATCGGGATGTATGCGAATCGCGGTATTATATTTACTGGCGTGTGCGTTTACAAACAAATCATCATCTCCGGAAGGAATATGCATGTGCGCTGCAAAACCCTTATTTTTAAAAAACAATGATTTTCGATAAGCCATATTCCGTCCAACGCCCATGTAAGGCATGCCTTTAAGAGCGAAAGAAAGGTAATTAACGGCAGTAAAAAAGGTTTCGAAACGGATCAGCGCATTTAATAGGCTTCGTTTTTTCATGTAGGGCGAGTAACCCAATACAATTTCCGTTTGCTCATCGGCAGGTTGCTGCATATCCATCAGCCACCTTTCAGATGCGGGCATGCAATCGGCATCGGTAAATAACAGCCAATCATATTTAGCGGCTTTTATACCCATGGTAACGGCAAATTTTTTGCCCGCAATAAACTTATCGTTGTCTAAAATTTTTACTACTTTAAGGTTATGGTGTTTCTTTTCAAACGCTTCTAAAAATTCTTCCGTACCATCCCAGGAGCGATCATTAACCACCACCACCTCAAATTCCGGGTAATTTTGATTTAGTAATAAAGGAAGATATTTCTCCAGATTAACAATTTCGTTCCTTGCACAAACAATTACACTAATAGGGTTTCTGGCTGACAAAGGTACTTCTTCAATAGTTACCCTGGCTAACTTTAGATGAACAAATAATACGTAGTAAAGCTGAACCAACAGGCAAAAAGCCAATATCGAGAGCAGAATAATTTCAAGCGGGGTTAATATCACAATGGTAAAATAAATAGGCGCAAATTTCTCATTTTTAATCTGTAAATCACTTTTATGTGGATAAAAAATTAAACAAAAATATGCCCTCAATTTTTGCTATTTTTGGCAGATTTTTGACGAGGATAATACATGATGAAATTTAGTTTACAGGCTAACGATCCACTATCTAAAGCCAGGGCCGGAACAGTAACCACTGCCCATGGCGAAATACAAACCCCGATTTTTATGCCTGTGGGCACTGCCGGAACGGTAAAAGCCGTACACCAGCGCGAGCTTAAAGATGATATTGATGCAAAAATCATTCTTGGAAATACTTACCATCTTTACTTAAGACCAGGTCTTGATATCCTTGAAAAAGCAGGTGGCTTACATAAATTTATAGGCTGGGATCGTCCCATTTTAACTGACAGTGGTGGTTACCAGGTATATTCATTAAGTAAAGTGCGTAAAATTAAGGAGGAAGGTGTTACTTTCCGTTCGCATATTGACGGTTCAAAACACCTTTTCACCCCCGAATATGCTTTGGATATTCAGCGCACCATCGGTGCCGATATCATCATGGCCTTTGATGAGTGCACGCCATACCCATGTGATTATACATACGCCGCCACATCGATCAAAATGACGCACCGCTGGCTGGAACGTTGCTGTGCTCATTTCGATAATACTCAGCCTAAATATGGTTTTGATCAAACACTTTTCCCCATTGTTCAGGGTTCTGTTTATAAAGATTTAAGAATTAAATCTGCAGAATTTATTGCCAGTATGAACCGTGAGGGCAATGCAATAGGTGGTTTATCAGTGGGCGAACCAGCGGAAGAGATGTATGCCATGACGGAAGTGGTATGTAATATATTACCAGTCGAAAAACCGCGTTATTTAATGGGAGTTGGTACGCCCATCAACATATTAGAGAATATTGCGTTGGGTATTGATATGTTTGATTGTGTGATGCCAACCAGAAATGCAAGAAATGGCATGTTATTTACCAGAAATGGTATTATAAACATCAGAAACAAAAAATGGGAGAATGATTTTTCTCCGTTAGATGCAGAGAGCGACCTGCACGCCGATCAGGTAACCACTAAAGCTTATTTAAGACACCTGGTACACAGCAATGAAATGCTTGGCGCTCAAATAGCTACCTTACATAACCTGCATTTCTACCTTTGGCTGGTAAAACAGGCCAGGGAAAAAATCATTGCAGGTGAATTTTACGAATGGAAAAACAAAATGGTTAAAGTGTTAGGCAATAAGCTATAAAATGAGTCTGTTAAAAGGAAGAGTAAAAATCATCGATCAGTATATTATCGGAAAATACCTGGGTACATTTTTTTATACCCTTGCTATTTTTGTGATCATTATTGTTGTATTTGACCTATCGGAAAAAATGGATGATTTTATGAAAAGTGGTTTAAGTTTTTGGGGAATCCTCTCTAAATATTACGCTGGTTCCATTCCTTTCTACGTGAATATGCTCTCGCCACTGATTAACTTTATAGCTGTAATTTTCTTCACCGCTAAAATGGCTGATCAGACCGAAATTGTCCCGATTTTAAGTGGTGGCGTTAGTTTTAACCGATTTTTATTTCCTTATTTGGTTTCGGCCTCTATAATTTTTTCGGCAAATCTCCTTTCAAACTTATACCTGCTCCCTTATACCAATACCTTAAAAAACAGCTTCGAAAATACCTATGTAAAGCGTAATGATCCCTCAACGAAGTCCAAAATCCACATGAAACTGGATGACAAAACCTATATTTATATCGATAATTTCGATAATAAAACAAACTCGGGATATCGGTTTTCTTTGGATAATTTTAGTGGAGACGTATTAACTAAAAAAATCGTTGCAGAAAATATTAAATGGGATTCGCTTAAGCGTAAATGGCAATTGAGCAATTATTCCATCCGTAAGATTGATGGCCTGAAGGAAACCATGATTTATGGAAATGGAAAACTTAAGGACACCATTCTGGACATGCGCCCAGATGACTTTTCAGCCTATGATAATGTGGTACAAAATTTAACCACGAAAGAACTTTCAGACAAGATCAGGAAAGAAAAAATCCGTGGGACAGGTGTAATGAACGACCTTCAGTTCGAGAAATATAAACGCTACCTGCACCCACTTTCGGCTTATGTATTAACATTGATTGGTGTGGCGCTTTCGTCGCGTAAAGTTCGCGGAGGTGTTGGTGTATCTTTAGGTATCGGAATCTTTATTAGCTTTGCTTATATCGTATTCAATCAGTTTACACAGATGTTTTCTACCAAAGGCGGATTACCCCCTTTTGCGGCCGTTATTATGCCTACAATATTCTTTGGCTTACTAGGTTTTTACCTGTTGAGAAAAGCACCAAAATAATAATGGACATTACCAAAAAGAATTTACTCATCCTCCATCTTACTGTATTTGTTTGGGGCTTCACGGGCGTGCTTGGCAAGTTAATTTCGATAGATGCAGTGCCCATGGTTTGGTACCGTGTATTAATTGCAGCGGCCACACTCTTTGCGTGGTTTGTAATCACTAAAAAGAACATTAAGATTAGTAAAAAACAGTTTATCCAATTCTTTTTAACCGGCGGAGCTGTAGCCATCCATTGGATATTTTTCTTCCATGCTATCAAAGTTTCTACCGTTTCGGTAACGCTGGTATGCCTCTCTTCTTTCACCTTATTTACGGCCATTTTAGAACCACTTATTAAAAGACAACCCATACAACTAGGCGATATCCTAATCGGTTTATTAATCATTGTAGGAATATATATGATTTTTACATTCGAAGGCCAGTATACTTTGGGAATTATTTTCGGTTTGTTAGCGGCAGTAGCATCCAGTCTTTTTTCAACCATCAATTCTACGCTGGTGCAAAAAAGTGAGCCTTCCATCATCAGTTTTTACGAGCTTGTTGGGGCATTCTTCTGGATCACCTTATATCGTTTTTACGATGGCTCATTGCTGCATACTGCATTCAATCTAAGCGCTAAAAACTGGTTTTACCTTACGTTGCTAGGCACGCTTTGCACATCGGTTGCATACGTTGCAGGGGTTGCAGTAATGAGAACTTTATCTGCCTTTAGAGCCGCCTTAATTACGAATTTGGAGCCCGTGTATGGCATCATATTAGCCTTTATTTTCTTTCAAAGCAAAGAACAGATGACAGGTGGATTCTACATTGGTGCAACCATTATCCTGGCTTCTATTTTTCTCTATCCGATCTATAAAAAGAGAAAGAACAAACTATGAATAGATTGGCTTAAAATATTAAATTTTGATAAATGCTAAACATTTTTAATCAATGTAATTTATGCTGAAACATAGATTCTATTTTCAAATTTTAACGAGCCATTATCTTTTTCAGATAGCAATCCGGCTAAAAGAAAAAGCTTGCATTTTCCTTTAGATCATCTCAAAAAACAGGCTCCAAACTTTCTGAAACTGATCATTACATCATTAATTTACCACAATGAAATCACTTAAACAGAACTCGGCAGCTAATATCTTTTAATCAACAAACCTCTTTCCATTACCCCTATTCAAGCGAATAGCAATAATTGAAATCAAAGCATAAATAACTTAATCAAAGTTGTTTTTTTTTCAGATACGTCTATCCTAAAAGATGTGCCCTTTAAGTAAAGCAAACAGCCTACAAACCAGTTTAAAAAATCGCTTCTACACAACTATTACAATGATCTGTAAAACAAAGTCAACGATGAAAACTTATAGTAAAGCAAACTGATTCGCAATCATGTAAAATTGCGCCGACCCACGCAATCTCCATTAAAACAATACGGACTTAGTGTCGTCAGACTTAATTCATTTCGAAGCCGCTTCAATAGAAAAGCTACTGACCTCAATGTAGTTAGTGAGCCTCAAAAAAACACTTCCAAGACAAATCTTCAGCAACAATCACCTAAAAAATATAATACTGAAATCGACGAGAAAAACATCAAAACCAATTGAATCAGATCATCTAATTCCGACACCTTTATTCAATTAAAAGACATTAAAAAACAAACATATTGAAGACAAAAAAACAAGCGAATTAAGACTACTAAAAATTCAAGTTAAAAGCCAAATGTGAAACTCAGATAGATGAAGAATTTAAAGCCGAAAATGAGGGCAAAAATCCAAACATTATATCATAAAAAAACGAACTCAACATCCAATATCACCACAATCAAAATATCAGTTCAACTCATTGTGAAATCGTATGTAATATAATTCAAAAATGGATACAAAAAATACCACTTAACCATTAATTTATCCATTAAAAAAAACTTGAGAAAACATCAGTTAAATCAAGAAGAAAACGCTGTTGAAATCTTAAAAAATCGGACTAAATAAGCCTTGATTTCAGCACATAAAATAAGCTATTTTGATCATCAATTTTAATATAATCAGTGAGGGTATAAATACATAAAACGAAATGTAATTTCCTGCCCATAACAACTTCTCTTTCAAAAACGTTTTCAAACCTTGAAGAAAATGTATCATATCATCACCAAGCAGAAGCTATTTTCAATTAGCAAATGAGCTAAAATTAGAGTAAAATTCATGCGGTTAATATATCTATAGCATACTATATCCACATAAGAAGAACGAAAAAGCATTATTCTCAATTGCGCAGACAAAAAAGAGCTCAGGTACAAAAAACTGTGTTTAGATACAAATAAAGGTACTTTTTGTTTCAAAAATGCAAATTTCCTTAAAACATTTCAAAAACACCTTTGCATACGGATATCGCCAGGAAATTGCATTAAGACATGAAATTATTGTAGATTTTAGGCTCGGAATAGTATAAAAAATATACGTCACCAACTTTTTTAACGCCTATTTAAGCAGAAAAAAACCACTGTATAAGGAGCAATAACATTAGTTATTTTGTAAAAATAAGTCAGCATTTCAGATCCATTATCATCATCTATCTTCCCAGAACCTTATTAAAAATCAACCGTAGAACTATTGAGAATACGATCGAAAAAGAACCAATCAATAAAGACATTTTGTCATATAGAAATTAGATTGCAAAATATCATTAAGAAGTAAGATGGTTAATCAAGGTTATATTTTATTTTAAAAATGTAATTGGTGATGTACGTTTCTCATTCAAAATTTGGCAAGAACAACAGCGGTTTTCAAGCTAAAATCAGTTCAAAAGCCAGGCAATTATTTCTGATAAACAATTTAAAATCGTTTGCAAAAAATGGCCGAATGCACCCTATTTTGAGCTCAAGTGAAAATTTAATGTCATGTTAAAAAGCTATACAATATTTAAGATGATGGTAAAAATTTTCACGGAAAATCGATTAATAAGTGTAAATTAAATTCAGCTATACTAACGAAGTTGACAATGTTGATTAAAGTGCTAATAAGCGGTTATACCTGATATAAAATATTGATTCAAATAACAAATTTAAATATTAATTAAAAATCATTAGTATTTTAAAATCAATTAATTAAATATAAAAACATAAATAATCAATTCATAAATATCGAAGACAACAAAACTTAAAAAACTAAATATTTTAGCAAATAATATAGATGAATCTTTTAATATTAAACAAGAAACTAATTATCAGATACTTAACATTAATAATCTTAAGTATCACATCACTACCTGTTTCTGGGCAGATTTTCAGTAGCGCGCAAAACCCACTTAGTGTAAAATGGAACTATATTTATTCGGGTGGCTTTAAAATCATATACCCGCAAGAACTGGAAAAAGAAGCGCAACGTATGGCCAGTACCCTACCCTCTATTTACCCTAGAGTAGGACTCAGTTTAAGGCAGCAAAAAACGGCAATACCCCTCCTTCTTCAGAACCGAGGAACCATAGCAAATGGCTTTGTACAGCTTGCTCCTAAAAAGTCTGAATTCTATGCTACCCCACCTCAATTTTTCGATAGTCAGGATTGGCTAAATAACCTTGCGATACACGAGCTTAGACACGTTGCTCAGTTTGACAAATTGACAGCAACGCAAACACACCCCTTTCCTGAGCTGGTTTATTTCGCTTACTTCGGTGCAGGTATTCCCATTTGGTTTTTCGAGGGCGATGCAGTAGTCAATGAAACTGCCCTGACCAATTCGGGCAGAGGCAGGCAGCCCAATTGGATCATGCCTTATCGGGCTTTAATTTTAGAAGGCAGAAAAATCTCTTATAGTAAAGCCTATTTTGGCTCGAACAGAGACGTCACTCCTGGCTACTATCAAACCGGATATTTAATGGTATCGGATATGAAAGAAAGATATGGACAGTTCATTTCCGATAGCATACTTAGCGACATTAGAAAAAGACCGCTAAGACTTTACCCCTTTTCGCAGAGCTTAAAAAAATTTACGAAGCAAAACACAAGATCTTACTTTCTTTCTACCCAAAACAAACTTGCTCAGGAATGGAAAATGCAACAAGAAAAATCAGTTACAGAAAGTTATGAAAGCTTAAACAAAAAAACAGATTTAGCAACCGATTATTTCCTTCCTGTAAGATTAAACAAAAACCAGATTTTAGCCCTAAAAGAAAGTAAGACAGATGCCAGATATTTCGTGATTATCAACGAAGACAAAACGGAGCAAAAATTATTCGGAATCGGTTATCAGGAACAGCCCTGGTTCAGTTTAAAAAACAACCTTTTAGTATGGGATGAAATCCGCTACGATCCAAGATATAAACAACGGAGTTATAGCATAATTTGTTCTTATGATTTAAAGACCAAAAAATTCAAAAAATTAAGTAGTAAAAGCAGGCTTTTTTCTCCCAGCTTGTCAAATGACGGAAAGAGAATCATCGCTTCAAAAGTGGAGCTGAATAACCAGTTTAATCTGGTTGAACTGGATGCAAGTTCAGGACAAATTTTAAAGACTTATCCAAATCCGGAAAACGAAATTCTGCAAACGCCGTCGTTCGATCAATCAGGAAATAGAGTTGCCTACATCGGCGTAACGGAAAAAGGAAAAAGTTTATGGCTGATAGATGGAGGAAAGAAAATAGTAATGATCTCAAACAGTCGCCAACAGCTCAGCCGCCCGGTTTTTATTCAGGATAAAATTGTTTTCAATGCGCACTTCAATGGCATCAATAACATTTATCAAATTGACATGATTTCAAAAAAAATCACTGCGGTAAGTGCTGCCAAATACGGCGCCTTCAACCCTACTGAAAGCTCGGACGGAAAAATCATTTTTAATGATTATAAAATCAACGGTTATGAAATCGCCGAGACCACAGTTGCAGAAAAACCAGTTGGCGAAAATAACTTTGTGGATTTCTCGGCAGCTGCAGAAAAACAGGAAAACACAGGTAATGTTTTCGACAACATTCCCGACAGCGCCTACCAGACCAGGCGCTATCATCAGGCATTAAATCTTTTCAGTTTCCACAGCATAATCCCCGTAATCGACAATGAATATATTTTCGGTCTGGAGTTGCAATCAAACAATCTGCTCAACACGATGAACTTTTATACCGGTGCAAAATACCACCGGGATTTAAAGCGCTTTGAATATACTGCAGACATTAGCTATAAAGCACTTTACCCCGTATTGAGCATCTTATATCGGAACAGACCTAAAAGAACGTTCTACCGCGCCAAAAACACGATACAGCAAGGCGATTGGCGAGAGCACTACATTAAACTTAATGCATCTCTTCCTTTGTCATTTAATGCACGCAATAACAACTATAGTTTTACTTTAAATACCGCAACGAGTTTTACGCAAAGGTATATGCCAGAAAACATGCCTGCTGGTTTTATTCAGGAGCTTAAATTTCCGATGGAATATAATTTCACTTTCAACCACAGTGTACGCACTACCGAAAGAGACATTACGCCCAGATGGGCGCAGGTGTTTCGGGCAACCTACAATCACCAGCCCTTTGATCAAAATTTAAAAGGAGAAATTTTAGCGCTCGAAAGCTTCCTGTACTTTCCGGGCTTTGCAAAAAACCATTCCTTCCTGGCAAGCTTTAATTATCAAAAAGCAACCGGCGTAAATCAGTATGCTACAGAGATTGCAACTGTTTATGGATACAACAATATTCCCGCTAAAAACAAACTACAAAATAGTTTGCTTTTCAATTACCGTTTTCCATTTGCTTTTCCGGATTGGGAAGTAGGTCCTTTTGCTTACGTCAGAAACTTTAGGGCTGGATTATTTTGCCATTATGAGAATATTGGGAAGGGGACAACCTTTAACGATCCGAAAACATATGGGGTGGAATTGAACACTAGCGTAAACATTTTACGCTATCAACCTGTTGTAGATTTAGGAGCAAGATTGGTTTTGGTTAATCAGATTTACAATCAAAATCCGATATTAGAGTTTTCATTTAATTATAGCTTTTAAACATGAGTGCAAAGACAATCTCGATAATCATATTAACGGCACTGCTAACCGCCTTCCTATTTTTGAACAGTGATGAGGTGCCATTCAATTTCATTGTGGCGAACGACGTTCAGGTATCAAAATTACTTGTTATCGGCGTTTGTATCATTATCGGCTTCATTATCGGTTTTGTTGTAGGCAGACCGAAAAAAACCGTTAGCAGTTATGATGATGAGATCGAAAGGAATCAACCCGTTTCGAGTAAAAAAGAATTGAGTGACGAGGACAGGGACTATATCAGTTAGTGCCAGGATTAACAGGATTACTTGATTTTAAGATCGAGTTGCCCAGCATTGTTCAATTTCTGAATCATGGTGTCCATACGATGGCCTGTGTCCTCACAGACCATTTAATTATTTTTCTTCTTTAAATAAAGTTAATCCCCGTTACGATATTTGAGAAGCAATATCCGTCACTCTTATGATAATTAGTCTGGCTTTATTGTAAGGCTTATAATTCTTCGTAACGCTAACAAAAGTAGTACCTGTTTCATCTGCTGCAGATGCTTCGTACCTCATCATGACAGTGAAAATGTAAACAAGCGTTAATTTTAAGAGGACATCACTGTAATCCTTGAAGCAGGATCAGTAATTCCTGTTACATAAGTTGACATATAAAAAGCTGAATATTCAATTAACTAACTCAGCGCAGTCATGATTTCACCATAAAGGAGCCCACTCCCTCCACCGTAGTGCTGGATAATTTTAACGTCGGGTTCAATCTCTGTTAATTTCGCCCTTAACACCAGTTCACATCCGGCATCAATCCCATTTCCGAGCAAAACCAGATCTATTTGCTGCGCTTTAAAAGTTGAAATGGCCTCCTCATCCGTACACACGCAGATCCCTTTCCATTCCGGCCTGGCATTTAACAAGCGCTGCATCACTGTGGTAATTTCAGTATCTCTTCCAATATAAAGTATGGTAATTTGCATATTCCTTTCATAAATAAACCTTGCAGGTTTCAGACACCTGCAAGGTTTGGTCAAAAATTATCTTCTAGCTTAATTCCATCGGCACATCCATCAACAACACCTCCGCACCTTCAGTATTCGCTTTAAAACTGATGCTATCAGTATCCCAAACACCCAAACCATCTCTTTTGCTCAACACCTGTCCGTTTATGGTTACTTCGCCATTGATTACAAAAGCATAAACACCATTGCCTGCTTTTTTGATTTTATATTCCGTTTCAAATCCGGCATCGAATTTACCTAACGAGAACCAGGCATCCTGATGGATCCATACACCAGCATCATCAGCATTAGGCGACAAGATCTGCTGAAAATTATTGTGCCTTGCTTCAACATTTAATGTTTGCTGATCGTATCTTGGTGTAACGTTTTTCTTATTTGGAAATAACCAGATCTGTAATAAGTTCAATTGCTCATCAGCATTGGCATTAAACTCGCTATGGCTCACACCTGTTCCGGCACTCATTACCTGGATTTCACCATTTTTAATAACGGCCGAATTACCCATACTATCTTTGTGAGCAATTGCACCAGCTAACGGAATGGTGATAATTTCCATATTATCGTGTGGGTGGGTACCAAAACCCATACCACCGTCAATCAAGTCATCATTTAAAACCCTTAAAACCCCGAAATGCATCCTTTCCGGATTGTAGTAATTAGCAAAACTGAATGAGTGGTGTGCATTTAACCAGCCATGATTAGCATGACCACGGGTGTTTTCTTTGTGCAAAATAAACTGTGACATAAACTTCCTTTCTTATTTATGATACAAATTTACAGCGGTGATGTTGAACCGGCATTGATGTAGGGTAAGAAAGTGTAGTTTGGAGTTTTCAGTTACCAGTTTGGAGTCAGCAACAGTTACAAACCATGCCTGACCAAAACAAAATTACTATTAAGCTTCCTTAAAGCATCCAAAGCAACCCGATTGCCGTTTTTGTTTTGGGCGAGGATATCGTTTGCCGTTTCAATAGCATACCCATGCAAAAAGGGATTGCGTTTATCGATTTGCCCCAGCGCCCAGTTGATGGTCTTTTTAACAAAATTCCGGTGATGATAGACTCCCTTTCAATGATAGGCGAAAAGCCCAAAATCGTTTCATCAGGTTCTTTTTTAAGGTGTACCTCAGCTGCAGCTATCAACACAAACCCGTACGTTTTACAAATTCTGCTTGGGCTTGCGTAAATTCTAAAACTTTGACTTAAAATAAGGCGTTTTAACAAAAGGATTTTCGCAAGCCTGGCACCTATATCCCAGCAATTAAATCTTCCACCCATGCTTCTATTTTTGCTTATCCAACCTCTTTATAATCGCCAATAAAGGTGGCTAAAAGTCGGGCTTCATGAAATCTAGCTTCCCAAAGCAACAAGGACAATTTCTAATGTTATCAATTTGTTTGGCAAGCTTGCGGATGTTTGGCACACGAATACTATAAGCTTTGGAAGTATCGATCCCAAAATAGGCCATCTTTTTTAAATATTCCGGCTCGCTAATGGATCCGAGTTCAAAAAAAATGCAAGTATATCGTTCATGTTGCACTATAAAACTCTCATTCCTAGGTTAGATACAGGCCAAGTTTGAAAAATTCTTATTTAAATTTTTCGTTTAAAATGCTGCCCATTAAAATAATATTTTTTTGGGGATCATTTTTGTATAATTTGAAATCGCCCTGCATTACTTTATACTCCTTGGTTTTAGCATAATTTTTCTGCTGTATACTATCAATTTTTGCTGCCTCAGTTCTATTAAATATAAGCATCTTCATGTTAATTATTTCCCTGGTATCTGTTTTTTGTCCAGAACTTACCTCCATTGAAAATCCTCTAGCATAATCAATTTGAATACGCCTATCGTTTGCTGTCCACTCATAAAAAACATCTTCAGTAGTTTGTGGCCTAAAAGTTGGCGTACCAAACTGCCTCTCTAATTGTTTTACAAACTCGTTGTAAACCGTATCAGATTTAAGTTCTGCATCGGCTAAAATCGCTACCGTTTTATTATCGTGAGTTAAAAAAGCGATCCTATTAAAGTATATGTTCTGGTAATAGGCAATACTATCAATAATCTTACTGTAATATGCTTTACCATAAAATGAATCCTTACCATTCCAAGCTTCTACTTTATAACCTACCGGATAATCAAAAGGCATCGAGTAACCTTTTTTCATGAAATCAGGATCATTATTTACATTTGAATCTATTTTGGATTTTAAAATTTTAAGTGGTTTTTCATTGAAATCAAGTTTTTCCAAATTCAGCCCCTTCCTTTCCACTGCATTTATAGCATCTTTATCGTTTTGCTTGCAAGAAAACAAAATTGTACCTAACAGCACTAAAAACAAATTCTTCATCAGGTTATTTCAAGTTAAAACCGAGTGTAAAGGGTACAAACAAATATTTAAATTTTCAGTAATTAAATTACCACCAATTTAAACCATTAAGCTAATGCCTGCTCGATATCGGCTAAAATATCGTTGATATGCTCCAAACCAATTGATAAACGGATAGATCCTTGCTCAATCCCCACTTCATTGCGTTGCGCTTCAGTAAGTTTGCTGTGCGTACTGGTTGCGGGATGTGTCGCAATAGAACGCGTATCAGCCAGGTTTGCCGAGATCGAAAACAGTTGCAAACCGTCCATAAATTTACGTGCAGCATCTATACCACCATCAACCACAATGGTTACAATGCCTCCACCCTGTTTCATTTGTTTTTTAGCGATATCATATTGAGGGTGCGACGGTAAAAACGGATATTTAACCAATTTAATTTTGGGGTGCTTTTCTAAATACTCGGCCACCTTTAAAGCATTTTCACAATGGCGGTCCATACGAATAGCCAAAGTTTCTAAACTTTTAGATAATATCCATGCATTGAAAGGTGATAACGCCGGTCCACTATGACGTGCAAAACCGATCACATCTGCAATCAGTTCTTTAGTACCTAAAATAACCCCTCCTAATACACGACCTTGCCCATCGATATATTTGGTTGCTGAATGAATAGAAATGTGTGCACCAAATTTAATGGGCTGTTGCAAATATGGCGTGGCAAAGCAATTATCAACTACCAACAAAACATTGTGTTTTTTAGCCAGATTGCCCAAAAATTCGAGATCGATGATGTCGATCCCGGGATTAGATGGGGTTTCAACAAAAATCATTTTAGTATTAGGCTTAATCAGAGCCTCCCAGTCTTGTGGTTTGTCCAGATCGGCATAATCGAAAGTTACCCCCCAATTAGAAAAAACATTGGTTAACAATTGATGCGTAGAACCGAAAACAGAACGGCTTGACACCAGATGGTCTCCATTTTTCAAAAACGCACCAAATGTGGTAAAAATTGCGGCCATACCCGTCGCTGTGGCAAAACCATCTTCAGCACCTTCTAAAAGGCACATTTTTTCGATAAATTCTGAAGTATTTGGATTCGAATAACGGCTATAAACATTGCCCTCTTTCTCATTGGCAAACAGCGCACGCATTTCTTCCGCATCATCAAACTTGTAACTAGAAGTAAGGTAAATCGGCGCTGAATGTTCTTTATGTAAACTGCGTTCGGTTTGTGTGCGTATCGCTATGGTTTCAAAATTTTCGGATTTCATTTTTTGTATCAGGATTTGAGTATCAAGTAGCAGGATTTGAGTATCAAGTAATGCGTATCGAGATTTGGGTATCAAGATTTGAGTGTCAAGTATCAAGATTTGAGTATTAAGTATCAAGATTTGAGTATTAAGTAATCTTCTTGATACTTGATACTTGCTACTTGATACTATTTATTTTGTACGTAAAATTAATTGTTGCTGAACGGCCTAAAATATTCGATACAGAGCAGTATTTATCAAAAGTCATAGATAATGCACGCTCCACTTTTTGGATGCTTAAATCGCCGAACAAATCGAAGTGGATATCAATTACATCAAAAATCGGAGGCATTTCCTCGTCTTTACGCGTGGCATTAATGGCAATTTTGATATCATTTAGAGGTTCTTTTTGTTTAGTAAGCACATTTACCATATCAATACCACTGCAACCACCCAAACCGATTAAAAGCATCTCCATGGGCCTGAAACCTTTTCCCTCACCACCAATGGCGGCTTTAGCATCCAACTCTACCGTAAAACCGCTCTCGTTTTCTGCTTCAAAATTAAATTTCCCGCTCTTGCGGACTAAATTAATGTTCATATCAATAGTATCGAGTATTGAGTATCAGATATCAAGACTTAAGCCTTCTTCCTTTCAACCCTTACTTTAATTTAAATTTATTATTTAATATCGTAAAATTTGCTGTCTGAACGCTTTGCGCCATCCGATCAGCTTAAATACCATAAAATACAAAGTTGTTTTGCTCCAGTTCATGCAATTTAACCGGATGGCCGAAAATTGCAAAAACCGACGAACCGCTGCCACTCATCAAAGCGAATGTGGCGCCTGCATCGTATAAACTGGTTTTTATTTGATGAATTTGGGGATACTTTGCGAATACCGATGGTTCGAAATCGTTGATAACCTTATTTTTCCATGTTGTTGGATGCAAATGTATGATTTCTTTTAACGATTGCAAAGGTTTTTGCGGTTTTACCTGCGCATAAGCATCAGTCGTACTTACATGTACAGGCGGTTTCACCAAAACTTTAAACCAGGCTGACAAATCTATTTCACACTTTTCAAATTCGTCGCCTTTATTAAATGCGTAAGCTGGTTTATTTTCAATAAAAAATGCACAGTCGGCACCTAACTGCCGGGCATAATTCTTCATTTTATCAACAGACATCCCTAAACTGAATTTATCATTTAACAGTTTGATCAGAAAAGCACAATCAGCTGATCCTCCACCCAAACCTGCTCCAACCGGAATATTTTTCAATAAATTAATCTGCTGTGCAGGAATATTATAATCTTTCTTTACCAAATGGTAAGCCCTAAAACACAGGTTGTCATTCGGATCGCCGGGAATATCAATGCCGTGAATTTTGCAAGAGGTTACTTCTGCATCGATAATCTCAACCGCATCCTTAATATTGATCGGATAAAAAACCGTTTCGAGATTGTGATAACCATCAGTCCGCTTCTCGGTGATGTTTAGGCCAAGGTTTATTTTAGCGTTGGGGAAAGATAGCATATTAGTCCAAAATCGTGAGTCGTAAGTCTTGAGTCCTAATTGCAAAAACAGCAACGACCATCAATGCAAACATACAATGTTATGTTTTGATAACAAAGTATGCAAAAGTAATCTCGTAATAAAATTTTAAAAAGCGCATAGTGTCAATAACTAAAATATTCAACTTTTGATAAATTTTCGATATTTGTAAATTATCAAAACAGTATGAAACAATATTTAGATTTAATGCAGCATGTGCTGGATCATGGCGCGCAAAAGCACGACCGTACCGGCACCGGAACTATAAGTGTTTTTGGTTATCAGATGCGTTTTAACCTTCAAGAAGGTTTTCCGATGGTGACGACCAAGAAACTGCACTTAAAATCTATTATCCATGAACTGATCTGGTTTTTAAGTGGCGAAACCAACATCAAATACCTTAAAGAAAATGGTGTTCGAATTTGGGACGAATGGGCTGATGAGGATGGTAATTTAGGCCCTGTTTATGGTTCGCAATGGAGAAGCTGGCCAACACCAGACGGAAAGCACATCGACCAGATTACGAACATCATCAACACCATAAAAAACAATCCAGATTCGCGCAGAATTATTGTTTCCGCCTGGAATGTAGCGGAAATCGAAAATATGGCATTGCCGCCTTGTCACGCTTTTTTTCAATTTTACGTTGCAGATGGAAAATTAAGTTGCCAGTTGTATCAACGAAGTGCCGATATTTTCCTGGGTGTACCTTTTAATATTGCTTCTTATGCCCTACTGACCATGATGGTGGCACAGGTTTGCGGTCTTGAAGCTGGAGATTTTATCCACACCCTTGGTGATGCACATTTGTACAATAACCATATTGAACAGGCTAACCTTCAGTTAAGTCGAGCACCTAAACCACTTCCGACTATGAAAATCAATCCTGAAGTAAAAAGCATTTTTGATTTCAAGTTCGAAGATTTTACGCTCGAGAACTACAATGCCCATCCCCATATTAAAGGCGTTGTGGCCGTATAAGCTTATTAAAAAATATCGATCAATTAAATAGATTGCTACACCCCACTTCACGTCCCTTGCTTCAGTTCGCAATGACGCTGTGATTATCGTCATTGCGAGGAGGAACGACGAAGCAATCTTTTTTAAACATGACATAATCAGTCATAACACTTTAGTCTACAAATTTATGACCAATGAACCAAAAAACCCTTCGCTTTCCATTGCTGTAGCAATAGGCGAAAATTACGCAATAGGTAAAAACAACCAGCTTTTATGGCATATGCCAGCAGACTTGAAGTTTTTTAAACAAACTACATCTGGCCATACCGTGATCATGGGACGTAAAACGTTCGATTCTGTAGGTAAACCATTACCTAATCGCCGTAATATTGTGATTACAAGAGATACACAATTAAAAATTGAGGGTGTTGAAGTCTTAAATAGTCTGGAAGAAGCTTTAGCATTTACCAAAACAGAAGAAAAACAAGTATTTATTGTTGGCGGTGCTGAAATTTATAAACAGGCATTGCCAAAAACGCAAACACTTTATTTAACCACCATTCACCATAGTTTTGAAGCCGACACCTTTTTTCCGGAAATAGATCGAAAAGAATGGAAAGTGATCAGCATCGAACCGCACAAGGCCGACGAAAAAAATAAGTACAATTATACTTTTGAGGTTTTAGAAAGGATTTAATTCAATTTAATCGCAAAGAACGCTGAGAACTTCGCAAAGAATGCAAAGCATTTTCTTACAAGTTATCCGATGCCAATAGACCTCTACCCCTGCCGGTTAAACCCGATGGCAGTGAGCATGGAGCGCAGCGAAATAAAACGGACAGCGGGACTGTCGGAGCCCAAGAAACACAGGTATTGCTTTCCAACAAAAAAATCTTTAACTCGCTTGAAACTTATAAATGAAAAGATGCTTCGTTCCTCAATATAACAACAGTTGAAAAAGTTGGCACATCAGCCGGAGGAATCCAATCCCAAAAGCTGCTACAATTACTTTCTAATCAATTTCATTCTGAATTTACCTCTCTAAAATAAATTCTGCCTGATGAATAGTCGAGGATTAATGCTCGATAAAAATTAATCTTAATAAATTATCAATTAAGGGGTTCTATAATTTAAAAATTTAATTAGATTTGCCGACTTGTTAAAAAACAGCGAAAGACAAATTATTTTAAACAAACAATGCAAGGAAAAGGTTTTATTAAGTTTATAGCGATAGTATTGGCTATCGTTTGTGCGTATGCACTTTCTTTTACTTTGGTGGCATCCAAGGTAGAAAAAGATGCAAAAAACTATGCGAAAGGCGACTTAGCCAAAGAAAAGGCTTACTTAGATTCGATGAGTACCGAAAAAGTTTATCCGGTTGTTGGATTTACTTATCAAGAGGTAAAAGCGAAAGAGATTAATTTGGGTCTGGACTTAAAAGGCGGGATGAACGTAACGATGGAGATATCGTTAGCGGAGTTGGTAAAATCATTGGCGGGTAACCCTACTGATGCAAACTTCAACAAAGCAGTTCAAAATGCACAGATTCAATTAAATGCCGGTGGTAAGGATTACATCAAAATTTTTGTTGATGAATTCGAAAAATTAAGCCCTGGAGTAAAACTTGCAGATTATTTTTCTAATCAGGATAACGCATCTCAGTTAAAACCTAATGCAAGCAATAATGAAGTTGAGTCTTTCTTAGAAAAAGAAGCAACCAGCGCTATCGATCGTTCATTTACCGTTCTTCGTTCACGTATTGATGGTTTCGGTGTAGTTAGTCCGAACATGCAAAAACAAGAAGGCAGTAACCGCATCTTAATTGAAATGCCAGGTGTGCAAGATAAAGAGCGTATTGCTAAACTTTTGCAGGGATCTGCCGAATTACAGTTCTGGCAAGTATACCAGGTGCAAGAAGTTGCACCATTATTAGAAAATATTAATAAAATTTTAGCGGCAACATTAAAAACTGATGCACCAGCTGCTAAAGATACAACGGCTGCTCCGGCTGCAGGTGGTAAATTAGCTGGCTTAGAAAAAGCTGCTGCTAAAGATACTACAGCTAAAGGTGGCAAACTTGCGGGTTTAGGTAAAAAAGATTCGAGCGCAGTTAAAGCCGAATTAATCAAATCTAATCCACTTTATGCTGTTCTTAACCTTCCAATTTACCAAGGCGAAAACGGTCAACAGCAACTAATGCCTGGTGCAGTTGTGGGTATGTCGCTACAAAAAGATACTGCAAAGGTCAACGCTTATTTAAAACTTCCTGAAGTAGCTGCATCTATTCCATCTACGATGAAATTTATGTGGAGCGTTAAACCCAGAGAAGGTTCGAAAGTTTTCGAGTTATATGCTATTAAAGTAGTTAGTGCAGATGGCAAACCAGATTTAGGTGGTGAAGCAATCAGCGATTCGCGTGCTGATTTTGACCAAAAAGGCAAACCAGAAGTAACCATGTACATGACCAGTGAAGGTGCTGCTAAATGGAAAAAAATTACTGCTGAAGCTGCTGCTGATCCAAATAACAAAAAATCTATTGCGATTGTATTAGACAATCAGGTTTATTCTGCTCCTACCGTTCAGAACGAAATTGCTGGTGGTGTTTCCTCAATCACTGGTAACTTTACCCAGGCTGATACCAAAGATTTATCTAACATCTTAAAAGCGGGTAAATTACCTGCGCCTGCACGTATTGCAGGTAGTTATATAGTTGGTCCAACTTTAGGTGCACAGGCTATTCACGATGGCTTAATCTCATTTGTGATTGCCTTTATCGTAATCCTGATCTTCATGGCGTTATATTATCACCGTGCAGGCTGGGTAGCTAATTTTGCGTTGTTAATCAACTTGTTCTTCATTATTGGTATCCTGGTATCACTTGGTGCGGTATTAACCTTACCTGGTATTGCAGGTATCGTATTAACGATTGGTTTATCGGTAGATGCAAACATCCTTATTTTTGAGCGTGTACGTGAAGAGCTTGCGCATGGCAAGAATACTGCTTCAGCCATTAAAGAAGGTTTTAAACATGCAATGCCTTCCATTATCGACTCAAACGTTACCTTATTTATTTTAGGTGCCATCCTTTATGTTTTTGGTAGTGGTCCGGTTCAAGGTTTCGCAACTACATTATGTATCGGTATCCTTTCTTCATTATTTGCAGCTGTTGCCATTTCGAGAGTAGTTTTCGAATCGTTATTAAACCGCAAAATCGATGTAAGTTTCGATAACAGCCTTACGCGTAATGCATTTAAAAACTTAGCCTTCAACTTTGTTGGCCGTCGTAAAATCTATTACATTATCTCTACCATCATTATTATTGCAGGTATCGGTATGTACTTCAAAAATGGCGGTTTAAACTTAGGTGTAGATTTTAAAGGAGGTAGAACTTATTTGGTTCATTTCGATAAAGCAGTTAACACTGAAGATTTAAAAACCAAGTTAAACCCGGTTTTCGGTAACGAAACGCCTGAGGTTAAAACTGCAGGTGAAGATAGCCAGGTAAAAATCACCACTACTTTCCACATCGAAGATCAGGACATTAAAACGGATAAAGTTGTTGAAGACGCATTAAATAAAGGTTTAGCAGGTGCTAAATATGAAATCGTAAGTTCGCAAAAGGTAACACCTATCATTGCAAGTGATATTGTAAACGGTGCTTTCTACGCAGTATTGATCTCCTGTTTATTCATGTTTATTTACATCGTAGTACGATTCAAAAAATGGCAGTATGGCTTAGGTGCGGTAATCGCATTATTCCACGACGTTTTAATGGTTTTATCATTCTATACTATTTTAGACGGCGTGATGCCATTCTCATTAGAAATTGGTCAGGATTTTATCGCAGCAATTTTAACGGTAATGGGTTATACCATGACGGAGACGGTTGTTGTATTCGACCGTATCCGTGAGAAATTAAAAGAATCTGGTAAAGAAGATTTACATGGCGAAGCGCGTAACAACTTAATCAATTTCGCATTGAACAGTACCTTAAGCCGTACTATTTTAACTTCATTAACCGTATTCTTCGTGTTATTGGTGATCTTTATTTTTGGTGGCGATAGCATCCGCGGATTTATTTTCGCCTTGTTAATCGGTCGTATCATCGGTACGTACTCGTCATTATGTATCTCTACGCCTATCGTAATTGATTTGGGTAGTTCTGCAGAGAAAAAATAAGATCCAAAATCTTAAAAATACACAAGCGCTCCGAGAAACTGGAGCGCTTTTTTTATACCCTGCTCTTTTACCACGAAAAGACAAAAAGGGATTTGCTATATTTTTTGGTTTTAGAAAAGCAATGCCTGTGGCTCTTCTGTTCCGATAGCCCTGCTGTTCGTTTTATTCCGCTGCGCTCCATGCTCACTACCATCAGGTTTAGTTAACTTAAAATAATGCTAAGAACCTATAAAATCCCACTTCGTCATACCAGCGTTATATCTTCTTTTTTAAGCTACAATAACTGCCAAAACCTTATTCTTTAAACCTTTTGGCTATCTTTTTGTTATTTAAGCAATAGATAAACGGAGATAAAATGGATTTACAACTTCCTAAAAGCGAGTACCCCAGAGTAGTTATAGTTGGCGGTGGATTTGGCGGTATTGAATTGGCCAAACGTTTAAAGAATAAACCTTTTCAGGTAGTGATGCTCGATAAACACAATTACCATACGTTCCAACCTCTACTCTATCAGGTAGCTACAGGAGGTTTAGAAGCCGACTCTATTGCTTTTCCATTAAGAAAGATTTTTAAAGGTCAAAAAAACCTGATCTTTCGCGTAACCAAAGTTACAGAAGTAAATGCTGCAGAAAATTGTTTACAAACAGATATCGGCAGAATTAGTTACGATTATCTGGTTATTGCAACAGGATCTACCAGTAACTTTTTTGGCAATAAAGAAATCGAGGCCAATTCCATGCCCATGAAATCCATCCCGGAAGCATTAGATTTAAGAAGCTTGATTTTGCAAAATTTCGAAAAATCGCTGATCGAAAAAGATCCGGATAAGAAAAACGCCTTACTCAACTTTGTTGTGGTTGGTGGTGGACCAACGGGCGTAGAAACCTCCGGGGCTATCGCAGAGCTTAAAAGACATGTTATCCCGAATGATTATCCGGAAATGGATTTAAGCAAGGTTAATATTTACCTGATCGAAAATTCGCCTGAATTGTTGGGGGTAATGTCGCCACAGGCACAGAGAAAAGCCAAAGATTTTCTAACTGATATGGGCGTTCAGATCATGAACGAAACCCGGGTATTGGGTTACGACGGACTAAAACTCAGCCTGCAGGATAAAGCGCCTATTTTAAGCTCTACCGTAATCTGGAGTGCAGGTGTAAAAGGAGAAGTATTAGCTGGTTTAGACAAAGCAGAAGTAGTTCGTGGAGGCCGGTTGAAAACAGATACACAAAATTTAGTGGTAGGTTATCAAAATGTATACGCCATTGGCGATGTGGCCGCTATTATCGATGAAGAAACACCCAACGGTCACCCGGGGGTTGCCCCCGCAGCCATCCAACAGGGACATCACCTGGCCAAAAACCTGATCAACATTAAAGAAAATAAACCTTTGGAGAAATTTAAATATTTCGATAAAGGCTCGATGGCTACAGTTGGCAGAAATAAAGCTGTTGTAGATATTGGCAAAATCCGTTTTCAAGGCGTATTTGCCTGGTTTACCTGGATGTTTGTTCACCTAATGACTTTAGTAGGTTTCAGAAACAAGATCATTGTTTTCGTCAATTGGGTTTGGAGCTATTTTAGTTATGATCGCGGAACCCGTTTGATTATCAGAACCTTTGCGAAGGATCGAAGTGTGGATTACAGGGAAGAGGTACCCGCTGTAAAAGAGGTTAATGTCTCTTAGGGTTTAGGGTTTAGGGTTTAGGGTTTAGGGTTTAGGGTTTAGGGTTTAGGGTTTAGGGTTTAGGGTAACTTTAGTGCTAAAAATTTGTTTGTGGTTTCTTCTTTACTTTGCGAAAAACTTTGCGCACTTTGCGGTTAAACCAAAAATATGAGCCAAAACAGTTTCAGATTAATAGAATGTCCCCGCGATGCCATGCAGGGACTGCACGATTTTATTCCAACTGAACTTAAAGTTGAATATTTAAACCTGTTGCTGCAGGTTGGTTTTGACACGCTTGATTTCGGTAGTTTTGTTTCGCCTAAAGCAATCCCGCAAATGGCAGATACCGCTGAAGTGTTAACAAAGCTGGATTTAAGTAATACTAAAACTAAACTTTTAGCCATTGTAGCTAATTTAAAGGGAGTAGAAGATGCTGTAAAGCAAGAGGCAGTTGATTACCTTGGTTTCCCATTTTCGATCTCTGAAACCTTCCAACAACGTAATACCAATTCGAGCATATCACAATCGTTAACTACGGTAGAAGAAATGCTTTCACTTTGTGCAAAAAATAGCAAGAAGGCGGTTGTTTACCTATCGATGGGTTTTGGAAATCTTTATGGTGATGAATGGAATTATGAAATTGTAGAAAAATGGGCTGATGTACTGGTAAGTAAAGGAGTGGAAATTTTATCGCTGGCCGATACAGTAGGCGTTTCCACGCCGGAAAAAATAGAAACCATATTGCCTAAATTAATTTCAAAGTTCAACGGAACAGAAATTGGCATTCATTTACACTCTACTCCCGCTGAACGGATCGAAAAGATATCTGCTGCTTATGATGCTGGCGTTAAACGCATAGATTCAGCATTGAAGGGTTTTGGTGGCTGCCCAATGGCTGCCGATGACCTCACCGGAAACATCGCTACAGAAGATGTAATTAGCTTTTTGAATGCAAAAGGCGAAAATTTAGAGTTGAATATGGATAAATGGGAGGAGGCGATGGCTTTTTCCGGAAAGGTATTTAGTGATTTCTAAGTTTGGTAAGCATACAGAAAATAATTGTATTATTTCTCCAATGCTGTACCCA
>NZ_JAQIIV010000021.1:0-74008 GCF_036946585.1 Pedobacter terrae | reverse complement strand
GTATTGCTTACCGAAGAAAAAGTAACCATCAGTAATATTCCTGATATTAAAGACGTAAATAAACTGATTGAATTACTTGGTGATTTAGGTGTTATCGTTGAGCGCATAAATAAAGATACCTATACTTTTGAAGCCAAAAACATCGATTTAAATTCTTCGAATCTGATACGTTTAAAGCTAAAGGTGGTGGTTTACGTGGTTCAATTATGATTGTTGGACCATTGTTAGCACGTTTTGGCAAAGCGGCAATTCCGAAACCAGGTGGCGATAAAATTGGTCGCAGAAGGTTAGATACCCACTTTATCGGTTTCGAAAAACTAGGGGCGAAATTTGTTTACGATAGCAAAAAAGCTTTCTTTAATGTAGATGCCACCAATTTACAGGGAGCTTACATCCTCTTAGATGAAGCCTCGGTAACCGGAACGGCAAACATTGTGATGGCCGCTGTTTTAGCTAAAGGCACCACTACTATTTACAATGCCGCCTGCGAACCATACTTACAACAACTTTGTAAAATGCTTAACCGCATGGGTGCAAAAATTTCGGGCATTGGTTCTAATTTATTAACTATTGAAGGCGTAAAAGTTTTAGGTGGAACCGAGCATAGAATGTTGCCGGATATGATCGAAATTGGTTCTTTTATTGGTATGGCGGCGATGACAGAATCGGAAATTACCATTAAAGATGTTTGTTATGATGAACTCGGAGTAATACCAGAGGTCTTCAGAAAACTGGGAATCAAACTAGAGCGTCGTGGCGATGATATTTATGTACCTTCGCAAAAACACTACGAAATCGATACATTTATTGATGGTTCTATTTTAACCATTGCCGATTCACCATGGCCAGGTTTTACGCCTGACTTATTGAGCATTGTTTTGGTTGTAGCTACACAGGCAAAAGGAAACGTACTCATTCACCAGAAAATGTTTGAAAGCCGTTTATTCTTCGTGGATAAACTGATTGATATGGGTGCACAGATTATTCTTTGCGATCCGCACCGTGCTACGGTTAATGGTATTGATAAAAAATATAAACTCCGCGGAATCAGCATGACTTCTCCAGATATCAGGGCTGGTGTTTCTTTATTAATTGCAGCACTATCTGCAGAAGGTAAATCGACCATTTATAACATCGAACAGATTGAGCGTGGTTACCAGGATATCGACACCCGTTTACGTGCATTAGGTGCGCAAATAAAACGTGTAAATGCAGATGCGCCTAGCCATTAAGGTAGAAGGTTTGAAGGTGGAGGGTTTAAGGTAAAAACCGATGCGGAAATAGCATAATGAAAAACGTCCGTGTAATAATTACCGGACGTTTTTTCTTAATATTCATACTAGTCGGGATTTGCATCCCGTCTTTTGATAATGATTTAAGCAGTCGGATTTACAAATCCCGAACAACAATTTAAATTTTAAAATCCTGAAACAAGTTTAGATGACGATTGCAGGAATTACATTTTCTTTCCATCCGACATTTTACATCTTACTCAAACGGTCGGGATTACAAATCCCGACCAACAATGAGATCTAACTTGACAGATTTCTCGGTTCCGTTGCACTCCACTCGAAAGGACGTATTGAAAGGGATAACTTATTGAAAGATCCTGAAACAAGTTCAGGAGGACGGTAGCATGAATTACATCATCATCCATTTTCCATCATACATTCTCTTAACCCGATATTGCATTTTATAATATCATACTGGGTAATAATTTCAATTTTACCCGTTTCATCTTCAACCAATACAGCTGAATTTTCTTTATTGATCAATGAAGAAATTTTATCAATGGAAGTATTCAAATCTACAAACGGGAAAGTGGGCGTCATAATGTCTGAAATCGGAGCAGATTTCAATCCCGGATTTTCCAACAAAGCACTTAAAATATCACTTTCAGCGATTTTACCTACAATCATCCCCTGTTGTGTTACCGGAATTTGAGAGATGTTCATTGATTTAATGGTGTTGATGGCTTCGAGCACAGATTTTTGTGCATCGAGGGTTACAATCTCTGTACTTTCTTTTTTAGATAAAATTGATTTTGCGGTTAGTTTTTCGTCTTGTAAAAATCCGCGTTCACGTAACCAATCTTCATTGTACATTTTGCCCATGTAACGGCTACCATGGTCGTGAAAAATAACCACAACAACATCTTCGGGCTTTAGTTTATCTTTTAACTGAATTAAGCCTCCAATAGCAGCACCGGCCGAGTTACCTACAAAAATACCTTCTTTACGGGCAATATCGCGGGTCATTAACGCAGCATCTTTATCGGTCACCTTTTCAAATAGGTCAATCACATCAAAATTCACATTTGCCGGAAGGAAATCTTCGCCAATACCTTCGGTGATGTAAGGATAAATTTCATCCTTATCAAAAATTCCAGTCTCCTTATATTTTTTGAAAACCGAACCATAGGTATCAATTCCCCATACTTTAATATCAGGATTTTTTTCTTTCAGATATTTCCCGGTTCCGGAAATGGTTCCACCTGTACCCACTCCAACTACCAAGTGTGTAATTTTACCTTCTGTTTGCTCCCAGATCTCAGGACCAGTTTGCTCATAATGCGCCTGAGAGTTAGCTAAATTGTCATATTGATTGGGTTTCCACGAATTTGGAACCTCGCGTTCTAAACGCGAAGAAACAGAATAATAAGAACGTGGATCTTCAGGCTCAACGTTTGTAGGACAAACAATTACTTCGGCACCAAAGGCACGTAAAGCATCCACCTTCTCCTTAGATTGTTTATCCGTTGTGGTAAAAATACATTTATAACCTTTAATAATAGCTGCCATAGCAAGACCCATTCCGGTATTACCTGATGTACCTTCTATAATGGTTCCTCCTGGTTTTAACTTACCGCTTTTCTCGGCATCTTCAATCATTTTAACCGCCATACGGTCTTTAATTGAATTGCCTGGATTAGTAGTCTCTATTTTTGCCAGAATTGTTCCAGGAACTCCTTTTGTTATCGTATTTAATTTAACCAAAGGCGTATTGCCAATAGTTTCTAAAATATTATTGTACCACATGTTACAAAATTAAGAAAAGGCATTTAGTATTTTACGAACTATATTTTATTTGAAACATAATTTTGAAAATCAAAATTTAAAAGAATTTAATTGCATAAACTATAATACTGATAGGCATTATAGATTGATTATTGGGCAAATGTAATTCAAATTGTTGGTCCTTCATACAGATAAGGTATGCAGAGATGGGAAAATCTAAATTTAGTCTCCAAATTTCCATGAGAAATCCTCCACTAAAAGTTGTAATTTTAAGCCAATTTATAAATTTTACCAGGCAAAGAAACAATGATGCCCTGCATCTCTAAAGTAAGGATTACAATGGCCAGTTTACTTTGCTGAATATTTAATTGAAGCGATAGATCATCTATAGAAAGCTGACCATTTTTTAAAGCATCAATAACACGTTGCTCGTTAGGGGTAAGATTTAATTGCAAAGTGGTTTGCGGCATTTGTTTAACCTTCATCTCAGCGTCCCAGCCCAGGTAATAAATCAAGTCGTTGGCATTGTTAATTAATCCGGCCCTATTGGTCTTAATCAGGAAGTTACACCCTTCAGAAAAAACATCATTCGTTCTGCCTGGAAAAGCATATACATCTTTATTATAAGAATTTGCTATTTCTGCCGTAATTAAGGCTCCTCCTTTTATTGATGCTTCAACCACTACTGTAGCATCTGCAATACCAGCAATAATCCGGTTTCTTTGGGGAAAGTTAGGACGATCGGGATTGGTCAGGATTGGAAACTCGGTGAGCAGGCCTCCATTTAAAACCATTTTCTGCGCAACCGTTTTATGGATTTTTGGATACATCCGGTCTAAACCATGACCAAGTACCCCAACAGTCGGGATGTGGTTGGCCAGGCATTCTTTATGAGTGGTTACATCAATACCATAAGCAAGTCCGCTAACGATCAAAACCTGGTATGGTGCTAAAACCTCACACAATTCTTTGCAAAGGTTTTTCCCGTAACTTGTTGCATTACGTGTTCCAACAACACTGATGATACGTTGCTGATTAAAATCAACTGTACCTTTTGCATAAAGTAGTATAGGTGAGTCGATACAGTTCTTTAACCTTTTAGGATATTTCTCGTCCGAAAAAAACAATACTTCTATCCCATGTTTTTCAATAAAATCCAGTTCTTGCCTGGCCCTCGTCAGCGCATCGGTACCACGAATGGCCTCAATTGTTTTTTCTCCAACGCCTGGAATCTGCAAGAGCTGCTTTTTGTTTGCCGAAAATATATTTTCGGCACTTCCACAGTAGGCCAGAAGATTTTTGGCCGTTACGGGACCAATAGACTTAATAAAAGTTAAGGCAATTTTGTGTAGCGTGCTCATAATGTAATAAGGTTAAATAAATGCGGGATGATTTATTTCCTTAAAGCAAGCTTAAAAATCGATATCGATTAAACTTTTTAATGGAATATGAATATTGTTTTTTAGCTGTATGTATTTCTCTGTTACTGACCAAACGGTTGTATCAACACGTTTAGGGCCGATGGTGGTATTAAAAGTAATAACGGCTTTTGATTTAAATTCGTTACCTAATCTTTGCGCTTCATCAAGCTTGGTTTGCAATTCGTGAGAATGATCTTCCTTGGCATTGATAATATTTAAATAACTGATGTGTTCCTTTTCTACGATTTCTATTGGCATGGGTCTCTTTAACGATTAATGTTAAACAAGCTTATCAAATTTTTTAAAAAAAAGCAACACCTAATTACTCAAAAATTGCAATTAAGATATAAAAAGGGCCAGATTTGAGATACAAAACTGGCCTTTTTTGGTAAAAAATCAGAAATTATTTAAACTTTAACTTTCTGGTTTCAACCATTCCTTTAAATTCATGATCGAGTTTTTCGTTAGCGGCATCTGTCTGTTGTCTGCCTATGCCGGATGTACCACTAAGCACGTTATCTTTAGTCAGTGCAGAGAAATTATTATTTGCAGAATAGTACAAAGCCTGAGCCAGCATTTTTTCTGATGGGTCGCCGAAATCCTTGGTCAGGTCATCCGCAACATCTTTATCCACTGTCATCCCAGCAAAATAATCGCCCTGATCCAACTGATTTTTAGTTTGAAATTGCGGAATGTACAAATCGTTTTTATCAATGCGGATAGAAAAGAAGCCTACGGGCTTGCCATAAGTTGTTTTGCCAATCAATTTCACATCAAATACCGGCTTTAAATTGTTGATTAATAATTCGCTAGCAGAAGCGGTACCACTGGTAACCAGGAAATAAACGCGCGTTAACCCGTTTAAAGATCCACGTTTGGCGAAAGTTTCCTGATTGCCTGCCGCTATGGTCGGCTTATAAGAATAATCGAAATAAGAATAAAGCCGGGTTACACCATCATTTCCTTTAGCATAAAATTTCTGGTTCTGTAAAATAGTTGCATTACCATCCTGCATGGTTTTAGTCCAATAAGTAGTGTACATAATTTTACCATTTTGTGCAGGTGGTGCAATTAAGTTGGTAAATAATTCGGACGTAGCCACAGAGCCGCCGCCATTGTACCTTAAATCTACCACCAATTCGGTCACACCATCGGTAGTAAATTTCGAAAAAGCGGCATCCAAAGCAGCAGTAGCATTAGTAGTAAAACTATTAAATACAATGTAGCCTACTTTTTTTGCACCAATAGTATAAGTATTGGTAAATAAAACAGGGTTGATGTTATAACTGGCACGATTAATAACAATATCCTGTGTGCCGCCAGCTGGTTTGATAAAGGTTAACGAAATTGAAGGATTATCGCCAAATATAGAAGCATTGAGATTGGCAATATCATTGCTTGACCTTGAAGTACCACCTCCATTAACCTTGATCAACTGGTAACCACGCTTTAGCCCTTTTAAATCGGCGGGAGAGCCTGGGTAAACGTATTTAACGCGTAAAAGGTCATTTGAATCGAAATTAGCCGAAAAACCATAATCTTCACCTGCCCCACTAAGCTGACTCGCTACAGACCCATCATCAATAAAAGAATATTTATCTTTTCCGCCAGTGCTGGGCAAGGCTTTAAGTGCTGCAATAATGGCATTGTTTGAGCTATATTTCCTCGGGTTAAAAGTATCGTAACTGGGCATGCCCACATTCCAGAAGTAGGTTTGTTTGGCATATAAAAAAATCGAATCCTTGGTTAGTAGGGTTCTATCACTAGTTGGTGTTTGCAAAAGATTTGATTCCCCATCAGTATTGTTATCAGGATTATTACTTGATTTTTTACATGATGCTGTAAACCCAGCCACAATAATCAAAGCACACCAAAATGTGTGCTGCGAAATAAATTTTCTAAGCATATTATTTGTAAATTTCTAACGATACAATATACTGCAAATTAATTGATTTGGATTGTTGCTCATCAAATTTATTTGCACCAACAACTAACGCCTGGTTAACCAATAAATTGTTGTCATTTAATATGTTCCGAAAAATTTCCACTTTAGGCTGGCCTAACTCATCTGCAAAATATACCTTAAGATATTGCTCCAGGCCATTCCATTCAGTCTGTTTAATTTTGTTAAGTTGTTGCTCGGGATTGCCAGCTGTTACGATTACAATTTTTTTACGGTCAACAACAAGTTCCTGCATAAATTCGAGCATATTTTTATAAAGCAAAAGCTTTAAGGGCAAACGTGCACTCTGATGCAGGAGGTCGAAATTATACTCATACTTATTATCAATGCCGAACTGGTTTGCAGTTTTCTCAAAAAGCTTTGTTGTACCTTTATTTTCGTATTCGTTACGCATGAAATCGAGAATGGGCTGTGCACTTTTTTGCTCCGTATATTCTATAAATTGGGCAAACAGATAATAAACCTGTAATAAATAATCTTTCTCTGGGAACAAAACATCATCCAGTTCAAAAATTACCAGCTGTTTATCTTTAACGTATTGACTTGCATCCATATTAAATTGTAAAAAGTTTAAAGTCATCATCAGCAACATTGTACCCGAACACCCCGTTTAATTTCTCATTGGTTCTGACAAAAATTTCCTTTCCGCTCGCAAATACGCATTCTCCTGCCACAAAAACAGCAAAATGCTGATAAGTATTTTGTTCGTTGGACAGGTATCCGGCTATTAAACTGGCATCTGGTAATAAAACCTGGATGCCATATTCTCCAAAAAGCACAGCCGATTTAGCAATTGGCTCTGTTTCATATTGGTGTAGCGGGATAATACAATCTATCCCCTCTGTAATGCAAAAATTTAATAAAATATGGGCAATGCTATCTCTATTCAGCAATCCTAATGACGAAAAGGCATAATTTTCAGTAACTATCCCTGGTACATCACCATAATCGGCCAACAGTACAAAATGAGTAGGAAATGCTTTCATCACTTTTAAAGCTTTTGCGTGATTGCCCCCTGTAATGAGTATTTTCACAATTTTATGATTGAATAAGTTAATAGTGAATAATGGCGTTATTGAATTATTGAATGAATGGTTAAATTTTATACAATCAAACCGTCTTTCATGCTCACTACCCGATCGCTGGTTTTGGCAAGATGTTCGTTGTGCGTAACAATTACAAACGTTTGGTGGAAATTATCACGCAAACTCACAAATAACTGGTGTAAACCTGCTGCATTTTCAGAGTCTAAATTTCCCGAAGGTTCATCAGCTAGTATAATCGAAGGATTATTGATCAATGCTCTTGCGATAGATACGCGTTGCTGTTCACCACCAGACAACTGGTTCGGCTTATGCTGTGCCCTATCTTTAAGTCCGAAAAGGTCTAATAGTTCAAGTGCCCTTATTTCAGCCTGCTTTTTACTGGTTTTGGCTATAAATGCGGGGATACAGATATTTTCGATGGCACTAAATTCTGGCAATAAATGATGGAACTGAAATACAAAACCGATATTCTGATTTCGGAAATTGCTCAACAAGTCGCCGTTCAACTTATTTATAACTGTACCTTTTAATTCCACAAATCCTTCATCAGGCTTATCCAATGTGCCTAAGATATGTAACAAAGTACTTTTACCAGCACCAGATGGCCCAATAATACTCACGATCTCCCCTTTTTGCACTTCGAAATTTACACCTTTTAAAATTTGAAGATTTCCGTATGATTTTCTGATTCCAGTGGCTTTTAGCATGGTTCAAATTTAGTAAAAAAGCGGAAAGACCAAAGCAGAAAGCGGAAAGACTAATGATCAAAGCGAAGAAAGAAAAAACTGAAGATTGAAATTGAAAGCTCAAAAACCGAAGGCTAAAAACACAGTACAAAGACTTGATTCAGGGCAACAAATAAAAAAAAGTCTAAAAGATTGGAACCTTACAATCTGTGTCATCCATTAATCGGTGTAATAACCCCAAAGGAAAAAATAAAAAAGATTTGCAAATATTAATTTTCTATTTAACTTTGAAAAACAAAGCACTTTTAAAATGAACACTCCAGAAGAACAATTAAATACCTTAAAAGATATCAGAAATATGATGGATAGGTCATCAAGGTTTATTTCTTTGAGTGGTTTATCGGGTATTTTTGCGGGTGCGATTGCCTTAATTGGTGCTTATTTTGCAAACGATGAAATTAACAAATTCATTAATAAAAGGGGTTATGGTTATGGTGTAGATGGAGAAATGGACCTGGAATTTAACCTGATCAAACTCGGTATTTTTGTGTTAGTAATTGCTTTAGCTGGCGGTGTTTTATTTACCTATAGAAAAAGTCAGAAAAACAATCTTCCAATCTGGGATAAAACTTCCAAATCACTTTTAATTAATTTATTTATTCCGTTGTTTGCGGGAGGATTATTTATTATCGCTTTATTGATCAATCACCCGAACACTTATAGTATTATCGCGCCCAGCTGCCTTATTTTTTATGGCTTAGCATTAATTAACGCCAGTAAATTTACTTACAGTGATATCCGCTATTTAGGCTTTTGCGAAGTGATATTAGGTTTAATCTGTATGTTTTATGTGGGTTATGGATTAATTTTCTGGGCTTTGGGCTTTGGCTTGCTACACATTGTTTATGGCCTTTTGATGTATTTTAAATATGAGAGAGGTCAGTAAGGATGAAAAACCCTATAGCAGATTTAAATAAAATATTCGATAGCCGGATCAGACTCGGCGTGATGTCTATGCTGGTGGTGAACAAAGAAATTGGCTTTAACGACCTGAAACAGATGCTTGAGTTAACTGATGGAAACCTAGCCTCGCACCTGAATACGTTAGAGCAAGCCGATTTCATTAAAGTACATAAGGGCTTTATTGGTCGTAAAACCAGTACCACCTACTCCATTACCGAGTTAGGCAGGCAAGCCTTTAAAGCACATTTAGATGCATTGGAGAAAATGATCAGGAAACTATAAGATTTTTTTTTGAATGAATACTTTGAAATTCAAAGCACTTTTAAAAACTACGATAATGAAAGAAATTAAAGAACCACAAATGACTTACGTTGGAAGAAAGCTTGCCTACCATTCTGCATTTTTTGGAACCATAATTTTAGTAGCATATCTGATATCACATGCAAACTTTTTGATAGTACTGGGATTGATGTACCTATTATCAGCATTTGTGATTAATGGCATCTTTTTATTTGCGCTTTTAGTAGAACTGATGTATAAGACAGCCCAATGGCGGGCCTATATGATAGCGATTTTAAGTATGCTGCTCAATATCCCCTTAAGCCTTTTCTATTTCTTTATTGTTTCACATCCCCTTTTTTTATCCTAAACAAATGACAAGAAAATCTAACTTTTTACTGCTTTCTACCCTACTGGGCGGATTGCTTTTTAGCTACATCTTTTGGGAAGAGTGGCTGGCTTTAAACCAATTGATTTATAGTATTTTTATTATTATAATTACCTTATTCAACAGTGAAGTGGCTAAAAGCAAAAAATTCAAATTATATGCATTAGCCCACCTTTTGTCAGCAGTACTCGTTGTAATAAACAATTCGGTGCTAACCAGTGTGAGTTATTGCATCAGTTTGTTATTTTTTGTGGGCTTTGCCCATTATCAGGCAGTGTGTACAATCTATGTTGCAGCCTTGGCAACTGTTCTCCAGTTCGTTACTGTTCCGGCCAGTTTAATTAAAAGGTTCTCTGAACTTGAAATTGGTAATTTTAAGTTGAACCCCCTATTCAAGCCAATTAAATACATCATATTACCGTTTTTTATCATTTTCGTTTTCACATCGATATATAGTGGTGCCAACGAAATTTTTAGGCATTATTTAGAAACAACATTTACTGGTATTTATAACTTATTCAATAACATTTTTAGTTTTATCTTCCGGGATTTAAGTTTTCCACGTTTTATGCACTTCTGTTTCGGTTTGTTTTTAACTGCGGGCTTAATCATTACCTTTTATAATAAAAGCATCGAAAAGCTCGAAGCGAGTTGTAATGAAAAGTTGTTAAGGATAAGACGCAGCCAGAAGCCCAGAAGCATCTGGTATGAAGTAGCCCATACTTTTACCAGTCAGCTCATCACCAAAAAAATGGCATTGAAAACCGAATATATCATCGGTCTTATTTCGTTTGTTTCGCTAAATCTCCTGCTTTTATTTGTAAACCTGATCGATATTTCAACACTTTGGCTGGGTTATAAACCTAAAGGAAACTTCTCTGCCGATCTGCATGATGGCACAAATGCCCTAATTTTCAGTATTATACTGGCTATGGCCATAATCTTGTATTTCTTTCGTGGCAACCTTAATTTTTACCACAAAAGCAAAACCTTAAAAAATCTGGCAATTGCCTGGATAGTGCAAAATTTCATTCTCATCATTTCGGTGTTTATCCGCGATGGTTACTATATTGAATTTTATGGCCTGACAAATAAAAGAATCGGCGTTTTGGTTTTTGCTATTCTCTGTATTATTGGTTTGGCCACAGTTTACATTAAGGTGGTAAAGGAGAAAACCTTATTTTACCTTTTTAAGGTAAACGGAAATATCTGGTTTGTGCTACTGTTAGCCTTCAGCCTGGTAAACTGGGATGTTTTTATCGCCGAATACAATCTCTCCAACAGCGAGCGCGTTGTTGTAGATGCCGATTACCTCTTATCCTTATCTGACAAAACCTTACCCATATTAGATCAAAACCGGGCAAAGCTGCAATACGATTCTTCAAAAGATCTTCCTGAAAGAGAGATCGCAAAACCACAAGGTGCGCAGTTTTATGAAGAACTACTGAACGAGCGCATAGGCTATTTTAAAGAACGCTATCAAAATGTTAGTTGGCTTTCATGGAATTTGCAGGATTGGAATACAGCAAAATATTTTGAGGTGAATAAATACAGATAAAACCGTTTTATGAACGATGAGGAATTTTTTATGCCTTCTGTTAAAACGAACAAAATATTTTGATGCTACTGCAGAACACTCCCACTCCTGTGGTTACAGTACCCTAAGCTCCGAATTCAAAAATAAACAGTATATTAAACATTAGAAATCATGAAAACTCAAGAAACATTAAATTCAGGTAAATTAAGGATCATCATTATGCTAAGCGTAATCGCATCAATATTAGTTATTCCCTTAGTTGCCATGCAGTTTACCAACGAAGTGAACTGGACATTAAGTGATTTCATCATTGCAGGCGCCTTGCTGCTCAGTACCGGCCTGGCCATAGAACTCGTTATTAGAAACCTAAAAACCGGCACATTAAGAACCATCGTATTAGTGGCTATTTTATTGGCCTTATTCCTGATCTGGGCGGAACTGGCCGTTGGCATATTTGGAACTCCATTTGCAGGAAGTTAAAGAAACTTATAAACCGTTTTATTCCTGCAGCTTTACGATCATTAGCACAGCGGAAATGGATTTTTTCGCATTTGTTAGGAGCCAAATTGTTTTTAAGCCTGATTAAAGCGGTAAGCCCGGAGCGCAGTGAGGACTTATAGCGGAAAGCAGGGCTGCCGGCCTCCAAGATGAGCTGCCCGCTCACTTTGAAATAAAAAATCTTGGCGCATAGCTGTAAAATCAGCGTGACACCATAAACTGGCGCATATTACAGGCCCTAATTTCTCGATTAACATAAAACGTTCATTTTCTGAAAAAATCGGCAAATGCTATTTGTTTAAAGGCTTTGAAATTGTAGCTTTGGGCAAATTTTGTAGCAAATGAACCCGCTGCTGTTAAAATGATTGTTTTAATGACAAAAGGCTCCATCTGACAGATAAAGACAAAAATATAAACAGATGAATATTCACGAATACCAGGGTAAACAAATTTTAAAAAGTTTCGGTGTTAACGTTCAAGAAGGAATAGTTGCCGATACTCCTGAGCAAGCTGTTGAGGCTGCTAAGCAACTGAAAACTGATTATAATTCTGATTGGGTTGTAATTAAAGCGCAGATCCACGCTGGTGGTCGTGGTAAAGGTGGTGGTGTTAAACTAGCCAAAAACCTTGAAGAGGTTAAACAACGTGCTACCGATATCATCGGCATGCAATTGGTGACCCCTCAAACCGGACCAGAAGGTAAAAAAGTGAACAAGGTTTTAGTTGCTCAGGATGTTTACTATCCAGGCGCTTCTGAAACAAAAGAATTTTACATCTCTGTATTGTTAGATCGTGCAAAAGGCCGTAATATCATCATGTACAGTACCGAAGGTGGTATGGATATCGAAGAAGTTGCCGAGCATACCCCACACTTAATATTCAAAGAAGAAATTGACCCTAAAGTTGGCTTACAAGGCTTTCAGGCCCGTAAAATTGCTTTCAACTTAGGTGTTAGTGGTAATGCTTTTAAAGAAATGGTAAAATTCGTTACTGCTTTATACAAAGCTTACGAAGCAACCGATTCTTCCATGTTCGAAATTAACCCGGTATTAAAAACCTCTGATGATAAAGTAATTGCCGTTGACGCCAAAGTGAATCTGGATGAGAACGGTTTATTCCGTCACCCGGATTATGCTGCCATGCGCGATGTTACAGAAGAAGATCCGATGGAAGTTGAAGCAAGTGCAAGCAACCTGAACTTCGTTAACCTTGATGGTAACGTAGGTTGTATGGTTAACGGTGCCGGTCTAGCCATGGCCACTATGGATATCATCAAATTGGCTGGTGGTGAGCCTGCTAACTTCCTTGACGTAGGCGGAACTGCAAATGCACAAACTGTTAAAGCAGCTTTCAATATCATTTTGAAAGACCCTAACGTTAAAGCCATCCTAATCAACATTTTTGGTGGTATTGTACGTTGCGACCGTGTTGCTCAGGGTGTTATCGATGCATACAAAGAGATCGGAAATATCCCTGTACCAATTATCTGCCGTTTACAAGGTACGAATGCCGAAGAAGCCAAAAAATTGATTGATGAGTCTGGCCTACAGGTTTATTCAGCAATTGCTTTAAAGGAAGCAGCTGATTTAGTAACCAAAGTGTTAGCTGAACAAGCATAACAAGCTAAAAGCAGAAAGACTAAAGCTTAAAGCCCTAGCATATTTAAAACCTTTCAGTGCTAACTGGAAGGTTTTTTTTTATTCTCCTCTATCAGAGGGGTGTCCGCATGACGGGGTGTCAGACGCGAATAATTTACCTTAGTTTCGGTTCATGGTGAAACGAAACTCGAGTCAGTCAATTTCATTTCAATTGACCAAATTGCCTTAGTTGGTCAATATTTTTTTGGAAAGCAAGGTTCTGTACATTTCGGCTCCGAAAGTCCTGCTATCCCTCCAGGTCCTTGCTCATGCTTCGCTCCGGGCTTTCCGTTCTATCACCTGCCGTTGCAGGCGGGGGGTTATTAAGAAAGGTTTGTGGTTCTTGGCCTGATCAAACCTCGCGGCTTTAAAACGGCTTCAGCCTTCAACGAGACCTTTAAAAATAAATTAGATGACGAGTTAGACCGATAAGCTTTACCCGGCGCGAAATTCCAGAATATCTCCTGGCTGGCAATCCAGCGCTTCGCAGATGCCCTCCAAAGTCTCTAAACGGATGGCCTTCGCCTTACCCGTTTTGAGTATCGATAAATTAGACATCGTAATCCCTACACGTTCACTCAACTCGGTAAGCGACATTTTGCGACGGGCAAGCATTACATCCAGGTTTATAATTATAGCCATTCGACTGGTAAAGTTAGAAATGTTTTCAGTTAACTTAAATGGTTAGATCGTTTTCTTGTTTAAGTTTCCTGGCATATGAAAGCAATTCATAAATGATGGTAAGTATAGCCATTAATGATAGCATACTGAAATTAATGGATTCCCGATGGATACGCGGGATACTGAATTGGTTATTGGTTAAGTGCAATAAGTATTTATCAATTGAGAGTAATACAGTTGCTTTTAATACTATAAACAAAATACCTCCTACACATACAAATTGCCATAATTTACGCTCTGTTAACTTTTCAATAGAATTTGGGCTAGTGTATGCGATAATTAAGATTACGACTCCCAGAATTAGATAAAAAATAATACTCGCGCCCATATCAACGGCATTACCGGATAAGAGGATCGCTTGTTTAAAAGTAGGTTTAAATTGATAGGTACCCATATGCATACTTATAAATTTTGCCCCGTTAACAATCTTTGGTTCTGCTTTTTCGTTTTTATGTACTGCACTAAAAGATATTAATCCGTCTTTATAGTCACTGTATGCCGAAAACAAGTGGCTAATAATAGATACTAACGCTATAAAAATCAAGCTGAAACCGGCGTATCTGAAAACTTTTAAAATTTTATTCATCGTTATATCGTTAAATCATTTTCTTTTTGAATTTCAATCCCTTTGTTTACCACCTGTACAATTATAAAAAGTATCACGGCCATAAAAAACCATACTTCAGCACCGTCAATATTTAACGATTGAAGGTTGGCTGTAGTAAGCCCTTGCGCTGTTAACCAAATACTATACTTATAGCCTGAATGCGCGAACAAACCTATAGCAAAAGCTAATAAAGCCTCTTTTAAAATAAAATTGTTTAATTCCATCCCGAAAGGCTTAGCAATACTGATTTTCTTTTCGTTAAAACCTTTTATAATTAAATAGAATATGATGGATTTTAGTACGGTTATAATAATTATTATCGAAGTCATAACAAGAAAATATCCCTGATCAAAGTTGTAAACCCTGGCTAAATAATCCGCGCCATCCGAAAAATTTCGCACACCATGTGCATTTATAAACAAGGTGATAACGGTATTCACCAAGACGCCTCCTGCTTCGACACATAGGCTAATAAAAATGATCCAGGAGAGAATCTGTAATACCTTCAAAATCTGATTGGTTGTGATTTTAATTTCCATAATTATATATCATTTTAAAATGTTTGTGTTAAGATTCAATTTATTCTTCAAATAATTAAGGCGATTTCTTTTACTGAAAAACATAATAAAGATTCACAGGAATTAAAATCTGCAAACTATTGTGAATTCGAAATTTTGCTACACGAACTAAATTTCAGTAAAATCATATTTATTTAATTATTTACAAGACAAACATAAAAAACTATTTATTATAAATCAAAGTATATTTATTGAATTACAATAAATATATATTGAAAAGCAAATACAATACCTTGCGTTACCCAAAGTATGTCAAAAACTTTATTGGAATGATTTTTGTTGTAAATAAAAGTATAAAATACATGTGCAAACGGTAACATTTTCAGCATTTTATCCTTTCGGATTGTCATACAATTTCGTAACTTTGCACACTTCAATAATTAAAGAGCACACAAAACGTATAAATGAGACAACTCAAGATAACGCAATCCATTACCAACCGCGAAAGTCAATCGTTAGATAAATACTTACACGAAATTGGTAAAGTAGATTTAATCACAGCAGAAGAGGAAGTAATTTTAGCAAGAAAGATTCGTGAGGGCGATCAGGCTGCATTAGAACGGTTAACCAAAACTAACTTACGTTTCGTTGTGTCTGTTGCAAAGCAATATCAAAACCAAGGTTTAACTTTAGGCGACTTAATTAATGAGGGCAACTTAGGCTTAATTAAAGCGGCAAAACGTTTTGATGAGACCAAAGGTTTCAAATTCATTTCTTATGCCGTTTGGTGGATCCGTCAATCTATTTTGCAAGCTATTGCCGAGCAAAGTCGTATCGTGCGTTTGCCTTTAAACCAGGTAGGTTCTTTAAGTAAAATCAGCAAAGCTTTTTCTAAGCTAGAACAAGAATATGAACGTGAGCCTTCTCCGGAAGAACTAGCAGATATTTTAGAGACCACTGTTGATAAAATCTCCGATACTTTAAGTAATTCAGGCCGTCACGTATCAATGGATGCTCCTTTTGTGCAAGGTGAAGAAAATACATTATTGGATGTATTGGAAAACCATGAGCCAAATACGGATAGCTCATTGATCAACGAATCTTTATCAGAAGAAATTAAACGTTCTCTGTCTACTTTAACTGAAAGGGAAAGAGAAATTATCGTTTTATTTTTCGGCTTAGGTTCAAACCACCCACTTTCTTTAGAGGAAATTGGCGAGAAATTTAATTTAACGCGCGAGCGTGTTCGTCAGATTAAAGATAAAGCGCTACAACGTTTACGCCACACTTCAAGAAGTAAAATCTTAAAATCTTATTTAGGATAAGAAATCAGATTCAAACAGATACAAAAAGATCGGCAGACGCCGGTCTTTTTTTTGTTTTAAGGACACCGCTTTTGCAGTTAAGATCCTGAAACAAATTCGAGGATGACGATTAATTTACTTGATACGTCATGCTGAATCTAGTTCAGCATCTATCATCTCTGAATAAGGCCCTGAAACAAGTTCAGAGCGACAATTGCTTTAACCTGATATGTCATGCTGAATTTAGTTCAGCATCTATCTCTCAATAACTCTAATTAAAAGATCCTGAAACACCCGTCCGACCGGCCGGGCGGAAGTTCAGGGACGACGACCAGATAGTAAAAATATTATTAAACATCTTCAGAACAAATTATTATTCTAACTCAGGTAGCGATCTTTTTTCTTTAAAAACAACTAATTTTATCGTTATGATTTTATATCTTTAAATCATGTCGGTTGCACTACTCAAAAAATCCATAACGATATATAAACCTATCTTTTTATGGAATATACTCGTTAGTCTATTAACCGCGGTATTTTTCATTTTAAGTGGATTCCTGCAACCCGGCATTTATTCTCTTGCCATATTTATCAAACTTATCGGCTGGTCATTCTCTGTAGGCATATATTTTATGTTTTACCAATCTACCGCCTATTTTTTCAAAAATCAAGGTATTGGTTTTAAAAAAATTATGGCAAACTTAGTTCTTTATGATTTAATCACATTAATCGGAATCTTATTTTTATTGTCAATATGCCAGAACTTTTTATCGACACTGTTAACCAATCTTTTGCAAATAGAACGGTATTAAGCAGTGTTTATCTTAATTGCAATGTTGGAGAAGTGGTGGGCCTGTTAGGCAGAAATGGCTCAGGTAAATCTACGCTGTTAAAAATTATTTTTGGAAGTATAAAAGCCAAATTTAAATACCTTAATATTAATAGCAAGGTTTACAGTAAAGGTTATTTATCCAAAAATCTTGCTTATCTCCCACAAGATAGGTTTATACCGGATCAGGTTAATGTTTCGCAGGCAATCAATATTTTCTGCAAGAAACACTTTGACGAGTTGCACCAGATTGAATTTGTTGCTAAAAATTTAAAATCAAAGTTCTATGATTTATCCGGCGGCGAATGCAGATTTTTAGAATCCCTGCTCATGATTTACAGTGACGCTGATTATGTACTACTCGATGAGCCGTTCTCGCAACTATCGCCTTTGTTTATTGACGAAATTAAAAGACATATAGATCTATCGAAAGCCTATAAAGGCTTTATTATTACTGATCATTACTACAAATCGATCCTAGATGTTTCTGATAGGATTGTACTGCTTCATAATGGATGTAATTACAATATAAGGGATGAGGATGATTTGGTATTACACGGGTACTTACCTAAATTTACAACTTAAATTTAAAGACTACGCGATGCTGATTGGACGGTTATTGGATTTATTCAGCATCTATCTTATCCATCAATAACTCAAGTTAAAAGATACTGAAATAAGTTCGGATGATTAAACAAAAATCAATGCATGATCTGATCAGATAGCTACTCCCGGCCTTAAAATATACTAAAGACCCTGAAACACCCGACCGGCCGGGCGGAAGTTCAGAGTGACGATCATTATAGGATAACGTTTTTATGTTTAAAATAACAGGTGTTTAACCGTTAGTCCGTTATTGATCAATTGCTTTAATGAATCGATACCGATACGCAAATGCGTTTCTACATATCTTTCGGTTACTGTACTATCACTTTCTGCAGTTTTGACACCTTCAGGGATCATCGGTTGATCGGAAACCAAAAGTAACGCGCCAGCAGGTATTTTATTCGCAAAGGCAGTGGTAAAAATCGTTGCAGTTTCCATATCAACTGCCATTGCACGTAATGTTTTCAAATACTTTTTAAATTCTTTGTCGTGTTCCCAAACCCTACGGTTGGTGGTATAACAGGTTCCGGTCCAATAGTCACGGCCATGGTCACGGATAGTTGTAGAAATCGCTTTCTGTAATGCAAAAGCTGGCAAGGCAGGTACTTCTGCAGGCAGATAATCATTTGAAGTACCTTCTCCCCTAATGGCTGCAATTGGTAAAATTAAATCACCCAGTTGGTTTTTCTTTTTTAAACCACCACATTTACCCAAAAACAGCACCGCTTTAGGTTTAATTGCGGTTAGTAAATCCATCATGGTTGCTGCCAACGGACTTCCCATACCAAAATTGATAATGGTGATGCCGTTTGCGGTAACACTTTGCATAGGCTTATCCAAGCCCATAATCGGAGCATTATCATTCCACTCCGAAAACATACTTACATATTTACTGAAATTGGTTAACAGGATGTAATCGCCAAATTGATCTAATGGCCTACCGGTATAACGTGGCAACCAGTTTTTTACAATTTCATCTTTTGATTTTAATCCTGACTTAACAGGACTTTCCACTTCTTTTACTTTTTTCGATTTCTCTACAATTCCCTCGTCTTTTTTTACGTCTTTTTCTTCGTTCATAACAATTAATTTAGCGCTATGCGCCATGCGCTAAGCGTATTACAAAAAATCCCCCCCGATGCTCGGGAAGGATTTGAATTTTTATGCAGCCTGCAACTTTTTAAAGTCGGCCTTTTCAAATTTCTCTATCGCATAATCGAGATTGATGTGCAATTCCCTGACATCCGTTTGTGTTGGTGTATCAAACATCGCATCCAACATAATTGCTTCGCAAATTGATCTTAAACCACGTGCACCCAGTTTGTATTCCATTGCTTTATCCACAATAAAATCTAAAACTTCATCATCAAAAACCAACTTCACATCTTCATAAGCGAAAAGCTTCACGTACTGTTTGATGAGTGAGTTTTTAGGCGCTGTTAAAATGTTTCTTAACGATGCTTTATCCAATGGATTTAAGTGAGAAAGAACTGGTATACGACCAATTAATTCCGGAATTAATCCAAATGATTTTAAATCCTGAGGTGTAATATACTTATAAAGATTTTTAAGATCTAAGACAACCTCATCTTTCTTTACTTTATAACCTACTGCCTGGGTACGTAATCGATTGGCAATTTTGCGTTCAATACCATCAAATGCGCCGCCACAGATAAATAGAATATTATTAGTATTTACAGGGATCATTTTCTGATCTGGGTGCTTACGTCCGCCCTGAGGTGGCACGTTTACTACTGTACCTTCTAAAATCTTCAATAAAGCCTGTTGAACCCCTTCGCCTGAAACATCGCGTGTGATGGAAGGATTATCGCTTTTACGCGCTACCTTATCTACTTCATCTATATATACAATACCACGTTCGGCAGCTGCTACGTCGTAATCTGCGGCCTGAAGCAATCGGGTCAGGATACTTTCAACATCTTCACCAACATAACCAGCTTCGGTTAAAACTGTCGCATCGCAAATGCAAAATGGCACATGCAAAATTTTCGCAATGGTTTTTGCCAATAAGGTTTTTCCAGTACCTGTTTCCCCTACCAACATGATGTTCGATTTCTCAATCTCAATCTCGTCCTTATCAACTTTTTGATTTAAACGTTTATAGTGGTTGTAAACAGCGACAGACAATACTTTTTTTGCATCATCCTGACCAATAACATACTGATCAAGATGTTGTTTAATTTCAAGAGGCTTTAATAAATTTATTGCCTCCTGAATATTTTTTGTGCCTTTGGTACCTAACTCCTGTGCAAGCAACTGATTGGCCTGGGTAACGCATTTATCACAGATAAACGCGTCCATACCTTCAATCAACATTAACGTTTCATGCTTGCCAGAATGGCAGAATGAGCAACGGGATTCTTTATTTTGTTTCGCCATCTTTTTTTGCGTTTCTCGATAATACTTCATCAACCATACCAAATCCTTTAGCCTCGTCAGCTGTCATCCAATAATCGCGATCTGAAGCTTTCTCTACCCAATCATATGCCTGGCCAGAGTGCTCTGAAATAATATCGTATAATTCTTTTTTCAATTTCAACATCTCTCTTAAGTTGATCTCCATATCAGATGCCACACCTTGTGCACCACCTGATGGCTGATGAATCATTACTCTTGAGTGAGGCAAAGCCGCACGTTTACCTTTAGCACCGGCTACTAATAAAACCGCACCCATTGATGCGGCCATACCTGTACAGATGGTAGCAACATCTGGCTGAATATATTGCATAGTATCATAAATACCTAAACCAGCATACACTGAGCCACCTGGAGAGTTAATGTAAATCTGAATGTCCCTATCAGCATCTGTTGATTGCAAAAACAACAATTGCGCCTGGATAATATTTGCATTCTGATCATAAATCGCATCACCTAAAAAGATAATACGGTCCATCATTAACCTTGAAAAAACATCCATCTGAGCTACATTTAGCTGACGCTCTTCAATAATATAAGGCGTCATGTTCTGAGGGTTCAGATTAGCTTGTGCAATAAATTTATCTACGTGTAAACCGCCAATTCCCTGATTTTTAACGGCAAATTTTCTGAATTCTTGTGAGTCTATGTTCATTATTTGAGTTTTTTAGCAGAGTGCATAGCGCAGAGCGCTTCTGTTCCCCATCGTTTCGTGAATAATATAAACCAAAATATAAATAATATTTTAATTATATTTTATTTAGACAAAGAGTATACCACATCAATATGTCTGACAATATTGCACGCTCTATTTCAAACTTTTCGAAAAACTGGAAATCATCCTTGCCAAAACATCTAAATCTTCCAGTAACTCACCCAAATCTTTGTCAGAAACCAGCAACCTTAAATTCAATACCAATAGAATATTAGCATTTTCAAATACAGAACGGTGGGCAAAATTTAAAAATCTTTTGAAATCAGGTGTTGAATTGGAACCTGAACCTTCTGCAATATTATTAGATACGCTAAGAGCAGCTCCTCGAAGCTGCTCTGCAAATCTAAATTTTTTTATTTCTTCTAATCTTTCAGAAATATCAATTAATTTATTTCCCGTTAAAATAGCCCTTTGCCAGATTAATAGGTCTTGAAATCTAAATTTTGCCATTCAACAAAATAAGATTTTTTATTTGGGTTTGCAATTGGACAAGGCGATTTGGTAATCTACACCATGCTCAATGCCCTATGCTTTATTTAACTCCACAAACTTATCGTAATCAATATCTTTTTGTTCTAAAGTAACAACAGATTTGATTTGTTCGAAAGTTTTTAATGCTTTTACTTCTTCGAAAACACGGTTTGCATTTTCTTTTTCCTGTAAAAATTGAACAGCATATTGTGCCAACTGGTCTTCAGGAAGTGGGCTTGGGCTATACATTCTGAATTGTGCATCTAATTTAGCTTTAGCGGCCTGAACTACATCCTCATACTTGATTTCAATGCTGTTATCTTTAATGATTTTATTTTCGATTAAAGTCCATTTCAGGTTTTTAGCGAAATCATCATAACCTTCAGCTAATTCTTCGTCTGTTAATTTTTCGTTGGTAGCTTTCAACCAACGACGTAAAAATTCATCAGGCAATTCAAAACTATGTTTAGCTAATAATGCTTCATAAATATCGTTAGATAATTTACGTTCTGCATCTTGTTTAAACATACCTTCAACTTCTTCAGTAATTTTAGCTCTGAAACCATCTTCGTCAGTTACTGTACCCTCACCAAATAATTTGTCAAAAAACTCCTGGTTCAAGTCAGACTCTTCTAAACGGTTAACGTTTTTAACATGAAGTTTAAAGTTTCCTTTTAAAGCAGCAGCTTCTTCTTCTGAAATATTTAAAGCCTTTGCAACAACAGCAGCATCTTCAAATGCTTTTTGGATATCGATGGTAACATCATCGTCTTTCTTTAAACCAATTAATGATTTAAGGATTTCTTCATCTTTAATCTGATCTAAACGAACGCTTCCGGTACTGGTAATGCCACCTTCAACAGCAGTACCATCTTCAGCTACCTGTGTTAATTCCGCGTAAAGCACATCACCATCAGCTGAAACCTCTGGATTGGTCATTTTACCGTAACTACGACGGATATTTTTGATACGGCTTTCCAAAGTTTCCTGATCAGCTTTAATTACGTATTCCGTGAACGTATCTTTAGATGAAAGATTTACGTCAAAAGCTGGCGCTAAACCTAATTCATAATCAAACTCGAAATCATCTGTATTATCCCATTTGAATTCGCGTTTATCGTCTATTTTAGGAAGTGGTTGACCTAAAATTTCCAATTTTTGCTCAGCGATATAGTTAGATAAGGTATCGTTTAACAAGTTGTTCACCTCTTCTACTAAGATACTTTTGCCATACATTTTTTTAATGTGGGCAGCAGGAACCATTCCTTTACGGAAACCAGGTAATTGTGCTTTTTTAGCTTGATCTTTAATAGCTTTATCCACTTTTCCGGTGTAATCAGCAGGTGCGATCTTGATTTTTACAACAGCATTTAAGTTGCCGGTTTTTTCCTGTGTAATATTCATTTTTTCTGAGATATATTAAGATGTGCTTTATATCGGAGAATTAAGATATGATAAAAACCATATATCGCCACAACCGAAAAAGCACATCAATTTTTATTAATCAATGTTTTTAAAAACAAAACCGTTCCGATGTAAACATCGGAACGGCCTTTATCTTGTTGTGCGGAAGAAGGGACTCGAACCCCCACGCCGTGAAGCGCCAGATCCTAAGTCTGGTGCGGCTACCAATTACGCCACTTCCGCAGTTAGGATGTTGTAAGGACTGCAAAGATAGAAACAAGATTGGATAATCAAAAGGTATAGACCATATTTTGGCTATTATTCTTTAAAATAAATGCTAACTCACTAATTTTTAACGAGAAAATTTTACTAGTGGAAGGATTTTAGAACGATGTGCATTCTTTTCAACCGTCTTTGTGAACTACTTTGATTATATTTTGGCAAGTGAAGACGGCAGCCAGCAGGAAAAAATAAAAGTTTTTTTTCGGAAAGCAGGTCCAGTAGCGCTTATGGTTATGCAGCCCTGCTCTCCGTTATTTCCGATAAAAAATCGGAACCACTTCGATCAGGTTTAGGTGGCAAGGATAGATGAAATATTGATGGTTAAAACACCAAACGTCGCTCCGGAACGAAAACGCCAATTTTGCAATTGGCCACCGGGGAGTTGTCCCCGATGGGACGTTTTGGATTTTTTTTAACCGGATGTTGGTGCCAGCAGCCATTGCCCTGAAAATATTCTAACATGCCAAACATTCCTACGCGAACGAAAATGTCAATTTCCAATTGCCCCCCTGAGGAGTTGTTTCGATAGTACCATGTTTGAATATTAGGAGAATTAACCAAAAAAGTTTAGGGCATAAAAAAACCGTTCTGGATTATTAGAACGGCTTATAATATGGTGCGGAAGAAGGGACTCGAACCCCCACGCCGTGAAGCGCCAGATCCTAAGTCTGGTGCGGCTACCAATTACGCCACTTCCGCAGGCAGGATGTTTTAAGGACTGCAAAGATAGAAACTTAATTGAATAATCAAATTAATGACTTATAAAAATTTGATTATCCCCCAAGGTTTGTAAGACAAGGGCTATGGAGTTAGCCAAAACGCTAACCATCTTAAATTTCCTTTGATACCTAAAATTTCACAAGTGTTACATCAACCAGTTCAGGGCCACCATCAACAGGATAACCAGCAACCTTCTTTCCTTCAATCCTAACCTTTTTATTCAAATACGAATCCAGATTTATGGTTTCGCTTTTTAAGGCATAAGTTTTACTATCGGCTTTTAATAAATGTGTACCATATTGAAAAGTAGTCATTCCTAGCTTTTCTATCGTTCCGCTTATGGTAAACATACTGGCTTTTTCGCCACTTTTCATTGAACTGCAACCAGACATTGCCGCTACAAATAAAACTAATACTAATATCTTTTTCATATAATTATGTATTTGTAAATATTGATCATTAAACAATGATATATTACAGGTAACGATTTAACTTAAAGATATGCTACAAATTGTAAAAATTGTTTTTAAAGGCTCGCGATTAGCTTCTGAAATTCAAAGAAATATTGAACTGCTTTAACCAATCGACTTCCATACCAGCTAAACATTTCGCCGTCAACCAATAGAATCTTAACATTTGGAATTGCTGCCTGAATTTCTGCTATATGTTTTTCTTTAAAAGGGTAAGGCTCTGATGAAAGCAAAATCAGTTCACAGTTCGAAGTTTTTAGTTCCTCGAGTGCTACTTCGGGGTAACGTTCCTCATGGATAATATTCGTCATTCCATTAGTTAGCAAAACATCATCAATAAAAGTATTTTTTCCGGCGGCCATATAAGGCTTTCGCCAGATGAGATAGGCGACCTTTATATCAACTTTATTTTGAAGTGCAAGTATTTTTAAATCATTAAATCCAGCTGATATTAAATGATTGAGGTAACTGGCTTCTGGCTGCCGGTTTACCAGTTCGCCGATCTGTCCGATGGTTTTCATGGCATCATCAAGAGTAAAGATATCACTCATCCATACCGGAAAATATTCGGCTAACTCTTCGATGTCTTGCTGCGTGTTTTCTTCTTTGTTACCAATAATAAGATCAGGCTTTAAATCCTTAATCAAATCAATGTTCAATTTTTTTGTACCCCCTACCTTGATACGCTCCGCAAACTTTTCGATCGGATGGATACAAAATTTGGTTAAACCGATAATTTCGGCATCAAGGCCAAGATCGAATAACAACTCGGTTTGTGAAGGTACCAAAGAAACAATCCGATTGGGCGGAAAATTAATGGTTACCTCCCGCCCCATCTGATCGGTAAACGTTTTTTGCATAACGCAAAGGTAATTAACCCTAATTAAAAAGGATTACTACCGGTAGAAATAGCTAAGCTTTAACCGCCAAATCTTCTTTTACTACGCCATCTGCAATGTGTAATATCCTGTTTCCATACTGTGCATTTTTTTCTGAATGGGTAACCTGTATAATCGTAATCCCCTCCTCTTTATTAAGTTTTTTAAACAGCCCCATAATTTCTTCAGCCTGTGCCGATTGCAAATTCCCTGTAGGCTCATCAGCCAGAATAATGGAAGGCTGTGCAGCCAAAGCCCTTGCGATGCCTACCAACTGCTGCTGACCGCCAGACAACTGATTAGGAAACAAATCTTTTTTAGCCACGATGTTAAACCTGTCGAGAAGATCGGCTATCCTGCTGGCCCGTTCTGCGCTACCCACCTTCTTGTATAAAAGTGGTGCTTCGATGTTTTCGTAAACCGTCATTTCATCAATTAAATGGTAGGCCTGAAACACAAAACCGATATGGTTGCGGTACAGCTCAATCCGTTTACGTTCATTCAAACTGGTTACATCTTCGCCCATAAAATGATAATTGCCATAAGTGGGTTCTTCCAGCATGCCAATAATATTAAGCAAGGTCGACTTTCCGGCACCGGATGGCCCCATGATGGAAACAAATTCGCCTTGATTTATGGTAGTGGTGACCAGGCGTAATACATAATTTTTAACGCCTTTGCTGGCGTAGTACTTTTCGATATTGGTAAGTTGTATCATATTTTTTAAAGTTGAGGGTTAAAGGTTAAAGGTTTGAAGGTTTTGGACAATTTAGCCTTCTACCTAAAAACCTTCTGCCTTCTCGCCGTTATTCATATTTAAGTGCATTCACCGGATCAGTTACAGCGGCTTTTCTTGCCTGTATACTCACCGTGAGGATGGCTATAATTACAGAAATTAATGTAGCAGCAGCAAAAGGCATAAAGGGTACGTCTATGCGATAAGCAAAGCCTTCGAGCCATTTTTTTATAATGATGTAGGCGATAGGCCAACTCACTAAGTTGGCCACGATAACCAGAATTAAAAACGATTTGTTAAGCAAGCTTATAATCTGGATATTTGATGCACCAAGCACTTTCCTTACTGCAATCTCCTTGGTCTTCCGCTTAGCCACAAATGTAGAAAGCGCAAATAAACCAAGCAATGAAAGGGAAACAGAAACCAGGCTGAACAGGATAATCATGTTCATAAACCGCCTGTTTTCTTCCAGGCTTTTTGAAAAAGCATCATCCATAGAATAGTACTCTATCGGGAAGTTTGGATACATCATTTTCCATTCCTTTTCAATTTTGTTGATGATTTCTTTATGTTGAGCCGTATTGAAACGTACGAGCAAATTGTTTGTATTAGAAGTTCCACCAAGTCTGGTCACTTTATAAACCGTTGGCAAAACCGCTTTTTCAAAGCCTTCATTATGATAGTTTTTAATAATGCCAACCACTTGAAAAACATTGCTTTTACCTTGCCAATCGGTTTTTTGATAGGTTTGTCCGACTAGATTTTTACCGAATAAATTTGCCGCCGCCTCGTTTAGGACTACAGTGTTAACGGTATCGCTTTTATATTCTTTTGAAAAAATCCTGCCCTGCAATATTTTCACACCGAGTGCAGGCAATGCATCCATTGTAACGGTAACGGTATTTAACTTTATCGGCTTACCTTTGTATTGAACTTCTTCGGGCACATTAAAGCTATTCCCCAACACCTGTGTAGTGGTCGCAACATATTGAATGCCAGGTATTTTCTTCAATCTATCGGCAAATTTATCTTCATAATTGGTTTTGATATTGATCAGATTTCCTCTTTCAAAACCTAAATCCTTATTGCTGATAAACCGGGATTGCATTTCCATTACCCCAATGGATATAATGAAAGTTACAGAAATGACGAACTGAAAGACGATCAGGACATTCCGGAGGATTATACCTCGCAAACCATTTTCATAATTCCCTTTTAAAACGGCTACAGGATTATAGTTGGATAAAATCCAGGCTGGATATATACCTGCAAGTAAAGTTACAAACACAAACAGGCCTAACAGCTGAACAATCAGGATCATCAATCGGGCATTGTGCCAAAAACTTAATGCCACATTAAACTGCTGGTTAAAAGCCGGCAATACCATTTCAATCAAAACGATACAGAGAAAAAGTGAAATCAGGCTTTGCAACCCTGATTCGACTAAAAACTGAGCGGTCAACTGCCTTTTGTAAGAACCAAGTACTTTTTTTACACCTACTTCCTTAGCCCGCTGAACGGACTGTGCAGTAGCTAGATTGATGAAGTTAATGATGGAAACCAAGAGCAAAAATGCCGATATAGCCATTACAGGTTTCAACTTTTCGAACCAGCTTAGGGTATACGGCGGATTGGCATGAACAGTTTCTAAGGGGATAACTTTTAAGCCCGGCAATTTTTCAGGTTTTTGGATATCTTCACTATCCTGCTTCTGCCCTTTCAGCAAGTTTTTCTTGAAATCAACATATAACTTCTGCAAAGTTTGGTTTAACACGAGTGTATCGCTGGACTTATTAAGTTTGGTATAAACCAGACAATAATTATTATTTGTCGGTTCATCAGGATCTTTATCTTTATTTCCAGTTCGCACAATCGCACTAAAACCCACGCTTTGTGGCGATTTAGGTTCACTTACTACACCGGTGACGGTTAACAGATTGCCCTTGTCATCCCTCCAGCGTATTATTTTTATTGTCTTACCCAGAGCTCTTGTTGTACCGAAAAGTTTTATGGCGAGATCTTCTTTCAAAACGATGGTATTTTTGTTTTCCAGTGCTTTATCTGCACTGCCCTGAACGAACTGATAGTCGAAAACCTTAAAGAAACTGCTATCCGAATCTTTTATCTTATCCACCATAATCGGATCGGCGTTGTCTGTTTTAACGGAATAGCCACTGCCAAAGTCCCAGTCGTTATCTACTTTGGTTACTGCAACTGCCTGTGGTAATTTTGTCCTGATCAGGTTCGCGATGCGGCTGTTTGAAACCTCATTCCAGTGCTCCTTATTATCAGGGGTAAAAAAATTGTGTTTTTCTCTGATCTGGTAAACATTTTTTAATTCCGGAGACCATTTGTCGTAACTCTCTTCATGATTAATATATAAAATCATGAGCACAAAAGCAGTTAAACCAAGTGCCAGTCCGACAATATTGATAGCGGCATATACCTTGTTTTTCCAAAGGTTGCGTAAAGCGATTTTAAGGTTAAGTTTAAACATCTTTTTAAGGTTTAGGGTATGGCGTTTAGCGATGAGCGGGAAAGTTACGCTGTACGCTAAGCGCTTACCGCAGGTTATTATTCATATTTAAGTGCATCAATGGTATTTGCTGAGGCTGCTTTATAAGAGCGGAAACTTACCGTAATCAGCGTAATTGTCATTGATATGGCCATCGCAAGAGCAAATGGCCAAACGCTGATATCAATGCGATAGGCAAAACCTGCTAACCATTTTGAAACAAAAAGGTAAGCGAGTGGCCATGCTAATAAGTTGGCAATGGATACCATAATGAGAAAGGAACCATTCAGCATTTTTACGAGCTCAAGTGTTGAGGCGCCCAGCACCCTCCTAATGGCAACTTCTTTGGTTCTCTGTGTGGCCACAAAAGATATTAATCCGAATAAACCAATAAATGATATGAAAATAATTATGCCGGCAAACACCTTAAATAATATGCCTGTGATGCGCTCACTTTCATAATAGCTTTTTATCCGCGCATTAACGAAATCTGCATCATAAATATTGTCAGGAAAGGTACTGTTCCACAAGGATTTTATCTGTTTCATGGCAGGTAGTATCTGTTTGCTATCCATTTTTATCGCCACATTCCAATAATTAAGTTTTCCGGGAAAAATTGCAAGTCCCGATATGCTTTCTTTCAACGATTTATCGTTATAATCTTTAACCACGCCTGTGATTGGCACCAGGTTGCCACTTGCATTTATCACTTTACCTATGGCATCTTCAGGTTTAAGAATACTCATTTTTTTGAGAAAGGTTTCATTCACCACACAGCCGTTGGCGGTATCACTTTTCTGAAATATTCTGCCCGCTACAAGCTTTAAATCGAAGACTTTAAAGTAATTTTCGTCTGCCCTTACCGTTCTTAACTCAAAATCTTTATTCTTGACACCATTATAGGTAAAGTCTGTTGAATTTACATCGGAAGATAAAGGCGGTGTCTGGCAAAAACTAAGCAACTCTACTCCGGGAATCTGCGAAGCCCGTGCCTTAAAAGTGTTTAATTTTGTTTTGCTCAAACTATCGCCCGGCATACCTACCATTACAACTGCATTTGAGTTAAAACCTAATGATTTCTGTTGTACATATGCCATTTGCCTGATAATGACCAGTGTTCCAATAATCAATATGACAGTTATGGAAAACTGAATCACCACTAAAATTTTGCGGAGGCCTAAACCATTGCCATTTAAAGCAATTTTATTTTTAACAGCCAGCGCCGGATTAAAACCTGACACGACTAATGCAGGATAGAAACCAGCAAGAAAGCCCACAAAAACGACTAAAATCGCCATAAAAAAGAAAATTAAAGGATGCGCAAAGAGACTGAACTGAACCTGACCTTTGAACAGGTTTTGCATTAGCGGAATGGCTAGTTCGGCAATTACGCAGGCTATTAACAAAGCCATTAAACTAACTACAAAAGTTTCGGTTAAAAACTGTACAATTAACTGTTTCCTTTTGCTTCCCATCACTTTACGTACACCAACCTCTTTCGAGCGGTTTACAGATTGCGCTGTACTTAAATTGATGAAGTTGATGCAGGCGGTGAGTATCAGAAACAAACCAATAATAGCCAGACCATAAATTTCGCTTTTGCCAATAGTAGAATCTGCAAAATTATCGTATTTTTCACTAAAATGGATATCTCTTAACGCCTGCAGCTGGTTATTTTGGTTGCCGGCTATTTTTTCGATTGGGTAATATTTTTTATTAAACTTCGCTAACGGAGCCTGCATATCGGCAAGTGTTGTTCCTTTCTTTAACAGCACATAACTCGATGAGCTGGAATTTACCGAATCCCAGTTCGTATTGTTGCGACCATAATACGTTTCATAGCTTACAATGATCCCAAGTGGGAAACTACTGTTCTGCGGCATATCCTGTATCACACCTGTAACGTTAAGGTTAACACGGGTTCCCATAGTGATGGTTTTGCCCACTGCATTTTCTACCGAACCAAAAAATTTAATTGCATTGGCCTTGGATAGCACTACAGCATTGGGTTCAGAAAGGGCCGCTCGAGGATTACTATACTCCCAATTAATATCATCGAAAACCTCAAAAAAATCCGGATCGGCATAGTAAACAGCATGCTGAATTTTAATCTTTTCTAGTCCATGGTCGTCTCGGATGTGAAAAACATCGCCCCGTTTTACAATAAAACCAACTTTCTCAAATCCTGCAATTTCATTTCTTGCTGCTGCCGGAAAAGTGATCGGTACACCGGAAGAAAAATCGTCGAAAGCTTCGTATTTCCAATTAGTAACTACTCTGAAAATACGGTCTTCATTTTTAAAACCTTCATCGAAACTTAACTGATACCGGATAAAAATAAAAATCAGGATACAACTTGCCATCCCTATTGACAGACCAAGGATATTAATCAATGTATAACCTTTGTTTTTCCAGAGGTTTCGCCAGGCGATTTTGAGGTTGAGTTTGAACATCTTTTGAGGTTGAGGGTTGAAAAGTTAAAGGCTGGAAGGTTGAGGGTTCAGGTGGTTAAACCTTCTACCCTATTACCTTCGCCCTTCCGGGCATTATTCGTATTTAAGTGCATCAACGGCATTGGCTTTGGCAACTTTAAAAGTTTGCATGCTTACCGTAACGAGTGCAATCAATACCGAAGTGAAAAGTGCCAGCAAAAAAGGCCATGGATTTATCGAAATTTTGTAATCATACTTTTCGAGCCATTTAGCCACGAGCACGTAAGCCACCGGAATGGCAATGAAGTTGGCAATAACCACCAGTTTCATAAAATCTTTGTTCAGCAGGATTAAAATATCAGAAAGGTTAGCACCCAATACTTTGCGGATGCTGATTTCTTTGCTGCGCTGTTCGGCCGTGTACAAAGCCAGACCGAGCAGGCCTAAACACGATATAAAAATCGCAAAACCGCCAAATAGGTTCGAAAGTACGCTAAGTAATTTTTCACTTTTTAGTTTTTCAGACATCCCCTGGCTAACCATTTTTATCTCAACAGGATAGGCGGGGTTTAAGCGGCTGCTGACGGTTTTTATTGCTTCAACCGAAGTACTTAATGATTGTGCCGGATTTAACTTCAGCAATAAAACCTTACTGGTTTTAATATTATAATAGTAAACGGTGGGTTGTATTTTCGAAGCAAGCGATTCATTTGAATAATCCTGCATCACGCCTACCACTTTAAGCGGTGGATTATCGCCCCAATGAATCACTGTACCAACAGGATTTTTTAAGCCCATGGTTCTGACAGCAGATTGATTGAGTAAAAGTGAGGTGGCGGTATCTGCCGGAAATTTAGGATCAAAATCTCTGCCCGCTACAATTTTCACCCCTGTAGTTTTGGTGAAATCGAAGCCAGTACTTCTATAATGGATAATAGAAACATCATTCTTGGGCTTATTTGGCCAGGTAATGTCGCTTGTTATCGACCCTCCATTGGTAAAAGAACTTGCATATTCTGTAGCTGCCATAACGGCGCCTGTTCTTAGTAACTCATTTTTAAACAGCGCCAGTTTCTGCGGTTTAGTCCATTCTCCTTCCAGATCGATCTGGGCGAGTGCAGTTTGATCGAAACCCAGTGGCTTATTTTTCAGGTGCTGGATCTGATTATAAATCACAACGGCAGAGATAATCATGCAGATGGAAAGACTAAACTGTAATATTACCAATGTTTTACGGATAGACAATGAACCTGTTGAACCTTTAAAACCTTTAAGCACTTTTACGGGAATAAAAGAAGAAAGGTAAAATGCAGGGTAGCTTCCGGCGAGCAAACCTGTAATCAATACCATCGACAGCAACAGTATCCAAAATGAGTAAGAACTGTAATCAATCTTGATTGAAATATCAAGCAGGTTGTTAAAATAGGGCATGGAAAGTTCGAGCGTGATGAAAGCAATGGCCATCGCTATAACAGACAATAATAGCGATTCGATCATAAACTGCCCCATAATGGTATTTCGGGTGGAACCCAAGGCTTTTCGCACACCAACTTCCCTGGCGCGTTTTTCTGATTTTGCCGTAGAAAGGTTCATATAATTGATGCAGGCAATAAGCAATACGCAAATGGCCAGAAAAACAAATAAACGCAATTGATCTACTTTACCTCCAGCCGATTTTCCGTTCTCAAAATGATCGTACAAATGGAATTTAGCCAAAGGAAAAAGAAAAAGCTGGTAAGTCATTTCTTTCAGATCAGCTTCTTTATTTACAATAAAGTTTTTAATGGCTGTATTAGTAGCGGTTAAATCGGCATTATCTTTTAGCTGGAATAAAGTTAAACAGGTGATAGCGCCCCATCCGTTTTCTCTCTCGCCCGGATTTTCCTGTTCATAAAATGTCCAGGGCTGTAAAACATCAAACTGAATGGTCTGGTTTTTAGGCAGGTCTTCAATTACTGCACTTACCTTCAAGCTGATTTTATTATCATAAGTAATAAGCTGGCCCAGTGGATTTTGACTGCCAAATAACTTTTTAGCTGTAGAGGCATTGATTAATACATTATTCGGTTCGGCCAATGCTGTTTCTGGATTTCCATAAATAAATTTCTGACCAAGGATTTGCAGAAAACTGGGATCTGCACTCAATGCTTCCAGTTTAAAATGATTCTGCTCATGGCTATAGAGTCTGGAGTTGCCAGGCATGGTGATGCGTGCAGCATTTTTAATACCTGGCAGTTCTATCATGGCAGCATTAGCCAATTTATTCGGCACGGCCATGGTTGTAGCCAGTTTGCCATTATATTTCAGGTTTAAACTTGCGAAATAAACCTTATCTGCATTTTTATACTGTTTATCAAAACTCCATTCGTAATTGACATACAGCAATAACATTAAGCAACAAGCCATACCAATAGCCAGGCCACCAACATTGATTAATGTAAAGCCTTTGTGTCTCCAGAGGTTGCGTAAGGCGATTTTTAGATTTAATTTGAACATATGTTTTAGGTTTAGCGTAAAGCGTTTGGCGATCAGCGTTAAATATCCGCCAAACACCAAACGCCAATCGCAGTTTGTTATTCGTATTTTAAAGCATCAACAGGGTTAGCTTTCGCCGTTTTATAAGCTTGAAAGCTAACCGTAACTAAAGCCATTAATAAGGTACCAAAAGTAGCTACCGGCATAATCCACCAGCTAAATTCTGTGTGATATTCAAAATTATTCAGCCATTTCCCCATTATATAATAACTTACCGGAATGGCAATTACAATGGCTAAGGCGATCATTTTTAGGAAAGACAACGACAGTAACTGCATTAAATTGGCTACCGATGCACCTAAAACCTTCCGAACACCAAATTCTTTGGTACGTTGTTCTGCACTGTAAGCAACCAGACCAAATAAACCCAGGCAGGAAACGAAAATGGCTAGGCCGCCAAATAAATTGGAAAGAATACCTAAGGTTTTTTCTGATTTATATTTTTCCTGATATAATGCATTTATAAAGGTAATTTCCGTTGGATATGCAGGATTAAAAGTCTTTGTAATTCTGCTGATGGTTTCGATATTACTTTGCAAACTGTTTGTATTATTCAGACGCATCGTAATTGTACCAGTTTGCTTTGGATTTAAAAATACAACCTGCGGATTGTTTGATTTATAAGGCGAATCCCATACATAATCATTAAATACACCAATAATATAAGCGTTGGTGCCATAAAGATTTACCCTTTTGCCAATAGGGTTTTTATAACCAAATACCCTCACAGCCGAGGCACTTACCAGCAAGGCACTGGTATCTGATGCGAAGTTTTTCGAGAAATCCCGTCCCTCCAATAATTTAATACCATTGGTTTTAATAAAATCGTACGAAGTAGCTACCTGATTAAACATGATTGTATTTTCGGGTTTGGTCATTCCATCCCACTTGATATCCATAAAGTTGCGGCCGTGGTGTGAAAGACTAACGGATGATTGATACATCGAAGTTACCGCACCGGATTTAAGCAGTTCAGATTTAAATAACTCGAATCTGGTTTTTAGTTCGCCATCCTGAGGAATTTCGACCAAGGCATTAACATCAAAACCGACAGGCTTATTTTTAATGTATTGAATTTGCCGATAGATAACTAAAGTTGCAATAATGAGTATAATGGCGAAACAGAATTGTCCGATAACCAACACCTGCCTTAAACTGATATTTAAAAATCCTTTAGCCGTGATTTTTCTTTTTAAGGTTTGGATTGGATTAAAGGCTGACAGATAAAAAGCTGGATAACTACCAGCAATTAGCCCCGTGACTAATACAATGGCCAGTATCCCAAGCCAACTCGTCAAGCTAAAATAAGAAATGCCAATATTAATATTTAGCAATTGATTGAATGCCGGAATCGAAAGTTCAAGTAAAGCAATGGCAAGTACAACTGCAACCAATGTAAGTACCATCGATTCGGTTAAAAACTGAAGAATTAGTGATGAGCGGTTTGCACCGATCGTTTTCTTGATACCTACTTCCTTTGCTCTTTTCTCCGATTTTGCCGTCGCCATGTTCATAAAATTGATGCAGGCAATCAATAAAATTCCAAATGCCAAACCAATAAAAAGATAAATTTGCTCAATATCACCACCTATAGGTTTGCCATTTTCAAACTTTCCAAACAAATGCAGTTTGCTGGCTTGATACAAAAAGTGTGGCTGTGATTGTGCATTCTGTGGCACATTTGTTTTAATCAAAGCATCAATTTTACGATTTACCAAATCAATATTTGCATCTTGTTTTAATAACACCATCGTTACGAAACTGTAATTATTCCAGTTTAAATCCTTTGCGCTACCATCTACAATCTCATAAAGCGACCAGGGCATTAAAAAATCGAAACGATTAGAACTATTTTCGGGTAAATCTTTAATTACGCCGGTAATGGTAAGATTTTCTTTATCCTGATAACGAACGGACTTATTCAGTACATCAGTAGTTCCAAATAAGGTTCTGGCTATACTTTCTGTTAAAATAACTGAAAGTGGATTCTTTAGTGCAGTTTTTGAGTCACCTGAAACAAACTGATAATCATACATTTGAAGTATATCAGGTTCGGCAAATTTCGAATCCTTTTTATAACTATTTTGTCCGTTTGCTATTAAACTTTTTTTACCGTAATCCATCCGGGCAACATATTTTGCCTCGGGCAATTTTTCTTTCAAAAGCGGACCTAAAGCAGTGGTGGAACCATTGAAAGTGCCGGCAATTTTGTTTCCTTCGCCTGGAACATTAGTCATGGCCACATACACATTGCGCCAGTTTTTCGCCTGCTTATCAAAATTCCACTCATAGGTTACATAAAGCAACAGCATTAAACAGGCGGCCAAGCCGATAGCCAGGCCAATTACATTGATGAAAGAAGAGGTTTTGTTCTTCCACAGATTCCGTAGTGCGATTTTTAAGTTTAATTTGAACATAAGGTTTAAGGCTTGGCGTAAAGCGTTTGGCGATCAGCGTTACATCCCGCCAAACACCAAACGCCTATCGCAGTTCGTTATTCGTATTTCAAGGCATCAACTGGATTTGCTTTGACAGCTTTTCTAGCCTGAATGCTCACGGTAATTACTGTTAATAAAATGGTTATTAGAGCGCTGCTTATAAATGGTAAAATTGGCAGATCGATTCTGTAGGCGAAGGTTTCAAGCCACCTTTTTGTGATGACATATGCTAAAGGCCAAGAGATTACATTAGCTACAAGCACCATTATAAAAAATGAACTGTTGATTAAACTAAAAATCTGAATATCGCTGGCACCCAAAATCTTGCGCACTGCGATTTCTTTGATACGTCCATTGGTGATGTATTTTGCGAAGGCAAACAAGCCTAGAACAGCAATAAAAATGGTGAGTAAAGCTGCTCCAATAAACATCGACTGTAATTGCTCTTGTTTTTTGAAAAGCTTGCCGTAAAGCTCATCTAAGAATTCATACCTGAAATCTTCGCCATCTTTCGGGTTTATCTGAGGCCAATGTGCTTTCAAAGCAGCTAGCGCGGAAGACATTTTGTTGCTCTCAATCTTTACCATTATTTGCGTTTTATAATTGCCGCAAGGGTTTTTAATCGCGTAAATGGTTGGTTTAACTGCACTTTCAAATCCCTGAGCCTTAAAATCTTTAATTACACCAACAATTTTATAATCAATATTGCAGCCTCTGATTATTTTACCAACCGGGTTTTTCATACCATATTTAGCAACTGTACTTTCATTTATCACGGCAGCATTGGTCGTATCAGCAGGGAATGACTTTGAAAAAAAACGGCCCTCTTTTAATTTGATATCCAGCGTTTCAAAGTAATCAAAATCTACATCTATAAAATCAAGGCTGGATTGTACACCTTCGAAAGTGTAACCATTAGCGCCGCCTTCTGCACCGTTCGGAATATCTGTGGCTACAGTGGTCGATTTTATTCCAGGAATTTTTAAAATTTTATCTCTAACAGGAACGAATGTTTCAGGCTTATTAAACGTGCTGATGTTCTTAATATACACAACCTGATTTGCCCTAAAACCTAAATCCTCACTTCGCATGTATTTAAGCTGTGAGTTTATAATAAACAAACCAATAATAAAAATTACTGCGATACTGAACTGAAAAACCAATAAACCATTTCGCAACCAGGAACTTTTTTTACTTGTAGAAAAATTACCCTTTAACACCAACGCTGGCTTGAAACCGGATAATACTAAAGCAGGATAAGCACCGGCAATTAAGGTAATCAGGCATAAAACTAAGGGCAATTGCCAAAATAGATTATCTTCAATCGTCCAGATAGAAAGGTTGATCTGGAAAAGGTTATTGAAATATGGCAATGCCAGTTCGGCTAAAATTAATCCAAGAATCGTTGCTACAAAACACTGAATAAATATTTCTACAAGAAATTGAGTGGTTAGCTGAAAACGGTAAGCACCCATTACTTTTTTAACACCAACTTCTTTGGCCCTTTTGGTCGCTTGTGCTATGCTTAGATTAGTGAAATTGATACAAGCGATTACCAGAATTAAAATTCCCAATATGGAAAGGGACATTAATATTTTGTAGGGCGCATCATTACCAGCTCTTGGTTTCAAATGTAAATTCGCCAGCGGATCCAGAAAGGTGGAAATACTTTTAATTTCTTCAATTGTCTTTCGGTTAGTTTCGCCTTTTAGTAATTCTCTGCGGTATAATGCTGTAATTTTCTGCTCAAGGTTTTCGACATTGGTTCCTGGTTTTACCTGAATGTAAGTGGTGTAGTTATTGTATCCGTATTCCTCGCCCTTTCCTATTTCATTCCCAATTGAAATGCCATCAAAAGTGATGTTTGAATGCAAATTATTGATAATTGAGCCATTAATTTTGCTCGTGATGCCCGAATTGCTTGAGCCCATGCCCACCATTTCCGGTTTATTATCCGTTTTGTCAGGAAAGAGCGCTTTCATGTTTTCCTTGCTCAGGTAAGAAAGCCTTTCAACATCTCCTGCAGGTTTTTCCAAACCGCCTGTAGGCTTCAAATCGAGAATTTTAGCTGCATTATAATCCGCCTGCATAAAGTTTTTAGCAAACAATGTATTTTTGCCATGCTTCATGGTGAATTCGAAAAACCCACGTTTGGTAATCCCTGCGTTTTCCACTTCCGGGAAATGATTTTTAATGGCTTTTGCTAAGGGTGGTGAAGTGTAGTTCGTCTTAAAGTCGGGTTCAATCCGCCCTACCACATAAATATTTTTATAGTTAGGATTAGTTTTATCAAAACTTGTTTCGTACGTAAAATAAAGTATCACCAAAATAAATGCGGCCAAAGCAACGGCCAGCCCCCCGATATTAATGGCAGTAATTCCTTTATTTCTCCACAGGTTGCGCAACGCGATTTTTAAGTTTAATTTGAACATAATTATAAGGTTGAGGGTTGAAAGGTTAAAGGATGGAAGGTTTTTGGGCACTTTAGCCTTCTGCCTTAAAACCTTCAGCCTTCATTTATTCATATTTTAGCGCATCTATTGGGTTTGCTTTTGCTACTTTAACCGATTGCATACTTACTGTAAGTATTGCTATAATAACTGAAATGCTTATGGCCGCAATAAACGGCAGTGCTGAAACTGAAATCCGGTATTCATAGCCAGAAAGCCATTTGTTGATAATAATGTAAGCCAACGGAAATGCAATCAGATTAGCAATGGCAACCAGTTTAACAAAATCTTTGTTCAATAGAGTGAGGATATTTGCTGTACTGGCGCCCAACACTTTACGGATACTGATTTCCTTTTTGCGCTGCTCGGCCATAAATAAAGCCAGACCTAATAAACCCAGGCAGGAAATAAAAATAGCAAAACCACCAAACCAGTTAGAAAGCGTTCCCAACAGTTTTTCATTCCTGAATTTTAATTCAAAGTTATCGTCAACAAACCTTATCGTAGCCGGATAAGCCGGATTTAATTTTTTCGCTGTTTCGCTAATCTGGTTAACAGATGAGGTGATGTTGTTTTTATCATTTAACCTCATAATAATAGTAGTGACATTATTGGGATTTTGCGCAATAAGTAAAGGGGTCGCTTTCTGATAGGGTGATTCCATTACGTAATCTTTAACCACACCAATGATTCTTACGGGCTGCCCCCATTCAATCATTTTACCAACCGGATCTTTCATTCCCATCACCTTAACCATTGCTTCGTTAACCAATACATTAGCCGTATCTACAAAATCTTTAGAAAAGTCTCTTCCTTTTAAAATTTCCATGCCGGTAGTTTTCGTGAGATCGAGGTTTGTAAACCTGAAGTTAACCAGTATTTTATCTTTTTGATTTTTACCCGGCCAATTGATTCCATAAGTATTGTTGCCTCCACTAGTTAACGACAAACTATACTCGGTAAAAGCGGTTATGGCACCTGATTTAAGCAATTCATTTTTTAGGATTTCGCGTTTTTCCTTTTTCGAAAATTCACCTTCGGTAGAAATCTGTACCAGGTTTGCTTTGTTGTAACCGATAGGCTTATTTTTAATATAGTTTAACTGCTGATAAATCACTGTAGTACAAACGATTAAACATGCCGCGAATACAAATTGAAAAATAACCAGGAATTTACGAATTGACAATGAAGAGCCTCCTGCAAGTTTAAACCCTTTTAAAACTTTAACCGGATCAAAAGAAGAAAGGTAAAAAGCAGGATAACTTCCGGCAATTACCGCAGTAAACAGGGTTAAACCTAAAAATACCGTCCAAAATTTATAATCTTTATAATCTATCCCCAGGGTAATGCCCAATAAATTGTTAAAATACGGCAGGCTTACTTCAATCAAAACAAAAGCCACAAGCATGCTCAGTGTGGTTAATAGAACGGATTCGAACATGAACTGGCCTACCAGGTTATTTCGCGAAGAGCCTATGGCTTTACGCACCCCAACTTCGCGTGCCCGTTTTTCTGATTTGGCGGTAGAGAGATTCATGAAATTAACGCAGGCAATTAACAGGATACAAAAAGCCAAAAGAAAGAATATTCTGAGCTGATCTATCCTTCCGCCTACATTTTTGCCATTTTCAAATTTATCGTATAAATGCCATTTGGATAAAGGATGCATAAAAGGTTCGCCATTGACTTCTTTATCGTGGGCTTTAATCATGCCTTTCATCTGGTTATTGGCACGATTAAAAAAGGAATTATCCTGAAGTTGCGCAAACAACATACAATAATTATTTCCCCAGCCACTTTCTTTGGTCCATGGATTTAATTTCTCGTACAATCTCCAGGACATGATATAATCTTGTCCCAATGTCGAATTTTTAGGGCGATCAGCAATAACGCCTTCTACTTTCAAACTCTCCTTGTTATCAAGTTTAACCACTTTGTTAAGTGGATCTTCATTACCAAAAAGGTTTTTAGCCAGTGTCTCTGTCAGAATTACCCCATCTACACTGTTCAAAAACGTATTCGGATTACCTTTCAATACCTTATAATCGAACATCTTAAGAAAATCCGGATCGCCGAAAACGGCATTCATTTTAAAGTTGTTCTGATTGTAGGATAAAAGCATCGGCTCAGGATAGGATAGGCGGCTTACTTTAGCCACACCAGGAACTTTCTCTTTGATTTCATCTCTCAACTGACCTGGGAAAGCCATAAAGCTAAAAGTTTCTGAAGCGGCTTTTTGGTTATTGTAAAGCACATAAGTTTTATCGTAATCGGTAAACTGCTTGTCATAACCATATTCGTAGGCTACATATAATAATAAGATCATGCAGCTGGCCAAACCAAGGGCCAATCCGCCCAGATTGATCAGGGTAAAGCCTTTATTTCGCCACAGATTGCGTAAGGCTATTTTTAGGTTGAGTCTAAACATAAGGTGTAAGGTTTGAGGTATAAGGTTTGAGGTCTGGGCGTTTTAACCGTACGCCCTAAACCTTTAACCCTACACCTTATTCATATTTCAAAGCATCAATAGGATTAGCTTTCGCCACTTTTACCGATTGCAAACTGACCGTTAACACGGCAATTAAAACGGAGATAACGATGGCTAGCAAAAAGGGAATAAATGAGATAGCCACACGGTAGTCAAAAGCAGATAACCATTTATTGATAATGATATAAGCTAACGGAAAGGCAATCATGTTGGCAATAGCCACCAGCTTTATAAAATCTTTATTTAATAATACCAAGATATTGCCGGTGCTGGCACCTAAAACCTTACGGATACTGATTTCTTTTTTGCGTTGCTCGGCCATAAAAAGTGCCAGGCCCAATAAACCTAAACAAGAAATGAAAATGGCAAAACCACCAAACCAGTTTGAAAGTGAACCTAGTAATTTTTCATTTTTAAATTTCCCTTCGAACGATTCGTTCACAAATTTCCGGTTTACAGGATAATTTGGTTCCATTTGCTTTACCAGCTCATCAATTTTAGCCAGTGATGAACTGATATTTTGATTAGGATTTAACCTCACTATCAGCACCCGCGCATCGCCATTTGTATATGCTCTAAAAATCATCGGGGCCACTCTTTGATAAGCACTTTCTACCACAAAATCTTTAACCACACCAACTGTAGTTAATTTTTTACCCCAGAAAGTAATTACCTTGCCAATAGGATTTTTCAATCCCATCATTTTCACGGCTGCTTCATTTAACAATACACTAGTTGTATCATTTGGAAATTTTGTTGAAAATTCCCTTCCACTCATCATTTTTGTGCCGATAGTTTCAACAAAATCATATCCTATTGCCCTATGGTTAAAAGAAATAGCCTCGTTCGGATTTTTACCTTCCCAATCTACAGCCGTAGTATTGTCTCCACCTTCAGTAAAATCTGTACTAAATGTTGTAACGTTGCTTACTGCGCCTGATGCCAGAAGTTGGGTTTTAAGTAATTCCAATTTAACATTGTCATTTATTTTACCTACTACAGCAATTTGAATCAAATTGGATTTATCGTAACCAATAGGTTTGTTTTTCACATAGTTAAGCTGCTGATAAATTACTGCTGTACAAACAATTAAAGCCGCAGCAAAAACAAACTGGCCAACCACTAATACTTTCCTTACTGCAGCAGACGAATCTGTTTTCAGGGTGAAACCTTTTAAAACTTTAATAGGCTCGAAAGAAGATAGATAAAGCGCCGGATAACTGCCGGCAATCAACCCGGTTAAAATCATTAAACCCAATAAGGTTAACCAAAACAGGCTATTGTGATAATCTATTGTCAATTTGATATCTAACAAACTGTTAAAATATGGTAAACTAACCTCAATCAAAATAAAAGCTAAAACTGTGGCGATAAAAGTGAGGAGCAAGGATTCTAAAAAAAACTGATTGATCAAAGCTTTACGCGTCGACCCTATTGCTTTACGAACACCAACCTCTTTTGCCCTGCGCTCTGAACGTGCAGTAGATAAGTTCATAAAATTGACACAGGCAATCAACAAGATGCAAAAGGCAAGCAACAAGAATATTCTTAGCTGATCTATTTTACCTCCTACCGATTTGCCGTTTTCAAAATCATCGTACAGGTGCCATTTGGTTAATGGATGCAATAAAGCTACAGACATATTATCTTTCTGATTGCGTTTATAAATATCATGCATCAAATTATTTGCAGCGCTGAAAAAGTTATTGGTTTGTAATTGAACAAGTGTTAAACACATATTATTGCCCCAATTGTCCTCCTTTGCCCAGGTTTCCCGTTTTTCAAAAAGCGCCCAGGGCATGATGCACTCAAAAGCCAAACTACTATTGGCAGGCACATCTTCTATTACGGCTTCGACCTTTAATACCTCCTGATTTTCCAGCTTTACCATTTTATTAATAGGATCTTCATTTCCAAATAACTTTTTTGCAAAAGATTTGGTGAGGATAATGGTATTTACATCTTTTAAAACCCGGGCCGGGTTACCTTCAAGAAATTTATAATCCAGTATTTTAATAAAATTGTGGTCGGCAAATATGGCACTGCTGTTTATTTTATTATCGCCAACCGTAATTAACTTTTTTCCAGGATAAGTAGTATGCGAGGCATATTTAACACCAGGAATTTTTTCCTGTACTTCTTTAGCCATCACATTAGGTGTCCACGCCCAGCTAAAAGTTTTACCGTTTGCCTCCATATTTTGATAAACAACATAAGTTTTATCATGATTGGAGAATTGCTTATCGTAACTCCACTCATAAGCAACATAAAGCAACAGCACCATACAGCTGGCCAGGCCAATGGCCAAGCCTCCAATGTTGATCAGAGAAAAGCCTTTGTTTTTCCAAAGGTTCCGTAAAGCTATTTTTAGGTTTAATTTGAACATATTTGTTAAGGTTGAAGGTTGGAAGGTTAAAAGGTTGGAAGGTTTGAGCGAATAAACTATACGCCTTCTACCTTTAAGCCTTTACCTTATGGTTGCCAATCCCGGATCTTCCCATCCGGGAAGATCACTGAGCGGCTATTATTAACTAAACTAAAATCTTCTTTGAGGTTGAAGGTAGGAAGGTGGTGGGGGTAAAAGGTTGACATATCGACCTTCTACCTTAAAACCTTCAGCCTTCTCTCCCTATATCAATTCTTCACTCCTGCTTTTATTTATTTTTTCCGATATCACGTGCCCATCTTTCAGGTTGATAATCCGGTTAGAGAAACTTGCATCGTGACTGGAGTGGGTAACCATTACAATGGTGGTTCCGGTTTCATTCAATTCGCAGAGCAACTCCATTACTTCGTTACCATGCGAGCTGTCCAGGTTTCCGGTAGGCTCATCGGCCAGAACCAGTTTCGGTTTGGTAACCAAAGCCCTTGCTACCGCTACCCTTTGCTGCTGTCCGCCCGATAATTGTTGCGGGAAATGGCCACTACGGTTTACAATATTCATTCGCTCGATAATTTCATTTACCAATTTCTTACGCTCTCCAGCCGGGATCTTGTTGTAAATCAAGGGCAGTTCAATGTTTTCAAAAACGGTTAACTCATCAATCAAATTGAAATTCTGGAAAACGAAGCCCATATTTTTTTTACGGAAATTTGAGCGCTCCCTATCGTTAAGCGTTAAAAGCTCCGTATCGATAAATTTGTAGCTTCCACTTTCGGGCTTGTCTAATAAACCCATTACATTTAATAGGGTAGATTTTCCACAGCCCGATGGTCCCATGATGGAGACAAACTCTCCCGCTGCAACATGAAGGTTGATCCCGTTAAGTGCAGTAGTTTCTACCTCTTCCGTTTTATAAACTTTTTCCAGATTTTCTATTTTTATCATAGCTTTTTAGTATCAAGTATTTAGTATCAGGTACTTGGTAGCAAGTATTTAGTAGCAAGTATCAAGACCTGATTATATTTTGGTTAACTTTAAACTTATTTTTTAAAAAACTCCCAACTCCCAACTCCCAACTCCCAACTCCCAACTCCAAACGCTAACCCTTATTTATTAATCTCCACCTGGTCGTATTGATTAAACTGATCGTAAGATGAAGTAATTACTTCGTCGCCTTTTTGCAACCCATCTAATATCTCATAATACAAATAGTTTTTCCTTCCGATTTTAACATTTTTCTTGGTCGCTTTTCCATTGTTTACCACGAAAACCCAGGAGCCGCCAGTACTCTGAAAAAACTGTCCCTGGGCAAGAAGTAATGATTTGCTATTATCAGACAAAGTTAGTTTTGTTTGCAATGATAATCCACGGCGTAAACCCTCAGGGGCTACACCTTTAAAAACCATTTCAACCTGAAACTGGCCTGACGTAACCTCAGGAATTACTTTACTTACGGTTAAATTATAAGTCTTACCATTAAATTCACAGTTGGCTGTTTGTCCTTCTTTAACCCTATTGATATAATATTCATCAACTCCTGCCTGTAATTTGTAACCTTGCAATACGTCTATCTTTCCGATCATTTCGTTAGCATTATAGGATTTACCGATTACCGGATCATATGACGAAAGTTTGCCAGAAACCGGAGCTTTAATTGTCATATTTTCAATATTCTTGCGGATCATCTCTAAACTTTCATTCATCTGTCCCATCGATTGATCAATTTGGGCAAGTTGCATTTTACGGCTTTGATTTTCCTGTTTTATAGCCTGACGTACAATTTTCAATTTACCTTGATAATATTCATAATCCTGGTTAGACTTGTTAAACTCCTGGAGCGTAATTACCTTTTTGGCAAAAAGTGCACTATCCAATCGATACTGACGAGTTGCCGTACGCAAATTGTTTTCCACGTCCAATACGTCCTGATTCAGGATCCTTTGGTTCTGTTCCAAATCTAACCTCGATTTACGCAATTGATTAATCTGCTCGGTAGCGGCAGTTTGTTGTGAGGTATAACCCAATATGGCATTCGAATTTGCAATCCGCAGCAGTGGCGTGCCTTTTACTACAGATGCCCCATTTTCCGTAAAAATCTCAGCAACTGTTCCACCTTCCGCTGAACTCACAATTACCGATGTTAAAGGAACTACACTGGCATTTAACAGCACTACATCTTCAAAATCACCATATTCTACTTTACTAATAGTCAATTTGTCTGCATCGGCACTATAAACTTTTTTGAGGGACAAAGTATAGCCATAAATTACAATTGCCACAAAAGCAATTGCCCCTCCTATCATTAAAAGGGTTTTAGTGCTAAATCTTTTTTTCTCTATTTTCTTATCCATTGTTTGGTATACTGCTTTGGCAGGTTAATAACCAAGCCTGTGCCAAAAGCCACACACACATTTAACAACCTGATTATCAACACACAAATGATTATTTTATTTTTCAGATGTTCAATATCGGACAGTTAATGTGCGGGAGCGGACAGTTTTATTAAATTTGCTCATTCCTTTCAATAATTGATAGAAAGATCGAATAAGCAAGAAAATAATAGATGCTAACTAAATAAGGCAAGGTTATGTTAGATGCCACAGTTTTAATTATCGACGATGATGACGATATCCTGTTAAGTGCCCGTTTGTTTTTAAAGCAACAGGTAAAGCAGGTAATTACGTGCAAATCGCCTAAAGAAATTAATGTTTTATTGAGCAAAAATGAAATTGACATCATTTTGCTTGATATGAATTATCAAAAAGGGGCTAGTGATGGCAGAGAAGGCCTTTATTGGTTAGAACATATTTTATCTATCGATAAAGATTATGTCGTGATACTAATGACTGCTTTCGGGAATGTTGAACTGGCAGTAAAAGCCATAAAAAAAGGTGCTACCGATTTTATTCTTAAACCCTGGGAAAATGAAAAACTATTTGCTACCATTTCATCGGCATCAAAACTTCGTGAATCAACCAGAAAAGTTAAAAAGCTGGAAAAAATACATTCTTCGCTTCAAAAAGATCTTACAAGAGGCTTCGAGAATATTGTTGGTCAGGCCGATGAAATTAAGCAATTACAGCATACCCTTTCAAAAGTAGCCCCTACCGATGCTAATGTACTCATCCTGGGTGAAAACGGAACGGGTAAACAGGTTTTTGCCTATGAGATACACGGAAATTCGCAACGGAAAAACCAGGTATTTATGCATGTTGATTTAGGTGCGTTAAATGAAAATTTATTTGAAAGTGAGTTATTCGGTTATGCCAAAGGTGCGTTTACTGACGCCAAAGAAGATAAACCTGGCCGCTTTGAGCTGGCCGATGGAGGGACCATTTTCTTAGATGAGATTGGAAATTTAACCTTGCCACTTCAGGCCAAGCTATTAAGTGTTTTACAAAACCGCACGGTTACGCGCTTGGGCGAAAGCAAAGAACGTAAAGTAAATGTACGCCTCATTACCGCCACTAATATGCCACTGAATGAAATGGTAGCAAAAAACACATTCAGACAGGATTTATTGTTCCGCATCAATACGGTTGAACTTTTATTGCCGGCATTACGTAAACGTGGGAAAGATATTTTACTTTTGGCCAACCACTTTCTGCAGGTTTTTAGTGCTAAATATCATAAAAACGTACAAAAACTAAACAGTAAGGCCCAGGAAGCATTATTGAAATACCAATGGCCGGGCAACGTACGGGAGTTACAGCACGTTTTAGAGAGAGCCGTAATAATGAGCGATGGAACCGATATCACGGATGATGATCTGCAGTTAAGTCCACATCGCTACACGCAGAACAATGCCCTGCCAGATGAAATGGCTTTGGAGGATATGGAGAAAATGATGGTGCAAAAAGCCATCGATAAACATAAAGGAAATATATCAAAAGCTGCAGCAGAACTAGGTTTAACCCGTGCGGCACTTTATAGAAGAATTGAAAAATTTGGAATCTGAGAAAGGCTTGAGGTATAAGGTGTAAGGCATAAGGTAAAAAAGACCATTATTAGCCCTAAACCTTATACCTTAATCCCTAAACCTTAACTATGTTCTACCAACGCTTTACCTTCCGTTTAATATTCCGCCTGCTGATCATCAATCTGCTGGGTTACCTCTTGTTTTATCTCATCAAAAACACTGAGCTATGGTTTACCATCATAGGTGTCGCACTGATTTTGTTGGGTACAATCATATCTCTTTACTACTATATCAATCAAATCCGGTCGGATATTAACCGTTTCATTTTGGCCGTAAAAACGAGAGATCATACTTTAAACTTCAAAAACAAAACAACTAAAGGCAGTTTCCCGGAATTATACGAGTCATTTGGTGATATTTTACAAGTACATAAACAGATCCGATTGGAACAGGAAGCCATGTTTCAGCTCATCAAAACCATTTTAGAACAGGTTCCGGTTGGTGTAATTGTAGTGAGCAATACAACAGCGGAAAAAGATGATGAAATTGCCTTTTTCAATCAGGCCGCTTCTAATCTTTTAGGTGTACCGGCCTATAAATACTGGCATCGGTTAAAACAGCATCTCCCAGTATTTGGAACCGAAATAGAGCAGATTTTATCAGGTGGAAAGCGGTTTCTGGAACTCAAAATTCAGGACAAACTGATCCAGTTATCTACTGAGGTGATTCCTGTAAACCTTTATGGCAAAAACTACATTATCATCAGCTTCCAGAACATTAAGGACGAAATTGAGCAAAAAGAAACAGAAGCCTGGAACAGGTTAGTCGGCGTGATTTCGCATGAAATTTTAAATTCCATCACGCCTATAAGCTCATTATCGGATACGATTAATAAAATGGTAACTGATAAAAAGGATTTGACAGAAGACGAAATGGACGACCTCAAAACAGCGCTACATACCATTCAAAGGCGTTCATCCGGTTTATTGGATTTTGTAAAAGATTACCGCTTAATTGCTGAACTCCCTACACCTAACCTGGAGGCGCATACCATTGGAGAAATATTGAAGCACATTAAAGTACTGATGCAGCCATTTGCAAAAGTTAAAAATGTAGTGCTGGATGTAGAACAGACTTCATCAAAAATCACCATTCAGCTGGATCTTAAATTAATAGAACAGGTGTTGATTAATCTTATCACCAACAGTATTTATGCGGTTGAAGATAAGGATATGCCTTATATTAATGTAAATTACCGTTTAGAAAACACGAAACTATATATAGATGTTACCGATAATGGAAAAGGTATAGAAACTGATGATCTGGAAAAAATCTTCGTTCCATTTTATACCACCAGGAAAAACGGATCGGGAATAGGATTAACCATTAGCCGCAACATTATGAAGATGCATAGGGGAAGTATCGAAGTAATTTCTACTCCTGAAAGTGGTACAACCTTTTCCTTAGTATTTAACTATGTTTAATCATCTGAATGTTTTTTTGACCTAAAAATTCAAACAAAACCAATTTGAGAATGCTTTTAATGATATAGATACATCAAATAAGAGCATGAAGACAGTTATAATATCGAACAGACTCCCCGTTAAGATCATTGAAGAGAATAACGAATACACATTTATTCCCAGCGAAGGCGGCCTTGCCACCGGCCTTGGCGATGTATACAAATCAGGCAATTCCATCTGGATTGGGTGGCCCGGAATCGAGGTTCCGGAAGAACGTCAGGAAGAAGTTACCCAAAAACTTTCCGAATTAAACCTTTTTCCGGTTTTTCTCACCCAAAACGAAATCAACTTATATTACGAAGGCTTTTCAAATGAAATATTATGGCCTGTGTTTCATTATCTGGTTACCTATGCCCATTACGAGCAAAGCTATTGGGATTGTTACCAATCCGTTAATGAGAAATTTGCAAAAAGCGCCATGCAGGTATTAGGTAGAAAGGATAAAATCTGGATTCAAGACTATCAATTGCTCCTTTTACCAGGTATTTTGAGAGAGAAACTCCCAAATGCCACCATCGGCTTTTTCCAGCATATTCCCTTTCCATCATACGAGATTTTCAGGCTTATCCCCTGGCGGGAAGAATTGTTAAATGGCCTTATAGGTGCCGATCTGATTGGTTTCCACACCTACGATGATGTCCGTCATTTCATCAGTACAGCCACACGTTTGCTACCTGTAAATTCGTCGTCAAACGTACTCAACAGCCATGAAAGGCAAATTGTGATAGAAGCTTTCCCAATGGGAATTGATTTTGATAAATTTTCAAACCTACCTTCCACAGAGAAAGTAGAAAATGAAATCGATTATTTCAGGACTGGCAAAGAAGAGATGAAAGTAATCCTCTCTATCGACCGTTTAGATTATAGTAAAGGCATACTCGAAAGGTTGAAAGCCATGGAATTACTACTTCAGGACCATCCAGAATATATTGGAAAAATAGAACTTTTCATGATTGTGGTCCCTTCAAGGGATACCGTGCCACAGTATAGTGAGTTAAGAGATCAGATTGATCAGTTTGTTGGAAATTTGAATGCAAGATACCGCTCCATTAATTGGATTCCTGTAAATTATTTTTACCGCTCCTTTCCTATTAAAGTACTTTCGGCCCTTTATTCATCGGCCGACATCTGCCTGGTTACACCTATGCGCGATGGGATGAACCTGGTGAGTAAAGAATATGTAGCCAGCCGAAATCGCGGAGATGGTGTATTGATTTTAAGCGAAATGGCAGGCGCTTCCAAAGAACTAACTGATGCCCTTATTGTTAATCCTAACAATATAGGCGACATTATGGAAGCGATTGTAACTGCATTAAAAATGCCTCTGGAAAAACAACAGCAACGTATGAAAGCCATGCGGGCAATAGTAGAAAAATTTAACGTTAAACATTGGGTTAACAATTTTATTTTAAGATTAAACGAAGTGAAAGATTCTCAAAAATCATTATTAACCAAACATGCAGTAAATTCGATTAATGAAGTAATTGCTGCTAAATATGCGACAACAACCGATAGGGTTCTATTTTTAGATTATGACGGCACCCTGGTAGACTTTACCGGGAACATTGATGATGCGTCTCCTGATGATGAACTTTATGATTTGATAGAAAACCTAACCCTTGATCATGCCAATAAAGTAGTGATTATCAGCGGAAGGAGGAACGAAACACTGGAACAATGGTTTGGCCATTTAAAAGTTGACCTCATTGCCGAGCATGGTGCATGGCAAAAGTCTTATGGAGATAAATGGAACAGTCTCCCTCTGCTTACTGACCAATGGAAACAGGAAATAAAAACTTTGTTGGAAACCTATACTGACCGTACCCCGGGGTCGTTTATTGAAGAAAAAAGTTATTCATTGGTATGGCATTACCGAAAAGCAGAAGAGGGCTTAGGTGATTTACGGGCCAATGAAATTGTGAGCCACATGAAAATCCTCGCTGCTGATAAAGGCCTGCAGTTGATGCCAGGTAATAAAGTTATCGAGTTTAAAAATATAGAAGTTAATAAAGGAAAAGCAGCTTTAAACTGGTTGTACGATAAAAACCCTGATTTCATTCTGGCATTAGGCGACGACCATACCGACGAAGACATTTTCAAAGTATTGCCAGATGATGCTTTCACCATAAAAGTGGGCAATAACATTTCGGAAGCAAAGTATTACCTAAATGATTTTAGAGAAGTGAGAAAGCTACTTTGGAGTTTGGTAAAAGAAGAGTTTGTAGAGCGGGGTTAATAAATATGTAGTCAATTAATACCATGATGCCAAGGTCTGTGTCCCCACAGACCTTTTTTAACTATCATTTTAAAAAGAAATCCCGCAGATGCAATATGATTTCCGCAGATTTTTCGTCCAAATCTATTAATCCAATACGAAGGTCTGTATCCTAACAGACCTATTTCTTACGAAAGATATCGTCTTTTCGAGCGGAGCGAAACGCAGTCAAGAAATAAATCTATTAGAAAAATATTTTAAGATAGATCTCTCCCCGCCTGTACGGGCAGGCCTGTCCGCACAGGCGGGCATTCCACTGCGTTCCAGTCGAGATGACGATACTTTTACGATCTTACAAAAATATTGGTCTGTCCAGTTTAATTGCAATGCGATAAGCCGCATTCATTAAACCTACATGACTATAAGCTTGCGGGAAATTGCCCCACTGGCTACCAGTTTTTGCATCAACATCCTCGCTGAACAATAGCAGGTGGTTACAGTATCTTATGATATTTTCAAACTCTTTAATCGCTTCATCAGTACGGCCCACACAAGCTAAAGCCTCCACATACCAAAAAGCGCAGATTAAAAAGGTGGTTTTTGGTTTACCAAAGTCGTCAGCATGCAGATAACGATAAAAAAGTCCATCTTCGGTTTTCAGTTCTTTTTCCAACGCAATTAAATGATCCTTTGCCCTGTCCGAAGCAGGATCTAAATAATTCATCATAATCAACTGTAATGTACTGGCGTCTAAATGTGGGCTTCCTACTGCATTGGTATATACTTTTCTTTCAGGATCATAGCAGGCCTCTATATGTGCTGAAGCCTTGTCAATCAGAATCTTTGCCCGTTTCTCGAAATCTTCATTACCAATGGTTTTTGCCATTTTCAAAGCCGCCTGTGCACCTGCCCACTGGAAAAGGTTGCTATAGCAATGTACATTGGCAATATTTCTGAATTCCCATATTCCGGCATCCTTTTCATCAATGGTGCGTTCAATTTTAGAAAGTACACTTTCAATCCATTTAACAGAATCGCCACGTTCCGAAAATACGAACCGGTGATCGGTATAAAGAGGCAACATAGAAATTAAAACCTGACCATAAATATCATTCTGGATATGTTCATAAGCCTGGTTTCCTATCCGGATCGGCTGTTCTCCTTTGTAACCTTCCAGGTGATCAAGTGTGTGCTCCGTGATTTGTCTTTCGCCAGCAATACCATATAAGGGCTGGTAACGTACATCTTCAGCACGCGAAATATCAGAAAGGTAATTAAAATACCGCTCCATTTCCTCGAAATGGCCGATATGATTTAAAGATGTGAGTACATAGTGCGAATCGCGAAGCCAGCAATAGCGGTAATCCCAATTTCTTGTGCTGCCTGGCGATTCTGGCAAACTGGTAGTACTTGCAGCTATAATGGCACCTGTATCTTCGTATTGGTGGATTTTAAGCACCAAGGCTGATCGGATTACGAATGGCTGATAAAAACCAGCTATTGATGAATGTTTAATCCATAAGCGCCAGTAAGAAATGGTTTCCCTTAAAAAATTTTCGGCTGTACTAACTATGGGGGCTTCTAAATTTTGACCATAGGTCATCACTAGATATTTAGGCTCATTCAATACGAAAGCTTTTTCGTCGAAAATATAGGTCAGTGAAACGTTTGTGCTCAAGCGGATATTTTCATCACAACCCAGATAGTCAATGTGATTGCTTCCCCTGCTCGATCTCATTTTACCTTTTCCATAGTCGCAAACCGGCTCACACTTAATGGTAATGCGCGGGTTGCCTTCTAAAGGTTCAACCTTTCTGATAAACATCAGCGGTTTAAAATAGCGATCGTATAAATGAAAACGTGGTGCAAAATCGGTAATCCGATATTTTCCATCTTCAGTGGTAATCTCTGTCCTCAAAACATTGGTATTTTCAATATAATATTGATGAGAAGTAAATTCGCCCTGTGGCAAAATCGAAAATTCGCCGCCTTTTTTTTCATCTAATAAACTTCCAAATACAAATGGGCTATCAAAGCGTGGCCAGCAGAGCCAGGATATATCGGTATTTTTATTTACGTGGGCAATGAAAGCGCAATTTCCTATAATTCCTGTTTGATAAAGGTGCTGATCGGTCATAAACTGTTTTTTGTTTATGTACTAACAAGCTTATGGGAAAAATGTTGGTAGAAAAAGAAAAAGACCTTCTAACTTCTAAACCTCACAGCTTTTCGAAAACGCGAAGTCTATTTAGTATAACGAAAGGTCAGCTTTTTTTGGAAAGGTATGGTTTTGAAAAGACCTTACAGGTTTTTGAAACCTGTAAGGTCTGGAAAGATTTCTTCGTTAAACGCAGAATGACAATATTTCTAAATCACTGTACCGCTTGGTACTACTGCTCCTTTTTTAATGACTACTATACCATCTTTAACAGCGTAAAGTTCAAAGTCCCCATCTTCTAAATGGTCACCTCCATTAATTTTAACATCGTTACCAATACGACAATTTTTATCAATAATGGCATTATTGATAAAACAACGATCGCCGATACCAATTAAAGAATTTCCCTTACTATTTTCTTCCTCTATCTCTTCCAGAGTCTGGTACCGATCGCTACCCATAATATAGGCATTAGTAATTACCGTATCTTTTCCAATTCTCGAACGGATCCCCAAAACAGCATGTTCTACCTTTTTGGCCTGAATAATACAGCCTTCAGCAATAATGGTTTTATCTAAAGTAGTACCCGAAATTTTGGATGGTGGCAACATCCTTGCCCTGGTAAAAATAGCATGATTGCTATCGAACATGTTAAATTTAGGTATTTCATCCGTTAAGCCTAAATTGGCTTCGAAGAAAGATGAAATGTTACCAATATCAGTCCAATACCCTTCATACTGATAGCTTAGAACTCTACTCTCTGTAATGGCTCTTGGTAAAATTTCCTTACCGAAATCCTTTTCCTCCTCGTTTTCGTTTAAGATATTGATCAGGTAATCGCGATTAAAAACGTAGATACCCATCGATGCCAGAAAGTTACGTCCCTCTCCTTGCATTTCTTCACCCGTATCAGAAACCCAATCCTCCAAACCGGTTTTAGGTTTTTCGATAAAAGAAGTGATCATGTTTTCCTCATCAGCCTTTAAAATACCAAAATCAGTTGCATCCTTCGCCGTTACCGGAATGGTAGCAATGGTAATTTCTGCGGCAGCGTCGATATGTTTTTCGATCATATCTTTAAAATCCATCTGGTAAAGTTGGTCACCGGAAAGGATTAAAATATAATCAAATTCATGAGAGACGATATGATGCATACATTGACGTACAGCATCTGCAGTGCCCTGAAACCAACCAGAATTTTGTACCGTTTGCTCTGCCGCCAGAATATCAACAAAAGCCGTACTGAAGTGACTAAAATGATACGTATTTTTGATGTGTTTGTTAAGTGATGCCGAATTAAACTGCGTTAACACAAACATACGGTGGATACCCGAATTGAGACAGTTCGAGATTGGAATGTCTACCAAACGGTATTTACCAGCTATCGGAACTGCCGGTTTAGAACGTGTTTGTGTGAGTGGCGATAATCTAGAGCCCTGGCCACCGCCAAGGATAACGCCTAAAACTTTGTCAGTCATGCTTAAGCTTATTTTAAATTTTGGTATAATTCTATATAATTCAAGGCTGCCCTATCCCACGAATGATCAATTTTCATCATGGTTTTTCTTACAGCTTTAAAGGCTTTTTTATCATTGTAAAATCCAACTGCGCGGTTAATCGAATGTGTAACATCCCAAATGCTCGTTTGATCGTGGCAGATCCCGAAACCATTCTCGCCAATGTCAATTACAGTATCTCTCAGCCCACCTACCCTGCGCACAATGGGAACAGTACCATAACGCAAGGCATAAAGCTGGTTCAAGCCACAAGGTTCTACTCTTGATGGCATGATCAGGAAGTCTGCACCGGCATACATCTGATGCGAAACCTGTTCATTGTAACCGATATAAACATTGTATCTGCCGCCAAAGAAATCCTTCAATTGGTTTAACCTCCCTTCCACCCAACTATCTCCCGAGCCTAAAACCAGAACATTGATGTTATCACCATGCTGTTGTAGAGCAGTATAAAAAATGTCGGGTAAGATATCAGCACCTTTTTCATCAACCAATCTTCCGATAAAAGTAAACAGGGGCTTAGATGAATCTAATTGAAAAACATCACAGAGTGCTTTTTTGTTTGCTAATTTTCCAGCTTCAACTGTTTTTAACTGATAACCTTTGCTTAGCATGGGGTCTGTTTCAGGATTCCAGACTTCGTTATCGATTCCATTTAATATGCCGACAGATTTCCAACGTTCCTGTCTTAATAAACTTTCCAGTCCACGTGCCTGCCCCATCATTTCTTCCAGGTAGGTCGGCGAAACCGTAGTTACCCTCCAGGCACATTTAATGGCAGATGCCAAAGGATTTATAGCATCATCCCATCCCAGTAAACCACCCTTCCACAAATCAAATGCGGGCAAATAGTACAATTTATCCCACCCAAACTGTCCTTGATATTGCGCATTATGAATGGTTAAAACAGTTGGCACACCGCGTATCGGATTATATTTTATGCAATTTGAAACCATAAACGGCGTTAAACCGGTATGGTGATCATGACAGTGAATTACATCCGGGCGATGTTCCCATTGTACAATCCAGTCAAGTGCGGCAATCTGAAAAGCCATAAATCTTTCCGTATCGTCGCCATAACCATATACATTAGGGCGGTCAGTTAAACCCTGAATATGAACCAGGTATAAATCAAAACCCAGTTTATTGGTCTTTTCTTTTAATATACGGTACTGAAAGTGGTGATTCCCATAGTTTCCCCAGGCATCATAGGTAACCTCAAATTCATTTTCGCGGATGAATTTGGTATCGTACGCAGGCACAACCACTTTGGCTATGTGGCCTAATTTATTCTGGTATTTTGGTAAGGCCCCTACTACATCAGCTAAACCACCAACTTTTGCAACAGGGTAACACTCGGCACTTATATGTATAATTTCCATCAAATATTTGGTGTAGATAACCCAAGTAAGTTACTAATTGTTTTGAGTTTTGCAAATAATGAAAATTATATTTTTAGTTGATTATTCTATCAAATATCGTCATCTCGCCTGGAGCAAAGCGTAATGCCTACCTGTTCGGACAGTCCTGCCTGTATAGGTGGCGAGAGAGCTAATTCATATAAATTTAACTTGGTGTTTTTTAGAAAGTGAGTGTTCAGTTTTCCATGGCGGCCTGCAGCCCTGCTTTTCGTTGCAAGTCCTCACTTCGTTGCGGTCTTTACACTGCAATCAGGCTTATAAACAGTGTTGGTTAATTCCAAACGCAGGAAATATAATTTTCAGCGATGATCATTTTAAATCTGCGGGAAATAATCACTTATAATTTCCCGCTGATTTCGCAGATAAACGCAAAGGATTTCTCTTAAACAATTATTACCACAAAGACCCTGAAATAAATTCAGGGTGACGACTCTTCTGAAAATTGATTTATGCCTTATTAGAAAGTGAATGTTCAGTTTTTGTGGCGGCCTGCAACCCTGCTTTCCGTTGCAGTCCAGCGTTGCGGGCTCTACACTGCAATCAGGCTTATGAACAATGTTGGTCCTATCAAATGCCAGAAATGTAATTTTTCAGCGTTGTTCTTTTGAATCTGCGGGAGCAAACAGCTCAGAATTTCCCGCTGATTCCGCAGATAAAAGTCCTTGAAACACCCATGCGACTAGCCGGGCGGAAGTTCAGGGTGACGCCACGTATGTTATTAAAATTGCAGCATATAAAAAAACCGCTTAAATCCATAAGCGGTTCTAAACAACAAAACAAATATATTTTTTGGTTTAAAAATACCTAGTACTCTTCGGCGATAATCTCGTAAAAATCGCGAATAGGTTGAAATTGAGGATGTAATGAAACTACATCACCAAAAACTAATAAAGCGGGAGCGGTTATTTTCTTATCTTCAACAATCTCTGCAATCGTATCAACAATACCTACCGCGATTTTTTCTTCTGGTGTAGAACCATTTTGAATCACCGCTACAGGTAACAGATTTTTATTTTCCGCCTGAAAGATGGCTGAAATCTCTTTTACCTTTTCAATCCCGTTTAAAACAACAATGGTAGCTTTTGTTTTTGCGGCGATGTACAAATCTTCTGAAATTTCACCTTTCGAATTTGTTCCTGTAACTGCCCAAAAGCTTTCGCTCATATCTTTATAAATCATTGGGATCTTTTGCAAACTCGGAGCTCCTGTGGCGCTCGAAATACCTGGAATAATTTCAGTAGGAATACTGTAAGATTCTGCCGCATCTATTTCTTCATATCCCTTCGCAAAGAAAAACGGGTCACCACTTTTTAAACGTACAACATGGCCATAGTTTAAAGCATAATCAACAATGAGCTTATTAACTGCATCTTGAGAAAATGATTCATCATCAGAACGTTTGCCCACATAAACTTTTGGAATACCATCTGGTGCATGACACAATAAAGCCTCGTTCACATTTGCATCATACAAAACAACATCAGCTGTTTTTAATGCTTTAACCCCTTTTAAACTAAATAAATCCGGGTCACCAGGACCTGCACCTATTAAAGTAATTTTTGGTTCGATGTTCGCTTTTTCTACTTTATTCAAAATCATAACTGAAAGTTTATGCTCGTTATACGTTTGTTTAATTACACAAATATATAAAGTCTATAGAAATAGTAGTAATTTATTTTAAAATATTTTTTTTGTCATTCTGAACGAAGTGAAGAATCTCTATAAAAGTGGTTTTTAGCTTAACAAGATCCTTAGCTGCACCCAGAGCTTATTTACAATTCACTTCTGAAAAAGTAAATTTCCCTGCCTCATAGTTAATGGGTCTCCCTTTCACAAAATACGATCTTCCTAGTGTGGTTTCAATCTGTGCAACCCCCATAATGAGTTTACCATCTTTCTTTAAAAATGCCAACGGGTTAGTAAAGGCCTTTGTGGTATCTTTACCCGTGTTAAACCGATAATCAACCAGTAAAGTGTCGCCATTAAACCTACCATTGATCTTTCCGTTATTTTGAGGCTTGTCAGCATACTTCACCAACAGTGCACCGGTTACTTTACCAGATTCCATGGTTTTCACAATCATCGCTGCGCTGTCTTTCTCGAAGAAAGCGGCGTAACAGGTTTGATTGATCACAGAATCCTTTTTTGCGGTATCAGCCTTTTTATCTGATTGGTTACAGGCAAAAACAAATGGAACAGCTGCAAAAACGAAGTACAAAAGATTTCTTTTCATGTGGTTTAGGATTTGGATTTCCGTTTATAATGTAATAAGGAGATGAAAAGTTTGAATCATTTCCATAAGATGAATATACAAAAAACGGGGCTACCATTTGGCGCCCCGCTGAAATTGTTTTCGCTTAAGACTAATCTAAAGCTTTCATTATTATATTTGATCGTGGTTCTCTAGATTAAGATTTCCAGGATTGCAAGATTTTAGGATCAATGAGCTGAAATAAAAAACTGATTTTTTTCTATCTTACATTTGACATCATCCATTTTTCCACCACTAAGGAGTCAAGGACATTAAGATTTTAGCCGTATAGCATGAACCTGTTTATTGATATTTCTCAATCGTTCATCCTCGATCTTCCATCGCACATTACCATTTTACATCTTCCCTCTAACATTTTTCCATCTTACATCTCACACCCTACTCCACAGCCGCCCTGAACATGAGCGCCCCGACCGTTAAATTGGTACGGGTATCAACCAAAATGGCTGAACCGTTTGCGCGGTTACTATCATATAAATCAAACGCTAAAGCATCAGCGGTTTTCACAATCACACGACCGATATCATTTAATTTAAATTCTTCTGCTGTATGCTTTTCTAAAGTATTGATATCTACTTTATGCAGAATTTCGCTGATTTTACATTTTGTAACCTTACTATTATGCTGAATGTTGTACATGATGGAGGTATCCAACGCACGGGTATCCATCCAGCAAAGATCAGCCTCAATCAATTTTGTTTCCTGCGGCAAAGCCGATGCGTTTACAATGGTATCTCCACGGCTGATATCTACATCATCTTTTAAGTGAATGATGACCGATTGACCAGCGTGCGCAGCATCAAGTTCTTCATCAAAAAACTCAATCTTTTCTACAATTGAACTTGCGCCTGAAGGAAGGACAGTAACTTTATCATTTAAATTAAAAGTTCCACTCAACACACGTCCGGCATAACCTCGGTAATCGTGCAGTTCTGCTGTTTGAGGACGAACTACCCATTGTACAGGCATCCGTGCCAATTGAGATCGGTCTAAATGATCAGTATCTACTTTTTCTAAGAAATGTAACAAACTTTCACCTTCATACCACTGCATGTTTTCAGATGCTTGCACCACATTATCACCTTTTAATGCACTCACAGGAATATAGGTTACATCAGCCAGCTTTAATTGCTGCGCCAAAATCTTGTATTTTTCTATAATGGCGTTATAAACGGTTTCGCTATAATCAACCATATCCATTTTGTTGATACAAACCACCACATGTTTAATGCCCAATAAGGAAACAATATAGGAATGACGAATGGTCTGTTCTACCACACCATTACGGGCATCAATTAAAATAATGGCCAAATTGGCGGTAGAGGCCCCGGTAACCATATTCCTGGTGTATTGGATGTGGCCAGGAGTATCGGCTATAATAAATTTACGTTTTTCTGTCTGAAAATATTTATAGGCCACATCAATGGTGATGCCCTGCTCGCGCTCTGCCCTTAAACCATCAGTTAAAATGGCTAAATCTATTGTTCCATCGTCATTTTTGCGGTTAGAGCGCTGCAAAGCTTCTAACTGATCGGCTAAAATAGAATCTGTATCGTATAACAAACGGCCAATTAAGGTACTTTTACCATCATCTACGCTGCCTGCTGTGAAAAATTTTAATATGTTCATGTTGTTAAAGTATTAAGATAAAAGTATCAAGTATCAGTATCAATTTTAGTCTATCACTTTCATAATCATCTTAGTTTAATCAGGAGGTTTAATTTTAGTTAGCAAACCAGTGTCAAGACTTGATACTTGATACTTGATACTAAAGACTTGCTACTAAAAGACCCAAGACTACCTAGAAATACCCCCCCTTTTTCCTGTCTTCCATCGCAGCTTCAGAAACTTTGTCGTCTAAACGTGCACCACGTTCTGAAATTTTCGACGCACTGATTTCTGAAATAATATCGTCGATCAAAAATGCATCCGATTCTACGGCAGCGGTGCAAGACATGTCGCCAACCGTGCGGAAACGAACCTGTTTACACGCTACAACATCTTCCTCATCCATATTTAAAAATGGCGAAGCGGCCATCAATTGGCCGTTACGGGTAATTACATCCCGCTCGTGCGAAAAGTAAATGCTCGGAAGTTCTATTTTTTCCCTTCTAATATAATTCCAAACATCTAATTCTGTCCAGTTACTGATCGGGAATACGCGGATGTTTTCACCTTTATGGATTTTACCATTGTAAATGTTCCAAAGTTCAGGGCGTTGGCGTTTCGGGTCCCATTGACCAAATTCGTCACGAACAGAGAAAATACGTTCTTTTGCCCTGGCCTTTTCCTCATCTCTTCGTGCGCCACCAATGCAGGCATCAAACTGATATTTAGCGATGGTATCAAGCAAGGTTACGGTTTGCAAAGCATTTCTACTGGCATTTTTACCGGTCTGCTCCACCACTTTACCCTGATCGATCGATTCCTGAACAGAACCAATAATGAGTTTTTCGCCAATCCGCTCTACCATTTGATCACGATAGGTAATGGTTTCTTCAAAATTATGACCAGTGTCTATATGCACTAAAGGAAAAGGAAATTTCCCCGGACGGAAAGCTTTTTCTGCTAAACGAACTAGGGTAATTGAATCTTTGCCTCCTGAAAATAACAGGGCAGGTTTTTCAAACTGACCTGCAACTTCACGTAAAATGTGAATAGCTTCGGCCTCCAGCTCATCTAAATAATCAAAATTATATGTACTCATTTTATACGTTGTCTTTGTTGTTGCTGTTGTTAATTGTTGGAAGGTTTGAAAGTTGAAAGGTTCATCCGTTTTCCATCTCCCATTTTACTTCTTCCATCAAGTTTTTACTTCTTCCATCACGAAGCTGCGTGCAAACCACATTCTTTTTTGCTCTGGTCTTCCCACCACCACCTTCCGGCCCTGAAATCTTCGCCCGGTTGTACTGCTCTTGTACATGGGGCGCAGCCTATGCTCGGAAAACCTTTATCATGCAAGGTATTGTATACAATATTATTTTCTTTAATGTATGCTTCCACATCATCCAAAGTCCAGTCGAATATAGGATGAAATTTAATCAGTTGGTTTCCTTCATCCCATTCTAAATCATGCATATCCTCGCGGTTGGCACTCTGATCGGCCCTGATGCCTGTTATCCAGATTTCGTTCCCTTTTAATGCTCTTTTTAAAGGTTCGATTTTACGGATATAACAGCATTCTTTTCTATTCTCTACCGATTCGTAAAAGCTATTCGGGCCTTTTGCATTCACCATATCCTGTAACAATTCGTTCTGCGGATAATAGGCATGAATGGGTTTATCATAAATTTCTAATGTACGGTTCCAAACATAATAGGTTTCCGGAAATAAACGTCCGGTTTCTAAAGTAAAAACCTTAATCGGAATGTTGTTGGCAAAAATTAAATGGGTAATTACCTGGTCTTCCCAACCAAAACTGGTCGAAAATATAATACGGCCGGCATATTGATCTGCCAAAAATTTCAGCCTATCTATTGTACTTAAACCTGCCAGTGCTGCTTTGATCTCCTCTAGGTTCCCCATCACTACATTAATTTTAAAATAAACATGATTACGCTACGTAAACTTACAAGCATCACAATAATGCCAACAGCAACCATGATGGTTTTTGCCGAAATTTTGTTCGATACTTTTGCGGCTATCGGCGAAGCGATTGCACTACCGATAATTAAACCCACAACTGCTTCCCAGTGTTTGCCACCCAACATGGTAAAAAAGGTAAGCGAACTTAAAGTGGCTATAAAAAAGCGGCTGATTTTTACCGTACCCAAAGAGAACAATGGATGCCTGCCACCTGCAATTAGACTGGATAATACGATTGAACCCCAGCCGCCACCAAAGGCGGCATCAATAAAACCACCAAAAAAGCCTAATAAACCAATTTTCTTAATTTTTTGATCGGCCTTCTTTCTTTTGATGTTAAAGGCTTTCATTAAAATAACAGCACCCAAAAACAGGGTGTAAACGGCTACAACTGGCTTAACATAGGCACTATAGTGTTCCAGGGAAGATAAAATATAAGCACCCAATACCGCACCGATGATCGCCGGAAGAATCAATATCTTAAAGAGTTTCCAGTTTATATTGCCCATACGGTAATGCATCCAGCCTGCAATACCGTTACTCATTACCTCAGAAATGTGGATCGCCATACTTGCTGATGCGGGAGGTAAACCCATCGCCAGTGAGAATGATGCCGTAGTAACACCATACGACATGCCGATGGCACCATCTATTAATGCAAATGCAAATCCTGCGCCTAAAAACCAGTAAAATAATGGGTCGATATTAATAAGGAATGATTGAAATTCCGGCTCGGTATTCCAAAGAGAAAGCCCAATTGCCCCAAGCAGTAAAACTGCAGCCACCCAAATTAACCATTTGATATTGCGTTCAGCAAAACTCTTTTTAGGGTTGATCAAACTTTGAGTAACCTTATTTAGCTTCTTAACCTTTGCCGAAAAATCGCCATTTAAGGTTTGGCGCAAGGCACTCATATTCTGTAATGTTTCATCCAGTTCTGCAGGTAAACCTTCGTTTAAAATCTGCTTTAAACGTTTGGCTATGGTTGGTGATTTTCCATTTGTAGATATAGCAATCTTCAAATCGCCTTTCTGAACAATGGATCCCAAATAGAAATCGCATAATTCTGGTTTATCAGCCACATTGATCAGCAGACCACGCTCGTGCGTAACTTTTCTGATCTCGTCATTCAAGATATAATTATTGGTTGCGGCAAAAACGATATCAATATCATCTAAATCGTTGATATCAAAACTTTTCTGCTTCACCTTTATCTGCGGATAGTTTGCAATAAGTGTATAGATTTCGGGCGAAACAATCTCCGCAACAATAGTAATAGCAGCACTTTGGCTGTTATTTACAATCGCTGTTAATTTTTCAAGCCCAATATTCCCTGCACCAATCAATAATGTACGCAGCTTGTTCAGCTTTATAAAAACCGGAAAAAGCTGATTGCCTTTTTCTTCTTCAGAAAAAGATGCTGCATGATCATGTTGGTTAGGCAATACTTGCATATTGTTTAATTAATTTTTTAAATGATGGATGTAATGATACAACTTCTCCAAAAATCAATAAGGCAGGCGCTTTAATGTTTTCTTGCCGCACCAAACGTTCTATAGTTTCAACTACACCAACAACTAATCTTTCATCTTCTGCAGATCCATTCTGCACCACTGCAGCTGGTAAATCGTGCTTGCCCGCAGCTTTAAAAATTTCGACAATTTTAGCTAGTTTTTTAAGTCCCATCAGTACCAATACCGTAGCTTTTGATTGTGCTGCCTGATAAATATCAGCCGAAACTTCGCCAGAAGTGGTCGTTCCGGTGATTACCCAAAAACTTTCGCTCATGCCCCGGTGTGTAACCGGAATCTGCTGCAAGCCCGGCACACCGATTGAACTCGAAATACCAGGAATAACACTGACCGGAATGCTATACGACGCGGCATAATCCAATTCTTCATACCCTCTGCCAAAAACAAATGGATCGCCACCTTTTAAACGCACTACGTGACCGTAGTTTAAAGCATAATCGATCATTAATTTATTAATGGTATCCTGAGGATAAGAATGCTCACCAGAACGTTTTCCTACATAAACCTTAATGGCCTCTGCAGGGGCATGCTCCAATAAAGCATCATTGGTTAAAGCATCATACAATACTACATCGGCAGTTTGCAACGCTTTTACACCTTTTAAGGTCAATAAATCCGGATCTCCGGGGCCTGCGCCTAAAAGTGTAATTTTTGATTCTATATTTTGGTTAACCATCTTTCTTTTTAATTATTAAATTTTGAAAAACTGAAGAAAAAGTTGTTTGGCACATGGCGTCTGCATTTCTCAAATCTCATATCTATTGTCTCAGATCAATCGTCTCAAATCTTATTTCACCAATGCCGCTCTTTTTTCCTTAATCTGATTTAAAAATTGATTTGCTTCTTCAAAATATTTCTGTGCAAACTCAGCCGTTGGTTCGTTTTTGTTAATCTGTAAAACCAGGTCAGAGAAATTGGTTGATAAATTAAATTCGCCTGTTTCAACGTAATGGTTATCAAATTCACGGATTACGCCAACCTGTGTGCTGCTATTTACCCCTTTATCCAACAATAAAGATTTTGCAGCGCTCACAAACGTCGCATAGGTATGGTAAATGGCATCCGCATAAGCACCATTATCTAAATTCTGTTTCGCCCAACCGAACTTTTCATCCGCTTCCAGTAATAAAGTAGCCACTAAATCGATCACCACACCTGCACACTCGCCCACGCCTATAGCAGTTACAAATTCTTCCACATGTCCCCAGTCTACAAATTCTTCTGTCTGAAGGTTTGTTAAATCGGCCAGAGGCTTTAAAAGCTGATAAAAGTGATCCTTACCTTTTCGGTCATAATATTGGTGGAAGTTTTCATCGGCCAGGTTATTGGCTTTAAAATCATTTAAAATAAAGTGTAAAACACTGGTTGCTCTTTTAGAAGGCACTTTGATTACACGTTCGGCTACCCTGCCTACACCATTACCAACTGTTCCGCCACCAAGCATCACCTGTACAGCCGGAACCACTTTCCCCTCAGCTTTTACTGAACTTCCGTGGAAACCGATTTCGGCCAAACCGTGCTGACCGCAGGAGTTCATGCAACCACTGATTTTGATCTTGATGTTTTTCTCGTAAATAAACTCCGGAAAATCAGTATAAATCACTTCTTCCAAAACTTCGGCAAGCGTCATTGAGTTCGATATACCCAAATTACAGGTATCCGTTCCGGGGCAAGTAGTAATATCGGCCAAACTATCAAAACCAGCTGTTGTAAAACCAATTTTATTTAAAGCGGCATATAGGGAAGGCAACGCTTCTTTCCGTACAAACTTTAGCAATAAGCCCTGATTCTGCGTAATCCTGATTTCATCAGCCACATATAACCTGATGGCATCAACAAATGCCCTTGCTTTATCTGTTTTGATATCGCCTACCTGAACTTTTACATAAACGCCATAAAATCCCGCTTGCTTTTGTTCAATTACATTGGTGGCTAACCAGTGTTTATAATGGGCTTCATTCAATATTTCAACTGCAGGATATTCCTGCGCTAAAGGCAAGAGTGGCTGTGAAACAGCATTAACATCTATTTTAAAGGTTTTTACTTTATTGGCAATACGCTCTTCAGCAACCAAACGTAAAACTTCTTCTAAACCCAGTTTTTGAACCAGGTATTTTAAGCGTGCTTTATTGCGGTTGCTACGCTCGCCATAACGATCAAACACACGAAGAACAGATTCGGTAAAAGGGATTAATTGATCCTCAGGTAAAAATTCGTGAACGGCATTGGCTAAAAACGGCTGTGCGCCCAAACCTCCGGCAAATAAAACCTTAAATCCACGCTCACCCTTTTCGTTAATTTTAGGAATAAATCCTAAATCGTGAATGTAGCTGAAAGCGGTATCGCGATCGCTCGAAGAAAAAGAAATTTTAATTTTGCGTCCCATTTCCTGACAGATTGGATTACGCAAAAAGTAGGCAAATACTGCCTGGGCGTAAGGCGAAACATCAAAAGGTTCTTCCGCATCTATTCCCGCGTTGGGAGAAGCGGTTACATTACGCACCGTATTTCCGCAGGCTTCACGAAGGGTAATATCATCCTGCTCTAACTTAGCCCAAAGCTCCGGCGTGCGGTCTAAACTCACATAATGAATCTGGATATCCTGCCGCGTTGTCAGGTGTAAATTGCCACTTCCGTATTCATCTGCAATATCGGCAATACGCAACAACTGTTTAAAAGTTACCTTACCAAACGGCAGCTTAATACGCACCATCTGCACACCTGGCTGCCTTTGTCCGTAAACACCGCGAGCCAAACGTAGGCTTCTAAACTTTTCGTCGTGGATGGTTCCATCTCTGAAAGCTTTAATCTTATTCTCCAAATCGATAATGTCCTGCTCGACAACCGGATTTTCGAGTTCTGTTCTGAAACTTTGCATATGTGTTGTTAGCTTATTCTAAAAATGCTTCCCTGTTACCGAGAAGCATTCCATATTTTATACTTAAAATTATCTGTAGGCTCCTGTTACTGTTTTTTACAACAACAGCACATCATTTGCGTAGCGGTTAACTGATTAGGTATAAAATTGAAGTTCATACGCCAAATATATAAAGTATATAGGAATAGTAGTAATTTATTATGAAAAAATTTACGCTAATAAAACATCATTTCAACTAAAGCATATTGGAATGGAAAAATCCGGGTATTAAATTCAGACAGGAATACCTGAAAACTGCCAACTAATAACTGCTAACTTTCGTGAGATTATCATTTACAAACGATATAATCGTAGAGTTATTGATGCACTCGTTTGGAAACGAGTGCAAGCGTTATCTGGAAAATAAATATTACAAATTAACGATACCGATTTTCAGGTTATCCTCACGGCCAATCACGTCTGCAATGCTGGTTTCGGTTAAAACCTTAAGCGTAGCATCTCTTACATCAATAAAAGCACTTCTGATACCGCATGTTTTCTCATCTACACACTCATCACATTTGTGGTAAAAGTTTAAACTTGCGCACGGAACCATGGCAATCGGCCCGTCGGTTACTCGCATTACATGCACTAATAAAATATCTTCTGGTTTTTTATTGAGGCTATAACCACCACCTGCACCTTTTTTACTGTACAAGAAGCCTGCATTACGCAGATCGAGCAGAATTTGCTCCAGGAATTTTTTAGGAATATGCTCCTCCTCCGCAATTTTAGAAATCTGCATGGGCGGTTTATCTAAATTTTTGCCCAGCGCAACAAGCGCTTTTATGGCATATTTTGTTTTTTTGGATAGCATATTTGTACAAAGCTAATAAAAGAAAGTAAATTATAAAATATGCAACAGGAAGTTGATTTTAATTCAACTAACTATCATATTGATAAATATAACGCGTCAAAATAGAAATTGCTTTAATCAAAGAAGCGTAAAAATAACAGACAGTAGTAACAGTAAGTATTTCTCTGCGTTTAAATTCTATTTTTATCCTATTCTGATTTACCGATTTTTAATAATGAAAAGAAAACTCAATCTATTGCCGCTGTTAACAGTTGCATTTATATTTTTTGCCCTTAATGCTTATGTTTTATCTGGTCTGGGCACCATCAATCAATCCAGTTTACTAAGTCCAATTTTTTGGGTATTTATTATCGGCTTAACTTTTGCCTTATTTTTTGCCATTCAGCAAATGCGGATACAGGGTATCAATAAGTTTTTCCAGATCGTTAGTCATGCTTTTTTGATTGTTTTTGTTGCCGAAGTAGTATTCGCTTTATTTCTGTTGCTCGGCGATGTTTTTCGCTTATTGATGGCACTGGCAACTAATTTTGAACCTGGTGGATTCCATATGGCTGCCCGTAACAATTACTGCGTAGATTTCGCTTTTGTAATGTTCTGCTTCACCGTTGTCCTGTTTGCTTATGGCATTACCCAAGGGAAATATGCCTACCGGGTAATTAAACACACTTTATACTTTGATGATTTACCTGCAAGTTTTGATGGTTTTACGGTGACCCAAATTTCAGATGTACATGCCGGGAGTTTTACCAACCCAAAAGCCGTGCAAAAAGGTATCGATATGATCAACGCCCAAAAGAGCGACCTATTTGTATTTACCGGCGATTTAGTCAACAATACCGCTGCTGAAATTGTGCCCTACATCGGGCATTTTTCGCAGATTAAAGCACCATTCGGACAGTTTTCTATTCTAGGAAACCATGATTATGGTGATTATATCAAGTGGCCTACGGAAGCAGATAAAGTACAGAACCTAAATCGATTAAAAGCTTATCACAAAGAAATTGGCTTTAAACTTTTATTAGATGAACATGTAGAACTGCATAAGAACGGTGAAAAAATAATATTGGCAGGAATAGAAAACTGGGGAATCGGTTTTGGAGAACGCGGCGACCTAAATAAAGCTTTGCAAAATACAAACGTTAATGATTTTAAGATTTTGCTGTCACATGATCCTTCACATTGGGATGCACAGGTCAAAAATTATCCTTCAAAAATTCAACTGTCATTGGCCGGGCATACCCATGGCATGCAGTTTGGCATTGAAGCTTTTGGGATTAAATGGAGTCCGGTAAAATACCGTTATAAACATTGGGCGGGTATTAAAAGTGAAAATGGCAGATATTTGAATGTAAACAGGGGTTTCGGTTTCCTGGGTTTTTCAGGAAGGATTGGTATCTGGCCTGAAATTACAGTGATTGAACTGAAGAAAAAGTAAATCTTTATTGCCAAATATTTTTTCTAAAAAAAGTCGTCATCTCGACTGGAGCGCAGCGGAATGCCCGCCTGTGCGGACAGGCCTGCCCTTACAGGCGGGGAGAGATCTATTTAGATAGATTTCTCGACTGCGTTGCACTTCGCTCGAAATGACGACCGATAGCTTAATAATTAAGCGTATACGTCAAATTATAAGTACGGCCGCGGCCTGCATAATAAAACGTTTCTTTCTTAGCTAACGATTGATATAAGAACTGAGAGCGCTGGCTCCAGATGGTTTGATAGTTTTTGTTCAACAGGTTTTGCACACCAAATGATAAACTTCCGGTAAATAACTTTACCGATCCAAGTAGATCAACAGTAGTAAAGCCTTTCAACTCATTTTGTACCACAACATTTGCAACTGCAGCATAACCTTTAGCGTCAAACGAATGAAAAGCCTGTGCTTTTATACCAAAAACTTTCCCGTTATAACCCAGGTAACCTGCAATTTTTGATGGACTGGCAACAGTTATATCCTGCAAAGACCATGTACCATCGGCATTTTGTTTCTGTGTTTTAATGTACAAACCATTTACGCCAGCTTCAAAACCGTTTTTCAGGTTTAATGATACCGAACCTTCAACACCCAAATTCCTTACATTTTCATCGAAAACTTCGATATTGAATGTGCTATTTGTTTTTACATTTTTATCTGACAGCGCATAAAAACCAGCCACTTGTCCATTAAATATACCAGTTCGGTAACGGTAACCGGCTTCGTACTGTTCTGTTTTGATGCCTGTTAAGGGTGAGCTGGCTACATTTATGGAGTTACCTAAATTCCAGTTGCTACCAGCCAGTGTATAAGTGCCTTGTCCATAATATTTTGCCGGATCGGCGAGGTTAAAGCCCTGTGAGAAATTAACCCATGCCTGTTGAGCTGCGTTGATTTTAAAGACTAAACCGCCATTTAGCAGGTTTACATCGTAATGGTTTTCGCCACCAGCAATAGCCGTTGCAGTCCCGCCGACACCATAAGCCAAAGGAACGGATGCAGCTGTACCCACAAAATCGCCAACTTTAACAAACATCCGTTGCTGGCGCACCCCTCCCGAAAGACTTAAGAAATCGGTTACCTTAACCTGTGCCTGTAAAAAACCAGATAAACCATTTACCCTGAAATTAGGATAACGTGCAATTGTAGCCACCGTAGTATTGGTTAAACCTCCTGATGCAAAGGCTTTTGCTCTATCAAACAAAGCCTGCTGTGCATTAAAATTCTCGTGATCAGCATCAATACCGTAAGTAAGGTTGAGCCTGTTCCAATCTTTGTTTAATACCAGTTTTAAAGCACTGTAATTGGTATTCTGGATAGATGAGCCGCTGTAAAGCCGTTGTGGTATGGCTGCCTGGCCCGGAAATGGGTGAAAGCTAAATTGTTCGTTTCTGGCAGCTGCCTGTACGTACAATGTCTGCCCGCCTAAAATGTCGCTTGCCTGGTAATTTGCATTGATATTGGCTCTGCTCGTTTTCGGGTCAACATCTGAAGAGTAACCATTTCTCATTTCTAAGAGCGCCGGACTGGATAATAATCCACCGTAATTTGCCCCTAGAAAAAGATCTTTATCACCACGGTAGCCCGAATTGTAATATTGGGCATTTACAGATAATTTTTGATAATCGGTCAATTTAAATTCTGTACTTCCAAAGAAATCGAACGACTGGTTATATTGTAAATCGGTTTGGGTAATATCCGTAAAAATTTGCTTTCCATCTGCGCCATAGGCAGCATTGTTTTTCTGGAAACCCATACCGATACGCCCGTTCCAATCTTTGCTACCACCAGAAATAGCCTGAGCTACGCGCAAATCATGATCGCTTTTTTCTTTCAAACCACTGCGTACACCAACCTGGGTAGTAAAGCTGGGCTGACTATCCTGCCCTTTTTTAGTAATAATATTGATGATACCGCCTGTTGCGCCACCACCATAAACCGCACTTGCACCAGATAAAACTTCAATTCTTTCTATATTAAACGGATCGATTGATTCGAACTGACGGCTTACCCCGCGCGTACTGTTTAACGAAACGCCATCAATCATCACCAATGCATCTCTGCCGCGTTGGTTTTGTCCGTAATTGGTGCGCCCTTCGGGACCAGCATCCAAACTCGGAATCAGTTGCGCTAAAGTTTGTTTAAGCGGGATTCCGGCTCTCGCCTGTTCCTGAATTTTTGCGCCATCAACTACCCAAACTGTACCCGGTATCTCACTTATTTTGGTCGGTTTACGCGATGAAACCACCACAACCTCTTGCATATTAGCCGTAGGACTTAGATAGAGCGTAAGGTTAACAGTCTGATCCTTAGCCAAAATCACTTTTTGTAGTATGGTTGTATAGCCTACATAGCTAACCTGTAACTGATAAGCACCTTCGTTTAACTTTAGTTCAAAACTACCATCAGCAGCTGTTGTAGTCGAAACATTCTTACCTTCAACTTTAATATTTGCTCCTGCAAGCGGGGCTGTTTCGCCCATTACCTTCCCGGTAACCGTTTGCGCTTTACCAGTAAAGATAAACCCACCAATCAGGATTGCAATTAAGTATAGATTTTTCATTTTTATTTATTTAATGCATTAACCGAAATAATTTTGCGCAAAACAATAACTTATTTAGATTAAATCCAAATAAAAATTTATCTTTTTTAACTTTTCCTCTACTAAAACGGTTAAGTAGCGCTCAATTAACTGGTTATCAAAAATGATTAAAAATAAATTTTAATATTATTTTTAATCGATCTAAATAAAAATATAACTTAGCCGTTGAAATTTGTAATTGAATTGCTCTTTCGTTTTAGCCGACCCAGCCAAATGCTATTAAAAATTTGCCCTTTTATTCCTTGCCCTTTAAAACTTGAATTTTTGAAAAATTGAAAACCTAATGTTAACATCAGCCCTAGAAAAACATGAAGTCATTGATTTCCTTACGGAAAGTCCGACCAAGGAAATCTTTCATCACGAAAATGAAGCGGAATATCTACATGCTGTAGGAAAAGTGACCCAGGCGGTAAAAAAATTCCTCAACAATAACCAGCAACCTTTTAGTGGAATATCTCCTTCGAAATTAAAACCACTGTTTGATTCAGTAGAATTTGACAAAACGCATGATAACTATGATGGTTTGCTTAAAGAAGTTGAACTACTCTATACCAGTCATGCGGTTGCCTTTCACCACCCTGCATATATTGCCCATTTAAACTGCCCGATCGTGATTCCGGCAGTAGCTGCAGAAGTCATGATATCTGCCATTAACTCTTCCATTGATACCTGGGATCAAAGTGCCGGCGGTACACTGATCGAGCAAAAACTAATCGAATGGACCTGCGATCAGATTGGTTACAGCAAAAAAGCCGATGGTATTTTTACCAGTGGTGGTACACAGAGCAATTTAATGGGACTTTTACTGGCCCGCGATCATTATTCCATTACCTCATTAAACCACAATATTAAAGTTGAAGGACTACCTCAGGAAGCTTGCCGTTTCAGAATATTTGTCTCTGAAAAAGCGCATTTCAGTATTCAGAAAAATGCCTCGCTATTGGGTTTGGGAGAAAAATCAGTGATCAAGATCAAAACCGACCGCGGTTTCAGGATGAATACGGTTTTACTGGAAGATGCCCTTAAGCGGGAAATTGCTCAGGGCAATATTCCTATTGCCATTGTGGGTACAGCGGGAACCACCGACTTTGGGAATATTGATCCGCTAAAGGAAATTGCAGCTATAAGTCAAAAATACAATTGCTGGTTCCATATCGATGCGGCTTATGGCTGTGGACTATTGCTGACAGACAAGTACAGAGCATTGCTCAATGGTATCGAGCTCGCCCATTCGGTTACCGTTGATTATCATAAATCGTTCTTCCAGCCGGTAAGCAGCAGCGGTTTCCTGGTAAGGGATAAAAACTTTTTCAACCTGATTACGCATCATGCTGATTACTTGAATCCAAAAGACCACGACGAAGATGGTTTGCCAAACCAGGTGAATAAATCGATACAAACTACCCGCAGGTTTGATGCTTTAAAACTTTGGTTTACACTCAGGATGATGGGCAGGAACAAACTCGGTGGCTATTTCGATACGATTATCGAAACGGCAGCAAAAATTGCCGATTTGTTGCATTCAGATCATGATTTCGAGCTGATGAACGAATCAGACATCAGTGCATTGGTATTCCGTTATCGTCCCAAAAACCTGCGCTTAGATGTTTGCGCCATGAACCAATACATCAAAAAAGCCATGTTCAACCAAGGAAAAGCTTTGGTTGCCGGTACTAAGATTAATCAACAGTTCTACCTCAAATTTACCCTACTTAACCCGCTAACTACCATCAGCGATATTGAAAACATTATTAAAATCATTAAAAAACATGGAAACGAATACCTTAGACTCAACCAGGCTTCAGCAGATTTCAGAAGAAACTAATTTTAATGCGCTTCTAAACAGTTACTGCAGAGAATATACCAACTGGAGCCGTTATATAGGAATCCCTAAATACGACGAACCACTAGCCAGTTACCTGGTTACAACAAACGATCGTTTGCATATCAGGTTTGACTTTACGGCTATTGGTTTCGAAGTATATGCACCTTTAAAATTTTATGCTGATAGTGGCCGCCATGTATTTAATTTCCCCGTAATTGAAAGGAATATTGATACGGATGCCATTAATCAAGTAACCATATACAGGTTTATGGAACTGGCCATGCAATTTAGTAAGCAAGAATTCGGTACTATTGATGCCGATCTGGTCACCCAACGTTTGGCCAACAGCGTAGAAAACCTCGAAGCATTTTTATTGTTTTTTAAGCAGAACGGCAAACCTGTAAATTTTGCTAAAATGAGCTTCATCGAAGCAGAGCAATCTTTGTTTTTAGGTCACAATGCGCATCCCTTTCCTAAAGGCAGATCTGGTTTTAACAGTAAGGAAGAACTTTTTAAATATTCGCCGGAAACGCAGGGGCATTTCCAGCTGGCTTATTTCCTGATCTCAGCAGAAAATATCATGGAAAAAAATGCTGAAGGTTTTGACATGACCGATCTTTTTAGAATAGAATTATCAGATAGCAATAATACGGAAATGATCAGCTTGCTCGATCAGCATCCAGATTATAAAGTAGTGCCCATGCACCCCTGGGAGGCCAAACACCTGCTTGAACTTCCGAATGTAAAAGCGATGCAACAAGAAAAACTGCTAATCTTTTTGGGGCATTTAGGAGAATTGTACACCCCAACATCATCCGTTAGGACGGTTTATAACGCGTCAAGTGATTGGATGCTTAAATTTTCATTGCATGTAAAAATAACCAATTCAGAAAGGGTTAAC
>NZ_JAQIIV010000020.1:0-87033 GCF_036946585.1 Pedobacter terrae | reverse complement strand
TCTCTCTCTGTTTCGCCTGCAATTAACGCATTTACTGCGGCAAAACCTAAACGACTGCCCAAAATTCTGTCGAAACTGCTTGGGCTTCCGCCTCTTTGAAGGTGGCCGAGGATGGTTACCTTAGTGTCGTAATGATCGAAAGTTTCCTTTACCTTTTTAGCAATATCATAAGCACCGCCTTGTTTATGTCCTTCAGCTACAATTACAATACTCGACGATTTTTTAGTCGCTGCACCTACGGCCAGTTTATCAATCAATTCATGAACACTGGTATCTCTTTCTGGCAATAATACCGCTTCAGCACCACTGGCAATCGAACTTCTTAAGGCAATACAGCCAGAATCACGGCCCATTACCTCTATAAAAAAACAAACGATCGTGTGCATCGGCAGTATCCCTGATCTTGTCAATCGCTTCAATTACGGTATTAATCGCGGTGTCATAACCTAAAGTAAAGTCAGATCCGACTAAATCGTTATCGATCGTTCCAGGAATACCAATAACCTTTACCCCGAATGTTTCCGAAAAACGTTTAGCTCCGGTGAATGTTCCGTCGCCACCAATAACCACTAATCCATCAATATCGTTTTTCTTTAAGTTTTTGTAGGCAATCTGCTGACCTTCGTCTGTTTTAAATTCTAAACAGCGTGCAGTTTTTAATATGGTACCCCCCAAGTGTAAAATATTACTTACAGAACGGGCATCCATTGGTTTTATGTTGTCGGTTATTAAACCCTGGTAGCCTTGCATTACCCCGAACATGTTAATGCCATGGTAAATTCCGGTACGAACAACAGCTCTGATTGCTGCATTCATCCCTGGGGCATCGCCTCCAGAAGTTAATACAGCTATATTTTTTATATTTGGCTTCATCTTTATAATACGAATATAGTGTGTATTTTTTACACTAAGTAATTTATTTTATTTTTTTTACTTAATATTGAAAGTTATACCTTTATCTGCTTAAAATAACTAATTTTTACTTTGGAACAAATTTTACCTCATTTAGATTCCGTATTCTCGATAGATTGCGTTTTGTTTGGATTTGATGGTAAGGAGCTGAAAATCCTGCTAATCGAAAGGAATGAAGAACCGTTTAAAGATTGGTGGGCATTGCCCGGTAACATTGTTGGTCCTGATGAAAGTTTAGATCAATCAGCCTCCAGGATTTTATATGAGCTTACCGGTTTGCGTGGTATTTATATGGAGCAGTATTATGCTTTTGGCGATCCAAATAGGCACCCACAAGGTAGGGTAATTACTTTAGCTTATTATGCTTTGATCCGTTTAGGCGGGGATAAGGAATTACGCCCGATCAGTACTTACGCCAAGCGGGCAAATTGGTTGCCAATTACTGATCTGCCAAAATTGGCTTTTGATCATCAGAAAATTTACGATAAAGGATTAGAGAAAATAAAACGGCGGATTAAACATCAGCCGATTGCGTTTGAACTCTTGCCAGAGAAATTTACCTTAACGCAATTGCAGCATGTTTACGAATTGGTACTGGGTAAAAAACTTGATAAAAGGAACTTTAGAAAGAAAATTATAAGCTTTGGGGTGCTAAAGGAACTTGATGAAAAACAAAAAGGCGTTTCTTATCGTGCCGCTACCTTGTACCGTTTTGATAAGCGTAAATACGCAAAGCTTTTTGGTAAGGAAATTTCGTTTTAGCGGAGGGCATTTGCCGTGGAGCGGAGAGTTGAAAAGGCAGAAGATAATTAAATCTATTATACAAAAAAAATCCCGGTTTGAATTTCAAGCCGGGATTTTTTTGTTCTCTCTGTTTTCAGTACTGTTAACTCCGAACTGAAAACTCCCAGCTGTAAACTAAGCCTTCGGTGATAACTCTAAGTGATAATGTACCAGGTCATCTATAGGTGAACGGATAATTTTGCCTACGCCCATTTCATAACGATCGGCTACAATGCTTAAAATATCGCGGAAACTATAACCTACTGAACCCACACAGTTTAATTTGTGGTCTTTATAGTTTGGATAGTGGATAACCAAAGCTTCGAAAAATGCGGTAAAGGCATAATCTATGGTGCTGAAAGCATAATCTTCATAGTTATCTTTAAAATCGTATAAGAACTTACTAAAGCTTGCGCAGAAACGGTTCGGCAATGGCTTATTATAAATATTATCGAAAATGTCCTCGTTTGTTAAAGCATAATTATCATAAAAAGCTTCACGTAATCCTTTTGGCATATAACCTTTCATGTAATCGCTTAAAATGCGTTTACCTATGTAAGAACCGCTACCTTCATCGCCCAAAAAATAGCCTAAAGAATCAATGTTCATGGTAATTTCAGTTCCATCATAAAGGCACGAGTTGGTGCCTGTACCTAAAATAGCCGCAAATCCTGGCTCATTTCCAAGAAGTGCCCTGCATGAAGCAAGTAAATCATGGCCTACAAAAATGTTTGCATTGGTGAAGATCTGTTGCATCGCATCGGATACAATTTTAACATTTGCAGGTGTAGAACAACCGGCACCGTAGTAATAAACCGCTGTCAATTTTTCTCGTTCCAAGTGGTCTGGAAGAGTCTCATTCAAAGACTTTACAATGTACTCTCCTTTAGAAAAATATGGATTGTAACCTTCGGTGTTAAAGTAAATTTTTCTACCGGCCTCGTTAATCAAACACCAATTTGTTTTGGTTGATCCGCCGTCTGCAATTACTATCATTTTATTTATTTTTGGTTTTAGCACGATAAAAGTATAAAAAGTCTTATATTTTGTATTCTTTTTTTTAATAATTTTTTAACAATTTATTGTTGCTCAAAATTAAGTGTGTAAAAAATACACTATATAGGGGGCTTAATCGCCGAAAAACCTTAAAATTATACCAGAAAAGGCTATGGTCTTTTTTTTATTCGTCAACAATATATTACAATTAAATAGCTAAATGAACAAGCAATTTTTGGATTTCAGGAGTGATACGGTAACCAGGCCAACTGCCGGAATGTTGGATGCCATGATGAACGCAAAAGTGGGTGATGATGTTTTTGGTGAAGACGAAACCGTGGATGCTTTAGAAAGAAAATTGGCTACAACTTTTAATATGGAAGCCGGGCTGTTCTGCCCATCTGGAACGATGACCAATCAGATTGCGATTAAGTGTTTTACTCAGCCCATGGACGAGGTCATCTGTGATCAGACTTCGCATGTTTATCGATATGAAATTGGAGGCATTGCTTTCCACTCTGCCGCATCGGTAAGATTATTACATGGTGAGCGTGGGATTTTGACACCTGAACTGATTGAGCCCGAAATCAATGAGGAAAATATCCACTATCCAAACTCGAGTTTGGTTGTTTTGGAAAATACCGTAAACAAAGGTGGGGGAAGTTGTTATACCTTATCACAGATTGCACCCATTCATCACCTCTGTAACATTAAAGGATTAAAGTTGCACTTAGATGGTGCGCGTATTTTTAATGCCCTTACGGCTACTGGCGATCGGGCAGGCGAATACGGTAAGTATTTTGATGGCATTTCGGTTTGTTTATCTAAAGGACTTGGGGCGCCGGTGGGTTCGGTACTACTGGGTAGTAAACAAATGATCCATAAAGCGCGGAAAATTAGAAAGGCTTTTGGTGGAGGGATGCGCCAGGCAGGTTTTTTGGCCGCAGCAGGTATTTATGCACTTGATCATCATGTAGCGCGGTTAAAAGATGATCACACACATGCGCAGGCATTGGCCAGTGCATTGGCTGGCGCAACATACGTAAAATCGGTAATGCCGGTTGAAACCAATATCGTTATTTTCGAAGTAGATAAAGGATCAGCGGAAAAGATTGTACACCAGTTGAAGGAAAAAGGACTTCATTGTAATACTACGAGTGCCAGTACCATCCGTTTGGTTACGCATCTTAATCTAACTGCCGAAATGATCGATCAGGCAATGGAAATAATATTACATTTGTAGATATAGTCGGAGGTCCGAAGTCGGGAGTCCGAAGTCAATAGTTTTATAGTTCATGGTCAATAGTCATGTAGTTCATTTATAATCTGCATATATATACAAAGTCTAATTAAAATGTCCGAAAACGCTAAACTCCAAACTCCAATTTCCAAGCTGCTAATCGCTAATCGTGGTGAAATTGCCTTACGTATCATGCGCTCGGCAAAGGAAATGGGTATCAAGACGGTTGCTGTTTTTTCTGAAGCAGACCGGAATGCACTGCACGTACGCTATGCCGACGAGGCCGTTTGTATTGGTCCGGCGCCCTCTAGCCAGAGTTACCTGGTTGGTGAGAAGATTATCGATGCCTGTAAACTAACGGGGGCAGAAGCCATTCATCCAGGTTATGGGTTTTTATCTGAAAATGCAGGTTTTGCAAAAATAGTTGCCGACGCCGGGCTCATTCTCGTTGGTCCTTCGCCACAGGCCATGGAAACCATGGGCAATAAATTATCGGCAAAGGCCGCAGCACTTCGCTATAATATTCCAATGGTTCCCGGAACGGAAGAGGCCGTTCAGGATGTAGGCGAGGCAAAGCAACGCGCCATTGAAGTTGGTTTTCCGATCTTAATCAAAGCTGCCGCAGGAGGCGGAGGTAAGGGAATGCGCATTGTAGAGCGGGCGGAAGATTTTGAAGAACAGATGCAACTTGCCGTAAGCGAGGCTACTTCGGCCTTTGGAGATGGCGCTGTTTTTATTGAGCGTTATGTCACCTCTCCAAGGCACATTGAGATACAGGTTTTGGGCGATAGCCACGGCAATATTGTGCATCTGTTTGAGCGTGAATGTTCTGTACAGCGCCGGCATCAGAAAGTGGTTGAAGAAGCTCCCTCATCCATATTGACTGAAGAAATAAGGCAAAAAATGGGGAACTGTGCGGTAGATGTAGCCCGTTCGGTAAATTATACCGGAGCGGGTACGGTAGAGTTCATTTTAGATGAACATCTCAATTTCTTTTTTCTCGAAATGAATACCCGCTTGCAGGTAGAGCATCCCGTAACCGAGCTGATCACGGGGATAGATCTGGTAAAAGAGCAGATCAAAATTGCTTCCGGAGAAAAATTGAGTTTTAGTCAGGATGACCTGAAAATAAGTGGACACGCCATCGAACTTAGAGTTTATGCCGAAGATCCGGCTAATCATTTTTTGCCAGATATTGGTACTTTGCAGACCTATCAAACACCCAAAGGTAATGGTGTAAGGGTAGATGATGGCTTTGAGCAGGGAATGGAAATTCCAATTTATTATGATCCCATGATTGCAAAACTGATTACTTATGGCAAAGATAGGGCAGAAGCGATGGAGCGAATGGTTAGGGCTATTGCAGAATATGATATTACCGGGATAGAAACTACTTTGGGTTTTGGTAAATTTGTAATGCAACACGAGGCTTTTAAAACAGGTAATTTTGATACACACTTTGTTAGTAAATACTTTAAAGCAGAAAGTTTAAAAAAACAGGATGAAACTGAAGCACTGATTGCCGCTGTAATTGCCGCACAACTGTTCGAAAAAGATAATATAAAATTAGGCGTTGAAGCAGTTAAAAGCACTTCGGTCTGGAGAAAGAATAGATTAAAATATTAAAATATAGAGAAGTCCTGATGGGGACTCATGCTGAAACAAATTCGATAGCTATCGGATTTGTTTCAGTATCTTTCTTAGTAATAAATAATAAACCATCATTGCATGGAATCGTCATTCCCAACTTGATTGGGAATCTTAATGCCTTTAAAGTTTTTATTCGGCATTGAGATTCCAGCATGTGCGGGAATGATGGACTTTAAATAGAAATAAATGTTCACAGGAATTATAGAAACACTTGGCGAGGTTACTGCCATTAAAAACGATCATACCAATATTCACTTTACCATATCTTCGGCCATTAGCCATGAGCTAAAAATAGACCAGAGTGTAGCCCATAACGGCGTATGTTTAACCGTTGTAGCATTAAATGATGGAACGCACACCGTTACCGCTATAGATGAAACGTTGAAAAAAACCAATCTGGATGCTTTAAAAGTAGGTAGTAAAGTTAATCTTGAGCGCTGTATGCAGATGAATGCCCGCTTAGATGGCCATATTGTACAGGGCCATGTAGACCAAACTGCAGTTTGTGTGAAACGCGCAGAACTGGACGGCAGCTGGGAGTACCGATTTAAGTATGATGCCAGTGCTGGAAATGTAACCGTTGAAAAAGGATCTGCCTGTGTAAACGGGATTAGCTTAACTGTTGTAAATTCAGCTGATGATGAATTTTCGGTATTCATCATCCCTTATACTTTTGAGCATACCAATTTGCAGGAAGTTAATGTTGGTGATACGGTGAATTTAGAATTTGATATTATCGGTAAGTATGTTGCCCGTTTGATGAATAGGTAAGCTTTTTTGTTTAAGTATTTTATAATTGGTTTTTGATTATCTACTTGCGTTGTGCTAAGTTTAATTTTTCATAACAGTGCAGGATGGTTAGTTGAACAATATTGCTGATAATCGCAGTGTTAAAATCAAAAATTAACGCTAACCAAAATGAACAAAAGCTTATTTATACCCTCCATTATTCTTGCCTTATTGCTTTTATTAAAAACGGATGCTTTCTCCCAGAAGATCTCGGTAAAAGATTTAACGGTTGAGCATTTGATAAATCCTTTAAGTATTGATTATCCAAAACCCAGATTCAGCTGGAAAATAATTTCGGATATCAAAAATACCAAACAGCGCAGTTACGAAATCAGACTGGGTAACTCGCCCAAAATTGAAAAGGTGTTATGGGAAACCAAAGTAGAAAATGATCAATCTGTGCTTGTAAATTATGATGGACCCCAGTTATCTTCAAAAACCAAATATTATTGGCAGGTCAGGGTAAAAGATAATTATGGGAACATATCTGCATGGTCACCCGTGCAATATCTTCAAACAGGTTTAAAGACTCAAGATTGGCAGGCGAAGTGGATTGCGGTAACCGCAAAGGATACTTCATTGGCGAGCCCTTTGTTCAGAAAAGAAATTAAGCTGAAAAAACAGGTAAAATCTGCATTGGTTTACATTACTGCCAAAGGATTATATGAGGCGAGTATTAATGGCAGCCGCATTGGTAATGCTTATTTTGCACCGGGCTGGACCAGCTATAAAGATCATATTCAATATCAGGTTTATGATGTTAAACAATCGCTAAAGAAAGGTGGTAATGTAATTGGCGTTATGTTAGGAGATGGCTGGTACAAAGGTCGCATTGGGTTTAATCATCAAAAACAATTTTATGGTGATACCAGGGCTTTGTTAATGCAGCTGGAAGTAGAATACACTGACGGGAGTAAAGAAACCATTGGGACCGATAGCACCTGGAAAACAAGCTATGGTCCCATTTTGTCTGCTAATATTTATGATGGTGAAACTTATGATGCCCGATTGGAACGCAAAGACTGGAATAATATTGGCTATAAAGAAGACACTAACTGGAAACCAGTACAGGAGTTGGCCTTTGGTCCGGAAAAACTAGTGGGAATGAGTGGGCCTCAGGTAGCCAAACATGAAGAATTTAAAGCCTTAAAAATATTTAAAACCCCAAATGGCGAAACCGTTGTAGATTTTGGTCAGAATTTAGTAGGCTGGGTAATGCTGAAAGCAAAAGGACCGGCTGGGACAAAAATTTCCATCGCTCATGCTGAAGTATTAACCAAAGAAGGTAATTTTTATACGACTAACCTGAGAACAGCCAAGCAGCAGAATAATTATATTTTAAAGGGCGAAACTGATCAGGTATTCGAACCACATTTTTCCTTTCAAGGTTTTAGGTATGTTAAAATAGATGGATACCCCGGTGAACTGAAATTGGAAAATCTTACAGCTGTAGCAGTTTATTCCGATATGAAAACCACTGGAAAATTCAATACCTCCAATCCATTACTAAATCAATTGCAGCATAATATCACTTGGGGACAGAAAGGAAATTTTGTTGATGTGCCAACGGATTGTCCGCAGAGAGACGAACGTTTGGGTTGGACCGGTGATGCCCAGGCATTTGCTTTAACTGCAGCCTACAACATGGACGTGTCTGGTTTTTTTACCAAATGGTTAAAAGACGTTGCTGCAGATCAGCTTTCTAATGGCAGTGTTCCGTTTGTAATACCAAATGTGCTGAATCAGAATGATGCGGGTTCCGCGGGATGGGCAGATGTGGCCACTATTGTTCCATGGGATATGTATGTATCATATGGAGACAAAGGGCTATTGGAAACACAATATAATAGCATGAAAAAATGGGTCGATTATATTTCTTCCGTTGCTAAAAATAACATTTGGAATACCGGTTTCCACTTTGGCGATTGGTTGTTCTACCGTCCTAATGATGATAACGACGGCCGCGCTGCAGTAACCGATAAGTATATGATTGCCCAAACGTTTTATGCTCATTCTACCCAGTTGTTGATTAATGCAGCAATGGTATTAGGCAAGAAAGAGGATGTAAAAAAGTATAATATACTGTTAGATCAGATTAAAGCGGCCTACATCAATGAAAATATGACACCAAGTGGCAAATTGATCTCCAATACCCAAACGGCATATGTATTGGCCTTGCAATTTGATATGCTGCCTGAAAACTTACGTGCACAGGCTGCACAAAGACTGGTAGATAATGTAAAGGATTATGGAAACCACCTCACCACTGGTTTTTTAGGAACCCCATATCTATGTCATGTATTGAGCCGCTTTGGGCATGAAAATGTAGCTTATGATTTATTGCTCCAGGAAAGTTATCCTTCATGGTTATACCCGGTTAAAATGGGAGCTACCACGATCTGGGAACGTTGGGATGGTATCAAACAGGATGGTTCCTTCCAAACGGCAGATATGAATTCTTTTAATCATTACGCTTACGGCGCTATTGGCGATTGGATGTATAAAAACATAGCAGGCATTAACCCGGTTGTTACAAATCCTGGTTATAAAAAGATTTTGATTGCGCCAAGGCCTGGAGGTAAATTAACCAGTGCTTCAGCAGAGCTGGAGACTGTTTATGGAACCTTAAAATCTTCCTGGACTTTAATTGATGGAATTTTTAAACTGGATGTAGTTGTACCCGCCAATTCCACTGCTACTGTTATATTGCCAAAAACTGATAAAAAGGAAGAGATAGGATCGGGTAGTTACCATTTTGAAAGTAAATATTAATCGCTAATATTGCAACGTTTGATAGCCCACGAAGGGTCGTCATTACGAAAAGGCTTTTCAGCCGACGAAGCAATCTTTCTTGCACGAATCGCGAGCAGAACATATTGCTTCGTCGTACCTCCTCGCAATGACTAGTTTTCTATTGAAGTCTGTCAATGGCAACGCAGTCGAGATGGCGGTGCTTTATGCTTAAAAAAATCGATGTACAGTAAAGAAGAATCGGCCCGTTTGCGCCAACAGTTTTGGATTAGTTTTGGGCAATACATGAAACCAGTTCCATCAGCCAGTGGCTCGACAGTAAACTGGACAAACTATAAAACCGGTGTGAAGAACATCTTCTTTAAGATGGATGTTGATGGCAAAAAAGCCTTTATCAGTATTCAGTTGTCACATCCTGATGCCGACATCAGACATCTTATTTTCGAACAGTTTGAAGAATTTAAACGCCTATTTACCAATACGGTGGGCGAAGAATGGGACTGGATTAAAGATGCAACCGATGACTTCGGCAAAACTGTGTCACAGATTTCCATCTCGATTGCGGAAGTGAGCATCTTTAATCAACAACATTGGCCGACCTTAATTTCCTTTTTTAAACCACGAATAATTGCCCTGGATGAATTTTGGGATAATGTAAAGCCAGTTTTCGAAAATTTGGTTTAATCGGTCAGGTTTAGTTGTGCAATTCGACCCTTTGAAAATCTGATTTCTTCTTTATCATCTGCTAAACTTGGCCTGCTTTTTAAATAAAGGTTATAATATTTAAGGGCATTTTTACCCTGTTTTAAGCTGGTATCATAAAATACCGCTAAACGATAATACAATGTTGGAGTTGCTTTAAATTGCAGGCCTTTTTTATAGGCTGCGCTTGCCAGGGCCAGTTGGTTATTTTCCTCATAAACCAACCCTAATAAAGCATAATAGCTGGAAGTATTGGGTGAGATCGCCTCATCGATAGTTTTTTTGGTGTAAAGTGCTGATCGGTTATAATCTTTTAATGCCCGGTAACTAAGTGAGGTGTAGTAAAGGGTAGCTTCGTTTTCCATAGCAGCTGCTTCCAATTCTTTAAAAAGCGCTATTGCTTTGGGATACTTCTTGGTGTAATAGTAAGCCTTTGCTACGTCCTTTATTACCCCAGCATCTGCACCATCTTTCAATAATTTTTCGCCTGATGCAATCACTTCACCATATTTTTTAAGCTGGTTGGCAATGGGTAGTTTCGCTCTTTGAAGCACTAAATTATCACCATCTCCTTTAATGGCAATATCGAGCACACGATAAGCTTTTTCGTATTGCTGAAAAGATGAATGGAGTTCAGCAAGGTCAGCAGCAACATCGCCTTCTAGTGGATTGATAAAGTTAGCTTTTAAAAGATAATTGAGTTTAAGCGAGTCATCTTTCGGTGACTGATATAAATTGGCTAATAGTTTATATACATTAAAATTATTACTATCTATTTTTACAATTTCGCCATAATACAATCTGGCTTTTTCGGTATTGCCTCTTTTGGTGTTAATATTACCCAGACTAAAAAGAATGGATAAGTTCTGCGGCTGCAGGGCATAGGCCTTCGTATAAAGTTTTTCAGCTTCCACATGATTGCCTGCCATTAAAAAACAGTAACCCATTTGGCTCAGGATTTTGAAATCATTTACATTTTCTCCATAAATGCCTTTCAGGTACTGAGCTGCATCTGCATAACGTTGGCTTTGGTAGAGGTCGAATAGTTTTTCCTTATCTACAGTTTCTGTAACTTGGGCATAACTTGTAAAAGTTAATATGGATAAGGCTAATAGTATAAATAGGTTTTTCATAATAAATGATTTTAAACTAAATTATTAGTTATTTTTGTTAGTTCCAAGTGATAATTAAAAAATGGAGAAAAAAAACAAAAACAATACAAAGGGGTTTATAAAGAATAGTTTAACTAAAATAAGAACCTATGAATACTTTAAAAAAGTTTGAATTAATGGAAAAGATTGTGCGTGAATTGGAAGATTTACAAAATTCTAAACAGGCACTTATTCAGAAAATTGCTAAAATTGAAGTAGACAATATCGAATTAGGCGATAGCCGTCTGGAAAAAGATTTACCAGAGATTCATCAAAATTTAGCAGATAACTTAGATACTATCTCAGGAATTTTAGATTACTTTGCGGGTAAAACACAAAATTTTGGTGATAAAAACAATGTTGATGCTTTAAAAGAACAGGAAGCCATTAATAATGTCACCAGCTAATATTTAATCGCATATGAAATTTTTATCGTTAACCGTTGCCTTTTTACTGGTTGGCTTATTTGCCAGCGCACAGGTATTGCCTTCATTCCAGCTGGGTGTTAAAGCTGGTGCAAATTTTTCTAAATTTGATAGTGAAAACACTTTTAACAGCAACAACCGCACTGGTTTTTACGGAGGCCTTTGGGCTAGGGTAGGAGCAGCAGGTGTTTATTTTCAACCTGAGCTTTACCTGTCAGGAAAAAAAACGGAGCTGGTAAGCGAGTCGACAGGTGAGGTAAATAAAGTACGCTTTACGAGTTTAGATGTGCCTTTGTTGGTGGGTACAAAATTTGGTGCCGTTGGTGTAGGACTCCGTTTAAATACAGGACCAATGTTTTCATTGATATTAGATGAAAATCAGAGTTTTAGCCAGGCAGCTGGAAATGTTTTTCGTGCCGATTTTAAAAACCAGGCTTTGGCCTGGCAATTTGGAGCCGGTTTAGATCTCAAAAAAATAAGTTTTGACGCTCGTTACGAGTTGGGACTATCTAAAATTAATAAAGCTGGTTATCCAGGCACCAAACTAAATTTATTTACAATTGGTCTAGGTTATAGAATTTTGTAATAAAAATCAATAAAATAGTAAGGTGTTCATTTAATATGAACACCTTTTTTTTATGCCGAAGATTTGGTTTTCGCATATAAGAAGATTTCTTCCGCCTTTCAAATATTAATTTGCTTTTTTAATATAGTTGCTTATATTTGTATCGCAAACGATATAATCGCTTACGATACAAAAATTTTAAATATGAAAACGTTATATGAAACAAGCGCCACAGCAACAGGCGGACGTAATGGAAAAATAACAAGTGCAAATGGTGTTTTAGCACTTGAAGTAAGAATGCCTAAAGAACTTGGCGGTAATGGCGATGGGTATACTAACCCAGAACAGCTTTTTGCTGCGGGTTATGCCGCCTGCTTTGATAGTGCATTAAACCTGGTGATGCATCAGGATAAGGTTAAGCCTGATGAACCATCTTCAGTTAAAGCAAATGTATCGCTACATCCTGATGAAAAAGGCGGCTTCAAATTAGGCGTATCCTTACAAGTTCATATTCCAGGAATTGAAAATACGCAAGCGCAACAATTGGTTGAAAAAGCACATGCGATATGTCCCTACTCAAATGCGACACGTGGCAATGTTGATGTGAAATTGGAAGTGATTTAATTACTAAATTTTACAAGGAACGTGCGGACCGTAGTGTTCTATAGTATTTCCTTCGGCTGAGAAATCTTTAACATTATTTAAGGATTTCTTTTGCCTTTTCTACCTGAATAACAACTTGATTTTGTAATAAACCGTAAATTTGGTAGAAAATGATTACTTAGCTAAATATTTTACTGTGAAAGAAAATAGGTGATGGAAATAGATGAGTCTTTAAAACTGGAAAATCAGTTATGTTTTCCGCTATATGCCGCTTCGAGGTTAGTGACTAAATGTTATCAGCCAGTGCTTGATACCTTAGGTATAACCTATCCGCAATATCTGGTTTTAATGGTATTGTGGGAAAATGATTCAGTTAATTTAAGCTTGCTTTCCGAAAAATTGATGCTGCAATCGAACACCTTAACTCCATTGCTGAAGCGGATGCAGGAAACTGGTCTTGTAGAGCGTGCTAGATCATTAAAAGACGAGAGAAGCATTAACATATCGCTTACAGAAAAGGGATTGGCGTTGAAAGAAAAAGCACCAGCTTTGCGGGCTCAGCTTGGCGAGCAACTGGGGATAAGCTTAGAAGAAAGTTTACAACTCAAAAGCCTGCTTGATAAATTGATTCAAAATCTGGATGTTTGATGGCTTTAATGTTCTTTTTTCAATTCAACTTCAGTCAGCTCATAGGCGAAAGACCCATTTTTTGGTACGATAGGAGTGGCGCGCCCAACGCTCAATGCTTTTATAAATGAAGCTCCAAAATAGAATATCAGCGAAGAGTAGAATACAAACAGCATAATAACAATAATTGATCCTGCTGATCCATAAATATTGCTGATGTTACTTAGTGGTAATAAAATCCTTAATATATATTTTCCAGCGGTAAATAGGCATCCGGTTAACAAGCCTCCGGAAATGGCCGCCCTCCAGGTAGGTCTTCCATTGGTTAAATACCTGAAAAGGATGGTAAACCAAGTTGTAACAATGATTACAAAAACCAGTTGATTGATAATTGAAGTTAAAACCAATCCAAAAGATGGTGCTCCGTCTTTGAGGAAAGCACCTATATAAGCCTGCACACTATCAGCAAGTAAGCCGATAAAAAATAATATTCCGGCCAATAAAATAATGGTAACGGATATGGCTCTTGATTTAAGGGTATTAATAATCCCTTTTTTATCTTTCTGGCCGATATTCCAGATCTGTTCTAAGGAGTTTTTGATTACATTAAATAGTGTGGTGGCTACAAAGAGGAAAAATATAAAACTAAATAAAGTAACATACCAGGCCTGATCAATGCCCCGAATGTTTCTTAAGGTCGTTCGGATCTGTAAAATACTCTCATTGTCCAGAATATTCGACAAACGTTCAAAAAGGTTAGTAGCCAATAACTTTCTATCGGTGAACATACCAAAAAGCCTGATCAGGATGATCAATATTGGAGGTAAAGCGAAATTGGTGAAAAACGCAGTAGCACCGGCTAACCGCAATGGATCATTCTGCTGAAATAAATTAAATGCTTTTCTTATGGTAGAGAAAAAAAACTTCAGATCTAGTTTCATCAATGGCATTGCTCCTGCGTTAAACTCAAAAGGCCGAAAATAGTAAAAATACTTTATGCAGCCTTTTAAGATTGTAAAGATTCTAGTTGGTTTTAGTGAAAACCATTAAAGTTTTATCACCATTTAACAACTGTAGTTTATTGTCAGTTATTTTAGCGTTATTAACCTGGTTTAGGGCATGTAAGTAAGCACGTTCAGCAGCGTCAGTTTCCTGGCAGAACATTTTTGTGCTAAAAACATTTTTAACAGTTATCTTATGATCCGTAATTTCTCCTTGTCCGCCGTAACTGTTGCAAAATGATTTTCCGCTAATTTTAAGGCTATCAGCAAAGTTTAGGGTGGCTTTTGCGGTTGAGGGCAGCGTTAATCCCGGTAGGGAGGTCAGTTCCCATTTGGTGTTGGTGAAACTTGCCGGATCTAATTTTTCTTTGCAAGAACTCATTAACAAGATTAAAATACCACAGTAGATAAGGTTTTTCATAACAAAAGTTTATATAATTTATTTTTTGTTATCAAAAACTAAACCATAAAAGGTAAAATAAGTTCATAATCGGACTAAGCTGGTTTTTCAATCTTCATCCAGTGGTGTTTTGTGCCATCGTAATTGAAAATAGAGATTCGCTTTAAACCTACTTTTTCCAGCACATGGATAGAGCTGAGGTTATTAATATCTGCAATACCTATTATCTCCTTCAATTTTAACTTATTAAAACCATATTGTAACGCGGCCATGGCCGTTTCCGTAGCATAACCCTTTCCCCAAAACAGTTTGCTGAACCGATACCCAAGATCATAATAGTTAATGTGGTTATTGGTAATTTCTGTAATCAATTTCAGACCAGACCACCCTACAAAATTACCTGTTGCTTTTTCGATAACAGCCCATCTACCGATGCCGTTTTCAACATATTGTTTTCTGATAAACTCAATTTCAGCAATACTTTCCTCAATTGACTTCACTGGTCTGTTACCAAGATAGAGGTGAACATCAGGGTCACTGTTCATTTCAAACATACCGTTAGCATCGGCAGGCATGAGTTCGCGTAAAATTAAGCGATCGGTTTCGGCAAAAATCTTCATAATGTGATCCTTGTTCTATCAAAATTAATATAAAGTTATTTACGATACTATATACAATATCCATGATAGAATAAATCTGCGAGTCTACAAATCAGCTGAATATAGCTATGTTTTATATCCCCCAAATTTAAGAAGATTGGCTCAGATTATAGAATGGAATACGGACGATGGTGTAACGCTGCGATGTTCCGAGAAATTGGCGGAGAAATGATCTAAAACGTGTTTTCCAGATCATTTTTTTTTTGATCCAATAGCATTTTCCGCTTAGCGGCTAAAATGTCTTAAAATACGATGTAAATAGAACTTTTAACTTTAACTGGTAATTTTCTGGTGATTTTATAATAGAAAAGCAATAAAGGTTTTAAATTAGCACAAAATATAAATAGCTAAACCATGAAAATTACGCTTTATGCACTCTTACTATCCGTTGTTTTATTTGGCTGCGGAGGCAATTCTGAAAAAACTTTTGAAGCACGCGCATTTGCGACGAGTGATGATTTTAATGTATTTCCAAAATCCAAAAAAAATATATTGACCATTGTAAAAACTGATTCAGGAAAATTATCCACTGACGATCGTTTTAGCATTAAATCGAAAGACACCGCTGTCGTTGTAGATGATGCGCCGAATACTGAAACAAAGAAATTTAAGGTTGCTTCTTTTATCAATACGCAAAAAACAGCGGTATTGGTTCAAAGTGATAATGGAAAGGATAAAATGGATCCTTTTTATATCATTTATGTAAATGGTGGAAAAACAGAAGTGGTGAGCTTAAACAAGCCTTCAAAAGGTGCTGAAGATAAAAAATATACAAAAGGATTAGAAGAGTTAACCAGAAGCAATTTGTTAGTGAACAATGATTTTTTTATCACCACAATCAATTCAAGGGTTTACCCGATTAAGCGTCAAAATGAAGATGAACGTATCCAGGGGAAATTCTTTATGTATTCAAGCGATAAAACAACCCTGGTGTTTTTAACCGCTAATTCTTTGTACCAGGTAAATACAGCAACAGGCGAAACTTTTAACCTGCCTTTGCCAGCAGCATTAACCAATCAACCTGAAACCCTTGTTGCTAATATTCAGAGAGATTATACCTGGTTAGCAAATAAGAACGGGACATCGTTTTTAAAGAAGAGTGCCGATGATGACCGCATTGTAGACATTAGTGAGTTTAAACGTTAAGGTTTTTTGAAGTTACTGGCTAGATTATACTGGCCAGTAATTTTATTAAAATATCATCATCTTTTTGCAAAGAGTTTTATCACTGAAACAAAAAGACTTTGTTCGTTGGTTGCCTTTGATAACTCTATAATGAAACTCGTCAATTGCGAGGAGGAACGACGAAGCTTGCCGGAAACTGGCTGGCAATCTTTCATTTTAGAGATCGCTTCTCTGAAGGTCATGTCTAATTATACATTAATTTATTGTTGTAATTTTTTCCTTTTTTATAGCACTATTGTATGCCTAATTACAAGTTGCACTGGCGGTTTCAGTTGCCTGCAGCTACTGTGTTGTCAGCATTTTTTCTGTAAAATGGGCCCTGAAATAAATTTACTTCGTAGCTTTCCGCTTCGCTACAGGTCAGGGTGACAACAAGGAAATAAAAACGGTTATAAAGATCTTCAGAAGAGATTGTTAATAGCATTATTACTCCTAAACCACCATTGTTCTAAAAGTCAGGTTTATCCTTGGCTTATTTACCTTCCTGGTGGTTGGTAATCGGTGCAGCCAGTTGGTTTGTGTTTCATCTTTCATCACCAGTAAACTTCCATTTTCTAAAAACAGCGTTACCGTTTCCTTAGTTTTTTTATGTTTAAATAGGAATTTCCGCTCCGCACCAAAACTTAAAGATGCAATGGCAGAATCTGTTGCCAGGGCCTTTTCGTCATCACTATGATAAGCCATTCCTTCGTCACCATTATGGTATAGATTAAGTAAACAAGAATTAAACGTTGCACCTGTTTGTTCCTCTGATATCTTTTTCAATTCCAGTAATTCTTTAGTCCATGGTAAGGCGGTTTTTGATTTATTGGAGTAGGTGTAAGAATAGGCCTCATCTCCATACCAGGCCACTTTCCTTTTAGTAATGATGTGTTTGCCCATAATAAAGGCTTCGTCGTTTCTCCACTCGATTGTCCTCATCAACACATCAAAATACTGATCGGCTTCTGATTGCCGGAATAATTTGCCATAATAATTTACTGTTCCATCTTGCGGGAGCAGGTTTTGAGCACTATCTATTGTGGTGTTGAATAAATCCATTGTTTATATGTTTTTTTAGGCAATGCCCACACGGACGGTAGCCCATGTTGATTGCTTCTTCTTCGGAACGGAAAAACACACGGTTTTCTTTGTTCATCCGCTTTCCGGATCTACATTTGAGCAGCCCGTAAATTTTCAACCTGGCATTTCCGCCCAGGCAAATATCTTTGTTTTTGAAATGTTTTTTTAATTCCTCAGTGGAAATATCGATATGCTTAATCATGTGTACTTAAGTTGGTTCTTGCTGCTTCCCAACCTATCATCGCTGTTTTCCGATTCACTCCCCAATGGTAGCCACCTAAAGCACCGCTTGATTGTATTACCCGATGGCAAGGGATGAGAAAAGCAACCGGGTTATCGCCAATGGCAGTACCCACTGCTCTTGATGCATTTGGCTTTTGCAATTGTCTGGCAATGTTACCATAAGTTGCTAGTTTACCCATAGGGATTTTCAATAGAGCTTCCCAAACTTTTAACTGGAAATCTGTCCCTTTTAAATGCAGTTTAATCTGTTGCAATTTGCTCCAATCGTGACTAAAAATAGTTAAAGCACTTTGCTGTTCCTGATCGAAAATCTGCTGGTATTCGGCTGCCGGGAATTGGCGTTGCAGATTTGTAATTGCAGACTTTTCATCTTCGTAAAAAGCAATATGGCATATTCCTTTTGAAGTACTGGCTACAATAACGTTCCCAAACGGGCTTTCGGTAAAACTATAATTGATACTTAGGTTTTCACCACCATTTTTATATTCACCAGGTGTCATCCCTTCGATATTTACAAAAAGATCATGCAGCCTGCTGGTTCCTGATAAGCCTGTTGCTAATGCGGTATCGAATAAACTTTGGTTTTCTTTCAGCATTTCTTTAGCGTAACCAATGCTGATATATTGTAAAAAACGTTTAGGTGTGGTGCCTGCCCATTCGCTAAATAACCTTTGGAAATGAAAGGGACTTAAATTTACTTTTTCTGCAATTTCTTCTAAACCGGGCTGTGTTTTAAAATTTGTTTTGATATAGCTGATGGCTTCAGCTATCCGGTTGAAATTGATTTCTTCTTGTACTTTCATGGTCTTGAATAATTTACATCCAAAAGTAATTGGTAAAGAAAAGGCAAACTACCCGAAACTTGCTAAATTTAACCGCATTTTATACCCTGATTTATTTTATTCCACCACCAATTAATTCCTCTACTCTTGAAAGGCCGATACTCTCATATTAAATGGAAAAGATGATTTATTGTTCTTCGATAATAGATTGCCCTTTTGATTGATCTCCGGACGTCCATTCCCAGGTTTCATGAAGCCTGATTTTGCCATTAGGCAATAGTTCTGGCTTTGAGCTACACATCCCGGTCATTAGTTCACCTTGTTGGTTTATTTGATGATAGCGCATTTCGATGTTTCCATCGTGATCTACCAAGCCAATCAAGTGACCAGAAATAATTTTTCCACCCTCATATTCTGCAGTTAGTATATTTCCTGTTTGTTTATATCTAAAAATGGTTTCATTTGATGTTTCGCCATTTTCTGTATTGCTTACAGGTTTAAAAATTTTGTTGTTATAATTTATCATCAATGGATAAAACTAATCATCTCTGCTTGAATAAAAAAATCCAACCACTTGTCCTTTGTCTCTTCAATCCTTACTGAAAATTAAAGTATTTCAAACGAACTTAACCCAAACTTTCTTCTCTTTTTACCAAGAGGTAGTCATCTTGATTTAGGATTAGATAGCCATATTCATAACAGAAAATATAGGTGTTACCGTTTTGGGTTTTGTAGCTGGAAGTATGAAATTCAAAATTAAAGCCTGCCGAAACCAGCTTTTTAACGATAACCTTTGTTTTACCGGTTGGATTTAGCGCAGCAAGAATGGCCCGATTTTTTTTGAGTATATTATTTACCTTCTTAATCATCAGATTATCCTCGATATTCAAGCGATTGTTGTAATTGCTGCGGCAAGAATCATCGCAGTATTTTTTATCAGCCCGACCTCTTATCGGGCTTCCGCAGTCTAAACATAAACGTTCCATAATAATTGGCTTTTTTTATTATGGGATGATAATCTAATTTATAAAATAAAATGCTGAATAAAAAATTAAGTATCATAACAATGCTTCAAGAGTACATTATCCGTGTATAAACGTTTATAAACGGATATAAATGTTTACCATCCGAATAATTTTTGAAGCTGTTTGCAATTTTGTCCTGTCGGTTGTCTAGGTGATGACTGTTCGTTAAACATTTAGAAACTTAAAATTTAAAAATTATGGAAAGTGCAGTTAACAAAGTAGTATTGAGTGGATTTGCAGGAGCAGATGCAGAAGTTAAAAATTTCGGAAGTCAAAAATTAGCAAAAGTTAATCTTGCTATAAATGAAAATTATAGAAATTCGTCAGGAGATGAAGTAAAGAGGGTACAATGGTTTAATTTAATTTTTTGGAATGCAAAAGCCGAGCTCGCAGAAGCTCAGGTAAAAAAGGGTACAGCTTTAACCATTGAAGGCAGGTTACAAACCAATAGCTATGATGGGGCAGACGGTAAAAAGCGCTATGCGGTAGAAATAGTTGTTGGTGATATCGTAATTAAGGAAAAAGAGAAGAAAGAAATCTTTTAGCTTACAACAAAATCGTATCATGTAGATAGACCATTTACATGATGCGATTTAATAATTACAATTGGACAGAAAGGCCTGTATAAAAATTAATGCCTGCGGCGGAGTTAAAATATCTTCCATTTGCAGCATTTAAGTCGTTGCCTAAACTGTATTGTACATTGAGTAGATTGTTTACGCCTGCAAAAAGCGCTAAACGGATTTTGTTGATGTTTAAATTTCTGACACCTAGTTTGCTTTCAACCAAATGATATCTATTCGCAAAAACGGTATTGGCATCATTTAAAGGGATTGAAGAAGTATAGTTATGTTGTACGAAAAGATAGAATGCTTTCGGAAAGTTCAATTCTAAACTATTGATTAAAACATTTTCTGGAACTCCCGTAAGTTTGTTGCCGTCAAACATGCCCATGCCACTTGAAAAATTTTCAAATCTAAAATGGCTATAAGTATAATTCGTCTTCCATTGTAAACCTGTTAAAAAGGATGGGTTATTCTTGATGATCCAAATGGTAGTTTCCAATTCAATTCCTTGTTGGCTGGTCCCGCCGGCATTGGTAAAGTATTCGGTGTCATTTTGATTTAATCTTCTAACAATAGCATCTTTCAAATGGTAATTGAATAGGTTGGCACTGGTATAAAAGCGATTGTTTTTGGTTTTATAACGTAAACCCAATTCATAATTCCAGCCAAGCTCGGCCTGCAGATCATTATTAATATTATTGTCTGATGCCCTGACTTCAGCAATGGTTGGCGGCGAATAGCCTTTACTGACCGAGGCCCTGGCTGAAAAATCAGAAGTGATCAGATAAGATACTGCCGCCTTTGGCATAAACTGGGTGTCGAATTTTCTTTGTTTAGAGGCTATAACATTCGGAAAATAACTCTCGTAATGGTATCTGTAGAAATTTAAACTTGAGGCAAGTTCGATCAGCAATCGACTGTTGACATCTAGGTTAAACCTCAAATAGGCAAAATCCTGCCCCGCCTTCAATCGGTCTGAAGCCTGCATTGCAGTAGCCTCACCACCGTTGTTATTAAAATTTTTAATCTGGCTTTTGGTGCCTGAACTTTCCAATCCGATCTGAGCATTATACTTTACGTTTTCTTTATCCTGTGCATAATCCAGAAAGGTTCTTAATCCAAGTGTATTTTCATAACGTTGCTCGTAATTGGTGATAAAAGGATTTTTAAAGTCGGTATAGGTTGTAAATAAAGCTATTACATGTTTCAAATGTTTGCTGATTTGATAAGAATTGGATATTCCTCCAAAAATGGTTTTGTTGTAGATAGCAGCTTGCTGCGAAATGGCTCCAGGCAATGTTGCAGTTGCGGGACGTGCCAGTCTGGGATTTTGATCTAGCTGCGAAGCTGTTAATCCACCTGGTGTTTGGTACTTTAAATCGCTATAAAATGCAAAAGCCTTTAAGCTTCCGGCATTGCTATAGTCCCATTGCTGCAACGTTTGAAAATATTTTCTATCCATTGCACTGTTTTCCCGATAACCATCACTTCTCTGATATCCTTCGCTAAAACTGAAGCGGTAATTTTTGTATTGCTGTTTGATTGATGCAGTTTGATGGAAGAGGCCATAAGAACCACCTGTAGCTGAAAAAATAATTTCATTTTGGTTCACGAGAGGAGGATTGATCAAAATTGCACCACCTGTATTTGCGCCAAAGATATTAGCTTCCGGACCCTTGTAAATTTCCATCGTACCTACTGCAGAAACATCTAAGGCATTCAAATAAGTATTTCCTCCGGCGTCAGTTAGAGGAAAATCATCAATGTAAATTTTAACGTTTCGTATGCCGAAAGGAGATCGAAGTAAACTGCCGCGAAGTGATAAGCGGTAACTGCCTGGCGAGCGTTCCTCCATTCTTACTCCTGGTAACGTATTTAACATACTCACTAACGAGCTGTTGGGTTGATTTTTTATCAGGCTGCTATCTATCAAGTTTACAGCTGATACCGATCTTAATAAAGTTTGGTTATTATAATAACCTTTTACGGTAACTTCTTCTAGTTTTTTAATCGAATCGGGTTTGATGGTTTGAGCAAAAGCCGCAGAAGCAAGCAGGATAAACAGTAAGGTAAAGTTCGATTTCAAAATGTAAAAGTTAATTTGAGCCACAGATTAGCGAATAAAATTACATATTCTGTTAATCTGTGGCTAATTTAAATTATTTCGCCGCTACTTTCCAGATTACGCCACTAACATCGTCTGCCACCAGTAAAGCACCATCAGGTGTTAGGGTAACGCCAACCGGACGACCATAAACCTCTGCTTTTTCCTGGTCGGCAATAAAACCTGTTAAAAAATCTTCGATTTTTCCACTTGGTTTTCCATCTTTAAAAGGTACGAAAGCCACTTTGTAACCAGAAATAGCCGAACGGTTCCACGAGCCATGTTGGCCAATAAACGCACCTCCCTGGTATTTTTGCGGAAACTTTTTGCCTTTATAGAAAGCCAGCCCTAAAGATGCGGTATGTGCGCCAACTGCAACATCAGGTGCTATGGCTTTTTTAACCATTTCGGGGTTTTGTCCTCTCAAGCGGGGATCTTCGTTCTGACCATAGTATGAATATGGCCAACCATAAAACGCACCCTGTTTAACACTGGTGATGTAGTCCGGAACAAGATCGTCGCCTAATCCATCACGTTCGTTAACAGCTGTCCACAACACATTGGTTGATGGTGCCCAATCTATGCCAACAGGATTTCGCAAACCACTGGCGTAAATTTTTTCACCACTGCCATCGGGATTGATTTCTAAAATATTGGCTCTTCTTACCTCGTTTTCCATTCCATTTTCGCCGACATTACTGCCTGATCCAACCGTTATATAAATCTTACTTTGATCGGCATTGGCAATGAGATTTCTTGTCCAGTGATTGTTATAGCCACCTGCGGGAAGACTCAGGATCTTTTTGCCTGTCGCGGTTATTTTGGTATCTCCAGGTTTATATGGGTACTGCCAGATGCCATCTGTATTGGCTACATAAAAGGAATTGCCAATAATCAACATGCCGAAAGGTTGGTTCAGTCCATTTAAAAAGGTAGTAACCAATTCGGGTTTACCATCTTTGTTTTCATCACGGTATAGAAGAATGGTATTGGCACTTTTTCCTGGTACTTCAGATTTTGCTTTGCCTGTTACTGTATTGGCCACAGCTTCAGCGGTACTTCTTTCCGAGTTGGAAAGTACTACCAATACATCTCCATTTGGTGTGATATAAGTATTGCGTGGACTTTTAATGTTGGCTGCAAATTTGGTAACCACAAAGCCTTCTGGTGCAACAGGTGTTTTTCCATCTGGCCAGCCAATTACCTTGCTGAATTTGTTTTTAGCTGCATTGGTATCAGGAGCAGGTAAGTCTATTGCTCCGGCTTTGGTTGTTATGGTGGTATCTTCTCCTTGTTTTTGCGACTTAGAATTGGATTGGCATCCAAATAGAAAAGCAGTAGAAAGCACTGATGCGTAAAAAATCTTGTTTTTCATGTTAACCGGTTTTGATTTAGGTTTTATCTAAAAAATATAACATCAAAAAGGAAGAGATGTTTTTACCAAAGGCATAATTGCCACGACGCTCGCATAAGAAAGGAAAGCCAGTCAAAGTACCTTACTTGAAAACAGATATACAAATCTTCAATGTGATGATAAATGGGTTCTTAAAATAACTGATTGTTATAGCTATCGGAAGCTAACCAAGCAGTGCTCTGAATGCCTCTAAATAAAAGATACTGATGAATGATCTTAGTGCACAAGTCCTAAGATTAGCTTCGCTGAGCACTTCGTGGTTCCCGCATGCGCGAGATAGGATAGCTATCGGATGACGACCGCACTTATTGATGCTGCCAATGTTAGCTTGTCGAAGTATCTTTTTCTAATATTTCAAAGGCGTCTGAGTTTTATCTAACCAAATTTTCCTGTAACTTTATTTCGATTTCTTTTGCATTTAATATCAACGCAGAAAATTGTGGATCTGATTTTACCAGTAGAAATTTCCCGTTGGGAAGAATTATGGCTGAGGTTCCGCAGGTAGTCACCTCTCTAAATAATAATTTTCTAAGAAAACCAGAATCCGTTTCTATTTCTAAACCCTTCGATTTAATAGGGCTGAAACTCTCTCCTTCCTCCCGGTATTGGTAAATGGCAACTTTTGGTCTGGCTTCGGCTTTTTCCTGAATATTCTTTTGAAAAGCCCACCTTACATTGTTTAGGAATTCTGCATTTTGGTAGCTTAGGTCGTTCCAACAAACATCTTTATTGAAATCGTATTTGATAATGATGGTGTCTTTTAAGGCAAGCCTTTCATTTTGTTTTAAAAAAGCATGCAGCGAATCAATCTGTGCCTCTGATAATGTACCCGCCTGATAGCGTTTATTTTCGTCAACATACAATTTGGGTGAACAGGCGTATACCAAGGTTAAAAGAAGGAGAGGAATAAATGCCTGTAGTTTGATTTTAGAGATACGTTTCATTTGTATGAGCATTATATTGTCGAATAAATTTAGAACTAAAAATTTATCCGACAATATTTTTCAATACAAAATTTCGTATCGACCGTATCGCAGTGGGAGTGCCCACCTGTGCGGACAGGCCTGCCCGTAAAGGCGGGGAGAGATCTGTCTTCATAGATTTCTCGGCTACGTTGCACTTCGCTCCGAAATGACGGCACCAGGGATTTTCACCGGAAATAATGGCTCTTTGCGATCTGTCATTCCCAAATCCTTTACTTTTCTCGAAAGGACGGTCTGACTCAACCTTTTAAAATTTTCGCTTTCTCCCCATCAAACTCTTCCTGCGATAAAATTCCGGCATCTAATAACTCTTTTAAATCCAACAAGGCCTGTTTTTTGGTGGCCATATTGTTTTTTGGAACTTCAACATTAGTTTCTGTTGATGTTACATTACTATCCTGAACTTTTGAATTAGCAGCGGGGCCATATTTCAATAAGAGTTCGGTAATTTCATTAAAACCTTTGATATTTGAATAATCTATTGCCTTTTGCTCTTTTACATTTACGATGGAGGGATCGGCAGATTTTTCGAGCAAAAATTTAACGGCATCTTTTTTACCATTTGCAGCCGCATAATGTAAAGCTGTATTTCCGCTTTCATCCTGAATATTCACGTTAGCGCCTTTTTCTAACAGCAGCTTTAACATACTTAAATGCCCGCTCTTAGCGGCGACATGCAGCATGCTTTCGCCGCCGTAATTGTAGTTATTATCAAGAGAAAAACTGGCCGAAATGGAAATATTGTTAGCCGTTTCTACCCACTCCAGATATGAATACATGGAATCGTCATTACCAGAAAGTGGTTTGGCATAATTTACATCCACGCCATTGGCCAAAAATAAATCGACAATTTCTTTTTGGTTATTGGCACAGGCATACCAGATTGGGGATAAGCCATTTTTGGAAGATACAAAAACGTCAGCACCATTTTCTACCAATGTTTTGGTTAGCATTCGGTTAGCATCGTAACAGGCAAGCAATAATGCCGATTCACCATCATGGTTAATGTGGTTGATATGGCCTCCGTTTTCGAGAATAAACGATACCATTGGCATATTTTTAGATTTAACTGCAAAAATTAGCGGTGAGTCTCCATTTTTATTGGTGGTGTTGATATTGGCGCCAAAATCAAGTAATTTTTGAACTACTTCTTTGTTTCTCCACGCTGATGCAATAAGTAAAGGCGTTTCTGCCTCGTTATTTTCACTGTCAACATCTAAACCCTTATCCAGCAATTTTTCCAAAACTTCAATCTGTCCGTTTTGAGCAGTTAAATGTAATAAACTATTGCCTTTTAGGTCTTTAATATCAATTCTTGCACCTTTGTCCAATAAATAAAGTGCAGTTTGTTTTTGTTTTTGCAAGCAGGCAAAATAAAAAGGTGTTTCGCCATGATGGTCTTCGTAATCTAAATCTGCGCCTCGTTCAATTAAAATTTTTACGAGATCCAAATACCCATGATGTGCAGCATAATGTAGTGCAGTACGGCCTTTTTCGTCCGTATAGCGTACTTCTACTTCATTATTGGACAATAAGAGTTCGGCAATTTTCCGTTTGCCACTTTCGCAGGCGATAATAAATGACATTGACATATTAAGATTGTTTCATGAGCAGTTCAACAGTTTTTATTTTCAGGTTATCATCCGAAGCTAGCATTAAGGCTGTCTGATCCTTATCGTTTGTGAGCGAGGTATTCGCACCATTTTCGATCAGGAGTTTTACTTTTCGGTAAGTTTCTTTTGCTTTTTCAGCTTCATAATTTACATTGTATGCGCAAACTTTGTGCAATAAAGTATTTCCCTGGTTATCAGTTCTGTTAATGTCTACCTGTCCGCTTTCTAATACGGCCTCCAAAATACCGGCCTTGTTTTCAGCAATTACGTCTAACGGCGTCTTTTCTTTACCGTACCAGATACTTGGCTGATATAAATCGGCACCATCATTAAGCAGTTTTTTAAGGAAGTTGATGCTGCTTTCACTGTCAGACATCATACGGGCGTATTCAAATAGTAATGTTTCACCTTTTTTGTTAACCTGATCAAATGCAGGAGAATCAAAATTGCGCAGGGTATCATACATACTTTCACTTTGAGCATGCGCCACTGCATAAAAGAAAGCTGAATTACCATCTCGGTCAGTGTAGTTCGGATCTGCACCATTTTCAAGTAAGTGTGCAATTAAATTTTTCTTATTAAACTTTACAGCGATAATCAAAGAGGTTTCCTGTATAATGTTGCCTTCATTGATATCAACACCTTCATTAAGCAGAATATCGATATATCCCTTTATTAAATCAGTGGTTTGTTCATCATTCAGGTTATACCTGCGCAAATTGCTTTTTACTACCTGATGGATATAGTTTTCTTCTGCATTGTTTTTAAAATTGGCGGTACATCCGGCATCGATACAGGCTTTAATGACATCTAAACTAACGCCGTTTTCAAAAAGATAACCCAATAAGGTTTGGGCATTTACTTCATCGTTCAGGTTATCGAAGTGAACAATAAATTCGCTGAAGAAGCTGATATCATCCGCTTCATTGCCGAGATTGCGAACAATACCCTGGAAAATACTTTTGTCAAAATTATCGAATTCATAAATGTCAGTTTCGATTGTTTTGTCTTTAACCAATATATTCAGGATTTCGTACTGTTTATCTTTGATAAGATTGTCGAAAATTGATGATTTCTGATAATCCTGCAGGTTTTTGGAGAGTTTTTCGCCGTTTTGCATTAAGCTTTTGGCTTCGTCAAATTTTCGGGAATTTAATAGTTGATCTAAGGTTATTTCGCTCATTTCAATTAAAATATTTAAAGTAGATAGTGATGTGCGATTGTAGTCACAAAAGTTTAGCCAAAGAATTTGCCTGATCTAAAATTATTGGGAATGTTGCAGTGAATCAGAACGATAAAAATGTCTTTTTATGGTCTTTTTTAGGAAAGCAATTTCAGACTTCCATCGGTTATTTTCTTCCTGCTCTATCTTCTGCCATGAAAAATAGCATCCGTTCGATCAGGTTTAGATTGGTCGTTTTTCTGTTAATAGGTCAGTTTTCCCATTGCACAAACCTAGATTTTATAGCCCTGATCGTAGTGGCATCCCCGATATTTCATCGGGATAAAGCGAAGAGCAGGACGAACTTTAAAAAATGCGAATGACCCTGCGCTTCTAAAAACAACAACTTTTAATGTTTTGTCTATGCGTCTTTGCCAACATTACGCTGTAATAGTTTCTTATTCATAGGAAAGCAATTTCACCGTTCCGTAAGTTATTTTCTTCCTGCTCTACCTCCTGACATGAAAAATGGCATCAGTTCGATCAGGTTTTGATTGGTCGTTTTTCTGCTAATAGGTCAGTTTTCCCATTGCACAAACCTAAATTTTATAGCCCTGATCGGAGCGGCATCCCCGATATTTCATCGGGATAAAGCGAAGAGCAGGACAACCTTTAAAAATAGAAAATGACATGGCGCTCCAAAACCAAAATCATCCATTAATAGTTTACTGGTCGTCTGTAAATAACTGCACATCCAAACCATAAATAACATTACTGTGTTCCTTAATTCATTCGATTATTTTATCTTTAGGCGATTTTAAAAAGATCGGTTTGAGCCATAAACCGATTGAATAATTAAAAGTAATAAGCAAAATCAATATAACATGTCAAATACATCAAAAATTATCTACACCAAAACCGATGAGGCGCCAATGTTGGCAACCTACTCACTGTTACCTATTGTACAAGCTTTTACCGCATCAGCGGGTATTGATGTAGAAACCAGAGATATTTCTTTAGCAGGAAGAATTTTGGCCAACTTTCCGGAGTATTTAAACGACGATCAAAAAATTGGTGATGCGCTGGCAGAACTTGGTACTTTAGCTACCACTCCAGAGGCAAATATCATCAAATTACCAAATATTTCTGCTTCTATCCCACAATTGGTAGGTGCAATTACTGAACTTCAGGCGCAGGGCTTTGCTATTCCAAATTATCCTGATAATGCACAGAGCGATGAAGAAAAAGCAATAAAAGCTAAATATGCCAAAGTTTTAGGTTCTGCTGTAAACCCGGTTTTACGTGAAGGTAACTCTGATCGTAGGGCACCTAAAGCGGTTAAAAACTATGCTAAGCAAAACCCGCATTCAATGGGTAAATGGTCGGCAGATTCGAAGACCAAAGTGGCCAGTATGACAGGAGGTGATTTTTACGGTTCGGAAAAATCGACCACTGTTGCTGAAGCAAGTCAATTTAAAATAGAATTCGTAGCTACAGACGGTACGGTAACCGAATTAAAAGGTTTATCGCCACTAAAGGCAGGAGAGGTTATTGATAGTTCTGCGTTGAGCTTATCTGCTTTGAAAACTTTTGTAGCTAAGGAAATTGCTGAAGCCAAAGCTGCAGGTGTGTTACTATCTGCACACTTAAAGGCTACCATGATGAAAGTGTCTGACCCGATTATTTTCGGAGCCATTGTTGAGGTTTATTTTGCAGATGTTTTTGCTAAATATGCTGATCTTTTCAAAGAATTAAATATCGATACCCGTAATGGTTTAGGTGATGTTTATGCAAAAATTGCAGGCAACCCTAAACAAGCTGAGGTTGAAGCTGCGTTAGCACAAGCCATTGAAAATGGTCCGGCTTTGGCTATGGTTAACTCTGATAAAGGAATTACCAACTTGCACGTGCCAAGTGATGTAATTGTTGATGCTTCTATGCCGGCTATGATCCGTACGTCAGGGCAAATGTGGAATGCAGCAGGTAAACTTCAGGATACCATTGCTTTAATTCCAGATCGTTGTTATGCCGGCGTTTATACTGCAACCATTGACGATTGTAAAGCAAATGGTGCTTTCGATGTAACAACAATTGGTTCGGTACCAAATGTTGGTTTAATGGCGCAGAAAGCTGAAGAATATGGTTCACATGATAAAACTTTCCAGGCTACAGGTTCAGGAACCATCCGCGTTACTGATGCCGATGGCAAGATATTTTTCGATCAGAAAGTAGAAAAAGGCGATATCTTCCGCATGTGCCAAACCAAGGATGCACCGATTCAGGATTGGGTGAAATTAGCCGTAAACAGGGCGCGTTTATCAGAAACGCCCGCAGTTTTCTGGTTGGATGAACAAAGGGCACACGACAGAGAGATTATTGCCAAAGTAAATACTTATTTAAAAGATCACGATACTACAGGTTTAGATATCCGCATTCTGGCTCCGATTGAAGCCACTAAATTTACTTTGGAGCGAATCCGCAAAGGTTTAGATACCATTTCGGTTACTGGTAATGTTTTGCGTGATTATTTGACCGATTTATTCCCGATTTTGGAATTAGGTACATCTGCTAAAATGTTATCGATTGTGCCTTTAATGAATGGTGGTGGGTTGTTCGAAACCGGTGCAGGTGGTTCTGCTCCAAAACACATTGAGCAGTTTATAGAGGAAGGTTATTTGCGTTGGGATTCGCTAGGTGAGTTTTTGGCACTCCAAGCTTCATTAGAGCATTTATCACAAACCCAGAACAATGCAAAAGCCCAGGTATTGGCTGATGCTTTAGATGAGGCTAATGCTAAATTTTTGGCAACTGATAAATCGCCAGGCAGAAAGTTAGGTACTATCGATAACCGTGGTTCTCACTTTTACTTAGCTTTATATTGGGCTGAAGCTTTGGCAACACAAAATAAGGATACTGATTTACAGGCTAGATTTGCACCACTGGCTAAGACCTTATTGGAAAATGAGGCAAAAATTAACGAAGAACTGATCGGTGCACAGGGCAAACCTCAAAACATTGGTGGTTACTATAACCCTAATGATGAGTTGGCCAGCAAAGCCATGCGTCCAAGCGAAACATTAAATAATTCTTTGGCTTCTTTATAAGCTAAACTTGATTTGTCAACTTCAATATACTGCTAGTATGGAAGTTGACAACTCTTAGAATATTTAGGCGTCCTGATGTAAAAAATCAGGACGCTTTTTTGTGATGCATAATTCCGAATTTTTATTCATTTTGCTGGAATTTGAGGATTCTTATTTATTTGGAAAGCAGATGCAGAAGCATTTGGGTTACAGCAGTCCCGCTCCCGCTTCTGCTCCCGATGAAAAATCGGTAGCATCCCGCTTTGATCGGGTTTAGGTGGATTGGTCATTACTTACTATTTACGTCGATATTAATTACCAGGGCCTCGGCCTGTATCCCCTCAGGCCGAAACGAGGACCCGATTAAATAACTGCAGTCTCCATGTGATATTCATCTATAGCTTAAAGCCTGACGATTATCGGCGCTTTGCTGCGTGAGGGATAGCAACGGAAAGCCCACAGCCATGAGGAACAACGGCGAGGACTTGAAGTGTATAGCCCGACCTTTGCGCAGCTTGGGGCACGCCCAAATAATAAGAAAATTGTAGGGCTAACGAAAACCTTATTTATACCGCCTTGTTATAAGAATATAAATTAAAGGAGACCTATACCATGGATATTAACGAAAATAAAGGATCGCAGGATAAAATACACAGCACTACAGAAAGTAGCGAAATTAACCGGGAAAATTTATCGTACGACGAAAATAAAGAGAGTTACGAACTTGATGTAAAGGGAACGGATAAAGAATATGATCATCCGATGGGGTATGAAACCGTTGCTGCAGGCGCAAGGGATGATGATTCTACGTATGATGAAGCAAACCCTTACGTTGGTGATGAATATGCACGCGATGAGGAGATCGCTGAAGACAATTTAGAAGAACTAGGTATGCACGTTGATAACGGAGAGAGTGTAAAACTTAGTCCGGAGGATGAAATTCTTGCCCGTACACCAGAAGATAACCGTGATGATCTGGATGAAGAAGGTTATCCGATTAATGATTCGCCAAAAGACTAGTTTGGCAGTTTTCAGTTGGTAGTTTTCAGTTATCTGCAAATTAAAACTGCCAACTGAAAATTAAGAATGGCCAACTAATTAAGGGTTAATATCTAAATTAAACCTTCTCCGCAGCTCATCCAATTTTGGGTTTTTGTTGACCAGGTAATCATACTTTTCGCGATTACCGTAGAGCCTGTTTTCTATCTTCCGCTCGGTTAACTTATAAGTAACTTCAATACCAAAATTTCTAAGTTCGTTCCGTAAGAAATTTAATAGTTCAACAGATTCTTGTTGTACCAGGTGTTCCTGTGTTTTACTCTCTACCGAAATTTCGATCAGCTCCGGATTTAAAAGTCTTGGTGCAAAATTATTTAAGATTGTGAAAAGGTTAATTTTATCGGCAGCCTTCATCTTTTGCGTAAAAGTATTCCATACTTCCAGTAAACGATCGTAACTAAAAGGCTCCCTTGCTTCACCGGTTGCTTTTTTCGGTCCTTTGTCTTCTTCTTCCTTTGCGATGCGGTCAAAATCATTCAAAGATGGGATCAGCATACTTGTTGCGCTTGCCTTTGGGATATTGATGCTGATGGAAGTTGCAGAGGGCGAAGGAATGCTTACTTTCGGGCTTTCTTTTGCTTTTTCCGCTACAGGGGGGCTGGACTGAACACGGGTGTTAAAGGCAGGTATTGTTTCAGGAATGGTCTTTTCGCTTTCGGCTGTCGGCTTCGTATTTTCAGCTTTTTCAGCTATAACATTAGTTTTTTTTTTATCCTGATCTGCGTCAGTTGCTGTGTTATTGGGGCTTAAAGGCTGTTGTGCTAAATTGACGACCGACCGGATATGGCACATTTTAATCAAGGCCAACTCTACCTGTAAACGCTGGTTTTTAGAGTTTTTGTAGTTTAAATCGCAGGTGTTGGCTAAATTTAATGCCGTTAACAGAAATGACAATTCGGTTTGCCTGCACTGATCCAGATATTTTTGTTTAATATTTTCGCTAACCTCTAACAATTTAATGGTAGCAGCATCTTTACCGACCAATAAATTACGGAAGTGACTGGCCAAACCATTGATAAAATTGTTGCCATCAAAACCATTGTTCAAAATTTCATCAAACAGGAGCAAGGTCTGACTCACTTCTGCTGCTGTTAAATAGGAGGTGAGCTTGAAAAAATAATCGTAATCTAAAATATTGAGGTTATCGATTACCGCCTTATAGGTAATGTTCTTGTTTGCATAACTGGCAATCTGATCGAACATCGAAAGCGCATCACGTAATCCACCATCGGCCTTTTGCGCAATAATATGCAGGCCATCACTTTCGAAAGCAATGTTTTCGCGTTGGGCTATTTTGGATAGGTGACTGGCAATGTCTTCTACCTGGATGCGGTTAAAATCAAAAATCTGGCAACGTGATAAAATGGTTGGCAGGATTTTATGTTTTTCGGTAGTAGCCAGGATAAAAATAGCATAAGATGGTGGTTCTTCCAGTGTTTTCAGAAACGCATTAAATGCGCTTTGAGATAACATGTGTACCTCATCAATGATATAGATTTTATACTTTCCAGCTTGTGGCGGTATTCTAACCTGTTCAATTAAACTCCGGATATCATCAACAGAGTTGTTTGAAGCCGCATCTAATTCGTGTACATTAAATGAATGTCCGTTTTGGAAAGACAGGCAATTGTCGCATTGGCCGCAGGCTTCCATATCGGCTGTAGGGTTGGTACAGTTAATGGTTTTGGCCAGGATACGAGCACAGGTCGTTTTACCCACTCCACGAGGCCCGCAAAATAAAAATGCCTGGGCAAGTTGATTGTTTTTAATGGCGTTTTTTAACGTGCCGGTAATATGCTGCTGGCCAACAACGGTTTCGAAGGTGGCTGGGCGGTATTTACGGGCAGAAACGATAAAATTTTCCATCGGCACGAAAATAGGAAAAATTTAGGTGTTGTTAGATTGAAATGTTGGAATGTGGAAAAGTTGAAATGTGATCAGAAAGAAGCTCCCTTGTCAGCCGACATTAAAGATTATCTATGATAGTAATAAAACTGTTTATATCTTTCTTCAAATTTGTCAAAACTACCAAAAGTAAGTTCGATTGCTTTTTCTGTGTCATAACCCCGCGTATTTAGTTTAATGATGTTTTTAAGCATGTCCGTTCTTTTTGATTTGATAAAAAAGTAAATCACACTATACGCGGTATTGTAGTTATCATCTATATCATGGCCATAAAATGAACCACTATATATTTTAAAGAAGTTTTTTAATCTTTCACTATCTTTAACATCTATTCCTGATTTTATGCTTTTAATTCTTGCGCTTTGTGGGTAAGCATATAAATTTCCTTCACTGTCAAAGTCAAGAGTTTCAAAAAACTCCGCTAATCCCTCATTCAGCCATTTAGGCGAATTTTTAAAATTGAACTGAAAAATACTGTGACTGGCCTCGTGGAGTGCAACCGGAATAAAATCGCTGCTTTTGTATACGAAGGCTTCATTAATTGCTGCTATGTAGAATCCAGCACTGTTAATGGGTGCTTTGTATGTTTTTTGCACTAACCTGTAATCTTTATTTTTTCCGTAGAGGTTTAGTTTTACAGGGGCGGTAATGTTTTCCCTTGTTTCAAAAATTTCATTGCAGAACATACGCTCATAGGCGATTAGTTTTTCTATTTTCTTTTGTTCAGTATCACTTATTTTGCAATTGACCAGGTTGATGTCGACATATTGAGCAAAAAGCGATACGCAAATCATATTGGCTATGGCCAGTAGCAGGAGTTTTTTCATGGTTGATTATGGAATGAAACGTTAAAAATGGTTTTATTAATTTATAACTAAAATATATATTCGTGAAATATTTTCATGAAAAGTCAAACGTTCATCCATTGCATCCTATCCTGCTTATTATTAATCTAATGTTCCTGTAAAAAAGAGCCGATAAACCTGAATTTGATAATTATTTGTTAAAAATAGTGTTGTAAAAGTGATCAATTTTGATCTATTATTCATGCTGAATTTATTTTACAAGTAGCGCTAGTGTTTTCAATTACCTTGTAGCTACTGCATGGTCAGCATCTTTAGCATGAAGGACCCTGAAATGAATTACCTTCGGTGAGCTCGCCAAGGCTCGGTTCAGGACGACTCTGAATTGAAAATATCTTACGGGGGCCATTTAAAGCTGAACTATTAATCGATTTCAGGTAATAAATAATTTTATCATTAAAGTAGTGGTAAATTGAAATATGAGCAGTTGGTTCAAAAGAGTTATGGTTGTACAGGTAAATTGTTGGGTGAGTCTGTTTATTTAACTGCCAAGGAAGCGTATTGTCGTTTTAGTAACGATGGAATAGCAATTCAGTATTTCGATCAGATTTCTAATAATACTTGTAAAGTAATTTAAGACAGTAGCTTTGAAATAACTACAAGACTTGTAAGTCCGTGCAGATTGGTGAGTATCGATAAAAAATTTCGTTTTCATTGTCGAAGGACCTAGAAGAGAAAACGCTGAGAATACACCTATATTTATGAAAATAGGCTGTTATTTTATAATAGCCTTCAATTCATTCCTATATTCTGAAGCGCTTTTGCCTGTAAACTCCTTAAATAATTTATTAAAATGGCTAAAGTTGTTAAAACCGCTTTCGTAAGAAATATTCGCAATGCTGGTCTGTTTTTCGGCTAAAAGCTTTGACGCATGTACTACCCGATACTCGTTTACGAAATGTGTAAATGTTTTCTTGGTGATCTTTTTGAAGTAACGGCAAAAGGATGGAACGGTCATGCTTGACATTTCTGCTACATGCTGTAAGCTAATCTGTTCCTGGAAATGATCTTTTACATAATTAAAAACCATGTTAATCCGGTCATTATCCTGTACCTGCATTTCCATCGAAAATCCGTCGGCATTTAAAATTTTATAGTCTTTGGCATGTTCAAGTTCATTTAATATACCAAGCAGGGATAAAAGTCTTTCAAAAGGCGGCTGATCGTCCATCATTTCTATACTGTGGCCCACTGCTTGCATGGTTTCCGTGCCAAAAGCTATTCCAGCTTTTGATTTATCAAACAATTCTTGTATTCCTTTGATCTCCTGCAGGCCCAAAAAAACGCTGCCCAGAAAATCAGGTTTCATTTGGATAACGGTTTCGTTTTTGTTGCCGGTATTGGTATCAGTAAAGCCACAGTGGGGGAGGTTACTGCCAATGAGAATCAGATCGCCTTCGGTATAATAAGAAACGTGACTGCCGATCTGTCTTTTTCCGGCGCCGCCGTTAACAAATACCATTTCAATTTCAGGATGGTAATGCCAAAGGTGAGCCATGTTGTTGGCATTTTCTACATATTTAGAATAATAAAATGAACTTCCGAAAGAAGGCTCAACAACCTCAAAACTTGGTTTCATATCCTATTAAATTATTATACTAAAATACATAAAAAATATGCTTTATTATGCTTTTTGTTAAAATAGCCGGTTAATAAGGGTAATATAACATAGATATTGGAAAATATGCAATCAACTATCTGTCAATTGCCTCCTTACCTTAGTGGTATCATATAGTTATTAATTCTTTAAAAATATTGGTTATGAAAAAGTTCTTAAAAATCGGTTTAATAGCAGCCTTATTTTTTACTGCTACGGGTGTATACGCTAACGATGGTGATTTTACTTTAAAAGTAAAAGGTGAAAAGGAAAAATTTATCCGTTTTTCTGTAGATAAAGCAGAGAATATTAATGTATCGTTAATTGATGCGGATAATGAAGTATTGTTTGAAGAAACCATTCATGCTCCGGCAGCTTCCAGCAAAATCTATGACCTTAATGAACTTCCTGACGGAAAGTATACGCTTAAAGCAGAATCAGGTGAAAAAGTTGCTAAATACAATGTAATAATCAAAAATGGTGAAGCGATTGTTTCTGAGCCAAAGATATCCAATGTATTCAGGCCAGTTTATACTAAAAAGGATCAGGTCATTACGCTTAACCTTGAAAACCTGGAAAACAATCCGGTAGAAGTTAGCGTGTATAACGAGTACAACGATGTGGTTTACAATGAAGTATTCAAGGATAAATCACAATTGATAAAGAAATTCAATGTCGGCAAAACAGATTCTAAAGAGTTAACCTTTGTGGTTAAGTACAATGATGATAGTTTTGTAAAAACGATAGAAACCTATTAAAAATCTTTACAGCTAATTGATATAGGGAGATTGTCGGATAGACGAACTCCCTTTTTTATGTATGATGGGAGAGGTAAGATTGGCTGATGTTGTAAAACTGCCCTGTATAGATAAAATCTGATTATTTTTTATGTGAGATGGATGATGTTACAAGACTGGTTTTATTTCCATCTTCCATTTTACCTCATTATATTTTAGTTCAGTACATAAAATCCAATTAATCATTTGATTTTAAGAAATATATTGTTACTTTTGCATCCCCGTAATATACCTCGGGATTAAAAAATTAAAAACATAATTTATAACAATGAATCAGTACGAAACTGTTATCGTTCTAACCCCGTTGTTATCTGAAGAGGCTGCGAAAGAGGCATTAGCTAAATTCAAAGCAGTTCTAACTGATAACGGAGCCGAAATTATCCAGGAAGATAATTGGGGTTTGAGAAAATTAGCGTATCCAATTGCAAAAAAATCAAATGGATTCTTCAACTTAACTGAATACAAAGCTTCAGGAGATTTGATCGCAAAATTAGAGCTTGAATTAAAACGCGATGAGCGTGTGTTACGTTTCTTAACTATCCGTTTAGACAAACACGCTGTTGCTTACAATGAGAAAAAGCGTAGTGGTGCTTTTAACAAAAAAACTAAGGAGGTTGCAGCGTAATGGCAAGAGAACAAATACAATACGTAACTGCCCCTAAAGTAGAGGATAACCGTAAAAAATATTGCCGTTTCAAGAAAAATGGCATTAAATACATTGATTACAAGGATGCAAACTTCTTGTTGAAATTTATTAACGATCAAGGTAAATTGTTACCACGCCGTTTAACCGGTACTTCGTTAAAATTCCAACGTAAAGTGGCACAGGCCGTTAAACGTGCCCGTCATATCGGTTTGTTACCTTTCGTTGCTGATCAATTAAAATAGGAGGCTAGAGATATGGAAATTATTTTAAAACAAGATATTAAAGGCCTTGGAGAGAAAGATGATGTAGTTACAGTAAAGCCAGGTTTTGGCCGTAACTATTTAATCCCTCAAGGATTTGCAGCACTAGCTACTTCTTCTGCTAAAAAAGTGTTGGCAGAAAATTTAAAGCAAGCTGCTTTTAAACAAGATAAAATTAAGAAAGATGCTGAAGGTGTGGCTGAGCGCTTAGCTGATGTTAAACTTTCAATCGGTGCCAAAGCAGGCGAAAGCGGAAAAATCTTCGGAGCGGTTAATACCATCCAGATTGCTGAAGCATTAAAAGCACAAGGCTTTGATGTAGACCGTCGTCGTATCACTTTCGAAACTGAACCTAAATTTGTTGGCGAATATGTAGCTAACTTAAACTTACACAAAGAAGTTAAAGTTCAGGTTCCTTTCGAAGTAATTGCTGAATAAGCATTCTTTAAAGAATCAATAAAAAGTCTCGATTTTCATCGAGACTTTTTTTATGGAAGATGAATAATGTAAGATAGAATCACGAAGGCAGTTTAAGCTGTATGGCTAAAGTGTTTGATCTGTTAACCATTTCGCATATTCTGCTATGCGCGTTCCTGAATAATATGGAAGGTTTAGCCACAAATATGGCTTTCCTGATGTCGTAATTGTTTTTTCTAGCTTAAGGGTGTTTTTAATTCGATTTGTAATAGAGTCAACCCATTTTATTTCGTTTTTGTAACAAAGTCAACCCAAATTGATATGTTTTTTGTAATAAAGTCAGGTCATTTGGATTGAATGAATAATGCAATAAACTGATATTGAGTTAAATTATTAAAGTGTATGGGAAACGCTTAATCGCTCCCCGCAGTATAAAAATGATGGTAATCTATTAGGTTGTACAATTACCTCCACCGTCCATCATCCGTCCTTATGATCCTTTCGGCGTAGTTGGTCTGATTTCTACCTTACTTGGCAGCGTTCTTGCTGGCATCGCTAACAAATCGACAATCAGTTTGCCCATGTCTTCTGGCTGGATTTTCCAGGCATCATCTTCAGCATTGGGTTGATGATCGTTAAAGTGGCTCGCTACCGATCCCGGCATAATGGTACTCACCTTTACACCATATTTTCTTAAATCAAGCATTACCGATTGTGTAAAACCTGTCAAGCCGAATTTACTGGCATTATAAGCTGATCCTCCCGCAAAAAAGTTGGTCCCTGCCAAGCTGGAGATCGTAAAGATATGCCCCTTAGTCTTTTTAATTTCTTCAACCGAGGCTTTGATACTGTAGAAAACACCTGTTAAATTGGTGTCAATCGTCTCTTTCCATAGATTAATGTCCAATTCATCAACCGGAGCAAAATGACCAATACCGGCATTGGCAATCAGTACATCCAATTGTCCCCATTTTTCGAGTATCAGGTTTACAGCATCCTGCTGAGATTTAAAATCTACCACATCTGCTTCAATAGCCAACACATCACCATGCGCTACCAATTGAGATGCAGCCTGATTTGCACTGGCAATCGTTCTGCTTGTAATGGCTACTTTATAGCCTTCTTTTAAAAGTGATTCGGCAATGCCGAAACCAATTCCCTTGCTTCCGCCTGTAATTAATGCAACTTTCATGTTGTTGTAACGTATGATATCGAAAAATGTTTACTTAGATTTTTTCATACTATGGTGAGGAAGCTCCATAATCTGGATATCTTTAAAATCTACCGGTTGTCCTTCACTTTGTAAAGCAATAAAACCCGATTTAAGTGCTTTGCCATCTATTTTAATTTTAGGGTCGTAACGGTTGGCCACGTCTCCGCCAATCTGGGGTTTACTATATTGTAAAACGGTATCGCCATTGATGATGTGGGTAACGAGTGAATCGCCTAATACAATCAATTCTGCAGATACCCATTGATCACCGTCATATGTTTTAGATTTAGAGTCCAGGCAATGGCTGTCGTACAATTTACCCTTATAAAAAATGTCGGTACCTGGGGAACACATATTTCCCGTTGGGCGGGGGCGACCGTCACTCAAGCCACCTAAAAACTGCATCTCAATCGAAATTGGCCAATCTTGTTCCTTGGGCATTGTTTTCGGATCCTGAGAATGGAACATCACACCGCTATTGCGTAACGTATAACTTGGTGCTCCTTTTTGCAACTCGCCTACGAAACGGTATTTCAACTTCAAATGATAACATGAAAAAGGTGTTTTATAGTAAAGGTGGCCGAACTGATCATTAAAATCGCCATATTGATCATATCGTACTTTAATGATGCCATCTTCAACCCTAAAAGTATTACCGAAATTTACATTATAGTCGTGATGGTGGATTTTAACATTCCAATCCTTAATGTCTTTCCCGTTAAAAAGTATGATCCACTTTTCAGATTTGTTATTGATATTTTTAGTGGTGCTGCAGCTCCATAAGCCAAGGGCGAGAAATAGGTAGCTTAGTTTTTTCATTTGGTTAATTGTTCGTGGTTCTGATATTCGGGTTTTCGTTTGGCATAGGGAATGAGAACAGTTGATTCTCATTGCCGGTCTAAAATACATAAACAAACTTATTTATCGGTATAAATTAGCCCTGTGATGAAAGAAATTGATGGTACTTGTGCCTGCAGATAGTTAGTATCTTCACGATTAAGGCCTTTATTCCCGCTTTCATTTTCAGTCTCTTTAATTACCTTTGCGTTTATGGCAAAAACACGGGCAACCAAGACCAAAAGTAAAGCAAAACATCCTCTGCTGAAGAAAATTACCAATGCGGCTACAAAAGTATTCATCTATTTTTTATTGGTTTCTGTGTTTTGGGTTATCGCGCTCCGTTTCATCAATCCACCTATTACCCTTTTAATGGTACTCCGAAATATTGAGCGTAAAGCAGATGGAAAACCTTTTAAAACAGAAAAAAAATGGGTCAAATTTGATGATATTTCTGATAACATGAAAAGGGCAGCAGTTTCTGCTGAAGATCAGCTTTTTTTATCCCATATCGGTTTTGATATGAAAGCCATAGAAAAAGCATTTGCCAGTAATGCCAAAGGAAAAAAGATTAAAGGTGGAAGTACCATTTCACAGCAAACTGCTAAAAATGTCTTTTTATGGCCTGGCCGATCATGGATCAGAAAAGGTTTTGAAGCCTATTTTACTTTGTTGATAGAGTTGTTTTGGAGCAAAGAACGAATATTGGAAGTTTACCTCAATGTAATTGAAATGGGCGACGGAATTTATGGTGCCGAGGCCGCTGCTCAAGCATATTATGGCAAATCGTGTACAAAATTGACCAAAAAACAAGCCGCTTTAATTGCTTCTTGTTTTCCAAACCCCAGAAGGTGGACACCCAAAAATGCAACTCCCTATATCAGGCATCGCCAGTACCTGATTTTGAGAAATATGAACAGGTTGGGACCCCTGGATTTTTAGCCTGGAGTCTCAAGTCCTGAGTCTTCAGTCCGTTTATCGACTTAGGACTTGAGACTATGGACTGATACTAGTCATGATCTTTATTCCACCTGATCTTTATCCCGCCCTTTTCATCATCAATAGCTTTTAAGTGCAATACGATACCTCGCATACGGGCTTCTCTTTTTTCTGATTTAGTTAGGTTTTCATCTCCCTTTGGATTTCGCAATGGAATGTCCATTTGTACATTTGTACCGGTACCTAAAGCATAAATACCCTTTACATTAAAGTTTAAAGCGCTGGAGTTAACCTGCATCGGACTGATCTCTACCTTATCTCCATGAATATTAAGGGTTCCATCAAGATTTTTGATTTCTACGTTTGATAGGTTTCTGTTGGCAAAGGCAAATTTACCTACCTTAACCATCGGCTCGAAATTAACCAATGCGGCATTGTTCAGGTTGAACACTACTTTACCGTTGATTGATCTTGGCAGAATTTTTCCTGTGTGCGATATTCTACCAGAAATGTTAACTAACGATGACAAATAACCTTTTAAATTTTTATTGGTAATGGTGTTTTGCCCAAAGTTGTCAAACGAATAAAAGAAGTCCTTTACGCTTACATGGCTGATCTTTGAGTTGACCTTAAAGCTATTTGATGACGCTTCCTGCATAATATTCCCATTAAGCGATAATTGACCGCCTGCATGTATAACACTTATTTTATTAAAGAATATACCTCCGCCACGTAAAGAAATATCGGCATCGAGGTTTTTGGCCAGGAAGTTATCATAAATGGCTTTATCTACGGTTAAACGGATGTTCATTTTGGAGAGCTCCAGCACATTGCTAAGCTCTTTCGAAACGACTTTTTTATTGCCACCCGATTTTTTCTTTGCCGTTCTTGGTCCTAAGAAAGGTAAAAACTCTTTTAGGTAGAGTTGGGGGCTCGACATTTTTAAATTCACCAATATTTTTTCCGGAGCCGTATAATACAGGTTGGCAAAGTTGGCAATGTTACAGCTTACATTGAGTTCGCTTTTACCCAATTGGAAATGCCCGTTCTGTACGGATAAATCATTTTGGTTAAAATTGATATTTAAAGCACTTTTTACCAGATGGAGTTTTCTTGGTATGTAAAGAATATCAGCATCAGCAATCTGTATTTTACCCGATACAACCGGTTTGGTAAACCTGAAATTGTCAATATCAGCCTTGCAATACAACCTTAAGTTGGCAGTACCGTTTTTAAATTCAAAATCGTTCGTGCCCAATGAATTGTTTAGGTTGGTTAGCGGAAATTGCGAAGTGACCAACCCTGTGGCAATAGGACGGGAAAGATTGTTAACCGTAAAAGTGTCAATTTTAAGCGGTGCATTAAAATATTTTGCCGTAAGCCTGTGGAACTTAATGGAAGAATTTTCATCGCCAATAATGCCGCCGACGGTATCGCGATTGGTAAATGAGCCATCAAAATTACAGGCTGTTAATTTACCTGCCGGGATAGAAACCACATTGTCTCTTACCGTTATGCCAACGTTGATCAAAGGATCTCCATATTTTCCTGATCCGTCATCAATGATGTTACCCCTAATATCGATTGGTTTTTCAATGCCAAATTTTAGCAGTTTGGAGGAAATGTTGGGGGATAAAAGTAAAGCAACATCCCTGAATAAAATGTCGTCAACAGCAATGCTAATGGCAAAAGCAGATTTAGCTAAGTCTATTTTGGCTCCGATTTTAAACGGGTGGCCACCAATTTTCAGGATTTTGGGGCTTAGTATAATCGCATCCAAATCACGACTATAATGCGCATTCAGGGTGCCATCTAAAGTTTTATCTTTTAAAAAGCTACCTTTACGGGTATTAAAGGCAAAGCTGTTTACTTTAGTCTGTAACTTAATTTTACCTGTCCACCCACTATCCGGGTATTCCATTCTGCCCTGGATCTGATCGATGTTAAAATTAAACAGTTTAAATCTTTTCTTATTGTCCAATACCAGGCTCACCTGGTTAAAATCAATTTTTTTAACTTCCAGGGCGGAAGATTTTGGTGACGATTTTTTATCGGTTTTCGGTTTACTCTTAAAAATGCTGGTGTTGCTATAACCTGTTGAATCGGTATAGATATAAATGGAGGCATTGTTAATGGCAATCTGTTTAATGTTGATATTGCCTATAATAAGGGATAGTACATTTAATGAAACATCAATATCCTGTGCTTTTAGCAGGTCGTGTTTATGCTGTGCCCATAAGCTATCTCTTAATAAAACCCCATTTAACGAAACAGAAACCCCCGGGAAGCTTTTCAGCAGCGTAGGCTCCATGCTGGTGGCGGTAATCTGTCCGTTTAAGTTTTTATTCAGTTGCGAGAGGATAGAAGCCAATACTTCTTTTTTATTTCTGCTGATGTAAAAAGCGCCTGCAAGCCAGGTTAAAATAATCAGGATAACGAAAACCGATAGGATTTTTAAAGAGATTTTAAGCCAGCGCTTCATAAACATGATTTGATTTAACCAATATAATGTTTTTTGTTAGCTAATTGTTTGGCTTACAATAAAAATAGCTGGAATAAGAACAATTCAAGGAATAGATTAGCTTAAAAGCGATTCCAGATCAGGATGGTATTGGGAGGTAAGAAAATGTGTGATGGTGAAATCCGCCAATCGGTGTTTATAAAACGGATCTTCCATCAAAATTTTCTTTAATTCAGCTTCATCTTTAGCCAGGGCCAAAATAATTCCACCGGTTCGGGGCACTTTTCTGCCCGAAGCCACAAAAATATTTTTCTTATAGTATTTCTTTAAATATTGCACATGGGCTTCCATATGCGCATCTAACTCAGTGAGTGGAACAATATATTTAAGATCTACGATGAACATGAGCTTATAATAAATGTGCAAAAACAGTAGAATGCCAGCTATTTTTAAAAGGAACTTCCCACTTCGTTTCAAGCTCAGCCAGGTTTTGAACCATATTGTTAAACACAATCGTTTCTGTGGTTACCTGTTTTATATTTACTAAAGTTTCAAAGTCTTCCTTGTTATTTACCACCACTTCTCCATTTACTTTATAGGCGATGTTGAAACGATTAAAAAGATCTACATGATATTCCTGCTCAATTTCTTTAATAAGGCGAACTGAACTATCAATCGAACAACCGGTGACGCCAGCCTGACTTTCATCGACGGTTAGAATAATAAAAAAGCCATAACGTATTTCTGCTTTTGCAAGCAATTCATTTCCGTGTGCTTTCCATTGGTTAGTAAAAGCTGCTAGCTTGTTTAAGATCTCAGTTTCTTCAGTAGAAGTAAATTTGCGATCGCTTTGGTATATCCAAACTCTTGATTGTGGAGAAAAACTCATATACAAATTTACGATTTTAATTAAATTGCTGTGTTTAAAACGCTAACCCGATGAAAAAGTTTACACGCTGCTTGAAAATGTCCCTATTTCCGGCTTTTTGTATGTTTTTATGTGCTTTTTCAGATCCCGAATCTATGGAACAGTGTGCCAGCTATCTCCATAAAACCTTCACCGATCATTATGATAACAGCCAGGAAAGCGATCGGATAAAACGCTACGAATTAAATGTTACCAACAATGGCTTTTGCCGTTATAAGCGATATTTTAATAACGGTAAAACAGAGTATTTCGCATTCAAGCTCTCGAAATTTAAGGATATGGATTATTATGGTACAACCACTGCAGGTAAATTATATATTCATACCAAAGGAGATGATGTGATTGTGCAGACCTATAAAGATAGGGGAGGGGATGTGGATTCGATGGCTACGCAGATCGTTATCCCTTTAAAAAATATGGAGGCTGAAGATTTAAATCTCATTCGTGATAAGCTGAATAAAATTAATCTCTGAAAGGACTCATTTCAGATATTTTTAATTCAAAGTCGTCACCCTGATTTATTTCAGGTTCTTTCCTGTTAATAGATGCTGAAATAAATTCAGCATGACGAATAGCGCTAAATCATTCACTTTTAAAGCACTGTTTTTAGCAAATAATTATCGAATTCAGGTTATTAAGCTTGTTGTTTGTTTTTGAAGCGCAGGGTCATTCTCATTTTTTTTAGTCCTGCTCTCCGCTTTATCCCCGATGAAGGATCTGGGGATGCCGCTGCGATCAGGGCTATAAATTTAGTTCTGTGCAACGGGAAAACTGACCTGGTAGCAGAAAGAAACTAAGCTAAACCTGATCGGACGGATGCCATTTTTCATGGCAGGAGGTAGAGCAGGAAGAAATTAACCTAAGGATTGCTGAAATTACTTTCTAAGACTAAGCAACAATTATATTATAAAAAGATTTTTGGTTATTTTCGGAGCGCAATGTTATTCGCTTTTTTTTAAGTTACTCCTGCTCTCCGCTTTATCCCCGATGAAGGATCTGGGGATGCCGCTGCGATCAGGGCTATAAATTTAGTTCTGTGCAACGGGAAAACTGACCTAGTAGCAGAAAAACAACCAATCTAAACCTGATCGAACGGATGCCATTTCATGGCATGAGGTAGAGCAGGAAGAAAATAACCTAAGGATTGTCGAAATTGCTTTCCTAAAAATAACGCCATTAGATCATAATTTTAAGAAAACTGTTTGTTTTGGAGTACAGTATCGTGTGGAGTCATTTTCTCGCGGGCGGAAATCTTGAAGCATGTGAATTAAGATTGTTTATTAATTTTTTTAAAAGTATTCATGACTATTACGTGGCTCTCAATCTGGTTCGCAATAACGAAACCTAACCCCAGGATAACAATCACTCTAATGATACAGCTTCTTTATTTAGGTGAAACGGTTGTTAAAGTCCGTTTGCCCTTGCGGTAATCTCTGCAATATCCAATACCTTAATTTCCTGTTCTTTATCTTTTAGCTTAATACCATCACTTAACATCGTCATACAGAACGGACAACCTGCTGCAATAACCTGTGGATTGGTTTCTAATGCCTCATCAATACGTTCAACATTAATGTCTTTATTTCCTTTCTCTGGTTCTTTAAACATCTGGGCGCCACCAGCACCACAGCATAAGCCATTACTTTTGCAGCGTTTCATTTCTACCAACTGTGCATCAAGTACCTCTAACGCTTTTCTAGGTGCTTCATAAATTCCATTGCCACGACCCAGATAACATGGATCGTGATAAGTGATTTTTCTGCCTTTGAAACTTTCGCCGCCTTCGGCTTTTAGCTTGCCTTCATTAATTAAATCCTGTATTAGTTGCGTATGGTGGATCACTTCATAAGTGCCGCCTAAACCGGGATACTCATTTTTAATGGTGTTGAAACAATGCGGACAGCCGGTAACAATTTTTTTAATGTTATAAGCATTCAATACCTCAATATTGGTCATGGCCTGCATCTGAAAAAGGAACTCGTTCCCAGCTCTTTTGGCAGGATCTCCGGTACAACTCTCTTCCGTTCCTAAAACAGCATATTTAATACCTACATGATGTAAGATTTTGCAAATGTCGCGGGTAATTTTCTGCGCTCTTTCATCGTAACTTCCAGCGCAACCTACCCAAAATAATATTTCCGGTTCTTCACCTGCAGCCATTAACTCGGCCATTGTAGGTACTTTAAATTCCATTTGTTTATGATCTGGTATCAAGTAACAAGTATAAAGACTTGATATGATTATTATTTAATTCATTGTCAACTGAAAACTGAAAACTGCCAACTGCTAACTTTCTTTCGCCCAGTTAAAGCGGTCAGCTGGAGAGTATTTCCAAGGTGCCTGGTTATTCTCAATATTGCCCAGCATCGCATTAATACTTCCCGGAGCCTGAGATTCTTCCATTACGGCAAAACGACGCAGTTCCATGATAATCTGTAAAGGATCTATATTTACCGGGCAGGCTTCAACGCAGGCGTTACAGCTGGTACAGGCCCAGATCTCTTCTCTGCTGATGTAATCGTCCAATAATGATTTCCCATCCTGGTGTGCTTCGCCATGTTTATCAATATTCTGGCCCACTTCGGTTATCCGGTCGCGGGTGTCCATCATGATTTTTCGCGGAGATAAAAGTTTACCAGTAATATTAGCCGGACATACCGATGTACATCTTCCACATTCAGTGCAGGTATAAGCATTCATCAGGTTTACCCAGCTTAAATCGGTCACGTCGTTGGCACCAAATTTACCTGGTTCAGCTTCTGCTGGAACAAAAGAAGGATCGAGCATCGCTTTTACCTCATTGGTAACTGAAGCCATGTTGGTAAACTCACCTTTAGGTTCCAGGTTTGAAAAATAGGTGTTTGGAAAAGCAAAAAGAATATGGAAATGTTTTGAATAGGGCAGGTAATTTAAGAAAGCCAAAATACCAATGATGTGGAACCACCAACAGCTGCGTTCGATAATAACCAAGGTGTTTTCTGATGATGGCAAAATGTTCATTAAATACTGGCTTACTGGAAATGCACCGGCATGAATATAATGACTGGCCCCCATGAGCTGTAGTTTTGCATCAGCTGCATTCATGAACAAGAAAGCGCTCATTAACAAAATCTCCGTGATGAGAATATAGTTGGCATCAGATTTTGGCCAGCTTTTCATCTCTACGCCACTAAAGCGTTTGAGTTTTAAAATGTTTCTACGGACAAGAAAAATAGCGCAGGAAACCCAAACGGTAAAGGCCAGGATTTCGAAAGAGCCGATCAGGAAATTATACAAACCGCCCAGACCATTAAAAATACGATGCGTGCCGAATAATCCGTCAATCATGATTTCCAATACTTCGATGTTGATGATCACGAAGCCGATGTAAACAAAAAAATGGAGAAAGGCAGGGATAGGGCGAACAACCATTTTAGATTGACCAAAAGCCACCCGAAGCATGGTCATTAATCTTTTTTGCGGCTGATCTTGTCGGTTCACCGGTTTGCCTAAGCGGATGTTGCGAATTATTTTACGCAGGTTAACTGTAAACAGCGCAATTGCTGCAAGTGTAAGTACTAGAAAAAGGATCTGTGCTACCATGCAAAATTAGATTGTCATGCTAAAATAGGATATTAATCCAAATAAAATACTATGCATGCATAAAAAATCTTAAAAATTTTTTGTTTGTATTCATTCTAAGCAAGGATGACCATGTGCTTTTCGAAAAAAGAAAAATTAATTTATTGATAATCAGCGTCACAATGAAATAATCGAAAAAAAGTTTTGCTTTTGAAAAAAGAACACTACATTTGCAATCCCAAACGGATGGTGCCATAGCTCAGTCGGTAGAGCAAAGGACTGAAAATCCTTGTGTCCCTGGTTCGAATCCAGGTGGCACCACTTCCAAAAGCCTTTCAGCAATGAAAGGCTTTTTTCGTTTTTGGTAGTTTTTTGAAATGCTCGAAGTTTAGCGGAAACAGCAGATTCATTTATATTGATGATTTTGGATAAATGAATAAAAATATTTTATCGCATCTTTCTGCTGATCAAAAAGTTGACGCGTTATCTATGCATTTATATAAAAAATCTGAAATCCTTTTTTGGATTTTAGAAAAAGAACACTACATTTGCAATCCCAAACGGATGGTGCCATAGCTCAGTCGGTAGAGCAAAGGACTGAAAATCCTTGTGTCCCTGGTTCGAATCCAGGTGGCACCACTTCTAAAAGCCTTTCAGTAATGAAAGGCTTTTTTGGTTATTATATGTCTCTTTAAATCTTTATCTTTCGGCAATTTCTTTCACTTTAGCTAAAGCTTTTGGCCATGTTTCTGTGAAATATTCGACCCATTCTTTAACCATATCCATATCGATCAGTAGTTCGGTTATGCCGTTTTTTTCGTTTAAGGTATAATTTTCGAAAGATTCGCCCCAATCGTGTAGCTCTTCTTTGCCATCTTTTATTTCGCCGATGTGTTTAATGGACAGGTGTTGATTGGGTATATTTTCGTGGATCACCGCAACCATCCCATTTCCTTTGCCATCTCCAAAAATGGCCCGGCTTCCTTTTTTCCAGTCAGTTTCCACTTGCGATCCTTCAGCAAATACAGCGGTCCATTCAGGGTAGGTTTTTAACCCAAAAAGTACATCCCAAACTTTCTCTCTTGGTGCGTTAATTGTGGTTTTAAATTGAATTTTTTCCATAAGGTATAATTTAAGTTCTCGTTATTCTTCACTCGGATTAATTAGAAATTATATCGAATAATATTGATTAATAATTTGTTAGATCAAATTTGCAAATAAATTAGCCGACTAAAGCGGTGCAAAGGCGACAATTTATGGGGGGATAAGGACTAACGTTGAAGATAGATTTAAATATCTTTTGAAATTTAATAAATATCGTTGTGAAAAGTAATTTAATCGGTAGATTTACGTAGTTCATTCACATCTATGTACAGGCCCAGTATTTAGAATGAGATGGAGTTTTGGATAGATAAAACTTCATTTTTAAACAACCTTACCACTGCCTAATACGTATGTTGAATATTATACTACTATAACTTCTATGAGAAATAAAAAATTCCTTTCCCTGGTGATACTAGGTTTTTTAAGCTTCGGAGCAATTAGCGGCTGCAAAAAGAGCAGTACGGTACCTGAGACCGAAACACCGCCGGCTGTAACTACGCCTAGCGGAACGCGGGATGAACTGACCAAAGATTCTATTTTTTTATACGGAAAGGAACTTTATTACTGGAATACTTCGCTTCCAACCTACGAGGTATTCAATCCAAGGAGATTCAGTTCGAATGAGGCTGAACTATATGCTATGACACAGTATTCATTAGACCCGGCAACAGGCAAGCCATATGAATATGTAAGCAATTCTGGTGAACCTAAATATTCGTTTTTCGACTATACAGCAGCTACTACAGGAAAAACAGGAGCGCTTAAAGCAGATGTAAATGGTTCGGCCAATGACTATGGTTTTTCTGTTCAGTATAATTACAATAGTGCTACTGATTTGATGGTGAAGTATGTTTATCCCAACTCGCCGGCGGCATTGAAGGGGTTAACACGTGGTTGTAGGATAACCAGTGTGAACGGAAGAACGGATTTGACCTATCCTGGTGCAGTTAATTTTTTGAATAACGCTATCTTTGGTACCAATGCAACGGTTACCCTAGCTTTTAATGACATTGCAGGTAACCCTAAAACAGCTGTTATATCAAGTGGTATCTATACGGTTAACCCGATATTGTTTACCAATGTTTATACAGTTGGTACAAAGAAAGTAGGTTATATTGTATTTAATAGTTTTACCAATAATGCTTCCTCTGCAATAAGTGCAGTGTTTTCTGATTTTGCTACGCAGGGTGTTAGTGAAGTAGTTGTTGATTTACGCTATAATGGCGGCGGCTACGTTTCAACAGCTATTGAAATGATCAATTTAATGGCGCCGTCGGGAGAAAACGGTAATACCATGTTTACTTCTTATTATAATGATTATCTGCAAAACATTACTATCGCCCAACGCAAAACCTCTGTTTTGGCACACCAACCATTATTGGATGATGCAGGTAAATTGCAAACCTTTACCACTGGGGTAAACGGAAAGTATGCAACTTATGCTGATTTAAATTACTCACCAACAGCAGCAGACAATGTAGAAAAATTTGCAAAATCAGGTAGTTTAACATTAAACCGGGTTTATTTCATCGTAACGAGCGCTACTGCATCGGCCAGTGAGCTCACCATTAATAGCTTGAAACCAGTAATGGATGTAAAGCTAATTGGCAGGACCACGTATGGTAAGCCTGTTGGTTTCTTTCCGATCAGGATAGATAAAGTAGACATGTATATCCCGGAATTTGAAACCAAAAACAAACTTGGTGTTGGTGGCTATTATTCTGGCCTTACAGTTGATAAAGAATCGCCAGAGGATTTAAGTAAAGCATGGGGCGATGAAAACGAGACCTTGCTAAATTACGCTTTAACTTATGCCAGGAACGGTAATTTTGTGACTACGGGGAAAAAAACAGCCAGTTTGAGTACAGCGACCACAGCAGTACCAAAATTATCGATAGCTCAATTAAGGGAGCTGGACGAAAAGCTGGATCCAAATGGTTTTAAAGGAATGGTGATGGCACCTCACAAGAGATTTTAATGAAGCGCTAATAAAAATGCCAGCTTAACATATATAGTTAGGCTGGCATTTTTCGTTTATGATCATATTTACAACAATATTTTACTGCTGATATCTTTATTGATGGTAATATAACCCGGATATTTAACAGGTGTACCGCCCAGCATAAAAGTTGGCCTTATTTTAATGGTTAATAAGCCTAATTTTTCATCTTTTGAAGATGACCCTTTTTGAGCAGCCTTGATAATGTCATTAAAAACATTGCCATTAGAAATTAATCCGTAGATATTGCTCATCAACTGCACGGGAACAGTAACAGTTTGACCTTGCGAAATGCTCACATTCTGATTAACAATGCCTTCTGCCAAATCGGTATTATTAACCAATATTTTATATTCAAACTGGTTAATAGCGGCTAAATTGCTCGATGGGTTGGTTATTTCTAAATTTAGGTTGGCTTTTAAAGGAATGTCTTTTCTTAGCAAGCCTAATGCCACCCCTGGTAAACTGGTTAGACTAAAACTTTGCTGATCAATTAAGCTTTTAACATCTGTTCCAGCTATAGTTACCTGTTTTACCCCAGTAATTTTATAAGTGCAGTCTTCCAGGGCTTTTATCTGCTGCGCCTGCCTGTTTATTCCACAACCAAAAGTGGTTATGGTAAACAAAAAAAGCAATATTTTCTTTTTCATATCATTCATAACGCCAAAATACTAAAACTATTTCAGCTGCAATATGGGTTTAACCAAAATTAACTTAGGCACTTGGCGTAGTGGTTTCAATATCGTCTCGTTTATCGTCACCGTCAGTTTTACTTTCTTCAAGGGGTTTTTCTGTTCCTTCTTCTTCAGCCTGATCATTTAGTTTTGTTTTTTCCTGCTCCTCAGTTTCTCCGTTTTTTTGTCCGGGCTCATCTGGTTGAGGCGCCTCCTTTTCAGTTGAGGGGATTACAGTTTCTATTTCCAGCTGTACATCATCTGTTGGTTTTGGATGATCGCTATTTGGTGTGGTCTCCTTTTTATTTTCTTCGTTTTCCATGGTGTAAATCTGTTTTAATATGTATAATGGAATTCGATTGTATTTTGTTTGCTTTTATTTTAAAACAATTGGCCATTTTTTAATTTTGCATAAAATGATAAGATATGGCCATAACCATTAGGAAAATAACTCCGGAAGATAACATTGCTACGGCTTCAATGATCAGGACGGTTCTAAGAGAATTCAAAGTAGACAAGCCAGGTACTGTTTATACTGATCCTACAACTGATGATTTGTCAACACTTTTCGAACATCCTAAATCTGCTTATTGGCTGGCAGAAGAGGACGGAGTTATCATTGGTGGCTGCGGTATTTATCCAACAGACGGTTTACCAGAGGGATGTGTTGAACTTGTTAAATTTTATGCCCTTCCGGCTTCGCGTGGTAAAGGCATTGGTAAAATGCTGATGGAGAAAAGTATAGCGTCTGCTCAGCAATTTGGTTATAATGAAATTTATCTGGAGTCTTTTCCGGAACTTGCCAAAGCCATTACCATGTACGAAAGAGCCGGGTTTAAAAAACTCGCTGGTCCGCTGGGCAATTCCGGTCATTTTGCCTGCAATATTTGGATGTTATTAGTTTTGTAGCTGGTTTAATTGTTTAAACTGGTTAATCGGTTAACTGTATCAATCTAACTCAGTTAACCGATTTTATTTTACCTTCATTCTTAATTTTTGCCTACCCTGTATTCTTCTTCGCTAGTTCCGGTTTGTCTTTTACGTGCGGTTTTAATTTTCATGTTCCCGAATTTATAGGTGAAACTTAGATTTACCCTGCGACTTTCCCACTCGTTTTGCCAGTAGGTTTTAATGTTATTGTATTCCAGGTTGGCCCTAAACTTACTCGTGTTAAAAATGTCGTTTACTTTTAGTGCCAACGTTGCATTTTTGTTCCAGAATGATTTTTTAGCACCAATATTAAGTTGATAACTTCCCAAATTGTGGAAAAGGCCATAAACAGATGGCGAATCGTAAAAGGCATAGGTGGTTAAGCTATAGTTTTTTGGTAAGGTGATGGTATTATCCATGACCACCGACCAGTTCCAGGAAAAAGCATTGTAACCATTACCCTGTACAGCTGATTCGGTTCGGTTAAATCCTGCTGATACCTCGGTACTATTGTTCCACCATTTGTTTATATCGAATGGACTGCCTGTGGCCATATAAAAATTTGCGGTGCGGTTCAGGTTTTCTGGTCTGGAGATACTTTCTTTGGTATTATTGTTCTGATAAACCACTTCAGATATCGAACCATTGTTAACCGAATAACTTAAAGTAAGCACCCTGAAGTTTTTAATCGAGTAATTAAATTCGAAACTATTGGCATATGATGGTTGGAGTAAGGGGTTTCCTTGTAGGGCAGTGTATGGATCGGAATAAAAGGTAAATGGATTTAAGCTACTGTATGATGGTCTATTGATACTCTTACGGTATGCGGCTGTTATGAGGTTGTTCGAATCGAGTTTTAAGGAAACAAAAAGCGTTGGGAAAAGCTTCCAGTATTTTCGGTCAATCAAGGTATTGGTACCTGACGAGCTGCCGTTACCTAAAGTCTTTTCTGCACGAAGGCCTGCTTTGATCTGTAGGTTTTTAAAACTTTGATCGAGGGAAAGATAACCTGCGTTTATATTTTCGTTGTATGAAAAGGCATTCGTTCTGCGGGGATCGTTGAGCCAACCCGCAGTTTTTAATGAGTCGAAGCGGACATCGCTCTGCGATTTTACCCAGCTGCTTTTCCAGCCGGTTTCCATTTTTAATGTTTTTGAAAAATTTAAGCTATAATCAGCCTTGACAGAGTAGATAGAAACATTTCCCATCCCTTTATTGCGTAAATCGATTGGATTGCCAATCAGCTGCTCATTTGCATCGAGATAATTATTGGTGAAAGTTTCGTTTTTGCTATTATCGAACCTTACGTAATCGGCATCAAAACCTAGTTCTCCTCCCAGCGTATCTGTTTTGAAACGGTAATTTAGGTTAAGCGCATGGTTTTTTTCGGTGTTGTTTTGTGGATTAAACATTGATGTGCCACCCATTTTTACACCTGCGTTATTATAATTTTCCGAATTGCTGTTTACCTTGGTCTCTTCAGGAGCGGTAAAGCCTTTTACCATCAGCCCTAATGTATGTTTTTGGTTGATGAAATAATCGGCACCTGTAGCATAATTTAAGCTGTTGGTTATTGGATGCCAGAAGTTAAGCTGGTTATATTGTTCATCGCCAATGGTTCTGTTTAATGTGAGCCTGTTGTATGAGTTGTAGTGTCCGGCATCTAAACGTAGATAGGCACTTACCTTGCCGATATTATAATTGAGGTTGGTACCTCCATAAACTTTTTCATAACGGCCATAACCACCTCCAAGGTTCATGTTTCCGTTAAATCCCTGCATTTTATTTCTCTTTAGTTTAATGTTGATGATCCCGGCTGTGCCTGCTGCATCAAAAGAAGATGGTGGATTAGAGATCAATTCTATTTTGCTCAATACAGATCCGGGCAGTGATTTTAGGTAAGTGGTTAATTCCAGGCCTGCCATATAGCTCATCTTACCGTCAATCATAACATTAATACCTTTTTTACCTTTAAGTATAATGTTATCGTCTTTATCCAGTTTTACGCCTGGCGACCTGCTGATTACTTCCAATGCATTATCACCTGCTGTATTCATCTGTTCTACATTTACAATTACCCGGTCTGCCTTTTGGTCTATTACAGGCATTTTCGATATAATGTTTACCTCTTTCAGGTTTTGACTTTCATCTGCCAATATTATTGTTGGAACTTTAACTGACATATCTTTTACGTCAAATGATGCAGACTGGTTTTTTCTATAACCCATCATTAAGGCTTTAATCAGGTACGTGCCTGGTTTAACGGTACTAAATTCGTATAAACCTTGTTGATTGGTAACCTGTAACGTTACAGAAACCGAATCGGGTAAATGGATTAGCGCTACTGATGCATAATCGAGTGTTTTATTTTTGTGGTCGGTAACCGCTCCTGATATCTTTATGTTTTGAGCAAAAGCAATTTGAAAATTGAAAATAAATAGCGCAAAGAGTACAAATTTAAATAAGTTGTTCATCATTGTGTTCGTTTATATTGACGATTCAAAGATGATATGGTTGCGTCACTCTAAAAATTATATAATCCCAACCCTTAGAATTATTATCCCAATCCCCTTTGAGGTAATAAATGTTGTTCATCCGTAAATTGCAGAGGTTGGGATAATTATTTGCATGTTTGGAATAAGAAAATAGGCGGATAAGAAAGCTTTGTATAGTTTTAGGGTATGAAAACAATCAAAACCATTTCTATTCATATCGTATGTTGGTTACTAGTATTGGGTTATATATACGGTGGCGCTTTAATTTCTGGAATTACCTTTACCAAGGTTGCATTCAATGTTTCCATGAATTTTATCCAGTTGATCGAATTTTATATCTGTTACCTTTGGGTATACCCGCGTTTTTTGAAAAAGGATAAAGTACTGCAGCTAACTGGTGCCATTCTGTTTACTATAGCCGTATTTATTTCGCTGCGGTATTTAATAGAAGAAGTGCTATATTTAAAATGGTTTGGTTTCCACAATTATAGTGATGAAGTTACCGCCTGGAATTATATATCAGATAATATTTATTGGAGCATCGCTTTTATTGTGGTGCCAGCTGCGGTGTATGGTATTGAACAGAGCTTTAAATCAGAGCAGGCAAACCGTAAACTTAAGGAAGAAGTGGTTAAGGCGGAACTTTCATTTTTGAAATCGCAGATTAATCCACATTTTCTGTACAACACTTTAAATTATGTTTATTCGCTGGCCATTCCCGTTTCTGATCAGCTGGCCAATGCTGTTCTGCGTTTGTCAGACCTGATGCGTTACACCTTGAACGATAGCCCGGATGGTAAAGTGAGTTTAGATAAGGAAGTGGAATATCTGGAAAGTTATGTGGCGTTATTTAAGATGCGTTTTGAACCCAAATTTTATGTTAATTTTACAGCAGATGGCGTTACCGATCAAAAAATAGCCTCGTTGATATTGATTCCATTTGTTGAAAATGCTTTTAAACATGGTGTGGTAAACGATGCAACCCAACCTGTGCGCATTAAACTGAAAGTGCAAAATAAAAGATTAAGTTTTGAAGTAAGCAATAAAATCAGTCATGCGCAGAAAGACCACTCAAGCGGTGTAGGCATGGTCAATATCCATCGAAGGTTAGATCTGATCTATCCCGATAAATATAAGTTATTGATTTCAAATAATGGCAATACCTATAAAAGTACTTTGATCTTAAATCTCTGATGTATAATTTGTATTATTGAAATATTTTAGTCTGCCAAACCCTAACCGTTAACCCATAACCATCACCTATGATCCGTTGCCTTGCCGTTGATGATGAATCTTATGCTTCAGATATTATTGCTGCCTTTATCAACAAAACTCCATTTTTAGATTTGGTTGGAACCACCACCAACGCTTTTGAAGCGCTTAACCTGGTCCAGGAGGGTAAGGTAGACCTCGTTTTCTTAGATATACAGATGCCAGAATTAACAGGAATCCAGTTTTTGAAAATCTGTGGCGGTAAATGCAAAGTGATTTTAACCACGGCCTACCCCGAGTACGCTTTAGAGGGTTTTGATCTTGATGTGGTAGATTATTTGCTTAAGCCAATCTCCTACGAGCGTTTTTATAAGGCCGCTACAAAAGCACAGCAGATTTTAATGCCTGTGGTGCCTGTTCAGCAAGAATTTTTATTAAAGCCTGTAACGCAGGGAAATGATTTTATTTTCATTAAGGGCGATACTAAAAACAAGTTTATTAAGGTTAATTATGATGATATCCTTTATATCGAGGGTTTGAAAAACTATGTGTCGGTTTATACGGCTACACAAAGAATTGTTACTTACCAGGCACTGCGTGAGCTGGAAACGGAACTTCCTCAACCTCCATTTTACCGGATCCATAAATCGTATATTATTTCTCTGGAAAAAATTAAGATGATAGACGGAAATACGGTTTACATTAACGATCAGGCCATCCCCGTTGGCGAAACCTATAAAGAAGAATTTTTTAAAGTGGTAAGGGAAGGGAAGAAGGGTGGGAACTGATTTTTTAGTTTTCAGTTGACAGTTTGCGGTTTTCAGTTGACAGTTTTCAGTTGACAATTTGTAGTTGATGCCTAGCAATTTACAGTTAACCGATTTAAACAATTAACCGATTAACCAATCTCACCAGTTTTCAGTTGGCAATTTACAGTTGACAGTTTACAATTTTCAGTTAACCAATTAAACAATCAACCAATTAAGCAACCTGTGCATAAATTCTCCCAATATTTCTTTCGTTTTTGTTTAAGTTTGCTGCATAAAGATTAAATCGATCACCATCATGCAAGAAACAAATTCGCTAAATCAGGTTGCAGAATTTCACACTACTTTTAAACATCCCATTCTTGAAAATCCGGTAATTCCTGCAAAGCAGCGGGCCAATTTGCGCATTTCGCTTTTAGCAGAGGAGTTGAAAGAATTACAGGAAGCCGTAGAAAATGAAGATCTGGTAGAAGTTGCCGATGCACTTTGCGATTTACAGTATGTTTTGGCGGGTGCCATCCACGAGTTTGGCCTGGGCGGAAAATTTAAAACTTTATTTGACGAAGTCCACCGCTCTAACATGAGTAAAGCCTGTAAAACGGTGGAGGAGGCCGAGCAAACTATCCGGTTTTATTTAGATAAAGATGGAACCGAATCTTATTATAAGGAAATAGACGGACTGTTTTTAGTGTTCAGAAAGTCTGATGATAAGACTTTGAAATCAATTAACTATTCGCCAGCTGATTTAAAATCGCATTTAGTTTAAATGTAAATAAGTTACTGTTGAAAAGGCTGAAACAAATCATAAATGAACTTAAGTTAACACAGGCTGAACCTGATGCCGCACGTATGCGCGAATTTATTTTTTACTCGCCTAAAATGCCTTTACGCCTGCATCAGGAACAGCTTATTGCGGCTTCAAAACAGTTTAGCCTTCAGGTTTTTGATGCCCATTTTACAAAAGCCAACGTCACCATTAACTGTTTTAGCTGGGGAAATGGAAAGCGAAAAGTGTTGCTTACACACGGATGGGCCTCAAAAGCGTTAGATTTTTATGAGCTGATCACTGAACTTCAGAAGATAGAAGACCTGGAGATTATCGCTTTTGATGCGCCGGGTAACGGAAGTTCAATCTCCGAATTTTCTAACCTGATGTTATATGCAGATTCAGTAAAATCGATTGCCTTTAACTATGCACAACCTAGTGCCCTCATTGGGCATTCACTTGGCGGTATGGCCAATATAATTGCTTTTCAAGCGATTATTTTAAAACCGCATCTGCTTATTAGCATTGCCCCCTTAATCAGGCTAAAAGAGAACTTTGAACAGAGTTTGGATTCGGTAAATATTGGAGTTAAGGATCAGGATATCTTCTTCAGTAACTTTGCAAAGGAATTTCCAGTTCCGGCTGAACACTTTAACTTGGCCGAACTTTATCAGTTAGGTCCCGATTTGGATCATTTTCTGGCTTACGATCCTGATGATCATATCTCCCCATATCCATTCCTAAAAGAATTTTTAGCTAAAAATCCTACAATAAGCGCTAAATCGTTCGAAAATGTAGGACATTATAAAATCCTAAAATCTGCTGAAGTAATTGAAGATATTGTGGAGAGAATATCTAGTCTTCCAATGCCATAAATCTTTTTGCGGACTAAAGTGTTGGGCAGAAGTCGACCTTATAACACTAATCTTCTGTCTGATTGATATTTATCACGTGTCAGATGGCAAAATCTGATCACGGAAACCATCAGAAAGGATGATATCTATTTTCTTTACTATAATTTCAGACCTCTTTCTCCGGGCTTATTTTAATTCCATCATCCATTATACATCTTCGATTGGCTATATTGTTTCTCATCCATAACAGTGCATAACAGTTAACGTTACGGCATACGCTATTTTAGGGCAACCAAATATACAGGTTAGCGTATGCAAGCAATTTTAGGTGTAATTTTTCATTTTTTCGGTGGTTTTGCCTCCGGAAGTTTCTATATCCCTTACAAAAAGGTTAAAGGCTGGGCATGGGAAAGTTATTGGATTATTGGGGGAATTTTCTCCTGGTTAATCGTTCCGCCATTGGCTGCCTTCTTAACCATTCCAAATTTTACGGCAATTATTGCTGGCACCAACGGAAGCATTTTATGGTTAACCTATTTTTTTGGTATGCTTTGGGGCATTGGCGGTTTAACCTTTGGTTTAGGGGTTCGCTATCTGGGCGTATCGTTGGGTAGTAGTATCATACTAGGGCTATGTATGGTTCTAGGCTCCATTTTACCATCCATCTACTTTGATTTTTTTCCGCAGGCAGGTAAAGATACTTTCTCTATGTTTTTGCATACCGCATGGGGGCGTATGGTCCTACTTGGGCTTTTGGTGTGTGTAATTGGAATTGTCATCTGCGGTAAAGCAGGCATGATGAAAGAGAGAGAAATGAAATCCGCTATTACTGATCCACATGGCATGGAGGTAAAAACGGAGTACAGATTTGGTCTGGGCTTATTGGTGGGGATTATTTCTGGTGTTTTAAGTGCTTGCTTCAACTTTGGTATCGAGGCTGGCAAACCAATGGCCGATGCAGCAAACAGCATTTGGAAAGCGGCAAACCCTGTTGAAACTGGTAGTTTCTTATTTCAGAATAATGTTACTTATGTTGTTGTGCTTTGGGGCGGTTTAACCAGCAATTTTATCTGGTGTATGGTATTAAATGCCAGAAATAAAACTTTTGGCGATTACATCAATGCAAAGACCCCACTAATAAAAAACTATGTTTTTTCTGCACTGGCAGGCACCACCTGGTTTTTGCAATTCTTTTTCTATGGCATGGGCGAAAGCAAAATGGGCAATGGGGCCAGTTCATGGATACTGCACATGGCTTTTATCATTTTAATTGCAAACGTTTGGGGGCTCATATTAAAAGAGTGGAAAGGTGTATCGCGTAAAACGCTGGTAACGATTATGGCCGGTATTTTAATCATCATCATTTCAGTACTTATTGTAGGTTATGGTAATTCAATAAAAAGTTAAAATCTAAACAAAAATATAAGAATGTCAATCGATACGAAAAATTATAAACACGTAAGCTATCTATGGGATGAAGAGGAAGCCTCAAAACTGGCTGGTGATGAAGTTGCCCTCTTGATTTATCGCTCTAATTTATTGGGTGCAGATTTACGCCTAACCAATTACGGAGGTGGAAATACTTCCTGTAAAATATTGGAAAAGGATCCGCTTACTGGTTTAGCAACCGAAGTGATGTGGGTTAAAGGTTCTGGTGGCGATTTAGGTACCTTAAAGAAAAGTGGTCTTGCAGCATTATATGTTGATCGTTTACGTAGCCTGAAAAATATCTATCGTGGTGTGGAATATGAGGATGAGATGGTTGAATTGTTTAACCACTGCATTTTCGATTTAAGTTCTAAAGCACCTTCAATAGACACGCCTCTGCATGGTTTCCTCCCATTTGCGCACATCGATCACTTGCATCCTGATGCTGCTATTGCTATTGCTGCGGCTAAAGATGGTAAGCGGATCACTCAGGAATTGTTTAATGGTACCATCGGCTGGGTAGAGTGGAAAAAGCCTGGTTTTGAACTGGGCTTGCAATTAAAGCAGTGTTTAGATGAGAATTCAGGTATCCGGGGTATTATGCTGGGATCGCATGGTTTATTTACCTGGGGTGATACCGCTTATGAAAGTTATTTGAATACACTAGAAGTAATCGAAATCTGCTCCGAGTACCTGAATCAAAATTATGGTAAGAAAGGACCTGTTTTCGGTGGGCAAAAAGTAGAAAGTGCCGAAGCCGATCAGCGTAAAAAACAAGCGGCTGCTATAGCACCTGTGCTACGTGGTCTGTGTTCTTCAAAACAGCACATGATCGGTCATTTTACCGATGATAGCCGTGTTTTGGAATTCATCAATTCTAATGATTTGGATCGCCTTGCGCCAATGGGTACAAGCTGTCCTGATCACTTTTTACGTACAAAAATAAGTCCCCTGGTTTTAGGTTTAGCCAGCGATGCAGACTTATCTGATATTAAGGCATTGAAAGAGACCTTGATGCCTGCTTTTGAAGCTTACAGGGTTATGTATACCGATTACTATGAAACCTGTAAGCATCCAAACAGTCCAGCTATCCGCGATACCAATCCGGTGGTTATTTTATATCCAGGCATTGGCATGTTTACTTTTTCGAAGGATAAACAAACAGCCAGGGTAGCGGCAGAATTTTATATCAATGCCATAAACGTAATGAAAGGGGCAGAGGCGGTTTCAACATATACTTCTTTACCACACCAGGAAGCTTTTAACATCGAATATTGGTTGCTGGAAGAAGCAAAATTGCAGCGTATGCCCAAACCTAAATCACTTACCGGTAAAATTGCACTAATTACAGGTAGTGCAGGCGGCATTGGTAAAGCGGTTGCTAAAAAGTTTGTAGCAGAAGGTGGCGTAGTGATTTTAAATGATATGAACGCCGAGCGGTTGGAAGAAGCTGGTAAGGAATTCGAAGCGCAATATGGCAAAGATTCTTATTGTACCACAATCTTAAATGTGACCAGCGAAGCAGCTATTAAACAAGCTTTTGATTCGGCTGCTTTAGCTTTTGGTGGGGTAGATATTGTGGTAAACAATGCAGGATTATCCATTTCTAAAACCATTGCCGACCATACCGAAAAAGATTGGGATTTATTATATGACGTTTTGGTAAAAGGCCAGTTTTTCATTACCCAGGCTGCAACAAATACGATGCAAAAGCAGGATATTGGTGGCGATATCATTAATATTGTAAGTAAAAATGCTTTGGTAAGCGGACCAAATAATGCAGGTTACGGCAGTGCGAAAGCTGCGCAATTACATTTGAGCAGATTAAACGCAGCTGAATTGGGTGCCGATAATATCCGTGTAAATGTAGTTAACCCTGATGCGGTAATCAGCGATAGTAACATTTGGGCAGGCGGTTGGGCCGAAGGCCGTGCAAAAGCTTACGGCGTTTCGGTTGAAGAATTGCCGGTTTATTACGCAAAGCGTACCTTATTGAACCAGATTATATTACCAGAAGATATTGCCAATGCCTGTTTCGCCTTTGTAGGTGGTTTGTTGCAAAAATCAACCGGAAATGTGTTAAATGTTGATGGCGGTGTGGCCATGGCATTTGTGCGGTAATAGTTTAATTCCCCGGTCTGTGTTCCCGCGAACCGAAACATAAATAAATAGTGTGGTCTGTGAGCACACAGACCACGGCGAATAAGTTTTATGATCGTCCTCGTTTGTAACGAGGATGAATGAGAACGGCGATTGTATCGCCGAAATGATTAACCTGATAAAACCAGATATCCTCATGAATATTGAGCAGAACCAAATAGAAAAACATAACGACTCCCTTTTGACCACGCATCAGCGTAAATTTACTTTTTTGCAAGAAGAATGGGCGTACATTGATCTCGAAAGCGTAATCCAAAAACTGGTTGAGTTTCAGATTGCCATTCCAAGCTGGGCATTAGGTACAGGGGGAACACGGTTTGGCCGTTTTGCCATCACCGGTGGCGAGCCGCGTACTATCGAAGAAAAAATTGAAGATGTTGGTCTGTTACATGCATTAAACGGTGCCAGTGGTGCCATTTCACTCCACATCCCTTGGGATATTCCTCAAAATGCAGAAAAATTAAAGCAGTTGGCTTCGGGTTATGGCCTTAGGTTCGATGCCATGAATTCGAATACTTTCCAGGACCAGGCAGGTTCGGCCCACAGTTATAAATTTGGTTCATTGCAGCATGTTAATAGAGATATCCGTAAGCAGGCAATTGAACACAATATAGAAGTAATTAAGCATGGGATAGCGCTGGGGTCTGACGCCTTAACCGTATGGCTTGCTGATGGCTCATGTTTCCCTGGTCAGCTCAATTTTCGCAAGGCTTTCGAAAATACACTGGAAAGCCTGCAGGAAATTTATTCAGCATTGCCGCCGGAATGGAAAATGTTTGTAGAGTACAAAGCCTTTGAGCCTAACTTTTATTCGACAACGGTTGGCGATTGGGGGCAATCATTGTTGTATGCGAGTAAACTGGGTGAAAAAGCTTACACACTGGTTGATTTGGGACACCACCTTCCAAATGCCAATATCGAGCAGATCGTTGCTTTATTGTTAATGGAAGGGAAATTAGGTGGTTTCCATTTCAACGATTCTAAATACGGCGATGATGATCTGACTGCCGGAAGCATTAAACCTTACCAATTGTTCTTGATTTTTAACGAGCTGGTAGAGGGTATGGATGCAAAAGGCATGAACCATGCAAAAGATTTAGGATGGATGATTGATGCTTCACACAATGTGAAAGACCCATTAGAAGATTTACTACAATCTGTTGAAGCCATCATGATTGCCTATGCACAGGCGCTATTGGTTGATAGAAAAGCATTAAATGAGGCACAGCAAAATAATGATGTGACAAAGGCCCAGGAAATTCTGCAAGATACCTTCCGTAGCGATTTAAGGGCATTGGTGGCTGAAGCCAGATTAAGAGCCGGTGCAGCGCTATCCCCAATCGGTTTATACCGTCATTTGGATGTACGCCAAACGTTAGTAAATCACCGTGGGAAAACCTTTGCTACAGGTTTGTAAAGAGGAGATTTGAAATGCCAAAACCTGTTATTGCCATATTTGATGTTGGAAAAACCAACAAAAAACTTTTTCTGATCGATGAAAATTACCAGATTGTTTATGAGCGTTCGGCCCGTTTTGTAGAAACCCTTGATGAAGATGGAGAACTGTGCGAAAATCTGGAAAGCCTGCGTTCTTCCGTTTACGATTCCCTGCATCAGGTTTTGCAGTTAAAAGCATATGATGTTAAAGCCATTAATTTTTCTACCTACGGGGCCAGTTTTGTCTACCTTGATGAAAATGGTGAGCCTTTGACACCACTTTATAACTACCTGAAATCATACCCCGAATCACTTAAAAATTCATTCTATGTAAAGTATGGAGGTGAAGAGAAGGTTTCGTTAGAAACGGCCTCTCCAATTTTGGGTAGCTTAAATTCAGGCATGCAATTATATCGCCTGAAGAATGAAAAGCCCGAAATATTTAAAAAAGTGAGGTGGGCTTTACACCTGCCTCAATATTTAAGTTTTCTGATCACAGGTAAGGCTGTAGCCGATATCACCAGCATTGGTTGCCATACACAGCTTTGGGATTTTAGTAAAAACCAATACCACAGTTGGGTTTCAGCGGAAGAGATTGATGATAAGTTCGGGACCTTTACGCCTGCCGATTCGAGTCTGAAAACCTATTTTGAAGGAAAAAGCATTCAGGTCGGAGTAGGCCTGCATGATAGTTCTGCTGCGCTGATTCCTTATTTAGCCAATTTTAACTCGCCATTTGTGCTCATCTCAACCGGTACCTGGTGCATCAGTTTGAATCCGTTTAACCAGGAACCCTTAACAGCCGAACAGCTTAAACAGGATTGCCTTTGTTACATGAATTTTAAAGGTAAAGCCATTAAGGCTTCACGTATTTTCGCTGGTTATGAGCATGAGGGGCAGCTTAAGCGCATTGCCGAACATTTCGATCGTGCGGCTTATCTGTTTAAACATTTGAAGTTTAATCCTTCTATTGTTTTACGGCTGGCTAATAAAATTCCTGAAAACGCAGGCGAACAGCAGGAGTTTTCTGCTAATTCCGCATTTCCGGCCCGCGATCTTAGTCTCTTTCAAACCGCAGAAGAGGCTTATCATCAATTGATTTTTGACCTCATCAAACAGCAGGTTTATTCATTAAAATTGGTTTTAAATGCTGGTGTAAAAAGGATTTTTGTAGATGGTGGTTTCGGTAAAAATGCCATCTATATGCATCTTTTGGCTATCGCTATCCCCGAAATCGAGGTTTACGCCTCTTCCGTTTCACAGGCTACGGCAATAGGTACAGCTTTGGCCATAAACGATGCCTGGAATGAAAATCCTGCTCCAGCGGATATGATCCAATTAAAATACTATTCTGCCATACAGCGTAGGGTACCTGTATAGGAATTTACTTATATTAGAATTTGCAATATCCATTTCGCCATTTTGAAACCAGAAGATTTAATCCCCTATCTTAATGTTGACGAATATTCGTCTACGCCAAAATATAAGCAATTAACCAATGCCATTTTAGCTGTCATTGAAAGTGGTAAATTGCTTAAAAATAGTTTGTTGCCTTCTATAAATGAATTGAGTTTCAGCCTGGAAATATCAAGAGATACTGCTGAAAAAGGTTACCGTAACCTGAAGAAACTTGGCGTAGTAGATTCTGTACCTGGCAAAGGCTATTTTATCATCAACACTGATTTTTCCCGTAAGTTAAAAATTTGTCTACTCTTTAATAAGCTCAGTACACACAAAAAAATTATTTACGATTCTTTTACCAAAACCCTGGGCGAGCGTGCCGCTATTGATTTTTATATCTACAACAATGATTTTGCGCTGTTTAAAAAAATGATCATAGCCAAGCGTGGTGATTATTCCCACTTTGTGATCATCCCACATTTTTTGGAGGGAGGAGAAAATGCACATGAAATTATCAATACCATTCCAAAAGAAAAACTGATTATTCTTGATAAACTGTTGCCTGGTGTAACCGGCGATTATGCTGCGGCCTATGAAAATTTCGCTCAGGATATTTATGCGGCGTTAGAGCAAGCTTTAGACCGGCTTTCATATTACCGCACCTTAAAGATTATTTTTCCAAAAAACAGTTATTTTCCACATGAAATACTCACGGGTTTTTACCGGTTTTGTCAGCAGTATGCTTTTGATCATAAGGTTATCCATAATATCAAAGATGAGGAAATTAGTCCGGGTGAAGTATACATTAACCTCATGGAAGACGACCTGGTGATCCTGATTGAACGTTTAATTGCCCAGAAACTTAAAATAGGAAAAGATGTTGGCGTGATTTCTTATAATGAAACACCTTTAAAACGAATCATCCTGGACGGCATTACCACCATTTCAACTGATTTTAGCAAGCTGGGTGTCCAAGCGGCAGAGTTTGTATTAGGCGGCAAAACTGAAAGGATAGAAGTACCTTTTTATCTGAACCTAAGGAAATCGTTGTAGAAATACCAGAATTCTTCAATTTTACACATTCAATTAGATGTTGGAAATTGTTGTCTAATGAGGTAACTTTGTTTAAGCTTAATTTAGGGCAATTAACAAAGAATTTATCAGGGAAATTTTCTATTTCGAAGCGTATTATTTAGATTTTTATAAAAAGCTTAAGCCTAACGTAAAGAAGAAATTTAATTGGACTTTACAACTAATTGCTACGCTTGAAAAAATCCCTGAAAAATACTTTAAGCATATTACCGGATCTACAGGTCTTTTTGAAATCAGGGTTGAAGTCGATTCTGATATTTTCAGGGTGTTCAGTTTTTTTGATAAAGGCCGACTGATCATCCTGGTCAATGGATTTCAGAAGAAAAGTCCGAAAACGCCAAAAGCTTAGATCGAATTAGCAGAGAAACTTAAAAAGAAATATTTCGATGGAAAAGAATAAAAATAGATTGACATCATTTGCTGATCATCTAGATAGCGAATATGGCATGCGAGGTACCGAAAGTAGAGAAAATTATGAACAAGAATTCGAAAGTTTTAAACTTGGGGCAATGCTACAAGAACTTCGGAAAGAAAAAGGTATGACACAAGAGCAACTTGCCGAAAAATGTGGTACTACAAAAAACTACATTTCAAGAATTGAGAACAATGCAAGCGACATTAGACTTTCAACTTTAATGCGAATTATCAAAGTTGGGTTAGGTGGACATTTGGATTTAAACGTAAGTTTATAACATCAAATATCCTATTTTAATTTAAATGAGTGAACAGGTAACTACACATCCAGCATCAGAACAAAATCCTTACGATTATATATTAAGGGATTTTAACCTCAAAAATCTGAGCGAAATTGTTATCCTAAAGCATTTGAGCGGATTGATCCATACCGATGTTAAAGGCTTTTATCAGCTTTTCCCGGAACAGATTGAGATTGATTTTGCCGCTTTTAGCGATGAAGCCTCTGGATTACCTTTTCCAATTGTTCAGGTTCAGCAAAATGAAAATGCCGTAAAACTTTCCTGCCGGTGTGCTACACCTAAATATAAATTATGCGAACACCAGGCAAGGGTGTTGTACAATATCCTTCAACGTCAGGATCTGCTTATTTTTTTCGATAGTGACCTGCGGAAACAAAAACTTTTCAAAATTGCAATCGATTACGGATTAGAAAAAGAGCCACATCTCGATCTGCTGTTTAATCTTCGTCACGAAAACGGTCAGGTTACCATTAGGCCGAAAATGGATGCACTCCAACCATTCAATAAAGAAGTTCAGCAAAATTTACAGGAACTTCTATTGCCAGCAGGTAAATCCAAAGCAAAAGCAGCAATCAAAAGCGAGCCAGATCAAATGATCCTCGTTTTTGGGCAGCACCGCTATTATAATAATTTAACGATAGAATTATTCGCAGCCAAAACCACCAAAACTGGCAAGGTTAAAAATCCTATTGAAGGAATTAACCCGGCAGATTTACTGTTTAAAACCAATGATCACGATCAGTTAAAGTTTTATAGTGGTATTACCACTTTTCAACAGAATTACAATAATGATCAAAGTGAGGTTGAAATAGAAGCTTTAAAAGCGATTGTTAAAAATCCATTAAAGATTCCTTTTTATTTACAGGATAGCAAGCAATCTGTGGCGATTCAAGCTGCTACCATTACCGCAGTTGACGCACATTTGCTGGACGTAGATTTACACCTCTCGGTGAACCAACGCGATGATTATTACGAAATTACAGGTCGGTTGATTATCGAAGGGAAATCATACGAGTTGGATAGCCTGGTATTGGTACATCAGTACTTTGTTAAACTTTACAACCAACTTTATCTAATTGGCAGACTTGATTTTTTACGGGTAATCGGTTTTTTCAAAAAACAGAGCAACAGATTAGTCCTGCACAAAACAAAATATCTGGAGTTTCAAAAAAATATTCTGGTGCCTTTAGAAGGAAGTATCCGTGTTGATTATTCTTATTTAAAACCTGCCACTAAAAGTCAGATTGAAGAAAAAGGTTTCGATCTCGAAAATGAGCAATTGATTTATCTTTCAGAATCTGAAGATTATATTCTCCTTACGCCGGTAATGCGTTATGGGAACCTGGAAATCCCTGTGCTTTCTAAAAAGCAGATTCAGGCACAAGATAAACTGGGCAATCTCTTCACCCTGCATCGTGATGAAGCTGCAGAATTGCAATTCATTGGGAACGTTTTGAAACAGCATCCCTATTTCTACGAGCAGGAAACCAACGATTCTTTTTATCTGCATCGCAAACGGTTTATGGAAGAAGCCTGGTTCCTAAATGCTTTTGAAGAATGGCGAAATAAAGGCATTCATATTTTAGGGTTCAATCAACTCAAAAACAATAAACTAAATGAATTTAAGGCCGAAATTAATATTGAGGTACTAAGCGGAACAGATTGGTTCGAAACCAAAGTAAAAGTGAAGTTTGGCAAAAAACAGGTAGCACTAAAGCATCTCCATAAATCGATCAGGAACAAAAGCAAGTTTGTAACACTTGATGACGGAACCCAAGGCATACTGCCTCATGAGTGGATAGAAAAATTTTCGGTTTATTTCAGCGCCGGCGAAGTGACTGAATATGCCATTCTTACGCCAAAAATTAAATTTGCTTCCATAAATGAGCTATATGAGGATGCATTGTTAGATGGTAAGGTTAAAAACGAATTAAAACTGTACCAGCAGAAATTTGAAAAAAGCAGTTTCATCCAAGAGGTTGAGGTACCGAAAGGTTTAACTGCAACTTTACGTCATTACCAAAAAGATGGTTTAAACTGGCTCAATTTTTTAGATGATTTTAACTTTGGCGCCTGTTTGGCCGATGATATGGGATTGGGTAAAACCATTCAGGTTTTGGCTTTCATTTTATCACAGCGTGAAAAAGTAAAACACAATACCAATCTGGTGGTTGTGCCCGCTTCTTTAATATTTAATTGGAAGGCAGAAGTAGAGAAATTTGCACCATCCATAAAAGTTAAAACCATTTATGCTGGCGAGCGGACGAAAACAACTGACACTTTTGATTATTATGAGATTATTTTAACCTCGTACGGAACTTTGCTTTCTGATATCCGCTTCTTGAAAGATTATCGCTTTAACTATATCTTTTTGGATGAATCGCAACTGATCAAGAACCCGGACTCGCAGCGTTATAAAGCAGTTAGGATGCTGCAATCCCGTAATAAAGTAGTGATGACCGGAACGCCTATTGAGAATAATACCTTTGATTTATACGGGCAGCTGTCATTTGCCTGCCCGGGTTTGTTTGGAAGTAAACAACAGTTTGCCGATTTATATTCTACCCCGATCGACCAGTTTAAGGACAGTAAAAGAGCCGAGGAACTCCAGAAAAAAATAAGGCCATTTATCCTCCGCAGAACCAAAGAACAGGTAGCGAAAGAGCTTCCCGATAAAACTGAAATTGTACTGTATTGCGAAATGGGTGAGGAGCAGCGAGAAGTATATGAAGCCAATAAAAAGGAAATCCAGGATTATATTTTAGGTAAACAGGAAGATGAACTGCCTAAAAGTTCGATGCATGTATTGAAAAGCATCACCACCTTACGGCAGATCTGCAATTCGGCAGCCTTACTGGCTGATGGAAAATCTTATCTGCAGGCTTCCTCAAAAATTGATGTGCTGATGGAGCAGATAGCAAACAGAGCAGGAAAACATAAAATTCTTGTTTTTTCTCAATTTGTTACCATGCTCGACCTAATTAAAAAACAACTGGAAAATAAGGGAATCAGGTATGAATATCTTACCGGGCAAACAAGAAAAAGGGCAGAAGCAGTGGCCTCATTTCAGGAAAATAATGATATTCCTGTGTTTCTGATCAGTTTAAAAGCGGGAGGTACAGGATTGAATTTGACTGAAGCCGATTATGTTTACCTGGTTGATCCATGGTGGAACCCTGCGGTAGAAAACCAGGCTATAGATAGGGCATACCGAATTGGCCAGCATAAAAATGTGATGGCCGTCCGTTTAATCTGCCCGAATACGATTGAAGAGAAGATCATGAAACTTCAGGCGACTAAAAAGGATCTGGTTAAGAATTTGATCCAAACAGAGGGGAGTTTCTTTAAAAATTTAACCAAGAAAGAGTTGTTAGGGTTGTTGAGTTAAAACTTTTAGGGGTAGTGGAGAAATGAGTCAAGGTGCTCCTTTATTATTATAAAAAGTGCGTCATTTCGAGCGGAGTGCAACGAAGTCGAGAAATCTATTGACCTTAATTATTGCTAATTATTCGTGGTGATAATTTTAAGCCTCTTCAACTTACGCGATCGTCATGCTGAATTTATTTTACAAGTAGCGCTAGCGTTTTCAATTGCCTTGTAGCTACTGCGTGGTCAGCATCTTTCTTGTAAAATAGACCCTGAAATAAATTACCTTAGGTGAGCTCGCTAAGGCTCGGTTCAGGGTGACGAACGTGAGAAGAGATTTCTAAATCACAACTTCAAATTCATACCCCAAAAATTCGGGCACATTTAAACTCTCTACAATTTTCCAATTTTTCTTTTCTTTAATAAATTCAGGAACAGCTAACCCCGATGTTTTGGCCGCTTCCACATAAAAATCCATTTTTGCAGGGTGGTTTGGAGAGCAGGCATGGTATGTTTTGCCAAATGCCTGTTTCTCCAAAAGTTTCACTGCTATGCCTACCGCATCTGTTTGGTGAATCAGGTTTACCGGAGCCAAACCATTCGGAATGTTGCTTTTTCCGGCAAAAAATCTTCCCGGGTTACGGTCGGGGCCAATTAGGCCGGCAAAGCGAATGATCGTACAATTTACTGGAAGTCGTTCCTTAAATGATATTTCGGCAGCTAAAACGACCTTTCCAGAGTCCGTATCTGGAGCCGTTTCACCGTTTTCATTTACCGTTTTATTTTCGTCAGCATAAACACTGGTAGAACTGATCAATACCACTTGTTTTGATCTATTTTCTGCCGCGGCCAAAATTGAATTTATCTTTTTCGGATAATCAAGTAATTCATTCGAATTACGCTTTGGCGGGATACAGATAAATAGGACATCAGCTTCAAAAAAAGTAGCATCTGCCACGATCGATTCTGCCGTAAAATTTACTAAAAAAGGCTGTATATGTTCAGCTTGAAGGATTGCTAATTTCTCCTGACTGGTAGTAGAACCTTTGACTGTATAATTTAACTTGATCAGTTTTTTGGCCAGAGCCATTCCGAACCAACCACAGCCTAGAATCGATACGGTTTGAACTTTGCTATTCTTTTCGTTATTTTCAATCATTTAGCGATAAAGATAAATAGTTAGCTTATCATTTCTTCCATTTCATATCAATTCTGTTTCTTATACATTGTTTTTGATAGTTTTAGCATTCCATCATCATAAGCTGTAGGCTTAAAGTGGAAGGCCTTTTCAAATTTGGTAGAATCGAAATGATAATCGTGATCATATTGGTAGTACATTTCTACAGTGCCGGCAACTACTTTTTTAAATAAACCAATCAGACGTAACATCAGTTTGTTAACGGTTAAATATTGAGCTTTGGTTTCATAAATCTTAGCGGCCATTTCAATAAAAGCTTTCCCTGTTAAAGGAGCGGCAGTGGGCAAGTGCCAGATCTGGTTGCCCGAATCGGGTGTTTGTCCTAACAGAAATAAAGCTCTTCCTGCATCTTCAATATAGGTAAAACTGTGAAGGGTGTTTGGGTTTCCGATCCATTGTGCTTTTTCTTTTTTAGCAAACTTATTGAGCACCATCATATCGAAAAAGCTGTTCATGGAATCTGCGCCGTAAAAATCTGCAGCACGGGCAATGGTTACATTTATTTTGCCTGCTTTGGATTCGTTCATTAATTGTTCGGCTACTTTTGCCCTTACCTCACCTTTTAAACTACATGGATGGTAAGGGGTATCTTCTGTCATTGGGCCATTTACCAGCCCATACATATAAACATTATCGAAAAAAATTAACCTTGCGCCAGTACGTTTAGTTAAGTTAATTACATTTTGAATAATAACCGGCCACTGTTGTTGCCATATTTTGGCATCATAAACCAAACCCGCGCACAGGTAAATCACTTTCGAACCTTTGGCTGCTGCGAAAAGTTCAGCTTCACTTAATAAATCCGCCTTAACCCAGCTTACCTGTGGGGTGTTTGTAGAAATTGGTTTTCGGCTAACCAACCTAATGGTTTCGCTTGTATTGAGCAATTCTCTGGTTAGTGCGTTTGCAGTTGGCCCGCCGGCTCCAAGTATGGTATGCATATCTTTGTTTTTTGATTGATTCAAAGTTATGCGGTGTAGAATGCTGAAAACGTTAACAAAAGATAAGGATTTCAGATTATTCAGCGTTGATAAATTAATGGTCTTTTTGCTGTATAGCTTCAACTCTTTTATTGCAAAAGTGTACGTTTGCGGATCCGGGAAAGCGACACAGGTGTAACGCCTAAAAAATTGGCAATAAAGTGTTGCGGAATGCGCTGGAAAATGTCTTTAGCTGTCTTTTCAAGTGAAATGTAACGCTCTTCCGGACTTTGGGTAATAAAGGCGGTTACACGATCTTCATAACAGCAGATATAATATTCGGCAATTAAGCGACCAAAACGCTCCATTTTTAAAGCCAATATAGGATGGTTTAACATTTGTTGGAGATTCTGATGTGAAATCATCACCAGTGATGTTTCTTCAAGTGCCTGAATATAATTGGTGTTTGGTGTGCGTTTCAGGAAACTTTTATAAGCACTCATCAATTCATTTTCAAAGCTAAAGTAGCCGGTAATTTCCTGCCCATCTTTAATGTGGTAGTAGCGAACGGCACCGCGGGTGATAAAGCACATATAGTCGCACACTTTTCCTTCAACTGCAAAATGTTCTTTTTTACTTAGGATAGAAAAACTAACATATGGAGTAAAGATTTCCCATTCTGAATCATTAAATGTTACAAATTGGGCAATACCCTTTCTGAAGGCTTCTAGCTGAACTTCTTTATTCATGTCCCTTTTTAATCCGGTATAAAGATACAGATTAATCCGTGATGGTTATCCTTTGTCCAGATTATAACAGGCCCTGCAACGTGGCTCGTAACTTTCCTTTTCGCCCAATAAAACGGTCGCTTCATCAGCAACTGTGCGGTAACTATAGAGAGCAGGATTTCCACAGCAAACACAAACTGCATTCACTTTGGTCACATGCTCTGCAATGGCCATTAAAGCAGGCATTGGGCCAAAAGGTTTGCCAGTAAAATCCATATCTAAGCCAGCAACAATAACGCGTATGCCTTTAAGTGCCAGTTTGTTGCAAACGTCGGGCAATTCATTGTCAAAAAACTGTGCTTCATCTATACCCACTACCTGGGTGTTGGTGCCCAATAATAAAATGGCCGAAGCACTATCTACAGGAGTAGAATTAATAGAGTTTAAATCATGTGAAACCACAGCCGTTTCATGATAGCGGGTATCGGTACGGGGTTTAAAAATTTCGACATTGAGTTTAGCAATCTGTGCCCGCTTTAGCCTTCTGATTAGTTCCTCGGTTTTACCAGAAAACATAGAACCACACACCACTTCTATACTTCCTGAAAATTCGCCTCTTCTCCTAAAATTCTGTTCGCTAAATAACATGCCTGCTTTTTTATTTCTCTGGTGTGTTCTATAATTTTAAACCGAACAAATATGAGGATTTTGTAGTCAAAAAGGTCAAAAATATATCAATAACTTTTTTGGCTTAATGCTATTCGTAAACTTGCTTTACATTAGGCTACTATCGTTTTCTGAAAAAAATTAAAATAATTAAAAAAGCAATAATTGGAGTTGTAAATATTGCGAGTAGTAGTGAACCCCAAAATCCCAAAGAAGTATTCTTTCCAAAATTGGCTACCGACCAAAAAATTAATACACCAATTAACAGCACTAAGATTTCGGGTATGCCCAAGAGTATTGCACAGGTTTTTGAGCGCATAGTTGTTATGGTTTTATAAATAAACTTGATAAAAATACAATAATATCATCAATATGAAAGCGCGATAATTAAGCTGTGTTGGACATGTTCAGTATGAAGAGGATACAAATCCTCCCAAAAATTGCAAGTATGGTTTGATCGTGGAAAACAATTAAGATATTATTAGGTTTGTGATATATAATGAGCTATTTTGTAAAATGAGAGGTTATTATAGGCATTAAATTGTTACTTCCAAAGGATCACTCATGATAAAATAGATATTAAAATTAAGTGTTATTTTTGAACACATAGTTACCAACATAAATCGACTAAAATTTCGTTTTAATTTTATGATGAACCAACAAGATATTTTCAGAAAGATAGGTAGTATTTTAACGGAGCTGAATGAGCAATACCAGTTTTTGGCTCAAAACCCTCAACAATTAAACGATTTGGAACTGGAGCTGTTTCTGGCCAATGCTCATTTCCTTTCTGATCATGTTAATATTGTCAAAAAATTAAATGCCACAATAGAAAATAAGTCAGCCGAAACAGAAAACCATACATTACTGGCCGAACAGAATACCATTATATTGCCAGAAGCCGAAAAAAGTTATGAGGAGGATGATGAATCTTTCGATCCCCAGGAATTGGAAGAAGTGGTAACTGCCCAGGAAGAGGAAGAACGTGTGGATATAAAACCAGAACAAGAAGTGCTTGACGATGAGGTTCTTGAAGAGGAAAAGGCTGCTTCGCTCTTAGATAAAGATTTCTTTAAACCCGACCAAGACGACCATACTTTCGAATTTGTACTGAATACACATCATGAAAACGATCAGTTTGATTACGAAGCAAGTCCGATCGCCAATGGATCTGTTGAAGAGATTTTTGATCGGCCTCTAAGCAAAGAAGAAGCAGAAATTTTAGCACGTAAAAAGATCATTCACGAGAGGGAAGATGCATCATCTAGTCAGGAAGAACTTCTATCAACTGAAGAAGATGAAATTGGTCCAGAGCCTTTTTTGGTTCCGCACGAAGAAAATAAGCCTGAAGTAATTGCAAAAGAGGAGCCTATTTTAGCTAAGTCAGAAGAGCCTTTCGTGGCAGCCCAGGTGGAGGAACCTAGACTTTCAACTGCTACTCAACCGATTGAGGCACTGAAAGATGTTAAGTTTGACGATTCGGTTATTTCGCCACCTGTAGAAGAGGAGCGCCCTTTATTCAGGCCTGAAGCTGTTCCTGTAAAACCGAATCCGCAACCTGCAGTATTTAAGCCTGCACCAAGTTTAAATGATTTGCTTGCCAGAACAAATAAAAAAAGCGATGAACCCGTAAAAGCACCAATTTCTGATTTAAAACAGGCCATCAATTTAAATGAGAAGTTGCTTTTCATTAAAGATCTTTTTAACGGTTATAATCTGGCCTATTCTGAAGTAATCGACATCATCAACAAAATGAGCAGTTTTGAAGCTGTGGATAGTTTCCTTCAGCATAATTATGCAGCTAAAAATAACTGGGCCAATAAACAGGCCACTGTCGATCAGTTTTATGAACTGTTAAATAGAAGGTTTAGTAAGTAGGGGTGAAAAGCGCTGAGTGATTGGCGAATGGCGTAATATTATGCTTGTTATTTTACTAATCTGGTCGTCGTCTCGACTGAAGCGTAGCGAAATGCCTGCCCGTACAGGCGGGGAGAGATCTATTTCATTTAGATTTAGCTTCGCTGAATACTTCGTGGTTTTTAATTGCTTTGCATGTTCTTCGAAATTACGAATATCTTTTACTTACCCCAAATACCAACTTATTAAATAAATCCCATCCGGTTAGAATCCAGTTTCAAAAAGATAAACAGTAGGATGGTAAAACTCCATAATGAGGAACCACCATAGCTGATAAATGGTAGCGGAATCCCGATTACAGGAATGATCCCAATGGTCATGCCGATGTTGATAAATACGTGGAAAAAGAGGATACAGGCCACACTGTAGCCATAAACCCTAGAAAAAGTTGATCGCTGCCTTTCTGCCAGATTGATTAACCGAAGCAATAAAAATATGTATAAGCCAATTACAACTGAACAGCCTACAAAACCCCACTCTTCACCGATGGTAGAAAATATGAAATCGGTACTTTGAGCGGGTACATAACCATATTTGGTTTGGGTACCCTGTAAAAAACCTCGGCCGGTTACCTGTCCCGAGCCGATGGCAATCTGTGATTGGATGACGTTATAACCGGCACCTTTATTATCTGCTTTAAGACCTAACATCAGCTCAATACGGCTACGCTGATGCGGTGCCAAAACCTTTTCGTAAGCAATTTTAACCACAAATAAATAAGCAATGGCAATAATGGTGACCAATACGGTAGAAATAATAATCTTCTGTTTACGCCTGTTGTTATAGATAAAAAGTCCGCCAATTGTGGTTAGGATAAGGATCAAGATGTAAGTGGGTACTAGAAAATCGGCAACAAAGAGTACAATCATTCCAAGAAAAATCAACAGGAAATAACCTGATAACCCTTCCCGGTACAAGGGGAACATAAAGGCCAGAAAAACCAATGCAGAGCCTGTGTCAGGTTGTAGCATAATCAATAACAGCGGGGCTAATACAATTAAACCCGCAATGACAATGGATTTAATATCCCTGAATTTTGGATTAAATGTGCTTACATACCTTGCTAAAAGTAAGGCTGTACCAAATTTGGCAAACTCTGAAGGTTGTAGCCTAAACGAGCCGATGGGAATCCAGGCCTGGTTTCCGCCAACATTTCTCCCTACAAAAAGTACCACCACAAGTAGAAATAAAGTGGCACCGTATATAAAGGGAGCAAATACGTTGAATAATCTACCGTCGAACAATAAAATAGATAGACCCAGTATTAAACCGGTAATAACATAAATTAATTGTTTGCCGTAACTGCTTGCAAAATCGAAACCTGTTGCTTTATCTGGATTATAGATAGAAGCATAAACATTGATAAAACCAACTGCACATAAAGCCATATAGATTAAAACAGTAATCCAATCTACATTGAAAAAGAAGCGGTTTCCCTGTTGTTGAATCATTACTTATTGGTTACAGGTTTATTGTTTATATTGGATTGATTTACTTTTAACTTGGTAGCAACGGTTTGTTTAAGTAAAGCGGGTTTAATTTTTAAGCTGTCTTTAACCTTTTTAAGTGAATCGGCTTTTTTCAGTTTTAAACTGTCTAGTTTGGTCGGTTTAAACTTTTTGGTCTTATCAATCAACGCCGGTAAAAGATTGGTTTCAGCGAATGCTTTTACCGTATAGCCGTTGGCACGTGGCTTAATGCTATCAGTTAAATATTTTTCGACAATAAAACTTGATATCGGTGCAGCGTAAGATCCTCCATAACCGCCATTTTCTACAATCACAGCAATAGCAATTTTAGGGTTGTTCATAGGTGCGAAACCAATAAAAACCGAGTGGTTTTTGCCATGTGGATTTTGTACGGTTCCGGTTTTGCCACACATTAAAATATTGGGTATCTGCGATTCCTTTGCCGTTCCCCAAGGGCTGTTCACCGCATCCCGCATGCCATCAATTACAATAGGAAAGTATTTTTCATCTACACCTACATAGTTTTTAACCACATATTCCTTTTTAACTACATTTTTATCGCCAATACCTTTGATTAAGTGGGGCTTTAAATAATAACCACGGTTGGCAATGGCCGCCATCACGTTGGCCATTTGTAATGGGGTAGAGGTAATCTCGCCCTGACCAATGGCCTGCGAAATTACAGTGGTATATCCCCAGCGTTTGCCGTAAATTTTATCATAATGATCAGCCTGATAAAATATACCCTTTTTTTCGAAAGGCATATCGATGCCCAATTTCCGGCCAAAACCCCATTTTGCAATCTGCTCATGCCATTGTGCATAAGTTTGGCGTTGGTTTTTTATGCCATTTTTCGTGATGATGTTCTGGAAAACATGACAGAAATAGGTGTTGCAAGAGCGGGCGATACCGCGTTGCATGTTAATGGTACCATCAACGTGTTCGCATTTTACCTTATGATTTCCGGCCATGTAATAACCTGGACAGAAAAATGTGGTATTTGGATCGATGGCGCCATCTTGCAGGGCAACCAAAGCATCAACTGGCTTAAATGAAGAGCCAGGAGAATACTGTCCGGCAATAGGCCTTACAATCTGTGGGCGATAAGGATTTGCGATTAAACTCATGTAGTTTTTTCCCCAATCTTTACCAACTAATAAGTTGGGATCGTAACCAGGGCTGCTGACAAATGCCAGGATTTCGCCGGTTGAGGGTTCAATGGCCACGATAGCACCGACCTTATTTTTCATTAATTCTTCTCCCAGGCGTTGAATCCTGATGTCTATAGAAGAAATTAAACGGTCTCCTGAAACGGCGTTAACATCATATTTTCCGTCGGCATAACTACCTTGGGCTACATTATGCACATCATAAAGTGTATTTACTACACCTTTTTTGCCGCGGAGAAAATCTTCATATGACCGCTCTAAACCACTTTTGCCGATAAAATCGCCTGGTTTATAATAACCTTCGGATTTTTCAATATCTTCTGGGCTTACTTCCTTAACATAGCCGAAAAGCTGGCCGGCAATGCTGTCGGGATAATGCCTGATCGTTCTATCCTGTGTTGAAAAACCTGGAAAGCGATACATAATTTCCTGTAAGCGCGCATAGGATTGTACCGAGATTTGCCTTTCAAAAAATGTAGATTGATAAGGAGATTGTACTCTTGCTTTTTTCAACTTTTTGCGTACATCTTCAACCGTAATTTCCAAAGCCTTGGCCAATCCGAGGGTATCAAACGGTTTAACCTCGTTTGGGATCACCATTAAGTCGTAGACAGGTTCGTTCTGTACAATTACCTTCATGTTCCGATCGAGAATGGCCCCGCGGGCCGGGAACTTGAATTTCTTTTTTAATACGTTACTTTCAGCTGAAATAAAGGCTTTATCGCTAATAATCTGGATATAGAATAACTTCCCCAATAAAATGAGGGCGACTACAATAAATAATCCTTGAACGATATATTTCCGATTAAATAACTGATCCATTTAGCGTGATGTTCTTCTATAGAATATAAACTCTACTAAAAAAATAATAAGCAGTGTAAAGATACAACTTAAGCCGCATCTCATTAAGGTATAACCAACTTCGGTTAGCCTAAATGTTTCTAGAAAAAATAACACCAGGTGGTGTGATACCACGCAAAGAAAAGTATAAAGCGCAAACCACTGAAAACCCATATAACTTAAGGACGGTTCGGGGTCGTCAATGGCATCGCGGTTTAAACTTATGGAAATAAAAGAAATCCTTACAAATGCCAGGACTATGCAAGCGGTGGCATGTACACCCATAGTATCGTAAAAAGCATCGAGCGTTAATCCGGTTCCAAAGGCCAGTACGTATAACAAAATATTGGGGATGCCAAATGGGAGCAGGAGTAAAAACAACACGTAAATAAATGGTGTGGAGAGATCGTAAAAGCCCATATTCTTGAGCAGAAATATCTGCACAAAAAGCAGTAAAAACCACCTGATCACATTTACAATTATGATTCTACTATTCATTCGGTTTAGCCATGCTTTCTAAAGCTTTTTGCTCATCAGCTTTTTTATCTTTAACCACATAAACATATTGCAATGTGCTAAAGTCAGTAAACAAATTCAATTCTGCCGATAAAAAATTATCATTTGTGGCGACATTTGCCCTGCTGATTTTTCCAACCAGAACCCCGGCAGGAAAAGAGCCATAGCCAGAAGTTACAATAGTATCACCAACATACATTTTAATATGGTTGGGCACCTCTTTCACAAATGCCTTTTTAATATCAAAATTTCCATCACCCCAAACCAACGAACCAAGTGCGTGGTTCTTTTTCAAGGTTACACTGATCTTCGTATCTTTATGCAATAATGACTGAATGGTGGCCAGGTGTGCAGAAACATCCCGGATAAAGCCAACAACTCCGCGTTGGGGGGCAATAACGGCCATACCACTTTTAATTCCATCATCCGTACCTTTATTGATCGTCATGATGTTATTGCGTAAAGTGATCGAGTTTTTAACCACTTTCGCTGCCAGATAAGTATATTGTTGGTTAGTAAATGTATCTACTACTTTAACATCTTTTGCTGTATCTACAGTAGTTAACCCCAGTAATTGGCTTTTAAGTTTAGCGTTTTCTGCGGCCAAACTATCATTAACCATGCCCAGGTTTAAATACCGTTTAAAAACGTTTAACCTTTCATAGGCAGTGCCCACAATCTCGTTGCTGGAATTTAAGGTCACACTTCGCTGGTAAGCATTGTTCTTAACCGTGAGGTAAATGCCGACAACGAAAAAAATGATAAACAAGAAAAATGCGTTGTATCTGCTGATGAAAATCCAAAGGTTACGCATATTTTAAGGTAAAATGGAAGATGGGAAATGTATAATGGAGGCAATACACCATCCATCATACATCTTCCATTTTCCTTGTTTTATTGCATTAAAAATTTATATCCACCAATGTTTTTAAGGGCAATGCCGGTTCCGCGGACTACTGCACGAAGCGGATCTTCTGCAACGTGAACAGGTAATTTTGTTTTGGCTGCAACACGTTTATCCAAACCTCTTAACAACGCACCACCACCGGTTAAGTAAATACCAGTTTGGTAAATATCTGCAGAAAGTTCCGGAGGGGTAATCTCTAAAGCTTTTAAAATCGCTTCTTCAATTTTAGAGATCGACTTATCTAAGCAGTGTGCAATTTCGGTATAAGAAACCGTGATCTGCTTTGGTACACCCGTCATTAAATCTCGGCCCTGAACCGCGAAATCAGCAGGGGCATCCTGTAATTCGGGTAATGCTGCACCAACTTCAATTTTAATTTTTTCAGCGGTACGGTCACCAATCATGATGTTGTGCTGACGGCGGATATAATTTACGATATCCGAATCAAAGTTATCTCCCGCAACACGTATAGACTGGTCGCAAACAATACCTGATAAAGCAATAACTGCAATTTCGGTTGTACCGCCACCTATATCAATAATCATGTTTCCCATTGGCTCTTCCACATCAATCCCGATACCTACAGCGGCTGCCATTGGTTCGTGGATCAGGTAAACCTCTTTTGCACCGGCAATTTCGGCAGAATCGCGCACAGCACGTTTTTCTACTTCGGTAATACCAGAGGGAATACAGATTACCATACGTAAAGAGGGGAACATCCAGCCTTTACCACCGTTAAGCATCCGGATCATTCCTTTAATCATCGCCTCAGCAGCGTTGAAATCGGCAATTACACCATCTTTTAATGGGCGTACCGTTTTAATATTATCGTGGGTTTTACCCTCCATTTGCATCGCCTGGCGGCCAATTGCAATAACTTTATTTGTAGTACGATCAAAAGCAACAATAGATGGCTCATCTACCACTACTTTGTCGTTATGTATAATCAGGGTATTCGCGGTGCCTAAATCGATGGCAACTTCTTGCGTAAACCAGTTAAATAATCCCATGTATAAGGTATGTTTTCTTTATTTGATCAAATCTATACTATTCCTAATGTAAAAATAGGATTTTTATTGTTTTAAGTTTTATTTTCTTAAGTTATTAAATTGTTTTTAAGGCAATTAAAATATTTTGAAAATAAAAAGGTGAAAGACCAAAGGTAAAAGTCCAAAGCAGAAAGGATAAAGCGATTTGCACTGTGCCTTAAGCTTTACTCTTTTCAGCTTATCTTCACTTTAAGCTTTAGACTTTCTGCTTCAAGCTTAAAAACTAGTGTTTAAAGTGTCTTACCCCGGTAGTTACCATAGCGATACCTTTTTCGTTTGCTTTTGCAACAGAATCGGCATCTTTAATTGATCCGCCTGGTTGCAACACAGCCGTAATTCCAGCATCGGCAGCAATCTCTACACAATCTGGGAATGGAAAGAAAGCATCAGAGGCCATTGAAGCACCTTTAACACTGAAACCGAAAGAAGCCGCTTTTTCAATCGCTTGCTTTAAGGCATCAACACGCGAAGTCTGGCCCACGCCACTTGCAATTAAAACATCGTCTTTAACCAAAACAATGGTATTTGATTTAGTGTGTTTTACAATTTTGTTTGCAAAGAATAAATCTTTTAGTTCTTGTTCGGTTGGTGCTTTATCTGTAACGGTTGTCATTTGCTCCGGACCTTCGATAATTAAATCTTTATCCTGCTCAATTACACCATTTAATAATGTTTTAAATTGTTTTTTGCTCAGTTCAACCTCATTGCGCTGTAAAATAACGCGATTTTTCTTTTTGCTGAACAATTCCACTGCCTCTGCCTGGTAAGAGGGTGCAATCAATACCTCAAAAAACAGGTTGTTGATTTCTTCTGCTGTGTCCAGGTCAACTTCAACGTTAGTAATCAGTACGCCACCAAAAGCCGAAACGGGATCACAAGCTAAAGCGTCAATCCATGCTTGTTTAACGGTTGGGCGTGAGGCTATGCCACAGGCATTGGTGTGTTTTAAAATGGCAAAAGTTGGCTCTTCGAATTCGTCGATTAAAGCAACAGCTGCATCTACGTCAACCAGATTATTGTAAGAAAGCTCTTTGCCGTTAAGTTTGGTGAACATGGCATCTAAATCGCCATAAAATACGCCACCTTGATGAGGATTTTCTCCGTAACGTAAAGTTTTGGCTTCAGTAACACTCTGTTTAAAAACGTCAAGTGGTTCTTCAGTATTAAAATAATTGAAAATGGCAGTATCGTAATGAGAAGAAGTATGGAATGCTTTTTTAGCGTATGCCTTACGTTGTGCTAAAGTAGTTTCGCCATTTTGTGCTGCCAATTGGGCTTCTAAAGTAGGGTAATCGTTTTTTGATGCGATAATTACTACATCATTAAAGTTTTTTGCTGCGGCACGGATTAGTGAAATACCACCGATGTCTATTTTTTCGATGATTTCTTCTGGAGTTCCGCCAGCTTTTACAGTTTCTTCAAATGGATATAAGTCAACAATAACCAGGTCAATTTCAGGAATTTCGTATTCAGCAATCTGCTCTTGGTCGCCAGCTAATGCCCTGCGGTTTAAAATCCCGCCAAATACTTTTGGGTGTAAGGTTTTAACACGTCCGCCTAAAATAGATGGATAACCTGTTAAATCTTCAACCGCCGTAACAGGAAGGTTTAAATCTTTGATGAATTGTTCTGTTCCGCCCGTAGAAAATAATTGAACCCCTTGTGCGGCCAACAATTTTACCAATGGCTCCAAACCATCTTTATAATATACTGAAATTAAAGCGTTTTTGATTTTAATGGATTGACTCATTCTACTGTAAATTTTGAGCCGCAAAGGTAGTAAAATCGGATGGTTTTTTTATTATGTTGGATAGAGTAAAAAAGAATAAGATTTGCGACAGTTATTTCGGTTTTGTTTAAGGTAATTGGAGCAATCCAAATGCGTAGCTATATTAACTTCTTTCTACGTTTGTAATCACTATTTTCCGGCTAACTCTGGTATCCCAATAACTTTCGGATTTGGTATAAAAACCGTTCTATTAATCTCAAATCCTGAGTTACAATTTCCGCATTACCCTTTAATTCTTTGTCAAAAGTAAGGGTTTTATTATACGTAGTGGTTAATCCTTTAGGCAAGTTAACATCTACATAGTAGTTTCCCTTTTCGTCTGGGGTAAAGGAAATATTCTGTACATGGCCTTCTAAAATGCCATATTCCTGAAAACGATAATTATCCAGTTTGATGAGCACCTTTTCGCCCCGGGCTATTTTGCCAGAATTGGTTGCAGGAACTAGTAATCTGCCAATTAGCGCCTTTTTATTATCTGGAAGTACGGTTAATATGGCATCACCCCGTTTTAAAAACTGATTTTCGCCCCAAAACTGCTGGAAACCTGGCTATACCATCTGTTGATGAGGTGATTAAATAATTTTGCTGCCATTGCCTTAACGATTTTTTTAATTGTTCAAATAACTGTAAGGTTTGTAAAGCAAAATTGCTTTTGTCTTTCTCATGATTAATATTGATCCCACTTCTGGTTTTGTTAAGGTTTGCAATGGCTTCCTGGGTTTGCGATAGGGAAATTTCTATATTCTGTATGCTTTGTTCGGCTTGTATAAATTTAATCTTCTCATTTTCAAATTCAGCGGTAGAGATTACTTTTTGATTAACAAGCTGCAACGTCCGCTGATAATTTTTCTTAATCAGTTCAAATTTGGCCAGCTCTAGTTTTTTTTGGTTTTTAAGCGCGAGTTCCCTACTTCTGTTGGCTGTGATATTTTGTTCAGCGGCTTTGTTTTCTGGTTCGTAGGGCTTAAGTGATGCAAATAACTTCTCGTCCTGGAATGCCTTTGCGAAACTGTTATAATCGCTTTGGAGCTCGCCCAATTTAAATGCTGATACCTTATTCACCGGAAAAGAGGCCATTTGAGCCGGAGTTGTTGAATCAATTATGTTGATGAGTTGTAAAATGTCCGCATAGTTTGCCGTCGACTGTAGCACCATCAAAACCTGATTTTTATGAACGCGCTGGTGATCTTTTATTAAGATTTTTTCCACTTTAGAGTCTATTCTGGCTTCAAGTTTTTCTGGTGGGTTTTGTGAGGTAACTATAATCGAAGCTGGTACAAACTCTGGGTATTTGATAAAATAGCTCATCAGCAAAATCATGAACAGAATACCCAAAATAACGGCATTGCCCCAGCGGAACATCCAATGTGGAGGGTTTGATAATACATCCTGGACAGCTTCAGAACGAAGCTGAATCTCATCTAGTTTATCTTTTTTAGTTTCCAAGTTCGAGCTGATTTTTAATTAATCTATAATATTCACCTTTCTTTGCAACCAATTGATGATGACTGCCTTCCTCTACCACGCTTCCTTTATCCAGCACTATAATCTTATCCGCATGTTTAACCGTTGATAACCGATGTGCAATAACAACTGCAGTTTTTCCCTTAAAGAACTGCGCTAAATTTTCGATAATGACCTTTTCGTTGTTGGCATCTAATGCACTTGTGGCTTCATCAAAAAAGATATAATCCGGCTTTTATAAACTGCCCTGGCAATAAATAATCTTTGTTTTTGGCCGCCACTCATGCCAATGCCCTCGTTGCCTATTTTAGTATTGTAGCTCAGTGGTAAATTTTCAATAAACTCCTGGATGTTGGCAATCTCGACTGCTTTTCTCAGTTTTTGCTTCTCAATCATATCTTCGCCTATGGCTATATTATTGGCAATGGTATCGTTAAACACATAACTTTCTTGCATCACTACGCCACAATGTTTTCGCCAGTGGCTGGGTGATATGCTTTTAAGATCGGTACCTCCAAGCTGAACATCTCCTTTTTCTGGTTCGTAGAATTTGGTAAGCAGTTTTAATAACGTGGTTTTTCCACTGCCGCTGGCACCAACAATTGCAGTGGTTTTTTGATAGGGGATAACCAGGTTCAAATCTTGGAAAACGAACGTGTCTGAGCCAACGTACCTAAACGATACATTGTTTAATGCAATGTCTTTTTGTGGGATTTCTGTTATATATTGTTCTTCAATATTTTCTTCGTCCTTTTTATCATGAATTTCGCCAAGTCTTTCCAAAGATATTTTGGCATCCTGAGTTTGTTTAATAAAATCTATCAATTGTAATAAAGGGCTATTTAACTGACCGATAATATACTGTACAGAAAGCATCATACCTAATGTAAGATTCCCATCAAGTACCAATTTTGCTGAAAGGAAACTCACTAAAATATCTTTAATCTGATTGATAAAGCCACCGCCTACAGATTGCCATTGTTCTAAAGAAAGGGCCTTTATTCTGATTTTAAACAATTTAACCTGTAAAAATTCCCATCCCCACCTTTTTTGTTTCTCCGCATTATGCATTTTTATTTCCTGCATGCCATTAATAAGCTCAATTACAGCGCTTTGCTCTTGAGAAAACTGTGAGAACATTTTGTAGTCTAGTTCTTTTCGTTTTTTAAGGAAGAAGGTAATCCACGCTATGTATAGGATAGCGCCAATTAAATAAACTGCAAACAGACGATAATCGTACATCAGCAATACGATGCTAAATATGATCAGGTTAACCATAGAGAATAATGTACTCAGCGAAGAGCTTGTGAGCAATTGTTCTATTCTATGGTGATCGTTAATGCGCTGCATAATGTCTCCCGTCATTCTGGTATCAAAGAAACTGATGGGAAGTTTCATCAATTTAATGAAAAAATCGGAAACGATAGAGATATTGATCCTGGTAGAAAGATGCAGCAATATCCAGCTACGGATGATATCAATGCCCATTTTACCGATGAATAGCATTACCTGTGCCAGTAAAACCAGATAAATAAAATTGATATCCTGATTTTGTATCCCTACATCTACCACACTCTGGGTAAGAAACGGGAAAATGAGCGATAGCAAACTTCCAGCAAGTAAGCCAAAAGCAAGTTGAATGACGAGCGATTTATATTTTAATAGATATCGGGATAGAAAGGTGAAACTTGTCTTTTTTTCTTCATCCTCAAAGTCATCCTGATAGAATGACGGACTGGTTTCTAAAACAAGTGCAATACCTTCTTCGGTTTCTTCGTTCGCATTTTCACCAATCCAATGTTTAATAAACTCTTCTTTTGTGTAAGTGATTAAGCCATAACTGGGATCCGAGATATAAACTTTTTCAGTTTTATCAATTTTATAAACTACTACATAATGGTTTTTATTCCAGTGTACAATGCAAGGTAAAGGTGCATCTGCAACCAGGGTTTTAAAATCTATTTTAACTCCTAAAGTTCTAAAACCTAAATTTTCTGCCGCATTGCTGAGCCCTTGCAGGCCACTGCCTTCTCTGGTTGTT
>NZ_JAQIIV010000019.1:0-90915 GCF_036946585.1 Pedobacter terrae | reverse complement strand
TAAAAAGAGGATTGGATATTGTAGCGATCAACGATTTGATCGAGCCTGATTATATGGCATACATGTTAAAATATGATACTACCCATGGCAAATTTGATGGTACCATTGATGTTGTTGACGGTAACTTAGTTGTTAATGGCAAAACCATCCGCGTAACTGCAGAGAGAAATCCAGCTGATTTAAAATGGGATGCTGTAGGTGTTGAAGTGGTAATTGAATCAACAGGTTTATTTTTAACCCGTGTTGATGCAGAAAAACACATTGCTGCAGGTGCCAAAAAAGTAGTTTTCTCTGCTCCTGCTAAAGATAGCGACATCCCTACTTATGTAATGGGTGTTAACCACGATAAATTAACTGCAGATCAAACAATTGTTTCTAACGCATCTTGTACTACAAACTGTTTAGCACCAATTGCTAAAGTTTTAAATGATAACTTCGGTATTGTTGAAGGTTTAATGAGTACAATCCATGCAGTAACTGCGACCCAAAAAACTGTTGATGGTCCTTCTGCAAAAGACTGGAGAGGTGGCCGTGGTGGTTTTTCTAACATCATTCCTTCTTCTACTGGTGCTGCTAAAGCAGTAGGTATGGTACTACCTGAATTAAAAGGTAAATTAACGGGTATGTCTTTCCGTGTTCCTGTTGCTGATGTTTCGGTAGTAGATTTAACTGCACGTTTAGAAAAACCAGCTACTTACGAGCAAATTAAAGCCGCGATGAAAGCAGCCTCTGAAGGGGAATTAAAAGGTGTATTGGCTTATACCGAGGATGAAGTTGTATCATCTGACTTCATCGGTGATGACCATGCCTCAATTTTTGATGCCAAAGCTGGTATTTCATTAAATGATAACTTCGTTAAAGTGGTATCTTGGTATGATAACGAGTGGGGATACTCTTCTGCACTAGCTAAATTTGTAGAATATTACGCAAGTTTATAATTAAAAAAATGCATTAGGCATTTTTAAACCTTGTAAAAGGCAACATTATTCAATTAATGTTGCCTTTTTATTTTAGAAACTATTTTCGTCAGTAAAAATCTCTATAAAAAACATAACAAAAATTTATTTTATGAAATTTACCGCTTCAGTATTCCTTAAATCATTAAAAAAAGATGAAGTTCTATTAAAAAAAATTAATTGAATCTATTTTAAGCTGTAGTAAAGCTCAATCACAGCCAAATAGCATGACAATTAACGATATTTAACATTTTGTTAACATATTTTCATACTATATTGTAATATCACCTTTTTAAATCCTGAAATCTCCCTAAAAAAGAATGGGAAATAAAAAATGACAAAAAAAAAACTTAAAATTTTCTTAGTGTATTTTTTACACTATCATTTTTTTTACTATATTTGTATCATAATAAACGGAACGAAGTTTGTTATCAATAGAAAAAGATAAATCACTTTCTGGATAAACCCAGGTTTAGAAAGAAAGTTAAAGACAAAGCCTGGCTCATAACAGGTTTATATTTGGTTAGAAAAAAGAGATACGTCTGGATGGAGTATCTCTTTTCTTTTATATGGAGTTTTTTATTTACGAGAAGATAAATGTTCCTGGCAAAATATCAAGATTGATAACAGACACCACAATTGCTTTAAAATAAGTTAAATATTTAGCACACCTTACCTGAAACCTAAGCTTTTTAGAATCACGATCGACCAATCCCAAACATTCCTGATCGGACTAAGTTAAATTGCAGAATAAAACTTCTTTGTTTTATATTTGTTAGAAACCATTTGCCATCTAGCATTTTTAAAACAGCCTCCATTAATGAGTAAGTTTAGCAAGCCCTCAAATACCACTAATGAATATGAATCTCAGCGTCTAAACAAACTCAGGCGTTACGACATTATTGATTCGCCCCCTGAACTTCTTTTTGACCTGATTGCCGAGATAGCCAAGACCACCTTTAAAGCAGGAGGATCTTTTATTTCATTTATTGATGACACACAGGTATACTTTAAGGCGAATACCAGCCGGATACAGGATTGGGTAATTGGAAAAGAAGATAGCTTATGCGCCGTAGCTTCACAATCGGCCGAAATTACCCTGATTCAGGATACCGAAACACATGCCGAAGTTAAAAATAATGCTTACGTTAAAATGGACAATGGAATCCGATTTTATGCTGCTGCGCCAATTGTTACAATGGAAGGCTATGTAATTGGAACTATAAGCATAATAGACAACAAACCCAGATACGATATTGAACAAGACCAATTGATGGTATTGAAATGGCTGGCCCGGATTACCCTTGAAAAATTAGAGTCGCGGCTAATTAACCGCATCTCGGTACGTGCTTACGATGACCGTTTGCACCGCCTGGCGCACGACATGAAAAACCCGGCCACTTCACTGATTGCTTATGGTCAACTTTTAGATAAAAGTTTGCTCTCACAGGAAAAACTTGCATCATTAGGTAAAAAAATTGAGCAAACTGGCCGGAACATTGAACAAACGATGAATAACTTGCTTAATGAAGCCAAAAATGAGAATGCCGCGATAGACCTTAAATTCGAAACCATTAAGGTAATGAACCTGATCAATACGGCGGCTGCAACTTTTGATTCTACACTAAAAGAAAAACACCAAACGCTTAAAATAAGTTGCCAAACTGATGGCTATATCCAGGTAGATCAAGAACGCATAAATGACGTTTTCAACAACCTCTTGAGTAATGCGATTAAATATTCGCATGAAGGTGCGCAGATTGAAATAATCTGCAGTGAAGAGTCTAACAATATTGTATTTGAATTTAAAGATGATGGGTTAGGTATGACTAAAGAAGATATCTCGAAATTGTTTACCAAATTTGCCAAGCTATCATCGGTACCAACTGCAAAAGAACGCTCAAACGGCATTGGGCTTTATATCGTTAAAACGCTGGTGCAGCTACATGGTGGTAAAGTATGGGCAAGCAGCGCCGGTAAAAATTTAGGTAGCTCGTTTTTTATTTCCCTGCCAAAACAAGAAAGCTTACCGATTACGGATTAATACAAAATTAATCTCATTTTTCCCACCACTGATTTCAAAAGATGAAATAAATGAAATCACAGGCACCAAAAAGTTCATTGAGACTAATTATTGAATTGATGATCACATCAAAAACATTGGATCCCCGCAAATAAAAAGACTTCAACATTAAGCATCTGATCATCCAAGAGAAAGATTACCACCGTAAAACAAGCAGATCAAGAAAGGCCTACTCCTTAATATCCGAAGCCAAAGTAAAAAAGGGATGTAACCTCCGGCTACATCCCTTATCTAAATTAACGCTCTCAACTTATGAAGTTGTATAAGGCTCTCACCCCTTATGCCTACAATATTACGGCGGAAAGATTAAGATTTGATGAAGATTTTAAATTATTCGTAAATTAATTGATTTTTTTTCGTTTTATATCTGATAAAAAAAAGCTCAATGGTTTAATGCCCAAATACAACCATCTTTATTGAGTTTAAGACATTCCATCAAGTCACGCCGTTTGCTTAACCATTTTACTCCGTATTCGGCTCAACGTTTCAAGGCGCATCCCCAGGTAAGTGGCCATATAGCGCAAAGGAACCCTGGATGCATCAAAAGGATTTAGCTCTATGAATTTTTCGTAACGCCTTTCCGCAGATGGGATCCGTGCCAGCATCGACCGTTCTGAAGCTGCATGGTACTGGAGTTCAAGTATCTTTCGCCATATTATATTTGTCTCCTGATAATTTGCATAAAGCTCATCAATTAACAAGTATGGAATAGCAACTAATTCTGAATTTGCCAATGCCTGTAGATATTCGATTGAAGGCTCTGGAGGGGCGCCTGGATGTTGAATGGCGCCAACAAATTCGTTACCCTACGCTAATCCAGGTTGTAATTTCTTTACTCCCATCTTTAATGAAACCTCTTACCAGGCCAGATACTACAAAAAAAAACGCAATTATTATTATCTATAGGCGATAGAATGTGTTTATTCTTCATGATGAGCAGAGGCTCCACGTTTTTTTCTATTTTTTGGATAAATTCTGAAGTTATAGGACATAACTGACCAAAATAGTTTAACATAGCGTTTACCAAAAACGCCTTTTGGGATTCGAGCATACACAAATAGGGTTAGGCTTTAGACCTTTAATTATAGCAATTTCGAATGAAATATAAAAATATAATAGACTATCAAGTCCGTTAATATTTAATGATCCTTATGGTGTATACTTTTTAATGGTTTTAAGCGCGAACTGATTTATCCAGGTAAAAATTCTAAGCTTAGTTTTATCAAACTGTGGAAAAGATTGCCAGGCTTCAAAAAATGTTTGTTCTAAAATCAACTTAGCTTTTTCTTCATTTTCCACATGCCTCATAATGTTCCCATAAACAGCTGGCGAATATTTTTGATAAAGTGCTTTGAACGTAGCACCATCATACGACTGCACGGAGGTAAAAAAGAAATTATCATCCGATAAATCAGCTTTATTGGCGACAATTAGATCTTTATAATTAGTTCCAGAGTATAATGGCTGCATGAGTGAATTGATATTGGTTAATAACACACCGAGTTTCTGTTTGTTTATGCAATGTCAGAAAATCAAACAACCGAATGGAGTATAAATATATAGCTTTCAAATATCAACTAAAAGGCGACAGAATAAACTTCCTTAACATATCTTTAGAAACAAATGGCATAGCCATATACGTTCAGTAACATAAATTCAATATAAAACTGCTACTTATAAAATCGAGGCATCAAAAATAGCACTTTGGCTTTCTGCTTTTTGCGGTTTGTAAATAATAACCAATAGATACCTCGTGAGAGCCATAATCGTAATTACCAAGCTTATTTAAACTATAATCATAACCGTAACCAATCCGGAGGTTGTTGCGAACAAAGAATTCCGTAATCAGTCCGACGGCACTTTTTGCATCTAAATCGTTTGGTAATGCTGGCTTAGGATAAAGTTTTACAGAGGTCCTATACGCAGCACCTAACAAGAGCTTTTCCCTGATCATTAAAAAAGCATTAAGATCTAATGAGGTTGGCCCATTTAAATCATCCTTAATTAAAAAAGTGGGTTTGAACATAAAGTCATTATCCATGGGAAATACCATTCCCGCCGTTAAATAAAAATGCGGTTTCGAAGTAATACTAAGGAGATTATTATTTCTGAAAACCGGAAGATACTGTGTAAGCAGGTTATTGACAGAAAATCCGATAAACAATTTCTTGCTCGAATAATGCACACCTGCCCTGATATCCGGTACAGTTCTACTTTCGTAACCAGTCGGAATGCGGTTATCGCCAGTTTCGGTAGGATTCAGCAAACTGCCGTTCAGTCCCATTTGCATTACGCCGATGCCAAAACCAAATGCGAGTACATTGGTTTCGTTGCGGTCCAATTTAATCCGGTATGCAAAATTACCTGATAAATTCAACGAGTTCTGCGCGCCAATTTTATCCTTGGATACCAACAAACCCAATCCTAAACGTTCTTCTTTAGCTGTCCCATCTACCGATAAAGAAAGCGTTTGGGGCGCCCCCTGTATACCTGCCCATTGCGCCCGTACAAAGGCCTGCATGTAGAGTTCTTCTTTATAGCCGGCATAAGCTGGATTGATGTACAGACCATTGAACATATATTGTCCAAATTGGGCATTCTGCTGAGCGGACACACAGAGACAAAATAAATTAAACAATATTGCTAAGAATATCTTTCTCATATTCACACCTTTTAAATTTCGTTTATCTCATTACGGTTAGATAACCTTTAAATTCCTGCCATTGCGTATTTGCAGTTTTCACCCTAATCACATAAAAATAAGTTCCATCTATTAAGCCATTCGCCGTCCAATCGTTTAGATAGCCTTTCTTTTCATAAACCGTACTTCCCCAACGGTTAATAATGGTAAGCTGATTTTCGGTATAAAGATCCAAACCTTCAATAACAAAGGTTTCATTCTTTCCATCACCATTTGGTGTAAATACATTTGGAATTTTAAGTCCAATAATTTCCTTATTATCGATAGATACATTGTTTGACGGATCCGGATCTGTTTCATTCATTGTAACAGTGGCGCGGTTAATCACATAACCAGGTTTCACTGACCTTACATTAATGACTAGCTCAACAAAACTGCCATTTGCAAGTGATGGTATAGACCACGAGACCGTTTTGGTTTGTTGGTCATAATTTGCGGTACCAACAGCGGCATCAACACTCAAAAAGATCAGATTTTCCGGAAGTTCGTCTTTTACAAGCAGATCCGTAGCCATACCCAACCCGTTATTGCGAACCAACAAATTATATTTAAATACTTCAGTATTCATTACTCGCCTGCTTTCCGACCTTTTAACAATGGAAACATCTGCTAAAACCAGTGGATCCATAATCACTTCCATTTGTTCAGAGGGGTCTGAGCTACATCCAGCTAAGCTAAAAGTAATAACGGTATATTTTCCGGCTGCATTTACAACATAATCTTGCAGGGTAGCACCCAAAATAGCTTCCCTATTTTTAAACCATTGGTAAGATGTGGCACCTATACCATTGGCTCTAAGTTTAACGGTAACACCTGGTTTAATGTTCAACGTGTTTGGATTAGATGATTGAGCAAAGCATGCCGCTGCAAAAAGCAGCAGCACAAAGGGTATAAGTATTCCAAATCTGTTAAACATCATCATGGTTAAACCTGCTCAACAGCAATACCTACGGTACTATCGAGATCGTTGCTTTACCTGGTTTAGCTGTAACTGTTATGGCTTTATTCGCAGTTGCGGTACAACTTGTTCCGCCTACAAACGGAACGGCGCCAGTAGCATAACTTCCAACAGCGGCAAAAACATAGTCACCTGGAGCCACGCCAGCTTTAAGCGTAAAAGTATCACCTGAAGTAGACACTGTTCCCAAAGTTGTAATATCAGTTACCGCAGTACCGGCTAGTGTTGCTGACCAGGTATAAGCCATAGTTACACCCGTTGGTAAGGTTATTGAAGCATCTTTACTAGCTGTAATTATTGTAGCAGCTGTTTGATCGGTACAATACACACTTCCCGGAGCTGCAACAGCAATAACAGGAGCAGGCAATTTTTCCACAACTGTATTATCAGAGGCATCGCTAGGGCAAAGATTTCCATCAGCTGGTATAACCTGAACTGAATAAGTATGGCTTCCGACAGCTAGGCCCGCAGCAATCTGATAAGAAGCATTTGAACCATTATATATTACTGCGGCCTCCGCAGTTCCATCAACCGTCCACACAATTTTATCGCCGTTAGCAGGTGTATAGCCAGAGAACGCGGGATTCAATTTTACAGTATTCGTTCCGCACAAATATGCACTTGGCGTTTGTGCAAAAGCACTTACCGGCAATAAGCACATTAAAAGCGCAAAGATTTTCAGATTACGTTTTTTAGTTTGTTTTGTCATGATTTTAAGTGGTTAGATTGAATAATTTATTTTCTTTTTAATTAATTGACACTGTTGGTTTATGAGGCACCAGCTTTACCCTTAAACTAAAAGGGACGGCACGTTCACAACCATCTGGATTTTTAATGGTCAAAACTCCATGGTATACTGCAACAGGAGTAGTTGATGGTATGTTAATGTTAATTTCATTTGCGGGTAAAACCTGATTTAAAACAGCAGGCAATAAATTACCAACCCATGAAATACTATAACTCACTGGATTAGAAACCGCATTATAGTACATAACTTTAGTTGTTGTCACTCCTTCACAAATACTTATATCCGGCCCTAATGTTAAATTCGGCTGTGAATTAACGGCTAGTGAGAAATCTACTTTTTTGGCACAATAAATCGCATCTTCAGCAACCGTGTAACTAATTACGGTATTACCAGCAGCCATTGCGTTAACTTTACCAGTTGCATCTATCGTTGCAACACCAGCATCACCTGTACTCCAAGTTCCATTTGGATAAACATTTGTAAATGTTGTATTTGTTCCTGCACACATCACAGTTACTCCACTTATTGCAGGTACAGGAGCATATTGTTTTACCGTAACTTCTACAGGTTTGGCACCACCGACATTTTTACATCCTGTTACTGTGTTAACCGCTTCTACATAGTAAATAGTACTTGTAGTTAAAGTGGGTGTTGTGTATGTGGTACCAGTATTAAGTGGTGTTGTACCAGAGGATGACGAATACCAATGATAAGTGCAACCCGCGTCAGGTTCAGTAATCGAGAGCACGGCAGAAGAACCACTACAGATGATGACGTTGGATATCGTAAGCACGGGTAACGGATTAACCTGCAATTTCACCCTTAAACGTTCAGAAACGGCGGTAGCACAATATGTCCTGCTTGCCTGAACATAATAGTTATAATTTCCTGGTGCAAGCGTATTTGGGGGTGTGAAAGTTAGCCCGGTGTGTACCAAATTGCCTCCTGTATCGGCATCATACCATTTATATTCGGTGCAGTCCTGTGCATTCTGAATAACAAATGTTGCTGTTTGCCCCTGACAAACCATTTTTTCTTCTGTAGATGTAGGATCAGCCAGTGTGCGTGGTTTTACCAGTTTACGTTTAATATCATATATCCTTAAACGGCTAAAAGCCCCAGTAAGTCCGCCCATTGTAATCTCCAAGCGGTCGTAAACGTTAGCTACTGAAAACTTTAAATTATATTTACTTGTTGATCCAGGAAGCAGTTTGAGGTTTAAAAACGTACTTGTGTTTGCAAATGCTGACCCAGCTTTAACCCCATTCAAATAAGGTTGTATGCTAAAACCCGTTAAAAGGCTGAGATCCAATAGCCCACCACCAGGATTTTCGAGTATAATACTAACCGAATCTGCAGGCTGTGAAGGTTTACTAAATACAGCAGTTAAATATACCTGGTTCAGTATGGAAGTACCCACATCAATCAGGGCAAAGCTATTTGGATCTGCATCAATGGCACTCAAAGGATTCGTAACACTTCCGGTTAGATTAGTAACACCGCCTAAAGAAGTTGGTTTTACACCTGATAATACATCAATTGCGTCATCACAATTAATTGAACCTGTATTAAGTTCCAAAATATAAGCATGGAAAACTTTCATTGATAAAGCTGTAGATACTACCGCACCTACAATCTTAATATATATTCCATTGAAATCTTGTGTAGGAGTAACCGTAATTTCCATTTCTCCTGCTCCACCAATCACTCCGGCAATATTTGCGGAAGTATAAATTGGGTTCTTTGTTGCATCATATCCAGAATCATATCCATAACCTGCTAAGGGCTTATTTGCTGAAACAGCATGTAGATCCGTAAAACTTCCAATCTCAAAATTGCTCAAAAGCCCAAGAAGTTCTTTCGGTAGTGCCAGTTTAACTGTTACTGTAGTATTTGCAGGAATTTTACGTTTACCAGCGTTGGTGCCATCAGTAGTAAACTCCAGAAATTGTGTGGCAGAACCTGTAAGCCCTAACACTCCAATTGGAACTGATAAGGTTGATGCATCTTTAACCTGTCCATTTACAGCATTTGATGCATTAGTGATATTACCGTATAAATTTCCACCTAAAACACTAAATCCATCAAGATACGCCCCTTGAAAGTTTGCATATGTACGCGTTGTATTTTCACACTGTGCATATAAATACGCAGGCAAAAAAAATAACACAAATACCAAGAAAAATTGACAAGAGCGCCTTTTCAATGTAAGTTTGAGATAATGTGAAAAATAAAATCGTTTGTTTGCCGAGCACAAAAATACTGCTGGCGAACGCTAAATTATTCGTTCACTTTATTCATTAAATAGCTTATCAACAAGTAAAAGCCTTACCTTCTCATTATCTGTCGATGAAAACAAAGTTGTATTAAAGTAATCGCTGCATCTACTTTCAGAATGAAAATTTGTACTGTATATAAATGTTTACTTTGCGCTATCCAATCAATAAGACTGCCTTTGGATTATTTGTATTGACTTAGTTTTATCGATGAATAACATTTGGTAGAGCGAATGCAATTTGTTTGGCTATGCACCATTACTTTAGCATTTCATAATATTCAGGCTCAGATCAAAGGTTTAAGTGAGCAATATGAAAAGAAATTTAGAAATGAAAATCTATATTAATAGCTGATAATGACATCAATCTCTAACTTAACAGTATTAAAAAATAAAGCTTGCTAAAAAACAATGGTTATTGTATCTTTGCAGCCGCTCTGGAAGCTTCCACTCCAGGGCTTAAGAAAGCTTTCCAGCAATGGGAAGCTTTTCTTATTTGATTAATTATCTTTTTTTGACTAACCATTAGACAGGCATCCATTTAATTTTTTTGCACTAAGCCTCGATAACGTTCGCCGTTTGCAACGCCATAAAGTTGTCAGAATTATTGAAACAAAGCCTTTCCTTTTGATGGACTTGTAATAAGATAAATCCCTACAAACTGTATTCTAGGGATAAAATCAGTATATTTTATTTGCTTTTAAAAATCGTTACAGCCAAGGGTGGTAAATTGACAATGATTGAATATCTCTGCCCGTTATAGTCTTTCAGATCAGGAACAATATCGCCTCTGTTGTTGATACCGCCACCATAATAAACAATATCATCAGTATTAAAAATCTCTTTCCATTTGGTTTTAAACGGTACCCCAATTCTATAATTTTCGCGAACTACTGGAGTTAAGTTTATGGCAATAACCAAGGTATCTTTGGCCTTAGGTCCTTTGCGCATGTACACAAATACAGATTCGTTTGCATTATCGGCATCAATCCATTGAAAACCTTCAGAACTAAAATTGAAATGATATAATGCAGGTTCTTTGCGATACAGAAAATTTAAGGCTTTTACTGTTTCCTGCATACCTTTATGCGGAGCATACTGTAGTAAATGCCAATCTAATGATTGTGTAAAGTTCCACTCGTTGGTTTGGCCAAACTCGTTGCCCATAAATAACAGTTTTGCTCCTGGGTGCGTAAACATGTAACCATAAAGCGCCCTTAAATTGGCGAATTTCTGCCAATCGTCGCCAGGCATCTTATAAAGCATCGGCGACTTTCCATGTACCACTTCATCATGTGAAAATGGAAGCATAAAGTTTTCGGTAAAAGCATAAGTCATGCTAAAACTCAACTGATTATGGTGATGTTTTCTACCCAATGTATCTATCTTGAAATACTTTAAAGTATCATTCATCCAGCCCATCATCCATTTCATACCGAAACCCAATCCACCTGTATGTACCGGATGGGTTACGCCCGGATAAGTACTGCTTTCTTCCGCAATAGTTTGTACGCCTTCAAAATTTCCATAAACTGCAACGTTCAGATCTTGCAAAAACTGTATAGCTCCCAGGTTTTCACTTCCGCCGTACTCATTGGTTGCAGATTCTCCTTCCTCTCTCGAAAAAGTAAAATATAACATCGAAGCCACTGCATCTACCCTTAATCCATCGGCATGATATTGATCGAGCCAGAATATGGCATTACTGATCAGGAAGGACCTTACTTCATTTCTATCATAATTAAAAATATACGATTTCCAATCCGGATGAAATCCTTTGCGCATGTCAGCATGCTCATAAAGGTGTGTGCCGTCAAATTCATATAAACCATGCCTGTCGCCTGGAAAATGAGAAGGTACCCAGTCTAATATTACTGCAATATTGGCTTTATGCAAGGCATCAATAAGGTACATTAAATCCTGTGGAGAGCCATAGCGCGAGCTTGCACCAAAATACCCGGTTATCTGGTAACCCCAGCTCGGAAAAAATGGAAACTCCATTACAGGCATCAGTTCTACATGGGTAAAACCCATTTCCTTTACATAAGGCACAAGTCTGCTGGCCACTTCCCTGCAGGTTAAAACACGCTCCGGATTATCCGGATCACGCTCCCAGGAGCCCAAATGTACTTCATATACCGATATTGGCTGGTCTAAGGCACTCAGCTTTGCCCTTTTGTTTAGCCAAGACTTGTCTTTCCAGGTAAAATCGGTGTCCCAAACAATAGAAGCCGTTTGCGGCGGATGCTCCCACCTGCGCGCATAAGGATCACCTTTTAAATGTTCAGATTCATCGAAGCCTTTTACAAAATATTTATAAACTTCACCTTTGGCTATACCAGGAATAAAACCTTCCCAAATACCTGATTTATCCCATCGTTTGTTCAAACCATGTGAGGTCTTGGTCCAATCGTTAAAATCACCAACCACACTTACTGCAATGGCATTGGGCGCCCATACCGAAAAATATGCTCCTGCTGTGCCATCAACAATAATCAGGTGCGACCCCATTTTCTCATAAAGCCTAAAATGCTTCCCAACCAGAAAAAGATCGATATCATAATCGGTAAATAAACTGTGTGCCCAAACCGCTTTTGTACGATCGGTTTCGGCTAAAGCTGCTTTTTTTGCAGTAACTTTTTTTGCTGATGGCATAGCTGTTGTTGGCTAGATAAATTTAGCGCCCAAATGCTAAACAACATTTGGGGCTAAAAGATTTACAGACTTAAAATCTGTATTTCAGAGAAATTTTTATTGCATTTAAAATGCAGTACTTGCTGGTCATCGGTATAAAAATCGGTAACTTCTTTATTATCTATAATAATTTTTTTCACCTGGAATTTCAAACCAATGATATTGCAAACATAAAATTCATAATTGGGCGTATACAAGCCTTCAATACGTTGGTTTATCTTTATGGCTTGGGTATCACCTTTTACGGTAAACTTCTTTTCGAGGTAAATATCCTGTTCGTAAGCAAAAGTATCACCATGATCTTCGTACATGTATGAATTTACCTCATAATCACTATGATAGATGTTCAAAATCACCTCTGTAATCGATTTTTCATCTACATATTGCATTACCGGATATTCCGGCAAAACTGAACCGGCGCGTACAAATATCGGCATGCTGTCTATCTTGGCATCAACAGTATATTCGTTGCCGCCTTCTAAAGTTTCATTCGTCCAGAAATTATACCAGCTACCTTTAGGCAGGTAAACTTTACGCGAAATAGCTCCCTGTTCCAATACTGGGCAGATCAAAAGTTTGTCGCCATAGCAAAACTCATCCTGACGGAAGCTGTTGCTGATGTTTTCCTGCTCAAGCATCACCAACGGCCTTAAAATTGGAAAACCATAACGGTGATGCTCCCAGAATACCGAATACAAATAAGGCATTAAACGGTACCTTAACTCGATAAACTTGCGGTTAATATTTTCGAAAAACTCGCCAAAGCTCCAGGGCTCCCGCTCGGCCGTATCACCAGCAGAGTGCGCCCTCATAAACGGGGAGAAAGTACCCAGCTGAATCCAACGGGTAAATAGTTCGCCATCAGGCTCTCCACTAAATCCACCGATATCCGTTCCGCAGAAAGGTACGCCAGAAACGGATAAACGCTGGCACTGAATATTTCCGATCTTTAAGTGTTCCCAGGTGGCAATATTGTCGCCGGTCCACACACTTGCGTAACGCTGCATACCCGAATACCCGGCTCTTGTAATGGTAAATGGGCGTTTGTTGCGCATCAGCTTTTTAAGCCCTTCATAAGTAGAGCGCACCATTTGCATACCGTAAACGTTGTGCGCTTTGCGGTGCGAGCCACGGTAGCCATCGTAATTGTGGCGTACATCATTCGGGAAGGTACCTGAACCAAACACCGCCGGCTCATTCATATCATTCCAGAAACCGGCAACGCCCATATCTACCAGCTCTTTGTATAAATTACCCCACCAAGTACGTACCTTTGGATTGGTAAAATCAGGAAACTGGCAACGGCCAGGCCAAACATGCCCTTCCATATAATAATCGTCGCTACGGCGACAGAAAAATCTTTTCTCTTTACCTTCTTTAAATACCCAGTAGTCATCGTCTACCTTAATTCCAGGATCGATCATTACCACGGTTTTAAAACCATCATCCGAAAGTTCTTTGATCATTCTAGGCGGATCTGGAAAGTACTTTTTATTCCAGGTAAAACAGCGATAACCATCCATGTAATCAATATCCAGGTAAATGGCATCGCAAGGAATTTTACGTTCCCTAAACTGCCTGGCTATCTCTTTAACCTTAGTCTCCGGATAATAACTCCAGCGGCACTGCTGATAGCCCAGCGTCCATTTTGGTGGCATAGGGTGCGTACCTGTTAAAGTAGCGTAACGTTTAACCACATCCATGATATGAGGGCCGTGAATATAGTAATATTGTAATTCACCACCATCGGCCCAGAAACTGGTTTTATTTACATCTTCTGAACCAAAATCGAAGTATGATTTAAAAGTGTTGTCGAAGAAAATACCATATGCGGCCTGGTTATGTAAACCAATATAAAATGGTATAGTACGGTACAAGGGATCCTGGTTCCAGCCATAAGAATAGGCATCGGTATTCCAGTTTTCAAACCGCCTGCCACGCAGGTTGAAATTACCCGATTTATCACCCAAACCAAAGAAATTTTCTTCGGGGTGACATTTTTTAGTTGCATAGATATAATAACCGCCAAAATCTACATTTTCTTCCCAATGCATAGAGTTGGCTTCATCAACCATCATCACATTGGTAATATTATCGTGGAAAGAAATATGGAAATTTGCTTTTTCTATTTTACAGGTAACCGAATGGGTAGAAACGGTATAATGATCATCATGTTCCTGCATTTTAAATACCGAAACTTTTTGGTCTACCTCAGGTACTGCGTAAGAGAAATCATCAAGAAAAACACCATGTGGCGCCAGGCGTACCCTAATAATTTCATCGCTTACCACCCGAATTTCTACTCTTGCATCACCATCAGAGAAATAAAAACGATTACCTTCTTTCTTAACTTTCTTTACTTCACCAAGGTATTGTTTAACGATAGGTTTTACAGATATATCTACCGGATTGTTCAGGTGCTGTATTTCCTGCTCCTTATCAATCAAATCATTTGTTTCGTTGCTTTTATCGTTTTGCGCTTCCATCCTTTTGTATCTATAATCGAATAAACAGTTCTTAAACTGAATTTATTTAAGAAAGTACTATAATACAAATATTTTATTAAAAGGGATCAAGCTTTTTTTCAAGGCCTGTTGATTAAAGTGTATTATTTACACTAAGGCAATCTTTCTCCGACTTGCGTAGAGCGTAAACAATTAAATTTTAAACTAACTAGAATGTAGTTTAACCATTATAAAGCCTTATCTGTCTCATCTTATTTTGAAATATTTTCAAATAATCCTGTTTATACGCTTGTGTTAAAAAACTCTTTTCGATCAAGTCTTTAACATGATCAGCTTGCTTTGAGAATTCTTTATAGATGTTGTCTCTAACCTTATCTGCAATCCCTAAACTAGCCGTAAATTGGTCAAAGTCAGCTCTTTTTATTTTCCGCTTTCTTCCTCCTAAGGTTAAGGCTAAATCTTCTTGATCTTTTGGGTAAATCAAATTAACGTTCAGTAAATCATAAGCTGGCGAAAACAGAATCCCCCTATTAGTATGCAGCAGGGAAAAGTTTTTAAGATGCATATCATTATTTCCTGTTAAAAATGAAAATAGCACTAATCGAAAAAATTTAATTACATCCAGTCCTGAGTTTGAAGCGTAATGTTTAATGACCTTTCCTACACGCTCATAAGAACTTTTATATTTTTGTTCGGTTAATAATTCAGAAAGCTGGCACAAATCTTCTACATGAACTTTCGTACCCTTAACACGGTCAAACCTTTTGGTGATATAAGCAAGTTCATTCGTTGAAGTTTTAATTAAAGCATGTTGAACAGTTTCAATTTTAAAAAGTCTGGCCAGGTGCATCGTCAGATCTTCTACTTCTGGCATAAATTTAAAATCTGTTGATTGTGGTTTCAATATAAAATCACCCCATAGCCCTACCAAAGTTAATCGCCTGTTAGCTTTTTCCCCTGTTAAACTCAATGATATTTTAGGTTGAACCCCTGTAATTGCCAATCTTTCATTTACAGTCAATTGAGCTAATTGATTTAACTTTTCTTTATCTAGTTCCAATTTAGGCACTTCGGCTGTTCCAAAAAACGTTTTTGAGCAAGCAGCATGGTATTCCCCTGTTTCCAGGGATTGATAGCAAAACAAACAATTAGCCATTTTCTTCCACCTCCATTGGATATACAGAAACCGCTCCTATTGTATCCCTACATAAATTTATCAACAGCTCGAAGCGATCTTTCGGATTAAGTTTCCAATATTTTTCACCAATATCTAACAACCATCCCTCTGGTATCAGCCCGTCAAAAAAAGGAAATAATACCTTGTTATGGTATGCATGTTCAGAAAGCGGCAAAGTCAAGCTAATTGCTGAGGCATTTTCATTCTTCAAATATTTCAGATTATATTGAAATATGTATCCGTCATCTGTTTCTGAAAGAATTCCAGCCAGATGATCTTGATAATATATTTTTGCTTTTCTAACCATTCTCATCAATTCGATTAACCACACCAACTTGCTTACCAAACAAGGCTAATACTTCGTTTACTTTATCTAAACGAAGGGTTTTCTTGCCTTGCTCTAAGTCACGAACAAAATTTAATCCAACACCTGCGTTTAAAGCTAAATCTTCCTGGGTTAAACCCAATTCTTTTCGTTTCGCTTTTACAAAAGCCTTTATTGTTTTCATATTATATCCTATCGGATATAAATATAGGATTTTTAATTAAATTATATACGATCGGATATAAAAACAAGAGATACACCCAAAATTATATCCGAAAGGATATAATTTAAATTATCAAAACAAGCTTTCAGATCCAAACAAAATTAAATTCAAAACATAAAAAAGCCCATTGTATCAATATACAACGGGCTGCTCAAAATTCAATGAGTATTTACTATGGATTAAAAGTCAATCCAACATAGTAGATGGCACCTGCCATAGGATTACCATAAGAAGTGATATAGTATTTATTCAATACATTAGAACCTCCTAATTTAACCACTGATTGTACTGAAGGGATTCTTAAACTCACCTGAGCATCTAAAGAACTGTAGGCAGGCACCTGGCCAGAAGCAAAAGATGAATTCCAGTAAAATTGATCTTGCCAACGGTAAGAAACGTTAAAACCAAAGTTTTTGATGATCTCTTTATTAGCCAAGCCCAGGTTATAGCGGATTTTAGGGGTATTGAAATCATTAATATAATTAACTGGCAAATCTCCAATCTGATTATAGGAAACATTACCACTCATATTCCATTTGCCTACCAGGTAATCAAGGCCTAGCGCCGCACCATAAGAAGTTACTTCACCCTCTGCATTTACCGGAACACCGAATTTTACAAAACTTCCATTTACGTTCTGGTAAACATCAACAGCAGTAATAAAGTCTTTATAAATATTGTAATAGCCATAAGCATCAATTAATAAATTAGGCAAAATCAAACCTTTATAACCTAGCTCATAAGATTGTACACTTTCAGGACGTACACCTTTGGCATCAAAATTATATTGTTGCAAAAGCGCCGGATTTGGTGTACCTGTAGCCGCAGCCGATGCCAGAAATGCACGGTAGCTCACATCAGTATAAGGTTTGTTGGTATCTAAGTGATATTTGTCGAAGATGATTTCTGGCAAACCACCAATAAGGCGTTGCGAACCACCACCAACAGATAGATCTATATATTGGTTTTGTGTGGTTGGGTTACGGTAGCCCGTTTGGTAAGAAACCCTGATGTTGTTATTTTTGGCAACCGTAAATACCCCGGTTATCCTCGGTGTAAAACGGCCTTCAAAGTTCTGGCTTTTATCATAACGGCCGGCAAAAGTAAATTTAACCTTATCGTTAAAAAGTTTTTTACCAATTTGTCCAAAAGCACCGTATTCTTTAATATCAATTGAGTTAGTCAAATCGTTAAAAATGGTTCCGGCAGAATTTAAGTCATAAAGACGATAAGAAGCACCAACCTGAAACTCGACCACTTGATCAAAAAGATTGGTAAAGTTGTACATTCCTTCGTAGTGATACAGATTTGATTTATCATCGAATTTTGCTCCATAAATGCCTTTTGATGGATCAGAAGCACTGATAGTGGTATTCATAATCCGATCTTTCGCCTGATTAAACTGTGGTGAACCCGGCTCAAAACGACCCTGGTTAGCGGCAGTTCTGGCTAAAGCATGTGCTGCAGCATCGCTCTGACCGGCAGCCCTGGCACCTACATAATTACCAATGTACTGGGGAAACCAAGTTGTGGATGGTTTGGAAAGTTCATTAACATAACTCCCTAAAATAGATGAAATATATGAATCGCCCGAGCGCTCCTGAGTAGTGTATGCTTTAACAAAGAAATCTTCACCTTTTAGTTCTAATTTATACTGACCAATATTAAAATTACGCAATGAGTAACGATCAGAGCCGGTATAAACCGATGTTCCTGTGCCCCAATTGGCCTGTGCTACAGCCTGTACTGTATTACTGATATTGTAATATAATGCGCCTGAAGCTTTTAATGATTTGGTATTGTAATCAACCAGATTTTCTTCGTTGTAACCCGTTCTGGATACATTTTGATCAGGAATCAAATTAGCCTTTAAACCTACATAAAACGGTAGATAATTTTGAACTGCCGGACGTAACGCTGCAGGCAAACCTGCAAGAAAACCAGCTTGTTGCGCCGCATTTGGAATAGCTGCTCCGAAAGCGCCGTCCATAGCTGCTTTAATATTGGGAATCAAACCACCCGAACCTGCGTTAATACCTGATATTGTTGCATTCTGAACGCTTAGCGCCACATTTCGCATATTCTGGCTTACCTCATCTCCATAAACATTTATTCCGTCGTAATTGGTATCGCTGTTACGATCGCCAGCCTTTGCCGTTCTGGCAATACGGTCGAAATTTGAATAATTATTTCCAAACCAATCTTTGGCCTGCAGGAATGAAAATGCTGCTTTTACTCCAAATCTATTGTTCCATGATTTTGCCATACGCACATCCAATTGATTAAAAGGTTGTACAGTACTATTGTTATCGTTAACATGGTTAACGCCTGTTTTGTATTGAAAACTAGCGCCAGGATATTTAAATGGATCTTTTGAAGTCATTAATAAAGTACCACTGATACCCCCCGCGCCATAAAGAGCTGAAGAGGCACCCGGTAAAAGTTCCACATTATCTACATCAAGTTCGGTAATCCCTACGATGTTTCCTACGGAGAAATTTAGTCCTGGGGCCTGATTATCCATTCCATCAATATATTGGTTAAAACGAGTATTACCATTTGAATTAAAACCACGGGTATTAATCGACTTGAAAGTTAAACTCTGCATGCTGCTTTCTACCCCTTTCATATTGTTCAGCGCATCGTAAAAGGATGGCGCAGCAATTTCCCTAATGGTGGCAGCACTCATCCGCTCGATGGAAACCGGCGATTCTAAAATACGTTCGGGTGTACGCGAAGCAGAAACCACCACATCACCTCCCAATACAACTGCTGTTTCCATTTCGATATTAATACCTGCAGTACTTCCGGTAATCTGCTGCTCTACCGTACCATAACCTACATAAGATGCCACTAAAATAAATGGCACTTTTGCCGTTGTAGTAAAGCTAAAACTTCCATTGGCTGTGGATGCCGTACCACCAGATTGGCCTTTAATGGTTAAACTAACCCCAGCCAGTCCTTCTTTGGATTGCATGTCTTTTACGGTTCCGCTCACCGTAATATTTTGTGCACGTGCAGCCATATCACCAGCAAACACAAATAATAGCACATAGAAGATCTTTGTAAAAATTCTGCTCATAAGCGATTGTTAATTTGGTTATTTGTATTATTAGTTATATAAACTTAATTTCTTTTTTTGAATTAAACAAATTATGTAAGCATAATAATTTCAAAACAAATTATAATTTTGATTGATATACAGTTTGTTGTATTTTGCATTAGACATAAATCGTCATTTTGCCCTATCTTAGCGAAAGACTTGTTAGCTAGCCATTATGAATAAAATTAAAGCCCTGTTCTGCATCGTCATTCCGATCGCATTAGCTTTTTTATTTAATACGAAATTAGGCAATACGCCACCATTATTAAAATTTCTAAATCCTTTTATGGGTTTCTGGCAAAATGCAGAGAATAATCACTTCATGTTTAACCATAAGGCAAAAATAAAAGGGGCAATCGATAAAATTGAAATCGTTTTTGACGACCGCATGATTCCGCATATTTTTGCACAGAATGATCACGATCTGTATTTAGCACAAGGCTACGTAACGGCTATGCACCGCCTTTGGCAAATGGATTTTCAGACCCGTTTTGCGGCCGGAAGGATTAGTGAAGTGGTGGGCGATAAAGCGATAGAGGTAGACCGGTATCAACGCCGGATGGGCATGGTTTATGGCGCAGAAAACTCCTTAAAGGGGATGATGGCCGATCCTAAGGCAAAAGAAATGATCTTAGCCTATACTGAAGGGATTAATGCCTACATCAAAACACTTTCTAAAGCCAATTATCCTTTAGAGTATAAAATTCTAGACTTTAAACCTGAAAATTGGACACCTGTAAAATGTGCATTACTGCTAAAACAAATGTCGGCAGTATTGGCCATGGGCTCGGATGAATTTTACATGACCAATATCCTGAAAAAATTCGGTCCGGAGGTGACTAAAAATCTCTTTCCTGATTATCCTTTCCGCGAAGATCCCATTATACCTGTTGGCACAAAATGGAATTTCTCACCATTACCCATACCTAAAACACCAGAAAGCTTTACACAAGCTCAAACTGGTGAGGTTAAAACAACTCAAAAAGTAGAAGGCATTGGCAGTAATAACTGGGCATTATCTGGTACTAAAACGGCATCAGGATATCCGATCTTAGCCAACGACCCCCATTTAGATTTAACACTTCCATCAATCTGGTACCAAATTCAGCTACATGCACCTGGCGTAAACACCTATGGCGTTTCTTTACCTGGTGCACCGGGGGTAATTATTGGCTTTAACCAGAAAATAGCCTGGGGCGTAACCAATGTGGCTGCTGATGTACTCGATTTTTATCAGATCAAATTTAAAGATTCTACCCATCATGAATATTGGTATAACAATGCCTGGAAAGCCACAACAAAAAGGCTGGAGACCATTAAAATACGTGGCGGAAAAGATGAAGTAGATACCGTTTACTATACGCATCACGGCCCGGTAGTGTATTTCCAGAAACCAAAATATGGCAGGGCTGATAATATACCTGTTGGCGATGCACTTAGATGGATCGCACATGATGAGTCAAATGAACTCATGACTTTTTATTACCTTAACCGGGGTAAAAACTATAATGATTACCGTAAGGCTTTAACTTTTTACACGGCCCCTGCACAAAACTTCGTTTTTGCCAGTGTTGATAATGATATCGCCATTACACCAAACGGTAGGTTTCCTTTAAAATGGAAAGATCAGGGTAAATTTATACTGGATGGTACCGATCCTGCTTACGATTGGCAGGGCTGGATCCCAAATGCACAGAATCCGACGGTTAAAAATCCACCGCGTGGATTTGTGAGTTCGGCCAACCAGTCTTCTACCGATACCACTTACCCATACTACATTAACTGGGAATTTGCACCCTATGAGCGGGGCAAACGCATCAACGATCGCTTATCGGTAATGAATAAGGCTACTTTAGACAGTATCCGATTGATGCAGACCGACAACTATAGCATCATGGCACAAAACCTGGTTCCGGCTTTATTGCCATTATTGAACAATGAACAGCTAAATGCCACACAAAAGGAAGCTTTAGCATACCTGCGCAAATGGAACAAACGTTATGATGCACACGAAATTGCTGCCAGTGTGTTCGAAATATGGACCAAGCGCTTATCGCATAATATTTGGGCTGATGAATTTGAAGTGAAGGGCATCCCGATGCGTTACCCGTCAAGAGACCGTACGGTGGAGATGATCTTAAAAGAGCCCGATGCAGCCTGGTACGATAACGTCAACACCAGCAAAAAAGAAACGTTATCCGATCTGGTTAACGAAGCTTTTAAATATAGCTGCGATAGTTTGGAAAGGCGCTTTGGCCCCATAAACAAAGACTGGGCCTGGGCAAATGTAAAACAGACCAATGTACCGCATCTTGCCAAAATACCTGGGTTCGGTTCGAAGGTTTTACAGATTGGTGGCGCCAAAAGCACCATCAATGCTTTGAGCGAAACCAATGGACCGTCTTGGCGGATGGTAATTGAGCTGGGCAAAACACCAAAAGGACACGGCGTTTATCCGGGTGGCCAATCGGGTAATCCCGGAAGCAAATTTTATGATAATATGATCGATACCTGGGCAAATGGTAAATTGTACGATCTGTTTTATATGCAAAGTCCTGATGATACATCGGGCAAGGTTATTTCTCGTTTAAAAATTTCTAAATAGGCTAAAATGGTTTTCATCGTTATATTAGTTATCTGTTTTCTATTACAAATGATTGCCCCCTGGTGGGTCATCATCGTCATTTCTTTTGCTACCTGCGGTATAATTGGCAAAACAGGAAAAATAGCCTTCTGGCAATCATTTTTTGCTATTTTTTTACTTTGGATCGGCTATGCCTTATTCAAAAGCCTGCCTAACGATAATGTACTCGCCGGCCGTGTAGCCGTGATGACGGGTATAAAAATGTGGTGGGCACTGTTATTAGCTACAGGCATTTTAAGTGGCTTGGTGGCCGGAATTAGTGGTTATTGTGGCTATCAGTTCCGCATGGCAATGCTGGCTAAAAAAACTGACGAGAAAATAGCATAATGCTTTGTACTTTTGCCTTGTGAATTTAACCGCTAAAGAGATTTTCTCTGTAAAAGACAGTAAAACATTTAATACCCTTGCTTTAAATATTTTTAAGCTACAGGCCCAAAATTGCAATGTTTACCGCGAATATATCTTTCACCTGGGTGTTAATGCCGATGAGGTAACCGAAATTTCAAAGATTCCTTTTTTGCCCATTAGCTTTTTTAAAAGCCATGCTGTTCTGAGCAGTCATGAACCAATAGAAATTACCTTCAGCAGTTCGGGCACAACAGGTACGACCCAAAGCAGTCACCATGTAACTGATGTTAAGTTATATGAACAAAGTTACCTACAGGCTTTTGCGCAGTTTTATGAAGATGTATCTGAATATTGCTTTTTGGCATTGTTACCTTCCTATCAGCAAAGGTCGGGGTCATCATTAATTTACATGGTAAACGATCTGATCGAAAAGAGCGGTCACCCGCAAAGCGGTTACTTTTTGTATAATCATGAAAACTTGCTTCAGACACTGCTCGATCTGAAATCAAAAAAACAGAAAACAGTGTTAATTGGCGTAACCTATGCGCTGCTCGATTTTATAGAACAATACGATATCCACTTTCCCGAGCTCATTGTAATGGAAACGGGCGGAATGAAGGGAAAACGTAAAGAAATGGTACGTGAGGAACTTCATGAGCAGTTGACCAAAGGATTTGGCGTAAAAACCATTCATAGCGAATATGGAATGACCGAGCTGCTTTCTCAAGCCTATTCTTTGGGTGATGGTATTTTCAACTGCCCTGGCTGGATGCGGATTTTAATTCGTGATACCAATGATCCTTTAAGTTTAATTGAACCTGGCAGGACCGGCGGCATCAATGTAATCGACCTGGCTAATATCAATTCATGTTCATTTATAGCCACCCAGGATCTGGGCAAAATCAATCCCGATCAAAGTTTTGAAGTACTGGGACGGTTTGATCATTCTGATATCAGGGGATGTAATCTTTTGGTACAATAGTTTTCAATTTACTTTATCGGAGCAACTGGCGCACAAACCTGTAGCAATCAGATTAAGCCGATCTACTTTAAATCCCGCAGGAACTTTTAACGCCGGAATTTTAACGGTATCTAAACAGTAAATTTTATGGCAGTTATCACAGTTAAAATGCACATGCTCATCATGATGCTCATGCGCACTGCAACCATCAGAACAGATGGCATAATTGGCCGTTCCCTGCTGGTCTAAAACTTTATGAATAATCCCTTTCTCTTCGAAAGCCTGTAAAACCCGGTACAGGGTAACGCGGTCTGCATCCTTTCCCATTACCTGCTCTAAGTAAGGTTGAGATGTTGCAGAGTCCCTTCCACTCAAAATTTCCAGTACCTGCAAACGCGGGGCCGTTCTTTTTAGTCCATTCTTAACCAAAAGTTTTTCAAAACGTGCGGTATTATCTTCCATAGCAATACAAAAATAAGCAATTAATCAATGAGTTTGGCATTTTTGATAGTTATTGGTGGCTTATAGCTCGCATCCTTTTCTTCTAATTTTAAAATCCCTTGTACGTGAATGGGCTTTTCAGAATAAGGAACCGCATTCGCCATCTCAATCATAATCATCACCGGGATACCATTTTGTCCGCAAAAATAACATTGATTGATGGGCAAAGTGGCCAAAAGAAATTTCTGCTGCTTCTGTCCGCTTTTTATAGGGATCAGGTAACCAGTTAAATCAAATTTCCTGTTTTCAAAACGCCTGATGGTTTCTGTAAAAATAGGCAAGAGTTCGTTCTTATCAGTCAGTTCAAACTTTACCGAGGCAATTACATCCCAGTTTAAAGATCGCAACTGATCTTTTGGGCTATGTTTTTGCGTCTGTGCTGTAGCCCTACAAACTGAAAACAGAAGGAAAATAACGCATAAATATTTCATTTTTTTACTGCATCTAAAAGAAAAAAGATAGATCGGCTATCGCCAGAATCATTGATTATAAATTTTCCACGAAGTGTAATGGGTGCTTCTGTCCAATTGATGGGTTTTAAAGTCTTTACTTCAATCATTGATGGAATATCGCCAGTACCGCAATATGGGCAGGAGGCAACCGGCACCATAGAAAACATAAATTCATTAAAACTATTACCAACTTTGGTGGGAATAATATATCCCGGAAGTTCAATTACCTTATTATGTATGCCCTTTAGTGCAGGTGGAAATACTGCCTGCCAAACCAGTGGCTTTACCTGCTTATCGTATTTTAAACCAATAAGGTTCCAGCTGGCGGTGCGCGTTTCGCTATGAACAGATACCTGGGCAACTGTAGTCATGGAAATTAAAACCAAAAGTGCCAGCATATATTTCTTCATCATCTATTGAGATTATAACTGTTTTGCATTTAAGAGAAAAAATTCACTTCTACCATCACCTGAATCGTTAATGATGAAAATTCCCCTAAGTTTGATGGGTTTTTCTGTAATGGGAATCGCATTTAACATTTTTACCTGTACCATTGATGGAATATCTCCTGCTCCGCAATAAGGACAAGATGCTATGGGCACAATAGAGAACATGAATTCGTGAAATTTCGACCCAACCTTCGTTGGGATGATGTAACCGGGCAGTTCTATTATCTTATTGTTTAATGCTTTTAATGCTGGCGGAAAAATACTTCCCCATTTGCGGGGTGCAATTTCGGCATCATACCTCAACCCAATTAAATTCCAGGTTGGCGTGCGCATGTCGGTATGTACCTTAACCTGCGCAGCCAATACCTGGCAACCTAAACATAAGAAAACTAAAAAAACCAAATTCTTCATCACTTAACGGTCTTTCGTTAATGTTGCAGCAATATCAACTTTGTAAATCTGCATGGCCGGAATAACCGAGGCCAAAGCACCAATGAACAGTCCGATCCAGATTAAATATATCTCTTGCGGAAAAGCAGTAAGCCCTGTTAATTTGGCCTGAGAAGTTTCCTGATACATCCCAATTACCTCCAGCACTGCATGACCGATTAACAATCCCAAACAGGTACCGATAAATGTCACCAAAACTCCTTCAAACACGACCAAAAAAAATAGCTTAAATTTTGATGCACCTAAACAACGCATAATCGCCAGATCGTATTTTCGTTCTTTCATCGCATTATAAAGGCTGATGAAAATACTTAATGCGGCAACTCCCATTATAAAAACGGCAAACCATTTTAGGGTATCAATTCCAACACCAATAAGCGAAAACAATCTTGCACTTTCCATTGCCGGAGAAGCAGCCTGCATATTGGTACTCTGGTTAACCATCCTTGGGAAAACAATTACTGACATTGGAGATTTATACTGGATCAATAATGCGGTAATTTGTTTATCATTGATTTCTTTGGCTTCACCTGCTGAGGCATGGTTATGATTTTCAGCATGCTTTTCCTCATGCATTTTGTACACACTGCCAATATTAGTAAGGATCAGATTATCGGTAATGTTCCCCTTCGGTTTTAATATTCCCTTAACCTGGTAAGCATGTTGTTTATGAACATCTCCGCTACCTGTTAAACCATGTGCCCCAAAAAAGGAATCGCCAATTTTAAGACCTGATGTTAGTGCAACATGGCTGCCAATCGTTACCTCTAAATCTTTATGCCAAAAACTCCCCTCTTGGACTGATAAATTATAAAGATTTGTAAAAGAACTATCAGTGCCCACGATGCGGTAACCGCTATAATTGTCGCCCAAAGCCAATGGAACGGCTCTTTTAACCATAGGGTTATGCATTAATTGGTATGCATCTTTAGCCGGAATATTGCCCGTTGGGTTATCAATATGGTAAACACTGCTCAATATCAACTGAAGTGGACTCCCTTTTGCGCCCACAACCAGATCGATATCCTTCGCATTATTTTCCAGTTTATTATTGATCTGTGTAGAAGCCAGGAAAAGAACTGAAAGGATGCCTACACCAAAGGCAACTAAAATAATATTAAGAATGGTAGTTAACTTATTCCGGACAAGGTTTTTGCTACTTATTTTAAGGATATTCATTAGAGAAGATAAGTTTTAGTAAGGTGATCCCGAACCCTTGCATCGTGTGTCGCTATAATCAGTGCGGCACCGTTATCTTTGGCCTGGGTAGTCAGCATCTTGATTACCTGATTGGCATTTTCATCATCTAAACTAGCGGTTGGCTCATCTGCAATCAAGAGATCTGGCTTGTTTACCAATGCACGTGCTACCGAAACCCGTTGCAACTGACCCTGACTCAATTGGTCAGGATAATTTTTAGCCAACTCGCCAATACCCAGATCAGCTAAAAGCGAAAGGTTTCGCTCATGGTCTACACCCAAACCGGCCATTACTGCTGCAAGTTCAAGGTTATCAAGCACATCAAGAGAACGGATCAGATGAGGCCTTTGAAAAATGATGCCGACATGCCTACCCCTGAACCTGTCGCGCTCCCGTGCAGATAAAGAATATAAATCGGTTCCATTAATTAGAACTTCACCCTGGCTCGGCTTTAAAAGACCTGAAACAATGTTAAGAAGTGTGCTCTTGCCACTACCCGATGCACCTAATAAAAGCCACTGTTCCATATCGCCAATTTCCCAAACCGGAAATTTCAAACTTCTCCCCTGCTCATAAATATGCACTAAAGAACTGATTCTAATCATGACGTATTGCTTTTTGCCTTTTTTTAATAACCAGGTTTTTTATGGCATAACGTCTGTAGAGTGCTATTCCATCATTTGTACCATGTTTACAGGCAGGGCTTAACATCGAAATAAATAACAATGCAGGGATAAATAAGATTTTATATTTCATTCGTATAATTGATTATGGATGACCTAACGGACAGCTTTTAAGCATTCGTAAATTAACATAATGGGCAGCCGCAATGGTAAGGCCACCAATAGGGATCAAGATGGGTTCTAAGAATTCAATCCCCGAAAAATGCCCAAAAGCGATACAGGTAAAGCCAGTAACCAATACTAGAATGGGTATTATGCTGCGATGCTGTTTGCGATAGGCAGCACTTAAACTCCAGATACCAATGATTAATGAAAATGCAATCATGGTAATTTCTACTGCTTCATTAGCTAAAAATTCCATCCCCCATAAAGGCAAAACGGTAATTAAAAATGGCAATGCAGCACAATGGATGGCGCAAAGTGTTGAGGCCGTAATACCTATTCGGTCGAGATTAATTTTGTAGCTCCGTTGTTTCATTCCAATAAATTTAGTGCTCAAATATAAAAGCAATTATGTTGCATTTAAAATAATCAGCCTTATATTTGCAACTTAATTGCATTAAAATGATAAAAAAATTACCCGTAACCGTATTGAGCGGTTTTTTAGGCAGCGGAAAAACCACGCTTCTTAACGCCATATTGAGAAATAAGCAAGATCTGAAAGTGGCCGTTATCGTAAATGATATGAGTGAGGTGAACGTTGACGCAGCTTTGGTTAAAAATCAGCATACCTTATCAAAAACAGATGAAAAACTGGTGGAAATGAGCAACGGCTGTATCTGCTGTACGCTGCGTGAAGACCTGATGATTGAGGTAGAAAAATTGGCAAAAGAAAACCGTTTTGATTACCTGCTGATTGAAAGTACCGGAATATCAGAGCCCATTCCGGTAGCGCAAACTTTTTCCTTTATCGATGAAGCTTCAGGTATTGATCTGGGGAAATTTAGCTGTTTAGATACCATGGTAACCGTTGTTGATGCTTATAATTTTTATCAGGATTTTGGCTCGGCAGATAAACTAACCGACCGTAACATGGTTGATGACATAGCAGATAAACGCACTATAGTAAATCTACTTACCGAACAGATTGAATTTGCAAATGTAATTTTGTTGAATAAAACAGATCTGGTAAGCGATACCGATCTCAAAGTACTGAAGGCGTTAATTTCAAAACTTAACCCAACAGCAAAAATTTATCAAACACTTTTTGGCGAAATAGATCCAGCTTTAATCTTAAATACCGGTTTATTTGATTTCGAATCGGCATCTGATGGAGCTGGGTGGAAAAAGGAACTGGAAGAAGTCCATCAACCAGAAACTGAAGAATATGGAATAAGTTCGACCGTATTCCGTTCCAGGAAACCTTTTCACCCTGAAAGATTATGGCATTATCTCAATAAAGAATTTCCACAGAACATTATCCGTTCAAAGGGAATTTTCTATTTAGCTGCCATGCCCGACCAGGCCATTAATTTCTCTCAAGCAGGCGGCTCTTTACGTATCGATTTGGCTGGGGTATGGTGGGCAAGTATGCAACAGCATGAAAGAGAACAATACGCAGACTACACGGAAAACAAAAATGAAATTGATAGAGAATGGGACAATAATTTCGGAGACCGTAAAAATGAACTTGTTTTTATAGGACAAGAAATGAATAGTGAAGAATTAAAAAAATCGCTAAATACTTGTTTACTACAGGACAGTGAAATTGTAGATTATATAGCAGCTAAGCGTTTTAAAAATCCATTTGACCAAGTTATCTAACTTAAAATGTATATTCCAAAAAGGAATATAGCAATATTATTTACAATATATTATTGCCATTTATTTATTACATGTTATTATCTAAATTAACGTTTTTATAATGACACTGCCTAACGAATTATCTAACGCCCAAACTGCCCTCCCTATAAAAAATGCAAAAAATTCCGATACCCACCGGATACCAAGAAATTTTATATTCAAGGCCATGATGCCATGGCTACCCCTCAAGCGGTATGTATGCCTTAAATGTTTTAATAAATTTCACGTATTTGATTCGCACCTGTAAACTAGCCACTAGTTTAACAGGTGCATCATAATAAAGAATCCTCTATCGGGAGGATTAATTTATTGAATAAAATTATTTGAACCCAATGAAATGACGATCTTCATTGGGCTTGCAAATATTACCCTGCGATTAAAAGAAAATAATTTTTCTTTCCTTTTTGCACCACAATAAATTTATTATTAATTAGGTTCTGTGTGTTAAAAACCTGCATGGCATCAGCTACTTTTTCTTTATTTATAGAAACGCCCCCACCCTGGATCAGTTTCTTGGTTTCACCTTTAGAAGGAAAAACGGTGGCTTTTTCTGCGAGCAAAGTAGCAGCATCAATCCCTTCAGCTAACTCAGCTTTTGAGATATTAAATTGTGGAATACCCTCAAACATTTCCATTACCTGATTTTCAGTTAATGTTTTTAAAAACGCTAGTGATCCGTTGCCAAATAAAAACTCAGATGTTTTAATAGCTGTTTCCAAAGCTTCAGCTGAATGGGTTTTGATCGTAATATCTTCGGCTAAAGCTTTTTGAAGAATACGCAAATGCGGTGCCGCATCATGTTCCTTTTCCAAAGCTTCTATTTCCTCTTTATTTTTCAGCGTAAAAATCCGGATCCATTTTTTAACATCGTCGTCTGACGCATTTAACCAAAACTGGTAAAATTTATAAGGAGAAGTTTTCTCCGGATCAAGCCAAACTGCACCACTTTCGGTTTTACCAAATTTAGTTCCATCAGCCTTTTTGATCAATTGTGTAGTAATGGCATAAGCGGTTCCGCCATCTTTTCTTCTGATCAGCTCTGTACCGGTAACGATATTACCCCATTGATCGGAGCCTCCCATCTGCACCACACAGTTCTCGTTTTTCCATAAATGATAGAAATCGTATCCTTGAATTAATTGGTAACAGAATTCAGTGAAAGATAGTCCGGAATCACCCTCTAAACGTCTTTTTACACTATCCTTTGCCATCATGTAGTTTACGGTAATGTGTTTACCTACATCCCTGATAAAGGTAAAGAGGTTCATATCTTTAAACCAATCAGCATTATTAACCATCACTGCGCCATTTCCGCCTTCCTCAAATTTTAAAAATTTAGCCAGTTGCTTTTTCATTCCTTTCAGGTTGTGCTCAATCATTTCAGGGGTCTGAAGATTACGTTCATCAGATTTTCCTGATGGATCACCCACCATACCGGTAGCACCGCCAACCAAAGCAAACGGCTTGTGACCCGCATTTTGAAAATGAATCAGTGTCATGATCTGTGTTAAGTGACCAACATGCAGCGAATCTGCAGTAGGGTCAAAACCGATATAACCAGATGTCATACCTTCGTTTAACTTTTCCTCTGTATTCGGCATAATATCATGCAACATGCCACGCCATCTTAACTCTTCAACAAAATTCGTCATTGTACAAACACTTTAATAATGTGCGTGCAAAGATAAAATTTTAGCTTAGTTTAAAGCAAATTAGTTGGTTTTGTAAACGAGTTATCGCAAATGATTTCTACAGCTTGCCATCCTTGCCAATATTTTACCATCTGCACTTTACAAGCATACGAGAAAATATTACCTTGCGGGATGAACTTTTTATCCCATTATTATTTCGACCGGACAAATAACGATGCCAATGTGGTAATGGGAACAGTTTTGCCAGATTTGATCAAAAATGCCGTAAAAGAGGCCAATTTATATCCCCACAAAAATGAATTCCTGTTTAAAGGAAATCCTGCCGAGGAAAACCTACTTATTGGCTGGAAAAGACATCTGGCTGTCGACCTGCTTTTTCATTCTTCTAATTTCTTCTTAGAAAAAACCACTGAACTTAAACAACTCATTAAACCTATTGTAGAAAATACAGTAGTTCGTCCGTCATTTCTTGCCCATGTTGGCCTGGAGCTATTGTTAGATCATTTATTGGTTGAACAAAACTTAATTCAGGTAAACCATTTTTATGAAAATTTGAGTTCGGTAAAAAAAGAATCGTTAAGTGATTTCCTGGAGCACTGTAACTTTAAAAATCCGGAGTTATTCTTTAATTTTTTGGAAAAATTTATCAGCAGCAAATATCTTTTGAGTTATCAGAAACTCGAAAACATCAGTTATGCCCTGAACCGGATCTGTATGCGTTTATGGCCCAAAACACTGGACGATAAACAATTACAACAGCTTACCTTTGAGCTAGGTGTTTTCAAAACTGCCCTGGAAAACGATTTTATGGATATTTTTGAGGAGATAGAGAAAAAACTATGATTTAACTCTTATCTTATACTCAAGTGCCACATAATCGCTGTAAATCTTAGTGTCGTAAATATTAAAATTGCTTTTTACATAAAGCAATAATTAAAAAAAATGCTTTTTTATTTAACAATATCACCGTTAACTAATTTTCCAGATACCGCGTCAAATCTTCAAAAAAACTCCAATGCCTTTTTTTACCATTCAATCTATAAAACCACTTTATCCTTTTTCTATATTTGTCTTATGTCGCTAACTGCAATAAAAGAAGAAATGGATGCCCTGGTGGCTGAATTAAACCAACACAATTATAATTATTACGTGCTGGCCATGCCTACCATTGGAGATTATGAGTTTGATAAAAAATTAAAGCACCTGGCTGAGCTCGAGAAAGCAAATCCTGATTTAGCCGATCCAAATTCGCCAACCCAGCGCGTTGGTGGCGATATCACCAAAAATTTTGTCACGGTACAACATAAATACCCCATGTTATCTTTGGGGAATACCTACAATGAACAAGATCTCCGCGATTTTGATGAGCGCATCCGTAAAGCCATTGGCGACAATTTCCAATATGTATGTGAATTAAAATTTGATGGCCTGTCCATTAGCCTTACTTACGAAAATGGCAAACTTTTGCGTGCAGTTACCCGTGGTGATGGTACCAAAGGCGATGATGTAACAAACAATGTAAAAACCATTCATACCATTCCGCATCAGATCAAATCGGCTTTAGCACCCGAGCATTTTGAAATCCGTGGCGAGATTTTTATGCACAAAGCAGCTTTTTTACGATTAAATGCTTACCGGGAAGAACTTGGTGAAATCCCATATGCAAATCCACGGAACTTTGCCTCGGGAACCATTAAAATGCAGGATAGCAAGGAAGTAGCCAAACGGCCTTTAGATGGCTTTATTTACTTTTTATACACAGATAAAAATGAATTTAAAACACACTGGGAAAGTTTAAATGCCGTAAAAGATTGGGGATTCCATGTTTGTGAGCATACCAAACTGGTTTCAGGTATAGACGCTGTTCTCGAATTTATCCACCATTGGGAAAACGAACGTTTTAAATTAAGTTACGATATTGATGGAATTGTAATTAAAGTAAACAGTTATGCACAACAACAGGAATTGGGTTTTACCTCAAAATCACCGCGTTGGGCGATTTCATACAAGTATAAAGCAGCAGAAGTTGAAACGGTTCTGGAAAAAGTAACCTACCAGGTGGGAAGAACCGGGGCGGTTACACCAGTTGCCAACCTAAAACCTGTTTTATTGGCTGGAACCACTGTTAAACGCGCCACCTTGCACAATGCTAACGAGATAGAGCGTTTAGATTTACATGAAGGTGATACGGTTTATGTTGAAAAGGGCGGTGAAATTATCCCGAAGATTATTAAAGTAAATCTGCAGAAACGCTTAGAGGGATCAAAAAAAGTACATTATCTTCATCATTGCCCTGAATGCGGAACCGAACTGATCAGAAAAGAAGGAGAAGCAGTACATTACTGTCCGAATGATGAAGGCTGTCCGCCGCAAATTGTTGGAAAAATCCAGCACTTTATTTCGCGCAAGGCTATGAACATTGATGGACTTGGTGATGAAACCATCGAAACTTTTTACAAACATGGTCTCGTAAGGCACATCAGTGATTTATACACGCTACATGAAAAAGCAGATCAGCTTAAAACCTTAGACCGTTTTGGGGAACGATCAATCGAAAACATGCTCAAGGGCATTGAAAAATCGAAGGAAATGCCTTTTGAAAAAGTGCTTTTTGGCCTGGGCATCCGATATGTTGGCGAAACAGTTGCACGTAAAACTGCTGCCGGGGTAAAAAATATTGATAATCTATTGAAGGCTACTGTAGAGGAATTAATTGCTATTGATGAAATCGGACAGCGTATTGCGGAGAGTATTGTTGAGTATTTTGGAAAATCTGAGCATTTAAGGCAGGTAGAATTATTAAAATTAGCCGGATTGCAGTTTGAAATTGAAGAAAAAGTAATTACGCTTGATAGCGACCGACTTATTGGAAAAACATTCGTAATTTCGGGCGTTTTTGAAAACTTTAGCCGCGATGAGCTTAAAGATATGATTGAGGCCAATGGAGGCAAGATGCTGAGCAGTATTTCGGGCAAACTGAACTACCTTGTTGCAGGCGATAATATGGGCCCATCTAAATTGGAAAAAGCGAATAAACTAAACGTTCCGATCATCAGCGACGCCGAGCTTTTAGAAATGATAAAATAACTTAACCACAAAGGCACTAAGACCATAAAGTTTTAGTTTTTGTTGGCAAGTATAAATAAAACATCCCTACAATTATTAATCATTTAGGATCCTGCTTTATCAGGATTTATTATTGAAAAATAGGGATGAATGAAGAACAGATTGCAAAGGCGATTGTAAATGCGGCTTACCGCGTACATGTAGAATTAGGACCAGGTTTGTTAGAATCTGCATATGAAACGTGCTTGATTTATGAATTAAAAAGTGCAGGAATGCATGTTTTTACCACAATTAAAACTTCCTGTAATATACAAGGGCATTAAACTTAATTGTAACTGCAGAATTGACATCTTGGTAGAGCAAAATTTGTGGTAGAAATTAAATCAGTTAGTTTTTTAAATGAAGTACATCTGGCACAAACCATTACCTATTAAAATTAGCAGATTGTAAACTTGGTTTACTGATCAATTTTAATGTGGCAAAAATAAAAGACGGAATTAAGCGGGTAATAAATGGCTATTTATAACCTAAAAATAAAAGCCTTGGTGCCCTTTGTGGCTTCGTGGTAAAAACAAAAAGTAAATTATATAATGAACAAATTTCAGGGTACTGGTGTAGCGTTGGTTACGCCTTTCAACACAGATGGATCAGTTGATTATAATGGCTTAAAAAACCTGATTAATCATTTGGTAGAAGGAGGGATAGATTACCTCGTTTCTTTAGGTACAACCGGCGAAACCGCTACAATGACCAAGGACGAGAAGAAGAAGGTGTGGGCCTATACTGCTGAAATTAACAATAACAGATTACCATTGGTTGCAGGTATTGGTGGCAATAATACTTTAGCTGTAGCTGAGGATATTAAATCTTTTGATACAACCGGGTATAGCGCAATTTTATCCGTTAGCCCTTATTACAATAAACCCACCCAGGAAGGGATTTATCAGCATTATAAATATTTAGCTGAAATTTCGCCATTGGATTTGATCCTCTACAATGTTCCCGGGCGTACAATGAGCAATATGAGTCCGGAAACGACTTGCAGACTGGCGCACGATTTTAAAAACATTATTGCAACTAAAGAAGCATCGGGAAGCTTTGATCAGTTTAACCAGATTATGAGAGATAAACCTGATGATTTTCTTTTAATCTCTGGGGATGATCCGGTGACTTTACCGATGATCGCTTTAGGCGCTGCAGGTATTATTTCAGTAATTGGAAACGCCCTCCCTAAACAATTCTCCGATATGGTTAGATTTTGTTTGGCTGGCGATTACAAGGCTGCCTTACCGGCACATTTAAGTTTAATAGAATTTACGCGTCTGGCTTTTGCAGAAGGAAATCCTGCCGGGATAAAAGCGGCACTAAAACATTTAGGTATTTGTGATGATACTGTTAGGTTGCCGTTAGTAAAAGCTTCATCATCTTTAGAAAAATTAATTATTGCTGAAGTTGATAAATTACTTCAAATGGCTTAATCGCATAATTAAGTAATAAAAAGGCTTCCAGATTCAAAATTTGGAAGCCTTTTAAGTTTGGTAAAAACTATTTAAATAACATCGGCGTAAATTCTGATAAGTAATCCCGCCAATTCGACCAGGTATGCCCGCCCTCACTTTCTTTATAATCATATTTGAAGCTCATTCCATCAAGCTTCTTTCTAAACTCATTCACATTTTTATATAGGAAATCTGTTTTACCTATTGCAATCCAATATAAGTTGTAGTCATTTTTCTTTTGCGCTTCGAGTTTCAAATCCAAATCTCTGTAGATAGGGCTTGCTGCACTAGCCGGTGGCAATATCGCTGGAGAAAATAAACCGACATAACCAAAAGTTTTAGGATAATTGGCCGATATATACAGGGAATGAAATCCTCCCATTGATAATCCCGCAATGGCCCGATCATGCTGCGTTTTACCGGTACGATAGTTTTTCTCTGTAAAATCGATAATTTCTTTAAAGTAGGATTCCATATCACCATTAAAAACATCAGGCGTCATCATAATTGGTTTATAAAGTCCTTTTGAAGATTCTCCCGGTGCAGCGGTGTTACTGGTGTGGCCATTAGTCATCACCACAATCATCGGCCTGGCTTTGCCAGCAGCGATGAGGTTATCTAAAATCTGAGAAGCTCTACCGAGTTGCATCCAGGCTTCTTCATCCCCTCCCACACCATGTAAGAGATATAAAACTGGATAATTCACTTTTGAAGCTTCATAACCTGGCGGTGTATAAATAGTGAGTCTACGACTGGTTTTAAGCCCAGCGGATTGATACCAACGTTTTGCGACCGTCCCATGCGGTACATCTTTAACCATATATAAATCGGCCTTGCCATTTCCTACTAAAAATACATTGACAACAGATGATACATCTCTAATCAGGTAAACATTGTTTGGATCCCGGATCTTCAAACCATCAACAATAAAACTGTAACTGTAAAGTTCCGAGGGTAAAACTGCAGAAGTATATGACCAAACACTATCTGTTCCCAATTTCATTTCCTGCGTGGTTGGAGTGTTTGGCTTCGAAACCAAAAAATCTCCCTGTATTTCTACCTTCTTTGCATTTGGTGCTTTAAGCCTGAAAGTAAAAGTACCGTCAGGATTCGTTTGCGGCGATATAATTTCTCTCTGACGGCCAAAATTTAGATTTTCCTGGGCATACATTATTTGCGTGCAACCAAGCAGCATGAGTAAAATTAGTTTTTTCATGGTATGGAATAAGGTAATCGTAATGATTTAATTTGTCTATTAAAAAACAATGGCCTCTTCGCATAAAGAGGCCATTCGGTATCATATTTATGAAAATCGCTTAAGCTTTATTTTTGGTTTCCTGAACTTCTAAACGAATGGCCTGAGCTAAGTTTTTCAGATCTTGCATACCTTTACGTACGCGGGTTCCTGCTGCGCTATTGCCTTTGTTATAAAATTTGTCTGCATCAGCTTCTAAAGCTGCCACTAAACTTTTTACTTCTTCGAATTTTTTCATTTTGATTACTCCTTTGGTTCTTAAGGTTTTTAGTTTTAATTATCTAATTTAAAGGGTTAAAGGAAATAAAAAAACTTTTGGAACAATAAAAAATAGCTTACTAAACCGTTTTTTTCCACATATAGTGGGTTTATAAACATATAAACCATAAAAACGAAAACAAACAACTGAAACACAAGCCATTGCAAAAACACCGCCCCAAAAAAAAAGCCCTTTAAACATATTTAAAGGGCTTTGTAAAATTTCTATTGGTTTTAAGCAGTAGCGAAAAGATTCTCTTTATAGTATCCGTTTGCTAACTTTTCTGCAACTTCGCTAAAAGCATCCAAAGTACGTTGTACATCTTCAAGCGTGTGTACGGCTGTTGGGATTAAACGTAATTCGATCATTCCTTTAGGAATTACCGGATACACCACGATGGAGCAGAAGATGCCATAGTTCTCGCGCAGGTCGAATGTAAGTGCTGTGGCATCAGAGAGCTCGCCTTTTAAGAAAACCGGGGTAACTACCGAATCAGTAACACCTAGGTCGAAACCACGCTCACGTAATCCCGTCTGAAGGGTTGTAGCAATTTCCCAAAGTTTATCTTTTAACTCCGGGCGACTTTTCAATAACTCCAAACGTTTTAATAATCCAATTACCATTGGCATTGGCAAGGCTTTGGCAAAAGTTTGTGAACGCATATTGTACCTCAAGAAATTGGTGATTTCTTCAGTAGATGCCACGAAAGCACCAATGCCAGCCATTGATTTGGCAAAGGTACCAAAATACACATCAATCCCGTCAATACAGTCCTGAGCTTCGTGTGTACCGGCTCCTGTTTTACCCATGGTACCAAAACCATGTGCATCATCAACCAGGATGCGGAATTCGAATTCCTTTTTAAGATCTACAATTTCTTTTAATTTACCCTGCGCACCACTCATGCCAAAAACACCTTCGGTAATTAATAAAATACCTCCGCCAGATTCCTGTGTTAATTTTGTAGCACGCTCTAATTGTTTACGTGCGCTTTCTATATCGTTATGTTTATATACAAAACGTTTTCCCATATGCAGGCGCAAACCATCAATAATACAGGCATGCGATTCAGCATCGTAAACAATTACATCATTACGATCAACCAGGGTATCAATAATGGATACCATACCTTGATAACCATAATTCAATAAAAATGCATCTGGTTTACCAACAAAACCGGCCAATTCCTGTTCCAACTGCTCATGAAACTTAGAGTTACCACTCATCATGCGGGCACCCATAGGGTAAGCCATACCGTATTGAGCTGCAGCTTCTTCATCTGCCTTTCGTACTTCCGGATGATTGGCTAAACCTAAGTAGTTGTTTAAACTCCAAACCAAATGCTCTTTTCCTTTAAATTGCATATGCGGTGCAATTTCCCCTTCTAATTTAGGAAAGGAGAAATACCCATGAGACCATTTCTGGTGTTGACCAATTGGCCCCATGTGCTTTGCTATTTTATCAAATATATCCAATGTATTACCTGTTTTTTTATTATAAAATTTTGCGAATTTAAGCTTTATTCAGCTTAAAATCAACTTGGCGATCTTTAAGGTACCAATTAAGTTTTTTAACGTGCTAATTGTATGCCAAAAAAAGCCCCGATGTTACAACGGGGCTTTAAATTATGTTTGGTTGGTTTTAATCAACGTTATCATGCAGAAAAGAATTATTGGGTCTAATTTCCGTACCGCCATCCTGGTCGCTGCTTAAAGTAAACCTACTTACCTGCGATTCAGAAGAATGCTGAACCTGTTGTAACTGCATTTGCTTGCGTTTATAAGCAGGTTCATTTTCCAGTTCCTGTAAACCATTGGTTGTACGCAATTTCATGCTTAAATCTTTTAAACGTAAAATACGTTCTTTTGATTTTTTCAATTGCTCTTCCATTGATTCATCACTTTTGTCATCGTCCAATCCAACAACCGGCATTTCGATTTCTGGTTCAGGCTGCGGCATAGGGGCTGCTTTTGCTTGCGTTTCGAATACAAAATTAGTTTCTGCCAATTTAACTTCGAACTCAAATCCGTTTTCTTTTGCTTCTTCTACCTGAGGCTCTTCTTCAATTAAAGTATGCCGAATCACATTGCTTTCTGGATCCTGAACTTTTTGAGGTTCTGATTTACTAAACATACCACCAAAAAGATCTGCTTGCGAAACTTCTTCCTTAGTTTTTAAAACAGGTTCATAAGATGGTGCTGCTTTAGGCTGAATGAAAGAATTTACCGGTTCAACCGGACGAACAAGTGGTGCTTCTTCTGGCGTTAAAAGTGATATTTTCTTTTTATTTTTTTCTTCTTTTACGCGTTCTTCTGAAGTTTGAAAACCTGTTGCAATGATGGTTACTGAAAGTTTATCACCTAAAGATTCATCTGTACAATTACCCCAGATTAAATCTGCTGATAAACCAGCCTTTTCCTGGATATAGTCGGTAATGATTGAAACCTCATCCATCGTTACTTCGCGTAAACCAGAACTGATATTCAATAAAATATAACGTGCTCCTTCAATTTCATTATCTTTTAATAATGGAGAAGCTAAAGCGCCTTCTACTGCCTGTAATGCACGGTCATCGCCCTCTGCGGCAAAACTACCCATAATGGCTACACCACTATCTTTCATTACGGTACGCACATCCTTAAAATCGACGTTGATATAACCCGGAACCGTAATAATTTCTGCAATGCCTTTTGCAGCCGTTGTTAAAATATCATCGGCCTGGCCAAAGGCAGAACCCAGTGTTAAGTTTCCAAAGATTTCCCGCAAGCGATCGTTAGAGATAACCAGGTAAGAGTCTACATATTTTTTCAACTCCTCCATTCCCTCGTCGGCCTGCAGCCTACGTCTTTTTCCTTCGAAAGAAAATGGTGTAGTAATGATGGCTACAGTTAAAATGTCAAGTTCTTTAGCTGCTTGCGCAATAATTGGTGAAGCGCCTGTTCCGGTACCACCACCCATACCTGCTGTAATAAAAAGCATTTTGGTGGTATTACCTAACATAGCCTTAATATCATCGATATTTTCTATGGCTGAGTTTTTACCAACTTCCGGAATAGAACCAGCTCCCATTCCTTCTGTTAAGCTCGCACCTAATTGTACCTTGTTAGGTATGGGGCTAGATTCCAACGCCTGGGCATCTGTATTACAAATAATAAAATCTACACCAGTAATACCAGACAGGTACATATGGTTCACTGCGTTGCCGCCACCACCTCCAACACCAATAACCTTGATGATTGAAGATTTATCTTTTAACATTTCGAACTGCATATCTTTATGAATCAGTTGTTTAAAAATTTTTAAATTCTGTTCATTACTCCATGTAATATTAACACTTTTTCAACAGACGTTTTCCACAAGTGTTAAGAATGTGGAAAACTCTTTCTTTGTGGAAAAATAACTAGCTTTTCAGGTAATCTTCATCACTCACATTCATATCATCTTGAATGAAAGTTCTTGTTTTTGCCAATAGCTTATCGAACAAACCTGGCCCACGTTTTTCTTTCTCTTTCGCAGTTTTTGGTTTTTCTATAAAAACACCTGGTTGTTTCATTTCCTCCATCAACTCTTCAGCTTTTTGGATTCCTTTAATCAGCAAACCTACACTGGTTGCGTACATTGGGCTTTTCAGATCATCATAAATGGCTTTCGGCATATCTTCATATTTAGATAAATGCTCGTTCGGGTAACCGATACGGCAATCTAAACCCGTTACGTATTCAACCGCTTGAGATAAATGTTTTAATAAAGCGCCGCCGCCGGTAATCACGATACCACCGATCAGCTTTTTCTCATATCCGGAAGACTTAATTTCGTAATACACATGTTCAATAATTTCTTCCATACGCGCCTGAATAACATAAGCCAGGTTTTTAACCGAAATTTCTTTTGGTTCGCGGCCACGTAAACCAGGTACGCAGATAATTTCATTTTCTTTATTCTCTTCAGCCAATGCCGAACCAAAACGCGTTTTCAGCAACTCAGCCTGATTACGCATGACAGAACAGCCCTCTCTAATATCTTCAGTAACACTATTACCACCAAAAGGAATAACTGCAGTGTGACGGATAATACCTTCGTGAAAAATAGCAATATCAGTAGTACCACCACCAATATCAACCAATGCAATACCAGCTTCTTTTTCTTCCTCGCTCAACACCGATTCAGATGAAGCCAATGGCTCAAGAATTAAGTCCTGAGTTTGCAACCCTGCATTGTTTACACATTTTATAATATTTTTTACCGCCGTAACCTGACCAGAAATGATATGGAAATTCGCTTCAAGGCGAACTCCTGCCATGCCGATCGGATCTTTGATTCCCGGTTCGTTATCAATGGTAAACTCTTGCGGCAATACATGGATAATCTCCTCACCCGGAGGCATTACCAGTTTAAACATATCATCAATTAACTTATCGATATCCTTTTTACCGATTTCGTTGTTTAATTCTCTTCTTGTTAAAATCCCTCTGTGCTGTAAGCTTTTAATATGCTGACCAGCGATACCCACATTTACCACCTGTATTTCTACATTGGATTGTCCGCTTGCCACTTCAACAGCCTGAGCAATTCCCTGAACTGTTTTTTGAATATTAGAAACTACCCCACGCGTTACCCCCCGCCGATTCTGCCTTGCCTATTCCTAAGATTTCTATCTTACCGTGTTGCGTTCTACGGCCAACGATAACACAAATTTTTGTAGTACCGATATCCAATCCTACTACGATGGGCGACTGACTGGTAAATTTTGCCTTGTCCATATTTGTTAATTTTGCTGAGTTTTATACTGTTTTTCCAGGGCTCTGATTTCTCTCTCTCTTGCATCTTTTTCCTTTTTCAATTGAGCCTCAGATTTTGCCGGCTTTGGCTGTGTTGCTACCGTTTGCTTCGGTTTTTCTTTTTTATCCGCCGGTTTTGTTGCCTTTGGTTTTATGACCAACGCAACCGCCGGCTTTTTTACTTCTGTTTTTACTGGTGTTGCTTTTTTCGGTTCTACTTTTTTCGGTTCAGTTTTTTTAACTTCAACCTTTTTGGGATTAACCTTCTGAACTTCAGTTTTTTTTGGTTCTTCTTTATGTTGCTCAGGCTCAGGACGATCATCCATTGCCGCAACAATTGTACTTCTGACTAATGAGTCGGTTACACTTCGTTGTATCCTCAAACTATCTGCTGCAGAAATTGTTTTAGCTTTTTTCCCTAATTCTGTCGAATCTCTTTTTTCGCAAACAATCTGGTTGGTATACTTAATATTGATCGTTCTATAAGTATCCCATCCTACTTGTGGCATTGCTTTTTTATAGAACAATAACAGGTTATTCATTTTCTTTTCAAGAGAATCGGCGTTACCTAAAATAATGCGCTGATTACCAACTCTTGGTATCAGTTCGATATCGTTTTTTTGATCAACCACAACCTGCTCTATTTGCGAATCCCAGAGTGTGTCTTTTTTAATGAATTGTGCAGTTTTATATAAATCTCTCGCCAGTTTTGTATGTAAAGTATCTATCTTGCTGCCAAAAACTTCAGTAATGTGTCCTGTTGCCACCAATACATTAGCAGTGAAGTTCGATGAAATAGGCATTTTCAATCCATCATTATCAATATAGAAATCTTGCCCGTTCTCGTTCAATATGCGAAGGATAGGCTGGCGCTGTTTTACTTCAATATGCAGGACTCCATCCATATCTACATACACTTTAGCAAAACCGATATAGGGGTTAGACTGCAATTTTCTCTCAATATTATGAATATTGATATTTTCGAGGTTACGACCTAAAAGCACACCCTGATCTTCTTTCAAAATCGCGTCGATCTCTTCGCGCTCTATGAAATTATCTGCCCCAGGAATGAGGATCTTAACATCTTTGCATTTGACCGTCTGTTTCTTTACGTTGATAAAACTCAAAAGCACTACTACTCCTGCCAGGCTGATCAGCCAGGCAAATCCAGTAAAAATTGCGCCCCAGTTTATCCGTTTAAGCATTGTTCAAAGTGTTTTTAAGGGGTTCGATAATGGTGTCGATATCGCCCGCGCCTACTGTTAAAATTAATTCAGGTTTTGTATCTCTAACCTGTTGAATCACGAAATCTTTCTCACATATTTGTTTATTTGACAGTGTGATTTTATCCAATAAAAACTGTGCATTTATTCCTTCAATCGGCAATTCTCTTGCAGGATAAATTTCTAATAACATCAGCGCGTCCGCAGTGCTTAAAACCTTTGCAAATTCATCTGCAAAATCCCGTGTCCTGGTGAACAGGTGCGGTTGAAAAATTACTGTTAATTTCTTGTCGGGATACAGCTGCCTCACGGCATCAAAACAAGCCCTCAGCTCTTCAGGATGATGTGCATAATCATCGATGTAAATTTGATTGCCATTATTTACAATGTATTCAAAGCGGCGTTTAACGCCTTTAAAATTTGCAATAGCCTGCTTTATTTTATCCGCATCAATGCCTAATTGTAAAGCAATAGCAATAGCGACCGTTGTATTTTCAACATTGTGCCTACCGGGTAACATCAAACCGATGTCTTTAATACTATGGGAATTGTCCGTATAATCGAAAAGAAATTTTGAGCCTACTACCCTTAAATTCTCCGCCTTAGCTGTCGCGGATGAACTTGCTCCATAGCTGATGCTTTTTTCAAGCGGTAATCCTTCATGCGCATAGAGTAAACCTTCTGCTTTAAGCTGGGCTGCAAACAAACGGAAAGATTCTTCGATATGGCTTTTATCCCCGTAAATATCTAAATGATCGGCATCCATCGAAGTAACTACAGCTACATCAGGATGTAGAGTAAGGAATGAACGATCGTATTCATCAGCCTCTACCACTACCACATTGTTTCGTCCAAAAAGCACATTACTGTTATAGTTGCTGGTAATGCCGCCTAAAAAAGCTGTGCAATCGTAACCGGTATCTTTTAAAATATGTGCAACAATAGATGATGTTGTGGTTTTACCGTGTGTACCTGCTATGGCAATGCAGAACATTCCTTTACTGATAATCCCTAAAACTTCTGAACGTTTTTTTAGCGTAAAACCTTTTCCTATAAAGTAGTTTAAAATCTTCGAATCTTTTGGAACTGCTGGTGTGTAAACAACAAGGGTATCGTCCTGGTGATCCAAAAATTCATTTGGCAATGCAGCGGGTTCGTCAAGGAAAGTAATCGAAATCCCTTCCTGTGTTAAGGCTTCAGTCAGTTTGGTGTGGGTTTTATCGTAACCACAAACCACCTGTCCGCGTTTAGCAAAATAACGGGCAAGCGCACTCATGCCGATACCACCGATACCCACAAAGAAAACCCTATTTATTTTACTTAATTCCATTTTTTTTAGTTAAAAGCAGAAAGACAAAGCTTAAAGCTGCCTTTCTACTGTTCCTTTTTTGTTTTCTATCGCTTTTAAGATTACTTTGTACCTCGCAATGACGACCTTCCTTTCGTTTGGTCTTTTAGCATTAGACTGTTATCTTTAAGCTTACTTAATTAATTTCAATACCTCTCCAGCAATGATCTCATCCGCTTTTGGCAATGCCATCTTCGCCAGATTCTGGGCTAATGTTTCGCTCTGTTCTTTATTTTTTAGCAATGCCAACGATTCTTTTACAAGCGTATCTTCCGCAGCACGATCATTAATTAGGATGGCTGCTCCATTTTTGACCAGGGCCATCGCATTTTTCGTTTGATGATCTTCAGCAACATTCGGCGAAGGCACCAGAATCACCGGCTTTTTAATCAAACAAAGTTCCGCAATGGTTCCCGCCCCAGCCCGGCTGATAATGACATCGGCAGCGGCATAAGCCAGATCCATTTTGTTTAAAAACTCCAGGATCCGAACATTTGGGTGGTATTCCAGGCCCAACCTTTCTATAATCCCTTTGTAGTAATACTTACCGGTTTGCCAGATCACCTGTACATCTTGTGCAATAATTTCAGGTAAGTGCTTTTCAATTGCCTTATTCAGTGTTCCTGCACCCAAACTTCCACCGGTAACCATAATGGTTTTTTTTAATGGATCTAGTTTTAATAATTCGGCTCCTGCATGGTGTTTGCCTTTAATATCAATTACTTCCTGGCGCACAGGATTTCCTGTTTTCAAAATCCGATCAGATGGAAAAAACTGATCCATGTCATCGAAAGCGACACAGATTTTTGAAGCCTTTTTACCTAACCATTTATTGGTGATCCCTGCATAAGAATTCTGTTCCTGAATGAGGTAGGGAACTCCCTTTAAAGAAGCTGCATACAAAAGCGGTCCAGAAGCATAACCGCCAACGCCCACTACGGCATTAGGTTTAAAATCATTAATAATCTGCATGGCTTTACGCACACTACCGATTACTTTTAACGGAAGTGCCAGATTCTTAACAAGCGAGCCGCGTTGTAAGCCACTGATATTTAATCCGATAATTTTATATCCGGCTGCAGGAACTTTTTCCATTTCCATGCGGCCTACGGCGCCCACAAATAAGATTTCACAGGTTGGCACCATGCGTTTAAGCGCATTGGCTATGGCTACGGCGGGAAAAATATGCCCGCCAGTGCCACCACCTGATATGATAATTTTTGGGGAATTATTCATTTTAATTTTTTATCTATTTTCTTAACCGCAAAGTGCACTAAGTTTACTTTTACTACTGAGAACATTAAGCTTATTTTTGAATCACAAATCTTTCTTAGTGTTTCTCTGTGCCTTACTCTCTGTTTTTTCTGTAGTTAATTTATTTTAACATCTTTTAATAATGATCAACTATGCCATTGCTGGTATTTCACCAATTATTACTTTATTTTTCACTTTATCTTTATCTTCTTTTGTTGTGACACGGGCATTTTCCTCTACATCACGGCTTACGCTCAGAATAATACCAAAAGCCACACTCGTAAAAATCATGGAGGTACCCCCCATACTGACCAGTGGCAACGGAACTCCGGTTACCGGACCCAAACCAACGGCTACGGCCATATTTGCAAAGGCCTGAATGGTCAGACTGAAACTCAATCCGGCGGCCAGCAGGGCACCAAATGCTTTGGGCGCCCGCGTGACGATTTTAATACATCGGTATAAAAGCACCAGGTATAGTATCATGATAACAATTCCTCCCACAGTTCCCCATTCTTCAATAATAATGGCGAAAATAAAATCGGAATACGGGTGTGGTAGGAAATTGCGTTGTGTACTATTACCTGGTCCTTTACCAAAAACACCACCAGTAGCCAAGGCAATTTTTGCCTGATCTGCCTGGAAAGTTTTATCTGAATGCTGCATTTCGGGATGCATAAACGTATTGATCCGCGACATGTAGGTTTTTCTCCTTGGTCCCAAAAAGAAAACGAATAACAACAGGACAAAACCGCCTGCACAAACAATCGCGATCTGTTTAATACTGATCCTACCGATAATTAACAGCAATATACTTACACCAAAAAGCATTAACGCAGTAGATAAATTGGCCAGTGCGATTAAAACAAAAACCACACAAACCGACCCCATAATGGGTATAAATGATTCTTTAACGTCTTTAATATTTTCCTGCTTTTTGGTGAGCATCCGGGCCAAAAAGGTAATCAATGCCAGCTTGGCCAAATCGGAAGTTTGAAAGGTTAATCCGATAACCGGAATTTTAACCCACCTTGAAGCATCGTTTAAGTTGGTACCAAATATTAAGGTGTAGAACAGCAAAGGAATGGTTACAATCATCAGCACCTTCGAAATACCTGCATAATAGCGATAATCAAGCAGGTGGGCGATATAAATCATACCTATACCCAGCAGCACGAAAATAAGGTGTTTGGTAAGCAACAATTTTTCTACAGCCTCTCCTTTTTTATAGGCCAGGGTACCTGTTGCGCTATATACTGCCATTACAGATATAAGCGAAAGCAGGATGATGATCAGCCAGATCCATCTATCTCCTTTTGTTTTATTAAGTAGTGCCTGCAACATATATTGAGCCTCCTTCTATAATTCTCTAACTGCCGCCTTAAACTGGTTACCGCGGTCTTCGTAATTTTTAAACAAATCAAAACTTGCACATGCAGGTGATAGCAACACAGCATCGCCACGTTTGGCCAAATGGAAAGCAATCTGTGTAGCTTCTTCTGCAGAAAAAGTATTTACAATGATCTCTACATCATCCTCAAAAGCATCATGAATACGCTTATTGTCTTTACCCAGGCATACAATCGCCTTTACTTTACTTTTAACCAGATCCTTAAGCATGCCATAATCATTACCTTTATCAACACCACCCATAATCAGCACTACATCGCTCGTCATACTTTCTAAAGCGTACCAGGTGGAGTTTACATTGGTAGCTTTACTATCGTTAATGAAATCAATTCCCGAAATTTTGGCTACATGCTCTAACCTGTGCTCAATATTCTTGAAATTACCCATGCTCTCGCGGATGGACTCATTTCTTAATTCTAAAACTTTAGACACAATGCCTGAGGCCATAGAATTGTAAATGTTGTGCTTGCCCTGTAAGGCTAATTCTGAAATAGACATGGTTAGTTGGTTATTAGGTTCTGTAACGATATGTAAAGTATTCTCTTCTAAATAAGCACCTTTCTCAAGTGGTTTAACAATTGAAAAAGGATAGGTTCTGGCAAGAGGTTTAGTAATGGCCATGGCTTTCAGGCTCTCCTCATCGTCTGCACAATAAATGAAAACATCATCTGCAGTTTGGTTTTGAATGATGCGCATTTTAGATGCTGCATAATTTTCCAGTTTATAATCATAGCGATCTAAATGATCGGGCGTGATATTCAATAAAACAGCAATATCTGCCTTAAACTGAAACATATCATCAAGCATAAAGCTTGAAATTTCCAGCACATAATATTCATAGTCTTCGGCAGCCACCTGTGCGGCAAAACTCTGCCCGATGTTACCGGCTAAACCTACATTCAGGCCCGCATTTTTCAAGATATGATAGGTTAACAGGCTTGTGGTTGATTTACCATTGGAACCTGTAATGCAAATGGTTTTGGCCTTGGTATATCTTTTGGCAAACTCAATTTCCGAAATCACAGGAATACCTTGAGCTACCAGTTTTTTAACAATTGGCGCTGTTGGCGGGATACCCGGACTTTTGATCACTTCAGTTGCATTCAAAATCAATTCTTCGGTATGCTTTTCTGATTCAAAGGGTACGCCAAGCTTTTCTAACGCAGCTTTGTATTGATCATTTATAACACCAAAATCTGAAACAAATACCTCGAAGCCTTTGGCTTGCGCCAGCTTTGCTGCACCTACCCCACTTTCACCGGCACCAAGAATAACCACACGGCCTTGCCCGGTCATTGCTGACTCAGTATTGCTTGATGTGATGTTATTCGTGTTCATTGTTATTTTAGTATTAAGTAGTGAGTATCTAGTATCAAGACAGGAATATCACCACATTTTATTTATATTATTTACTATTCTTATTTTTCTTCACTATTTCAGCATCTGGCTATTAACCCTCTACCCTAAACCTTTTTACCCTCTACCTTTAACCTCACCTACCTTAATTTCAATGTTACGATGGTCATAATTGCCAGCATGATTCCGATAATCCAAAAACGGGTTACAATCTTGGCTTCGTGATATCCTTTTTTCTGGTAATGGTGATGCAAAGGCGACATCAGGAAAATCCTACGGCCTTCTCCAAATTTCTTCTTGGTATATTTGAAGTATGAAACCTGCATAATTACCGAAACCAATTCTACCAGGAATATTCCACATAAAATCGGGATCAAAAGCTCCTTACGGATCATCAGAGCAAAAGCTGCAATTATACCCCCAATGGCCAAACTTCCGGTATCGCCCATAAAAATCTGAGCGGGATAAGAGTTGTACCAAAGGAAGCCCACACATGCGCCAACAAATGCTCCTGCAAAAATCATCAGCTCTGCCGAATTTGGGATGTACATGATGTTCAGGTAATCGGCCATGATCGTATTACCCGATACATAAGCCAAAATCCCTAAGGTAATGCCAATTACGGCCGAGGTACCAGTGGCAAGCCCATCAATACCATCGGTAATATTGGCTCCATTTGAAACTGCAGTGATGATAAATACGGTAAAAATAAGGAATATGATAAATGCATATTTCTGATAATCGCCGCCTAAAAACTTTAATACCTTGGCATAATCGAACTCGTTATTCTTATAAAAAGGCATATTGGTTTTGGTTGATTTTACATCTTGCGTATAGTAAAACGTTTCGCCTTTCTGGCGCAATACCATCGGAACTGTAGAGGTACTTTTAACATTATCCTGAACGGTTTCCCTCACCACAATATTAGGATGAAAATACATGGTAGTGCCTACAATTAAGCCCAGGCCCACCTGACCAACCACTTTAAAACGCCCCGCTAATCCCTCCTTATTTTTCTTGAAAACTTTGATGTAATCATCCAAAAAGCCAATTGCGCCCATCCATATGGTGGTAATTACCATCAGAACAACATAAATATTGCCAATATTGGCGAAAAGTAATGTTGGGATCAGAATACCCAGCAAAATGATAATCCCACCCATAGTTGGTGTACCTTGTTTCTGCATCTGGCCTTCTAAACCCAAATTTCTAACTGTTTCCCCTACCTGTTTTTTATGCAAAAAATCGATGAGTCTCCGGCCATATACCGTAGTGATGACCAGCGATAAAATAATGGATATGGAAGCGCGGAAAGTGATGTACTGAAACAACCTCAACCCAGGGATATCATAATGCTTATGCAGGTATTCGAATAATAAATATAACATTAGCTGATTGGTTTTAATTGTTCAAGTAAAATTTCTTTATCATCAAAATGGTTCCTTACGCCACTAATTTCCTGGTATTTCTCATGTCCTTTACCCGCAACCAGAATAATATCTCCTGGCTGTGCTAAATGACAAGCTGTTTTGATTGCTTCTTTTCTGTCTAAAATGGATAATGTTTTACGCTTATTTGTGGGTGAAACCCCAACTTCCATGTCATTGATGATGGCCTGTGCATCTTCCGTACGTGGATTATCAGATGTGAGAATCACTTTGTCGCTCCAATCGCAGGCAACCTGGGCCATAATTGGTCTTTTGGTTTTGTCGCGATCTCCACCACAACCAATTACCGTAATTACCTGCTCGGTTCCTTTGCGTATATTGGCAATGGTACTCAATACATTCTGAACGGCATCTGGGGTATGTGCATAATCTACAATACCAATAATCTTATCGGCAGAAGTGATATAATCAAACCTTCCTTCTGCACCTGATAAACGGCTCAACATCGTCAGCACCCTTAATTTATCCTGCTCCAACAAAATCGCAGTCCCGTAAACAGCCAATAGGTTATAAGCATTAAAAGAACCCACCAATTTGAAGTAAACATCCTCGTTATCGATATCCAAATGCAAACCACTAAACTGGTTTTCAATAATTTTTGCCTTAAAATCAGCCATCTGCTTTAGCGCATAGGTCTTTTTATGGGCTTTGGTATTTTGCAGCATCACCATACCGTTTTTATCATCGATATTAGTCAATGCAAATGCCGTTTTAGGTAGCCTATCAAAAAATGCTTTTTTGGCTTTCAGATAAGCATCAAAAGTTTTATGAAAATCTAGATGATCATGCGTTAAATTCGAAAATACTCCGCCAGAGAAAGTTAACCCCTCTATCCGGTGCTGTGATACGGCATGTGAACTCACTTCCATGAAACAATAATCGCAGCCTGCGTTTACCATATCCCTTAAAAGCTGGTTTAAGTCAATTGGGTTTGGTGTAGTGTGGGTAGCAGGCACTACAGTATCATTGATGTAATTTTCTACGGTCGATAAAAGTCCTGTTTTATAACCCAGATCTTTAAATAATTTAAAAAGAATGGTCGCAATGGTAGTTTTTCCGTTTGTTCCGGTAATGCCGATCAGTTTTAAATCTGCTGATGGATTACCGAAATAATTACCGGCCATAATCCCTAAGGCAACCGACGTGTTCTCAACTTTAACATAAGTAACCGTAAAATTGTGAATTTCCGGCAAATTTTCACAGATAATTACGCCTGCGCCTTGTTGGACAGTTTGCTCAATAAACTGGTGTCCATCAACCAGGGTACCTATTACTGCAAAAAAGATATCATCTTTACCTACCTTACGCGAATCGAAATTCAGCGCATTGATCTGCCTATCGGTTTTACCAACCAATTCTTTAATCGTTACACCGTAAAGTAAATCTTGTAATTGCATTTTTTTATTCTTTTTAGTATCAAGTATCTAGAACCAAGTATTAAGAACTTAAGTTATACAACCCTACGCCTTAAACCTTTCTACCTTCCACCTCAATTCAACTCTATCTGTACGCCTAATCCTTTGCCCACTTTGGTACCTGCAGCTATCGACTGACTAACCACCTTGCCAGCCCCGAAAACTCTTGTTTTTAAACCAGCATTACCTAAAAGATACAAAGCATCTTTCAGCCCCATCCCTGTTACGTTTGGCATTACACCTTTACGCTCGCTGTTTTCCTGAAAAATTGTACCAGCACTAGTATCTATAATGTTGTAATACTCTGATTTTGAAGCAAAAAGCGGTTTAAATCCGAATGCTCTATACACTTTTTGGGTTGCTTTACTTTGCCCAGCTTTTGTAGGCGGTGTTCCGGTATTGCCAACCAGGCGGGTAGGCACATCATTATACATCTGCATGTCGCTGGCGTAAATCCGATCGGCAATTTCCCTAAACACCGGACCCGAAACCGTAGCGCCATAATAAGCGCCCTTTGGATCATTGATAACTACGATCAATGAATACTTTGGCTTATCAGCCGGAAAATACCCTACAAAGGAAGCCTGATATTGCTTATTAGCTTTATATCCCTTATTCGCATCAGCCACCTGCGCAGTACCCGTTTTACCCGCAATCGGATATAATGGGTTATAAACTACCTGTTTTCCACTACCTTCTGTTACCACCCCTTCAAGCATTTTCTTGATTTTACTCAAGGTAACATCTGAACAGATTTTGTCATTAATTACCCTTGCCTTGAACTGCTCGATCGGATTCCCTAACCTTCTGATTTCTTTTACAAAAATCGGTTGCACCATCTTACCGTTATTAGCCACCGCATTATACAGGGTCAGCATTTTTAATGGGGTCAACTGCATTTCATAACCATAAGCCATTTGAGGAAGGGTCATGTTTTTATTCCAGCTTTTGTTTGTTTTAGGATTTTTAACCACCGGCCTTGCCTCACCAGGAATCTGTAGATCCATTTTTTGATTCAGATGCCAATCATACAAGTGATCAGTAAATTTTATCGGATCGTTACCATAATGCATGTTGATCAGTTTTGCAATTGCAGCATTGGAAGAAGTTTCAAAGGCTTTTTTTGCGGTAACCGTTTCAATTTTTGGATGTGAATCTGTGATCAATTTTCCTGGAATCTGGTAATAACCGGTTCCGATCATCGTATTGGTATCAATTAGTTTATCTTCTAAAAGCGCCATGTAAGAAGCAAGTTTAAAAGTCGATCCCGGATCCTGATTACCGGCAATGGCATAATTAAACTTCTCTTTATACACCCCTTCTTCTACTTTGGAGAAGTTGGCTACAGCCCTGATTTCGCCAGTTGCCACTTCCATTAAAATCACTGTACCGTGATCGGCCTGCGACTTAATCAGCTGCTTTTCTAATGCACTTTGGGCCAGATCCTGCATATTTACGTCAATAGTCGAGATAATATCGGCTCCATCTTTTGGTGCAACCTCTGCTTCTTCATTTACCGGGATATAAACACCTCCGGCAATGCGCTGCATTAATCTTTTTCCGGTCTCGCCATTGATATATTCTTTATACGCACCTTCTAAACCTACCCCGTTTGCCACATTTTCGTTTTTATAACCGATGGTACGGGCAGCTAGCGCCTGAAAAGGAAGAATCCGTTTATTCTGCTGCACGGCAATTAAGCCACCACTGTACTTACCAATATTATAAAGTGGAAAAGTCCTGATCGTTTTAAGATCGGCATAGCCTACTTTACGGTGGATCAATAAATAGCGCGCACTATCCTGGCGGCCCTTACGCAGGTAACGGGCATATTCTTTCGCCGTTTTATCCTGAAAAATCTGCGATAATTTATATCCCAGGGAATCTACCTTTTCATTAAATACCTTATCATCCACTATTCCGCCGGCAAACATATCCATACGCAATTCATATTCAGGTACCGAAGTAGCCAACAAACTACCATCGTTAGAATAAATATTTCCACGGGTTGCTTCTACATTTACATAACGCGTAGAAAGGCTATCTGCCATAGCTTTCCATTTCTTTCCCTGTACAAACTGCACCTGACCGAGGCGTAAAAACACCGCGAAAGCAAAAAGCACAATTAAGCCAAATGCCAGATATACACGAAGCAAGATGTTTGCTCTAATATTCATCGCTTTTAACAATTATTTTTTTTGGTGGTTCAATCAGTTCTTTTATACCAAGGGTATCTACCTTTTTAGCAACCTCTGTTAATTTACTTTTAAACATCAGGTCGGCTTTAAGGGATTTATACTCCCATCTTAGTTCTTTTACTTCTTTATTTAATTTATCAATACGACGCACATTGTTTACCGCAAAATGGCTATTAGCGATATAAACCATTCCTAAAAAAGCCAAAAAGCACAAATAAGGCAAAGCATCAGTTGCCGCCTCTTTACTCACTAATCCATCATTAAAAAGCTTGCTGATAAAAGAATTGCTATCCATTTTCTCATCAGCAGTTTTTGGCTTTTTGGGCGCAGCTTTTAACTCTGGTTCAGGCCCAGCTTCCTCTTCTTCTATCTCCTCTCTAAACCTGTTCATATTTTTTCTGCAACTCTAAGTTTCGCACTGCGGGCACGATTGTTTTGCGCAATCTCCTCATCAGTGGCCACAATCGCTTTACGCGTAATCACATTAAATGGCTTTTGTTGATTTCCGAAGAAATCTTTTTCTACCTCACCCTGAAATTTTCCTTTCGCCATGAAGTTTTTAACTGGTCGGTCTTCCAATGAATGATAAGACATCACCACCAAATGACCACCAGGCTTTAACACCTCGGCCGCTTGTTGTAAAAAATCTTCAAGCACCTGGATTTCTGCATTCACCTCTATCCTAAGTGCCTGAAAAACCTGCGCCAGGTATTTATTTTCTTTTCCCTTGGGGATATAGGCAGCTATAGCCGATTTCAAACTATTGATATCAGTAAATGGTTGCTCTAAACGCGCGGTAACAATAGCACGCGCCAAAGATTTCGCATTTTTAACTTCACCATAAATGCCGAATATTTTATGCAGCTTATCTTCAGAATAGGTATTCAATATTTCAGCAGCCGTTAAATTACGGTGCTGATCCATACGCATATCCAAATCAGCGTTATGACGGATGGAAAATCCACGTTCAGGCACATCAAACTGATGAGAAGAAACTCCCAAATCAGCCAAAATACCATCAACCTGCCTAAAGCCTTTTAAACGGAGGTTATTTTTTAAAAAGCCAAAATTTTGATCGATAAAAATAAAACGATTGTCAGCCGGAATATTGGCCTGCGCATCCGGATCCTGATCAAAAGCAATCAGCCTGCCTTTCGGACCAAGATGTTTTAAAATTTCTTTCGAATGACCGCCACCACCAAAGGTCACATCAACATAAACCCCATCAGGTTTAATATTTAAACCATCAATACAAGGCTGCAACATCACAGGCACATGGTAATTATTCTCCATCGCCACCTCCTTTCTTATCCCCCATTACCTTTTGAGCAAGACTGGCGAAATTAGCCGGCACATCATCAAAAATATCTTCGTATGATTTTTTATCCCAAACCTCAATACGATCTAACTGACAAGCCAATACCAGATCACTACCGATACCTGCGTAATCAACCAGCGATTTAGGTAAAAGCACACGACCAGCTGCGTCAAGCGAAAGCTCGGTTGCCCCACGCGTAAAGGCCCTCACAAAGGCCCTGTTTTCCTGATCGTAAATATTAAGCTTAGACAGATCGGCTACAACAGCGTCCCAAACTTTCTTTGGATAGATAACCAGATTTTTTTCGAAACCACGGTTGATAATCAACCCTTCTTTCTCAGATTCAGGCAATTGTTTCTTAAGCGCAGCAGGAACCATAAGGCGGCCCTTCGCGTCAAGTTTACAATCAAATTCTCCTAAAAGTTGGGTCATAGTGGTATCTACACTTTTTATCTAGTGTAAAAGTAAAGAGTTCTACCACTTTTTACCACTTTTTACCACAAAAAAGTTTTCCACATCTTTTTTGTTACAACGATGGCTGTCCAATATAATTATAATATACCTACTCACACAATGAAAAACTCATTAGTAACTGATAATAAGCATTTTAAAAACATACAAGTGAAAAGTGTCAAGTTGGCCCATTTTTTTTAAAAATTCAAGTCATTTAATGTAAATACCTCAAAAAGCGAATTAACGACCTACATATATTCTAATTATTTTTGGTCTAAGGACCAACACGTCGTTTAATTAAAAACAGCATTTGATCAAGTAAAGCGAATAAGAAATGAGCCGGCATAGCTGACACTTTTGCCCGAAACACGGTTAATTTATCTTATTTAGACTTATTAAATATAATTTGCACAATAATAATTAAAACGATTTCTTTGTAAAATAAACTTGCAAGCACTCATGCCCGCATAACTGCGCTCAACAATGGAATCAAAACCGCAACCAAAGAAATTAAATTGGTCAAAACATCAAAAGAGATGGTTTGGCAAATGGCATCTGTATATTGGCATTATTGCTGGCGCAATTGTCGCTTTTGTAGGCCTTACCGGTAGCATTCTTGTTTTTCAGGACGAGATTGACCGGGCTTTGAATCCGGAGCTATTTAAAGTGCAGGCGCAAAAGCAAAAATTGCAAGTGGAAGAAATTGTACCACTCATCAAGAAGAACTATCCTAAGCTAAGGATTGATTACCTGATGCTCAATAACTTCAAAAATCCTAATGAAGCTTATAGCGTACTGGATTTAAAAAGTAATGAGGAAACCTTTATTAACCCCTATACCGGAAAAATTGGTGGTAAAAGAATACATACCAGTTCTTTTATTCATATTGTTACCGAGCTGCACCGAACGTTGCTGATTCCGGTAGCCGGAAGGTACATTTGCGGACTTGCCTCACTCTGCCTCTTAATCCTGACCATTTCGGGACTGCGTTTATGGATTCCGAGGAAATGGAAGCAATTAAAATCAGTACTCACCGTAAGGTTTAATGGATCTTTTAAACGCCAAAATTACGATTGGCACAATTCGCTTGGTTTTTATTCCTCTCCAGTTGTAGCAATATTGAGTCTTACCGGTTTTTCTATTACTTTTTCTACACTTGTTATTCCATTACTGTTTTTACTTAGCGGAAAATCGCCTCAAGGCGTTGCCCAGCTTTTAGGTGCTAAATCGGCATGGCATGCACAGGCCGTACCCCTTCCGCTAACACAGCTGGTTACAGCAGTTAAAGAAAAAATGCCAAATGGTTATATTGGTGGAATAGCCTTCCCAGCGAATAAAACAGGAACTTACCGTTTGGATATCCTGAGCGGAAACCTACCTAAACAAGGAAAAAGAGAAATGTTGGTTGTTGATCAATATACAGGTAAAGTATTGTTGAACAGCCGCGAGGATTTTCCGAATGTTGGCAATGCTTATCTGGGCTGGTTAACACCCATCCATTACGGCAGTTTCGGCGGCCGGCCAACACAATTCATTGCACTTATTTCCGGTTTGATGCCTTTGGCTCTTTTTATTACCGGTTTTATCATTTGGTGGCCGCGTTATCGAAAACAAAAAAGGGGTAAAAAGCATAGCAGATCTCAAACAGCTCTAAAGGAGTCAACAGATACTCCATTAGTTGAAAAAGAATTAAGATCTGCAAAAATGGAAATGCAACTTCCTAAACCAGGTAAATATTTTCTGATTAATTTCAAATCGGGATTTAAATATGCCTTGATCATTCTTCCGATCAGTTTTTTGATGGGTGCACTCTATGGGCTGCCTTCGGGAATCATTATTCAGCCAGCTATTTTTGTGGTGGCTTTTAGTTGTGTGATGGTTTGTTTAAATTTCATTTGCGCCTTGCTATCTGAAATGTTCAATATTTTATTTTTACTTCCATTTAAAAAGGGCAGCCATAAGATAACGCGATATTTTGCACTTTCAACCGCATTTTTAGTCTGTTATTTAGTTGTTTATATTGCACTATTAAACACCGGGTTGGAAGTTTTTTAAACTAAATGGAACATCCTTTTTTTTACAAAGAAAATATCATTTAAACAAAAAGGCCTTGCAAAATCGTTTGCAAGGCCTTTTAACAGGTTGTTATCTTTTATCCATTAATGGCTTTAACGCCCGGCAATTCCTTACCTTCCATATATTCTAATAAAGCACCACCACCGGTAGAAACATAACTCACTTCATCTTCCATACCGAATTTTGCAATCGCTGCAGCCGAATCGCCACCGCCAATTAGTGAGAATGCACCATTATCTTTAGTTGCAGCCACTACTGCATCGGCAACAGCTTTGGTACCTACCTGGAAGCTTTCCATTTCGAAAACACCCATTGGTCCATTCCATAATAAAGTTTTGGAGTTTTTAATTACCTCCTGAAATAGTTCGGCTGTTTTAGGACCGATATCCAATCCCATCCAATCGGCCGGAATATGACCTGCTGCAACATCTTGTTTAGCGGCATCGTTGGCAAATTTATCTGCAATAACGGTATCAATTGGTAAAATCAGGTTTACGCCTTTAGCTTTCGCTTTTTCGATCAGTTCCAAAGAAAGCGCTTGTTTATCAGCCTCTAACAATGAAGTACCGATTTCTCCACCTTGTGCTTTCGCAAATGTATAGGCCATACCGCCACCAATAATCAGGTTATCAACTTTTTCCAACAATTTCTCGATCAAAAGAATTTTATCAGATACTTTAGCACCACCCATAATTGCTGTGAAAGGTCTTTCGGCATGGTTCAGAATTTTCTCTGCATTTTCTACTTCCGAAGCCATCAAATAACCAAAGTATTTAGCATCTGGGAAAAACTGCGCGATAATTGAAGTTGAAGCATGTGCGCGGTGAGCAGTACCAAAGGCATCATTAACATATACATCACCTAGTTTTGATAACTTTTCTGCAAAAGCTACATCACCTTTTTCTTCTTCCTTGTAAAAACGGAGGTTTTCCAACAATAAAACTTCACCTGATTTTAAATCAGCAGCCTGTTTCACTGCGCCTTCACCAATACAATCGTCGGCAAACTTAACGCCAACACCAACAAGAGCGGATAAATCAGATAAGATATGTTTTAACGAGTATTTATCGGTAGGGCCGTCTTTGGGGCGACCTAAGTGAGACATCAAAATAACCGAACCGCCATCTTTTAAAATCTTGCTGATGGTAGGTAATGCAGCCCTGATTCTTTTATCGTCGGTAATTTTAAATTCATCATCCAAAGGCACATTAAAATCTACCCTGATTAATGCTTTTTTATCTTTAAAGTCAAACTGGTCAATGGTGTTCATGTTTATTATTTTTGATTTAAGTTTAATTTCATTTCGTAATGGAAACCGATGCCAGGGATATCAAATTCTGGTGATTCGGTGGTGAAGCCGATTTTTTTATAAAAATTTGCTGCTGTGGAGCGGGCATTGCACCATAAATAATCGGTTTTATATTCTTTTAAGTATTCTATAGCAAAGTTAACCAGTGCTGCGCCATAGCCCCTACCACCCTCATCGGGATGGGTAGCCATCCCACGTAACTGGTAACCTTCCCCTTCTTCTGGAAAAAAATCATTGCGCATAAATGTAGCAATAGATTTAATTTCGCCATCCTTTAAAAAACCCAGGTGAAAGGTATCGTAGGCCAGGTCGCCTTCAAAAACACAAGCATCGTGTGGTTTACCATTACGTAAAACCAGGCTTCTTAAAGGTAGAACTTCTTCTGGAAGAATAAATTTGACCATATTTTTTTTATGATTGGCTGTATCAAAAAAATTGCTGTTGAATACACGCAAACGTTTACAAAGTTAATAAAGCAATTGAAACACGCTAATGTTAATGGCTAGAAAGTGCTGCAATTTTGATTTGCCACCTTTAATCAGCTTGTACGGCTGGTGTAACCATAAAATATAAATCGCATCAAACAGACATCCGATTTACTTGTTGATTAATAAAGCCAGAGTAGAATGAGTAATTTTAACCTTGGACAGCTTAAACTGGTTTTTGTTTAAAGCGAACAATCCAGCCCGGGACATTTCAGTTTTTTATTAAAATTACCAGATTCAGGCCACCTCAAATTGAATTGAAAACTTAATATAGACAAGTGAAAGAAGAAAATATAAAAACAGTAGCCAGGGTATTACTTGGCGCAGGTTTAATAACTGCGGGAGTTGGCCATTTAACTTTTGCGCGCAAACCGTTCCAGGCTCAGGTGCCAAATTGGGTCCCTTTAAAAAAAGATGATACTGTTGTATATTCGGGCTTTGTTGAAATTGCCCTGGGTACCGCTTTGCTATTAGCGCCCAAAAAACATCAAGCTTTGATTGGCAAAATTGCCGCGGGCTTATTTGTTAGCGTTTTCCCAGGAAATATTGCCCAATATACCCACAAACGCAACGCATTTGGTCTTAATACAGATAGTAAACGTTTTTTACGTCTATTTTTTCAACCCGTGCTGGTTTATTGGGCATTAAAATCAACCCAAAAGCCACTAATTATTTTGCAGAAAGCGAATTGATTTTTTTCACCACATCAATTAAACGACTGCTATAGCCATATTCATTATCGTACCAACCCACTACTTTAACCAGATCACCAACGATTGAAGTTAATAGCGAATCGAATATGCAAGAGTGTGGATTATCAATAATATCGATAGAAACAATGGGATCTTCAGTATATTGAATAAGACCTTTCAATTCATTGTTGGCAGCATATTTAAAAGCTGAATTAATTTCCTTGATGGTGGTCTTCTTTTTCAGCAGACAGGTGAAATCAGTTAAAGATCCATTTAATACCGGAACCCTGATTCCCGCGCCTCCTAAACGGCCATCCAATTCGGGGAAAATATGGGTAATTGCTTTTGCTGCCCCCGTTGTAGTGGGAATGATGGACGATGATGCTGCCCTTGCCCTACGCAGGTCTTTATGGTTGGCATCATGCAGATTCTGATCACCTGTCATGGAATGGATCGTTGTAATATAACCTTCCTCCACGCCCCAGTTATCATTCAGAATTTTAATCATTGGGGCAATGTTATTGGTTGTACAGCTTGCATTTGATAACACAGTACCGGTTAAATCAATATGATCGTCGTTTACACCCAACACCACCATCGGAATATCATCGGCAGCCGGGGCAGAAATCAATACCTGTTTTGCACCCGATGCAATATGCTTCTCGGCCGATAACCTCGTCAGGTTCCGGCCTGTACAATCAATTACCAAATCAACACGCAATGCCGACCATGGCAGTTCATCAGCTGCTGCGATAGCGAAAACCGGAATTGAAATACCATCAATCACCAGTGCATCGGTTTTAACCGAAACATTACCTGCAAAAACACCATGAACGCTATCATACTTAAACAAATGCGCCATTGTTCTGGCGTCTGCAAGATCGTTAATGGCCACTACATCAAAGCCTTCAGCCAGTGCCAAGCGTAAAAATGTTCTTCCTATTCTACCAAAACCATTTATTGCCAGCCTCATGATTATAAAAAATTAGAGCGCAAAATTAGTATTAATTTACCATTATGAAAGTAGGGATGCCAGAAGATGGAGATGCGATGATAAAAATACAGCCAGATGCTTAAATGGCAGTTTGATTAACGAACCGTACGACAATTATTTCAGCCAAAAAAACTATAATTGCGCTATAAAGCTAAACAACATGAATGTTATCCTCGCTTCTACTTCTACCGTGTATGGCGGTAATTACCTCGAATACCTGAAAGATGAGCTGATTAAGCTCTTTGCCGGATTAAATGAAATTATATTTATACCTTTTGCTAGGCCAGGAGGCATTTCGCATGAAGAATATACGAGCAAAGCCTGCATTTTTTTCTCCACCTTAAATATTAAGGTTAAAGGCTTGCATGAATTTAATAACCCTATCAGCGCTATCCGCGCAGCCAAAGGATTTTTTACAGGCGGGGGAAATACCTTTCTGCTGGTCAAAACACTCCATGAATTGGGGTTAATGACGCATCTAAGTGAGAGCATCAAATCGGGCAAACCTTACTTAGGCTGCAGTGCCGGAAGTAATATTGGTGGTCTTAATATGAAAACCACCAACGATATGCCTATTGTATACCCTTCTTCTTTTGAATGTATGGGTTTGGTTCCTTTTAACATCAATCCACATTACCTCGACCCCATTCCGGAATTGAAGCATAATGGCGAAACAAGGGAAACCAGGATTATGGAATTTCTAACACAAAACAACATTAAGGTTATAGGCTTACGCGAGGGTAACTGGATCAGGATATCAGGTGATCATATCACAACTGAAGGCAGTGAAAACACGAGGATTTTTGAAGCAGGAAAAGCCCCATACGAATGCCCACCCGGTAGTTCGTTATTGTAATTATTAAATAACGTTACCGCCTTTTTTTATAAGACTTAAATAGCTACAAGTTTATGATCAACCCAGCATCATAAACTTATAGCTATTATCCTTACCTCAATATTAGGAAAGATAGTCTGTAAGGCAGTACTTCGTTAGGCTACCCCAGCCTTGTTTTTTTTTCGTGAACGAAGGTAGATCACCAATCCCCCAAAAGCCACAATCAATATAATAGGGATAATCAAAGTAGCACGCAGAATTTCGGGACCTGCCAGATTTTTGGCATTGGCCAGTGCCAATGCATATTCAGAATTTTCAGGTGCTTTCAGATAGGCATCAAATGAGGCACCAGCAGGTAGATGTTTAACAATCAGGCTATCGTAAAAACTACCCATAAACATGGTGTAAATAGAAACTGCAAACATCCCAGCGCCTCCCATTAAATTCAAACCAAGTGCTCCGGATTTAGGAACGTTTTCTGCAACAAAACCAATCATGGTTGGCCAGAAATAACAAACGCCTATCCCAAAAACGATTGCTGCAAAGAAAACCGAATTCCCGGTAAAGGTACTTAACAGGTAAAGCCCTGCTGCAGCAAATATTGCAGACAAAAGCAATACGCCCTGAGGAGCAAGACGGTGTACTACAGGTTCGGCAAAACCCCTCCCAATTACCATAATGCCCGTTGTGAGGGTAAGCAATAAAATGGCATTATCGGTTACGTTTTTCAACAATAAACCTATCCATTGACCCGTAAATAACTCCGTGATGGCGGTACCAAACATGCAGATGAACATGAAGATAAATAATGGAGAAAGTACTGCTTTATACATATCTGAACTGGAATAACCGGATGATACCCTTTCGGTAACCGGAAAATCTAACTTCGAAAAGAGGTAGCCATAAATTAAAGTAGGGATAATCATCATGGCCACCTGCACTTTCCAGCCTAATCCAAGCTGAACAAATAACGTAACCAACAAAGTACCGATTACAATACCCCCAGGAAACCATAAATGAAAGTGGTTTAGTTTAGTTGTTTTGTTCTCCGGGTATAAAGCGGCAACCAATGGGTTACAGGCAGCCTCTACGGTGCCATTGGCAATGCCGATGAGCAAAGTAGATAAAAACAGACTCCAATAGCCCTGTGCAAAAATGGTCAGGATGATACCAGCCAGGTGAAAAATAAAGGCCATAACCAGTAAACGCTTCATACCGATCACATCAACTACAAATCCTCCAACCACAATAGCCAAAGGAAACCCCCAAAAGGCAGCAGCTGTAATCGTACCCAATTGAGCGGTACTTAATTGAAAATCTATTCCCAACTGGTTCATGATCCCGGCACGGATACCAAAGGAAAGAGAAGTAACGAGTAATGCAAGGCAACTTGCCCAGAATAATTTTGTGGTCTTAATGTTAAGCATAAGCTCAGATTTAGTTTATAATTGGTTTTTAGTTTCAGAATAAAAAAAGATTTCAGGCATGATGAAAGTTCCTCTTCGAACTGCTAAGGTATATTTCATTCTTAATAGGAATCCAGTCAGATAAATTCTTTAAAACTTTGGCGAAAATATTTGGCCGGAGAATATGCCGAATTTTAAACCAGCGTGCTAATTTAATGAGTTGGTGCTCCTCCATTTTCATTGGAATATTTGGTTTTATAACAAGCAAAAAGCAATGTTATGAGTAGATGATGATCGTTAAAGCTATAATAATAAACAATTGAATCGATTAATGCAATGATTGATTAGAAACTTTGTTCGGATTAGCGGTCTGATAGATGAGTGCGATTGTATTACAAAGTGATAATTTGATTTTCTCCCTGTTAATCTATAACTTGAGGCGAAATCTTATTCAGACAATAATCATACTATGAAAAGATACCTTTTTATTATTCTTTTAGCCATCTCTTTTTCTGTTCAGGCGCAGTCTAATACTGTAAATTATAAATATATCATTGTACCCGAGAAATTTAGTTTTCTAAAGCAAATGAATCAGTATGGCTTAAACACCCTTACGAAAGCTTTATTTGAGGATAAAGGTTTTACCGTCTATTTTGATAATACCGAAATTCCACAAGAAATTGCTGCCGACAGATGCAAGGCGCTGGTAGTAGAGCTCCAGGAAAAAAACAGCATGTTTGTAACCAATCTTACCCTTTTACTTAAAGATTGTAAAGGCGCTGTAGTTATAAAGAGCAAGGAAGGTAAAAGCAGAGAGAAAGAATATGAGATTGCTTATAATGATGCCTTAAGAGACGCTTTTACATCCTTTAATCATTTTAATTATGTAGCAGATCAACCAACAATGACAACCAACACGGTAACCCTGCCAACCAGTACCACCACCCCGCCTAAAACTGTACCTTCCAATCAAATTGCGGCCACTAAGGCAGAACAAAAAGAAGCATTATTATATGCACAGCCCATTAGTAATGGTTACCAACTTATAGACGCGACACCCAAAATTGTAATGACCTTACTAAAAACTTCTATGGAGGATTGTTACATCTCGAATAACGGCAATGCTAACGGCATCGTTATCAAAAAAAATGGCATTTGGTTTTTTGAGTACTACAAAAACAATGTTCTTGTTTCTGAAAATTTATCAATTAAGTTTTAGTATCCACAGCAATAAATATGTATAAAATTTAGTGCTTTTAGTAAGAGCATGTTCAATCAGCCGTATTTGTCATTTGTATCACGAGTACGAATGACAGTTAATAAAAACTCACTTTAATATCTTCGTGCAAGTGCTTAAAAATTAGCTTCGCTGATCAGGATGTGGTTCACGCATGGCCGAAAGCAATCGAATCACTATGATGAATTAGTGTATTCGGAAACCTTGATACAGCGGTTCCTTCATTAAAATTCAAATTCAGGTTACCTGTTGATATCGCTCTGGAAAATTATAGCGGTAAAAACTTACCAACAGAATCATTACATAAATCCATTAAAATATAAACACTTTTTCGCCTGATTTTTAAGCCCGTTCGTCGAGAATTAAGCTGTGTTGGTATAATTGACGATTTTCTGCTGCAACGTTTTGTATATCCCTACGTCTTATCTACAAAACAACAACAAATATTAATAAATATATAAAAAACAGCATTATGAAAACCTCTATCAAAACCCTAACAAAATCAGTATTAGCAGCTATCTTTTTTAGTTCTGCAATTTTCTCAACAAGTGTAATCGCAGGCGAGAAACAGCCAATCAAAATTTCAACGCCTAAAAACATACAACAGGTTGTTGTAAGCGGCAACGTGGAAATTACTTTGGTACAGGGAGACAAAGAAAGTGTAAGCTACAACGAAGATAACGCTGGCAAAGTAAAAGTGATTCAAGATGGACATGCATTAAAAATCAGTTCAGCTGACGGAAATTTAGCTAAAGTTACCGTTTATGTAAAAAACATTTTTAGAGTACAAGCTTCTGAAAATGCAGTGGTTAAAACTGCAGGTAAATTAAATGCAAAATATCTTCAATTATTCTTGAGCGGAGAAGCTGTTGCAGCAATAGACTCAAATACCGAAGGTTTATATACAGTAATTGAAGATCTGGCAGATTTAAAATTAAGCGGCGCTACTCAAGAACACATTTTGGTAATGGGCAGTACACCAAAACTTAATTTAGATAGATTTGCTGCTTTGAAAACACAAATGAGCGCTCCGGTAAGTGCAACTCAAACGGCCTCATTATCAAAATAAGCGATAAAATTAATGTAGTTCAAGAGCGGTGAAATTTTTTCATCGCTCTTTTTGTTTACACTGCGCCTGGCAAAACCAACTTAAAAAAAACGGATACTCTCCAAAATAGAAACAAACTTTCTGCGTATTTTCTTTGATAAACTAGTCCTTTACATTAAATTTGATAAATCGTTTTACTACTTTGCACAAGCTAAAAGATATAGATGATTAATGATGCAGCCGCTCACATCAAAAACCAACATTGTTTTTAAAAAATATCGTTTTAGCTACCTCAAATTGAAAATCCTGACATGAAAAAATATACATATCCTGTACTTAGTGCAATATTTTCTCTGATTACCTGTGTCAATCTTACGCATGCACAACCAAAAAAACAGCCCATAGACTATGTTAACCCTTACATTGGCAACATCAGCCATTTACTCGTACCCACCTACCCCACCGTTCATTTACCGAACAGCTTATTAAGGGTTTATCCGGAACGCGATAATTTTACCAGTAATACGATACAAGGCCTACCGGTTGTAGTTACCAGTCACCGGGGTAGCTCGGCCTTTAATTTAAGTCCTTTTCAGGGTGATCTCAAAAATGCAGGTCATGTCATTTCTTATGGCTACGACAATGAAGTGATTAAGCCTTATTACTATGGGGTCGATCTAGATGATAATGGAATTAATGTACAGTTTGCTCCATCTCATCAATCAGGGATATATACACTTCACTTCTCGCAAACCAATGTTCCGGCTTATCTGATTTTAAACACTAAAAACGGCGAATTAAATGTAAGCCAAAATGCGGTAAGCGGTTTTCAAAAGCTAGATAACAACACTAAGGTTTACCTTTATTTAGAAACAGATCTAAAACCTGTTGAATCAGGTAGGCACAGTGGAAATAATATCAATTCGGGACAACAATCAACTTCCGGCCGAAATGCTCATCTTATTTTAAAATTCCCTGCTCAAACCCGTCAGCTTAGTACACGTTACGGTATTTCATTTATTAGCGTGGAACAGGCAAAGAACAATCTCCGTCGCGAAATCAAGGATTACAACCTGAAACAGGTGGCGCAGGCCGGAAGAAATATCTGGAATACCACGCTTGGGAAGATCCTGGTAACGGGTACGGATGAAACAGCCAAAACCGTGTTTTACACTTCCCTTTATCGTACATACGAAAGGATGATCAGTTTATCTGAAGATGGAAAATATTTTAGTGCTTTCGATGGAAAAGTGCATAATGATAACGGCGTACCATTTTTTACCGACGACTGGATTTGGGATACCTATCGGGCAACACATCCGCTCCGTGTGATTATTGAACCAAAAATGGAAAGTAACATGATTAATTCTTACCTGCGGATGGCTCAACAGATGAACGACCATTGGATGCCAACTTTTCCGGAAGTAACCGGCGATAGCCGAAGGATGAACAGCAATCATGGTGTGGCGACTATCATCGATGCCTATAACAAAGGCTTGAGAAGTTTTAATCTTGAAGAAGCCTACCAGTATTGCAAAGCAGCTATTACAGAAAAAACCCTGGCACCATGGTCGTCAAAAAAGGCAGGTGTTTTAGATCAGTTTTTTAAAGATAAGGGCTACTTTCCTGCTTTACCTGAAGGTGAAAAAGAAACTGCAGCAGAGGTTCATGGTTTCGAAAAACGCCAACCCATAGCAGTAACGCTTGGTACGGTTTATGATGAATGGTGCCTGGGCAATATCGCGCAGCAGCTGGGTAAAACCGAAGAGGCAAAACATTTTTTAGATAAAAGTACCAGCTACCATACGGTTTTCAATCCCGAAACCAGGTTTTTTCATCCTAAGGATGCGGAAGGCAAATTTATTAAACCGTTGGATTACCGTTTTTCAGGAGGACTTGGTGCCAGAGAAACTTACGATGAAAATAACGGCTGGCTCTACCGATGGGACGTATTGCATAACCTCGGCGATCTGGTGAATATGATGGGTGGCCAGCAGGCCTTTGTTGACGAACTGGAAAAAATGTATAACACCCCGCTTGGAAAAAGCAGGTTTGATTTTTATTCGCAATTACCCGACCATACCGGCAATGTTGGTCAGTTTTCTATGGGTAATGAACCTGCCATGCATATTCCCTATCTGTATAATTATGCGGGACAGCCCTGGAGAACACAAAAACGGGTAAGGAATTTACTAACCCAGTGGTTCCGTAATGATCTGATGGGGATTCCTGGCGATGAAGACGGCGGTGGGCTTACTTCTTTTGTAATATTCTCGCAGATGGGTTTTTACCCGATAACCCCTGGCTTGCCCATGTACGTGATTGGCAGTCCCACTTTTGCTAATGTTAAACTAGATTTGGGAAACAACAAAAAATTTGAATTGAACTGTATAAACTATTCTCCTGAAAATAAATACATTCAATCTGCTAAACTGAACGGTGTGGTATGGAATAAATCGTGGTTTACTCACGAGGATTTAATGAAAGGGGGCAAATTAGAATTGGTAATGGGTAAACAGCCAAACAAACTTTGGGCAGCGGATGAAACTTCGCTCCCACCTTCATTTAAAATGCCTGCGAGATAAGGTCGATCATTTAGGCATATCTTCCACAGCTTACCCAATGTCCTTTTGCCATTGGGTAAGCTAATTACCGTATGCTTATAAAAAACGCTTTATCAGCTCTTCCCATTCCTGCTCCAATGATAATTCTGGCAATTTTTCTCCAGCTTTAGCATACCAATAATTGGCATTCCAGATATCGCCTTCTTTGCGGTGCAGGTACGCGTGGATACGGGCAGAAGCCAAATCGTCTAAATGATCAACCTGATTATGGGCCCTACCCCAGTCTCCTTTTGCATCATACCATAGCGCCCGCAGCTGAACTGACAAATGGCCATCCGGACTGACTTTTTCTAATGTTTTTTTAAATTCAGCTATATTCTTCATTAAATTCTGATTTGTTTTAACATTATACAAAATAAAAGTAAAACTTGATAATCGTTAACTCAATTCTTTAATTTAATATCTTATAATTTACTCACCTGGCTTTATTAAATAAAAGCCTAAATAACAAACACTTACAACCAAACACTTGCTTTAGAATGTCCGGTTTTTGAAAGCTGCCTCAGAATTTATAAAAACCATCTGCTCATTAAACCTGTTGTAAAAATGGGCAATTCATGAACAGCCCACTTAAAAAAAGCAATTATGGATTCAGGAACTATTGTATATAGCAATTTAGAAGAGCTCTCAAAAAGTAATTATCAATTAAGTGATGGCGAAACCGACATTAAAGGATGGCCTGTAAGAAATGAAGCCGGCGATTCTGTTGGAAAGGTACGCGACCTCCTATTTGATCCCGAGCAAAATGCAATTCGTTACATCATTGTTGAACTTGTGAACGTGAGCGAAGATTTGGAAGAAAAGGCAATACTGATCCCTATTGGACTGGCGAATTTAGGTGAAGACAAAAAAGAGGTCATTTTACCTGATATTCATCTTGATCAGTTTAGGGCCATGCCAAGATATATTATCGGTGAGGTCACTCCTCAAATGGAAAATCAGATCCGCAATGTGATCGGTAGTCCGGCGGCACTGCGACTGGAAGATGAAATTGTAGAGATCGACCGGGCAAACTTTTATCGTCACCACCATTTTGATCGGAATAATTTTCCTGATCAGCATCCTCGCAATCAGGATGCTGATCCGCTAATTTAATAAACAATTAGATTGTAAATGATGCAAACGCATCACAAATAAACTTACCAAAAAGAAACGGGAACATTAGATCAGAAAGTTCCCGTTTTTATTTTACTCAAACTTTCTATTGCCTGATAAATGTTCGGATATTTTATAATAAATATGTTGGTTCATCTCCTTTATCTTATTCCGAATGTAATTCAATTTAGGCAGACAGCTAAATCTAAAATGTGTTTTTTATCTTTATGGCATGAATCAATTTTTCCTTTCCGGGCTGTACATTTACCCCATTAAATCACTGGGAGGCATCAGTTTACAACAGGCAAAGCTTGAGGAAAGCGGTTTACAATACGATAGAAGATGGATGCTTGTTGATGAGGATGGTATATTTGTAACGCAAAGAAAGTATTTCGAACTGGCACTTTTGCAGGTAAGTATCTCGAATGATCAACTAATTGTTTTCCATAAAACATTGCCTGGGTTGAGCATATCCTTTTCCACGGATGAAGATACCGGAGAGCAGATTTCAGTTGTGATCTGGAACGATACGGTTACCGCACTTGAAGTAAATAAAACGTTAAGCGATTGGTTTTCTAATTTCTTAAAGTTTAGGGTTAAATTGGTCAGGATGCCTTCAACTGGAAAGCGACTGATTGACCGGAATTATGCCCAAAATGATGAAATAGTAAGTTTTGCTGATGGATACCCTTGTTTGCTCATTGGCCAATCCTCGCTTGATGGACTGAATGAAAAACTCCGAGAACCAATTTTAATGGACCGTTTTCGTCCTAATTTTGTTTTTACCGGAGGTGAGTCTCATATTGAGGACCGTTTTAAGGACTTCTACATGGGCGAAGTTTTATTTTCGGCAGTAAAGCCATGCTCGCGGTGTGTACTTATTACGATTGATCAGCAAACTGGAGAGAAAGGACAAGAACCTTTAAGAACACTGGCCAGTTACCGCACGGTGGGCAAAAAAATCATGTTCGGGCAGAATTTACTGCATCAACAAACCGGGACTATCCGTGTAGGTGACGAACTGAAGGTGATGAGATGGAAGAAGTAAGTAAGTAAAAATGTAAAATGTAAAAATGGAAGATGGATAATGGAGTAGACGCTTAAAGAATTCGAACTACCTTAATCTAATAGTCTTAAAGTTTTTAATTATTCAATATTTTCTGATTGACCCAATCACTTTAAATCTGCGAAGTCTTGGCCATGAATCCAACTGCTTTATCTACATGCGCAAACTTTTCATCACATTCAACGTTTAAAAACTACTTTCCAACTGGGTATTGGAAACTAATGATTTAATATGGAATGAAGGAAGCAATCATTTTAGCCGCCGGTAGAAAAGATTATCGAAAACTAATTACAGTTTGGGAAAGCTCGGTTAGGGCCACACACCATTTTCTTTCTGAAAAAGACATTATCACCTATCGTACGTTGATTTTAAATGAGTATTTTGATCAGGTACAGTTATACGCAATTACGGTTGCGGAAAAGGTGATGGGTTTTATCGGTATTAACGAAGAATCAATCCAGATGCTTTTTATCCACCCTGATGCAAGGGGAAAAGGACTTGGCAAAAAACTGATTGATTTCGCGAAACAAGAACATGGCACCTACATGGTAGATGTAAATGAGCAGAATGAACAGGCAGTAGGTTTTTATGAAAAACTTGGTTTTGTAACCTTTGAACGGAGTGATGTAGATGGGGCCGGAAAACCGTTCCCTATACTTTCTATGACCTTAAAGACATAAAAATTAAATGACAGTTAGCTGATCACCCTTTATCTAATTATGCTCGAAAACATCACAGGAAAATTATTAATGGCTATAGCAGTTGGTGCTGCATTTGGACTATTTTATACACTTCTGCTGCATATGCATGGCGTTGCCAAAATCAAATACAAGCCTGTAGCACTTAGCATTGGGACACTTATTTTTCTTCTTGGGCTACATAGCTTCGAAGCCGCAGGTATAGCTTGTTTTATTATTGGTATTGGCGTTTTTGTGCTTGCCATTGCCTTAATGGCAAGAGGCGCGGCCGATTCGCTTAAAACGATTTCCGCTAAATTCTCTTCAGGTAACAAACCACAAAATACCGAAGTTCAGCGATTAAATAAACTTAGTTTAAGCAATTATGCCGGTGTAATATTTCATCTTGTAGTTATCGTTTTAATTTCGCTATCAATCTTTACCTATTCAAATGATACAATTCTTAATCAGGAAAAAATGGATCGGTTGATCGGTGACGCTATTTTTCAGTTTACGAGTACCATCGTGCTGATCCTGTTAGGTATATTTAATCCTTTTGTATCCCCATCTGCAAAGCTATTGGCAATCGCTGGACGTGTCAACAGCATTAAATACCCTAAACTATACCGCTTACTGTCAAATAAAAAGTTCTGGGTAATTTTTAAAGCCCTAATTTGCCTCGGCATTATCCTTTACTTCACTTCAGAGGGATATTTTAGCTTATTGGCATGGGATAATGCCACGCCCTACATGAATGTTTACGTGTTCCTTATTGGCTTTTTTATCACAGTTAACTTGGTACAGATGGTCAGAATGCCAGAATATTTCTATCAGAAAAACCTGTTCAGGATTACGCTATTGCTACGTTCGGCCTTTATCAGTATTTTTTTAAGTGCAATACTGGTTTTTTCAACCCTGTTTATTTCTTCAATTTTAGGCATTGATATCAATCGATTGAAAGTGAGTTCGGAAGCCATCATTTTCCTCGGGTATAATATGATTATGTGTTATAATGAGTTTAGGCTGGCAAGGGTATAATAACTTTCTTTTTTTATACAAATGGGAGTTGATTACGCCATAAATAGAAAGTCAAATATTCATCAGATGGCAACATCTGACGGCACAGAAATCAATATTTTAATTCAAAAAAAGAAAAATCTGCTTCCTGATTATCACTTCCACTAAAATGAAGACCAATACGTGGGCTCCTGTCCCATTGCGGTAAAAAATTAAGGGTAATTTTTTCCTTAACCGGAACATTTTTCCATGTTCCGTTAACTTCCCTATAAAATACCATTAGGCTCAAATCATCAGCAGCTTTCATTTTAAGCTCAACCGGAACCGTTGTGGTTATTTTTATTTTTGATAACACCGTTCTCGTTTTATTTTCCACTTTCCAATAAACGACCTCATTTCCAGCTATCCCAATACCTATTGCCGCACCTAAATCGCCATAATATACCAAACCTTTCAACGCGTTATTAGTATTGGTTACAGTTGTAGTTGCTTCAAAAATTGCCGACACAGGCCTAACGGTTAATGCTATACCAGTAAGGTTATTATTGTTAGTACTACCGGTTAAATGAAGTTGGCCATTTTTCTGATTAATTGTCGGCGATGAATTCCTGAAATCCCATTGCCATCTTTTATCAATTTTGGGTTTGGTAAATGTTATTTTTAAATCCTGGTTAAGCTTTGGGCCTAACTGTTCTTTAAGTACTGGCCAACCACCCTTCTGAGGCCAGCTTAGTCGCGCCAACATTCCCTGCCTGCCTGAGAAAACATTTGTTTTTTTATTGTAAGCATGATAGAGGTAATAATCCTTTCCATCTGCTGATTTTACGAAGGTGCCATGACCCGAACATTTCCAGTATTCATTTTCCATTAAGAGCGGATTGGCAGCATAAAGTTGGTATGGCCCGGCAAAGGAGGTTGATCTGGCCACCCTAACGTTATAATCGCATTGTGCACCACAGCAATTCCCTGCAGAATAGAAAATATAATAATAACCATCTTTTTTCAGGATGCTCTGCCCTTCCAAACCGATATTTGCATCATCTTTTAGTAACGAGAAAGGCTCTCCCTCTACTTTTAGTCCGTTTTGAGCGAGCTTGTAAGCTAAAATCTCAATCGGACGCTGATCCAAACCATAAGCTTTAAAAGTAATGTAACGAGTAGTGCCGTCAAGGTAAACAAAAGCATCAATAGCTTCTTTTCCATAATCAATAATAATACCCTGATCAACAAAGCCTCTATCGGGATATTTCGAAGTGGCTACCCCAATGCACGATACATTGTCCTTTTTTCTTCTCGCAGTGTAGTATATAAAATAGGTTTGATTATGATAATCATATTCCGGTGCCCAAAATGAACCTGAAGTCCATGCTGGTGCCTGTTCAAAAACATAACCTATTTGTTTCCAGTTCAGCAGATCTTTTGAACTATAAATAGGGAAGTGTGGTGCCCATTCTGATGAAGTACCTACTGCGTAATACTGGTTGTTAGCCCGAACAATGGAAGGATCGGCAAAATCTCCGGCAATTACTGGTTCGATTACAGTTTGTGCAGATAACAGATTCGTAATTAGGAGAAGATTAGCGATTACTGCTAAGGTGGCATACCGCGAAAACTTTACTTTTTTTCTCATTAATAGATTTATGCAAGTTAAAATCTTCATTTCGAGGTGTTATTTATTGTGTAAAATCAATAGGAGTGACAGCAGCTTTCAAGATTATAAACCTTCTCGCGAAATCGTCATTGCGAGAAGGCTTTTTCAGCCGACGAGGCAATCTTCTAGCAATAATCGCTATATGAAAGATTGCCAGCCTGTTGCCGGCAGGCTTCGTCGTTCCTCCTCGCAATGACGACCATACTAGTTAATTCTTTCAGCTATAACGAAGCGCAACAGAGCTGAGATGACAGTTATGAAAATTTTATTTCTGTACCGCCACGTTAATTTTGTATAAGTTATCGTGTAGCGCTTTCATCTGTATTTCTGAGAATTTGATGTCTTTTCTATCGTAGGTCATCAATCCGTTGGTTTCTACTTCAACATCAGTAGTTTGGGTGTATACCCCGGCAGAAAGTCCTAAAGGAATTAACTCTGTCAAACGTTTTCCAAACTCTGCGTACTTGTTAAACAGGTCTGTTTTGTTTTTAAAACTCTGATAACCCCAGTTATTCTTCTGTTGCCAAACATGGCCATCAATAGGCAGTCCGAGTCCACCAAATTCACCCAATACCAGGGCATAATCTTTTCCAAAATAATCAGGACTTGGCATAGCGGGGTGCGGATAATTGTGCAGATCGATGATATCGCCAACCGGATGGAAGTTACCACCACTGGCTGTATTGACCAACCTTGATGGATCTTTTTCTTTGGTCCATTTGGCAATTTCTACCGTTTTAAACTGGCCCCAGGCTTCGTTGAAAGGTGTCCACACTACTATTGAAGGCACATTGTATAGGGCTTCGATAATGGCATTCCATTCTTTTCTGTAATAACCTTCTGATTCGGCAGTTCTGTTTTGATCCGAGCCATGGTCTAACACACCCGGACGGTTTTCCCAGCCATTACCCAAATCGCCGCTTGGCATATCCTGCCAAACCAACATACCGGCTTTATCACAATAGTAATACCAGCGGGCTGGTTCTACCTTGATGTGTTTTCTGATCATATTAAAACCCATTTCTTTGGTTTTATCGATATCGAATTTCAAGGCGGCATCTGTTGGTGCGGTATACAAACCATCTGGCCACCAGCCCTGATCAAGCGGACCATACTGAAATACAAACTCATTGTTTAACAGCATGCGCTGGATACCATTCTGATCTTTGCCCATTGAACTCTTGCGCATGGCGAAATAACTTTTCACCTCATCTACCTTTTTATTTTTGGCCATCAGCTCTACTTTTAAATCGTATAAAAATGGACTTTTTGGACTCCATAACTTTGGATTGGCTATTTTTAAAGTGATTGCGCCATTACCATCAGCGACCTGCTCAGCCACTTTTGTTGCGCCATCCCATGCCGAAACCTTAACCTGGTCTGCCCCTGACCCAATTATAGATGGAATAACCATTACTGCTTGCTGGTCGATATCGGGTGTAATTTTTAGGTGTTGTATATGTGATTTGTTAACTGCTTCTATCCACACCGTTTGCCAGATACCCGTCACGGGTGTATACCAAATGCCTTCTGGTTTTTTCACCTGTTTTCCTCTTGGCTGAGGGCCTTCATCCGTAGGATCCCAAACTTGTACAGTTAGCGTTTGGTTACCGCCTTTATTCAAAAATGGGGTAATATTAAAGCTGAAAGGATCAAAACCACCTTCATGTTTACCTACTTCCTTGCCATTGATACTAACGGTCGATCTCCAATCAACCGCACCAAAGTGAAGTAAAATTTCTTTTCCCTTCATGTTCGCAGGAACCGTGAACACGGTTTTATACCACAAAAGGCTATCCTTACCAACGGTTTTGCCTACACCAGAAAGTGCAGACTCTACAGCAAAAGGAACCAAAATTTTCCCTTGATTAATGGCCGGACGTTGTGATTTTTCCGAAATGGCATAATTCCAAAGTCCATTTAGGTTTTTCCAGTTATCACTGCGCTCAAGCTGAGGACGTGGATATTCTGGCAATACATTTTTGGGGTTAACTTCCTGTGCCCATGGTGAAGAGATTTTCCCTTTTACCATCGACCATGATTTGTTTTGCTGCTGTGCAGATAGGGAAAGTGATAGCCCCAGCAGTGATAAGATAATTGATACTTTTTTATTCATTTGTTTACAATTTGTGTGTTTAGGTTGGGATTGCGATGTAGTTATTGTAAGCAGAAGATATTTCCCTGAGGATTTACTTATTTCGTAAAATCAATATAAATCACATCTTTGAATTAATAGGCTACGAGGAGTCGTCATTCCCAACCTGGATTGGGAATCTTAATGCAATAGGGTTTAAAATTCCCGCCTAAGCGGGAATGACGACCGGTACCGAAAACTAGCAATCGCGCATTTAAAGGGCTTTTTTTAACTAAGCGTCTTCAACTCCGCTCAGCCTAACAATAATTTATTTATTATTAAGTTTTTTAATCAGGTTAACTTCATCCTGTCGGTATGGCGTACCATCAGGCTGAAAAATTTCGTGAAACCATTCAATCGGTTCAGATCCATCGGCAAGCGGTGTATCCCAGGCATATTTGGTATTGGTTTTACCGGCAGCGAAGCCCCAATTTATGGCGCCAACATTTTCTTCTTTTAACATTGGCAAAATGTTAGCGAAACGGCTGTTCCGCGATCTCGCCATATATTCCGTACAAATTAATGGTCGGCCGCTAGCTTTTAGCAGATCAATGGTTCTTTGGTGCCATTCTGGTGCCTCGTAGTTATGGTAGGTTACAATATCCGAATTGGCCAACTGTATTTCGTTAAGCTTTTCAAAACCCCAGCTCCACAAGCCAATGGAAATCGGTTGATCTGGGTTAACAGATCTTGCCCAGCCGATGGTTTTAGTTAGCAAAGGTATCGTAGCTTCTAACTTCCCACTGTTTCCAGGTTCGTTATATAAATCCCAAAGCAAAATTCTTTTATCATGGGCAAAATGGTTCAGCACATCTTTTACATATTTTTCAAGTTCCGGAAAATTAGCTTCTTCCTTAAAAGCCGGATCGCCGGGATCCTGTAACCAACCAGAATTGTGAATGCCTGTTTTTGGTGCTGGCTGTTTGCCAATGGCTGAAGTTTTATTCCAGCAGTCATCAAAAAAAACAAACATCGGTTTAATGCCATGTTTTTGAGTAATGGTTAAAAATTGATCCATTCTCTTTTTAAAACCCGCTGGATCCTGGCTCCAGGCTTTACTGAACAGGAATACACGTAAGGTATTAAAGCCGATTCCTTCGGCCCATCCCAATTCTTTATCGATTAGATCAGGAGAAAAAGTATCAGCCTGCCACATTTCTAATTGGTTAATGGCATTGGAAGGAATATAATTTGCGCCTGTTAACCATTTATGTTCTTTGTACCAGGCATTGGCTTTTTCTACGGGCCAAACCTTAGCAGGTTCGGTACTTTTTTTTGCTTTTTGCGCAAAACCAGTGTTGAGGCTTAGGCTCAGTATGGCAAATAGTGCATAGTTTTTTAAATTCATATCGGTATTTATCTGGTTATTTTTTGTTTCAATTTGATGGTGATGTTAAGCTCAACCCTACTTTTACCGGAGTTCCAAAATTTGGTGTACCATCGCTATTCCAGGAGAACTTTTGGGCCCGGGGCGAACGGAAACCTCCGCAGCCCTGGCCCGGTTTATCATTGGCGTGATATAGGATCCAATCTTCTCTGCCATCAGGCGATTTAAAAAATGAATTATGCCCTGGTGCATAAATGCCATCTTTTGGCGACTGCTGAAAGACAGGTTCATTAAATTTTGTCCAGGAAGCCGGATCGAGCAGGTTGCTCCTTGCTGAAGCAGATAGCATACCCAAGGCATAAAAATCAGTCCAGCAACCACTTGCCGAATAAATGATGAAAACTTTGTTTCCATGCACCAAAAACTGCGGACCTTCGTTTACATCAACATGTTCTCCCCCGCCTAAATCGCCGTTTTTTTCCCAGTCGAATTTTGGAGTAGAAATTTTTACGCGTTGCCCATCTACCATCCAGGGATTTTTAAGTTTAGCAATAAAAATCTCCTGTTTCCCATTTTTGTCTCCCTCCCATCCCGACCAGATCATGTACAACTGGCCTTTAAAATCAATTACATCACCATCTATGGCCCATTTATCGGTTGAGTCGCTAATTTTGCCTTTAAATATCCACTCGCCTTTCATCGGGTCGGCAGAGGCATTTTCCAACACATACATGCGGTGGTTTTCGTTTCTTCCGTCATCTGCAGCAAAATAGGCATACCATTTTCCTCTTAAAAACATTACCTCAGGCGCCCAGATCTCTTTACTGTATAGGGTTCCGGCTGGCGCTTTCCAGATGGTTTTGCGCTCGGCATCTTTTAAACCATCCAGGGTTTTGGTTTTCCAGAGATCTATCCTATTACCAGCAGTATGGGTGTAATAGTAATAACCATCTTTATAATAACTATAAGGATCAGCACCAGATGGCAACAAGGGATTGGTAAATGTTTGTGCATTTAACCCTTCAATTACTAAAAGGCAAAACAAAAACAATAAGTTTATTTTTAATGTATTCATTTTTATAACTTTACACTAGCTGTTTTTTACCCACAGATTGCAGCATTTTTCTTAATCTATTAAAATTAATTTCTTTTATTAAAGGACCTTCTTTTGATTCAATATCTTTACAAGATCATTCTATCCCAAGACTTAAAAAGCGAAAGCTTTCAGGATCGATCTGCAGACGATAATCTCCACTTTTTTCACTTACAAAAGCAGCTTTTATAATAGCTGTAGCTCTTGGCGATACTTTTTGATTGTTATAATGCGTATGAAATACATATTGTAATACCCCATTTTTATCAGTAAAAAAATCGCCATGGCCAGTACCATTTATTTTCAATATTTTTTTACTGATGATCGGGTTGCCTGTATATTTTATCCACGGTCCTGTAGGCGAGCTTGAAGTAGCGTAACCCACCGCATAATCGGGATTCCGGAAATCGTTTGCCGAATAAAAAAGATAGTAAAGATTGTTCTTTTTAAGAACTGTTGGCCCTTCTGTTACCGGCCAATCTGCGTTCGCCGTATTCTCCCAGGGTTCAGTTCCTGCCAAACAGGCATGTGTTGTTTCCGGTATGATATCCGAAAAATCAGCTTTCATTTCTGCTACAAAAATCCGGTTACCCTGATCAAGTTTAACATGATAGAGGTAATTTTTTCCATCAGTATCCGTAAATACAAAGGGGTCAATCTGTTTCCCTAATCCTGAAATGGCTTTCAATTTTTTCTGTTTAAATGGACCCAACGGACTTTTACTCTTGGCAATGGCAATCTGCTCATCAGCGGTATAAGCCATATAATAAGTATTTCCCCTTTTAAATACCTGTGGTGCCCAAAAACCCTTGCTCCCGAAAGCATCACCCGTTTTTAATGCAAAACCATTATTTTCTGACTTTCTTTTCCAGGTTTTAAGATCTTTTGAAACATAAACCAAAAATCCCTGATCACTGCTGGTACCATATAAATAATAGCTGCCTTTATCTACGAAAACAGTTGGATCGGCAAGGTATAGGGTATCATTTAGCTGTTGGGCAACTAGTTCTTTACTGATAAAACATAGCGAGAAACAGAAAAAAATGGCGTAAATATATTTCATTTATTAAAATTAAATTACTGATAATAAATAAATTAAAAAATATCTTATCATTCTAAGGTATCGTCATTGCGAGGAGGCTTTTCAGCCTACGAAGCAATCTTTGTTGCTGAATTGTTGCCATGAAAGATTGCTTCTCCGAACTGTCGGGACCAGCTGTCGTTCTTTCTCGCAATGACGAGCATTCTAATAGAATCACTATCCTGCTCTTAAAAACTTAATTTGCTTACAGGCGTAAAAATCAAATCGTCAACACCGGCAATTTTAACCCCTATCCTTGCAAAAACATAATTTTGCGTAGGCGTAACGTCTGGGATCGTTACACTCATGTTCAGGTTATTGAGGTCGGCGATGGCTGCACCGCTGATCTGCTGGGTAGCGATGTTATTACTGCCGTCTACAAACTGTGTTTTGTTAATGTAAAGCGATACATTTTCAATATCCTTAGCATCAGCATTGGTAATGATTTTCTCGAGCTTACAAAAAGCATTTACTTTGCCTGCTGCAGCGGTGAGCGTTGCTCCTCGGATCATATAATATGGCATTACCTCGATATCCATGGTTTTGCTACCGCTGATGTTTACCGAAATGGTATCCTGTTTACCAGCAGCGTTCTTTTTCCATAAAAAAGGTCCCTGATTTGGTGAAAAAACCAGTTTATAATCTCCATTGAATAATTTGGCAGAATAGGTTCCGTCCTGGCTCACATTCACATTTATTGCAGAGTAGTTCCCAAAACCTGATTGCCAGAGTTCGAAATTCACCTGACCATATTGAACACTGATGGGTTCTCCCTTATATACGATCCGACCGTTAAAATCGGCTTCGGGTGCATCATAATTATCTTTTTTACACGAAGCAAAAAGTACGGCAATAAGTGCTCCTATCATGAAATAAAATCTAATTTTCATATCTATATCTGCTTATTGGTTAGGGTTTCTTACAATTTTAGGGTTTCCGTTAAGCACATCCTGTCCAATAGATGAGTAATAATTACCGATACGGAAACGGTGTGCAGCGGTTACGCGGCTTGGCTTAATCACTTTAAAAATATATTTCAGATGATTGGCGTTGCCGGGATTATAATATTTGTAGGGCCACAAGCCAAATACCTGCGTACTGGTACGGGTGGCGCTACCAATATTAGTCGCATTAATAAAATCGCCTGCCGACATGTTACTGCCGTTCCAAACTTTATCTGCCAGTCTCCAGCGTTTCATGTCCCACAGTTCATGTCCTTCAAAAGCGAATTCTACTTTACGCTCATGTACAATACGGTCGAAAGTAATTTGCGCAGGTGTTAAGGCTGTGGTTAAACCAGCACGGTCTCTTACCTGTTTGATGTAGTTGGCTGCTGTAGCGGCATCACCCAGTTCGAAGGCTGCTTCGGCTGCGTTTAACAACACCTCGGCATAACGGTAGCGGATCCACCAAACATCGCTACGGGTACCGATCTGACCTGATCCTGTTGCCGGATCTAAATATTTGCGGACATAAAAACCTGATTGTGCGCTGAATTCCAATCCATCAACCGGACCATCTCTTCCCACTACCTGTACCGATGCCGGATTATCTGGCAGCACATCACTTTTGCTCTGCCCGAAATTATCTCCGGTAATGATGGTACCGTTAGCCAATTGATAACCTGCCCAGATATCAACCGTTTTACCTTTAAACTGTGTTCCCGGAAGAATCACCGTTCCGGCCAAACGTGCATCACGGCCTGCAAAAATATCGGTGATATTGGTATAATATACCGGATTGCCATTGGCATCAACCGAAGCCATAGAAGCATAGGTATTATCCAGTTTTTCGAAAGACTGAACGAGATTTAATGAAGGGTTTAAACGCCCGCCCTGTGCCTCTTCGGCAGAAGAACGTGGTTGATTATCAATGGTAAAACCATGAACTTTATTTGTTTTTAATTTAAAATCTTTTGCAAAAATCACTTCCGGATTGCTGCCTTTATCAGTGAAAAGCGCGGCAAAATTTTCGGATAAATTAGGGTTCTTTTTATAAAGTGAATATTTACCACCGTCGATAATCTCTTTTGCCGCAGCTAATGCTTTGGTAAAATAACCGTTGGACTGGCTTGATGATATACCCACCTCACCACCAGGCAAGGTTAATTGCGAATTGCTGTATTTAGCAATTGAACCGGCATACAATGCTGCTCTTGATTCCATGGCCAATGCCGCAGCTTTTGTGGCTCTGCTCTGTACAGATGGATTATCTGGCAATATGTTTTTAACAGCTTCCAATTCAGCAATCACAAAATCATAGATTTCGGTTTCTTTTGCCCTTGGAAACTGAAGATAGCTTGGGTCGCCGCTGTAATCGTAATCTAAAACGGTTGTGATCAATGGCACACCACCCATCCTTTTTACCATTTCGAAATACACTCCTGCCCTGATAAAACGTGCTTCGGCCAGGAAACGATCGCGGTCTTCTGCTTTTAAAGCGGTAGATTCCTGACCACGTTTAATAAACATGTTTAAGTCGCGGATATAACCATAAGTACCCATATCCCAGTATCTCCAGGCATCGTAACCGTACTCTAAGTTCTGGTGTCGAAAATAATCACCGCTGGCAGATGCAAAACCTTCGTCAAAATCTGTAAAAGTCCACCAGGCTTCAATGGTCTGGTAATCCGGATAACGGTCGTAAAGATCGCCAACAACGGTTAATACCAGATTAGGATCTTTCCACACCGCATCGATGGGCAGCGTACTGGTGGGTTGTTTATCTAAAAATGCTGAATCTTTTTTACACGACTGCGCAAAACTTAAAAAGGCAATGGCAGCAAATGCATATATAATTTTTTTCATCTGATTAGTCGTTTTCATGTTACAGCGTTAATTTAAGTCCGATGTTAAAAAACTTGTTCTGTGGGTATTGCAATCCGTTATCATCTGCAATTTCAGGGTCTACACCATAATCGCTCAGGTTATCGATAGAAAACAGGTTGTATCCGTTTACATAGACCCGGGCATTCTGGATCTTGATTTTTTCGGCCCATCTTTTTGGTATGGTATAACCGATTTCAAGCGTACGGGCGCGTAGATACCTTACATTATGCAGCCAGAAGGTAGAGTTTTTATTATAGTTGCTGTGTCCGCCATCATTAAAACGCAATGCAGGGTATTTGCCTGGGATCCATGCGCTGTTCAGGTCGTATGGATTGCTACGGTGCCAGCTGTCATCAGCAAAATTCTGCAATAAGGCTCCTGTATTCTGGAATGCCCAACGCTGTTCCCAGTTCTGGTTCCAGGAGTACATCGCTCCGCCTGAAAAATCTGCAGTAAAATCGAAGTTTTTGTAAGAACCACCAATGGTGAAACCAAAGCCGATATTTGGCTGGCCCGTTGTGGTATATCCGATTGGCCTTTGATCCAGATCATTGATGACACCGTCGCCGTTCTGATCCTTGTAAATTAAATCGCCTGGCAATAAAGAGCGGTTTCCCTGTCCATCGATGTTTACTTTATAATTATTGATCTCGTCAATGTTCTGAAACTGTCCGGTTACTTCATATCCCCAAAAAATATCGGTATAACGCTGATTGTAGCTGTTTCTGTAATTGTCCCATGAGTTGCCATAACGAGGCTTATACTGATCTAAAAATTTTCTCCGGCTGATGGAGATATTTCCACCCACGTTGTAGTTGAATTCTCCGATCTTATCCCGGTAATTTAAAGCAAATTCGGCTCCGAACTGCGCATCACTTTCCAGGTTTTCTGCTGCCAGTGGATACCCCAGTTCGATTGGTACCAATACATCATTTTTAACCTGCTTTAAGCCGGTACGTTTTCTGTAGAAATAATCTGCAGTTCCACTAAGTTTACTGTTGAACAATGAAAAATCCAGACCAATATCTGTAATTTTGCTCTTAAACCAGGTAAGGTTATTGATTACCGGCCCTTTATCTCTCGAGGTGGTAATATTTTTTCCATCCAAAATCACAGTGCCCTGATTGTAGCGGTATCCCGGAATGTAGGCAAAAGGATCGATACCCAGATCATCATCACCTAGTACACCGTATGAGGCACGAAGTTTTAAATCATTTAAGATTGTGCTTTCACCTAATAGCGATTTCATAAATTCCTCCTGGGTAATTCTCCAACCGATGGATGCAGAAGGGAAATAACCTACACGTCTGTCGGGAGCAAACTTCCATGAGGCATCTCTACGACCAGAAAGTTCCAGGTAATATTTGTTGTCATAATTATAGTTTAACCTGGCTACGTAACCAATACGGGCCTCTTCTTCCTGAATGTCTGCAAAATCCTGACCGTCCATATCAGCGAACTGCAAAACAGGCAAAATATTGGTTTGTGGTACGGCATGCTGGAAAGTATAGGTTCTAAAACGATCTAAACGCTCCGCTACCAAAACACCTCCAATAGTGTGTTTGCCAAAAGTACGGTTATAGTTGGCCTGTACCTGATAGGTATTGGTGTATATCTTTTCGTTTCTGCGTTCCCTGTAAGGATTAGAGCTTCCTACTTTTTCTTCGTAAATACCAGTTTCCGGATGGTAAGTATAAACATTGTAGGTATACTCATGGCCATTAATTACGTTATCGGCGATATAATAAGAATACAACCCTTTAATTTCCAACCCTTTAATAGGGGTATCATAACTTGCTGATAAATTGGTCTGCAATACCCTCCAATCTGATTTCCAGTAACCGGTTAAGGCTTTACTTTGTACGGCAAATTGTTCGGTATTGTGCCCGATATCATTAGGATAATTTGGGTTGCCATTGGCATAGGCTTGCTCCGTTGGTCTGTTTCGTAATAAGGCAAAACGGGCAGCCCAGTAATCATCTCCACCTGGTACACCAGGTTGATCGCGGCTTTCTATACGGCCATTAATGAGCATACCCACTTTAAAACGGTCGGTTATTTTAGCCTCGATATTACTCTGGATATTGGTTCTTTTAAAATCGAATTCCCTTTCCTTTCCATATACCCCTTTCTGATCTAGGTGTGTGCCCGAAAAGTAATAATTTACCTTATCGCTGCCACCAGAAGCACTTAAATTAATAGAAGATTGTGGCGCATTGGGCGCTATGATGATATCTTTCCAATTCTGGCTCTGATAACCATATTCTGTTCCCGCCTTCCATTTTTCCAGTTCGGCCGGGGTAATATCAGTTTTGCCGTTTTGATTCAACTCTGCGGTAGCCTTTCCTAACATCCATTGGTAAGCATCGGTTGTTTCCGGGAAACGTACCCAGTTCTGCCATCCGGTATAAGCATCAACACTAAAGGTATTGCGTGTACTGTTTTTACCTCTTTTAGTTGTCACCAAAATTACCCCATTGGCGGCCCTGCTACCATAAATGGCGGCCGAAGCATCTTTTAGTACACTAATGGTTTCGATATCATTGGGAGAAATATTATTAAACTGACCGGCATCCTGCTGAATCCCGTCTATAACATACAACGGATTGCCCATGTTACGGATCTGGATGTTGGCACTCGATCCTGGTCTGCCATCAGGCATCCTGAAAGATACGCCGGGCAGTTTACCGGCAAGGCCTGTACTCACGGTTGAGCCTCCATGTACTTTTTCGAGGTCTTTACTGCTGATGGAGGAAATGGCCCCGGTTATGGCTTCCTTTTTCTGTGTGTTGTAACCCACTACCACCACTTCTGAAAGATCGTTATCGGAAGGTTTAAGTTTAACATTAAGCTGCGAACGGCCTGCCAGTGCAATTTCCTGATTGGCATAACCTACATAAATGAAAATCAGGGTTGCATTTTTATCGGCCACCTGAATTTTAAACTTCCCGTCAGCATCCGTTGTTGCCCCCGTGCTGGTGCCTTTAATTTTAATGCTGGCGCCCACAACTGTTTCACCCTTCTCGTCGGTCACTGTACCGGTAACCGTACTTTGTTCCTGTGCAATCAGCTGAAATGAAAATAAGAATAACGTAAGTGAGGTTAAAATAGCAGAGCGGATTTTGCTTTTCAGAAAGAACTTTTGAAGCAAGTACCGATCTGGGCTTACAAAGCCTTCATAGGAAAATAAACTTCTTTTCATATTTGGTTAGAGATTTGGTTATTACTGGAAGTAAATGGTTTTAGTTTCCATTTAATTCTTTTCAAAGATTCGGTTTTTAGCTTTTAAGAGGGATATACATTTGTATCAATCTTTCTTCATTTTGTCTCGATTTGTGTTTAAGGAGCCGGTTTAGCCACGGAGGCTCAGCAACACAGAAATGCCGCTCAGTGCGTTGTCCTGACTTCAGTTCAGGATCTTAATGGCAATGGATTAGCATGATAGATTAAGAAAAAAGTTAATGTATAATATGGAATCGTCATTCCCAACCTGATCGGGATTCGAGATGCAATAAGCTTTAAGATTCTCGCCTTCGACTATCGTGTGGACACATTTACATCAAGCATTGTTTATTTTTAGGACATATTCAAGACGATCGTCATGCTGAATTTATTTCAACATCTTTTTTATTATTAAAAACAAAGAATCCCAAAACTACATTTCGCTCTTTTTCAGGCTAACCTAAACAAAAATTAAAAACTTTCCTTTAACATCTATCAGTAGTCTTTAGATCAGACCTCACAGGTTTAATTCGGCTTTGTATATTCATTTTAATGCCTGATTTAGGGCTGTGTCGTTTAAAAACCTGTGAAGTCTTTACGCTACTCTGGGTTTTTGCGTTAGGGATTGGAAGGGTTCAGTGCCGATCCTTCATCGGTACCGTAGCAAAGCGAAGCCTTGAAAAGCCCGCCCCTTGCGCAGCATGGTGAAACGCCCAAATTAGTTGGCAGTTGGCAGTTATCAATTTGCGGGTACAAACTGATTCGTCTCAATCTTGCTACATATCTGCTCAAATTTAAATTAGCCTGAAAGCGAAACATTTCTTTAATATATTTGAAGCTACTGACCAAGATCTCTTGAAAAAACTCATCATCCTTTTACATCTGTTCTTTTCGGCCAAGCTGCTTTTGGCACAGCCTTATTATTTCAGGCATTACCAGGTTGAAAACGGTCTTTCTAATAATACGGCCTTTTGCAGCGTGCAGGACGGAAACGGCTTTATGTGGCTTGGTACGAAAGATGGCTTAAACCGTTTTGATGGCTATACTTTTAAAACCTATCGCCACGATACTGAAAAGGCAGGCAGCTTGGGCAATGACCTAATTTCGGCACTCCATTATGATCAGGGAAAAACGCTTTGGGTAGGTACTAATAATGGTGTTTACCAGTATAATCCGGACAAAGAAAACTTTACCATGATTGCCGACACTAAAGGAATGAGGATTACAGACTTAGCTAGCGATCAACAGGGAAATTTATGGATACTGTCTTCATTTAAAATATATGTATATCAAAAGCGTACCAGGAAAATACAGGCGTTTGCACATCATGCACCATTTGATGCTTCGCTTGTAACGGTTTTAAAAGATGGCAGTGTATGGATCAGTACCGGAAAGGGAACGCTGGAAAAGTATAATCCCAAAACGAATAATTTTCAGCAGTTTAATATTAATGGAAAAAATGCTAAAGCAGAATACGGATGGGTATCCAGAATTGCAGAAACTGAAGATGGGAATTTATTAGTCGGCACCACCAATCAAGGTGTTAAACTTTTCAACCCTGTTACCTTAACATCAAAAAACATACTGATGTTAAACGACGACAAAACGCCAATCTTTGTTCGCGACATTAAAAAAAGAGGCACACACGAGTTTTGGATTGCGACAGAATCGGGCATTTACATTTATAATGACGAGAGTGGAGCAATCATCCACCTCAAAAAGCAATACAATAACGATTATTCTTTAAGCGATAATGCGGTTTATAGCATTTGTATTGACCGTGAAGGTGGTGTTTGGGCAGGCACCTACTTTGGAGGCGTAAATTATTACTCGAGCCATACTTCATTGTTTACCAAATACTTTCCGCAAAATGGTACAAATTCAATCAGTGGAAGCGATGTACGGGAAATTACGAAAGATCGGGCTGGTAATTTATGGATTGGTACGGAAGATGCCGGACTAAATAAATTGAACATCAAAACAGGCGTATTTAAACACTTTTTACCAGATGGAAAACCCGGGAGCATTGCTTATTCCAATATTCATGGCTTATTGGTTGATGGCGACAGACTCTGGATTGGCACTTTTGAACATGGCTTGGATGTTTTAGACCTAAAAACAGAAAAGGTAATTAGACATTATCAGGCAGGTGCCGGAAATACCCTACGCACCAATTTTATTGTTACTTTTTGTAAAACACGATCGGGTGATATCCTGGTTGGAACCATTAATGGCATTTACCGCTACAACCGTAAAAGCGACAATTTTGATCCTATTGCAGGCCTTCCTTTTATTTTTTATGATTCGGTTATGGAAGATAGTAAGGGCAATATCTGGGCGGGCAGTTTTAACGATGGCGTATTTCAGTTTAATTTATCCAAACCTGGTTATGTAAACTACAGGAATGTCCGAAGGATCCAAAAAGTTTAAGCCATAACTCAGTAAATAGCATTTTCGAAGATAGCCAAAAGCACATCTGGATAACTACTGATGGCGGAGGACTTTGCAGGTTCAATCAGCAAACACATCAATTCAAACGCTATGGAATAAAAAATGGTTTTCCCAGCAATTACCTGTTCCGCATTGAAGAAGATGCCCTAAATAAATTCTGGATTAGCAGTACCAGGGGGCTTATCCATTTTGATCCTGCTACGGGTTTGAGCAAAACCTACTCAAAGGCTAACGGGTTACTCACCGATCAGTTCAACTACAGTTCTGCCTATCAGAATGAAAATGGCCAAATCTTTTTTGGGAGTGTTAAAGGGTTGATCAGCTTTAATCCGGCTAGTTTAAAGGCCACAACCTATGCGCCGCCGGTATTTCTGACCGGGTTTCAAATCAATGGTTCAGAAACTGGTTCAAACCGAAAAGATCCGCTTGCAAATAAATCCATCGTTTATGCTGATACCATCGAACTTAACCATAATCAATCCTCTTTCAGTATCGATTTTGCAGCCTTAAGCTACTTATCGCCCGAAATGACAGAATATGCTTATAAAATGACGGGGCTTTATAAAAACTGGGAATATTTAAAAACCAACCGTAAGGTTTATTTTACCAAACTTGCGCCAGGCAATTACATTTTTGAGGTGAAAGCATTGGTTGAAGGGAGTAAAAACTGGAGCACAAAAAATGCTAAACTGCTAATTAAAATATACCCTCCTTTTTACCTTAGTCCCCTGGCCTATTTGCTTTATCTGATCGCGATTGGCGGAATTATTTTCCTGCTGGTGCGAAGTTATCACCAAAAAAATCGCGGTAAAAAACAGCAGGCGGATGGAAGTTTTTGAGCATGAAAAACAGAAGGAAGTTTATCAGGCCAAGATCGAATTTTTCACCAATGTTGCCCACGAGATCAGAACACCGCTCACGTTAATTATCGGACCGATGGAAAAACTGATTAAACAGGCTGATGCTATACCCGCAATAGAAAAAAACTTGCGGATTATGGGTCGAAACACTGATCGTTTGCTCAAATTAACCAACCAATTGTTGGATTTCAGAAAAACCGAAACCAGCGAATTCTCATTAAATTTTGTAAAAGCCGATATTTCTGAAATTTTAAAAGATATATTTATACAGTTCCAGCCGGCTGCAGAACAGCAAAACATCCTATATAACCTTCATTTATCCGAGAAAAATCTACATGCTTATATCGATATTGAGGCTTTTTATAAAATCATCAGCAATCTGGTTAGCAATGCGCTTAAATATGGAAAAACCACGGTTGAGATCAACTTATCGCTGCAGTATGATGATACCTTTATGGTGAAGGTTAAAAATGATGGAATAGGATTCCTATGGAAATAAAGGAAAAGATATTTGAACCTTTTTTTAGGGGCAAAGAAACAGCAATAAAGGCAGGAACAGGGATAGGTCTATCGATTTCTAAATCGCTTGCGCAGCTGCATCGAGGGGAGCTTTATTTAGATTTAATGAAGATGATTTTAATACATTTGTATTGGAACTGCCGATCCATCAACGGATAGAATTTAACCTGAATGGAAAATGGAAGAAATTGTAGATACGTTTGCCACAAAAAATACTGATATGGAAAGGGCTGTAGTATTATTGGTTGATGACAATGAAGATATTCTGGATTTCATTTCGGATGATCTGGAAGAAAAATATCATGTGTTGCAGGCCAAAGACGGCAAAGAAGCCTTTTCAACACTACAACGTGAAGCCGTTCAGCTCATTATTAGCGATGTAATGATGCCCGAAATGGACGGCTTTGAGTTTTGTGCCAAAGTAAAATCTACCCTTGAGTTTAGCCATATCCCTGTGATCTTACTTACGGCAAAAATTCGCTGCAGTCTAAAATTGACAGGTTTAGAATTAGGAGCTGATGCCTATGTAGAAAAGCCCTTTTCGCCAGAGTTTTTACAGGTGCAGATTTCCAGTCTGCTTAAGAACAGAAACAAGATTAAAGAATATTTTTCAAGTTCACCCCCTCCTTCACCTGAAAAGCATGGCCTATTCGAAAGCCGATGAGTTATTTTTAGAAAAATTACAAGATACCATTAATCAAAACATCAGCAATCAGGATCTTGATGTAGAACACCTGGCAGAGAAGATGAACATGAGCCGGCCAACCCTTTACCGGAAAATTAAATCCATTTCCAACCTAAGCCCGAATGAACTGATTAATTTAGCGAGGTTGAAAAAGGCTGCTGAACTCTTAAATGAAGGATTGTTAAAAATTTATGAAATCTCTGAAATGGTCGGTTATAGCTCGCAATCACATTTCGGACGGAATTTTGCCAAGCAGTTCGGTATGTCACCTACTGATTATCTAAACAGCAGGAATACAGAAAAAAAATAAGCCTTAAAATCAGACAGTTAACTATTGTGATTTTCCTTTATTTTTTTGTAAATTGTTATAACTAAATATAGATGTTATGAACATGCTTAAGAAATCGAAAACTGGGGCGATCAACACCACCCAAAATGGCTTGATTTTTTCAGAATCTTGTTAGGTCTCGTATTAATGTGGAAAGGCATTGATTTTTATATCAATATGCAAGCTTTTAGTAACTTAATGAGAGGTGCCTTTTTGGGTACGGCAATCAGCATCAGCTTGCTGGCACACTTTATTATCGTTATACATATTATTGGTTGGTTTAGCCATAACATTGGGTACGTATACCCGCACATTTTGCCTGATTAATCTGCCGATACTGATCGGTGCCGTATTCTTCATCAATACTTCCGCAGGGATTTTAAGCCCTATTCCGAATTCTGGATTTCGATTTCAGTACTGGCCGGATTAATCTGTTTTGCCGTTGAAGGAAATGGGTATTTATCGGTGGAAAGACAGAAAATTCACCCTAAGGAAGCAATTTAGTTTGAATTGCAACACCTATTTTGACTATTAACAGCGTAAAATGCCCGTATTTATAAGCTATCTCATTTTTTTTACTCACCCTAACTAAATGATTAGCAAGGCTTAAAATATTAATTAAAATATTTGACTGGAAAAGGTTTGCAGATTAGCGCCAAATTCCTACTTTTGCAGCGGAGAGCTGGCAGAGTGGTCGAATGCGGCAGTCTTGAAAACTGTTGACTGTAACAGGTCCGGGGGTTCGAATCCCTCGCTCTCCGCGGAAATGGAAAAATGGGTCTTATTAAGACCCATTTTTTTTATGTCTAAGAAACATGGCTAATTTTCTATCGAAAGGTATAAAAAAAAGATATACGGCTCAATGGAAGAATAGGTTCAAATCCCTTCCTCTCTGCACAAATACTTAAAAGAGATTTCTTCAATTTGCGCTAAATGCTTGATATCCTGCAATTTTAGAAGAATTACAGGTTTTCTCTTTTTATTCGATATGCCGAAATTTTTAAAATTGTCACAATTTATATGGCGAATTCATGGCTACGCTTT
>NZ_JAQIIV010000018.1:0-96396 GCF_036946585.1 Pedobacter terrae | reverse complement strand
ACCAACTATCTCGCTCATGGCACGCACTACACTCAGTATATTGCCTTCGTCGCGGAGATTTTCAAAACATAAAGCATTAATTTTTTTATGCATCAATGCCTTTAAATAATCTTGCTTAAGCGTTCCAGTCTGCAAAGAAGAAATAAGCGTTTGCCCCTTATGCATCAATTCAATCTCTTCCAGCGTAGGGGGGGCAATTTTCACCAGGATATCAGCATCAAAAACTTCTTTTTTGTTATAGGCAATTTTTGCACCCTGTTCCGCATATTCCGTATCAGAAAAATTAGCGGCAATACCTGCCCCACTTTCTAAAACTACCTGATGCCCGTTGTTTACCAATAACGCAACAGATAAAGGGGTTAATGCAATTCTATTTTCCTGAAAAGAAATTTCTTTAGGTATTCCTATGTATAAACTGTTTTTTCTATTTCTGGTTTCTAGCGTTGCTTCCTGCGTTTGTAGTAAACCCTGACGAGCTATATCGGCCATTCCTTCGCGTAATCCTGTAGCCATGTTGAATTAAAATTATGATAGTTTTAGGTGGTTCAAGGTACGGAAAATCTGTTAATTTATTGATAACTAATTGTTATACCTTCGAAAACCGGAGTAGCCTGCGGTTTTCATCCAGCACATTGATCCAAACCTTAATAAAGCTTTCAGGCAATAACTCTTCCACCCGCTCTGGCCATTCTATTAAACAAATACCACCACCATAGAAATATTCTTCATAGCCCAAATCGTAGGCCTCGCGAATATCTTTTATCCGGTAAAAATCGAAATGGAATACCGATCCCTTAGGGCTATCATATTCGTTAACGATAGAATAAGTTGGGCTCGAAACCACATCTTTTACGCCTAGGACGCTACAAAAAGTTTTGATAAAAGTGGTTTTACCTGCACCCATATCCCCTTCAAAAATGAATACTTTTTGATTGTTGGCAAAATCTGAAAGCTGCTGTGCAACAGCAGGTAAATCGGCTAAACTATTTACTTCGATATCCATTTTCTAAAATAAGGACAAAAGTAACATATAATTGGATTTCTTTCGGCCTTCCGAATAAATTTGAACAAAACAAACCCTTAGCAAGTTACCATTGACAGACTTAAATAGCAAAATCGTCATTGCGAGGAACGAAGCAATCTTAATGCGTACGCAAGTAGCGATCGTTGTAAGATTGCTTCCTCGGCTGAAAAAGCCTCCTCGCAATGACGAAACCTGTCAGCCTATAGTTTATTAAAATACTTCTGTCTTTATATTGATTTTTATAAAATAAATTATCCCCCGGAATGACGATTCTATGAAGTGGGCAGTCTCATGTTAAATCTATCCATTATCTTGGCAAATACGTCACCACCGGAATAATCATTTCCTCCAGTGAAATACCGCCATGCTGGAAAGTTTCATTGTAATAGTTTACAAACTGATTATAATTGTTCGGATAAACGAAATAACTATCTTCTCTTGCAAAGATATAACTGCTGCTAATGTTGACCTTAGGCAATAAAGCGTCGTGAGGATTTTTAATTAAAAATACTTCTTTTGCATTAAAATTTAGGTTTCTTCCTTGCTTATACCTTAAATTGGTATTTGTACTTCTATCGCCAATTACTTTAACCGGTTTTTTCACACGGATGGTTCCGTGGTCGGTGGTGATGATTACTTTAACTTTTTTCTGCGAAATTTTCTTCAATAAATCCCAAAGCGGAGAGTGCTCAAACCATGATAAAGTTAACGACCGGTAAGCCGCATCATCATTGGCCAATTCACGTATCATCTGCATATCCGTACGCGCATGGCTCAACATATCAACAAAATTGAATACAATGGCGTTAAAATCATTCTGCAGTAAGTTATTCGTTTGTTCAACCAGATCTTTTCCCTGTTCAAAAGTCAGGATTTTGTGATAACTGAATTTACAGTCCTTTCTTAAATTACGCTTGATATTATCACTCAGGAAAGCCTCTTCATGCATATTTTTCCCACCTTCATCATCATCGTTTTGCCAAAGCTGAGGAAAGCGTTTTTCCATATCTAAAGGCATCATACCTGAGAAAATTGCATTACGGGCATATTGTGTTGCCGTTGGCAAAATGCTCGTATACATATCTTCTTCGTCTATCCTAAAATATTCTGATATTAATGGATTGATGATTTTCCACTGGTCATACCTTAAATTATCAATCAGGATAAAAAATACCGGTGTATTATCATTGATAAGCGGAAAGGCTTTTTTCTTTAATAACTCGTTCGAAAGCAAAGGCGCCTTATATTTATCCTTTATCCAATCCAGATAATGTTCCTCAATAAATTTTGTAAACTGTGTATTGGCCTCCTGTTTTTGCATGGTTAAAATTTCATGCATCTGCGGATCGTCCAGTTTTTCCAACTCAAGCTCCCAAAAAACGATTTTTTTTATAAACATCAATCCATTCTTCATAATTAAGCCTATCGCCTAATGTCATCCCCAAACGGCGAAAATCCTGTTGATAGGCCATAGAGGTTTTTTCACTCACCAGGCGTTTATTGTCGATCAGCTTTTTAATGGTCAGCAAAACCTGCTTAGGATTTACAGGCTTGATCAGATAATCATCAATTTTGCTACCTATCGCATCTTCCATCAGGTTTTCTTCTTCACTTTTCGTAATCAGCACAACAGGAACATCAGGATTTAGGTTCTTAATAGCCGATAACGTTTCGATACCGCTCATCCCGGGCATATTCTCATCCAGAAAAACCAGGTCGAAATGGGATTTTCCAAATGCCTCTAAAGCGTCGTTTCCATTGGTAAAGGTGGTTACATGGTAACCTTTATCATTTAGTAATAATATATGTGGTTTTAACAGGTCAATTTCATCATCGGCCCATAATATTTTAGTTTCCTGCATGTTTATGTAAAAATAGATCAGTATTGCCGTTTAATTACGGTATATATTTAAACTATAAATAAAAATAGCAATTTTTGTACCGTATCTACCTATTTAACGATTTTTAACGATTGAACAAGAAGAAAATAATAAATGATCCTGTTTACGGGTTCATTAGCATCCCGTCCGAATTGGTTTATGACGTGATCTCCCATCCTTATTTCCAGCGTTTGCGCTACATCAAGCAGCTCGGAATGACACATTTGGTTTATCCAGGGGCATTGCACACGCGTTTTCACCATGCTTTAGGTGCCATGCATTTAATGACTTTGGCCGTCAATCTTTTAAGAAGTAAAGGACATACCATAACTGATGGCGAGGAAGAGGCCGCCATTTTGGCCATTTTACTGCACGATATCGGTCATGGCCCTTTCTCCCATGCATTGGAACACTCTTTGGTGACCGGAATCAGGCACGAAGATATTTCGGCTAAACTGATGCAGGATCTGAATATACATTTTGAAGGCCGTTTAACCCATGCTATTGAAATTTTTAACGGTACCTATCCCAAAAAATTTCTTCATCAATTGATTTCAGGGCAGTTAGACCTGGATAGAATGGATTATTTGAACCGCGACAGCTTTTTTACCGGCGTTAGTGAAGGGGTAATCAGTTTCGATCGTATCATTAAAATGTTCAACGTACATGATGATGATCTGGTGATTGAAGAAAAAGGCATTTACTCTATTGAGAAATTTTTAATTGCCCGCAGGCTGATGTATTGGCAGGTTTATCTGCACAAAACAGTAATATCGGGTGAGATGATCCTGGTGAAATTATTAGAACGTGCTAAAGAATTATCAGCGGCTGGAGCAAACTTATTTGCTTCCCCATCCTTAAATTATTTTTTAAAAAACGATATTAACGAGGCTAATTTCTTTGCGCAGCATGAAAATCTGGAGCATTTTACCAACCTTGATGATCAGGATATTTATGCTGCCGTTAAGGTTTGGACCATGCAGGATGATAAAATTTTGTCTACGTTATGTAAAATGCTCACTTCCAGAAATCTTTACAAAGTAGAAATGGGTAATGAAAGGGCTGATACAGACCGTGTAAATTTTTTTGCAGGATGCGGCAGTTAATTTACTGGAAATTAGACCTGAAGAGGCAAGGTATTTTGTTTTTACAGATTCTATTCAAAACCGCGCCTATAATGCAGGAGTTGGAAATATTAAGATTTTAATGAAAAATAACGACATTGTTGATATTGCAAAGGCTTCTGATTTGTCTAATCTGGAGTCGCTACAGAAAACCGTAGAAAAATATATCCTCTGTTACCCAAGAGGGATTTAAGTTTTTTTAACAAAATATTTGACTTTCAGTGCCGTTTTAACTCTTATTATTGTGCAAATAATACCCCATTTAACACATGCAGGTTTTTTTGTTCATATCAATTTAACATATACCTTTGTACGATGCAATTTACTGCCACGCAGATAAGTCAGTTTCTAAACGGTTCCATTGATGGTAACCCGGATGCAGCCGTTACCGAACTTTCTAAAATAGAAGACGGGAAGGAAGGCTCCCTGTCTTTTCTTTCTAACCCTAAGTATGAAAATTTTTTGTATTCTACCCAGGCGTCAGTTGTTATCGTTTCTAAAGATTTTGCTCCTACACAGCCTTACACCAGCACGCTAATCCGTGTAGAAAATCCATATAGCGCATTTACAATTTTGCTGGATAAATATAATGAGGCCATTAATTCTCAAACCATAAAATCCGGCATCGATAAACTGGCATTCGTTCATCCTACAGCAATAATTGGCAATAATGTATTTATTGATGCTTTTGCTTACGTTGCCGAAAATGTAGAGATTGCCGATGGCTGTAAAATAAATGCACAAACCTTTATCGGTGCCAATTCTAAAATTGGCCAAAACTGCACCTTTTTCCCTGGAGTTAAAATATACCACAATTCTGTAATCGGTAGCAGAGTGGTTATCCATGCCAATACCGTTATTGCGAGTGATGGTTTTGGTTTTGCACCACAAAAAGACGGCACTTACAATAAAATCCCACAGATTGGAAACGTTATTATCGAAGATGACGTAGAAATTGGTGCAAATACCACCGTAGATCGTGCCACAATGGGATCAACAGTTGTAAAAAGGGGTGCAAAAATTGATAATCTGATCCAAATTGCGCACAACGTAGAAATTGGCGAGAACACCGTTTTAGCAGCACAGTCAGGAATCTCTGGAAGTACAAAAGTTGGCGCTAACAGCGTTGTTGGCGGACAGGTTGGTATAGCAGGGCACCTAACTTTGGCAAAGGGAACACAAATCGGTGCACAGGCCGGAATAAACTTTAATATTACAGAAGAAAACAAACAATGGCACGGTAGTCCGGCGCAACCCTTACGTAACTGGATGAGGGCCTCAGTCATTTTCAAACATCTTCCAGATGTAGAAAAAAGAATAAATAAGCTCGAAGAGGAGTTGAAAAAGCTCACTGCTGAACTGGAAAAGAATACAATACACAATGAACGTTAGACAAAAGACGATTAAACAAGAAATATCAGCATCTGGTGTTGGTTTACACACTGGTGCTAATGTAACTTTAACATTTTGCCCAGCCCCCGAAAATCATGGCTTCAAATTTCAGCGTATTGATTTAGATGGCCAACCTATTATCGATGCTGATGCAGATAATGTTACCGATACCTCACGAGGCACTACAATAACACAAAATGGTGCTAGCGTAAGTACGGTAGAACATGTAATGGCATCGCTGGTGGGTTATGGACCTTGATAACATACTGATTAAATTAGATGGTCCGGAAACACCTATTATGGACGGAAGTTCTATCCAGTTTATTGATCTATTGGAAGAAGTAGGAACAGTTGAGCAAAATGCAGATCGCGAGTATTTTACTATTCCTCATAACATTACTTATACGGAAGAAGATAGAAAGGTAGAAATTGTGGCCATGCCGTTAGATGATTATCGTTTTACCTGCATGATTGACTACAACTCTCCGGTTTTGGGCAGCCAGCATGCTGGTATCAACACCATTGCAGAGTTTAAGAAAGAAATTGCTTCTTGTCGTACTTTCTGTTTTCTACATGAACTGGAATACCAGCTATCGCACAACTTAATTAAAGGTGGTGATTTAAATAACGCCATTGTAATTGTAGATAAAGAGGTTACGAGAGATGAATTAAGTCACCTGGCTAAATTATTTAACCGTAAAGATATCGATGTTGCCCCGCAAGGGATTTTAAACAACATGGAACTGCGCTACCAAAATGAGCCTGCACGTCATAAACTTTTGGATATGATCGGTGATTTGGCTTTGGTTGGAATGCATTTAAAAGGCCATATCATGGCCGCCCGTCCAGGCCATGCAGCAAACGTTGCTTTCGCCAAAAAGATCAAGGCAGCCATAAAAAAAGAGAAAAACAAAAAAGTGCAGAAGGTATACGATCCAAGTGCAAAACCATTGTTCGATGTTGTGAAGATCATGGAAATTTTGCCACACCGTCAACCATTTCTATTCGTTGATAAAATATTAGAACTCTCTAAAAACCACGTGGTAGGCGTTAAAAACGTTACCATGAACGAAGAGTTTTTTAAAGGCCACTTTCCTGGTGCTCCGGTATTTCCTGGTGTACTACAAATAGAAGCAATGGCCCAGGTAGGCGGTATCCTTGTTCTTTGTACCGTGCCAGACCCTCAGAATTACCTTACCTATTTTCTAAAAATAGACAATGTCCGTTTTAGGGCACAGGTGCTTCCTGGCGATACGATTGTTTTCCGTTGCGATTTACTTGAACCCATCAGAAGAGGCATTGCCCAAATGAAAGGCGTAGGAATGGTTGGCGAAAAAATCGTGGTAGAAGCCGAAATGATGGCACAGATTTCAAAAGTTAAACAAGCAGAACCCGCTCAATAATGATACAACCTTTAGCATATATACACCCTCAGGCAAAAATTGCCGAAAACGTGGTAATTGAACCTTTTGTAGTGATACATAAAGACGTTGTGATTGGCGAGGGAACCTGGATCGGATCAAATGTGACCATTATGGATGGCGCACGAATCGGTAAAAACTGCAGAATCTTTCCTGGTGCGGTTATTTCAGGCGAGCCACAGGATTTAAAATTTGCCGGTGAAATTACCACCGCAGAAATTGGCGATAACACTACTATACGAGAATGCGTGACCGTTAACCGCGGCACAAAAGATAAATGGAAAACCACTATAGGCAGCAATTGTTTAATTCAGGCTTATTCACACATCGCACACGATTGTGAGGTTGGGAATAACTGCATCTTTTCAAATAGTACCACCTTGGCTGGCCACATTACCATTGGCAATAATGTAGTTTTGGCTGGTTTGGTTGCCATACACCAATTTGTGAAAGTAGGTTCTTATGCTTTTGTAACTGGCGGTTCATTGGTTCGTAAAGATGTGCCACCATATGTTAAAGCCGCGCGCGAGCCACTTTCTTATGCAGGCATCAACTCCGTGGGTTTGCGCAGAAGAGGTTTTACCAATGAACAGATTGATGAGATTCAGGAAATTTACCGCGTACTTTTTGTAAAACACAATAACGTAACGAAAGCTTTGGATATGATCGAAGCCGAATTTAAACCAACGGAAATCCGTGATGAAATTGTAGATTTTATCCGCAATTCTAACCGCGGGGTAATGAAGGGCTTTGGAATGGGCAGTTAATAAAGGTAGAAGGCTGAACGGTTTAAGGCGGAAGATAAAATCCATTGCCTAACTAAATTCAAATAGATATTCATGAGTGATTTAACGCTGATCAGAACGAATTCAGAAAACGCCGATTTTAGAAAGTTGGTTGCATTATTGGATCAGGATCTGGCTGTTAGAGATGGTGATGATCATGCCTTTTACGCGCAGTTCAATCAGGTTGATACCATTAAACAGGTTGTTATTGCTTACAAACGATATCTGCCCATTGCATGCGGCGCGATGAAACCTTTCTCTGCAACAGAAGCTGAATTAAAGAGGATGTTTGTGCACCCCGATTATCGAAAGCAAGGAATAGCTGCCCAAATTGTAACCGAGCTGGAAAATTGGGCTACTGAACTAGGCTTTGACGCATGTGTTTTAGAAACTGGCAAAAAACAACCGGAGGCCATCGCACTTTATCAAAAAGTAGGATATCATATTATCACCAACTATGGACAGTACATTGGCGTTGATAACAGCGTTTGTATGACTAAACCGCTTAGCGCTAAACCCTAAACGCCCTACTGCAAATGAATATTACTTTACAAAATGTTGGCAGAAGGTTTAATAAAGAGTGGATTTTTAGAAATTTAAGCACTGAATTTACCATAGGAAACAGTTACGCCATACTTGGACCTAATGGCTCCGGTAAGTCGACTTTATTAAGTGTACTCACCGGCAGCTTATCACCTTCAGAGGGGGAGATTTCATTTTCTGATACGACAGATATTCCGGTAGAAAGTATTTATAAATACATCAGCCTTGCTGCACCCTATCTTGAACTGGTTGAAACTTTTACCCTAAACGAGATCATTGATTTTCATTTTAAATTTAAAAATTTCGCTTCTGGCCTGGATGCAAAAAAGCTAATCAGTGTTTTGGGCTTAGAAAAAGCAGCAAACAAACAAATCAAATACTTTTCGTCTGGAATGAAGCAGAGAACCAAGCTTGCTTTGGCATGTTGTGCAGATACACCCATTTTATTTTTAGACGAGCCGACCAGCAATTTGGACGTTCAGGGAATAAGTTGGTACCGCGAGCTTATTGAAAATTTTGGAAAAGAGCGGCTTACCATAATTGGCTCTAATCAAATACAAGAATACGATTTCTGTACAAATTATATCCAAATATCAGATTATAAGTAAATTATAATTCAATCAATTACTTATAAGGCAGTCTGTTTTGTCATACATTTGTATTATAAATAATTTTTCCAAAAAATATTTTGTATTTCGAAAATTATATCTACCTTTGCACCACCAAAAAGAGAAACAATTATTTAATTTATCTCTCTAAGTATAAGATCATATTTTCCGTATTCGGAATCAAAATATATAGCCCCTAAAGGCAAAGAGTTTTTCATAGTTTAGTTTGAGGTTTAGGTTGATTATGCCTTTGGAGTGGTTCCCAAAGGCATTTCTTTTATACTAAGTTTTTTATTCTTTTCCCCGCACCCTATTCATTACACAGCTCGCTTTTTATAAAGCTGTTTATCGTTCTGCACTTACAAACTTAAAAAGATTGAAAGAAAAGTTTCACTTTCCCGCGCGATTAATGATGGTTTCGCTTTCCAAATCTGTATGCATTTTTTAACTTTGATTTTTAATCTACAAAAAAAATTATTCACTATCATAAAATGGCAAAGGCATCAGAAGTAAAAAGCGGGAACGTGCTTCGTTTTAACGGAGAGTTGGTCAGTGTAGAAGAGTACATCCACCGTACCCCGGGAAATTTAAGGGCTTTTTATCAGGCCCGTATGCGCAACGTAAAAACCGGTAAAATTGTAGAATACCGTTTCCGTACAGATGAAGAAGTGACCATTTGCCGGGTAGAAACCAGTGATTATCAATACCTATACGAGGACGGCGATTACCTGGTTGTGATGGACAACAACACTTACGAGCAGTACAACATCCCAAAATTGCTTTTTGGCAGTTCGATTAAATTCTTAAAAGAAGGTATGAATGTTACCATTGCTTTTGAAAGCGATGAGCCGATTGTTGCTCAACTGCCTAATAGCGTGGAGTTGGAGATCACGTATTCTGAACCCGCGGTAAAAGGCGATACCTCTACCAGTGCGCAAAAATATGCTACGGTGGAAACCGGTGCAGAAATCAAGGTTCCTCTATTTATCAATCAGGGAGATAAGGTGAAGATTGACACCAAAACAGGCGAATATATGGAGCGGGTAAAATAGCATCATTAGGGCCTAAATTTTCTTCAACCATAAGCCTTATGCCTTAAACCTTTATCGTTTTTTATCAAAATAATTTTACCTTTGCCGTCACGAAAAACTGAAATACAAATCCAATTTAGGATCACACAATATGGCAAAAGCATCAGAAATTAAAACAGGTAACATTCTTCGTGTAAACAATGAACTGGTTACTGTTGACGAATGGAATCACCGTACGCCAGGAAAAGGCGGAGCATTTTATACAGGTAAATTCCGCAACATTAAAACAGGCAGAATTGTTGAAGCCCGTATGAATACAGATGAGGCAGTTGAAATCTGCCGCGTGGAAACCAATGACTATCAATATTTATACGAAGAAGGCGATTCTTTGATCGTGATGGACAATAACACCTACGAGCAGTTTAATGTTGAAAAATCCTTGTTTGGTTCGGCAATTAAATTCTTGAAGGAAGGCATGAGTATTATTGTATCAATGGAAAGCGATGAAGCCATTATGGCGCAGTTGCCAAACTTTGCCGAATTTGAAATTACTTACTCAGAACCAGCGGTGAAAGGCGATACTTCAACAAATGCGTTAAAAGCGGCAACATTAGAAAATGGTGTTGAAGTTAAAGTTCCCATGTTCGTGAACCAGGGCGATAAAATTAAAATTGATACCCGTACAGGCGAATACGTTGAACGTGTAAAATAATTTGATCAGGATATTAGAAGCCTCTGAAGTTATGCTTCAGAGGTTTTTTGCTATACTGACCCCATACAATAAACCTGATAGAGCAAAAAGCCCACAGCGCAGACTTGAAGCGATAGCAGGGCTGCAGACCATCATGATCGTATTACCGTAAATTTCCAAAAACAGATCACATCTCTACAAATAAATTGTACGCAAGTACGCAAAACCATATAAATCCTTAAACACCTACTTTGTTATGATGTTGAAAAACCAAATCAGAAAGCAAGCGCTAAAGGATCGGTTATCACTATCTGACTCAACATACCATGAGTTAAATAATGTGCTGTTGAAAAAATTTAAAACACTGGATTTTCATGAAATTAAAGCGATCCATATCTTTTTGCCCATCAAAGAGAAAAAGGAGCCAGATACTTTTCCGCTGATCGAATGGCTCAACCAAACCTTGCCAAATATAAAAATTATTGTACCCAAGGCCGATTTTGAAACGGCGTTGATGACCCACCATGAATACCTGGGAGAAAAAGACCTTAAAAAAAACTTATACAACATTTTAGAGCCACAAAAAGCGAATCTGCACGAAGGAGAAATAGACATGGTAATTATTCCGCTGTTAGCCTTTGATAAACAAGGTTACCGGGTAGGTTATGGCAAAGGTTTCTACGATCGTTTTCTTAAAGGCTCAAATGCTCAAAAAATAGGTTTATCTTTGTTTCCTGCAATTGAAAAAATCGATGATGTACATGAACAAGACATCAAACTCGATTTTTGCATTACACCAACAGAAATTATAAAGTTTTAAGCTTACCGGCATGCCACAGGAAATCGTTATCAAAACCGAAAAACAATACGAAGACAATATGATTGCCGTATTTGAACTTCAGGAAAAAGAAGATTTAACAGCGGAAGACCTTAAACAGATTGAGTTGATGTTAAAGGCCGGGGAGAAATATGAAGCAGAGCATTTATAAGGGTTTTACTCCAAATCGTCATCCTGAACTTCCGACCGGCCGGTCGGAAGTTCAGGATGACGGAACGAGCTAGATTACTCCGTGGCTTCTGCGTCTCCACTGGCTAAATTTAAGAAGTATGCGATTTCACAAAATCACTCACCAGGTAAGCAACCAATTTAGCCGTTAAATTATCCACCCTCCCATCGAGCATCCTGGTGGCGCCCTCGCATATGTGCAGGTAAGAAAATTTCCTGGCATGGGTTAAAATCAGTTTTCTGACATCATTAACTTCAAACCCTGAAGGAGTTTCTGCGCTTGAAAGGACATTCTCCATACAATCCAGATCTACTTCTAAACCTGTAGTTGATCCTAACGCCTCGAATAAACCATTGTAATCCCGTCCGGTTAAAATATCCTCAAAAAATACAGCGTTTAATTTAGGGTTGTGATCGATCTGGCTTAAAATAGCCTCATTATTATAATTTTGATGCAGCCCATACATAAAATAATGACCAAGATAGTTTTCTTTTAAAGCATAAGAAAACCCATTTCCGCTATGCCTTCCTTCCAATCCCCTTAAATCAGCATGTGCATCAATGTTTAGCACATCAATTGGGGCTTGATTTGCTAAAGAAGCACCTTTGATGATTGGAAAAGCATTATTATGTCCGCCGCCAATTACAATCGGGATTTTGCCCGCAGCTATGATTTTTTCGACTATCGGGTAAACGAGATCATCAATTTCAGCCACTTTATCCCGTAGTGCTTTTATAGAAGAATCAATAGGCTCGTCGATCTCGAAATGGCCCAAAACCAAAACCTCCTCACCATTTAAAAACCGATTACTTTGGATATTTAAAAAGGCCGTTAATGCTGGTCGCCATAACGATGCAGCTCCAGCCATACCAGCATTTGCACGTACACCAATATCTTCAGGAATGCCCAGCAACACAAATTTTGCATTTGTGTTTTGCAATTCTTCCCCTGAAGACATAACCGCCACTTTCTTACCCAGCTTGGTTTCGCCCTCGCGTTGAATGACCAAACGATCAATGTCTCCCTGCGAATATATTTTAAGGTTATCCATTATAAATTTCACCATTTAAGATCACTTGATCTACCTGGATTTCGCCAAAACTATAAGGCAGATAAGCAATTGATGGCATCGGTTTAGTGATCAATAAATTTGCTTTTTTCCCAATTGCAATACTTCCATAATCTTCACTCAACTCCATTGCTGCAGCACCGTTTAATGTTGCGGCATTAATGGCTTGCTCCGGAAACATCTTCATTTTAATACAAGCCAATGAAACTACAAAATTCATATTTCCGGAAGGTGTTGAACCCGGGTTATAATCCGTAGCCAAAGCCACTGGTAAGTCAGCCTGAATAAAACCCCTGGCATCTGCAAACGGAATTCCTAAATAAAACGAGCAAGAAGGCAGCAATGTTACAATCGTTTCTGCATTTCTTAATGTTTCGATGGTTTCTTCGTTACTTTCCTCTAAGTGATCGACTGAAATGGCGCCATTTTCAACAGCAACCTCTATAGCTCCTGAAATGGAAAGTTGGTTTGCATGTATTTTTGGCTTCAATCCATACTTCGCTCCAGCTTTTAATATCTGATCAGTTTCTGCAACAGAGAAGAATCCCTTTTCACAAAAAACATCAATGTAATCAGCCAGTTTTTCTGACGCGATCTGGGGCAGCATTTCATTAATAATCAAATCGATGTAACCCTGATGGTTATTTTTAAACTCGGCTGGAAAAGCGTGTGCGGCCAAAAAAGTCGATTTAATAGGGATAGGAAATTGATCCTTCAACCTGCGGATTACGCGCAACATCTTGATTTCGCTTTTAGTGGTTAATCCATAACCACTTTTAATTTCAACCGCTCCAGTTCCCTGGAGCATCATTTGGTTTAACCTCAGCGCCGCAGCTTGAAACAATTCATCTTCTGTTGCTTTTTGAAGTTTGTTGGCAGAATTTAAAATGCCACCACCTGCCGAAGCAATTTCCTCATAACTTTTGCCCTGTATTTTCATCGCAAACTCTTCTTCCCTTGAGGCCGCAAAAACAATATGCGTGTGGCTATCACACCAGGAGGGAAAAACATAGCGGCCTTCGGCGCTGTAAGATGGAAGATGTGCAATGGAAGATGGCATAAGTTTCATCTCACCAAAATCTTTAATCAGACCATCTTCTATTAAAAGCCATGCATTTTCAAGAACAGGTAAATGGCATAGTTCGTTACCACGAAGCACTAACTTATCTTTAAGATGCAGGCCAACAAGGCCTTTTATTTTTGTAATCAGCATTGATTGGCTGGTTAATTATTGAAACAGTATAAATTGGTATTCAAAAATTGAGATCGGTTAACTGATTTAAACAATTAACGAATTAACCTAAAAACTATTCTATTTCCAATAGCACAGGGCAATGGTCAGAATGTATGGCATCCGGTAAAATCCTTACATTTTTTAGGCGGCTTTCCATTGGTCTGGTGGCCAGATGATAATCGATCCGCCAGCCCAGGTTCTTCCCTCTCGAGCCTGCACGATAACTCCACCAGGTGTAGTGATGTGGGTCGTTATTAAAATGGCGGAAAGTATCAATGAAACCATTATCTAAGAACAATTGCATCCACTCCCGCTCTTCTGGTAAAAAACCAGATGAATTGGCATTGGATTTTGGGTTATGAATATCAATAGCCGTATGGCAGATATTATAATCGCCACTCACAATTAAATTTGGGATCTCTTTACGCAATTCTCCAATGTAGGCACCAAAAAACCGCATAAATTCATATTTCTTTACCTGCCTGTCATCTCCGCTGGACCCGGACGGCATATAAAGGCTCATTAACGAAAAGCTATCAAAGTCAGCTCTTAAAATACGTCCTTCTTTATCGATCCATTCCTCGCCGCAGCCAAACTCTACATGATTGGGTTTGACTTTAGCTAAAATAGCTACACCACTATACCCTTTTTTCTCTGCAGGGAACCAATAATGGTGATAACCTAGCTGCTCGATCAGTGCAATAATTTCAGGGATTTGCGAAGGTAGTGCCTTTACTTCCTGCAAACAGACCATATCAGCATTGGTAGCTTGTAACCAACCAAAAAAGTTTTTGGTACTTGCAGCCCTGATCCCATTAACATTATAAGAGATAATCTTCATCCAGCAAATTTCAATTGTTGTGGGTGGTAAATTTAGAAATTAATCGAATAAATGCTTAGTAATCCATTAATGATATTTATTTGCCATTGTTATCTCGACTGTAACGCAGTGGAATGGAGAGATCTGCCTCCATAGATTTCTCGACTCCGTTGCACTCCACTCGAGATGACGCCAACTTGGGGGAATTATTCATCGAAATGATGATTATCTTTAATTAACCCTGAAGTAACTGTTTTTCTAATTTTCTCGCTTCTCTCCTTTTCAAAACGGTTACTTCCATTTTCACGTCCTGCTTTGGCCGGTCATTTTTATTGGTCGGTAAAGCGGCAATTTTGTCAACCATATCCAAACCCACTACAATTTCGCCGTAAACGGTATAATTCCGGTCTAAATGCGGCGTACCACCTATCGTTTTATATATTTCACGCTGCCAGTCAGGAATTTTGAATTTCAGCCGTTTTTCTTCCAGGTTATCCAATTGCTGATCGGTAAAAACTTTTCCCTGCACCAGGTAAAACTGACTGCCGCTTGATGCTTTGTCTGGATTAACGTCATCACCTTCCCTGGCTGCACCCAAAACACCTTTTTTGTGAAATAAGCTATCGTTAAACTCTGCTGGAATGGTATATTTAGGTCCGCCTTCACCCAAAAGGGAGTCTGGCTTTGCATTTTTAGAATCTGGATCTCCACCCTGAATCATAAAATTATTGATTACCCTGTGAAATAAAACACCATTATAATATCCCGATTTGGCCAACTTCAAAAAGTTATCACGATGCAATGGGGTTTGATTATATAGCCTGACAATGCATTCTCCAAATTCAGTTTTAATCCGCACATATTGATTTTTAGGCTTCGCAGCAAAGGCTGAAAGTATCGAAAAGGTGCATAGGAATAATAATATTTTCTTCATTTAATTGATGTTTAAGGCTAAATTAAAGTAAAAAATGAAATTCAGTAAATAATTACTGGCATTATTCAATATTTTTTCCTTTACCTTTGTGTTTATGAAGTTAAAACAAAAAATAGCACTTTCTTTGGCTGTATTCTATACAGTTAGTGTTATGGGTTTGGCTTTAAGTCTCCATTTCTGTGGAGGCAAACTTGAAAATGTTAAACTGTTCAGCAATGAGGTTTCCTGTAAGTTCTGTAAGGAAATCCCTGCCGAAAAGAAAAATGATAATTGCTGCAAAAACACCCAGGTAACCGTTAAGGTTAAAGATAGTCACCAGGCAGAGGCGCAATTAAAAATGCCAAAGCTCTTTTCTATCCAGCTTTTTCTTCACCCACCAGTTTTAGCGTTTTTAAACGATATTACCCCGAAATTTTTTAGTAAAATTTCAAATAAAGCACCGCCACTTTCCTCGCGGATTTCCCTACATATTTTCAATTGTATTTTTAGGAATTAGGATTCTTTTGTTCCTGTCATGCTGAATTCGTTTCAGCATCTATTTTGCTGTTTAAGCTCTGAAACAAATGCAGACTGACAATGGCTTCAATTTATTCTAATTCAAAAAAATCATGAAAGCAGTAAAAATATTCAGCATCATTATGCTATTCTTTGCCGTTAACGTTTCGGCACAAAAAATATCTTCAGCAGATTTACAGGTAACTGGTTTAACCTGTTCTATGTGTTCAAATGCGACACAAAAATCATTAGAAACCTTAAATTTCATTACTAGTGTAAAACCCGACTTAAACAAAAACAGCTTTGTGCTCACTTTTAAAAAAGATGCAAACATCAATCTTGATTTGGTACGCAAAAAAGTTCAGGATGCCGGTTTTTCAGTTGGTGGCTTAACTGCAAACTTCAATTTTAATGATGTAAAGGTAGATGATAAGGGCCAGGCTGTTGTTGATGGCAACGTATACCGTTTTGTAAACGCAAAAAGCAAAACACTTAACGGAACTGTAAAAGCCAGTATTGTAGATAAAGATTTCATTTCAGGCAGTGCATTTAAAAAGCAAGCCGCAAACGCTAATTCTGACGCTTATGCTAGCGGCACCGGTGTTGTTAACGGCAAAAAAACCCGCATTTACCATTTAATTCTTTCCTAGGATGAGGCGGATATTCGTATTGGCGCTGATGATAATTGGCGCCTATATAAATGGTTTTGCACAAGAACTATATGTATTTACAGAGCCTGCCAGTAATATGCCAACTAAATCGATCGGTGTGAGAATTACGAACGAGGGTATGTTCAATAATCCGGGTTTTGTAAGCAGGACCATTCCGGAAGTAATGATCGGTTTTAATAAAAACCTGATGATGCATGCACAAGGCTTTATGTCTGATATGGATGGTAAATACCGTTTAGAAGGCGGAAGTTTATATGCAAAATACCGTTTTTTGTCTTTTGATGATACACAAAGCCACTTTAGGGCATCGGCTTTTGGCCGCATAAGCACCAGCAAGAGGCCAACGTTTACAAGAGACATTAATCTTGAGGGTGACAATAGTGGTGCACAGGGTGGATTGATTTTCACTCAATTGCTACATAAACTGGCATTATCATCAACATTGGGTTACGCCCATGCTTTTGAAAATAACAACAGACAAATTGAGGGAATGCCGCAGCCAAAGAACATGTTGTCATACAGTTTATCTTCTGGTTATTTGGTTCTACCTATTGTTTACAAAGATTACAAACAGCCAAACTTTAATGTCTATTTAGAATTATTGGGTAAAACCGATCCAGGTAGCGGACAATCTTATTTAGATATTGCCCCTGCTGTACAAATGATTCTAAACAGTACCACCCGTATCGATTTTGGTTATCGTTTTCAGGCAGCCGGAAATATGGATAACCGATACACCAAAAACATGTATCTGCTTCGTGCAGAATTTAATTTCTTTAACGTTTTAAAATAAAAATTGGAATTATCATGGTTTTCATATTAAAATGAAAATCACGATCGCTTCATTACCACTAAAACAATATAAAAAAGATGAAAAAAATATTAGGATTAATTGCCATCATGACGATTGCAACCACCGCGTTCACTTACGCACAAAGCAAAACAGACGTAGCATTAAATCAGGTATTAACAGCCTATTACGACGTGAAAAATGCATTGGCAACAGACAAAAAAGAAATGGCCATCGAAAAAGTGAAAGTTTTATCGACAAAGGTAAATGCAGTAAATCACAAAGATTTACCAGCCGAGGAGCATAAAATATTTATGGAACAGGCTGCAATTATTAAAAGTAAATCTGCTCAACTTGCTGGTTCGAACGACATCAAAACACAGAGAAAAGCCTTTGAAGGGATTTCATATGCGATGATCAAAACATTGAAAAACTTGAAATTTAACAGCCAAACCGTTTATGTTCAACACTGCCCAATGGCAAAAGCGAGTTGGTTAAATGAAAAAGAAAACATCGAAAACCCTTACTATGGAAGTATGATGTTTGATTGTGGCGACGTTTCTGAAACTATAAAGTCAAAATAATGCACTTGTATATCAAAAATATGGTATGCAACCGTTGTAAAATGGTGGTTAAGGCCGAGTTGGAAAAGCTTGGCTTTAAATCCCTATTGGTTGAGCTTGGCGAAGTTATCCTTGACCAAAATGATTCGGCAGCGGATAAGATCAAAATTTCGAAACAATTGGGCCATTTTGGTTTCGAACTTTTGGAAGATAAAAAAACTCAAATTGCAGAACAGATTAAAACTGCAATCATCAACCTGGTTCATTATACCAAAGAACCATTAAAAACCAATCTTTCTGCCTACCTCAGCGAACAGTTAAAACTAGAATATGCAAGCTTAAGCAGCATTTTTTCTGAGGTCGAAAACCAAACGATTGAAAAATATTTCATTGCTCAAAAAATAGAAAAAGTAAAAGAAATGCTTACCTACGGTGAGCTTACTTTGAGCGAAATTGCTGCACAGCTTAACTATAGTAGCGTAGCGCACCTATCCACACAGTTTAAAAAAGTAACCGGGATGACACCTTCAGTTTATAAATCTGGATCAACAGACCGTAGAAAAACGCTGGATGAAGTTTGAGGATGTAAGATGGATTAAAGTTAATGGTTAGATAGATCATAGTTGATGGCCGATCGTCTATGGACCATGAACCAAAAACCATTAACCACTTATCAATCCTGAAATTTTAGCTATTCCAGACTTAACCGACTTAAACAGTTAAACGATTAATCTATCTAAGCAATTTCTTACCATAAGTCAATACTGATTGTTTAATTCCCACCTACATTTGTACCTAAATAAAATCACTAAATATGAAAAAATTATTCTTATTTCTGATCGCTACCTCAATCAGTGTGGCATCATTTGCGCAAACAAGCTGGAAAATTGATCCAATGCACTCCTTTGTTAACTTTTCGGTTAAACATATGGGCATTTCTTTTGTTGATGGTTCATTTAAAAAGTTCGATGGAACAGTTACCGCTTCTAAACCAGATTTAACCGACGCTAAAATCAGCTTCACGGTTGATGTAAATAGCATTACTACCGGTGTGGATATGAGAGATGGCCACTTAAAAACGGATGATTTTTTTAACGCCGAAAAATTTCCGACAATGAAATTCGAAAGCACTTCTCTTAAAAAATTAAGTGGTAACAATTATGAGTTAAGCGGTAAATTAACCATCCGTGATGTGACCAAAGATGTAAAATTTGCTGTGGTATACGGCGGTACAGCTAAAGATCAACAAGGCAATACCAAAGCTGGGTTTGGTGCTACTACAACCATTAACCGCTTAGATTATAATATTAAATATGATCCAACTGGTGCAGGTGTTGCAAAAGATGTTGCGATTAAATTAAACCTGGAGTTTGTTCAGGGAAAATAACACTAAAATCGTCATTCCGGGCTTGTCCCGGAATCTTTGGTTTTTAAATAGATCCTGAAACACCCGTCCGGCCGGGCGGAAGTTTAGGATGACGGTTTGATATAAATTAAATCCATGTCTGCACTATCCCAATTCAGGAACTTTACTCAACGCTTGCCTCAAACGGATTTAATGCCAACGCTTTTTATTGGCCACGGCTCACCAATGAATGGCATCGAAAATAATGAGTTTAGTCAGAGTTGGATAGATCTCGCCAAGAATATCCCTGTCCCGAAAGCAGTTTTGGTGGTATCGGCACATTGGTACACCCATGGCACTTTTGTAACGGCAATGGATTTCCCAGGTACCATTCACGACTTTGGTGGTTTCCCACAGGCACTTTTCGATGTTCAATATCCTGCTCCAGGCGACACCAAATTGGCCGCTGAAATCCCTGGTTTAATCCATTCAACACCAGTTGGCTTAGACCACGATTGGGGCTTAGATCATGGTACCTGGACGGTAGTTAGACATATGTATCCAGATGCCAATATTCCTGTTTTGCAATTGAGTATCGATTATACCAAATCGCCAGCGCAACATTATGAAATTGCCAAAGAAATTTATGCCCTCCGCAAAAAAGGCGTGCTGGTTATCGGCAGTGGCAATATGGTGCACAATTTGCATATGTTAAGCTGGGAAATGATTAATGGAGGTGGCTATGACTGGGCAATTGAAATGAATGATAAATTCAAAAATTTAATTGCTAACGGCGACCATCAACCTTTGATCAATTACCGAAACCTCGGTAAAGATGCCATGTTGGCTATCCCTACGCCAGAACACTATTTACCTCTTATTTATACCCTTGGTATGAAAAACGAGAAAGATGATGTTTCTTTCTTTAATGATAAAGCCGTTGGTGGTTCGTTAACTATGACTTCGGTTTTGGTGGGGTAAAATATGCTGTCATGCTGATGACCAAAGCATCTTTAAACGATAAAAATCCTATCTCAAAATTTAAAGATTTTTCACTGCGTTCAGAATGACAAGAACCCAAAATGCTATAAAACTTTATGATTATTCTGTAACGCTTTTGGCCTTAATAAGCGGTAAATTTGCATAAAGATTTTAAATCATGACACATACCTATCAACTCACAGGAATGACTTGCGGTGGTTGCGAAAATAAAGTAAAAAGTAATCTGCTGGTTTTACCAGATGTAACTGCTGTGGAAGTTTCAAAAGATACCAATTCTGCTACCATCAGCATGGATAAACATATTAGCTTGGATACACTCCAACAGGCTTTGGGTGGCAGCAAAAGCAAATACCAGATTTCAGCAAGCCACCATAACGAAACGCTTGAAGAAGCAAAATCTTGGACCGAAACCTACAAACCCATTCTTTTGATATTCGGATATGTAACCGCAATATCGTTAGTGGTTTCCCGGCAGGACAATGCGATCAATTTTATGGTATTTATGCGCATTTTTATGGCGGGATTCTTCCTGACTTTTTCTTTCTTTAAAATGCTCAACTTAAAAGCCTTTGCCGAAAATTATGCCATGTACGATATCGTAGCCAAAAAATTCAGTGCTTGGGGATATATTTATGCTTTTATTGAATTAGGTCTGGGTTTATCCTTTGCATTAAACTTATCGCCTAATGTTGTGAACTGGATTACCCTGATTGTAATGACCATCAGCATCCTTGGAGTTCTAGAAAGTGTTTTAAACAAAAAGAAGATTCAATGCGCTTGCTTAGGCGCAGTGTTTAACTTACCTATGAGTACCGTAACCATTGTTGAAGATGCCATTATGATCGCCATGAGCGCAGCCATGTTAATTTTAATGTAGTTAAATTTTAAAGCTCATCCAAGAAACTATTTAGAAACCTATTACAAGAATTTATTTTTAGCTTCTTTTCTTAGGCAGTCGTCATGCTGAACTTGTTTCAGCATCTTTCCTGCGAGATAGACCCTGAAATAAATTCAGGGTGACGAACCAAAATAAGAATCGAGATTTAATGCTATTGCCGCTTATACCTAAATTCCGATTTTCGGCTTTTCCCATTAAGCTCGCCTTCAATCCAGGCGAGCATTTCATTTTTGCCTAAGTTTTGATAAACGATTCTTTGCGGAAAATCATGTGCTACATTTTCGAAAATATAAATCTCATCCTTTGTGGAAATAAGTTTAAAACATACTTCCTTGCCCTCGTTCTGATCAGCAACCGTTGAACAATAGAAAACCTCTTTCCCTATTTTTCTGATCTGTAAGGTTTCCGTAAGTACGCTGTCTCCCTTTGCATTGACGCGATAACTTTTGCCTTTCAGTATTTTATCGGCATCCTTGCTCCATCGTTCCACCATTTTACCTTTGGGTGTTTGCATTTCCCATGAGCCTAATACAAAATCAAAGGTTTTTGATGGATCTTTCTGCGCTTTAACATTGCTATAAAAACCAACAAAAAATAAAATCAGGGCGCATAAATAGATTTTTTTCATTTTGTTATGGTATTGATAATATGTGCTAAGTGGTGTTTTCCGTGCCAGGCATACATGCCAAGCATAATGGACAAAGTAAGTTCTTTATTTTGGGCCGGATGAATGTATTTCCTTTGATAATCTTCTGCTTTCAATGTTCTTAAAAAAGCAACCCAACGCTGATGTAAACCCGTCAACAGCTCAATCGACAATGTAATATCACCATCTCTGGCTTCTTCTGTTTCTGCCCAGCGTTCCTCATAATATGGCCTGATTATGGGAATATCTTCTGTAATGGCCTGCTTAAAGCGAATATAGGCATTGATATGACTGTCCGGAAGATGGTGAACAACTTGTCTCAATGTCCAACCTTCCGGCCGGTAAGTTTGATTCAGTTCTTCATCGGTTAAATTTTCAGTAGCCTTTTTAATCTGGCCCGGTAATGCAGCGATTTCAGAAATCCATATGTCAACCTGCTTTTGATCGAAAATCTCCGGCATAGCAAACTGACCGATCGGGTATTTAAGCTTCTCTAAATCCATGGAACCAAAATAAGGAGATTTATCGAGTTTTTAACTGCAAAGATCACAAAGAAAATGGCACAAAACACCCGAGGTTGAAAGCATACTAAACAATAAATCTACGTCTAGGCTTCATCCAGGCCCTTATTTTTTGATGGCATGATTCATTTGGGCATAGGTAAAATATAATTCAGTTACTGCACTTTCAAAACAATTTTTACGCAGATCTTTCCCAAAGCGGCAAATATTTACCCTTTCAAAGTTTTCCAAAGCTTGCTTAAGTAATGTTAGCTTCCCGGTACGGTTTTTAAAATCTGTTTTGCGTAACTCGAATTTACGTTTTTGCTGTAATCAAAATCGCCTTTATCTATCGTTCCGTAATCACCTGGTATTACTTTTTTTCACACTTATCGATTTCCCGCGAAATACGCGTTAAATTTGGTTAAAATGTCGCCTTTTCATTAAAAATTCATTCATTTAAAGCATATTGCAACAAATTTTAATAATAGAGATGAAAAGACTGTTTTTTGTTTTCGCATTCATAATTCCTCTGGTTATTCATGCCCAAACCGTAAAAACAGATGTGCTGGTTATCGGTAACGGCGATGCAGCTTATGCCGCATCTTTTCAGGCCTTTAAATCTGGCGTAAAAACCATCCTGCTTACCCAAAAAGAACAGTTGGATTTAAATAAAATACCTGAAAATAAAAGGGCTTCACTACTTTTTTACCAAAGCTTTTTAAAGCGGGAAACAGAAAATGTGAAAAGCCTGGAGACTCCGAAACCTAAAACGGATAAAAAAAATCGGACGAAAGTAACTGTTATAGACAGCACCTTACTTTTAGACGTCATTAATAATACGCCTTACACAGAAATTAAACGTTCTGGTAGTAATTGGGAAGCTAAACTGACGCAAGATAAAAGCATTAAAGCCAAAGTGCTTGTGCTGGCCGATAAACCTGAAAAACTACTGGCTGCATTAAAAATCTCCACTTTAAATCCGGCATCTTCAAGTCCGTTAAACTACAGTGAAAATACTTACCGGACAACTGTATCCGAAGTGTCTGAAGGAGCCCGCTTTTTATCCCTATACAGCTTATTGATCCCAAACCAGGAAAACTTGCTCTATATCGCTAATGATCAATTCGAAATCGGAGCTGCCGCCGGAGCAACAGCTGCCTACGCCGCTTTTTTCGATACCAAAACCAGCTTATCTAATTTAAAAAGAATTCAGGGTGAGTTATTGGCCTACAAACATGCATTAATGCCCTTTAAAGATGTAGAAAAGACAGATTCTAACTGGCTGGCTATCCAAAAGCTTGGTGTAACCGGCATCATTAAAGCTGAAATAAAGCAAAACAACGCCTACTTTAATCCTGAAAAAGAGGTAACTTACGATGAGATCAAACAACCACTCAAAGATTATTATTACAAGGCACAAATCTGGTTTGACGATCACCAGCATATTCCCATCAATTTAGAGAACACCATTGCTATGCTTTGTTATGTGGGCAATAAATCAGTTGAGGCAACCAAAACCGAATTGCAAAAAAAGTGGAACAAAAATTATAGGTTTTCATCGCAATACGATCTTAAAAAAGTATTGACCAGGCGGGAATTTGCAGTGATCATAAACGACTATTTAAAGCCCTTTGATGTTATAAATGTAGATAAAACCGGAAGGGTGATCCGTTAGTCCTTAACCATAAATTCCTGCAGATTTTAGGAATAGGCTTCGAATTCATCCGTGTTCACCCTTTTTGGTTAACTTATATGCTCGAAGGCGTGTAACATTTCCATTTCCTTCCAAAACTTGCATACCCCATTCCTTAAATTGCATCCAAACCTAAAATTCATGAAGAAATATTTACTTTTCCTTTTGCTTTGCACGGGCGAATATACTTTTGCGCAACAACTGGCTCCCTTAACAGTCGAAAAAATTATGCGTGACCCAAAATGGATGGGTATTTCGCCAACCAATTTTCGCTGGACTGCAGACAGCAAAACCCTTTATTTTAACTGGAACCCAGAAAATAAAACCAAGGAAGAATTATTCAAAGTTTCGGCGGCATCTGCTAAGCCAGTTAAAGCAGCAGAAAAGGAAGATGAAAAATTATTGAGTTTAAATTATACCTACAATACCGATCATTCCCTTGGCTTGGTAGAAAAAAGCGGTGATATTTATTTACAAAACTTCAAAACAAATAAAGAAACGCGATTAACCAACACGCAGGAAAGGGAAAGCAATCCGGTTTTTTTAACTAATGGTAACATCGTTTATCAATTGGGTGATAATCTTTTCATGCTTGACAGAAGATCAGCAGAAACCAAACAACTTACCAACTTTGTTAAAGGTAAAAAAGCCGGAAGAGCAGAAAACAAACAGACTACAGAACAGGATAAATGGCTAAAAACACAACAGACAGAACTTTTCGATATTATTAAAAAGCGAAATGCCGAAGCCCAAAACGGTCAACGAAGCACAAGAGGCCGCTTTGGAATTACCAATGCAGATACAAAACCTTTAAAAGAACTTTATGTTGAAGATAAGTTTTTAAATGGCGTAATCATTAGCCCTGATGGACATTTCATCACGTATAAATTAACTACGCCTGCACAGAATAACCATAATACCATTGTTCCCAACTATATCACTTCCTCTGGTTATACCGAAGATATTTCAGGTAGAACAAAAGTTGGCGAAAATGAAAATAGCTCGCAGGGTTTTATATATGATACGCAGCGTGATACGGTTTACGCCATCCAAACTTCAACCATTACAGGCATAAAAGACTTGCCTGATTACCTGAAAGATTATCCAAAGGAACTGGACAGCTTAAAAAAGAAAAACGCTGATCGTCCTGTAAATTTCTTTGGCCCGCTCTGGAATGATAATGGAAGTACGGCAATTGTTGTGGCAGCCTCAACGGACAATAAAGACCGCTGGATTTTAAAACTGGATGCCCTAACCGGCAGATTTTCTTTAATCGACCGTCAACGCGACGAAGCCTGGATTGGCGGACCTGGCATTAGTAGTTTTTACCAAGGTAGTACCGGATGGATAGACAATAGCCGTTTTTATTATCAAAGCGAAGCAACCGGGTATTCACACCTTTATGTAGCTAATGTTAATACCGGAGATAAAAAACAGCTCACATCTGGCAAATGGGAAGTACAATCGGTACAGTTATCGAAAGATAGAAATACGTTTTATATCAAAGCGAATAAAGAGCATCCTGGTATCACCAATCTTTTTAAAATCGGTGTAAATGGCGGTGAATTAGAACAGATTACCACCATGAAGGGTTTAAACGACATTACCATTTCTCCTGATGAGAAACATTTGGCCATCAATTATTCTTATATGGATAAACCAGGAGAATTGTATTTACAGCCAAATAAAGCAGGATCTAAAGCTGTAAAAATCACCCAGTCTACCTCTGCTGAATTTAATTCTTACAATTGGCGCCAACCTGATATGGTGAGCTTTAAAAACCGTTATGGCGCCGATGTGTATGCGAGGGTTTATAAATCAGATAATCCACATCCTAACCACCCTGCGGTAGTTTTTGTTCACGGTGCAGGTTATTTACAAAACGTGCACTTTGGTTGGAGTACTTACTTCCGTGAGTTTATGTTTAATAATTTACTTGCCGATAATGGTTATACGGTAATCGACATTGATTATACCGGAAGTTCAGGTTATGGCCGCGATCACCGTACGGGTATTTATCGCCACATGGGCGGAAAAGATCTAACTGATCAGGTAGATGGCGTTAAATTTTTAGTAGAAAAATATGGTGTTAACCCAAAGCATGTAGGTTTATACGGCGGATCGTACGGCGGTTTTGTTACCTTAATGGCGATGTTTAATGAATCGGATGTTTTTGCCAGCGGCGCGGCTTTGCGTTCGGTTACCGATTGGGCACATTATAACCATGGCTATACTTCGAATATTTTAAACGAACCTTTCAACGACCCGATTGCCTATAAAAGAAGCTCTCCGATTTACTTCGCAGATAAATTAAAAGGCAATTTATTAATGGCACATGGTATGGTTGATGTGAATGTTCATTTTCAGGATATTGTTCGCCTAACGCAACGTTTCATAGAATTAGGCAAAAATAACTGGGAACTTGCGGTTTACCCGGTAGAAGACCATGGTTTTACCGAGCCAAGCAGCTGGACGGATGAATATAAAAGGATTTTCAAGTTGTACGAGCATACATTGAAGAGATAGTAATAAAACACGGTCACCTCGACCGGAACGCAGTGGAATGCCCGCCTGTGCGGACAGGCCTGCCCGTACAGGCGGGGAGAGATTTTTCTCGAAGCAGATTTCTCGACGGCGCTGCACTTCGCTCGAAATGACGTAATCTACAAAAATAGAAACCCATTATGCTTTGCAAAAACATTATAGCTTTCATCTATATCGTTATCAATAAATACAATTAACTATTAATGAAACTGTGTTGATAAACAACTGTTTTAGCCTTACCTTTGTGCCAACAAAATTAAAGACAAAAAATTATGGCAATAGTAGGTAAAAAATTTCCAAGTGTTAGTATTGATGCAATGTCAGACATGGGTGATGACTTGAAAATCAACGTATTTGAAGAAGCTGTAAACAAAAATAGCAAAGTGTTATTATTCTGGTATCCAAAAGATTTTACTTTTGTTTGCCCTACAGAATTACACGCATTTCAAGCTGCTTTACCTGAATTTGAAAAGAGAAATACAATTGTAATTGGTGCATCTTGTGATACTAATGAAGTTCACTTTGCCTGGTTAAATACACCAAAAGATAACGGTGGTATTGAAGGTGTTACCTATCCGATTTTAGCTGATACGCACAGACAATTATCGGGTATCTTAGATATTTTGGATCAGGAGGTAAGCTATGATGAAGAAGGAAACGAATCTTTCTCAGGTTCTAACGTAACTTTCAGAGCTACTTATCTAATCGACGAAACTGGTAAAGTTTTCCACGAAAGTATTAACGATATGCCACTAGGCAGAAACGTTAAAGAATATTTACGTTTAATTGATGCTTACGCTCACGTTCAGAAACATGGCGAAGTTTGTCCTGCAAACTGGGAAGAAGGAAAAGAAGCAATGAACGCAAACAGAACTGGCGTAGCTGAATATTTAGCCGCTAACTAATTAAACAAACATTATGTTTTTAGAATTAACAGAAGATAATCTTCAACAATACCTGGCCGACAACTCAAAGGTAATGGTTCAGTATGCTGCATCCTGGTGCGGTAATTGCAGAATCATGAAACCTAAGTTTAAAAAACTGGCTTCGGAGAATGAAGATGTAGCTTTCTTGATTGTTGATGCTGAAAAACTTCCAAACTCACGCAAATTTGCAAATGTTGATAATTTACCAACCTTTGCAGCTTTTGAAAGCGGTGCTTTGGTAGATCAGGTACAAACCAACAAAGCTGAAGGCTTAATTGAACTATTTAACAAGATAAAGTAATGAAGATTCCGGTTATAAGACAGTTATTTCAAAACACTACTCCCGCACAATTGGAGACTACTTTAGAGGTTTTAGAAGCTTTTTGCGAATTTAGAGGCGTTAGCGAGCATGAAGTTGATGTGGCAGGGGAAATGATTACCAATATCTGTGGTGCATTAGAGGTACACCAGATGGTAAGTGAAGGTGCTGCAGAAAAAGACGCATTGAATGCTTTCGGCCAAAAAGTGATGGGTTCGATTGACAGATAACCGTCTTAAGCATTAAGCTGGCTTTTTCGAAATAAAAAAATCCTTATAGACTTATCTATAAGGATTTTTTTTATAAATGACTTACCATTCTGAACGCAGTGAAGAATCTGCTGCTGAAAGATTAAAGGATTGACAAAAAGCTGGAATGAGCTTCTATCCTAGTAAAACCTGAATTCGATTAATAATTCAGCTTAAATGATCCTGTAAGGTATTTTCAATTCAGAGTCGTCACCCTGAACCGAGCCTTAGCGAGCTCACCGAAGGTAATTCATTTCAGGGTCTTTCAGGTTAAAAGATGCTGACCACGCAGTGGCTACAAGGTAATTGAAATTGCTAGTGCTACTTGTAAAATAAATTAAGTATGACGAATAGACCGAAATTAATCGCATTTAAGATACTATTTTTAACAAATACTATCAAATTCAGGTTAGAAGATTCTTTGCCGCCGTGCTACCTTTGACAGAATCCACTATTCCGGTCGTCATTCTCGCGCATGCGGGAATCTTAAGCGCGTGCATTAAGATTATTCATAAGTTCCCCTTTTTTCATAGGTATTCATGAGCAGTTCGTGGTCCCCAATCACGTTGGGAATGACGATTTCTTTTAGGGATCTTACCTAAATAAAATTTATCTGAGCCTGTGCTCGTTTTTTAAAAAGTGCGTAAGTAGCTTAACGATTTCATCGCTTTTGTTTAAATACATTGTTATTCAAGGTTCGTTTGAAAACGAGTGTTAGCTTAACTGTCAAAAAAAATTGAGCATCTACTACCATTAAAAGATTCTTCGCTGTGCTCAGAATGACAGTGGGGGAATAAAAAAGGTCTGTGAGGACACAGACCTTAGCTAGAAAATTATATGCAACGCTCGTTTAGAAACTACGTGAGCTTAAAAAGTTTTGATTAAGCTAAATTCCTTCCCGCGTTTACAATACCAAATACTGTTCTTACCGCAAGCTTTTCTAAAGCATGCTGGTCTTTCTCGTTCTGATCGTGCTGCAGTTTTTCTAAAGCAAAATGCTGGATCAATACCAATGGTAAAATAATTTTTTCTCGCGTAGCAATCGATTTTTTATCTATAGGATAATTAGCCATCAACGTGGGCTGTCCGGATAGTTTTAAGAGCATCTCTTTTGTTAATTTAAACTCTTCATGTAATTGAGTCCAAAAGGCGCCAAACTCCTTATCGTTTGCTAAATGGGCCGTAATTACGAAGTCTGATTTACTCATACTCATCATACAGTTATCTACAATTGTTTTTAGGTAATCAGATTCTTCGTAAACCTTTACTACTTTATCCCAGTTCCCTGCATTATCCTGGTTTTTCAGTGCTGTTCCCATCCCGTAAAAACCCGGAACATTTTGCTTTAGCATACTCCATGCGGTGACAAAACTAATAGCCCTTAAATCTTCGAGTTTCATCTCCCCGCCGCCATTTCTTTTTACTGGCCTGCTACTGATATTAGCCTGAGATAACAGTTTTAAAGGAGATAATTTCTCTAAATAACTGACAAATAATGGATGCTCACGTAGATCAACAAAAGCTTTGTAACTGTCATCGGCCATTTCATCAAGCAGGGCTTTATTTTCAGGATCGATAAGAATATTGTGTTTCTCTTTCAGACCAGAAGTTAATCCGGCATTGATTAATTGCTCAATATTAAATTCAGCACTTTCTACAGAACCGTACTGAGAACTAATGGTTTGTCCCTGTACAGTCAACTGCATATTCTTGTTCGCAATTTCCTTGCCCATTGAAGCATAAAAACGGTGTGTTTTACCTCCACCACGTGCAGGCGGGCCACCCCGACCGTCAAAAAAGGATAGTTGGATATTATGTTTTGATGCAACAGCAGATAAGGATGTTTTACCGTTAAAGATAGACCAGTTTGCCATTAAGTAACCGCCGTCTTTGGTACTATCAGAATAACCCAACATAATGTGCTGTTTGTTGCCACGTTTAGCCAGGTGTGCTTTGTAAAAAGAATTGCTATATAAGGTTTCCATAATCGCCGCAGCGCCTTTTAAATCATTTACTGTTTCAAAAAGTGGTACGAAATCGATGGTTAATGAATCCTTGCTCCAACCGTTCCAAAGAAAAAGTTCGATCAACTGAAGAATATCGCTCGCCTGCTGACAATTGCTGATAATAAACCGGTGACAGGCTTTTTCGCCATTGCGTTTTTGGATCCCCTTAATTTCTTTAATTACCTCAATTGTATCGTTTGTCAAGGCATCAGCTTCACTGGCATAAACAACTGTTGCTTCTTTAAATGAAATTAAGGCTAATTTCTCTGCCTCTGAAAGTTGATCATAATTGGCAGGGTACAAAGAAGAAATTGGTTTATTTTCACGGCAATAGGCATGCACCTTCCTTAACACCCGGCTATCCTGACGGATATCCAACGATGCAAAATAATTTCCATATAAGTCTATTTTACGAATCAGATTGTTAACCAAATCAACAAACAAACCTTCATGTTCCGCCAATAAGGTTTCCTTAATTCTATTCAGGTTATTTCTTAATTCATCGGAAATATCATGTAGCTCGCAGTTTTGATCGAAAGCATTCTGATAGAGTACATCATGCAGTTTGGCAATATTTTCTTCAACGCCGCGAAAAGTGATGCGTCGTTTAATCACCCTGAAATCTCGGTAATAACAGCGAAACAAAATTTGCCGCAACATTTTAGAAACTTCCAGGGTCGTATCGGCGTGGATATTTGGATTTCCATCCCGGTCTCCCCCAGGCCAGAAACCCAATTCTAAAATTTTCTTGGTTTCCAGGTTATATTCGTCCAGGTTCTGGTCTATTTCTTCCTGAATGTTTGCCGCAGCAAAATAAAAAGTGTTTTCTAAAAACCAGGCCAGATTTAGGGCCTCATCAACCGGCGTTGGCGATTTTTTATTAAAAAATGGCGTTTTACCCAGTTGCTGTAACAGCGAATTCATCGACGTAAGATCGTTATCCCTGATGGCCTTAGTTAAATCGGTAATAATGGCTAAAACACTTCCAGGATAAAACTGTGTGGGGTGAGCGGTTAAAACCAAACGAAGCGAAAGTTCATCGATTAATTTCTCAATCTTCGATAACATCGGTTTATTATCCGCATTCCTCTTTAAAATAAAGGCCAAAGTGCTTTGCTCGTCAGTGGTATTTAACTTGGTAAAAGAGGCATCTTCTACGGCATCAAAAAGCACAACTTGACGTTCGATATACTGAATAAAACGAAACAGAAGGTCAATAATATCTTTACGTTCAGTATAACTGGTATACTTCGCGAAAAATTCTTCAATGATCTGTGCAGGTTTTTCTCCGTTGGCGATGCCTTCCTCACAGCTCTTAAAAAACAAAGGAAGCAAGGTTCCGGTATCCTTAATTTTATAAAAAGGCAAGGTTAAAAATAAACTGTTAAACAGTTCAAATTTTGAGATTACCTCATTATTAAAAATAGATTCTCGTTGCGTAGTTAAACGAAGTTTCGGCATAGGTTATGCAATAGTTTTGTGTACCGTAATACTACAAAAAATGCATAAGGTATTAAAATTCTAAGGCTTACAATTTGGAAAATTGCAGAATAAAATTTATTTTTAAAATCTTATTTGGCCACGAAGTGGTTAACTAAGAACATTTGCAATGTTTAAGGGCATTGCATTGATTGTTAATTTTTTGGGTTAAAACAGCCGATGTAATAAAACACACCGGCTGTTTTTGTTTTTTGCCATTATTTGTGGCATTTCTTTGCAAATTTTAGTGCACATCGGCAGGAATGTTTGCATTTTTCTTAAACTTTTGAAGATATAGTAAAGGGATTGAGAACAGCATAATCAAACCGGCAACCCAATAAGCATCATCGTAAGTTAGTAACATGGTTTGCTTGGTTACGATTCCTTCCATCGCCTTTGCAGCCATAATTTTCGCATCGAACAAAGTTTGTCCTTTAGCCATAAAACCTTTGATCAAAGTATTAAAACGATCAACAAATGGTTGATTATATTCGTTAAGATTGGTTAATAAGTTACTTCTGTGAAAACCTGAACGGATGTGGATCAGTGTAGTTAAAGCCGCGATACCAAATGAACCGCCCAACTGGCGCATCATATTATTTAAACCCGAACCCTGACCGATTTCCGGCCCTTTTAAATCCTGGATAGCCAGCGTGGTTAATGGCACAAATAGCAAGGCCATTCCTATTCCCCTGATTACCAATGGCAAAAAGAAATCGCCGGTACCTGACTGAAGGGTCGATTTGCTCAACATCCAACAGAAAATAAAGAATGCCAGCATCCCAAAGGTAGCCATAAACTGTGCAGGAATACCTTTTTTAAGCATAATACCGATAAAAGGCATCATTATAATGGTACACAAACCACCAGGGAATAACAGTTCTCCTGTTTGCAAGGCCGAAAATCCCAGTAAATTCTGGCAGAATACCGGAAATATAAACACAGAGCCATATAAGCCAAAGCCTAAAATAAAAGAGGTAAACATACCCACAGAAAAACTTCTGTGCCGCATAATCTTAAAGTTCACAATCGGGTGGTCGGTACTCATTTCCCTCCAGATGAAAAGCAATAAACCGAATACCGATGTTGCAGCCAAAGCGGTAATGTAAGGTGTAGCAAACCAATCTTCGCTTTCTCCTTTTTCAAGTAATGTTTGTAAACTACCTACTGCAATTGCCAATAAGGCGATGCCCCACCAATCGACAGGTTGACCCTGCCCTTCTTTAGGAGTGGCCCGAACAAAGGAATAAGTACAGTAAGCCGCGAGTATTCCGACGGGAATATTCACATAAAAAATCCATGGCCAAGAACTGACATCCAAAATATATCCACCAATGGTTGGACCAACAGTTGGACCAACTACCGCACCTAAGCCAAATAATGCTGTGGCGATACCCACATCTTCGCGTGGCCAGGTTTCGATAAGAATAGCTTGTGCTGTTGATATTAAACCACCACCTGCCAATCCCTGAATAATCCTGAATAAAATAAGCTCGTTTAATGAAGTGGCATTACCGCATAAAAAGGAAACGAGTGTAAAAACAATAATGGAGGTAAGAAAATAATTTTTCCTGCCGAACCGGTTACCCAACCAGCCCGACATTGGCAATACAATAACGTTTGCTACCGCATAGCCGGTGGAAAGCCAGGCCACATCCTCCAGGGTGGCGCCCAGGTTTCCCTGTATCTGTGGAATTGCCACGTTTACGATAGTCGTATCAATCAACTCCAACAAGGAAGCGGTGATTACCGTAAATGTGATAATCCACTTTTTTAAACCTACTTCGGCCATTTTTAGTATTATTTAGTGGAAACTGAAGCTTTAACGCTCATTCCTGGACGTAATTTAGCCAACAGTTCTTTTGATGGATGGATTTTGATTTTTACCGGAACACGTTGTACAACTTTAACGAAGTTACCGGTAGCGTTATCAGGTGGCAATAAAGATCCTTTTGCACCAGTAATTGGTGAAAAATTGTATACTTCGCCCTCAATTTTTTCATCAGGATAAGCATCTACTTCGATCTCTACTTTAGATCCCTCTTTAATTTTTTCCAATTGGGTTTCTTTAAAGTTAGCCGTTACATAAATGCTTCCATCGTTTACGATAGAGAATAAAGATTGGCCGGCCTGAACCAATTGTCCTTTTTGAACATTCTTTTTAGAAACAATGCCGGTTGCAGGGGCTTTAATATCGGTATAAGATAACTGTAGCTTAGCAAAATCGATATCACTCTGGCGCTGACTAATTACATTGCTGCTCACCGCCAATTGAGATTGGGTGGTACCCACTTGTTTAACCGCTGCATTATATTGGTCTACTGCTGCCTGGTAAGCTGCCTGTGCCGATTCTTTGGCCGCTTTTGCCTGGTCGAAAGCCTGTTGGGTAATTGATCCGTCTTTGATCAGGTTGGCATAACGATCATAATCTTTTTGTGCCAGGTTTAGTTTAACCTTTGCTGCTGCTACGTTTGCCTTTGCAGTGCTGGTATTGGCTGCAGTTGCAGCAATTTGAGATTGCGCCACTCCAACACCTGCGGTAGCACCTTTTTGGCCAGATTGAGCCTGCTCTAATTTTACTTTGTAATCGTTATCATCAAGTTTAACCAAAACCTGCCCTTCCGTTACATGTGTATTCTCTTCAAAATTAATGTCCTTAACATAACCGCCAACACGGGCAACAACAGGACTTATATCGCCATCAATCTGTGCATCGTCTGTATCCACGTGTTTACTATAATAATTCCATTCTACAATCCCGAAGATTATACCTATTACTAGTAAAACACCTAAAATGATGGGTACTACTATGTTCTTTTTTTTCTTTTCAGTTGTCATTGCTGTATTTATTGCGTTATTTTTCCTGTTGATTTTAATAAGGTATAGTAAGCCAAACCTGCGTCTGCCTTGGCTATCTCCAAGTTTATTTTTGCCTGATATAATAAAGTTTCAGCATCGATACGGTCGGTAACCGAAGCCACGTTGTTTTTGTATTTTGATGCCAATAACTTATCGTTTTCTGTAGCCTGCGCAATTGAGGTTTCCAAAACCTGGATTTTGTTCATGGCTACCTGGTAATTTTGAAAGTTTTTATTGATATCGGTTTTTACCTGATCCGATAAAATATCCTTCTGAATAGTAATTTCATTCTGTTGGATTTTTGCCTGGCTTACTTTGTTTTTATTTGTCCAGAGGTTTCCGAAATTCCATGAAACCGTTGCGCCTAGAGTAATGGGCATTAGGTATTGGTTTGCTGGTGGAATAAAATTACCACTTGGGTTAATGTAGTATAAGTTGGCCCCAACACCAACAGTAGGTAATGTATTTGCCTTAACGGTTTTGATGTTAAAATCAGCCACTTTGTTTTGCACATCAAGTTGCTTTAATTCCTGGCGGTTAGCCATAGCCAGGCCAATATATTCATTTAACGAAACTGATGCTTTTAAGCCTGCGGTTGGATCAACAATCTTAACTTCGGTATCTTCCGGTAAACCTAAAAGGATATCTAAGTTATAGTTGATTACTTTACGGTTGCTCTCAATATCCATCTGTGTTAGCGTAACATTTGCCTGTTGCAATTGAAAACGCAACACATCATTTTTGGTTACAATACCCTGTTCGAAGAAACGTTGTGCCTGTTTGATTTGTGCAGAGATTGATTCTAAATTCTGGTCAACTACTTTTCTGCTTTGTAAAACCTTATATAAAGAATAGTAGGTATTGATAATCGCGTAAGTAATTTCTTCTTTGCTCTTATCGGCATCTAAACGCGCAACTTCAGCCAATAACTTGGTCGATTCTTTTGCGTACTTTAGTTTACCTCCACCATAAACGAGTTCTTGTACTGCCGCTGTGCCTACAAAAGCGTCAGCTCGTTTAGGCAGGCGAAAAGATGATTCGCTTCCCGGCAAAGCAAAAGTCGTGGTTGGTATTTCGGCATGGTTATACATAAAGCTGGCATTTCCTGTTGGCAAAGCATTGTCTTTTACAACTTCCAGCTGGGCTACTGCCTGATCGATCTTGTTTTGAGAAAGTTTTAGGTTTTTACTATTGGCTATGCCAAGTTCTATTGCCTGGTTGATATTTAATTCCTTGGAGCCTTGTGCAAACAAAGCTGCTGGAATTAATGATGCCGCAAGCATTAATTTTATTGATCTGGGTATCATTTTTTTGTAGTTAAATAAACTGTTGTTAGGTCTTGTAAATGAGCGATTGCCCGCTCTTTAATCATTTTTTTGTCTTTCGGGTCATTCAGGTCAAAGTTGGAGCATGGCATCACTTTTTGAGGTGCAATAACAATATTGGTTATCGTACCCATAATGGTCGCGATTACCATCCGTACATCTACTTTATTAAAAGTGCCATCTTCAATTCCACTGGTGATAATCCGGTCGATAAGCTGCATATTGTGGCTCATGGCATCTTTAATCTTATCATACATTGCTGGTCTCTGAGTTAAAGAAAGCTCACGATGCATCATTTTATGAAATGCAGTATTATTTAAGATTCTGTTCACATAGCCCTCTATAACCCTGTGCAGTTTTTCTAATGCCGAAATCTTATCTTCATTAATGATTTTTAGCTGAGAAGCAAAACCAGCAATACGCTCGTTCATAATCTCCACAAAAACTCCTTCTTTGGAACCGAAATAATAATTTATCATCGCCATATTCGCTCCAGATTCTTTCGCAATCTGCCGGGTAGAGGTGCCTTCATAACCCGTTTCGCAAAACAACTTTTCAGCTGCTTCAAGAATGGCCTGTCTTTTATCTACTTTTTCTGTTTTCATTTCTTTTTAACGGCACAAAATTAATCAAACGATTGATTAACTTCCAAATGTTTCTTTACTTCTTTTACATTCGCTTGATAAAACCTCAATTAATGCAGAGAAAATAATCATTTAAGTAATTATTTACACATTTGTTCGGAATAAAATTTGGTCAGAAATGATAACTAATTAGATTTAGACATTTTGATTAAAATTTAAAATAAATATTAACTTTGCCTCCAAATAACAAAAAACATGAGTGTACAAGAGAACAGCAGCAATAATTTCAATTGGTTATATTATGCTTTGGGTTTATTCTTCGGGGTGCTAACTGGAGCAATCATTACGCAAAACTATATTTTTGCCTTGTTAGGTGGTGTTTTAGGTTTGTTAACAGCAGGCTTATTTTTAAATGCTATCGTAAAAGGAAGAAAATACTAGTTTTAGCCTTTTATTTAACTGGATCTTTAAGGGATCCAAATAATTCTAAGCGAAAGAAATCAATTTTTTTACCAAAAAGTAAAATCATGATTGCTTACCGCGAATGAAAACAAAAACTTACAAATGAAAAACATCTTCATTGTTGTTTTCGCTCTTTTTTGCTTTGGTGCCAAGGCTCAACAAGGTGCTTTTGCTGAAGTAAAATTTCCTGCTGCAGACCCTAGTCCCGCAGACATTGTCTATTTCCCCCTTAATGCCCCAAAAGCAAAAGCTGGAGACCCGACAAAACCGATCATCAAAATTGTTTACTCGCGCCCACAGAAAAAAGGCCGTGATATTTTTGGTGTTCTGGAGCAATATGGAAAGGTTTGGCGCTTTGGAGCTAACGAAAATACAGAAGTGCGTTTCTTTAAAAGGGTAAGCATTGGTGGTAGAAAAATAAAACCAGGGACCTATAGTCTCTTTGCCATCCCAAACAAAGATGCCTGGACAATTATTATAAATAGTGAAACAGATAAATGGGGGGCTTTCACATACGATCAGGCTAAAGACATTGTGCGGGTAAATGTTCCCTTAAAAACTTTATCTAAGCCGATTGAGTATTTCTCTTTAACCTTTGCAGAAATTAAGGGGGGCGCCAACTTGATTATGGGTTGGGACAGAACTCAGGTGGAATTACCGATTACTTTTTAAGTTATAAGCAATAAAAATATAAGTCCCGGCTATTGTCGGGACTTTTTTGTTCTAACCGTCAATAGGTTTTTAGCGCGTATTTGAAACCAGTTTTTTAATATCACTTTCGCTGTTAATAAAAACTTTGTATACCTGGATGATTTTCCATTCACCTTCTTTATCTTTTTCGATGACAACAAAGTTCTGTTGTGCACCGTCAAACAGTTCGTAATTAATATCTACACGTGCAATTACTAAGGCATCCGTTTCTGAAATGATTGTGGAGCTGATGTTGCAATTTCGGTGAATTACCCCTTCATTTTTTTTCATTTGATTTAACACATCACCCGCCTTATGTTTTATCACCCTTACATCCCTATTTGAAGTGAAAACAGCATCCTCGCTTAAAACAGCCTTTAACTTTTTATAATCCGAGTTCATATAGCTGTCCATGTAATAATTAATAACTGATTTATGGCTTGCAGTTGGTTTTTCCACCGCGAAAACATTATTTGTGATTGTAATACCTAGTAAAAGAATCACCAAAACTCTTAGTCTCATAATACCTGTGTTTTTTTATTAAATGTCGGCTGTAATAAAGAAAAATAATATGCTGATAACACCATAATACGGAGGTAACCAAAATATAATCAATAAAAAAAGGTTATGTTACCATTAACTTAAGGATAACATAACCTTTTTACAAAGCATTATTTATTGGGGATTTTGCTGCCCGGCAAGGCCAGAGTTGGCTTCCATTTCAGCCCTTGGTATTAAAAACTGCCATTTAGCGTCTCCGGTAGGTATTGTTAATGTACCTGCAACCGAGGCAGAAACATAGTTGGGAACAACGGTTCTGTCAAGTGGTAGGTTTAAACGTTTTAAATCCAGCCATCTATCCCCTTCTCCCCGCGTTTGCTGGTACTGAAATCGAAAAGGTTCCTTGCCCGGTGGTTTGAGCCAATTGATCGGTTCCTTTTACTTTTATAGATATTCCAGGCAATGGTAAGCCATCATCTGCATCAACCACTTTTCCGGTAATTGTTCTATTTTGTGCCAAGGCATTTAAATAAGACAAAACCGTCACCATTAAATCAATACTAATTTTTGTTTCATGTTTGGAAATAGATAGTTATTAATTAGTTAACTTGATAGGTTATTTTGCAGATTTGCACTAAACCAAATCACTAAGCAATTTAGGCGCTATGAGAATTCAAAAATGTGCGAAAATCATCATTTTGAATAGGTGATGGCTTTAAATGCAAAAAGCAAACTCCAATCCTGGCAGTTTGCTTTTTAATCATTATTAACCTAAACAGGAAAAAACTTCTACAAATTTTCCTGCAAGAGCTTCAAAAATAGTTTCATCCTGCCTTTAAAATGTGCAGAAATCACTATTTATACTTTAATTCAACCTACTCTTTCTATACTTTAGCGGGGTAATATTGAACGTGTGCTTAAATAACCTGATGAACGAACTTGGACATTCAAACCCTACCAAACCCACTATTTCATTTAAGGGATAGGTAGAAGTTTGCAATAGTTTTCTAGCCCTTTTTAATCTTAAATGCATTAAAAAATGGTATGGACTAATTTCATATGCTTCTTTGAATGTTCTCAGCAAATGGTTTACCGATAAACATGCTTGCTCAGCAATATTTTCCAATGTTATATTTTTGTTGTAATTGCTGCTCATGTATTCCTTGGCGACAGTTAATCTTTTCAAAACCTCTTCCCGGGTTTTTGATTTGATAAAGCGGAGTTTGTTTAATTTTTGAGTAACCTCCTGGTCATAAATTTTATAATAATTGAGAAGGCAATGGTACAGATACTCGTTTATCAGCATTTCATTTTTCAAACCTTTATCAAGCTGCTTTTTTAAATGCAGTACATTAAACCGCATATCACCGGAAAAAGGATAAAGTGATTCCATAAAATGAGGCATATTCTGAAGTTCCTTTCCATCCAGTAAACTTTCATGGCTGCATAAAAAAGTTTGATGAAAATCTTTGATAAAATTTTCACCAAAAGAAACAGAAAACGTATTTACAAGACTTATCGAATCTATTTTGCTGGTAAAATTTGAACCCAGATTTACGACAGCAAAAGTATCAGGATAAATACTAAACCTTCTCCTGTTAACTTCAAAATCTTCCTTTCCGTTAAAAACAAATTTAATAGTGTAAGCGTCGTTTTCCCGGGCATAAAGTGCTTCGCTAGTACTCTCGCTTATAATTTTATTTTTATTGCTCAATTCCTTTACGTACCTCATCACATTAATCCTCAATGTAATTACGTGGTTCCAATAAGATAATACGGTTACCTGAGGGATCAGAAAATTCGATACTTAAACCCTCACTTAAGTAAACCGGGCTATTTTTAAAAATAACGCCTCTCGATTTTAACCTGCAATAATCTTCCAGGCAATCATCACTGGTTAGTACAATTCTATCTGTCTGGTACTGATTCTTCTGTTCTGAAAGGAAAATATTGGTATTATGATCTGCCTTTACCAATATTCCTTTTCCCTTTTCAGATCCCATTTTCAACTCTGTTGGCATGCCCAAACAGTTGGCATAAAATGTATCTGCATCATTTAGCTGCGTTACTTGCACATAAAATAATTTGGCAGATTGGTTCATGGCCTTGCTTAATTGTATGGTGTAAAATTAAACCAAAATTGAACCTCATGGATCACCCAAAAAGGGTGATTTTCGCATTATTTTTTGAGAGAATACCTATATGCCTAAATAAAACGCTTTTCTCTGGCTGTTTTAATCGCTTCTGATTTAGAATTTACGTCGAGTTTGATGTAAATATTTTTTACATGGCTTCTTACGGTTTCAGGATCGATAAAGAGTTCGTTTGCGATTTGAGATTTTGTTTGTCCATTTGCAATCCGTTCTAAAATTTCGGTCTCTCGTTTCGTTAAAGGAGAATTCAGATTTTTTTGAAAAGAGTGCATTACAATGCGCGCCACATTTGTACTCATTGCCCCTCCTCCTGTATTTACTTCTTTTACTGCATCGATAATTTTAGATGCACTTGAGTTTTTGGTCAAATAGCCACTAGCGCCCAAAGTCAGCGCCTCGAAAACCATTTCTGGCGAATCAAAAACAGTAAGAATAATAATATTGGTATTAGGCAAAGTCTTTTTTATGAAAGGCAGGGCCTGTAGACCATTGGTTCCGGGCATTTGAATATCAAGCAAAATCACATCCGGCTCATCAGACTCTAAATATTTTTTGGCCAAATCGTAAGATCCATACGAATTTACAACCACGAAATCATTTACATCACTTAGCAATGATTCATAACCCATTCTTAACACATCGTCATCTTCTATTAGAACAATTCGTAAATTCTTGGTCATTTGATGTTAGTTTATATTAAGATTGTTTTTTGGTTATTTTGTAACAGGAATTCTGGTAGAAATTGTTGTAGTGGTGCCTTTACCTTTTATAGAAGAAATCTGAAAGGTAGATTTTATCCGTTTGCAACGCATTTGAATATTACTAAGTCCTCTTCCCCTCTGCACCGTTTCAATATCAAAACCTTTACCATCATCTGTCGTCAAAATATTGATGGTATCATGCTCGGTTTCAATAACCATAATCAAAACTTGCGTTGCTTCGGCATGTTTTAATACATTGTTTAGCATTTCTTTGAAAATAAGGGTAAAGTTGCGGTTAAACTCCATTGAAAGATGTAATTTTTGGTATTTGCTTAATACCCCTTCCATTTTAAATGTAATGCCCGTGTTTTGGAAAAGATCTATTCCAAAATTTTTAATATGCAACAATATCTCAAAAAGATTATCACTATGTGGGTCCAATGCCCATAAAATATCTTTGGTTCCGGTATAAAGCAACCCAGCATTTTCTCTTATCAAGCTAATCAGTTCTTTTTGCTCTTTGCTGGTTTCAGGCACCTTTTTATCCAGTATTTCAGACAACACGTTAATTCTGGTAAGTTTATTGCCAATATCATCATGAAAATCTTCTGCAGTTTGCTTTCTTATTTTTTCTTGCTCCTTTAACTTTAACTTCTCTAACTGATATTTTTTACGTTCTCTGGTTTTAAAAATAAGATAGAAGATTAGCCAGATCAGGAATATGAGCACTAGAAATGCAACAATCTTAAATATGACGGTATCATAATATGGCGGCACAATGGTAAAGCTAAATTGTTCGATTTCTGATTGCTGCCCATTAGCAATAGTATAAACCTGAAATGTATAACTGCCTGGTCTTATGGCCGAATACTCAATTTCAGTATTGGGTATAGGCTTGCTGAAATCATTATCTATGCCTACCAATTTATAGCGGTAAAGTACATTTTCAGGGTTAGTAAGGTAAACTCCTTTAAAACTTATGGAAATATGGTTTTGACTATAATTAAGTTTGTAAAACTGATCTCCTTTACCGTTCACATCGATTGAAAAATCTTTTGCCCGATCATTTTTATGAAAAACACTCACCTGTTGTATATGGATGAAAGGCTTTTTCTTACTTTCAGTAAGAAGATTGGTTTTACATTGAATCAATCCGTTTATGGTACCCACCAATATGCTATTTTTATAATTGATAATGGCATTTTGGTTGCACTCCACAATTAAGGGTTGATCTCTAAATACTTCATAATTTTGTTGCTGCTTATTAAAAGTTAGTTTGTTAATTCCCCTACCTGTTCCTGCCCATACATTATTTTCCCTATCGGTGGCAAGGCTATAGATGTCATTTGAATTTAGCCCATTGGCAATAACATAGCGATTAGTGGATTTTGTTTTTACATTCCAGGTAATGATCCCATCGCCAAGTGTAGCAAAAATCAAATTGTCTCCATGTTTTATAATGCTGAGCAAGTAAACCCCAGAAAGTGCCTTTATGTGAAAAGTCCGATCTATCTTTTTGTTTTTAAGGAGTGTAATTCCATTAGAAGTCCCAATAAACACACTGTCCTTGCCCAACGGATAAATACAGGATAGATAACCGTCAAACCCACTTATCTTTTCCATTTTTCCATCTTTTAAATAAGTGGATGAGAGAAGTCCGTTTATCCATATTCCTCCTTTCTCGTCTTCAGCTATCGAACTATTATCAAATTTCTCTGGCTTTAGTACCTGACTGAATTTTTGACCATCATACTTCCAGACACCTTTTCCATAGGTAGAAAACCAAATATTTCTGGCTTTATCGGCATAAACAAAGTAAATCTTTTTATCCTTAAAAGCAGGGACGTCAACGTTTTCTACATTTGTTCCATCATATTTAAAAACGCCCTTATTAAAGGTACCGAACCAGAGATGATCATGCTTATCAGCCGCTATTCCACTTATTGGATAAGCCAAATTTTTACCTTTAAACCTATTGTAACGGATAAAAGCATCGCCTTCATATTTGTAAATGCCGTCGCTAAAGCTAGATATCCAAATATTATTTTCCGCATCACTAAATATTTCATTAATCTGGTTATCACTAAGCCCATTTTCTGCGTTAAAGTTGAGGATAGAGTTACGCTTGTTGATTAAATAAGCACCCTTTTCCGAACCTACCCACATATTTCCATGATGATCTTGCGCAACAGAGAAATAGGTATCAATACTTTTTTTTCTGAAAAACAGCTTAACCTTTCCTTTATCCAATTCATAAATCCCAGTATGGGCAGTTAAAAGATAGATTTTATCCTTGATAAAACGGTCAAATAAAATCTTTCGGATTGCTAAGATATTAATAGCCGGAGGCAACTCCTGATAGATTAACCAATTATTATTTTTTAGCTGATAGATTCCCGTTCCTGAAACAATAACATATAAATTACCGGAACTGTCGCGATTTAGCGTTTGGATACTTTTATTGCCTATAGTATAAAAAACGACTTTACCTTTTTCAATTTTGAACAGCTTACCATCACTTAATCCCCAAATGGTACCTCGCCTATCTTTAAGTAGATGGCTTACTCCCTTACCCGAAAACAAAGTGCTTATTTTTCCACGCTTAAGGATACTGATGCCTGTTTCAGTTCCAAACAGCATATGGTTTTGGTTATCCTGGGCAATGCAGTTAACTGAATTAGATCCTAAACCATCAGCTTTACTGTACGAAGTAAATTGCCTGCCATCAAAAATTACTGGACTCCACCAAAAGTACCAAAGCCAGAGTGTATTATCTTTAGCCTGATAAATAACCATTACCTGCGATTGAGGCAAGCCATCCTTGAGGCTGTAATTCGTAAAGTTATAGCTTTGGGCTAATAGCTTAAGACTAAAGAGCAATATGAAAGAAACTATGACATTTATTTTGATTATAGACAGCTTACTGTACATGTAATACAAAATAAGTATAATTTCTCTCAAATGCCATCACCCGTTTGGGGGGATATTTACGATAGATTGCCCATGTATGGATCGCTTTGGGTAATCTCTCCTGTTTCTATTTTACCTGCATAGCGGTGTTTAAATGTGGCGTTACCCTGCTGTGCGACGCTGAAATCATACCAATTAGCGTTTTTAGCCAGGTCAAAAGAAACATTTACACTTGATTTTGCCCTGATGCTTACTGTTTTACGTCCTGATTTATATTTGTTATCTAAAATTTGAAGCGTAACCAAGCCCGTACCCGTGTTCTCAAAAGCAAAAACCAGTTTACCTGTAAGCTTTTTGCTTACCAAACCAGTTTGCTCAGCATATACTTTTACAATAATGGAAGGATTTTTTTTACTCCCTATAAAATTCCGGTAAAAACCATTCGGACCATTTACGATAAGATCGTAAACTTCATTATCAAAATCATTCAGCTTAATGTTGTCCTTTATTACATCTCCAGCTTTAACTGCATAGGCCCATGATTTGCCCGCAACACCTTTAAATTTAGCGATAGTATTCATGTTAAAAGGTGCGCCAACCGTTTCGACTTCGCTGCCAAACAAGGTTTTTACCGACTGAAAAGTAAGTGCAATTTCATCATTAATTAAAGTGGCATCAACAGTTAAATGATAGGGCAACGCACAGGCCTGTTTGGTGCCATTTTCCTGTTTAGGCGCATGGATCGAAGTTTCACGTGAAAAAGATTCAAATTTGTTGATTTTTTCTACTTCCGTTTTATTCAATGCAGTGGGACCAACCTGCGCAGGCTTGTTTTTTGCATTACCGATACTGGCCACCACAACATCGCGTTGCAAAGGCTCAGGAGATTTAATTTTTTCTCCATAATATGGCCTGAAAACGGAGGTTAAATCGCCACAAATATTTCTTCGCCAATCGCTAATGTTATTGCTTTTTATGGTTTTGCCTGTCTTTTTCGCCAACCATTTCTCCATAAACATGATTGATGAGGTATGATCAAAAACCTGTGAGTTTACAAAACCGCCTTTGCTCCATGGTGAGGCAATAATCAATGGAACACGGTAACCCAAACCTATCGGACTTCCCTTTCTTGCTTCAAAATCAGTGGCATAATTTATACCTGCTGATGTTTTTCCACTGTTAGGATCATCAGGATTAGGCACGACAAAAGGTGGCTGGTGATCAAAATACCCGTCGTTTTCATCATAGGTTAAAACAAAGATTGTTTTTTTCCAAACTTCTGGGTTTTTGGTTAAGATATCCAGCGCCTCACTTACATACCAGGTTCCATATAATGGCGAGCTGGTATGGTCAGAAAAACGTTGAGGGGCCACTAACCAGGAAACAGTTGGTAATTTTCCGCTATCTACATCCTGCCTAAACTGGTGAAAGATATCTCCTTTTGGAACGTTTATGGTCTCTGACTGGCCTTGATCGTTTTTAAACGTGAAGGGTTCGAGTTCTAAATAATCCTTTTGAGAAATGTTGGTGGTAAAAGCTTTATCGATCAAATTCTTTTCCCTTTGCGACAATTTATTGTATTTCTCCTGAACCTCTTTTGCCGTTAACGCCGGTTTAACCGTGTTATCACCATTTTTTCTAAAATAAGCTGATAATTTAACATTGTGCCTGCTGATATACTCTACCGGATTATCACCATAATTCCCAAACCAGTCATCTATTTCACCTTCCGGGAGTTTTGATGTCCACAGTTCATTTTGATAAATACGCCAGTCAATACCATTATCCTCTAATGTTTCCTGAAAGGTTGGCCAATCTACAAATACGTTATTTTGCGACTCAGCCTGCTCGTTATTAACCACCGCAATCCGGTTTTCACTTTTTTCTCCCCGAACAGTTCCTGTAAAAAAAAACAATCTGTTGGGGGTTGTTCCGGTTAACGATGAGCAAAAATGCTGATCACAGATGGTGAAAGCATCGGCCATAGCATAATAGAAAGGAATATCATTCCGGTCATAGTAAGCCAGTGTCATGGGGGTTTTAACAGGTAACCATTTATCATAACGGCCGCCATTGCGGGCCGCTACCTGATCGTTCCACGAGTGGGGCAAGCCCCCCTGCCAGGTAATTTTTGTTTTGTTAATATCAACATGAAAAGGGGCATAAGTATAGCCCTGCCCATCCTTTTGCAACCAAACTTTATTACCATCAGGTTGAGTGTGTGGGTGTGGATCATTAAATCCGCGTACACCTTTCATTTTACCGAACATATGATCAAAAGACCGGTTTTCCTGCATCAGGAAAACAATATGTTCGGCATCATAAAATGTACTGCCTGGCTCAGGGTTAATGGCCATAGCTTTTAGTACCGAGCTGGGCACGGTATTGGCCATGCCTGTAGCTCCGGCAAACAAGGCCGCTTTTTTTAGAAATTCTCTACGTGAGTCCATAAAATTTGACAATATAACTTAGATACTATACGTGAAGTATTCAGTTGGCATTTGACAGTTTTCAATTCAGTTAACCAATTTAAACAATTAACCGAGCTTAATTATCGAATCACTTCTGAAACACCCTAACGTAATCAACTTTCATTGTTGCGGGAAAAATAGCATCATCCACTCCTTTTTTTCCACCCCAATTGCCGCCTACAGCTAAATTTAAAATGATGTGGAAGTTTTGATCAAATGGCCAATCGCCAGATCCCGCTTTAGTATTTTTGAAAGTGAGGTATTTTTGATCGTCGATAAAAAAGTCTATATGATCGGTAAACCACTCAATTGCATAAATATGGTATTCTGTGTAAGGGTTATTAACTTTCAAAGCCTTACCAACCTGCGTATGAATAACATGGTTAAATTTTTCAGTGTGCACTGTTCCGTGAACACTATCAGGATCGTATCCTACATGTTCCATAATATCAATTTCGCCACTTTTTGGCCAGCTACCATATTTAGAATCGGTAGGAAGTGCCCATATTGCAGGCCATAAGCCTCTGCCTTTTGGTAACATCGCCCTTACTTCCACTCTACCATATTTAAAATCGAATTTATTTTTGGTTATCAACCTGGCTGAAGTATAGTTCCTGTTTTCCTTATCAGCTTTAATCGCAATAATGTTCAGGTTTCCTTTTTTAACGACTGCGTTTGCAGTATCGGCATCGGTATAATATTGCAGTTCGTTATTCCCCCAACCTCTGCCACCTACATCATAGCCCCAGTTTTTGGTTAAAGGTAATCCCACATCGTCAAATTCATCTGCCCATTTTAGTTTCCATCCCTGTGCAACCGGTGCTTTTTTAATCTCTTCAAAAAGCAGTTCAGGTTCGTTGGTGGTAATATAATCAACATGGTGTGCCAAAAGCCATTGCATTTCGGGCACCGCATTTACCGTCCATGCATTTACGGTTAAACCTAGTTTTTGTGCATTTTCAATCCAGTTATCTTTTTGGTAAACACTGTAATGGTAATCAACACCGGTTAACTGATCTGCTTTCATCTGCTGAGCACTAATTTCGCCTTTTAGATAAGCAACTTTCGCATTTGGTAATAATGTTAAAATACGCTTGCAGTAGTCGTAATCAAAACTGATGTACTCCACCCAGTCAGTAACTTTTAATTTCTGAACCATCTCTACGCATTTATTAGTCACCTCAAGACCACGTTCTTTACTGATCAATGAGGGCTTTATTTCTAAAATCAGTTTGGTGGTTTTCTGTTTTTTACCTGCTAATAAGTAAGCTTCTAACGTAGGTATCTTTTCACCATTGGTCATGGTTTTAGTTAAAAGATCTGCGTAATTTACCTTCTCAATGGTTAAACCCTGAAATTCGGGATCGTGGTTAACCACCAAAATTTGATCTGCCGTCATCCACACATCGAATTCGGAACCATAACACCCTAGTTTTACCGCTTCATTTAATGAAGCGATTGAATTTTGAGGAAAATTATTTTTCTTCCAGGCACCCCGGTGTGCAATCACCTGGTTTTTGTTCCAGTTAAATTTTTGTCCGAAAGAAGCAGTGAAAAAGAACAACATCAGTGTGGAAATAAGTAATTGTTTCATATTGGCATAATTATACAAAAAGCCAAAAGTAGATTTTTATCAGAATACTCATTTAAAATCTATGTAACCTTTGTATTAATATAACAAGATAAAGATTTCAAAATTAATGCAGTGTAACCGGGTGGAGATTTGTTATACAAATCACTTTTTTGAATAAATCTGCATTTTTGAAGCGCAAAGCAGGTACAATTATCAACGCCTGTTCCCGTTCTTCGCTATATCCTTTCGCTGCGATACAGGGATGCCGCTACGCCCCGAGCTAAATACTTCTAATTTGCAATAAAAATCAAACGCCACCAATTGGAGCGCAAGCCAAAAGCTTTTTCCATTAAACAATTTGAAATAAACGCGTTACCTTAAATACTTTCCTTTTAATTGACTGGAACAATTTTTACATTTACGGAGATATGGTGAGCAATAATTACAACGACTTATTACGCAAAATAGATGAGTTTATCCGCAAATTTTACCTGAATAAAATTTTGCGGGGCAGTATTTACGCCGCTGCTATACTTTTAGCGCTATATCTCCTAGTTTTTTTAAGCCTTTATTACCTAAATCCAACCGCTGGTTTTAAAACCTTTTTATTTTTTGCTTATTTACTTATCGGTATACTCCTAATTGGTTTTTTAATCGTTAAACCATTGCTTGCCATGTTAAAATTGGGCAAACACCTTAGCTTGGATGAAGCATCGGTTATCATCGGAAATCACTTTTCCGATATTAAGGATAAATTACTCAATACCCTGCAGCTTCATCATTTAGCGGAAAAAAATCCAGAAAATAATCGCCTTATCTTGGCCAGCATTGATCAGAAGATTATTGAACTCAGGCCAATTCCATTTTATACCGCAGTTAAGATTAATGATAACCGAAAATATTTAAAATATCTTTTTGTTCCCCTCACCATCATTCTGCTCATTGCTATTGTAGCACCTGCTATTTTACGTGAGGGTACAAACAGTTTCTTCAAGTATAATGAATACATTGCGCCTAAAGCACCATTCAGCTTCACGGTTTTAAATAAAAGGTTAACCTTTACACAAGGTGATGATATTATCCTGAACCTAAAAGTGACCGGTGATGAAATTCCGGCGGAGATTTATGTAGAAGACGGAAAAAATACCTATAAACTGGAGAGAAAGAGCATTAATGAGTTTAATTACGCTATAAAAAATATACAGAATGATAAAAAATTGATTTTCAAAGGCGGAGGATTTAGTTCTGCCATATATACCATTACCGTTAAACCTCGCCCTGAACTGCTTAATACTACAGCTACCCTAAATTATCCTGCTTATTTGGGCAAAAAAATAGAATCGATTGCCAATGTTGGCGATATGCTGCTGCCCGAAGGCACCAAAGTTACCTGGAATTTCAAGACTGAAAAGAGCAACGTACTGCTATTTATGCTCAACGGGAACGAAAACCTCCTTAAAATTCTTAACGATGAGGCTAATTTTAGCGCTACTATAAAAAACAATTCAAAATATAGTATTACACCTAAAAATCAATACGTTACTATCAGAGATTCACTTTCACATCAAATTACGGTAATTAAAGATCAGGCTCCGCAGATTACGGTAGCCGAAAAGCAGGATTCAGTTAGCAACAAAGCAATATATTTCAGCGGACAGGTAACCGATGATTATGGATTTAGCCGCTTGAGCTTTAAATACAACCTCAAAGAGAATAACCGTATTGTTGGTACCGTTACCAAAAACATTGCCATTAAAAGTAATGCGACTGCAAATAACTTTTTCTATTTCTGGGATTTAAAAGCTGTTGATGCCAAACCTGGTCAGGAAATTGAATATTATTTTGAAGTAGCCGATAATGACGGCGTAAATGGTGCAAAGGTTACCCGATCTGAAATTAAAAATTTTAAAAAACCGACTAAAAAAGAAACTGCCGAACAAGTAAATGCAAGCAACCAGGCTTTAAAAAAGAAAATGCAATCTGCCATACGCTTAGCCAATACCATTGAAAAAGAGAGCAAAAAAGTGGCCGAAAGCCTTATCGATAAAAAACAAATTTCTTTCGAGGATAAAAAACAGATTGAAGCGCTCTTAGACAAACAAAAGCAGCTGGATGAGGCCGTAAAAGAAATTAAGGAGCAGAACGATAAAAATATTCAGCAACAGCAAGACCAAAAGCAAACGGAAGAACTTATTGAAAAACAAAAACAGATTAAAGACCTATTTGATCATGTATTAGACGATAAAACAAAAGAACTTTTGCAGAAGCTGCAAAATTTAATGAACGAGAAAAATAAAGACCAGACGCAGAACGAACTCTCGAAAATGCAATTGGACAATAAAACCCTCAAAAACGAACTCGACAGGATTTTGGAACTTTATAAACAGCTGGAATTTGAGCAAAACCTTCAAAATGATATAGATCGCTTAAATGAGCTCGCTAAGGAACAAAAGGAACTTGCCCAGCAAACCAGAGATAAAACGCAGGATCATGAGTCATTAAAGCAGAAACAGGATGCACTAAACAAGGAAATGAAAGACCTGAAAGATGATCTGAAAAAGCTGGAAGAAAAAAATAAATCCTTAGACAGGCCAAACCCTTTCGAAAACCCTGAAAAAGATGTTCAGGATATACAACAAGATCAGCAAGACAGTAAAGATGCCCTGGATAAAAAAGATTCGAAAAATGCAAGCCAGAAACAGCAAAAAGCAGGTGAGCAGATGGAAAAATTATCCAAAAAAATGAGCAACATGCAGCAACAGGGAGAAGAATTGGAAAATAACCTGAACGCCAAAGAATTGCGTCGCCTGTTGGAAAACTTGTTAACTACCTCTTTCGATCAGGAAAAGGTTATGCTTACTCTAAAGAGAATGACCGCTGCCGATCCATCTTACACCAGCAATGTTCAGAAACAGCGCAGCATTAAAGACAATCTTAAAACCATTGCTGATAGCTTGTATAGTTTAAGCAAACGCGTTCCACAGATAGAATCGACTGTTAATGAGGAAATGAATAAAATTAATTTCAATCTTGATAAAAGTTTGGAAAATCTGGGCGATAGAAGAACGGCTGAAGCTAACCGTTTCCAGCAATTTACCATGACTTCGATTAATAATCTAACGCTAATATTGAGCGAAGCACTAAGTCAGCTGCAAAATATGCAGAAAAATGGTAAAGGTGGTAGTGGAAAGAAACAAAAGCAAGGAATGAAGCAACTTTCTCAGATGCAGGAACAGCTGAATAAAAGCATGCAAAAAGCACGGGAACAGATGCAAAAACAGGGGGGCAATCAAGGTACGGTTGGCAAAGGACAAATGAGTCAGGAGTTTGGAAAAATGGCTCAGCAGCAGCAAATGATCCGTCAGGCTTTAGAAAAACTCAACCGTGAAGAAAATAAGGACGGTACAGGCAAAATGGGTAACTTTAATCAAGCCATTCAGGAAATGAAACAAACCGAGAGCGATCTGGTGAATAAACGTTTACAACAAGAAACATTAAACAGGCAAAAAGACCTATTGACCAAACTGTTAGAGGCAGAAAAAGCAGAGCGCGATCAGGAGGAAGATTCGAAACGCGAAAGTAAAGCAGCAAAAGAGTTTCCACCATCCTATCAAAAAATGCTTGATCAATTTAGAAAACAGCAGCAAAATGGAAATGATATGCTGCAGAAGCTACCACCTGGTTTAAATTATTATTACAAAAATAAAATTACAGAATATTTAAAGTCATTGAATATGGGGCGATGAGACCTACGGTACGTCATGCTGAACTTGATTCAACATCTTTACTTGATAGACCCTGAAATAATTTAAGGGTAACGAACTGCTTTAAATTTTAATTAAATTTGCGGTCATAAACACTATAGTATGCCTGCAATTTCTTTTTTTACAGAATCCATAAGCTATAACCTTCCACAGAAACTTAAAATCAAAAAGTGGATTAAAGCTACTATAGAAAAGGAAGGCTATCAATTGCAAGAAATCAATTTTATTTTCTGCAATGATGAATATCTGTTAGGCATCAACCAACAGTATTTAAATCATGATACCTATACCGATATCATTACTTTCGATAATTCTGAAGAAGAAAAACTGATCATTAGTGATATATTCATCAGTATTGAGCGCGTAAAAGAAAATGCTAAAACCTTCAAAAATCTAGAATTCGACGAGGTTTGCCGCATTATGATTCATGGAACCCTGCATCTATTGGGGTATAAAGACAAAGGAAAAGCTGCTAAAACCCTGATGACGCATAAAGAAGATGAATATTTAGCTTATAGAAATGAATTTGGATTAGTTTAGCTTCATATTCCCACCCCAATATAATTCTGAGCGCAGCGAAGATTCTTTTAATTAAAACAAACCGTATGCAGGTAACCTAATAGGAATGCTTACCAGCTACATGGAAAATGCGTGCTTCATCTTCCCTGTAAATAATCTCCCATGGCATTAAATAATCATATCTATTCCCATACATTAGCGTTCGTCTAAATGTTATTGGCGTTCGTCGATAATTACAGACTGCTGGTATAATACCAACGATCTCTCTGCAACTTTTCTACCTTACCAACGTCTTATATTAAAAAGCACCAATAAATAGAGGGCATGAATTGAAATTTTCGGGTCACTCTACAAAATAAAGTTTAGTTTTAGTTAATGATTGAAGCAGCGGTGGAGCGATTCCGACCGCTGTTTTCTTTTTATAAGACCTAATACATCAAGCTTCTGCCATTTTAACTGATACACAATAGCTTTGAAACATCTATTTAACGTTCCAAAATAATTTATACTTACCTTTGCACTAATTTTTCTTTATAAATCTGAAATACAAAAAAATTGAGCACATTAATTGCGGCAGAAGGCTTAGGGCATGGTTATCATGACGAATGGTTATTTAAGAATTTAACCTTGGGAATTAATTCCGGACAGCGCGTGGCGTTGGTTGGTATTAATGGTGCAGGTAAGAGTACTTTGTTAAAATTACTTGCCGAGCGGTTTCCTCCCCTTGAAGGTAAAATTGTAAAAAATAAGTCCGTTAAAATCGGTTTTTTAGACCAGGAACCCCAATTTACAGAAGGTTTTTCTATTAGCGACCATATTTTCTCGCTTGAAAATAAACAGCAACAGCTCATTAAAGAGTATGAAGAATTAATTGAACAACCCAATCCGGATGAGAATACACTTAACCGCTTATACGAAGAATTAAGCGAGCATAATGCCTGGGAATATGAACATGAGATTAAAACTATTCTTAACCGAATGGGAATTACTCATCTGCAGCAAAAGATATCTACCCTATCTGGCGGACAAAAAAAACGTTTGGCATTAGCTAAACTTTTAATTGAGGATCCAGAGATCCTCGTACTTGATGAACCTACCAACCATTTGGATATTGATACCATTGAATGGTTGGAGAAATTATTAACTACTGGACAAAAAACAATTTTATTGGTTACCCACGACAGGTACTTTTTAGATAACGTTTGCAATACCATCGTGGAATTAGACCGGGGAAAAATTTTCAATTACAATGGAAATTATGCTTACTTCTTAGAAAAGAAAAGCGAAAGAGAAGCTTTAGATGCAACGGTTTTACACAAGAATCAACAACTGTTAAAGAAAGAATTAGAATGGATGAGACGCATGCCTCAGGCTCGTGGAACAAAATCAAACGCCAGAATCAATGCTTTTTACGATTTAGAAGAAAAAACTAAGAAAAAGTCTGATAATCAGAGCATTAACCTCCAAATGAAGATGTCGCGTCAAGGTGGGAAAATTATTGAGGTTGAACACGTTGCAAAATCTTTCGATGGACGTTCAATCATCAATGATTTCAGTTATACCTTTAAAAAAGGCGATAGAATTGGTTTGGCAGGTAAAAATGGAACCGGAAAATCAACGCTATTAAATATCATCACCAGTCAATTAACACCGGATGCGGGTAAAGTTGAAACAGGAGAAACAACTGTTTTTGGATATTATAAACAGGGCGGTTTAACTTTCGATCCTAAAGAGCGTGTAATTGACATTGTAAAATCTGATGCCGAATATATTAAAATGGCAGATGGTTCTGTGATTACGGCTTCTGCCCTATTGACCCTATTTCTCTTCCCTCCTAAAAAACAACATGGCATGGTAGAGAAATTAAGTGGCGGTGAAAAGAAACGTTTAAATCTGATGAAAGTCTTGATGCAAAACCCTAACTTTCTAATACTTGATGAGCCTACAAATGACTTAGATATTGATACCTTAAATGTACTTGAAGAATTCTTAGAAAATTTTCCAGGTATCCTGATGTTGGTTTCACACGACAGGTATTTACTAGATAAAATGAGTGACCAGCTCTTCATTATGGAAGGTGAAGGCGTTGTAAAAATTTATAATGGCAATTATTCTGAGTACCGTTTAAGTTTGGAGCAACCTAAAACTAAGATAGAAAATAAAAAAATCCCTACTCCAGTTATAGAAAAAACTCCGGTTAGAGCAGCGAAAAAATTAAATTTTAAAGAGCAGCAAGAATTGGCCGAAAGTGAAAAAGGTATGGAAGAAACAGAAAATAAAATAGCTGTATTAACAAAAACCTTAAACAATATTGATTCGTCAGATTATATTAAAATTCAAGAAATTTCAACAGAAATAGAAAAAATGAAAGTCAAATTGGATGATTATACCATGCGATGGTTGGAACTTTCAGAATAAAACAATGTAAACATAATCCACCCGTCCTACAATGTTTCACGTGAAACATTTGAATATAGTATACTGATATATTCCGATAGCTATCGGATCAGCATGCAGAAATGAAAGTAAAAAAACAAATTGTTTCACGTGAAACAATTATAAAATATAAAGTAAATGTTTTCAAAATACGATTTGATTGTGGTTGGTGCGGGTCATGCCGGATGTGAAGCTGCTGCTGCTGCCGCCAATTTAGGATCATCTGTTTTATTAATCACAATGAATATGGGTACCATTGCCCAGATGAGTTGTAACCCTGCAATGGGTGGTGTAGCTAAAGGACAAATTGTTCGTGAGGTAGATGCAATGGGCGGTTACTCAGGCATCATTTCTGATAAATCGACCATTCAATTCAGAATGCTCAACAAATCAAAAGGCCCTGCTATGTGGAGTCCGAGAGCACAGATAGATAGAATGCGCTTTGCCGAAGAGTGGCGCTTAGCATTAGAACGGACACCAAATCTAGATATATGGCAAGATAGTGTTGTTGGCCTATTAATAAAGGATAATACAGTGTATGGAGTTAAAACTTCATTAGGCATTGAGATAGAAAGCACAACAGTAGTGCTAACCAACGGAACTTTCTTAAACGGTGTAATGCATATCGGTGAAAAGAAATTTGGTGGTGGTAGAACAGCCGAAAGAGCATCAACTGGTATTACTGAACAACTGGTAGAATTAGGTATGGAAGCTGGCAGAATGAAAACAGGTACCCCACCCCGTGTTGATGGAAGAAGCCTCAACTATTCCAAAATGGAAGAACAATGGGGAGATGAAAATCCTGGTAAATTCTCGTACACAGATACCGAAGTTTCAACTGATCAACGTTGTTGCTGGATTACTTATACCAATGATGAAGTCCATGAAACTTTAAAGGAAGGTTTTGAAAAATCGCCCATGTTCACTGGTCGCATCAAAGGTCTAGGTCCGAGATATTGTCCCTCCATTGAAGATAAAATTAACCGATTTGCAGAACGAGACAGACATCAGATTTTTGTTGAACCTGAAGGATGGAATACCTGCGAAATCTATGTAAATGGTTTTTCAACATCACTTCCGGAAGATGTACAATTTAAAGCATTAAGATTGATTCCTGGTTTCGAACAAGCTAAAATGTTTAGACCTGGTTATGCCATCGAATATGATTTCTTCCCACCCACCCAATTGTCTTTAACGCTCGAAACTAAATTGATCAGCAATTTATTTTTAGCCGGACAAATAAATGGAACCACAGGTTATGAAGAAGCTGCTTGTCAAGGCTTCATGGCAGGTATAAATGCACACCAAAAAATTAAGGATAAACGTGAATTGATCATGAAACGATCTGAAAGTTATATTGGTGTTTTAATCGATGATTTGGTCACTAAAGGAACGGAAGAACCTTATCGCATGTTTACTTCCAGAGCTGAACATCGATTATTATTAAGACAAGATAATGCCGATATTCGCCTCTCTCCTGTTGGACATGAACTTGGATTAATTTCAGACGAACGCTTAGCTAAAGTAAACCAAAAAGTTGCAGATGCTGAAGCTTTGGTGAAATTCACAAAAAGCCAGGGCATCGAAATGACCGATGCAAATCCAATGCTTGAAAGTTTAGGCTCAAGTGCTTTAAACCAAAATGTAAAAATTCATAGTTTAGTTGGCAGACCCCATGTTGGTTTACAAGATATCATTAAAGTAAGTAAACCATTAGCCGAAGTTACAAAAGCTTTAGATAAAGAAACTATTGAACAAGCCGAAATTAAAATTAAATACGAAAGCTATTTCGAAAAAGAAAATGAGATTGTAACTAAAATGTTAAAGATGGAAGATAAAGAGATCAAGCCAGATTTTGACTATAATAAAATTGTCTCCATCTCAAAGGAAGCACGTGAAAAACTATTTAAGATCAAACCGCGTACTTTAGGTCAGGCATCGAGAATTTCTGGTGTGTCACCATCAGATATTTCAGTTTTAATGGTTTATATTAATAAATAACTGATAATCAGGTATTTAAATAAAATAAATAAGACTTAAAATTAAGCGATTTAAGAAAGAAAAAATATTTTTTAAACATAATATTCCAAAAAGCACCAAAATCCGTCAGAACGATTAAAATATGCCAAATTTAAAAGACCTTTTTTTTAAGCTCCAAAATTTAGCAGCTGTTATAACCCTGCTCCTATTTTTTGGTTGTGCCAGTATGCAAACACCTCAAGGTGGGCCAAAGGATACCAAGCCGCCTAAAGTTTTAAGTATGACTCCAAAAAATCTGACAAGAAATTTTAATGCTAAAAAAATCATAATAGAATTTGATGAATATTTTAATTTGAAAGACGAGTTTAAAGAATTTTCAATTTCTCCTGATCAGGAAAAAATTCCAGAGTTAAGAAAGAGACAAAAGAGATTGGAGATTATTCTCAAGGATTCTTTAGAGAAAAATACAACTTACACGCTGAACTTCGGAAAATCCATTGCAGATGTTAATGAAGGAAATGTAGTAAAAAATTTATCCTATGTTTTTTCAACCGGGCCAGATATTGATTCCTTATCGATCAGTGGTAAAGTAATTAATTCATTAAGCGATGAACCGGAAAAAGATGCTACAGTATTTATTCTTCCTTTGGAAAGAGATACCATCTTTGGAAAAAAGCGCGCATCAATATATACGACTACTGATAGCGCGGGAACCTACAAATTGAGCAACCTGAAAAAGGGTACTTATAAAGTTTACGCAATAAAAGAAAATAGTGGTGGCGGCGATAAAATATACCAACAGATATCAGATGAAGTTGGATTTAAAAAAGAACCTATTGTAATCGATAAAAACCTGGAGAACATTAACCTGCAGATATTTAAAGAACTGGCTCCAGAATTTCGCGTATTAGACCGTAAACTGAATAATGATGGTAGCATATCAATCATCTTCAATCAGCAACTTAAAAGCCCTAAAATAACCATCACAGATCCTCCGGCAGTAGATGTGGGCAAGTATGTCCATTTTACCAAAAACAATGATACCGCTAAAATTTGGCTGAAAGACATGAGCTTCGATTCAGTTAAGGTGGCTATTGAAGATCAGGGAAAGCTTTTGCAAATTTTGAATTTCACAAAAGGTAAAAAAGATACTTATACAAGGGACCTTACTATTTCTGATAACTTATTGGGCGGCAAATTAAACCCTTTCCAACAGTTAACCTTAACTTTTCCTTTTCCGATAACTGCTGCAGATCCATCTAAAATCACTCTTTTAGAAGATTCAGTTAAAAGAACAGGTTTCGAAGTAGTTAAAGATAGTGTAGATTTTCTAAAATACTACGTCAAATATCCTTGGAAGCATAAAAGAAACTATGATATAAAACTGGGTAACGGCGCATTTACAGCTATATTTGACGCAAAAAATAAAGATATAACTAAACGCTTTACGCTTGAAAGCCAGGATGCTTATACCACTCTGGTATTAAATGTAACTGTTCCGGATACCTCAAAAAGATATGTGGTACAGTTCCTAAATGAAAAAAAAGACGTCATAAAATCTTTCCCTGTTAGCCAAAACACGAAAGTTACCTTCTCCAAATATCCGGCAGGTAAGTACATGCTCAGGGTTATTTATGATGAAAATAAAAATGGCATCTGGGACACAGGAAATGTTAAGGAAGGATATCAACCTGAAAAAGTATGGTATTTAAAGGCATTAATGGATTTAAAACCCAATTGGGAGCGTGAAGATCCATTGGTGATACCACCGCCAACGCAATAAAGCATTTTTCACTCAACGCGATCGTCACCCTGAATTTATTTCAGGGTCTTAATAACAAAAGATGCTGAAACAAGTTCAGCATGACGATTATCCCATAAACCAACCCGAATACATGATATAATTATCAGGTAATTTATTCAATAAAGCCCTTTGCTCTTCGGTAATGGGCTTTATTTTTTTTGCAGGCGTACCGGCATATATGTAACCGCTTTCACAAATGGTATTTTCCAATACCACAGATCCAGCTGCTATGATACAATATTCTTCTATCACAGCATGATCCATTACAATAGCACCCATACCGATCAAAACATGATCCTGAACCGTGCAACCATGTACTATCGCATTATGTCCAACAGATACCCTATTTCCAATATGTGTAGAAGCTTTTAAGTATGTAGCGTGTATTACCGCGCCATCTTGAATGTTTGATTCATTTCCTATGGTAATCGCATTTACATCGCCTCTAATAACAGCATTAAACCATACAGAACATTTATCTCCAATGGTTACCTCACCTACAATTGTGGCATTCTCTGCAATGAAATTATCCTTTCCTATTTCAGGATATTTATCTTTTACTGGAAGTATTAAAGGCATAATATTATTTCACATCACCCTGATCCAATAAATATCGGATTTATTTCCGGGTCTTTAAAGGATTATTTATATAGCAAGTTAGATACTGAAACAAATTCAGCGTGAAGATATTGTATTAAAAAACGGTATCTACCAATTCATCAGCATGTTCAGGATAATCTGTAGTATAATGTAATCCCCTGCTTTCTTTTCTTTGCATAGCAGATTTTATGACGATATAAGCCGTTTGAATCACATTTCTTAACTCACAGAGTTTAACTGAAACTTTATTCTTCTTATAAAACTCTTCGGTTTCCTGGTAGATTAAAAACAAGCGACGATGTGCTCTTTCCAAACGAAAATCAGAACGTACAATCCCCACATAATCTCCCATAATCTTCTGTAATTCCCTTAGGTTATGCGTTACCAATACATCCTCGTTAATTTGCGTAACACCATGCGAATTCCATTCTGGGATGTGATCTGGAATAATATTATCTTTAAAGTTTTCAATAGCATCCTGATAGATTCGATGTGCAAAAACTGTAGCCTCTAATAAAGAATTGGAAGCCAATCTGTTAGCACCATGTAAACCAGTTGATGAACATTCTCCACAAGCATATAAATTTTTAATTGAAGAACGACCATATTCATCAACGAGGATACCACCACACATATAATGAGATGCCGGTGTAACCGGTATATAATCTTTCGTCATATCAATTCCTATAGATAAACATTTAGCATATATATTAGGAAAATGTTTCAATATGTCGGCCTTGCTTCTCATGGTAATGTCCAGATAAACAAAGTCATCACCCGATTTCTTCATTTCATTGTCTACGGCACGTGCTACAATATCACGAGGTGCCAATGATTTACGCTCATCATACTCATGCATAAATTCTTCGCCATTCTTACGCCTTAAAACACCACCAAAACCCCTAACTGCTTCCGAAATTAGGAAAGATGGATACTCTCCAGGGTGATACAAAGCAGTTGGATGGAACTGAATAAACTCCATATTTCTTACTTTTCCTTTTGCACGGTAAACCATAGCCATACCATCACCTGTTGCAATAACCGGATTTGTTGTAGCCGAATACACATGTCCCGCACCACCAGAAGCCATCACAGTCACATTTGCCACAATCTTTTCCACATCGTTAAGCTCTGTGTTAAAGGCATATATACCGTAACAGTTAATATCTTCTGTACGTTTATCCACAAATTCACCAAGGTGATGCTGGGTAATTAACTCCAGCGCGAAGTAATGTGTTAATATCTCTATGTTGCTATTCTCATGAATTTCATTCAGCAACACTCGCTCGATCTCATACCCGGTGATGTCTTTATAGTGCAAAACACGATGTTCAGAGTGCCCCCCTTCCTTTGCTAAATCATAAAAACCAGCATTGTCTTTATCGAAATTTATACCATAGTCAATGATCTCCTGAATGCGTTGAGGTCCCTCTTTTACAACGATTTCCACAATTTTCTGATCGCATAAACCATCACCGGCAACCAAAGTATCTTCGATGTGTTTTTCAAAAGAATCACCTTTATCTACCACAACTGCAACACCACCCTGAGCGTATTTTGTATTAGATTCATCTTCGTTAGATTTAGTAACAATTAAAACCTTACCAAATTTTGCAGCTTTAAGTGCAAAACTCAAACCTGCTATACCTGAACCAATTACCAGAAAATCTACCTTTCTCATTAATAAAAACATTTACTTTATCCACGATGTTAACAACTAGTTGATAAATGTTAACGCTATGTCTAAATTATCCTAACAAATAAATTTGAATGTTTAAAGCTACTCTAAAAACACAATTTGCCACAATCTTTTACGCAATTTTTAAGCAGCTTCATACAAGTAATTAACTTTTTCCCCACTTATAAACAATTAACATTCCAGTATTGATAAAAATTGGACGACTTTTCGATAACACTGAAAATCAAACCTATAATATTAGATAAATGTAATCTAAATGTTAGTAAACAATTAATAACTTATCTAAACGAAAGAAATTTCTAAACTTGCCAACAATACTAACACACTAATAAACAAACAAGATTTATTTATTTAAAATAACTTATTAATTATTGAGACGTGGAAAGCTTTATCTTTGACCAACGTCAAAATTGAAAAAAGGAAAATTTTAAAATGAACATAGATGTCTTAGAAGAAATCAATAAAAAAGGTTTCGCAGAAGAAGAAATTGATCCTACGCTTGATCTTTTTGCAGAGATTGAGAAATTAAAAAAGGAAAAAAATGCCATAATACTTGCACATTATTACCAAGAACCTGATATACAGGATATTGCCGATTATATTGGCGATAGTTTAGGCTTATCACAAGAAGCTGCAAAAACAGATGCTGATGTAATTGTGTTTGCTGGTGTGCATTTTATGGCTGAAACGGCCAAGATTTTATCTCCTAACAAAACAGTTTTATTACCAGACGTAAAGGCTGGTTGTTCATTAGCAGATAGTTGCCCACCACACCTATTTAGAAAATTTAAAGAAAAATATCCTGATCATCTGGTTATTACTTACGTAAACTGTACAGCTGAGTTGAAAGCTTTAAGTGATATTGTTTGTACAAGTACGAATGCGGTACAGATTGTAGAAAGTTTACCTAAAGACCAAAAAATAATATTCGGACCAGATCGTAACTTAGGGGCTTACGTAGCAAAGAAAACCGGACGAGACCTGGTATTATGGAATGGTGCATGTATGGTACATGAAATTTTCTCTCAGGAAAAAATTACCAAATTAAAAGAACGCCATCCGAATGCTAAATTTATTGCACATCCGGAATGTGAAGAAGTTGTTTTGAAAATGGCTGATTATATCGGTTCTACCACTGGACTTTTAAAATACACCATCACTAATCCTGCTACAGAATTTATTGTAGCTACTGAAAGTGGCATTATCCATCAGATGGAAAAGGCAAATCCAACCAAAACATTTATTCCGGCGCCGCCTAACAACAGCTGTGCCTGTAACGATTGCCCTTACATGAAAAGAAATACTTTGGAAAAACTATATTTATGTATTAAAAATGGTTTGCCTGAGGTAACTGTTCCAGAGCATATTATTGAACAGGCACGTAAACCGATCCAAAGAATGCTGGATATTTCAGCAGAGCTGGGATTGTAAAAACAACAATCGTCATTGCAAGCAGGCACAACAACGCCTGCCTGCCTCGCAATGAAGAAAAAGATTATATGAAAAACAACAACATCCTAAAAAATTATGCTGGCCTATTATGGCTTTTGGCGGGGATAACTGCCGGAAGTATTGTGGGTTTAATTTTTGGAAAAAGCGTTGAAAGTATAAAACCTTTAGGAGATATATTTTTAAACCTGTTGTTTACAGCTGTTATTCCATTGGTATTTTTTGCGGTTTCATCAGCTATTGCAAATATTGATAGAACAAAAAAGTTAGGAAGATTATTGACCATTATGGTTTTGGTATTTCTTTCTACCATACTTATTTCTGCGGTTTTAACTTTATTTGCAACATGGATCTTTCCTATCCACCAGCAATTAGGAAACGCTATTTTACCAACTGAAGCTGAAAAGATCCAGTCGTTTGGTGAACAAATGACACAACTTTTAACAGTTAGTGAATTTTTTGAAATCGGAAGCAGGAAAAATATGCTGGCGCTGATTATTTTTTCCGTATTGGTAGGTTTTTCAACCTTATATGCAGAAAAGGAAGGTGAAGGTTTTAAAAAATTCCTGGTTTCAGGTAATGAGGTGATGAAAAAACTCATCATTTTGATTATGAAATTAGGTCCGGTTGGTTTGGGTGCTTATTTCGCCTACCAGGTTGGTGTGTTTGGTCCACAGCTTTTTGGCACCTATGCTAAAGCATTGGGTTTGTATTATGGGGTTGGTGCATTTTATTTTATTGTTTTTTTTACGCTGTACGCTTTCGTTGCAGGTGGATTTAAAGCCGTAAAAGCATTTTGGAAAAATAATATTGTACCCTCTTTAACTTCCATCGGAACCTGTAGCAGCATTGCTACTATACCGGCAAACTTAGAAGGGACTACAAAAATGGGCGTACCGGCATACATCACCAATGTAACGATTCCTTTGGGATCAACTTTACATAAAGATGGGTCGAGCATTAGTTCCATTATAAAAATTGCGGTTGTTTTTGCCATTTTTGGTAAAGATTTGGTACACGTAGATACGATTATTTTAGCGCTTGGCATTACCGTGCTTGTAAGTATTGTTGAAGGTGGAATACCAAATGGTGGTTACATAGGAGAATTATTAATGATTTCGGCTTACCAATTACCACCGGAAGCATTGCCACCGGCTATGATTATAGGTACTTTGGTTGATCCTATGGCTACTTTATTAAACGCTACAGGTGATAACGTTGCGGCGATGTTAATTGCCAGGTTTACTGAAGGGAAAAATTGGATGGAGAATAAAAAACTAGATCCGTCACCCTGAAATTCCGACCAGTCGGGCGGAAGTTCAGCATGACGATAATTATATATAATTTATGTTTGAAAATAAAGAACGCACAGATATCAATGAATTAGGTGAATTCGGGTTAATTAAACACCTGACTACCAATTTCAAAATTAAAAATGATTATTCGGTAAAAGGTGTTGGTGATGATGCAGCAGTATTAGATGCCAAGGGAAAACAGACTTTAATTTCTACCGATTTATTGTTGGAGGGTATCCACTTTGATTTGGCTTATGTGCCGTTAATGCACCTGGGTTACAAAGCGGTACAGGTAAACCTGAGTGACATTTATGCCATGAACGGAAAGGCAAGTCAGATTACAGTTTCCCTGGGTTTATCGAGCAAATTTCCTTTAGAAGCTGTTGAAGAAATCTATAAAGGGATAGAACTGGCCTGCAATAAATATAACATTGATTTAATTGGGGGAGATACCTCATCAAGTAAACAAGGTTTAGTAATTAGTATTACCAGTATTGGTTATGCCGATGCAGATAAAGTGGTCTACAGAAATGGTGCTCAGGAGCATGATTTGTTATGTGTTTCTGGTGATTTGGGCGGTGCTTATTTAGGGCTGCAGATTTTAGAAAGAGAGAAACTAATCTACCTGGAAAATCCACAGATTCAACCAGATTTAGAGGGGAAAGATTACATTATCGAACGACAACTGAAACCTGAAGCGAGGATGGATATTGTAGCATTATTGGAAGAAATGGATATTAAACCGACTTCTATGATCGACGTATCAGACGGTTTGGCTTCAGAAATTTTGCATTTGGCAGAACAATCAGATAAGGGAATGACCATTTACGAAGAGAAAATTCCTTTAGATCCTATGACATACGAAACCGCGCGCGAACTGGGAATTGATCCAACGGTTTGTGCATTAAGTGGCGGCGAAGATTATGAGTTATTATTTACCATTAGCCAGGATGATTACAAAAAACTGAAACATGATGTAGATATCACAGTAATCGGCCACGTAACGGATAAAAATTCGGGTTGCAAAATGGTGTCAAAATCAAACAATGTTCATGAGCTGAAAGCCCAGGGCTGGAATGCTTTTAAGAAGTAAAAATTTGGCCGTCATTCTCGCGCATGCGGAAATCTTAATGCGCTTTTACTAAGATTCCCAATCGAGTTGGGAATGACGATCACTCCCAGTCAGAAAATCATATAAAGCTATATTTTATATTGATTTTTTATAAAATCAATTTTTTTAAATAGGAGGCTTTCGCTAGCCTACATAAATTATACATCCTGCGTTTCATTCAAATCCAGGTACTTCGTATCAATTTGTTTGGTAGCTTTCGCACCCAATTTCTTAATCTTTTCTGAAGTATTGGTCAAATTTCCAGCACCTACTGACAATTTATTAATGGCTTTATCATAAGCATCTTGTCCATTTTTGATGTGCCTGCCAATGTTTTCCATATCAGCAACAAATCCAACAAATTTATCATACATGCTTCCACTCAAACGGGCAATTTCCATTACATTACGGTTTTGACGTTCCTGTTTCCACATGCTGGCAATGGTACGTAAGGTAGCAAGCAAAGTTGAAGGACTTACAATTACAACTCGCCTATCCCATGCAAAATTGAAGAGTTCTGCATCTTTTTGTACCGCAATGCTAAAAGAAGATTCGATGGGAATAAACAATAAAACAAAATCAGGAGAATTGATTTTATACAAATCGTGATAATTTTTAGATGACAGTTCCTGCACATGATTTTTAATAGAGGCCAGGTGCTGCTTTACATAACTTTCACGCTCTTCATCTGTTTCTGCTGATACCGATCGTTCATATGCTACTAAACTCACCTTAGCATCAACGATCAGGTGTTTATCATCTGGAAGGTCTATCACCACATCTGGCTGGTATCGGCCACCTTCACCAGAGGTGTGAGAAGCCTGGATACGATATTCCTGATCGCGAACCAATCCAGATCGTTCCAAAACCTTTTCCAGAATGATCTCTCCCCAGTTTCCCTGTTTTTTGCTGTCGCCTTTTAAAGCCCTGGTTAGATTATTGGCATCTTCCTGAATAAGTTTACTTTGAATCTGTAATTCAGAAATTACACCTTTTAGTATATTCCTTTCGTCCGACTCTGCTTTGTAAACTTTTTCTACCTTATCTTCAAAAGCCTTGATATTTTCTTTCAGCGGATTGAGAATGATATCCAGGTTAGTTCGGTTCTGCTCAATAAATCTGGTGGATTTTTCTTCAAGGATTTTATTGGCAATTAATTCGAAATCTTTATTCAGTTTTTGTTGCGACTGCTCATAACTTAATTTTTGTTCAGCTAACTTTTCTTTTTCAGCCAGGTAAAAAGATCTGGTACTTTCTAACTCACGGTTGGCATCAGCAAGCCGATCGCGCTCAGCCTGTAATTCATCAATTAAGCGTTGCTGTTCTTCTTTAAGTAAAGTAGTAATGTGCTCTTTTTCTGCAGATAAATTAGAAACCCGTTCGTCGGCTTTGGCTAAACTGATTTTTAAAGCTTCATTTTCACTTTTCGCGCGCTCAAAATCCTCTACAGAGACAATAGATAAAGAGGATTGAGGTTTTTTAAGCAATAAAATAAACAGAATAATTAAAATTACGATTAGTAAGGCAATACCGATGTTCTCCATAATGATAAAAATTTTAGTAAAAATGTAGATTTAAAATAGATATACCAAAAAAAATTAGTCAGCTTTAGCCAGATAAAATCGTAAAAATTATTTATAATTGAATATTAGTATTTTAAAAATGAACGCTTTAACCGTCCTTATTTCTTGCCCCGATCAAGTTGGTTTAGTTACCAACATTACCCGCGTGCTGGCCGCACATCAATTGAATATTATTGCCATGCGCGAATTTGTAGATGAAGCCAATAAAGCATTTTTTACCAGGATTGCCTGTACTGGTAACCTGGAAGATGCAGAAAAATTAAAGGGGAAACTTTTGGAAAACTTACCAAATGCTGCCGAGGTAAATTTAATTACCAAACAGGAAAAACAGATTGCAGTTCTGGTGACCAAAGAGTATCACTGCTTAGCAGAAATACTGATTAAAAACCAATTTAAAACACTAGGGGCAAATGTTCAATGTGTGATAGGTAATTATGAAAGTCTGAAGGGTTTTACCGAAAAACTCGGTATCCCTTATTTTCACGTAGATCATAACAATAAAGATAAAAATGAATTTGAAACCGAGGTAAAAGCGATCATTAATAAATTTGAGGTAGATTACCTCGTATTAGCCAAGTTTATGCGGATTCTTTCAGCTGACTTTGTAAAAGATTACGCTGGTAAAATCATCAATATCCACCATTCCTTTTTACCCGCTTTTATAGGTGCTAACCCTTATCGCCAGGCTTTTGAGCGTGGGGTAAAAATTATTGGAGCTACCGCACATTTTGTTACCGATAATTTAGATGAAGGGCCTATTATTACGCAACATACCAATCACGTTGACCATAATTTTGGCGTGAAAGAAATGGTACGTGCGGGCAAGGAAATAGAAAAAAAAGTTCTATTAGAAGCATTGGAACTTATTTTTGAAGACCGGGTTTTTGTAAGTGGGAATAAGACGGTAGTGTTTAAATAATGTAAGAGGTATAATGGATGATGGAAAGGTAATGATCTCTTTCCTGTGATTCTGAATGCAGTGAGGGATCTTTACATAAAACCTAACTCTGCACCCTCTGTGCTTTCTTGATGTTTTGTGGTAAAAACCACCTATAGTTTATTTAACAACAGATTTGCCACCTCTTCTCCGCTTTGCGAACCAATAGCAACCCCCATGCCGTTGCACCTGGTTGCACAAAATACATTCGGACGAATTTCTTCGATAAGTGGTTCAAGTGTTTTTCCGAAGGCCATAATGCCACTCCAACGGTAATCTATCTCGTAATTAGTTGTTGGTAAAATTACTTCTCTAAGTAGTTGTTCAAGCGCCGATTGAACAGGTTCAGTTTGACCAAAAGTGGTAGTTTCTTCGGCTTTGAAATCAATATTTCTGCCACCACCCAACAAAATTCTATTATTTATATTCCTGAAATAATAATAACCTTTATCGTAATGGAAAGTGCCCTTTATCTTTAAATTTTTAATGGGTTTGGTTATTAAAACCTGACCGCGGCCTGGGTTGATATCCACATCAGGATATAAGTCCTTGATATAGGCATTTGCAGTAACAATTAATCTTTTGCATAAAAAATTTCCGTTTTTGGTAACCAGGCAAAAACCTTTTGATTCTTCTTCAATCCGATCTACTTTACAATTGTTAAAAATGCTAATGCCAAGCTGTTGTGCATATTGAATCAAAGCAGACATCATTTTGCCAGTATCAATCTGGGCTTCATATTGATTTCTGACTAAACGGTCTACGCCATCAAAACCAAAGAAACTGATTTTTTTATTGTTTAAAAGAAAAGCATCGGATCCGACAATATCATTAACCAGATGGTTAAAATGTTCAATTTTGGATACACCTAGGTCAGCTGAAAAATTATCTTCCTTTTTAAATAGTTCATATCCCCCCAGGCATTGATAATCAATGGTATTATCGCCCAGCAAATGGCGTAATTTGAGCAGACCTTTCCACCGTTTTTCTATGAGCATTGTAAGGCGGTCGCTACCGATCAGTTTCTCTTGCTCTATAAGTTCAGAAATGCTTCCAAAACAGGCAAAACCAGCATTTTTTGTACTCGAACCTGTCGGTAAAAACCCCTTTTCGAGTATGACTATCTTTAAGGAAGGAGCTGTTTTCTTAAGTTGGATGGCTGCATTTAATCCTACTATTCCGCTGCCAATCACAATAGCATCATAATTACAAAAAAATGATTCTTTTTCCCAGTATGAAAGTTCGGTTGACATTATATAAATGTACTGTTTTTTAAACTTCAAATAATATGGGAACGCTTTTTGATATACGCTAAACGAAAAACATACATAAGAAAATGGGAGTTTATTTAATATTAATCATCCCGGTATTATTGCTGAGCATGTTTGTACAATGGCGGTTTAGAAACAAGTTTTCCAAGTATGCCGAAATGCAATTAAGCTCTGGTTTATCGGGCAAAGAGGTAGCAGAAAGAATGCTGCATGATAATGGAATATACGATGTGAAGGTGATGAGTACCGAAGGGCAATTAACAGATCATTACAATCCGTCAGATAAAACCGTTAATTTAAGTACAGATGTATACTATAGCCGAAGTGTAGCGGCAGCTGCAGTAGCGGCTCACGAATGTGGACATGCAGTGCAACAGGCGAAATCATATAATTGGTTACAGTTAAGAAGCAGCATGGTACCGGTAGTGAGTATATCATCTAATCTTTTGCAATGGGTATTATTAATTGGTGTATTGTTAATAGGTTTTACCGGAAACCCAATAGTTTTAGCGATTGGTGTAGTGGGTTTAGCACTGGTCACCATATTTAGTATTGTTACCCTACCTGTCGAATTTGATGCCAGTAACCGTGCCTTGGCCTGGTTAAGAAACAATAATGGTGTAATGCAAACGCAAGAAGAAAATGCGCAGGCGAAAGATGCACTTTGGTGGGCAGCTATGACTTATGTGGTAGCAGCTGTTGGTGCATTGGCCAATTTATTATATTACGCATCAATGCTTTTTGGAAGAAGCAGAGATTAAAAATTCGATAATCAAATAAAGCGCGTCCGGAATAATATCCTGGCCGTTTTTGGTTAGTAACTTAACTCGATCGTCATAACATCAGGGTGACGGCTAATTTATAATATCTATTTGGAAAGCAGGTTTTATGATAGCAGGAAAAGTTCTGTCCCACTCCCGCTTCTGCCGATAGAAAAATGTTGGCATCCCGATCGCCTGGGGTTTAGGTTTCAAGGTACGCCATTCTATAGAAAGGTTTATCCACCATGTTATTAACCTTTAAAACTGGCAAAACCACTGCGATTTAACCTGATTGAAGAGAAAAGCCTGTAAGCGAGGAACGAGTGCGGACTTGAAAAGAAAGCAGGACTAATGCTAAAATGAAATACTGAAATTGCTTTTCTATCCTACAAATAATTTAATAAACTTGGTTGATGAATTTTTAGCTTATTCTTTCAGTGAAAGTTATGCTGATCCGATAGCCATCGGATTTATTTTATTAGCAGTTTCTATTATTTTAAAGGCCAAATAGCTACTTCGTAGTCAGCATCTTTATTGAAAGATAGACCCTGAAATGAATTACCTTCTGTGAGCTCGCTAAGGCTCGGTTCAGGGTGACGGCACTAGAGATTAATGTTTGTAAAATTAATTCAATTTGTATGGTGCCACCAATTGAAATTCAGGAATATCCACATCGAATTCTGAGCCATCAATATCACGTCTCATTAAATAAGTACCCTTCATGCTACCCATATCGGTTTTTAGGTTACAACCCGAAACATATACATGGGTTTCGCCAGGCTGTATGATGGGTTGCAAACCAACAACACCCTCGCCTTCTACCTCTCTTTTGCTACTATTCGAATCGAAAATAAACCACTGGCGGCGCATCAATTGGACAGCATAATCAGAAAGATTGGAAATTTCCACACGATAGGCAAACATATAATGTTCGTTCGCCGGATTTGAATATTCTGGCTGGTAAACGGTTTCTACTGAAACCTTAACACCGTCTGTAATTGCTGTAACCATGATAATAACGAATGTAAGAAAAAACTTTCAAAAATCAAGCCAGTACACCAGTGGCGTCATAGTTGGCAAATTTTTGTGCCACTTCTTCTAAAATGCTGTAAATGTTGTTGATATCTGGTTCAGCAACCAATCGCATGCGATAAGGTTTAAAATCTGGCAGCCCCTTGAAATAGTTGGCATAATGGCGACGCATTTCGAAAATACCGGTTTTAGGACCTTTCCATTCCAGCGATTTATCTAAGTGTGTACGGCACACCTCAATTCTTTCCTCAATTGTTGGTCCGGCTAGGTGTTTTCCGGTTTCAAAGAAGTGTTTTACCTCACGGAAAATCCATGGATAACCAATTGCGGCACGACCAATCATGATACCATCTACCTCATATTCCATACGCCAATTGGCCGCTTTTTCCGGACTATCTACATCACCATTGCCAAAAATGGGAATTTTGATACGCGGATTACGTTTAATTTCTCGGATTAAGCTCCAATCGGCTTCGCCTTTGTATAATTGTGCTCTTGTTCGGCCATGAATGGTCAATGCCTGGATCCCTACATCCTGAAGTCGCTCGGCAACTTCATCAACATTTTTGGTATTGTCATCCCAGCCTAAGCGGGTCTTTACGGTAACAGGCAAATGCGAAGCTTTAACAACAGCATCTGTCATTTTTACCATTTTATCAATGTCCTGAAGAAGGCTGGAACCTGCACCTTTACAAACCACATTTTTTACCGGACAGCCGTAATTGATATCAACCAAATCGGGACCAGCTGCAGAAGCAATTTCTGAGGCCTCGCGCATGTGCTCGATATCACCACCAAAAATCTGGATGCCAATGGGTCTTTCATATTCGAAAATATCCAATTTTTGTAAGCTTTTTGCGGCATCACGGATCAAGCCTTCGGAAGAGATAAATTCGGTGTACATCATATCGGCCCCGTTTTTTTTGCATACATAACGGAACGGTGGATCACTTACATCCTCCATTGGGGCCAGCAATAAAGGGAACTCACCTAAATCTATATTTCCTATCTTTACAGACATTTTCTATCTTCAACAATTAATAAAACATACAAAGGTACAAATAATGAGTTTTGTAACACCTAAACGCGAGGAAATCAATCCTTTCTTACAATTACTTTTACTTTTATTTTACGCAGTTGCCGGGGCCTTTATATTTGGTATCATTGGACTGGTAATCTGTATGGCCATGTACGGAATGGGATTGGTTAGCAATTTTAACCTGCTTTTATCAGGAGATGCCAAATATATTATGGGTTTTAAAGTAATACAGATTTTAAGCTCAATAGGTACATTCATCTTACCACCCCTGGCCCTCGCTTTAACAGAAAGAATAAAAATAACCCGTTTTTATAGCTTTAAACGGCCAAAGGTTTTACTGCTTTTGCTGGTTATCATCATTATGATTGCGAGTATGCCTTTTATGGAATGGACAGTAATCTGGAACCAAAAAATGGTTCTGCCCGACTTTTTGAAAGGAATCGAGGCATGGATGAAAGAGAAAGAGGAACTGGCGGCAAAAATGACCCTTCAACTGATTACGGTGAGGAGTCATTTCGATTTTGTGGTGAACCTGGTCATGATTGCAGTTTTGCCAGCCATAGGCGAGGAATTGACGTTCAGGGGTGGTGTGCAACGCGCATTAGAGCGGTCATTTGGCAATCCGCACCTGGCGATCTGGCTTTCGGCCATAATTTTTAGTACCATACATGTTCAATTTTATGGTTTTGTGCCTCGGATGTTATTGGGAGCCGGTTTCGGGTACCTGTATTACTTTAGCGGAAGTATCTGGTATGCCATGTTTGCACACTTTTTAAATAATGCTTATGCAGTTTGTGCTGCTTTTTATATGCAAAAACATCACATGCCACTTGATAAAGCGGATGAACCGATCGGTTTTCCATGGTATGGCTATTTAATTAGTGCAATAATTACCATAGCTTTGTTTAAATTTTTTAAAGATAGCGCATCACGTGAGCGAAAATTGGGTTAAAGTATATACCACCAGCAATGCCTTTGCGGCAGAGGTATTAAAACAGGGATTAACAGAAGCTGGTATCCCTGCGGTTACCATAAATAAACAGCTCTCGGCATATAACATTGGCGAGATAAATGTGTTGGTGAATAAAGTAGATTTCAATAAAGCCATAGAATACATTGTTGAAAACGAAATCGAATAACCTTTTAAACATCATCCATTTTACATCTCCCATCTTACATTTTTAGCATGAAAACCAGGGCAATAACCGCTTTCTTTTTTACCATCGTAATGCTTGGCTCTATCTTTTCAGGGAGTTATGCGTTTACCATTTTCTATCTTATTCTAAGTGTTTTATCCTTATTTGAGTTTTATAAGCTGATTAAAAATGCTGGCATCAGGCCACACCGGAATATTGGTTTAATGGCAGGTTCTTTAATCTTTTTAATGGCTGCAGGCTTACATTACTTAGAATATGATGTCAAGTATCTGCTACTTTGTATCCCCTTAATTTTCTCTGTTTTTATTACTGAGCTGTATAAGAAAAACAAAATTCCATTTGCCAATATCTCTTATACATTTGTTGGCTTTGTTTATGTAACCATCCCTTTCTGTTTTTTCCATGCACTTGGCTTTTTAAAAAACTGGAATGAATATAATTTTCATTTACCACTCGCATTTTTGTTAATGCTTTGGGCAAATGATACGGGTGCTTATCTATTTGGTGTAAAATATGGTAAACGAAAATTGTTCGAACGTCACTCGCCTAAGAAAAGTTGGGAAGGATTTTTTGGGGGTATGTTCACCAGCGTTTTGGTCGGTTTTGGCTTGTCCTTTCTTTTTACCGAAAGTCCGGCTTGGGTTTGGATGGGTATGGCCGTTTTAATTGCAAGTTTCGGTACACTGGGCGACCTGGTAGAATCGATGCTCAAACGCAGTTTGGATACTAAGGACAGTGGAGGTTTACTACCAGGACATGGTGGTTTATTAGATCGTTTTGATGGATTGTTGCTGGCCGCTCCTGTGGTTTATGCCTATTTATATCTGATTTTGTATTAGCGAATACCGGGACAGGCCTCTGTGTTGTTTCGTCATTCGCGCTTACTGGAATCTTTAAGCAGTTTATATTCATTTAAGCGATACAATCGCTATTTTAGCTAATCCTCGTTACAAACGAGGACTATGATTTTTCCGTCGTGTTTATTTAATGGAAGCAACCACAACATGATATTTCCGTTCTACCTGCTCGCCTGTTTTGCTTTTGATCTGCTCGGTTTTACTTAGGATATTTACAACTGTAAATCCTATGTTTTTTAATAATTCTTTTACCTCTTCTACTTCGTAAAGTTTAAAGCCGTAAGGCGTAAAAGGAAGAGTTTGCATAAAAGTTTTATCGGCAAAGCAGATTACTAAAGTGCCATTAAGTTTTAGAGTTCTTTTAATTTCGGCGAGATATTTGCCTGGATTTTGCCAAAAGTATATCGTATTGACGGTAAAAATTTTATCGAACCGATTTTCATCAAAGGGCAAAGTAATTCCATCTGATAGTTTAAAATGAACTTTTCCGGCTGGAATTAAATCCCGATTAATCTTTTCAGCCTCGGCAATAATGGTAGCAGAAATATCGGCACCAAAGTAGTGAAGGTTTTCAGCTTGTGATAATAGTTGAGCAATGTGCCCACCATTGCCAGCGCCAATTTCTAATACAGTCTCATTTTTTTGGAGATCTAACGCATTAATAGCAGAACTGGTCATGCCTATGTTGCTGGCCTGCATCATCTCCCCTGTTTTAACGCCATGTTCGCCTTCCGGACAGCTTAATTGCTTCGCAATATTTTTTAAATCTGCTTCAGAATGTTGTTGCTCCATGATCAAATTTAGAGATTTTATTCTGGCGATTTTATCTCTTTTTCGCTAAAATGTATCAGGTTATTTGATTACCTGAACGGGCTTTTTGTTTTCATCAATAGCTACAAAAGTAAAATCGCCATGTACGGCAAGCTCCCTTCCTTCTGCGTACATCTGCTCGATATAAATTTCTACGTTAACTTTTAAACTGGTGTTACCTACATGGTTTACTTTGCCAATAAGCTCTACAATGGTTCCTGCTGGAATCGGTTTTTTAAAATCAATTCTGTCGCTGCTTACCGTTACCATAATCTGGCGGCTAAAGCGGGTTGCAGTAATAAAAGCAACTTCGTCCATCAAATGCATGGCAGTACCCCCGAAAAGCGTATCGTAATGGTTGGTTGTATTTGGGAAAACGGCTTTAAAAATACTGGTTTTTGAATATTCTATTCTTTCTGCTAAGGTCATGGGGTAAATATAGGGTGAGTAATAAGCTTTGACAACTTTCTGATTAGAAAGTTGTCAAAGTTGAGATCTGATAAAAAAAATAAAAATAGGTTATCGTAAGGCTTAATTTATCTCCTTAAGATTATCGTCATTGCGAGAAGGCCTTTTCGGCCGACGAAGCAATCTCCACGGGAGGATTACTTGCAGAAAAGATTGCCAGCCTGTTGCCGGTAGGCTTCGTCGTTCCTCCTCGCAATGACGATTTTTTTAGGAATCCACCATTGCCTTGTGAAAGCTAAAATTAAATTAATTTACCTGAAGATCTGCTGAAAGTACTTCTTCCGTTTTACGCATCTCTTTTGCGGCTTCAACCATTTCAATCAATGCTTTTTTGGTTTCGTCCCATCCGCGGGTTTTTAGGCCACAATCAGGATTTACCCAAAGTTGTGCTGAAGGAATAACAGCTTTCGCTTTCTTGAGTAACTGCACCATTTCTTCGCGTTTTGGAACTCTTGGTGAGTGGATATCGTAAACACCCGGACCAATCTCGTTTGGATATTTAAAATCGGCAAATGCATCTAATAATTCCATCTGCGAACGCGAAGTTTCTATGGTGATCACATCGGCGTCCATATCGGCAATGTTTTGAATGATATCGTTAAATTCCGAATAGCACATATGCGTGTGGATCTGTGTATCATCTTTCACGCCACTGGCTGAAATTTTAAATGCCGTTACTGCCCAGTTCAGGTAGTTTTGCCAATCTGCTTTGCGCAATGGTAAACCCTCTCTAATGGCTGGTTCATCAATCTGAATGATTTTAATGCCCGCGTTTTCCAGATCGCATACTTCATCACGAATAGCCAGGGCAATCTGTGTACAGGTTTCTGACCGTGGCTGGTCATTGCGTACAAACGACCATTGTAAGATGGTTACGGGACCTGTTAACATCCCTTTCATGTATTTTGAGGTAAGCGACTGCGCGTAGGCGGTCCACTTTACGGTCATGGGTTTCGGGCGCGAAACATCACCAAAAATAATCGGTGGTTTTACACAACGTGACCCATAACTCTGCACCCAACCGTTTTTAGAGAAAGCGAAACCGTCTAATTGCTCACCAAAGTATTCAACCATGTCGTTCCGTTCAAATTCACCGTGAACCAAAACATCAAGATCTACTTCCTCCTGCCATTTTACTGCTTTTTCGGTTTCTTTAGCAATAAGATCATCATATTCTTCAACAGTAAAAGTTCCATTTTTAAGTTTCGCTCTCCAGCTTCTTACCTCCGCAGTTTGCGGAAACGATCCGATAGTAGTTGTGGTGTAAGCAGGCAAGTTAAGCTCCTGTTGTTTTATTTTTCTGCTCGAAAAAGGGCTCAAACGTTCGGCATCCTGCTCTTTTAAATCCAGAACCCTTTGTTTAACTGCAGGATTATGGATAATTTTAGAAACTTTACGGTTAGCAATGGCGATCTTATTTTCTTCGAGTTTTTGCAGGGTAGATGCAGGGCTTTCGGTGGTGATCAATTTTTTTAAGGTAGCTACTTCCGCAATTTTCTGTTTTGCATAGGCTAACCATTGTTTAATTTCTGCTGATAAATTCTTCTCGTTGGTTTCATTGTCCAAATCAACCGGCGAATGGATCAATGAACAGGATGGAGCAATCCACACTTTATCCTGACCTCTTTTTTCTGTAATCTGATTAATGATCGAAAGAGATTTCTCGAAATCATTTTTCCAGATATTTCTTCCATCTACCAAACCTAAAGAAAGAATGGTGTTTTCTTTTAATGAAGCCAGAACATCATTTAATTGACTTTCTGCACGCACTAAGTCGATATGTAAAACATTCACTGGCAATGAAGTAGCTAATGCTAAATTATTTCCCAGACCCTCAAAATATGTTGCTAAAACAATTTTTAATCTTGGGAAGGCTTTCCGAATTTCTTTATAGGCATATTCATAAGCTTTTTTGTCCTTTTCATTTAAATCCAAAGTCAAGAAAGGCTCATCAAACTGAATATATTCTACATCCAGTGCATCTAAGCGGGATAAAATCTCAATATAAACCGGAAGGAGGTTTTTAATCAGGTCTATTTTTTCAAACCCTGCTTCTTTTTCCTTACCCAACAAAAGATAGGAAACCGGGCCAATTAGCACAGGTTTAGTGTTAATCCCCAATTGTTTTGCCTCGTAAAACTCATCTATAATTTTGGTAGAGAAAAGCTTAAAAGGTTGGTTTTTGTAAAACTCAGGTACAATGTAATGGTAATTGGTATCGAACCATTTGGTCATTTCCATCGCTACCACATCCAGTCCTTCTTTTTGGTAACCCCTTGCCATCGCGAAATAAAGATCAAGTTCCTCATTTCCTTTTTTCAGGATTACCTCATTGTACCTTTTCGGGATGGCCCCAAAAGTTAGGGAATGATCGAGTACATGGTCATAAAAGGAAAAATCGTTTGATGGAATCACATCAATTCCCGCTTCCTTTTGAAGTTTCCAGTTTTCGTGGCGAATGTTTTTGCCCACCTGCAGTACATTTTTGTACCCAGTTTTATCTGCCCAATAATTTTCGCAGATTTTCTTTAATTCCCTTTGGCTACCTATTCGCGGATAACCCAGATTTTGCGTTAGCATCTCTTTTAAAGATTAAGTAAATAAATCGTTCAAAAGCTCTTAAAGCAATATTTGTAATACTCTTTGTTAAAAATTAAAGGAAAGGTTATGGCACAGCCTGCCTACTTATCAGCAAAAAGCTTAAAGCAAGCCTATAAAATTTTAATTTTATGGTGTACAATCAGACCTGACCAATTACTTTATAACGCGAAAGTACCGTCAATTCAATATAGGCAGGTCTCCTGACTTATTCCCGATCCTATCGCCTTCCCATGCCGTTAAAGGCACAGTGGCATAATGATAAGACCGTTATCTTTTTGCTAAAAGACAGAATTTACAGTTGCGCGACAGCTCGTGATTTACACACGATTCCCTATTAATCCCGGTTGTAATTCCGGGAACCTGTATCGGTTGATGAAAAATAAAGTTAAGAACTTACATCAAGGCAAATGTATGGATTAGGATTTAAAACTTGTAACAAATTTACAGCAAGCTGATTTTGGAATTTTTCTCCATTATATTTGATTACCCAACTAAACTATCAGATTATGATAAAAACTTACTTTATCAGGCTTTGCATCGCTTTTTTATTGCTGAGTAATTGTGCCTTACTAGGACAGGAAGTACCCACGCCGAAATCCCATTTTGGCTTTGATATAGGTGACAACTACCAATTGGCCAATTATACCCAAACAGAAGCCTACTTAAAGAAGCTTGCAGCAAGTTCTAATCGCATTAAACTGGTTGATATCGGTAAAACAGAAGAAGGCAGAAGTCAATATATGTTGATTGTTTCTTCGCCGGAGAACCTGAAGAAATTAGACCATTATAAAGAAATTTCGCAACGGTTGGCTCATGCTGAAATGACACCAGAGCAGGCCAAAGCATTGGCACAGGAAGGTAAAGCAGTGGTGTGGATAGATGGTGGTTTACATGCAAATGAGGTGGTTGGTACCCATCAATTGATCCAAACAATATACGAGTTTGCTTCTCGAACAGATCCTGAAACCCTGCGTATTCTGGATAATGTGATCATCTTATTTACACATGCCAACCCGGATGGGCAGGAACTTGTAAGCAACTGGTACATGAGAGAAAAAGATCCTAAAAAACGCACAACCACAGGCTTGCCGGTTTTGTACGAAAAATATGCAGGACATGATAATAACAGAGATTTCTTTATGTTAAATCTCAAAGAAACGCAGAATATTGGTCGCCAGCTTTTTGTAGAATGGATCCCGCAAATCATGTACAACCACCATCAGGCTGGTCCGGCGGGAACGGTTGTCGCAGGTCCTCCCTATCGGGATCCCTTTAATTATGTTTTTGATCCAACCTTGTTAACCAGTTTAGATGCAGTTGGTGCTGCCATGCATAACAGGATGAACGTAGAAAATAAACCTGGTTATACGCAGCGCGGAGGATCGGTGTATTCTACTTGGTACAATGGCGGATTAAGAACTACGACCTATTTTCATAACATGATTGGGCTGTTGACTGAAATTATCGGAAACCCTACGCCTTCCGAAATTCCGCTAGTCCCTTCCAGGTTATTACCTAACGGGGATTCACCTAATCCGATCACACCCAGGAAATGGTATTTTAAAAACGCGATTGATTATTCGGTATCCTTAAATTATGCTGTTTTAAATTATGCACAACGTTACCGCGATGAATTGCTGTACAATATTTACCAGATGGGTAGAAATTCCATTGAAAGAGGTAAAAAAGATACCTGGTCTTTTTCTCCAAAGAAAATTGAAGCCATTAATAAGGCTGCAAAAGTTGGTTTTGCTACTGGAAGCGATGCTGATTTTGAATCAAGACGCCAGATGAGCATCAAAGCTTTCGATACTGTGATGAAAGCGCCTGCAAACCGGGATCCTCGTGGGTATATTTTATCTGCAGATCAGTCTGATTTTAATACTGCCATTAAGTTTTTGAATGCGTTGATTAGAACGGGTATTGTAGTTCAAAAAGCAACAGCGCCATTTACCGTTGCTGGTAAAAATTATCCTGCCGGAAGTTATGTGGTTAAAACTGATCAGGCTTTCCGTCCACATGTTTTGGATATGTTCGAACCACAAGATCACCCAAATGATTTTAAATACGAAGGTGGTGCGCCAATTCCGCCGTACGATGCCGCCGGATGGACATTGGCCTATTTAATGGATATTAAGTTTGACCGGATTCTCGATGATTTTTCAGGTCCCTTTGAAAAAAATCCGTACGGAGAGTTATTAAAACCTGAAAATAAAGTGCCAAATGGATCGGGTTACTTATTAAGTGCAGCACAAAATGATTCCTATACAGCAGTTAACGATTTATTGAAAAATGAGGTAGCGGTTTATCGATCTACAGATAACGGAGACTTTTATGTTTCGTCAGCAGGAAAAGCTGTGCTAGAAAAGGCAAACATCAAACTAAAAATTGCTGCTGCCCCTAAAAATAAAATTAAAGTTTCGACTGCTAGAATTGCACTTTGGGATACTTATGGTGGTTCTATGGCTTCGGGTTGGGTGCGTTTTTTAATGGAGCAATATCATTATAGTGCCACGGTAATTTATCCGCAGGATATAGACGCAGGGAACTTAAAATCCAAATACGATGTGATCATTTTTGTGGGCGGAGCTATACCCTCTGTTCAAGGCGGGTTTGGCAACAGAAATTTCGGACCAAAAGCAGAAGAAATTCCTCAGGAATTTAGAAACCGTTTAGGGAGAATTAGTGCTGATCAATCAATTCCTGAATTAAAGAAGTTTTTGGAAGCTGGAGGAAATATTGTAACTATTGGAAGCAGTACCAATCTGGCTTATCACTTAAATCTGCCTGTACGTAATGCTATGGTAGAAATTGTAAATGGTGCGGAAAAAAGATTACCTGCTGAAAAATATTATGTTCCTGGAAGTGTGTTAAATGTTAATATAGATACGGCTTTGCCAGCCAATTGGGGCATGGAAAAAGAAGCCGACGTCTATTTCGATAATAGTCCTGTTTTTAAACTCACAGGCGACGCAATTGCAGCTGCAAAGATTAAACCTTTAATGTGGTTTGAAAATGCTACTCCATTGCGTAGCGGTTGGGCCTGGGGGCAAGCTTACCTGCACGATGGGGTAACCTCTTTTGAAGCAAGGGTGGGCAAAGGTAAATTGCTTGCTTTCGGTCCTGAAATTGCGTTCAGAGCACAAACGCACGGTACTTTTAAGCTGATATTTAATCAATTGTATAAATAATAACAATGGAGTTTGCCTTACTCATTTCTTAATCGTTCGTCATTCCAGCCCAATCGATAGCCATCGGATCGAGTTGGGAATGACGATGCTCATAGTCTCTCAATTTATTAAGATTTCCTTGTCATATATCGGGTTGTATCATAAATTTCTCCAAGAATGATATTCTAATACTAATACAAACCAATATCCCAAACGATAGTGGCTTTTTACTTTCGCCTTACTATAGCCAATTATAATCCGCTTAATTTTGGATTATGAAAGTAGAAATTTGGTCGGATGTAATGTGTCCGTTTTGTTATATTGGGAAAAGACATTTTGAAGAGGCGATGGAAAAATTACCCTTTAAAAATGAAATTGAAGTGGATTGGAAGAGTTTTCAACTCAATCCGGAATATCATAATACCAATAATGAAACGGTGTACGATTATTTATCAAGAAGTAAGGGAATGCCGGTTGAGCAGGCCAAACAAATGACAAAACAGGTGGAAGAGATGGCTGCAAATGCTGGTCTAACGATCGATTTTAATAAAAATATCCCTGCCAATACCTTTAATGCGCATCGCCTGATCCATTTGGCAGCAAAACATAACCTTCAGGATTTAGCTGAAGAAAAACTGTTTGAAGCTCATTTTGTAAATAGCAAAAATATTGGTGAAACAGATATTTTAGTTGATCTTGCTGTAGAAATCGGATTAGATCAGGATGAAGCTACTGCCGTTTTAAATAGTAATGAGTTTGCTGAAGCTGTTCGTTATGATATTTATGAAAGCCAGAATCTAGGAATCCGCGGTGTGCCCTATTTTGTAATGAATCGTAAATATGGTGTTTCAGGTGCCCAGCCTGTTCAGGCTTTTACTGATGCGCTTACCCAAAGTTTTACCGAGTGGAAAGCCGCTCAGCCTATTACCAAACTTACCTCACTAAATAAAAACGATGATGCGGTTTGTGATGAAAATGGATGCGAAATATAGGATTGTGCTTTTTCGTCATCTCGACCGAAATGCAGTGGAGCGCCCGCCTGTGCGGACAGGCCTACCCGTACAGGCGGGGAGAGATCTATCCAAATAGATTTCTCGACTGCGCTGCACTTCGCTCGAAATGACGTTATCTCCAGTAGCGATCCATCAACGCTGATTCTTCAACGGCCCTAATAAATACTCTAAACCATTCACCCTGATTTCGAACATGGTAGCCATTAAATCACCTAATTTTCCTTTCGGGAAACCTTTGTCCTTATACCAAAGCAAATAACTTTCAGGAATGTTGCAGATCAGGTAACCTTTGTATTTTCCATAAGGCATCTGCATTTTTACTAAATCGAGTAATAAGGAAGGATCTAACATTTATAATATAAAATCTAAATAATTTTCTTTGTTAATAACCGAGAAGCTAGCTTGAGGATAGTTTTTGGCAAAAAAAACCGGGGATCTTCTTTTTTTGGTTTCCCCATTTGAAATCAGTGGCTAAAATTTCTCCGTTGTTAATTTCAATTAGGTCTATCTCCTGTTGATCATAAGTTCTCCAAAAGTAATAAGTGGAATTTTGCTGTTCGTATTCCATTTTTTTAATTCGCTCACTAAAACAATAATTTTCCCATAAAATTCCCTGATCATCCCGTAAAGCTAACAACCTGAAATCGTTTATAATTGCATTTCGAATGCCATTGTCGTAAAAATACCATTTGGATGATTTCGTGACCTCTTTCCGTAAATTATTACTGTAACCACCAACTTTATAGATGATAAAAACCTTTGAGAGTAAATCAAGGTAACGATCTACCGTATTTTTGCTGATACCCAGGTTACGGGAAATCTCATCAATTGAAACTTCCGATCCTACCTGATAGGCAATTAGTCTCAATAATTCCAGTAGTTTAGCGCTATTTTGAATGTTTTCATACATCAAAATATCTTTTAACAGATATGATTTAACCAGTTCAGTTAAATATTGAGCTTTTTCAGCCAATGAATTTAAATGGAACAACTCCGGATAAGAACCGAAAATTAATCTTTCCTCTAAGTTTTGGGTAGTTTGCAAGGCATTTTCCTGTTTATCCAGTTCAACCTGTGCTATAGGGTAGAGATGATAGGTCAAATTTCTTCCGGTTAAGGGTTCACCTGTTTGGTTTGACAGATCGAAGGTAGATGACCCACTGGCAATAATGGTAAGGTCTTTAAAAGTATCAATGAGCAATTTTAATATTTTTCCGATTTCAGGTATCACCTGGGCTTCATCAATAATGAGCAGTTTGGCGTCACCCAAAATCCTTTTATAATTTGCCGCTGTTCGGGTTGAGAGCAATACCTGTACATCCTGATCTTCGCCATTTAAAGAAAGGTGGTTGATGTTGGCATCTCTAACAATGCTTTCTACCAACCAGGTTTTGCCTACCCTCCTTGTGCCGAAAATTAAAATGACCTTATTTTTTTCCAATTTTATTAAGAATAATAGGCTGTAAAGATCTAATGATTTGACTTTTCATTTAAGTCAAATATAGTAAAAAACGTTAATTCAGTCAATAGACTGACTCAATTAACGTTAATTCAGTCAATGAACTGACTCAATTAACGTTTTTAATCAATCAATTCTAACGTTTCAATTGCTTCTTCAACAGTCTTTACATTATCAAAAGCAATTCTAAGGGTGTTCTTTACCTCTTTTAAATTGCACATGCGGGGATGATTCTGTGCAAAAGTTAAAATTTTGGTAAAGGTGTTCGAATCAAAATAAGCCGATTGTTTGTCACTTAAGAAATATCCGCGTAAACTATTTTTTTTGAAACTGATTTTCTCAAAACCTAATTTTTTACCTAGCCACTGTAAACGCACCACACTGAGCATGGTTTTTACCTGTGGTGGTACCGGACCAAAACGGTCGGCCAGGTGCTTTTCAAAAACGGCCAGTTCAGCTTCATTATCGAGTTTAGAAAGCTCGGTGTATAAATTGTAACGTTCCGTGATATTGGTAATGTAAGCATCCGGAATGTATAATTCCAGATCGGTATCTACCTGCGTAAAGCCCACAAACGGACGGGCGGGTTCATTTTCGAACAATCCTTTAAATTCAGCTTCTTTTAATTCCTGAATCGCTTCGTCCAATATTTTATGGTACATTTCAAAACCGATTTCGGCAATGAAACCACTTTGCTCGGCACCCAATAAATTTCCACTTCCACGGATATCCAGATCGCGCATGGCTACATTAAAACCACTGCCCAGATCTGAAAATTCTTCAATGGCGCTTAAACGTTTCCGGGCTTCGGAAGTTAAGGTAGATAAAGGAGGTGATAGCAAATAACAGAAGGCTTTTTTATTGCTTCGGCCTACACGGCCACGCATTTGGTGCAGATCGCTCAAACCGAACATGTGTGCGTGGTTGATGATGATGGTATTGGCATTTGGGATATCTAAGCCTGCTTCAATAATAGTGGTGGCTACCAAAACATCTTTCTCCCCATTAATGAAATCGAGCATTACATCTTCTAGTGCATCGCCATCCAGCTGGCCGTGTGCAATGCCAATTCTTGCCTTTGGAACCAGTTTCTGAATTAACCCACCCAATTGCATCAGGTCGTTTACCCGGTTATGGATAAAAAATACCTGTCCACCTCGGTCCAGTTCGAACTGTACGGCTTCCTGGATCAATTTATCCTTAAAAACATGTAATTCGGTACTTACCGGCTGCCGGTTTGGAGGTGGTGTACTGATAATGGATAAATCCCTTGCCCCCATTAATGAAAAATGTAGTGTTCTTGGAATTGGTGTAGCTGTAAGGGTTAGCGTATCAACATTTACCCGTATGGCCTTTAGCCGTTCTTTAGCAGTAACACCAAATTTTTGCTCCTCATCAATAATCATGATGCCGAGATCTTTAAACTTAACATCCTTACTGAGTAAACGGTGTGTTCCAATCAGGATATCCACTTTACCTGCCGCAGCTTCGGCCAGGGTATCTTTAATCTGCTTATTGGTTTTAAAACGGTTAATGTAATCTACCGTTACCGGGAAATCCTTTAAACGGGAAGAGAATGTTTTAAAATGTTGTAAAGCCAAAATTGTAGTAGGCACTAAAATAGCAGCCTGTTTACCTTCTGCTACAGCTTTGAATGCTGCACGAACGGCAATCTCTGTTTTTCCAAAGCCCACATCACCACACACCAAACGATCCATTGGATGTGGGGATTCCATGTCCTTTTTCACATCCTGAGTCGCTTTTAACTGATCAGGAGTATCCTCATAAATAAAAGATGCTTCCAGCTCAGTTTGTAAATAGCTATCTGGAGAAAATGCAGTTCCGGCCTGGGTTTTGCGTAAAGCATAAAGCTTGATCAAATCCCGGGCGATATCTTTAACTTTTTTTTTAGTGGTTTTTTTTTAGCTTGTCCCAGGCATCTGTACCCAGTTTATTCATTTTAGGTACGCCGCTTTCCTTACCACTGTACTTGGCAATCCGGTTTAGCGAGTTGATGTTGACGTAAAGCAGGTCGTTATCGGCGTAAACTAAACGGATCATTTCCTGAGTTTTGCCATTCACTTCAACCTTTTCAAGCCCGGCATATTTGCCTATACCGTGATCAATGTGCGTAACATAATCGCCGGATTTCAGTTCTCTTAAATCTTTTAGGGTAATGGCCTGGCTTTTCTGGTAGCCTTTTTTAAGTTTGTATTTGTAATATCGATCGAAGATTTGGTGATCGGTATAAAATGCCGTTTGGATCTGCGGATCAACAAAACCCTCGCGCAACATACTATTGATTGGCGTAAACTTGGCCGTTTTATCAATATCCTCTAAAATGGCATATAAACGCTCAATCTGTTTTGGTGAATCGGTAAAAATAAAGTTAACAATACCAGTCTTTTCATTTTCCTTAAGGTTATGAATCAGCAGATTGAAATCTTTATTGAAAGATGGTTGTGGTTTGGTCTCGAACTCAAAACGATTGTCTGTTTTATAAAAAAATTGTTTTCCGAATTCAACCAATGGGAAATCCTGAAGATGATCGCCTAATAACTTTTCATCAGTAAAGGCAAATTTTGGATCGATCCATTCAGGGTTTTGGCTTTTATCTGCCGCAGGCAAAGCTTTCCAGAGTTCAACAGCCTTTTTAAAGCCCGCTTTAACAATATCAAGGGTAAACTCTACGTCTTTAAACCAGAGTTGCGTATCCTGATCAATATAATCAAGAATGCTGATATTACTTTCCGTTAAAAACTTTGCCTGAACATTCGGAACGATGGTAAGCGATTTAACATCGGAAACCGAAAGCTGACTTTCAATTTCAAAACTTCTGATACTCTCCACCTCGTCGCCAAAAAACTCAATGCGGTAAGGAAGATCGGATGAAAATGAAAAGATATCTACAATCCCGCCACGGATAGAAAATTGTCCTGGTTCATAAACAAAATCTCTTCTGTCAAAATCGTAATCAATTAAGAATTCGTTGATAAAATCGATGCCTAGTTTGGCTCCTAAGCTAATTTCTAATGTGTTTTTTTCGAGTGCCGAACGATCAATCACCTTCTCAGCAATGGCTTCAGGATATGAAACTACAATCTTACCATACTCCGAATCATGATTCAATTCGTTCAATACCTCTGCACGGGCCAGCACATTGGCTGTATCTACCTGTGTAAAATCAAAAGATTTACGGTATGAGGAAGGAAATAATAAAACCTGTTTATCCAATACGCTTTCGAGGTCCGATTGAAAATAGGCGGCTTCTTCCCGATCTGGCAAAACGAACAGAATGGGCTTGTGTAACAGGAAATAAGAAGAAAGTGCAACAATAGCATCAGCCGAACCCACTAATCCCTTTAACTGTATCTTTGGGTTTTTGCTGCTGTTTAACGCTTTGGTAAATTGGGTTACCCTATCGTCGGTTTTGTATCTGTTTATTAAATCGCGAATGTTCAAGGCACAAAAATAAGCTTATCTTTTAATATTAACCCGCAATTTGTGTAAAGGTTTTTTTAACTATTTTTGGCAGGGTTGCCACGTGAAAATTATATGTAGGTAAGAAATAGTGTATTGTTCTTAGATAACATTATTCGTTTGGTCGAAATATATCCCCATTTCGTCGATTAAGGGAAAATTGATGTAACAAAGGTGGTGTTAAAACTTCTAAATTATATAAAAAGTGAAACAATGAATTACATTAAGCACTTTCCACTGGAACTTTTTTTCTGGGTAGCTGCTTTAGTATTGTTGGCAATAGCAAATGGCCACGATCATCATTTTACACTTTGTCCTTTAGCTCATTTAGGCTTTGAGGATTGGTGTCCGGGATGTGGTATAGGCAGGTCAATCAGTCATATTTTACATGGCAAATTTACCGAAAGCTTTTCTGAACATTGGTTCGGGTTTCCGGCACTTTTAATTATAGTTTATAGGATTTATACATTGATAAAAAATAAAAATAAGTTTAAAATTTCAACTACTAATACATAGAAACCATGGATATATTTCAATCACCTCTTATGTCGTTACCAGGTATAACACCAGAGGAATACTCATATCTACAACAAGCCACAACAGGCTTAACTGAAGAGCAGTTGCGTAATTTCCTGATGGTTTACAGCAGTAAAAGAAAGAATCCATCAGATATGTTAATTTTCTGCTTAATCGGGCTATTTGCTGTTCCGGGTTTGCAGCGGTTTATTATTGGCCAGATAGGTATGGGTATTTTGTACCTGTTAACTGCCGGTTTATGCTTTATCGGATCAATTATTGACGTGGTAAATCACAAAACACTTGCTTTTGAACACAACCAGAAAATGGTTTTTGAAAGCTTACAGATGGTAAGAATGGGCGGTGGATTCCAGCAGGCTGGAAAATTCTAGGATAATTATCTGATATTTAAACCCCGCAGGTTTCTAAAACATGCGGGGTTTGGTTTTTAAAAACTATTTTTTCAAAATCTTTTGACCACTTAAACCACCTGGCTGCATTTATATTACGTATTTCCCAGTATTGCGGTTAATTTTGTGACTAAAGGTCGAATTACCCATGTTAAATAAACCCGATAGAAGTGAAAACCCAACGGTGAGGAACGAACCAGGGTTTGCAGCGTATAGCGGGGCTTTCGTAACCGAAATGAACCGAACCTTGCTTTCAAAAAACAATATAGACCAGTAATGTTATTGATGCGTGATGAATAGTTAACTGATAAGTTTTCGAAACCTGCCTGCTTTATTTATATTTATCGAATGAAATTAGCAGAAATTACCAATTATTTAGAAAGTATTGCGCCGCTTAATTATCAGGAAGATTATGATAATTCTGGTTTGATTGTAGGCGATCCGAACATGGAAATCCGTGCTGCTTTGGTGGCTTTAGATGGTGTAGAGAAAATTGTGGATGAAGCGATTTCGACTGGATGCAATTTGATTATTACCCACCATCCGATAGTTTTTAAAGGACTAAAAAAGCTCAATGGAAAAAACTATGTGGAACGTGTGGTGTTAAAAGCCATTAAAAACAACATTGCGCTTTATGCCATTCACACCAATTTAGACAGTATCCATACAGGTGTAAATGCGAGGATCTGTGAGCGTTTGGGCTTAACAGGTACTAAAGTGCTTTCTCCAAAAGCAGGCTTGTTAAAAAAGCTAGTTACTTATTGTCCACAGGCCCAGGCCGAACAATTGCGATCGGCATTGTTTTACGCCGGCGCGGGGAACATTGGCAACTACAGCGAGTGTAGTTTTAATGCCGATGGTTTCGGCACGTTTAAGGGAAATGAAAATTCAGATCCGTTCGTGGGTGAAAAAGGTGTTCGCCATCGAGAGGACGAAGTGCGGATGGAAATGGTTTACCCTACACAGGCAGAACGAAAAATTCTGGTGGCTTTGTTCGAGAACCATCCTTACGAAGAGGTAGCTTACGATATTTATAAACTCGAAAACAAACATCAACTGGTGGGCTCGGGTATGATTGGCTGGCTGGAATACGATATGGATGCTTACGATTTTCTGCATTTGGTAAAAGATAGGATGCAGGCTAAAGTAGTCAGGCATACCGAAGTAATTGGCAAAAGGATCAAAAAAGTTGCGGTTTGTGGGGGTTCGGGAAGCTTCCTGTTAAAAGAAGCCATTGCCGCCGGGGCAGATGCATTTATTACCGCAGATTTCAAATATCATGAGTTTTTTGATGCGGAAGAAAAATTGATCATTGCTGACATCGGACACTTTGAAACTGAACAATTTACCTCAAATTTATTGCTTGAAATTATTCAGAAAAAATTTACTAACTTTGCAATCCGTTTAACGGAGCAAAATACAAACCCCATAAATTACTTGTTTTAATGGAACAAACCGTAGAACAAAAGCTAAAAGCTTTATACGAATTACAAAATATCCACACGAAAATTGATAAAATCCGCCAGGTACGTGGCGAATTACCAATGGAAGTTGCCGACCTTGAGGATGACGTTTTAGGATTAGAAACCAGAATTGCAAAAATCAAAGGCGAGCTTGATGATCTTGAAGATTCGATCGTAACGCGCAAAAATACAATCAAAGATGCGCAAGCTGCCATCAAAAGATATGATTCTCAATTAAAAGAAGTTAAAAATAACCGTGAATACGATGCTTTAACCAAAGAAATCGAGATTCAAGGTTTAGATATTCAGGTTTCTGAAAAGAAAATCAAAGAACATGGCTTCGAAATCACTTCAAAAACTGAAATCTATGAAGCTGCTAAAGCTGAGTTAGATGGAAGAAAAAAAGATTTGGAAGCTAAGAAAGCAGAACTTGACGTAATTACTGCCGAAACTGAAAAAGAAGAGCAGGATTTGCAAAAGAAAGCGGATAAAGCAGAACCTCAAATCGAAGAACGCTTATTGGTTGCTTATAAACGTTTACGCAAAAATGCCGTAAATGGTTTAGCAGTGGTAACTATCGATCGCGATTCTTGCTCTGGATGTTTTAACCAGATTCCGCCACAACGCCAGTTGGATATCCGTCAACGTAAAAAAATCATTGTTTGCGAACACTGTGGTCGTATTTTGGTTGATGAAGCGCTAACACACGAAGTAGCAGAGGCTTAAGCTCAATTATAAATTATTAAAACGTTCCGACTAAATCGGGACGTTTTTTGTTTATGGCTATTTTTTGGCCTTACCCGAAACAAGAATATCATTTTAACGTTTAATGTATTTATTTGTTTAAATGTGAGCTATTGCGGCAGCATAGAACCAAACCGAAATAAAATCCCTGATGAATAAAAGTTCCCGTTTTTCCATAACGTTTCTCCTGCTCGTCTCTCCTTTGTTTTCACTTGCAAATTTCGATTTTAATAATAACTGCTTAAATGCTTATAAAAGCATATTCGAACTTAAATTAGGGAATGCGAGGGCTTATATCTCTACAGAAAAAAAACAGCATCCCAACAATTCCATTATTCCGCTTCTCGAAAATTATGTCGATTATTTTACCATACTTACATCGGAAAGTAAGGCTGATTTTGACCGTTTGAAAGGAAATAAGTCTAAACGTTTGGATCAAATAAGCGATGACGATAAAAATTCGCCTTACTACCTTTATGCACAGGCAGAAATTAACTTGCAATGGGCGCTTATTCGTGGCCGTTTCGGAGAGTATTTTAACGCGGCTATGGAAGTTAAAAGAGCGAACAGCCTTTTGCAGGATAATAATAAGAAGTTTCCAAATTTTCATCTGAACTTAAAAGGCCTGGGCTTGATTAATGTCGTCTTGGGCAACCTGCCTGATGGGGCTTTAAAAACGGCACTATCAACCTTCGGCATTAAGGGAAACCTGCAGAGTGGATTAAATATGTTCGAAAAATTAGCCGATAACCTGCCAAAATCATCTTATGAACCTTTTTACGAAGAAGTGGTGTTTTATTATGCTTACGTTTTAACTGATGTGGCACATAGTCCGCAGGCATATGCCAAAACCATGAGGTATACCGAACGGATTGCCGATACCAGTTTATTAAAAAGTTATTTGCAAAGTTATGTATGCATTAAAAACGGGCACAGTGAGCAAGCGATTTCCATTTTAGCCAAGCGACCAGAGGGAGGAGTTTATCAGCCTTTCCCTTACCTGGACTATCTGGAGGGAATTGCGCATTTAAATAAACTCGACCTCAATGCCGGCACCTATTTTAACAAGTTTTTACAGGATACAAAGGGTGTTAATTTTGTAAAGGACACTTACCTTCATTTGGGTTGGATCGCTCTTCTGAAAGGAGATCAGGCAGCTTATACGTTATATGCAGCGAAGGCTGTTAAAAACGGATACAGCTATATGGAAAAGGATAAGCAGGCCAAGGCCGAAGCTGCCGCAGCAACACCAACTATTGATCTTTTAAAAGCCAGGTTGCTATTTGACGGTGGTTATTTAAGCAAGGCCTTGCAGATCATTAGTAACAGGAAGGTAACAGATTATACTAACGACAAAGACAAAACAGAACTAAACTACCGTTTGGGTAGAATTTATGATGATTTAGGAAAAGATGATCAGGCATTAGGAGCCTATCAGGAGACGATTAACGAAGGGCGAAGCCTGAAATATTATTTTGCTGCAAATGCTGCGGTGCAGATGGGTAAGATTTATGAAAGAAGGAAAAATATAGCGAAAGCAAAAGAGGCCTTCAATACTGCCATTGCCATGAAAAATCATGAGTTTGAAAGCAGTATTGAAAACCAGGCCAGGGCCGGGTTAAAACGGTTAGCCAATTAGAAGCGGTATATAAAAGCATTAATGTGCATCCCTGCTCCTACTGAAGCAAATACCGCTACATCGCCGGCTTTTATATTATAACCCTTAACTTCCCCTTTTAATACGAGGTCTAACAAGGTTGGTACCGTGGCAACAGAACTGTTTCCTAACCACGAAATCGTCATCGGAACTAAGTTTTCCGGCACCGTATCTTTTCCATAAAGTTTAAACAAACGTTTCATGATTGCGGTATCCATTTTACCATTGGCTTGGTGCACAAATACAATGTTGATATCATCAACACTTAAACCAGCTTTGTCAATCGCTTTTTTAATTACTTGTGGTACCTGGATTACTGCAAATTCATAAAGTTTACGTCCGTTCATTTTCAGGTAGAAGTTTCCGCTGGTATCATCAGGATTAGATCCTTTGCCCATAGTAAGTAAGTTACTATGATGAAGCGCATGGGTTTCTGTTTTATGAGCTAATATTCCGCTTTTTTCTGCCGCTTCTTCTGCTTCGAATATTACAGCTCCGGCACCATCCGAGAAGATCATACTATCACGGTCATGTGGATCGATAATACGGCTTAAGGTTTCTGCGCCAATAACCATAACCCGTTTGGCATCCCCACTTTTGATATAGTAATCGGCCTGTATCGCACCTTGAACCCATCCCGGGCAGCCAAAAATAATATCGTAAGCAACACAGTCTGGATTTTGAATGCCGAGTTGTTGTTTAACCTTTGAAGCTAAAGATGGTAAAATATCAGTACGGTTACTACCCAAAGGGATATCACCAAAGTTATGACAGAATATAATGTAATCCAGGGTTTCTTTATCGATACCTGCATTTTCAATGGCTTTTTCTGCTGCTTTTGCGCCGATATGATTACTTAACTGATCAGGACAGGCATAACGACGTTCCACAATCTCTGTAATCTCGGAAAATTTATGAATGATCTCTGAATTTTCTTTTTCCAGTACATTTCCGTTCTCAAAAAATGTCGAGTTTAAGAATTCATTACCAGAAATAATATTTTGTGGAATATAACTTCCAGTACCGGTGATTACCGTATTTATCGCTTTGCTCATCATTATAATACCACATACCAAAATGGTATGTAGTATAAAAATACCAATAATCTTCGATAATCGAAAATAAATAAAAAAGTTAGCGTGATTTATTTTCAAGCGCAAACTTTAGCCGCCCTGATTTTTCGGTTACATTTAGCTTTTGCGCCATATTTTTACGATGGTATCAACTGCAGTTAATGCTGTAAATAATTTTGGGGGAATCTACTGAAAAGAACTGGGCGAGGCTATAATTTTTTAGACAAAAACAACAATAGTTAACTAAAATCATCAATCAAAAATACAAAAAGCTCTTTAGGGCCGTGTGCACCTAAAACCAAAGTTTTTTCGATGTCTGCCGTTCTGCTTGGTCCTGTAATATTACTGATCATTGACGGGATTTGGTTGCCGTATTTGTTTTTCAATAGCATAAAAGCGTCTTTAAGATCTAAAACCAACTGACTGGTCTTTGCGATTACGATGTGGTGATGTGGAAAAATGCTAAGCCTTCTCCCTGCAGCGCCTTGATTTGTAACCATTACGCTTCCGTTGCGGGCAATTAAGGCTTCGCAAAGGGTAATACCTACCTCCGCCTGATCAAAATCCTTATCAGTTTGGTAAAATGGAAACTCGTATTTGCTTAAAAATTGCTGTAGCTCAGGTTCCCAACAATAGATTTTCCGCCATTTAAACTTATCAGCCAGATGCAACATATTTTCAAAAAAATCAATTCCATCTTCACAGAAGATAAAGTTACCAGATATTGCGGTAAGCTGTTCAGCAAATAATATTTCAAGCTCATCTGTATTTTTTTTATACAATGGACTTTCTTCTAAGTTAGGATAGGGATTTTCACGCTTCTCTAATAATGCCTTCCTTATCTTTTTTAGTATTTGTTCTTTCGCTGTCGTATTATCCTTCATTATAAAAAAAAGCTACCCTAATGATTAAACTAGGGTAGCAAATGTAATAATAGAAATTATTTATTTAAGCCTCAACTGGAGTAATATGTCCAGGTGTTCCGCTTTCGCCTTGGTTTTCGAATAACCGTTTACCAAAAATCACTTCTAAATCGTCTTTAAATAAAACTTCTTTTTCGATTAGGATATCGGCCAATTGAATCAATTTATCTTTATTTTCTTCTAATAGCTGAATTGCCCTTTGGTATTGACCTTCAATCAATGCCGAAATTTCTTTATCGATAGTTAAAGCGGTATCCTCTGAATATGGTTTAGAGAAATTATATTCGTTCTGACCAGATGAATCGTAATAAGTAATGTTTCCTAATTTATCGTTCAAACCATAAATAGTAACCATTGCCCTTGCTTGTTTGTTCACCTTTTCTAAATCGCTAAGTGCACCTGTAGAAATGGTATCAAACATCACTTTTTCAGCGGCTCTACCGCCCATTGTTGCGCACATTTCGTCGAGCATTTGGTGAGGGCGGACAATTAAGCGCTCTTCAGGCAGATACCAAGCGGCACCTAAACTTTGTCCACGTGGAACAATAGTAACCTTGACTAAAGGCGCAGCATGTTCCAGTAACCAGCTTACCGTGGCGTGGCCAGCCTCGTGGATCGCAATTGCACGTTTTTCGCTTGGGGTAATGATTTTATTTTTCTTTTCTAAACCACCAACAATTCTATCTACAGCATCTAAGAAATCTTGCTTATCAACTGAGGATTTGTTTTTCCGTGCCGCAATTAATGCCGCTTCGTTACAAACATTTGCAATATCTGCACCGGAGAATCCTGGCGTTTGCTTCGCTAAAAATTCGGTATCAAGTTCTTCAGATTTTTTAAGTGGCGCAATGTGTACTTCAAAAATCTGTTTGCGTTCTATAACATCCGGTAAATCAACGTAAATCTGCCTGTCGAACCTTCCAGCCCTTAATAAGGCTTTATCTAAAACATCAGCACGGTTGGTAGCAGCAAGGATGATCACATGTGTATTGGTACCAAAACCATCCATTTCAACCAAAAGTTGGTTTAAGGTGTTTTCACGTTCATCATTTCCGCCCATCACACCGTTTTTGCCACGGGCACGGCCAATAGCATCAATCTCATCAATGAAGATAATACAAGGTGATTTGTCTTTTGCCTGTTTAAACAAGTCGCGAACACGAGATGCACCAACTCCAACAAACATCTCTACAAAGTCGGAACCTGATAGAGAAAAGAAAGGAACCTGAGCTTCGCCTGCAACGGCTTTGGCCAATAACGTTTTACCTGTACCAGGCGAACCTACTAATAAAGCACCTTTAGGTATTTTTCCACCCAGATCGGTGTATTTTTTAGGGTTTTTAAGGAAATCTACAATTTCCATTACCTCTGTTTTAGCCTCTTCTAAACCTGCAACATCATTAAATGTGATGCTTACCTGGCTTTCTTTGTCAAATAAAGTTGCTTTAGATTTTCCGATACTGAAAATCTGGCCGCCACCGCCAGCACCGCCACCCATTCTGCGCATCATAAAAATCCAGAAACCGATTAAAAGCAATACTGGTAAAATGATGCTTAAAAACCAGCTTGCCAACGGATTACTCCGACTGGTTTTTTCTGCCAATATTCTTGGTTGGTTAGCGGGAAGGTCTTTTTGCGAATCAGCAAGTTGTTTATCCAGTCCATCCATCGTTCCGGCATTAAAAAATACAACAGGACTCGAGGCGTTGTTTACGTTAAAAGTGCTGTTGCTTTTGTATGCATCATATATCGGTTTTTTTAGACTGTCTTTTTTGATATAAACCTCTACGCGAACTAAATCGTCTGATTTGTAAGCAACCACTCTTTGAACGTCGCCTTTAAGCAACATCTGTTGTTCAAACTTTTGGTAAGTTACCTCTTTACCCCCATCACTGGTAAATAAAAACTGTGCAGCAATAATGGCTATAATAATGGCTGCATAAACCCAGAAAATATTAAATTTTGATCCTTTTTGTGGTTTTTTAGGAATATTTGGAATTCTTCTTCCCTGTTTCTCGTTATTATTTTGATTGTCGTTCATTTGTCTTTGTCAAAATGGTTCTATTAGGTTATGCGCTTTGAAAATTTGTGCTTTCTGCATCTCCCCAAAGTTCTTCTATGCCATAAAAGTGGCGCTTTTCAGTTTTAAAAATGTGCACAACCACATCGAAATAATCAAGAATTATCCAATCTGCTGATTCGAAACCTTCCTTATGTCTGGGGTCGGCCAGAGTGGCTTTGTATATTTCTTTTTCTACACTATCGGCAATAGCTTTTACCTGGGTAGCGGAGTTGGCACTCGCTATAATAAAGTAATCAGCCACTGAAGTATGAATATTTCTAAGATCTAACCGCACGATATCTTCTCCTTTTTTCTCCTGTATGCCGTGAACGGCCAATTCAGAAAGGTATGTAGAAAGGGCTACTATTTTCTTTTTTACCATTAAAATGCTTTAATTTTGGAATTACAATATTATAAATTCAACACTTGCAAAATAACACTTTTTCAACACTATTTGTTGGTCAAAATTTAATCAAATTAAAAGAAGTTGATTCTACAAATAACTTTTTAAAAGATATGGTGTCAAAATCCGAGCCATTAGCTGAAGGAACTGTAATTATGGCAGACCATCAGTTTGCCGGAAGGGGGCAGCAGGAAAGTGTTTGGCAGACACAGGAAGGTAAAAATATCAGTACGAGTATCTATGTTAAACCTTCTTTTTTACCTCTTGAGATGCAGTTTTATTTAAATATGGCTGTTAGCCTGGCCGTAAGTGAAGCCTTATCTTGTTTTATTCCCACAGGAGTAAGCGTGAAATGGCCCAACGATATCTATTATGAGGACAAGAAATTGGGCGGAATTTTAATTGAGAATACACTGACAGGTAGTGCTTTTAAGTCATCAGTAATTGGCATTGGGTTAAACGTGAATCAATCAGAATTTTCGGAAAGTATAAGTAGGCGTGCCACTTCCGTCATTCAAATTTTACAAAGAGAAGTGCCTTTAATGGATATTATGGAGAAAATAATCATATTTATTGAAAAGTACTACTTAATTTTGAGGGCAGGGAAATTCAGTATTTTACAAAATGATTACCTTGCGAAGCTATATAATTACCAGACTGTTGCGTTATATAAACATAACGGCGAGGTTTTTGAAGGAACGATTACAGGAGTTGAAAATAACGGCAGGTTAAACGTTGTTACAAAAAATGGTTTAAAAGTTTTTAACTTTAAGGAAATTGAATTTATACACACAAAATAAAACACAAATGAAAAAAATCACCCTGGTGCTTTCGATGGTACTTTTTACCATTGCTGGCGCATTTGCTCAAATCGAAAAACCGGTAACCTGGGCTTACTCTGCAAAGAAATTAAGTAAAACTGAAGCCATA
>NZ_JAQIIV010000017.1:0-109637 GCF_036946585.1 Pedobacter terrae | reverse complement strand
CAAAGCACTCAAAATAAATCTTGACCCAAGAATTTATGGCACTTTTGCAGAAATCGGTGCTGGACAAGAAGTTTCAAGAAATTTTTTTAACGCCGGAGCGGCATCTGGAACCGTAGCCAAAACCATGTCGGCCTATGATATGACTTTTAGCGACGCGATTTATGGAGCAGAGGCAAATGGCCGCTACGTTAGCCAAAATAGGCTTTTACAGATGCTTGACCATGAATTCGGATTACTTAATGAGCGTTTATCAGGCGAAAAATACGAGAGCCGCACCTTTTTTGCTTTTGCTGATACTGTAACTACCTTAAATTATAAACGTACCAACGAACCACATGGTTGGGTTGGCATCAGGTTCCAAAACGAGCCGGGAGGTTTCCCTAACGAGATATTCTTTCATGTCCGTTTGTTGGATACTGATGTAAATATGCAACAACGTGTGCTTGGTATTATTGGTGTAAACTTGCTTTATGCAGCTTTCTATTATTATGAGGATCCTAAAATAATGGTAGAATCTTTGGCTGACAATTTAACCATTGGATCTGTAGAAATTGATTTGATTTCGGTTAAAGGTCCGGCATTTCCTGGAGTAGACAACATCTTACTGAATCTTTATATGATTATGAAAGATTTCTCTGCAGCGGCAATTTTTGATGCTGATGCACATCCGCGGCAGGCTAAAGATCTTTTATACAAAAAGGATATCATGATTTTACGGACCAAATATGGCCAAAAATCGTTACCTAACTTTAACCTTTTTAATAAAGCTACGGAGCAATTTAAGCGTACGAATAAAGTAGAAGAGGGAAATCTGGCTGTAATGATTGAGGTTTTGGCAACCAATGTCTTAACCGACGCACAGGAAACACCCGATGATATCGATTTAGAAACCGTAGCGAAACGTACGCAGGAAATGTGCGACACGGGAAACACGGTGATCGTTTCAAATTTTACCCGCCATAACCGCCTTGCCAAATATCTGGCCAGATGTAAGCCAAAAAGTGTTGGCTTAGCTACAAACATCAACAACTTAAAATTCGTATTCAACGCTAAAAACTTCACAGGCGAAAATTATTCTGGCCAATTGTTGAGTTATGTAAATGATATGTTTAACACCAATGTGCGGTTATTTGCTTATCCATTTCTGGATAAAAAGACCAATCAGGTCATTACAACAGAGAATATGCCGATTACCCCGGAAGCCAAACCATTATTTGATTTTCTACTGATTAATGGTTATATTACAGATATTAAGGATTATAATGAGGATGAGGTAAAAACGGTTTAAGATATATTGTTAAAATATCAGAATTCCAGATAACCTAAGCATTTATCTTTATTTAGGCGGCGTCTAATCTTGAAGTTAATTTTCTTATTTGTCTCCGTAATGACCTAAGGCGGAGATAATAGTAACGGTTACTACTTCATCTTCTATTTTATAAATTAAACGTTTTTTTTTGATTGATTCGCCGTGGCCAAAGTCCCGATAGTTCGAACTTTAACCTTTCAGGATTCGCTACGCTAATTTTTTCAACCTTTTTTATTGACGACTTGTCTCCTGACTTTTGGATAGTTAACAAATGTTTTTGTGCAATATATGAGATGATTACTTTATATCTCCCATATTGATTTGCTGGCGGTCAAGTGTAATATCAGTTCCTTTATTTACCTCTGCTAAACTTTGATTTACCTTAGCAACAAATTCAGGATGATACGGACTTTCCTCTTCTTTTTGAAAAGATACATCTAAAGCTTTTAGAATAGCCTCGATTGCGGCTTCCTGCTTTTTATTTTTAGGATGTGCGATTACAGCCATGACAAATACTTTATAATCAAAAATACGAAATATTTTGACAGTAATTAGCCGCTAAAATAAAAGCCACAGAGTTATCAGTACGATGATACAATTAAATTGTTCTCAATGCCGAGCCATTTTCATTTACCACAAATGTATGCTTCACACCACATTTCAATGCAAAATTATTGCGCTGGTGACCAACAGGAAAATCGAATGCGACAGGGTAGGCATATTCTTTTACCTTTTCAAGCACTATATCATAAATATTTTTACCAAACTCCTCGCCTGCATCATCAGGTTTAACTTTAAAACCGCCAACAATTAGTCCCTTCAGGCTGTTAAGCTTGCCGCTACGCTTTAAATTCCACAACATTCTATCGATGCTGTAAAGGTATTCACCGGTATCCTCTATAAACAAGATTTTATCTTTCGTATCCAAATCTGATTGGCTACCAGCCAGTGTTTCGATAATACTCAGGTTACCGCCAACCAGTATCGCATCGGCCTTACCAAAACGGTTATTGCTATTTACTGGAGCGGTATAACCCATTTTTTCACCAATCATGGCATTTTTTATCGAGAGGATGGTTTCAACCTGTATAGGCTCTGCTTTAGCCCAATCATCAGGAAAACTGTTGCACATTTTAGCATGAATAGAAGCAATGCCAAAATTTTTGGACAGATGGCAATGCAGCACGGTGATATCACTGAAGCCGATAATCCATTTAGGGTTTCGTTTAAAACCGGAAAAATCGAGCTGATCAATAATGCGTACAAAACCGTATCCACCACGTGCACACATAATGGCTTTAATGCCTGGATCATTCAGCATTTCCTGAAAATCAGTTAGCCTTTCTTCGTCTGTTCCACCATAGGTAAAATCACGCTTGCCAATGGTTTTTCCAATTTTGATGTTAAAACCCCAACTTTGCATTTGTGCAACGGAAGGTTGGATCTGCTCAAGTGTAACGTGCCCGGCCGGGCTGCTAATTCCTATCGTATCACCAGGTTTCAAATAAGGAGGGATTTTAAACGATGAACTTTCACTTTCAATAGCTAAAGTTTTAATGGCTGGAATAATGGCAGTAGCCGCAATAAATGAAGAAATGAAATGTTTTCTGTTCATCTAAGATAGGGTAGTAGAATTGATATGGCTAAATATAGGATTTAAAAATTTGGCATAAAAAGAAAAGGGATTTATATCCATAAATCCCTTTTTTAAACCAAACAAATTAATCTGTAAAAGATTAGTATAATGTGAATTATATAATTAACCACTTTTAAAATAAAATGTTTTGAGATTCTAGAAAAATATTTAGTTATTCTGAAAACTGCGAAGAATCTATTAAATACCACTTTGTTTCTTGCATGTTTAATGATCTGATTGTTTATAATAACCTTAAAATCGCTAGCCTTTGTTTAATAGCCCTGATGGAAACGGAAATCCTTTTTGGTACCGTGATATTATATTTTCTGAATCTTCCCAAAAAGATTGCAGTGTACAGCAGGAACAAGCCTTAACGATAGGCACTGAAACTGCGCTTCAAATAATGAAGAAACAAAATAGGCTGACGACAGTTGCTTTAAAAATAAAAGGCCATCCATCGCGGATAGCCTTTGCTAACAACAAAACAAATATAAGATAACCAAATCTTACCTGATTGAGCAGAATCAGGATAAAGTGCTATGAGATACACTTTGCGGCCTAGTAATGGATTCGAACCATTATAAAGAGTTTATGAAACCCCAACCTTCCTATCGGTCAACTGGCCGTATTTTTACAATTGTTTTAATGTTAAATAATCACTTAATTCTAAAATCTGTTCTTTATTTAAGCTATCTTCATCCTTTGTATTCGTTAATTTTTCAACCTCTGTTTGCAAAGGATAAATCAATTGAGGATATTCATCTATAGCCGGATATTGAAAATAAATGGACATAATCTTCGTGTTTAATTGTTCAACATATTTTGTAATGCTTATTGTTGAGCAAATATATAAATAAGTATATAATATCTATAGATTTAGTAGTTTTTTTAATTTAAAAAATTTATAACTGTTTAATTTACAGTTAAATAAAATTATCATTAACACCTTATTACGTAAATAGGATTGATAAATAAGCTAAAAAATCATCATATCTCAAAGTAAACCGCGGTCCGGGTGCATATCATATCTGTCCACTTTTAATAGCTATTCAATGCCTTTAAATTCAATTTCAGAAAAGCTAATTATTTTAAGGATATTTGCAGTTCAAACATTAAAATAGTAATTGTGTCTTTAGATAAATTAAAACTTAGCAAACCACTTATAGCGGCGATGACTGATGCAGGATTTTTGACCGCAAAGGAAATCCAAACCAGAACAATGTCTCGGATTTTAGGTGGCCAGGACGTTATAGCGGTAGGACCAGAGGGCTCAGGAAAAACAACAACCTATGTTTTAGCTACTTTAATGAAGTTGAAATACGCCTTCGAGGAAGCACCAAGAGCATTGATTTTAGTGCCGGATATTGAGCATGTAGACCATGTGCTAGAACAATTTAAACTGTTAAACCGCAACAGTACTTTCCGAATTTTGGGAATTGATAGCCGCGGCACCATTGAGACGCAAATGAATGAGGTTACCGACGGTTGCGATATTATTGTTGCTGTTCCAGATCGTGCCCGGGCTTTATATTTAAAGCTAGCCTTAAATACCAATAAAATACAATTATTTATCGTTGATAATGCTGAGCTTATCGTGAAAAAGGGCTTGCAATTACCTGTGGTAGAATTAGCGAACAGCGCCTACAAATCTCAGCATGTTGTGTTTACAGAGGTAATGCACGATAAGCTTAAACACATGATAGCCCCATTCATGAAAGATTCGGCAGCTACCATTGAGGTTGATGAGATTGGCGAAAAGCAAGCAGAAGTTTATCAGCAGATGCTTTATCAAGTACCAAATTTCAGGACAAAGCTAAATTTACTAACCTTGTTATTAAACGATGCTGAAGTTTTTGATAAGGTTGTTGTTTTCGTCAATACCCGTCTAACCGCGCAAACCGTTTATAAAAATTTTAATCAGCATAAAGAAGGCGAAATTAGCATCTACCGTCCTTTGTTTTTTGATGATAGGGGTTTTGATGACATTAATGACTTTAAAGAAAATCCTCAGGCTAGAATCTTAATTGTAGCCAATGAGAATTCAGGCGAACTCAATATTGAAAGACTCCCTTTTATTTTTCATTTTGAACTACCAGAGCAAAAAGAAACCTTAATTAAACGCATCGTTAAGTATGGAAATGAAGATGTGGTAGCCATTACTTTCTCTACGGATATTGAATTGATTGAAGTAAAAAAAATCGAGCAGGCTATTGGACAGAAAATGAACATAATGGAATTGCCTGAAGGTTTAAAAGTTGTTGAGGCTGCTGATAAGTCAAAGAAAAAGAAAAGTGCCGAAGAAGATGAAGATTCTGAGCGTGGGGCTGCATTTCACGAAAAGAAAGCCAGCAACCTCAAAACTTACAATTATAGTGCAGGCGCAAAGGCTAAAATGACATATAAGAACAAAAAGGGATTGTCTTAACGGTGTATGCTAACGCTCGTTTCTAACATACGTTAAATAATCAATCGTTACGAGTGTAGGAGATCGAAATGCTATTGCTGTACTCCACTGGAAACGATTGCGAACTAGAACATGATAGATCCTGAAAAAAGTTTGGGATGACGAAAAAAAGTAAACTAAGTAAAAAAGCTCCTCAGAAACTAATCTGAGGAGCTTTTTTTTAACCGTTACTTACGATTAGTATAAAGTGAATTCTACACGGCGGTTTTGTTGACGGCCAGCTGCAGTTTTGTTTGTTGCAATTGGTTGGTCAGGTCCGTAACCTGTAGCTTCAATTCTAGATGCATTTGCACCCTGAGATACTAGATAAGCTTTTACTGATTCGGCTCTTTCTTTAGATAAACGTAAGTTTAACTCTCTGCTACCAGTATTATCAGTGTGACCAGCTAATTTTAAGCTAAAGTTTTTATCAACCAATAAACCAGCAACGCGATTTAAAGTTGCATATGATTTAGAACGGATAGTTGATTTACCTAAATCAAATTCTAAGTTAGAAATCGCATCTCTAACTACTTTACGGTCTTCTTCAGTAATTACTTTAGTTTCTTTAATGATTTCGCGTTGAACTTTGATTGGGCAACCAGAACCATCAACAACTGTACCTGAAGGGGTTCCAGGGCATTTGTCGAATTTGTTTGCTACACCATCGTTATCATCGTCAGCTAAATCTTTAGCATATTGCTCTCTATCGCGTTGAGCATTTTGTTCAGCTGTTGATAATGCTCTTCTTAATTCAGCACTTTCTTCTGCACTTTGTTTACGTAAGTCGGCAACAGCGCTATAGTTTTGCAACTGAGAGTTTTCTTTGTTTCCTAACGCAAACTCTAAGCCTGCATGTGCATAAGAGAATCTGCTTTCATTGTAAGCACTCTTAACAGTTGGAGACGATTTGATAAAGTTAATGTCGTAACCTAGGTCAATGTTAATCCCTTTAGCTACACCAAGTTTAAATCCAACACCAGTAGGGATAAACCATCCTTCTCTGTCTGTGAACGCCTGTGTTGAGGCCACTTCAGAATCAGAAGACATATAACCAGCACCCGCTTTAACATAAGGAATTAAAACTGCATTTTCAGTGTTTAGACTGAAGTTAGCAATATTTAAAACAGCTGTTAATGAACCAGACCAGTTGATGCTATTCTTTTGCTCGATTGTACTGGTTTGGTTAAGGGTTTTAATCTCGCCGCGTAAAAAATCAGCTTGTAAACCTAATGCAGGTAAAATTTGTTTTTTAACGAACGCTCCGTAGCCAATGCTTTTAAACTCTTCAGCTTTGACACTTCCGCCGCCTAAAAAGGTGTTCTGACTAAGAATACCCCCGTGGGCACCAATACTCCATGTTCTTAATGATTGCTTAGCAAACCTTCCTGGAGGTGGAGGTGGAACTTCTTGTGCAAATAATTGTGATGATAATCCTAGTAAGGCAACCAACATTGTTGATTTAGTAATTCTCCTATTCATGTTTTCTATTTTTTAAATAATTAGTGTCTTAACAGTTTTTTTATCATACTGTTTGGAAGCGAATAAGAAAAAATCTTGCCAAATACATTATTTTATACGTAAACAACATATTATCAACTGGTTATTATGTTAAATCTATTTCACAAAAAAGTTACGTAACGGAGTATACCCCACATATTGCTGTATAGAATACTATACAAAATAGCATCATTCTTAAGATTTCTTGCAAAAATCTTATTTAACGGTCATATTTTTCGATACTTGAGAAATTGGCCTGGACGGTGTAGCATTAGCACATATGGTTGTGCCTAGTTAAAATATTGATGAAATTGCGTTTCATCTCCTTGGATGTAGAATCAACTAAAAGATCGTTGCATTCCATCCTCTAATCACCTACGTCGAAATAAATTGAAAATATTACAATCTTAATTTCGCAAAAAAATCCCAGAATACGATTCCGGCAGAAATGACAATGTTAAACGAATGTTTAGTTCCAAACTGTGGAATTTCAATACAGTCATCAATTTTAGCCATTACTTCATCACTCACACCATCAACCTCATTACCAAATATCAAAGCATATTTTTTATTAGGATCGGGATTGAAAGTATTGAGCATGGTGCTATTTTCGGCCTGCTCAATGGCCACTATTTCGTAACCTAGGCCTCTTAAGGTATCAACAGCCTGCACTGTATCCGTATAATGAATCCAATCGACTGATTGCGTGGCACCTAACGCCGTTTTTTTCAATTTCGCGATGGGGTGGCTGGGCCGTAATGCCGCAGAGTATTACTTTTTCGAGCGCAAAACCATCTGCAGTACGGAATATCGAACCTACATTATGCATACTACGCACATTATCTAAAACCGCAACGACAGGTAATTTTTCCTGTGTTTTAAACGCTTCAACATCCGGACGGTTTAGTTCGTCTAGTTTTAATTTTCTCATTATTTTTAAAAGGATTGCACCGATTAATAGATCACGCCGATTTGTAGGTATTTAATTCCATTTTTATCCGATTGTATCTGTTACTAAATGTGGGCCATCATTAATATCGCTAACATAAATGGTAGGGAGATAACCGATTTTGTCTACATAGTAATTGGTTAAGTGTTTGGCGAAATCTTCTTCATAGCCTTTCTCTAAAAGCGCAATGGCACAACCTCCAAATCCTGCACCGGTCATACGGGCACCAATTACGTGCTCATCACCCGAACAGAAGTCCACCACTGCATCTAATTCTTTTCCGCTTACCTCATATAAGGTTCGCAAAGATTCATGAGAAGCATACATCAAGCGGCCAAATGTTGTTAAGTCTCCTCCATTCAATGCCTTAGCTGCTAAATGAACACGGTCGTTCTCCTTAATTACATGTGTAGCCCTGTTTAATATGGTTTCATTGCTGATTAAATGACTGTGAAGGGCAAACTTTTCTGCACTAAGTTCGCAAAGATAGCGAAGCGTAATTTCTTCATTTAGAAACTTCACTGCTGTCTGGCATTCTGCAACGCGTTCGTTGTATTTCGAATCTGCCAGTTCACGTGGTTTATTGGTATTGATGATGGCCAGCACATAATCACCCAGATCAACATGGACCATTTTGTATTTTAGGGTTTCGCAATCCAAAACGATTGCTTTTTCTCTTTCTCCGAAAGTAACCGCAAATTGGTCCATGATACCAGAATTTAAACCAATAAAGTCATTTTCAACACGTTTGGCGATTCTAACAAGTGCCAACTTATCGTAACCTAAATTATAATAGGCATTCAGTGCAAAAGCAGTAGCGATTTCTATAGAAGCTGAAGATGAAAGTCCAGATCCGATTGGAATATTTCCATAAAATAAAAAGTCTAAACCGTTGATTACTTTGCCATCTCTAATTAATTCATTAATTACACCAATCGGATAATTAGCCCAGATGCTACCATTCTTTTCGGTGATCGTATTGCTGTTTGCTACGGTTTCCACATCAAAATTTAAACTTTTAAATCTGTATTGACCATCGCTATTTGGAGCAATGGCTACCCAGGTTCCTAAAGAGATGGCGCAGGGCATAACCAAACCACCATTGTAATCTATATGCTCTCCAATTAGGTTAACCCGCCCAGGTGTAAAATAAATGGCTTCGGCGTTTTTATGGTATTGTTCAGCAAATTTTTCCTGTAGGTTAATGTTCATTGGGCTAAAATATATTTACAAAAAGCATTAATAATGCTATGTTTGCTTTAAAAACAAAAGCCCTAAGTTACAATTTATGAGCGTTCAGCAAATACCCACCGGAAAAATTATTGATGGCGAAGAAGTTATCGCAATCGAACTTATCAATAGCAAAGGCACTTACGTCAAAATATTTAATTATGGTGCTATTATCAATAAATTTATAGTTGACAATGCTAAAGGTGAAAAGCAGGATATCGTTCTAGGCTTTGATACATTTGACGAATACCTTGATCCAGCTTACCTGACAAATTATCCATACTTGGGAGCCATAATTGGCCGGTATGCCAATCGTATAAAAAACGGTGAATTTAGTATTGATGGGGATGAGTACCAGTTGGCAAAAAATGCAGGCAGCAATACACTCCATGGTGGCCTTGTTGGATTTGATAAAAAAGTTTGGGATATTATTGAGATCAATGATGGTCCTCAACCTTTTGTTACCTTGCAATATGAAAGTGTACATGGCGAAGAAAATTTCCCTGGAAACCTAGTGGTTGATTTAACTTTCGAACTCACTGAAAATGATGAGTTGATTTTAAGTTATGAAGCCGAAACAGATCAGGCTACCGCCATAAACTTAACGCACCATGGTTATTTTAATCTGGCTACAGATGGTGGAGATGTTAAAAATCATCAACAGCAGATTTTTGCTTCACACTATTTAGAACAGGACGATAATTATTCGGCAACAGGTAAACTAATCCCTGTTGAAGGTACACCTTTGGATTTTACTAAACCAAAAGCAATTGGACAGGATTGGAATGAAGATGAAGGTTATGATCAAACCTTTGTGTTGGATAAAATTTATGGCGATTTATCATTGGCCAGCAAAACAATTGAAGAAGAAAGTGGTTTAGTGTTAAGCGTTTACACTACAGAACCTGTAGCGCATTTTTATACAGCAAAATATTTAGATGTAAAGAATGGAAAGGGTGGAAAAGATTATAATGGTTTTGAGGCGTTTTGTATTGAAACACAACATCATCCTAATGCGATTAATATTCCAACATTTCCCAACACGATTTTAAGACCAGAAGAATTATATACGCAAACCACAATTTACAAAGTTTCATTAAATAAATAACCCATGTTTACCATTGAAAATATACAGGCAGCAGCATTAAAAGTTAAGTCTGGATCAGATTTCCCACAGTTTATAAAGGAAATTAAGGAATTAGGGGTGAAGCGAAATGATGTTTACGTAAGCAATGGCTTGTCCATTTATTTCGATGGCGATGATAACGCGCAGCAAATAAGCCCGGATGAGTATCCTGCATTGGTTATCAATGATGAATCTTCGTCTGATAAATTGAAACATGCTTTAAAAATACACCAGCAAGGAGAAACGGATTATTTTACATTTTGCAAGCAGGCTGCAGATGCGGGGGTAGAAAAATGGATCACAGATCTGGATGAGATGACTTGCACTTACTTAGATGCTAAGGGAAATGAACTGGTAAAGGAAACTATTCCTACGGTTTAGAAAATATCCATATATAGGGCCCAAAATCTCGGGCCCTATTTATCAGGATAATGAACTTCTTGAGGAGCTAATTCTAATTAACCCTTTCCAATACCATTTTTATAGCCTGTTCTACAATTTTATTCGGTTCCTTACTAAATTCAAATTTTACCCTGCTGGCTAAAATAGCGTTAACAGAAAGTGCGTTATGTCCTAACACTTTGGCCAGTGCGTAAATCCCTGCTGTTTCCATCTCTAAATTGGTAATGCGGTGTTGTTTGCTTTTGAAACTATTAATTAAGCCGATAAAATCTGAAACAGCATTTTTTGCACGTACTATTCTGCCTTGCGGAGCATAAAAACCTGGTGCAGTTATGGTGATACCATGAAACATATCTTTTCCAATTGTATTTAAAAGCCCGTTATCTGCAGCAGTTAAATAAGGGTTAATATAATTGATTTGACCAAAGTGATCCTTTATCTCATTTAGCAAAAGCTGTTCATCTTCAGTTGTTTGTTGAAAGTAATAGTTCATTAAAGCATCCATCCCTAAACCATAAGACGAAGCCAGAATGGTACCCATAGGAATATCCGGTTGCACCGCACCGGATGTACCCACTCTAATGATATTCAAAGAAGTATGTGATCCTTTAACTTCACGGGTTTCAAAATCCACATTAACAAGTGCATCCAACTCATTGAATACGATATCAATGTTATCGGTTCCAATTCCTGTTGAAAGTACGGTAATGCGTTTTTTGCCTACATAACCGGTGTGGGTAATAAATTCGCGTTTGCCTTTTTTAAATTCTATTTGATCAAAGTATTTGCTTACCTCTCCAACCCGGTCAGGATCACCAACTGTTATCACAGTATCAGCAATATCTTCAGGTAAAAGATTGAGGTGGTATATACTACCATCGGGGTTAATGATTAGATCGCTTTCTGATATTTTCATATTAGTTGTTTTTGCCCTCGTTCTCCATTATTTTCACATGAAAAATCAATGAACTATATAATTGTTAAATTGTACGGAGATATTTTAATTTAACAACTTCAAGCTTATCAAATTTACTCAGAACCTGACTAAGTTGTGCTTTTCTTACCTCAAATTTCAATATACAATTGGTATCAAACTGCTGCGCCAAAATCTGCAGGTTTTCTTCTTTGATCAACTTCATTACGTCATTCATCTGTAGGTATTCGAAATGGGCTTCATAAATATCATTAATTGTTTTGATTACAATCTTTGAAGCTTTAATAGACGCTATACTAGCACTTTTATAAGCGTTAATTAAACCAGGAACCCCCAATAAGGTGCCACCAAAATAGCGAACCACTACAATGAGTATATTGGTAAGATCTTCAGATAATAGACAGTTCAATATTGGCCGGCCTGCTGTCCCGGAAGGTTCGCCATCATCGTTTACTCTAAAAACAGATCGATTAGGTGTTAAACGGTATGCATAACAAAAATGATTTGCCTTAACATTGCTAGCGCGCAGGTTCGCAATAATTGGCTTTACTTCTTCCTCGTCACGGATCGGGTAGGCATAAGACATAAATTTACTTCCTTTATCCCGAAATATGCCTTCTGAAGTATTTTCTATTGTTTTATAAGAATCATCGAACAACATGTTGTGATAATGTAATGAAGATAACAGCCACAATGGCCAGAATTATACCTAAGTAATTTAATTTGCTCAGCTTTTCTTTAAACACAATCAGGCCAATTAAAGTTCCTGCTATAATTACGCCTAGATTCATCGCTGCAAAAACGGTAGATGGATTGTGTGCCAATGCCTTATGCGCTTTCATGTAGAAAAGAATATTCCCAAAATTGAACAAGCCTAAAATGAGTCCGCAAACTACATTTACCAATTGTAATGTTATTTTGCCCGAAATGACCATAGTGATGACAATTAGCAGCGATACGATGAATGAAAGGCAGAAAATGGTGAAAAGTGAGGTGGTGTAAGGTAATTCTTTGTATAACGCAATTTGTTTAAAAAGTACGTCAATAACGCCAAAACCGACGAAAACTACAATAGGATAGAGGAGACTTTTGCTCTCCGCCTTCTGATGATCAGATTTTCGGAAGAAAGTTAATACGATAGCTGCAAAACCGATTACCAGACCAGTAATTTTTAGGTGATTAAAATTTTCCTTAAAAATAAAATAAGCTGCCAGTATGGGAATAAATAGCGATAAACGTTGGGCAATGTCGGTTTTTACAATGCCAAGTTTTTTTACTGATGCGGCAAGAAATAAAAATATAGATGGCAATAAAGTAGCCAATGCAATATAAATAGGCCATGGGGCCGCAGCGGTGATTAGTTTTACATCGGGCTTAAAAAAAAGAAAACATAAACTTAACGCGATAAAATAGTTGACTGTAACGGCCTGGATCACACTGATCTGGTATCGCTTGGCTAATTTTAACAAAACAGCTACCGTAACACTGCAGCAGATGCTTAAAATAATGTAAATCATTTTATTTGATGTCGTTTAGATACAAAGAGAGTTTGTCGTTTCCAATTTGTACAGTTTCTTGCAGGTTTCCATTTATATTTGGAGAAGAAACGCCATCGCTCCAACTGGTAGAGGAGGTAAAAATACGTGCTTCATCCCAGAGATTAGTGTTTAAAAACTGATTCAAAATATTGGCGCCTCCTTCAATAATAACCGACTGGATATCCATTAAGTAAAGCTGGAAAGCAATTTTTTGCGCCAGATAAAAGTGCATGTCTTCCATCTGGATATAATGGATATTGTTAAGCACATCAGTTTTAATTTCATTAAAAATGATCGTTTTGGCTTCAGTGTTAAAAATATGATTGGATAACGGCACCTGCAGGTTTTTATCGATGACCAAACGGATGGGGTTTTTGCCCGGCCATTCGCGCGAAGTTAACTGCGGATTATCCATTATCGCGGTTTGTTTACCAATCAGGATGGCATCTTCGTCGCTCCGCCACTGGTGTGCCAACCGTTTGGCCAGTGCTCCGCTGATCCACTTCTGATGGCCATCTTTTGTTGCGAAGTAGCCATTAGCGGTTTCTGCCCACTTTAAAATAATATAAGGTCTTTGTTTTTGTATCCTGGTAAAAAATCTTCTGTTAAAATAGCGACATTCACCATCCAAAACCCCACTGATGACTTCGATACCTGCGTTTTTGAGTTTCTCTATACCTTTGCCGTCAACACCTGAAAACGGATCTCTATTGCCAATTACTACTTTCTTTAATTGATGTTTTACCAATAAATCTGCACAAGGAGGCGTTTTTCCAAAATGGGCACAAGGCTCCAGGTTAACGTAGGCGGTGGCTTTTTTCAATAGATTTTCGGCCGCGCTGCCATGAGCATCAAATACAGCATTAATCGCATTGGGTTCTGCATGTGCCTTTCCATATTCCTGATGATAACCTTCGCCGATAATTTTACCGTCCACAACAATCACACAGCCGACCATCGGATTAGGGCTAACTTTACCTGAAGCTAAGGCTGCCAGATCAAGACATCGGTTGATATAAAATTCATCGCTCATTAGCGCAAAAGTAGTAAAAAAAGAGTCATGGACTTATCAAAAGAATGCTGTTATCATCTCAAATAAGTAATTTTGCGAATATGAAGATAGGAGAATTAGCGGCGCATTACGCACTTGAACTTGAACCGCTTTACGATAGTAATGAGGCAAAAACACTGTTTAGTATTGCTGCCGAAAAAGTTTTAACCATATCTTCAGGTAAATTGATCATTCAAAAAGATCTTGATATCAGTTTTGTTGATACACAAAAATTATTGAGTATCCTGAACGATTTAAAGATCGGAAAACCAATTCAGCATATTTTAGCTGAAGCTCATTTTTATGGTTTGATTTTTAAAGTAAATGAAAACGTGTTGATACCGAGGCCCGAAACAGAGGAACTGGTGGAATGGATCATATCAGTTTGCAGTAAGCAGTTATCAGTTAACAGTTTGGCCTCGCCTAAAACGCTCAGCATACTAGATATTGGAACCGGATCGGGTTGTATACCGATCACCCTAAAAAAACATCTACCAAACGCAAAGGTATCTGCCTTAGATATTTCTCCTGAAGCTATCGCAATCGCTAGACACAATGCAATTCAAATTGGCGTTGAAATCCATTTTATGGAGGCAGATATATTAACATTTAGATCTAAAGAAAAATTTGACATCATCATTAGTAATCCACCCTATATCAGAGATTTGGAGAAGGCAGACATGCACAACAATGTACTATTGCATGAGCCGCACCTGGCATTATTTGTAAGCGACGAGAACCCATTGCTTTTTTATAAAGCGATTGCAGACTTTGCAAGATTAAATTTGAATCCTACCGGACAGATCTACTTTGAGATTAACGAACACTTAGGTAAAGAAACTATTGAAATGTTAGTAGATAAGGGCTTTACAAATATAAGGTTAAGACAGGATATGCAAGGAAAAGACAGGATGGTAAGGGCAGTGAGGTAGGATGCCTAACTATGTATATTGAGTTTCGATCTGTGCTTTTCCCCCGTTTGTGGGTGAATCCAAATTGCCCCAGACTTTAATAATTGTGTTTTAAATCATTAAAACTCATACGACTCTAATTGGTGGTTTGATCTATCAAAATACTGTTTTTTAACCTTTTAGCAAAGACTTTAATATCTTTAGCATACATAGAATAGCGGCGTTGTAAAGAAAGTTTTTCATTGACGCTTTTTTAAGTGATAAAAAGCAACATTAGCTATTGCAACGTACGTTTTTAATGCATACCTTTAACGTATGAAGAATAACGAAGAATTGACCGCCTTTGTCCCCACGAAAACGGAATTAAACGTACTGGAAATTTTATGGGAATATGGCCCTTCAACTGTGCGCTTTGTACATGATAAGCTTAATGAGCAAAAAGAAGCAGTAATATACACGTCGACCCTCAAACTCATGCAGGTGATGAAGGAAAAAGGAGTATTAAATCGGGATGAAAGCCAGATGAAACATATTTATCGTGCTGTTTTAAAAGAAGATAAGGTAAAAGGAAATCTGTTGATCCGGTTTGTTGATCAGTTTTATCAGGGCTCGCCGAGCAGGATGATGGTATCCCTGTTGGGAACTGACAAAACATCTGCTGAAGAACTCCAACAATTGAAGGATATGATCAACAATACAAATCTAAAAAAATGATTTTTCTGGTCGAAAATAAAGCCATACAACATTTTATTGATGCATTTTGTATGACGCTATTGCATTCCCTATGGCAAGGACTATTGTTTGCGCTAATGGGCAGCGCTTTGATGTATTTAAGATCAAGTGCTTCATTTAAATATAATGTATTATTGATATTTTGCCTACTTTTCTTCGGCACCTGTTCGCTGACTTTTTTATGGAATTATCAGTATGGATCGTCCTGGTTAATTGTACTTAGACCGGAGGTGATAGCCAGTTACAGTACATTAAACTTATTTATTGCGAAAATCCTTTCCTTCACTTCAACCCATGCGAAATTCATTTTCATGTTGTGGCTTTCATGTGTTGGCTTTTGCATGGTTAAAATGTTCGTTAACTTTTTGTATTTTAATAACCTAAAGCATAATAGGATTATTGAACCTGCTAAAATTTGGTTTGAACAGGTTGAACGATTAAGCCGAGAGCTTGGTATTAAATCTATAGTGCATATAAAGGAATCTGCAAAGGTAAGAGTTCCCATTGTGCTTGGACACTTTAAACCAGTTATCCTTTTTCCCTTGGGTTTGTTATCCAACATACCAGCCGAACAGGTGGAAGCAATCCTTTTACACGAACTTGCGCATATCCGCAGAAATGATTATCTGGTTAATTTGTTTCAAAACATTGCCGAGGCATTATTTTTCTTTAACCCTGGATTCTTAATGTTATCTGGCTGGTTAAGATCACAAAGAGAGCATTGCTGTGACGACATCGCCCTTAGCTACACCCCAAATGTTAAGGATTACCTCCTTGCCTTAGTAGATTTTAAGGGATATGTTTCGAAAAATAATTACCGACTTGCCTTTACCGGAAATAGTATATTATTTAACCGCGTAAGCCGGGTACTGGGAAAGCCATATAGAAAAATTTCTTCCAGAGATCTTAGTATCTTAAGCGTTTCATTTTTCGTATTAATGGGCCTGGGCAGTCTACGTTTTAAAAATTCCATTGTATGGCTTTCTAAACAAGAAAAGACAAGCAGAACTGTGGTCAAACAAATTCAAAAGTCTGCTATTGATCTGAATTTTCAGATACAGGCACCGCTCAAAAAAGATGATCATCCCTTTAAAAAAAGACTAGTAGTTGCGCAAACAAAGCATAGATCGATCAGCGAAGTTGAGCAAGTGATGCTTGCTCAAGTACCGGTGGATACCAAAATAGATGGCTTAGATAAACCTTCAGCGTCCACTGAACACGATCTTACACCTTATGAGGTTGATATGGAAGCGTATCATAAAGATCTAGCGCAATACAACAAAGATATGTTGCAATACAAATCGGATCTGGAAGCCTACAATATTACTATAGAAAAGTATAATTCGAAAATGAAAGCATATAACAAAATACATTTTCCAGAAAAAAACAACTATCCAAATTAATCTGCTTAAAGGTAAATATTAAAATTTTAATACAGCGATAAACCGGGCCCGGTTTATTCAAATTCACTATTTTTTAAAGCCGCCCTGGTGCGACATGGGAATCCTATTATCCAAATTTCAACATTAAAAACCTTATACAATGGCAACAAATTACTTAACAATTAAACCGTTTATTTCTGCGTTGTGCGCGGCCTTACTATTTTTTGGCTTCCAGGCCGGTTATGCACAAACCAGCGCCAAACTTACCATCATCGACCAGGATTATGAACAGGCCAAACTCGAATCGAAAAAACAGCACAAACTATTGCTGATTGATTTTTTCACCACTTGGTGTGTACCGTGCAAATACCTGGATGAAGCTGTGTTTAAGAACGCAAATTTAAGCGAAGAGCTGGCAAAAAACTTTGTAGTGCTTAAATATGATGCCGAAAAAGACAAGAACCACCAACTAAGCTTAAAATATCATATCCGTATGTATCCCTCTGCAGTAGTCCTTAATGAAAACAAGCTAGTGGTGAACAGGATGTATGGTACAGGTGGTAGCGATAAGGATATGACTAAAAATTATATGGCATTTATAAATACGTCTATTGAAAACCATTCCCGGAAGAATTACATAAAAGGTGTTTCAGGTGATAATTTCCTGAACTATCCAAAGTTCTATGAGGAATATGTATATCATATCAACAAAAAGGACGTTGATCAGAAATTCACTCGATACTGGCAGAACAATCCTGACCATTTTGATGAAGTCACCTTTAGCATGCTTTGTTATTTTGACGGTGGGAGCGATGAAATGGCCAACTTTTTTTCCCAGAACAAAAAGAAGTACGAAGATCTATATGGCGAATTAGATGTGAGATGGGTCAATTCGATGATTCTTAGTAAAAAAGTATATGCTGCACTTGATGCGAAGGATAGGAAACTGTTTAACGAAGCCAAGGACATGGCAAGGTTACAAATATCAGCCAAAGATACAGTTTCTTACTTTCTGGCTATTGAGCAGCAGATGCTAAAGAAAGAACAGCGTTGGGCAGATGCAGCCAATGTGGTAGAGCAACGCATGCAACTGGAAAATTATGATCCAGAATCTACCAATGATTTTTGTTGGTCCATCTATCAGGAATGCAATGACCAACACGTTTTACTTAAATGTTCCTCATGGATGAAAAAACTGGCTAAAAGATCACCAAGTTATAACACACTTGACACCTATGCCAGACTGCTATACAAAACTGGAAACAAAAAACTCGCCATTGCTACCATCCAAAAAGCGATCAAGCTAGGCAAGGCAAATAAGGAGGATACGCGCAGTTCCGAAGATTGGTTAAAAAAGAATATTTAAGGGAACATCATTTCAGATAGTCAGGATTTGATCTTGGCTATCTTTTCATTAAGCCCTTGGGTGAAATTGTGTAATTACTTCCCTTAAGTAATCTCGATCAATGTGCGTGTAAATCTCTGTGGTGGTAATGCTCGAGTGGCCCAACATTTCCTGTACCGCACGCAAATCAGCACCACCTTCAATTAAATGAGTGGCAAAAGAATGTCTTAAGGTATGGGGACTGATGGTTTTGTTTATTCCTGCCGATATAGCGAGGCTTTTTATCAAATTAAAAATAGAAATGCGGGAAAGTTTAGCACCAAAACGATTTAGAAATATAAAATCTTCATTTCCTTTTTTAATTGTCGCATGTACCCGAACTTCTTTAATATAAATATCGAGTAGTTTAAGCGCTACACTGCCGATGGGTACCAAACGCTCTTTATTGCCTTTTCCGATGATCTTTATAAATTCAATCTTTGGGAAAAGATTTGAGATCCTTAATTCAGTTAATTCGGTTACCCTTAAACCGCATCCATACAACACTTCCATAATAGCTTTGTTACGCATTCCATCAGGTTTAGAAGCGTCTATAACCGCTATAAGTTGGTTGATTTCATAAATATTCAAGGTATCGGGCAGTCTTCTGCTAAGCTTTGGCGCTTCCAATAATGCAGTTGGATCGTTCGATATTAAATCTTCAATTATCAAATAGGCGAAGAAAGCCTTTAATCCGGATATTACCCGGGCTTGTGTACTCGGTAGCATACCAAGTTCGTTTAACCACGAAATAAATGATTTTAAATGGGCTATCGTAATTTCATCGAGTTTTGGTTCAACATTCAACGATTGAAAATACTGGATCAGTTTATTGATATCATTGAGATAGGCATCAACAGAATTTCCAGATAATGACCGCTCCAGTTTTAAATACGATTTAAATCCTTTAATATATGATGACCAAAGCATGCTTTTATTTGAGATTTTTTATAACATTGCAACGTTACAACATTATATGATGAAAATACAAATTATTAACGGTCCAAACTTAAACTTATTAGGTGTTCGTGAGCCATCTATCTACGGAAATACCAGTATAGAAGATTATATTAAAGAATTAAGATCGGCTTATCCGGATATTGAAATAGAATACTATCAAAGTAATGTAGAGGGCGAAATTATTAATAAGTTACATGAGGTAGGTTTCAGTTATGATGGGGTTGTGCTAAATGCTGGCGGTTATACACACACTTCTGTGGCCATTGCTGATGCCATTGCCGCTATTAAAACGCCGGTGGTTGAGGTACATGTCTCTAATATTTATGCCCGTGAAGAGTATCGTCACGTCTCATTAACCGGAAAAAACTGTCAAGGGGTTTTAACCGGCTTTGGAATGAAGGGTTACCGCCTGGCTATAGAAAGTTTGTTGGTATAATTAATTTATCAACAGAACCTTTCGAATGCTGCACCTGATAACCCTCAAAGAAGTTCGTCATTCCCGCGTAGGCGGAAATTTTAATATCTTAAGCACGATGATCATCTCAGATGACCAAATACGTTGTCAGATTTAGTGACTATTTTAATTTGGAAAAATATTGAATTTTCTTAATAAAAAATGCCCAAACAATACTGTTATTGTATACCCCGGTATGTTTAGCATAATCTTTCTGAAACGCTTTCCGTTTTTTGCTGGTTTTTAAAAGCGATTTAACGAAATGCCAATGACCTTTGGTTACGGCCATCGTAAATTTAGGTTTCCCAGTCATTAAAAAATGCCACCACGCAACAAAATCGATAAACATTCTGATGGTAATCCTGAAAATAGCATCACCTACCGGGAGGTTTTTTTGCATAATAATCAGGTTATTCCTAAAATTAAGATAAGTTTTGAAAGGATTTTCAGTTTGTAACGTTCCGCCGCCAACATGGAACACTTCAGCATCAGGACAGTACAAAATTTTGTAATTGAGGTTTTTTAAACGCCAGCAAAGATCTATTTCTTCCATATGTGCAAAAAGATCAGCATCTAAACCTCCGGCTTCTATCCAGCATGCACTTTTAATAAAAAATGCAGCTCCGCTTGCCCAAAAAACTTCGGTTGCATCATTATACTGCCCTTCGTCAAACTCATATACATTAAATAACCTGCCACGACAGAAAGGAAATGAATAAATATCCAGATAGCCTCCCGCAGCGCCTGCATACTCGAATTGTTTTTTGTTTAACTGCCATTTTATTTTAGGTTGAGCCGCAGCAATATTCGCATCACTTTCCATCAAATCAATTACTGGTTTGATCCAATTGGGCGTTACTTCTACGTCAGAATTAAGCAATACGAAATAATCTGCTTTAACACGTTCTAAAACTTTGTTGTATCCCCCCGCAAAACCGTAATTCTGGTCGTTCTGTATAATTTTAACAGTGGGAAAGTTTTCTTTCAAAAATGAAACTGAATCATCTGTAGAGGCATTATCGCCCACAACAATTTGCAGGTTGTCATATTCTGAAAGTAAAATTCCTGGCAAAAACTGATTTAAATATGCTTTTCCATTCCAGTTTAAAATTACAACGGCTACTGATGGGTTCATTCTTTTTATTCGGGTTTAAATTTCCAGCGCTTATGGCTCCAGAGCCAATATTGAGGCTGTTCTTTTATAATGTTCTCTAAGAATTTAAAATGCAGATCCGTAATCCCAAATTCGTGTATGCTTTCCGGATCCAGACACATTGGTAATACTTCTACATGGTAATAACCTTTTTTAACCACATTTACTTTGAAATAGTAGATAGGCCTTCTTGTCGATTTTGCAATCTTTTCTACACCTAAAAGTGCGGCTGTGGGTTGATTTAAAAAATCGGTAAAGTATCTGGTTTCTTCCCTCGTTGGCGATTGGTCGCTCGCAAAACATAACAAGGTTGGTTCGTTTTTATAAGCCGCTATTCCGCGCAGGGTTTGCCGCATGGCAATAAAAACATTTCCATATTTTGTCCTCATGCAATCAAACCAGGTTTCGAAGATTTTATTTTTGATGGGTTTAAAAATAACCAATGTTTTGGCTGATATGCTTAATCCAAGCGCCAGGGTTCCTAATTCCCAGTTGCCATAATGGCCCGTACAGGCCAAAACACTTTCTCCTGATTTAAAATGCTCATCTAATTGTTCCAAACCAGTAAATTTAACTCTTTTTAAAGTCTCTGCTTTTGAGATACTCGTCATTTTAATTATTTCAAAGATAAGTTCTGCAAGATATAAGAAGAATTTTTTCTCAATGGCTTTTATTTCAGCAGCAGATATCTCAGGAAAGGATTGTTTTAAATTCTGCCTGACAACTTTTTTTCGATAGCCTATTACGTAATAAAGCAGATAATATAGTAATCTTGCAAAAAAAAACAACAAAGGCAGGGGAAGCAGCGATAACAGGTACAAAAAAAATACGCCAACGTGCGCAATCCCTCTCTTAATCATTATTTATAAAACGTTTCAGCTACAAACATAAATTTTCAAATGCAGAATACAGCTATACTTCCATTATTTTATCTTCCACCGGTAGGTTATTTTAGTTTATTGCAAAAGCTGGGTGAAGATTTTTTAATAGAACAACATGAGCATTTAGCCAAGCAAACTTACCGTAACAGGGCAAGCATTTATTCACCTAATGGTAAGCTAGACATTACTGTCCCATTGGTTAAAGGAGCTAAAACACATACCAAAATGAAAGATGTTCGGATCAGTTACGATTTTAACTGGCAACGTTTACACTGGTTAAGTTTAGAAAGCTGTTACCGGAGTTCTGCTTATTTCGAGTTTTACGAAGATGAACTTAGTCATTTTTATACTAACAAATTTGAATTTTTGTTCGATTATAACCTCGAGCTTTTAGCATGGCTGAATAAAAAACTAAAACTAAATAAGCGTTTTGAGTTAACCAGCGAGTATTTTGATAATATTCTGCCAGCATTGGATTTCCGCTCGGCAATGAACCCTAAAAAACCCGAAGATATGGTAAACAATAAACCATATTACCAGGTTTTTGAAGACAAACATCAGTTTTTACCGAACTTAAGTATTGTTGATTTGTTATTTAACCAGGGTCCGCAAGCCCGGCTATATTTATAACATATGGGAAAAAGCAAGCCACGTAACCGCCATAAACACTACAAGGTTCCAGCGCCTGGCACTAGTCCGGGTTTATATGCCATTGATGAGGATGCTTTAAAGCCACTTATCGTATTGCATACGTATAATGATAAGAGTTATAAGAAAACCGAACTGGAAAACATCAACAACATTGATGAGCTGATAGAAAACAAAGATTTTTTTTACTGGTTTGATATCAAAGGCTTGGCTGATCCCAATATATTCGAAACCTTATATGGCAAACTGGATATCAGCAGACTTGTACTGGAAGACATCACCAGTTCTTATCAACGCCCTAAACTGGATGAATACGATAACGATAAATACATTTTTTCGGTAAGCAGACATTTATATCTGAACGATGATAATGTGCTTTGTAATGATCAGATTTCTTTTATCTTATCAGAGCGGACATTGATTACTTTCCAAGAAACCTATGCAGATTGTTTTGAGCCAGTGAGAAAACGTTTGGAAATAGGGAAGGGCAACATCCGCATTGGTGGCAGTAGTTATTTAATGTACGCCATTATGGATGTAATCGTTGATAACTATTTTGCACTTCTGAATTTTTGGGGCGAAGAATTAGATGCAATTGAAGACCGCTTATACGATCATCCTGATAAAAGGATTATGTATGATACACAGGCCATTAAAAGATCTTTGATTACCATTAGAAAAGTAACCTGGCCAGAGAGAGATAAATTGAATGATATTATCCGATCAGATAGCCCATTGATATCCGATCTGACCAAAACCTACATGAAAGATGCTTACGATCATTGCATTCAGATTATCGATTTTATCGAATCTTTAAAAGAGATTGCATCGGCCAATATCGATATGAATTTATCGATCATCAGTAACCGCATGAATGAAATAATGAAGGTATTGACCATTATCTCCTCAATATTCATCCCATTGACTTTTATAGCAGGTATTTATGGAATGAATTTTAGCAGAGAAGATCCTGCAACAGGAAAAATATTGAAAGATAACATGCCGGAATTGTATGCGGAGCATGGCTATTTATACACCTGGCTGGTGATGGCAGTGATTGCCATTATACAGGTGATTTATTTTTGGCGTAAAGGATGGTTTAAATAAAAATTTATTTTCAAAAGTTACCATTTTTTGGTAATTTTAATAAAATTCAAATATTAACACAATGGGACGAAATACATCTATGGCTTTGGGAGATCATTTTGAAAACTTTGTTGATGAAAGAATTTCCGAAGGAAGATTTAAAAATGCTAGTGAGGTTATTAGGGCAGGACTAAGACTACTGGAAGATGAAGAAAATAAAATCAAAATTTTAAGAGAAGCACTCCAGGTAGGAATTGATAGTGGAATGGTGAAGGATTTTGATCCTCAAAAACATCTTGAAATGTTGAAAACCAGGAAGAGGACAAATGGCTAAGTTCTCTTTTAGTAATAAAGCACTTCAAGACTTAAGTGAAATTTGGGACTATACCTATGATGTTTGGTCAGAAAATCAAGCAGACAAATATTATAACCTACTCATTGGATTTTGTAATCAGATTGCTAAGAAACCTGAAAAAGGTAGAAATTACAGAGAGACAAACCAAAATATATTAGGATCCAAAGCTGGTGAACATATCATTTTCTATCTGATGATTGACATTGGAGAAATTGAAATAGTTAGAATTTTACATGCTAAAATGGATTTAGGAGCTAAATTGTCAGAACTTTAATATACCTGTAAGTGATAAATATTAGACGTTAGTTTTTGTAAAAATCAATTGTTAATATTTGTAGCTTTAGGGCGTTTTGGTTTAGGTTATAGATGCAATCATTCGAAATAGATAAAAGCGACGTACTCAAGGTTAAAAATGCAATTTTAGCTGGTGATGAGACTTTAAAATTAGTTTTACAGGAATACCATGCCTCGGAAATTGCAATTTTGTTTGAACGTTTGGATAAATCCGAACAGCGGCATATCATAAATCTTCTTCCTTCCGAAATTGCGTCAGAGATTATCTCTGAAATGGATGAAGAATCCCATCCGGAGGAATTACTCTTTGAGCTTCACCCTGATAAACGTACCGAGATTGTTGAGGAGCTGGATTATGATGATGCAACGGATATTATTTCCCAACTGGAAGACCATGAGCAAAAAGAAATTCTGGAAGACCTTACCGAAGATCATGCTTCGGAAATCCGTAACCTATTAACTTACGACGAAAAAACCGCAGGTGGTTTGATGAACACAGAGTTAATCTGTGTAAACATTAACCTCACCAAAAAAGATGCAATTGACGAGATTATCCGCCAGAGCGAAGAAATGGAAGAGTTTTATACCATTTATGTGGTAGACGATGAAGAAATTTTTAAAGGGATTGTTTCGTTAAAAGATATTATCAAGTCAAAACATAATGCCAAATTAACCGAATTGGTCAATATAGATGCAGTCTATGTACATCCTGATACTGACCAGGAAGAAGTAGCCAGCTTAATTTCACAATATAACTTAACCAGTATCCCGGTAATAGATGAAAATCAAAAACTGCTTGGCAGGGTAACTTTCGATGATGTGATCGATGTAATGGAAGCGGAAAGTACAGAGGATATTCTGAAAATTTCAGGGGTATCGGAAGATGAGGAATTGAGCGGTAACTGGGTGGAAGCCGTAAAATCCCGTTTACCCTGGTTAATTATCAATCTTGGAACGGCTTTCCTGGCGTCGTCAGTGGTGCGTTATTTCGATCCAACCATTAAACTGATCCCATCATTAGCAGCTTACATGACTATTATAGCGGGCATGGGTGGAAACGCCGCTACCCAGGCACTTGCAGTAACGGTAAGGCGTATATCGCTCTATGACTTAACTGATAAGCAAGCTTATAGAACAGTATTAAAAGAATTTACAGTAGGCTTAATTAATGGTGCAGCTAACGGTTTAATTGTATTTATTTTCGCCTTCTTTTTTGATGGAAACCCTATGCTTGGTCTGGTTATCTTCCTGGCTATGACTGGTAATCTAATCATTGCGGGGATAACAGGCGCAGGCATTCCACTTATTTTAAAACGTGTAGGTATTGATCCTGCCATTGCATCATCTATAATTATTACTACTTTTACCGATGTTTTTGGATTCCTATTAATTTTAGGATTGGCCAGCAAACTTTTACTATAAACCAGGAAATACCTGATTTAGTACACCAGGATTTAAGGCTTGCAAACTAAATCGGAATGACTGTTAATTTAACTAATACTACAAAAATTAAATCTGCAAAATCTGATCCCAATGCAAACAACAAGACACGATTGGACAAAAGAAGAAATATACGAAATTTATAACAGACCTTTTTTAGATCTGGTTTATGAAGCCGCAACCATTCATCGGGAAAATAAAGATTACAATGAAGTTCAGGTCAGTTCATTAATTTCCATTAAAACTGGTGGCTGTGCCGAAGATTGTAGCTATTGTCCACAAGCAGCACGCTACCATACTGATTTAGAAGTGCAGCCTTTAATGCAGGTAAGCCAGGTAGTTAGCGCAGCAGTAAAAGCCAAAGAGGGTGGTGCATCTCGTTTATGTATGGGCGCTGCTTGGCGGGAGGTACGCGATAACCGTGATTTTGATCGTGTGATTGAAATGGTTAAGGCCGTGAATGATATGGATATGGAAGTTTGCTGCACACTAGGCATGCTTACCGAAAACCAGGCCCAACGTTTGGCTGATGCTGGTTTATACGCTTACAACCATAATATCGATACTTCTGAAGAAGATTACAAACGGATTATATCAACCAGAACTTATGATGATCGTTTAAATACGATTAAAAATGTGCGGAAAGCTAAACTAACCGTATGTAGCGGAGGTATCATTGGTTTAGGTGAAACGGTAGAAGACCGCGTTTCCATGTTACAGACTTTATCAAACATGGAAAAACATCCGGAGTCAGTTCCCGTTAATGCTTTGGTACCGGTAAAAGGAACACCATTGGCAGATCAACCACGTGTACCGATCTGGGATATGGTCAGGATGATTGCAACAGCTCGTATTGTGATGCCAAATTCGGTAGTACGTTTATCGGCTGGTAGAAATGAAATGAGTACACTTGAACAGGCTTTTTGCTTTATGGCTGGTGCAAGTTCTATTTTTGCAGGCGATAAACTATTAACTACACCAAATCCAGCATTTATAGATGATATGGCTATGTTTGAATTATTGGGTTTAAAAACCCGAGATGCCTTTAAAAATGGCAGACCGGCTAATACCATAATTGAACAGGAAGCTGTTTAGAAAAAATATATCTGTGCTGCAGTTGTTTCCGACTAACAACGCAAATCATGCTATAAACAAGAAAGTCCCGGATTAAATCCGGGACTTTCTTGTTTATAATACTTTGGTCTGAAATCTAACCACCTGTCGGATGGTAACGTCCGGCAGCACGACAGAAATTTGTCTATACCGCTGTTACCCTTACCTCAATATTACCTTTTGTTGCTTTAGAATATGGACAGGCCCGATGGGCTTTATCTGCTAATGCTTGGGCTTCGTTATGCGAAATACCTGGAATATGAACATCAAGATCTGCAGAAAGTGCAAATGCATTACCATCTTTATTAAAGGATACCAACACTTTCACATTTGCTTCACTGATATCAACGCCTTCCCGCTCCGCTACACTCCCTAGCGCACCTAAATAACATGGTCCCCATGCTGCGGCAAACAATTCTTCCGGGTTTGTAGCACCACCTTGTCCGCCAAGTTCTTTGGGCTTTCTTAAATCGAAATCTAAAATCCCATCACTGGATTTAATGTGTCCGTCTCTTCCTCCTGTAGCTGTAACTTCAGCCGTATATAACTTTTCCATGATAATTTTGATTTGATTTGAGTTTAACAAATTTGCACTTGTCTTTGTTTTTAGCATTGTGGAAGACAAGGGTAATCATTGCATCAAAATATGACTGTACAGGATATTCTTTGTTCAGTTTAAAGAGGTAATCCAGAGATACAAAACTATGCACTTAAGAACTTTCTTTTTGAACTAAAGCTTTATCTTCACTGATAGTTTATAGATGTCGTATGCCACTTTCTGAATCAGATCAAACTGCTCAGGAACCAGATCTTCACCTTTTTTTATCGCAAAACCATTATCATTTAGCCTAATTAAGGGTACGTTATCTACTGTATCTTTCCCTTGCTCCAGGTTATCAATAGAGGCATCCAATAGATAGTTCGTATTGTTGGCAATGGGTTTTAAGGTTTCGAAACTCTCAAATATAAATTGGTGCTCCTTATTATACAATGAAAGTGTTGCCACATAAGAAGACAATAGATGACTTAGCGCAGTAAATTGATGTACTTCTTTAATAAACAACTGCTTGCTTTTAGGTTCAGAGAACATCCTTTGAAATAACGAAGCCAAATTCGCGGTACTTACATACACTTCTTTACGGGCCAGTTTATATTCTGTTCTATTATAATTTTTTTCAAAATACAGTTTAATCACTTGTGCATAATAAGCTTTATTTGACTTTAGCATATCTACCATTGCTTCTTTCAGTTTTTCATATTCCCAGGTTGGAAATAAAGAATAACTGGCCAACAAAGCGATACCAGAACCTATAAAGGTGTCAAAAATCCGTTCACGTGCCAATGCTATAGATCCCATTCCCAGAAAATCAAACAGGATCAAGATATAAGGTGTCATAAAGAGAACGCTGACCACATAATTTTTCCTTTGGAAACTGTAGCAGCCAATCATGCAGATCAACAAAATTATAAACAAGGTATTCCGATCATGAACATAGGTAATTACCCCCATACCAACAAAAGCCCCTACAGTAGTACCGATTAAACGCTGATAGTTACGTTCTTTAGTTAAACTGAATCCTGGTTTTGAAATAACGAGGATGGTAAGCAGAATCCAGTAGCTATGCGAAAAATTGAGAATCCGAGCCACAATAAAACCCAATAACATCACTACAGTAACCCGCAACGAATGCCTGAAAGTAGAAGAAGTATAAGTTAAATTTTCGGTAAAGAGTTTGAAATCAAATTTTTGCCTGGTGATAAATTTCTCGGTATCTACCTCGGCCTTTCTAATATCCTTGCTGTTCCTGATTTTAAAGTAGCTGAAAATGGTCTTAACCCTTGACAGGATATTTTCGATGTTCACCTCAATATTTTTTAAAGCGATAATACCCAGCGTATTATATTCCTGATTTTGATTATTTTTTTCGAGATTGTTGATTTTGATCTTCAACCTTTCGATCTCAATCAATAAACGTTTTGAAACAACGGGCGTTCCGCCGCTTTTTAGGGCAAAGGCAATATCGTCAAGCGCGTATGAAATCCGCTTTATGGCCATTTCATAATCTGATAAGATACCTGCTTTATCAAACTGATCGTGCAATTGCTGGTAATTATAATAGGTAGACATGACCTGCTCAAAAAGGTCTACCATATCTACAAAAACCAATAATAAAAATCTGCCTTCGGGAGTAGAATCCCTTACAATTTCGCGTGTTCTGAATAACAGCTCTCTTACTGCATCTTGTTTTTCGTGAACAGAAACCTGAAGTTGTAACAGTTCCGAATAGGTTTTATCGTAATTATTATTCTGATGATAAAATTTAGCTTTTTCGCGGAGAAATTCTGCGACCTCCAAAATAGAATCACTTAACGATTGCTGTACCAAACGAAAAGGACGTAAGCGATACACAAAATAGCTCAAGCCCGTATACCACAGGCTACCAGCCAATACTAGAGCAGCGTGTAACAACACCTCTTGCCACGGGCGGATATCATCAATGCTCAATACCATGATTAACAAAACGGCCGTACCCACTGATGCTGCTCTTACACCATAAATGTAAAACATGGAAAATACAAAGCTCGATATAACCAATAAAAAACCGATAAAATAGTGGCTTTTGTTCGTTAGTCCTGATATGATCGAGAAAGTAAAAATAAGTGCGGTAGTAATCAGCATGGCGTTTCTTCGATGCACCATTGGCCCTGGACTATCTACCACACTTACACATAAAGCGCCTAAAGATAAAGTCATGCCATACTTTAATAGGCCGAATTGTGCAAAAATGAGTGAGGGGAGCAGCACGCCCATGGTAATGCGGAGCCCATCGGCAAAATAGGTACTCAGTAAAAAGTCTTGTATATTTCTAATGGGTTGCCTGATCTGCATGCTACAAAAATAACATAATAGCAATGTTTTTTGTTGGGATTAAAATTAAGTTTTTAGCTTTTTTATCATTCTTAAGCAGAAAAAATATAATCGATTGACTATTAAATACCTGCAAGATGTTGATAAGTATTTCAACCATTATTGTTGATAAACTTACAGTATGGCTATACGAGCACTAAAACGAAGTTTACTTAGAAACAAAATGTTGATAAGCAGCACTTTATGGTGAGTAAAATTGTTAATAAAAACATTTATTTTGTACTTGACAAGTAAGGCTTTATGTGCTAAATTAGCTTATATCAAATACGAAGTACTTTGAATTCTGATAAAACAGTCCAAAAGATATAAGGAACCGAAAGGGGAGTTATTTCGGAATGTTTACAGGGAAAACGATTAATTTCTGAAAGGGTTAAACTGATTAAGAATATATATAACCATCGAAAGATAGGACAATAAGAAAATCGCACAGGCCCAGACAGAGCTTATAGAAAGTTAAGAAGTTTACGAACGGAAGAACTGGAAATAAATTTTCACGGATCGCAAAAGTTGTAAAACCTAACGATAACGGAAAAATCAAAGTAACAAGAATTAGATGCTTTAAATTTAACTACGGTTATTTTAAAGTTAAACGGGGAACTGAATCGAAAGAAGAAAGTCCCCGTTTTTATTTTGCAAAGGTATCGTTACCCTGAACCTGATGCAGAGTCTATCTTATACCATAAAACGCTAAAATATCGATAAAGGAATTTGCTTTATTTAAGCACTAAAACATTAAATTTACCAAATGGCCAAAAAAGGTAAATCAATCTCAAGTCTGTCGAAAAAGATATTTGTTTTAGATACATCCGTTATTTTATACGATCATGATGCGATCAATAACTTCCACGAACATGATGTGGCCATTCCCATTCAGGTTTTAGAAGAACTTGATCATTTTAAAAGCGGTAATGATACACGAAATTTCGAAGCCAGAAGTTTTATCCGACTCATTGACGAAACCTCCAAACAAAAACTCATCAGCGATTGGATTTTACTAAATGGGTCGGAATCTGGAAAATTTAAGGTAGTTTTAAATGAAAAGCCATTAACGATAAATGCAGAAGAAGTGTTTGGAAAAGGAAAAACTGACCATAAAATTTTAAACGCAGCATTGAGCTTAAAAGAAGAATATCCAGATAAAAAAGTAATACTGGTATCGAAAGATATTTGCTTGAGGTTGAAAGCAAAGGCTTTGGATTTAAATGCAGAAGATTACGAAACAGGGAAAATTAAGAACGTAGATGAGCTTTATGCCGGCAAAACCGAAATAGCTAATTTTCCTGTAGAGGTGATAGAGAAAGTAAAGAAACAAAAATTTATTGATGCTGATGAAATAGTATTACCACCCAGAAATGGCAATCATTTTTACGTTTTAAAAAATAAGAGGAAAACGGCCGATGTGTTTTATAACCATCAGTTGAAAACCATTTCTGCTGTTTCTAGCGATGAGATTTTTAAAATCAAACCTAAAAATATTGAACAGGCATTTGCCATACACGCACTTTTAGATCCGGAAATTAAATTAGTAAGTATACAAGGCAACGCCGGAACCGGAAAAACCTTACTGGCGCTGGCCAGTGCTTTAGAACAGCGTAAAAACTTTAGGCAGATTTACGTTACCCGGCCAATTGTATCATTGAGCAATAAGGATATTGGTTTTCTTCCTGGCGATGCGAAATCCAAAACAGATCCGTTTATGGCGCCGATTTGGGATAATCTGCGATTTATTAAAGAGCAGTTTGTTGGTGACGATAGAATGGTGGAAAAGATTGATGAATTGATTGTTACCGAAAAGATAGCCATCGCACCCTTGGCTTTTATAAGGGGCAGAACCCTCACCAAAATCTTCTTTATTATTGATGAGGCCCAGAATTTGACGCCACATGAAGTGAAAACCATCATATCAAGGGCAGGGGAGCATACCAAAATTGTTTTTACAGGTGATATTTACCAGATTGATACCCCATACCTCGATTCGGAAAGTAATGGACTGTCTTATTTAATTGAAAATGCGAAAAACCACCCGCTCTACGCCCATATTACCTTACAAAAAGGGGAGCGGAGTAAATTGGCCAACTTGGCAAATGAGTTACTATAGATTTTTACCTATATTTTTATTTTACGATCTAATGGCTTAAGAGGGAAATTCATATGATTTACTGATTTTTTATGCCATGCTGCGCATGGCCTTGTCATCGAACATGCTTTTTTTTTTGCAGTGATGTCGTATTTAACAGTGCTCAAGAATGCTATCTATTCCTAATTGCCAGAATACCTGAAATAAATCATCCTTTACTAATCAATAGAAATACCATAGCGGCCAAAGCCGATCCTAATATGGGTCCTAAAATAGGTATCCAGGCATATGCCCAATCACTGCTTCCTTTTCCCTTCATTGGGATTAAAAAGTGAATTATTCGTGGTCCTAGATCTCTTGCAGGATTGATGGCATAGCCGGTTGTTCCGCCTAATCCAAGGCCTATTACCCAAACTAAAAATGCCACTGGTATTGCACCAATAGAACCTAGTCCAATAGGGGTGGTAACCGTTTCTTTGGTACCCATGCTGGCATCAGTAAAATAAAAAATCACAAATATCAACACGAAGGTGCCGATAATTTCTGACAACAAATTTGAAGATATCTTGTTGATGGCCGGAGCAGTTGCAAAAGGTGCGGCCTTTAAGTCCTGATCGTCAGTAGCATCGAAATGGTCTTTATAAATTAACCAAACCAGAAAGGATCCTGTCATCGCTCCAGCTAACTGTGCTAAAATATAAAATGGAACCAAGGCCCAGCCAAAGCCTTTTCCGATGGCGAGCCCGAGGGTTACTGCCGGATTCAAATGTGCACCGCTATAAGGACCCGCCACAACAACGCCTATAAAAACGGCCAGTGCCCAAGCTGTTGTAATCACCATCCATCCTCCACCATTACCTTTAGTGCCTTTAAGTACCACATTAGCGACTACACCATTTCCTAAAAGAATCATGATTGCGGTACCAATAAATTCTGAAAGATATATATTCATGTAAAAGTTAAACGATTTATAATTGATTAGGTTTAATTAGGTCTAAGGCGATTGGTAACAAGCAATCTGTTCATAGAGCTAAGACCCTGCAATAAATTACCTTCGGTGAGCTCGCTAATGGCTCGGTTTACTACGTAGCTTTCAGCTGCGCTACAGGTCAGTGTGACGAACCCATTTTTGTTAGCCATCTGAATTTGCTCTGGCCGCTTTTATTGCCCTTGTCCAGCCGTTTATTCTTTCGGTATTATCAATTCCTTCTTCGGCAATAAAAGTTCTGTTGATTTTCCATTGTGAACGGATCTCATCAATACTTTTCCAGAACCCGGTTGCTAAGCCGGCAAGGTAGGCAGCACCAGTAGCGGTAACTTCTGTTACGTCAGGTCTGATTACTTTACAGTTTAACAGATCGGCCTGAAACTGCATCAATAAATCATTGGCCGTAACGCCACCGTCAACCCTTAATTCGGTAATACTAATGCCTGCATCCGCTTCCATTGCTTTCAAGACATCCATGGTTTGATAAGCAATGCTTTCCAGGGCAGCCCTGGCAATATGCGATTTGTTTGTACCCCTGGTTAGTCCGGTTATCGTGCCTCGCGCATGTTGGTCCCAGTGTGGTGCACCTAAACCCGCAAAAGCAGGAACAACGTAAACCCCATCCGTATCATTTACTTTTTTTGCTAAGGTTTCTACGTCGGCCGATTTAGAAATCAGGCCCATTTCATCTCGCAACCACTGCACAACGGCGCCACCTATGAAAATACTGCCTTCTAAAGCATAATTCACCTCGCCATTAATTTGCCATGCGATAGTGGTTAACAGGTTATTGAAAGAAATTTTTGGCTTTTGTCCTATATTCATCAACATAAAACAACCGGTACCATAGGTGTTTTTCACCATCCCAATTTCGGTACACATTTGCCCAAACAAAGCCGATTGCTGATCACCGGCGATGCCTGCAATGGGGATTTTTGCTGCCAGTATCCTTCCCGCGGTTACACCGTAAACCTCACTTGATGATTTTACTTCAGGAAGCATTGTTTTTGGTATAGTGAAAAGTTCCAGTAATTCTTCATCCCAGCTTAAAGTATGAATATTATAAAGCATGGTTCGGGAAGCGTTGGTCACATCGGTTACATGTTTCTCACCCGCTGTTAATTTCCATATCAACCAGGTATCAATGGTTCCGAAAGCCAATTTTCCTGCTTCAGCCTTTTCACGCGCGCCTTCAACATTTTCCAAAATCCACCGGGCTTTAGTGGCAGAAAAATAAGAATCAATGATCAGACCTGTTTTCTCCAATATTTTATTGGCCAGCCCTTGGGCTTTAATTTCATCGCAATAGGCAGCGGTACGCCTGTCTTGCCAAACAATAGCATGATAAATTGGCTGTCCCGTTTCTTTATCCCAAACCACAGTGGTTTCTCGTTGATTGGTAATTCCGATAGCCTCGATATCACTTACACTCAAACCTGCCTTAACAATCACTTCTGTTACCACAGCCAACTGTGTAGACCAGATTTCCATTGGATCATGCTCTACCCAACTCGCTTTAGGATAAATCTGTGTGAATTCCCGTTGGGCTATAGCAACAATTTCGCCATTGCGATTAAAGACAATGGCTCTGGAACTTGTAGTTCCCTGATCAATAGATAAGATGTATTTACTCATATTAAAATTTGGTTAGCGGCTATGCCTTCTAGGTTATTTCACAGACTGACGATAAAGGTAACCATCAGCTAATTTATTAAAAGTTTCAATCTGATCGGCTTCCCACTTTTCATCTGTTGATAATTCTTCGCACAGGAGCGCGGCTACCCGCGGCGCCATGTCTTTTGCAGCCTGTGCATCAATAAATAATATTCTTAGCCTCCTGCTTAAAATATCTTCTACAGTTTCTGCCATTTCATTCCTTGCAGACCAAACTACCTCTGCCTCCATAAAAGGAAAAGCTGGATGTAAGGGTTTTTCAAGATCTGGGTTTTGTTTAATCAAGGCTTCAATTTTAATGCGATCTGATCCATATATGGCTAAATGACTACTGTCGGAATGATTTGTGTTGCCATGTATGCTTAAATTTTGAGTTACACATTTTTTCGCTTTCAGACCAGCGTGGGTAATCGCTAAATTAACCGTTTCTTCTGCCATTAGTCTATAGGTTGTCCACTTACCGCCAGTAATGGTAATCAATCCCTTTGCAGAAACCAGCAGTCTATGGTCTCTACTGATTTCTTTTGTACTATTTGCATCACCATTGGTAGGGGCGGCCAAGGGGCGCAAACCCGAAAAAACGCTTAGGATATCCTTTTCAGTCGGTTTTTGGCGAAAGTAGGTTGCTGCAGTATCCATAATGAAATCTACCTCTTCTTTTAAAGCGCGCGGCTCAAGGCTATGCTCATGAAGTGGGGTATCAGTTGTGCCTACCAGCAAATGTTCGTGCCAGGGAACAGCAAATAAAACCCTTCCATCAGATGTTTTTGGGATCATTAATGCCGATTCGCTATTTAAAAAGCTTTTCTCCAATACGATATGTATACCCTGACTGGGGCGGACCATTTTTTTGGTATCAGGATTATTCATATGCAGGATATCATCAACAAATACACCTGTTGCATTAACTACAATTTTGCCATTGTATTTGGCTGATGAGCCGGTTATCATATCCTCTGTTTCAATACCGGTAACCGTATCGCCACTTTTTAATAAACCTGTTACTTTGGTATAGTTTAATAATGATGCACCTTTCTCGATAGCCGTTTGTGCAATGTTGATGGCCAAACGGGCATCATCAAACTTTCCGTCATAATAGCGGATGCTTCCTTTTAATCCTTTAGCCTTGATGCCTGGCATGAGAGTTAGGGTTGCTTTTTTCGAGAAAAATTTAGATTTTCCAAAGCTATATTTGCCTGCCAGCCAATCGTAAACGGTAAGTCCGGTTAAATATTTTACAACAGAAAACCAATCGTAGCAGGGAATCAGGAATTTTTCTCTACTAACTAGGTGTTTAGCGTTTTGTTGTAATAAACCACGTTCTTTCAAAGCATGTTTAACCAGACCAATATCGCCTTGCGCAAGGTAGCGAACGCCTCCATGAACCAATTTAGTACTTCTGCTTGATGTTCCTTTGGAAAAATCAGCTTGCTCTACTAATAATGTTTTGTATCCTCGACTCGCAGCATCTAAGGCTGTACCTAAACCTGTAGCACCGCCGCCAATAATGATGATATCCCAAAGTATATCATCAGCTAGATGAGGTGCGTACAATCTATTCATTGAATTGTTATAAAAATAATAAAACGAAACTATTCGCAATTATAAGTAATCAAGATCGAAATCATATATATAATGGGTTAAAAATTTATTAAATATTTGTTTAAAATATTTTAAAGAATGTTTTTATTGCTAATTTGCAGCACGCTAATTTAATTTACTATGATGAATTTGGCTGAGAGGCATCAATTTATTTTAAGTCGCCTGCAACGTGATCAATATATAAACGTTGTGGATTTGTGTAAGGAATTGAAAGTGTCTTCAGTAACAATAAGAAAGGACTTAAAACTACTGGAAGACAAGAGTCTACTGTTCAGAACACACGGTGGTGCAACAATCAACAATCCATACACAGTAGACCGTCCGGTTAACGAAAAAGAAAAAATACAATCAGCTGAAAAGAATAAGATCGGGATAGCTGCAGCTGCATTACTGAATGATAACGATTCTATTGTGATTGCTTCGGGAACCACAGTACTTTATTTTGCCAAGAATATTGCACCTGCCACAAATTTAACGGTGGTTACCTCGGCATTAAATGTAGCGCTCGAATTAATGCGCGAACCTGGCATTGAAGTGATACAGTTGGGCGGCTTATTACGGAAAAGTTCATCCTCAGTAATGGGCGCTTATGCCGAACAGGTTTTACAGGATTTTTATTTCAACAAACTGTTTTTAGGGGTAGACGGCATTGATCTGGATTTCGGCATTACCACTACCAATGCCATGGAAGCACATTTGAACCGCAAAATGATCGGCGCATCGCAAAAGACGATTGTATTGGCAGATTCGACTAAGTTTGGAAAAAGAGGCTTCGGAAAGATATGCGGATTGGAAGAAATTGATCATATCATTACTGATAAAGGAATTTCTGAACAAATTGTAAAACATTTAGAGGGTTTGGGTGTTACTGTTACTATCGTGTAGCGCATTCCACGCGAACGGAAATCCCAAACATATAATTTGAACATGGAAAAAAAACGAATACACATTTTAGAAGACGATCAGGAAATCAGAAACGTGATTGAAATCCTGTTAAAAGAAGAGGGTTTTGAATTACAGCTTTCATCATCTTTTGCGGAGCTAAAGAAAAACATCCAGGATGCTATGCCTGATCTTTTCTTATTAGATGTAATGTTACCAGATGGAAACGGAGCAGAGATATGCGAAGATTTAAAAACTGATATTTTTACCAAACATATCCCGATTATTGTAATGTCTGCACAGAACAATAGTGAGCAAAAAGCGATTGATGCATTCGCTGACGATTATATCAGCAAACCTTTCGATATTTACAATGTTTTGGAACGCATTAATGCACAGTTAAAAAAAAGTTCAGAAAGTAGAACCAAGGTTTAATTGAAACCTGAGATAAGAAAAAAGAGAGAAGCCTGTTAAGCTTCTCTCTTTTTTTATGCTATTTTTCAGTATTCAATAACCACCTTACCAATGGTTTTACCACTTTCCAGTAAGCGGTGGGCTTCTTTTAAGTTTTCTACAGTAAAGCCCTTTAATGTTTGATTTAATGTACTCTTAAGCGTGCCATTGTCCAATAATTTTGTCAGCTCGTTTAAAATATGGTGCTGCTGTTCCATATCGTCAGTTTGATACATGGAACGGGTATACATCAATTCCCAGGAAAAAGTAACACTTTTATTTTTTAATTTATTCAGGGCAATAGGTGTTGCAGAGCCAGTTATTGATACGATATGTCCCTGTGGTTTAATAAGTTCTACCAGATCATCCCAATAACTATTCAGGTCTACAAAGTCGAGAATGAAATCTACTTCATTTAAACCTGCAGCACGCACTTCTTCAACCAGACTTTTATGATCAACTACCACATCTGCTCCCATGGCTTTACACCAATCTTTTGTTTCTGGTCTGGAAGCAGTAGCAATTACTTTTAAGCCGCTAATTTTCCTGGCCAATTGGATGGCAATGGAGCCAACGCCACCTGCACCACCAATAATCAGGATGCTTTTTCCTTTATCTTTTTCTACGCTGATTCGGATCCGATCGTAAAGTGACTCCCATGCAGTCAATGCAGTTAATGGCATCGCAGCTGCTTCGGTATATGTTAATGTTCCAGGTTTAAAACCTACTATACGTTCATCAACCAATTGGTATTCGGCATTCGAGCCGCTCCGTGTTAAATCTCCGGCATAATATACTTCGTCTCCGGTTTTAAATAGCGAAACACCTTCACCAACCGCTTCAACTGTTCCAACAGCATCCCAGCCAATTACCTTGGGGATTTCCAATACAGTGTTTTTTGCGCTGTTCTGGCGGATTTTAAAATCAACCGGATTTATACTAATGGCCTTTACTTTGACAAGTAAATCCCGTCCTTTTGGCTCTGGAACAGGCATTTCAAATTCGATAAAACTTTCGTTTTCGTTTATTGGCAATGAGGTTTTAAATCCTATAGCTTTCATGGCTGAATATTATTTTTTTTATCCTAAAATATTTTATTTCTATAACGAAAGTATAAACTGTTAAAACATTGAAAGAAGATTTATAATATAATGACACTCGGATTAATCTATTGGTTTACGTATCCGTTTACCAATAAAACAAACGTTTTCTATTATTTGAGCAGTGTGCTTTCCATAATAAACTGAAAAAATGATTGCGCTCATTTTTTGGTTTGAGCCATATCATCATTACCGCAGTTAATGCAGAGTAGTTTTGCCAATGAAAATATTTGGCTTTCGGCATATTGAAAGCCAATTTTATATCAAGAACATCATGTCACATTCATTTCATATTCCCGTTTTGGGATTGGGTTACTCCATTGATACCCCTTTAAAAGTTGCCAGGTATGGCATCTCTTCTGTACTTTCGATTGTTGATGATGAACTGGTGGAGCGTATGCGTGCTTATCATTCGCAAAATAGATCGGTAGGTTACGAGCCGATTAGTAACTACGAAACAGATAGTCGCAGCAGGCGCATTACCGCATACCTTAACTTTTTATCCGATTGTATCAGCCAAGATTTTAAAATTTTAAAACAGCAGGATTTTATCGATGAGGATGATATCTGCCGTTATTTCGAGCTTTTGCCTGATACTTCAAAATTGAAACATGGTTATGAACTGATGATGGAATATCCCGAGGGAGAAGCCAAACAGATCTTTAAATCCGTACTAAAAAATGCCATGTGTATGGGCAATATTGATGTGAACATTATGGCTAAGGTAGATAAAATGAACTATGTGGATGGTGAATACACGGGTGATGCCAACACCGACGCTTTAGCGGCTTTGCGAGGTTTTGCTAAAAGTAAGCTTAATGCCTCAGTGGTGCTTTCTGCAGGCATGAATCCTAAATTATACAGCTATATGGAACAATTTGCAGACTTTTTACCAGATAAAAATACCTCATTAAAAAAGCGTATCATCTTAAAAGTAAGCGATTTCAGGTCTGCACTGATCCAGGCTAAATTTTTAGCAAAAAAAGGTTTGTGGGTATCAGAATTCAGGATCGAATCGGGCCTAAACTGTGGTGGGCATGCATTTGCTACCGAGGGTTATCTGTTGGGCCCGATCTTAGAAGAATTTAAAACAAAAAGAAGTGACATGTACAGGGAGCTTTTCAGTATGTATCAGATTGCCCTGGCGCACAAGGGAATTCAGATTGAAAAAGAACCGAAACAAAAGATTACGGTACAGGGTGGAATCGGAACAGCGGCAGAACATCAGTTTCTGCTACAGCATTACCAACTTGATGCTACAGGATGGGGAAGTCCTTTTTTATTGGTGCCGGAAGTAACCAATGTAGATGCAAAGACTTTAACACAACTTACTGCTGCAACCGAAAAGGATTTTTATTTAAGTGATGCTTCACCATTGGGCATCCGCTTTAATCACTTTAGAAACAGTACGATAGAGCAGCAACGGATTGAACGCATTGAAAAGGGCAGACCTGGAAGCCCTTGCACCAAAAAATACCTCTGCAACAATACCGAATTTACCGAACAGGCAATCTGTACCGCATCTCGTGAATACCAGCACCTAAAGATCAAAAGCCTTCAAATGGCTGGGCTGCCTGCAGAAGAATACGAAAAACATTTTAATGAGGCGACTGGAAAGGTATGCCTTTGTGAAGGACTTTGTTCTTCTACTTACCTCAAATACAATATCCTAAAACCGAAAGAAAATAAGTCCGTAGCCATTTGCCCGGGACCCAACCTGGCTTATTTTTCTGATGTATACTCTTTAGATGAAATGGTTGGTCATATTTATGGCAAAAACAATCTTTTAACGCAGGTTGATCGTCCTCATGTTTTCATCAAAGAGCTTAATCTCTATATCGATTACTTACAGGAAGATATCAAAAAACAATTGCAGCATTTTAGCGATAAAAAGATCAAACAGTTAAATGGATTTAGGCTGCAATTGGCTGAAGGGATCAATTATTACAAAAAGCTTTTCAGCGAAATAGCGGACCAGGCTTCGGATGATATTAACCAATTATATGAACAACTGGCACGTGCTAAAACTAAACTCGACACGTTGATTGTTGGTTAGGAAAAGAAGATCGATAATACTTTTTCTATATTTACAGGCATATTTGAAGCATAGCAATGGACAGGTCGAAATTTTTGGATGCGATTATTGAAAACGCCATTGATGGGATTATTACCATTGATGACAAGGGAATTATAGAACATTTAAACCCTGCAGCACTTGAGCTTTTTGGTTATGAAAAGGAGGAATTAGTGGGCAGTAACATTTCCATTCTGATGCCCGAGCCTGATCAATCGCGCCATGATGGATACCTGTCCAGGTATGAACATACGGGTCAGAAACATATTATTGGTATTGGGCGGGAGGTTTCGGGCAAACGGAAAGACGGTTCTATATTTCCGTTCAGGCTTGGTGTGAGTGAGATCAAATTTACAGATCGTAAAATTTATACGGGTTTTATCCACGATCTAAGCAAGGAAAAAGCCAACGAAGAACAGATAAAGAGTTATACCGAAAAACTGGAAGTTAAAATAAAGGAACGTACGCGAGACCTGGTTAAGCTCGTATCAGAACTGGAAACGGCGAAAGAAAACATGCGTGCACTTTTTCAAAAGGAAAAGGAACTCAACCAGCTCAAAACCAGGTTTGTATCTATGGCTTCTCACGAATTTAGGACGCCACTTAGCTCCATTCAGCTATCAGCATCATTAATTGATAAATATACTATTAAACAGGATGTGACCAGTGTGGAAAAGCATACCTTAAAGATTAAAAACTCCATTAACAACCTCACTACGATACTAAACGATTTCCTTTCGCTTGAGAAATTGGAAGCGGGTAAAGTAGAGGCATCTGCACAAGCTTTTAACATCATCAGCTTTGCAGAAGAAATAGCAGAAGAGATGCAGATGATGACCAAGCAGAACCAGCATATTATTTATGAACATACCGGAACAACTGCCGAAGTATATCTGGACCCTAATCTGTTGAAAAATTGCATCATTAACCTCATTTCCAATTCGATCAAATACTCAGGAGAAGATACACTCATCCAATTCAATTCTATTTTAAAAGATGATGAACTGATTTTAGAGGTAAAAGACAATGGCATTGGTATTCCGGATGCCGATCAAGGCAATTTATTCGAACCGTTTTTCAGGGCCCACAATACGGGCGATATTCCGGGAACGGGACTAGGACTTAATATAGTGAAAAGATACGTGGGCTTGATGAACGGCACGGTAACCTGCAATAGCAAACAGCATTCAGGTACGGTATTTACGCTTACTTTTCCTTTAGAAACCATTTTATAATTTAAGCGCTATCCGATGAACAAAAAAGTTTTAATTATTGAAGATAATGACGATATCAGAGAGAGTACTGCTGAGGTACTTGATTTGGCTGGTTATGAAACTTTTACAGCTAAACACGGAAAAATCGGTGTGGAAATGGCTGTCAATCATTTACCCAATGTAATTCTGTGCGATATTATGATGCCAGAACTTGATGGATATGGTGTTTTGTACTTGTTAAACAAAAATCCGAAAACGGCCAATATCCCTTTCATTTTCATTACTGCAAAAACGGAGCGGGCAGATATGCGGAAAGGTATGGAGATGGGTGCTGATGATTACCTGACCAAACCCTTTGACGATACGGAACTTTTTAGAGCCATAGAAAGCAGGTTCAAAAAAAAGCAACAAGCAGCAGGATTCAGTTCAATAGATGGCAATGGTGAAACGATAATAGATGAACTGCGCAAAAAAGGAAAACCCAGAACCGTAAACGCTAAACAAGTAATTTATATAGAAGGCGATGAGCCTACACACCTCTATTATGTAAATAAAGGACAAGTGAAAACTTACAAACGCTTTAAAGATGGCAGGGAACTTTCTTCAGGACTCTACCATGATGGAGACTTTTTCGGTTACGAGAGTTTATGCAATGGCGAACTTTATGTGGAAAATGCTGCCACCCTAACCCAATCAGAAATTATCCATATTCCGAAAGCAGATTTTATGGAATACCTGTTGAGTCATCAGGCTGTATCTAAAACATTTATTGGTCTGTTATCCGGAAATGTACGCGATAAAGGAAAGCAGATGCTCCAATTGGCATATTCATCAGTAAGAAAAAGAGTATCCGAAGCTTTATTACAAGTCGCTGAAAAATTTGGCCATGGCACGGAAGATACCTGCACCATCCGGATCTCCCGCGATGATCTTGCAGCATTGGTGGGTACTGCCAGCGAAACCGTAAGCAGAATGCTGGCTGATTTTAAAGATGAGAAACTAATTGATAAAACTGGGAATGCCATTAACATTCTTTCCATCGAAAAACTTAGGAATATCAAGCAGTAAGGTTCAGGCTCATTGTTCGGCTGGTTAACTGTTAAAATCGGTTAATCGGTTAACTGGAAATTGGTTCATTCGTCATTAGGTTGACAGTTTATTCGGTTAACTGGAACTTGGTCCCTGAAGAGTTCGTCATTTAGAGCGGGGTGCAACGCAGTCGAGAAATCTATTGTGATAATTATCTCTCCCGAACTTTCCTATCGTATTCAAATTTAGCGAGAGTGTTAGCGCATGGGGCTTGATCAACGGCCTGACTTGTGCTTAGACCGAACTCTTCCAAAGCACAAGTCGGCCAGCCTGCTTTATCTTCGCACTAAGACTCGCGCTAGATGAGGCAAAAAGAAATGTTTCGTCGGGAAACGAACCATGGCAATTAGAGATACACTTGATTTGTTGATCACTAATCGTTCGACTACAGATACGAGACTCTGGACTAAAAAAGTGAGCAGTATCATTTTTTTCCCTAAGCGTGCTCACCTGCTGCCGTTAGCTTCCTTCATAGTTTTGTATACATAAATACTGTATATGAAAGCTATAGCTTACAACATCAAGCCCGATGAAAAGGAATGGTTGGTACTGGCCAATTACAAAAAACATGATATCACGATAATCGCCAATAGCTTAACAGCTGATACGCTTTCATTCGCAACCGGTAAAGAGGCGCTACTGGTTTTTAACAATGATGAGTTAAGCGGTAACATGATATTAGGCCTTAGATCATTGGGTATCAAATATATTGCAACTTCATCTTCACAAACAGATCATCTTGATCTTAATGCTGCCGGACTCGCCGGCATGAAGGTTGCCAATGTTCCGCTGACGGCTAATCAAGCCGATACAAAGGCAAGAATGGAACAGGTGATCAAAAACCTCGATCAATGGGCAGCCGGTAAATGCGTAGGTAAAGCCTGCTGTTGCCAGAGTGAATGCGCAACCACCAAAAAGCTATAAACATGGAAAGCGCAGAATTACTTAAAAAATACAATGTTGCTGCTCCACGCTATACCAGTTATCCAACGGTTCCGTTTTGGGATATCGAAAACTTTAGTGCTGATGAATGGTTGAATAGGGTAGTTAAAACCTATGCAATCCATAAAGACGATGGGATTAGCTTGTACATTCACCTCCCTTTTTGCGAAAGCTTATGCACTTATTGTGGCTGTAATACCCGCATTACCAAAAATCATTCAGTAGAGTTGCCGTACATCTCCGCCGTACTTGGTGAATGGCGCATGTATGTAGATGCCCTACAGGAAAAACCAAAATTGAAAGAAATTCATTTAGGCGGCGGAACACCCACTTTCTTTAGTGCAGAAAATCTTGATCTGCTGATTAGCTGCATTATGCAAAATGCGAGCCTGGCTACAGATGCCGAACTCTCTTTTGAAGCTCATCCCGCAAATACCACCAAAGCGCATTTAACAACGCTTTACCACCTCGGGTTCAGAAGGTTAAGTTTAGGCATCCAGGATTTTGATCCTAAGGTACAGTTTTTAATCAATCGCTTTCAATCACCAGAGCAAGTAGCTCAGGTAACAAATGAAGCAAGGGAAATAGGTTACACCTCCATCAATTTCGATTTAATTTATGGATTGCCTGGTCAGTGCATTGAAGGATTGGGCCGTACTATAAAAGATGTGATTGGTATGCGGCCAGATCGTATCGCCTTTTACGGTTATGCACATGTGCCCTGGTTAAAACCCGGACAAAGGCATTATACAGAAAAGGATATTCCAGCAGGTGATGCAAAATTTGCCCTATATCAATTTGGAAGAAAATTACTTTCTGATGCCGGCTACGAAGATGTAGGCATGGACCATTTTGCGATGAAAAGCGATCCTTTATTTCAATCGATGGCATCAAATAAACTTCATCGTAATTTTATGGGCTATACCAGTCAGCACACACATTTAATTATTGGCCTTGGTGTCTCGTCGATCAGTGATAGCTGGACGGCCTTTGCGCAGAATCCTAAAACGGTAGAAGCTTACTTGGATAAAATTGCAAAGCAGTTATTGCCTGTGGAGAAAGGACATCTTTTAACAGATGAAGATCTCGATGTAAGAAAGCATATTCTTAATATCATGTGCAGATCCAACACAGCCTACAGCGATAGGATTCCAGAAGAGGTTCATCAGCGGCTTTTGCCTTTATTGCAAGATAAGCTGATATCGTTAACTGAAAAAGAGATCAGTATTAATTCCAGAGGAAAATCTTTCCTAAGAAATGTTTGCATGGCATTCGACGAGAAATTATGGCTTAGGCAACCCAAAACGCAACTGTTCAGTTCATCAATATAAGTAATAAATACAATGGAAGATCAAAGAAAAACTGCCACCAAAGCCATTTGCTACCACTGTGGAGAAGATCTGCCCAAGATAAGATATCAAACAGACGATAAAGATTTTTGTTGTGCAGGCTGTATGGCTGTTTTCAAAATTCTTTCAGAAAACAACCTCTGCAATTATTATGTGTATAACAATAACCCAGGTCGGCAATTAAAAAATGAAAGCCACCTGGAATACCTTGACGATCCTAAAATTATTGATCAATTGCTTGATTACAAACATGAAAACTCAAGCATCATTACGTTTTACATTCCCGCCATCCACTGCAGTTCTTGTATTTGGTTGTTAGAACACCTTTATAAAATTAATGCGGCTATTTTCAGCTCTCGAATTGATTTTATAAAAAAGCAGGTAACCATTCACTTTAATCAGGAAGAAATTTCGTTAAAACATTTGGTCGAAACCTTAAATCAGATCGGTTACGAACCTTTAATCAGTCTTCAGGATGTAGTAAAGGCACACAGCAGTTCGGTTGATAAAACTTTGGTGCTGAAAATTGCTGTTGCAGGCTTTTTAATGGGGAACGTAATGCTTTTCAGCTTTCCAGAATACTTTGGTTTATCGGGTTTCGAAAAACAGTTCCAATATTTATTCGGCTGGTTAAACCTGGCATTTTCTATTCCCGCTGCTTTCTATTGTGGGCGAGATTATTTTACTTCGGCTATTACCAGTATCAAACACAAACACATCAATTTAGATACACCTTTAGCATTGATTATTGCCGTGTTGTTTTTACGTACTGCTTTTGAAGTCATTTTTGCCGCCGGACCAGGTTTTGCTGATACCTTAACTGGGCTGGTCTTTTTGCTTTTAATGGGCAAGTGGCTTAAACAGCGTACCTACCATCACATTTCGTTCGATCGTGACTACCGTTCTTATTTCCCGATTGCGGTTACTACCTTGCAAAATGGCAAAGAAAAACCTGTGCCTATTAATGACGTTAAAATAGGCGATAGGTTGTGGATCAGAAATGGAGAACTGGTACCGGCAGACGCTATTTTAATGAAAGGTGATGCCTGGGTAGACATGAGTTTTGTTACCGGCGAATCGGAACCGATACATAAGGTACTGGGTGAGATCATTTATGCAGGAGGGAGGCAGACTACCGAGGCCATAGAACTCGAAGTAATTAAACCGGTTTCACAGAGTTACCTCACCGGACTCTGGAATAATGACCATTACAAAAGTAATATCGAAAAACAGAACTTTAACGATTCGGTAGCTAAATATTTCACTCTTGGTGTTTTTCTAATAGCTTTTGCAGCTACTGCTTATTGGTTGTTTCAGCAGGATAGCCATAAGGCCTGGTCGGCATTTACCGCGGTCATTATTGTAGCTTGTCCATGTGTACTCGCTTTAAGCACGCCTTTCACTTTATCAGCCATTTTATCTGTGTTTGATAAAAAAGGATTTTATGTGAAAAATACTGATGCTGTTGAAGAACTGGCCAAATGCGATACGGTGATTTTCGATAAAACAGGAACATTAACCAGTAATGAAAACGCCGAGATTTCGTTTAGCGGATCTTTAACAAAAGAAGAAAAACTGATTGTAGCTTCGCTGTTGCGTAATTCAACCCATCCTTTAAGCCGACATATTTTAAAGGCCTTAAATGTAGAAAAATTTTATTCACTTAAAGATTATAAAGAATTGGTAGGCAAAGGCTTATCTGCTACAATAAACGATCATGGTATTTATGCAGGACATCTATCTATGCTGCCGATAACCGTGAAATCAGTAGGAGAAACCGGTGTACATATCCTGATCGATCATATTTATAAAGGTTGTTTTGATATTAAACAGCAATGGCGACCTGGATTGGGACAACTGGTTTCGAAACTATCTAAATTTGAACTTCAGGTTTTATCAGGCGATACGAACAAGGACCATTCTATGCTCAAGACTATTTTCCCTGAAAACACAACGATCAGGTTTCAACAGCGTCCTTACAAGAAACTTGATGCTGTTTTAAGTCTTCAGGATAAGGGAAATCACGTAATGATGTTAGGTGACGGGCTAAATGATGCCGGAGCTTTAAAGCAGAGCAATTTTGGGATAGCTTTAACTGATAACATCAATAACTTTACGCCGGGTTGCGATGCCATTCTACAAGGGAGCGCGTTAAACCTCCTTCCAAACTTTATCCAGCTTGGTAAAGATGGCCTAAAAGTGATTAAAATCAGTTTTGCAATCGCCACAGCCTATAATTGTATAGGTATTTATTATGCTGTACAGGGGACACTTTATCCATTGGTTGCAGCGGTGCTAATGCCTATTAGTACCGTTACCATTATTTTATTTACCACTTTGGCTACCCGCTGGTTTGCCCGTAAAAACAAACTGATATGAACATCCTTTACTTTTTGGTTGGCTGTAGCGTTTTAATGGCACTCATTTTTTTGGGTGCTTTCTTTTGGGCTTATAAAACCGGTCAGAATGATGATGTACATACTCCTGGTATGCGCATCTTGTTTGATGACGAAGTTGCTGCCGAAAAAAGTGAAGAAGATCACTTTTCCAGCTAACCGCTATCATCCTTTATCTCTTTGCTGCGGGATACCTTTGGTGTACAAAACATATAAAATTCCGCTTCTATTATGCAGCTAGAAAAATTTACTTACGATAACAGGATTGTCAGAAACTTTGGCATTGCCACCCTGGTTTGGGGCATCATCGGAATGACCGTTGGACTGCTTGTTGCCATGCAACTCTTTAAACCGGCAATGAACATGGGCAATCAGTATACCACCTTTGGTAGGATTAGGCCCTTACACACCAATGCGGTGATTTTTGCCTTTGTTGGAAATGCCATATTTATGGGCGTTTATTATTCGCTTCAGCGTTTACTTAAAGCCAGAATGTTTAGCGATGCGCTTAGCAAGATTCATTTTTGGGGCTGGCAGCTCATTATCCTATCGGCTGTAATCACCCTTCCACTAGGTTTTACCACCTCACACGAATATGCTGAACTCGAATGGCCAATCGATATTGCCATTACCATCATCTGGGTGGTTTTTGGTATCAACATGTTCGGAACCATTATCAAAAGGAGAGAGCGCCATCTCTATGTAGCGATCTGGTTTTACATTGCCACTTTTGTAACCATTGCTGTATTACACATCGTAAACTCTTTTGAGCTGCCTGTTTCTTTTATGAAAAGCTACTATTTGTATGCGGGCGTTCAGGATGCTTTGGTACAATGGTGGTACGGACATAATGCCGTAGCATTTTTCCTCACTACACCATATTTGGGGATGATGTATTATTTCTTGCCAAAAATGGCTGGCCGACCTGTTTACTCTTACAAGCTAAGTATTTTACACTTTTGGTCGCTCATTTTTATCTATATCTGGGCAGGTCCCCATCACTTATTATATACTTCATTACCGGGTTGGGCACAATCATTAGGGGTTGCATTTTCCATCATGTTAATTGCGCCAAGTTGGGGTGGTATGATTAATGGCTTGTTGACGCTTCGCGGTGCCTGGGATAAAGTAAGAGAAGATGTGACACTTAAATTTATGGTGGTTGCCCTTACCGCTTATGGTATGGCCACTTTTGAAGGTCCTTTATTATCGTTAAAACAAATTAATGGGGTAGCACACTTTACCGATTGGATTGTAGCCCACGTACATGTTGGCGCTTTGGGATGGAATGGATTTTTAACATTCGGCGTACTGTACTGGTTAATCCCACGTATTTATAAAACCGAAATCTACTCTAAAAAACTTGCTGGTTTCCACTTCTGGATCGGTACTTTGGGTATCCTCTTTTATGCCATCCCGATGTATTGGGCAGGTTTTACGCAAGGATTGATGTGGAAAGAATTTACCCCCGAAGGTTTATTGAAATACCCTAATTTTCTGGCCACCACATTACAGATTATCCCGATGCATGTTTTACGCTCTATCGGCGGCGCGCTTTATTTAACCGGAGTAATCGTAATGACCTATAACCTGGTCAAAACCATGCTGAGTGCTAAACTGGTAGCCAATGAAGCTGCAGAAACCATGCCTTTAGCTAAAATAGTGGTAGATAGCAGTCCGGCAGATAAAGCCTGGCACAGGGTGTTGGAACGTAAACCAATGAAATTCATGGTATTATCGCTGATCATTATCCTGATTGGTGGAATGGTAGAAATGATGCCAACTTTCACCATTCAATCTAACGTACCCACCATTGCAAGCGTAAAACCATATACTGCGCTTGAGCTGCAGGGCAGAGATTTGTACATCAGAGAAGGATGTGTAAACTGCCATTCGCAAACGGTCAGACCTTTCCGTTCAGAAACTGAACGTTATGGAGAATACAGTAAGGCGGGAGAATTTGTTTACGATCACCCGTTTTTGTGGGGCAGTAAACGTACCGGACCAGACCTTCACCGTGTAGGCGGAAAGTATTCTGATGCCTGGCATTACAATCACCTGGTTGATCCGACATCGATGTCGCCGGGAAGTATAATGCCACCATATCCTTGGCTTATCGAACAACAGCTGGATATCAGTACTACTGCAAGTAAAATCAAAGCGATGCAAACATTGGGCGTTCCGTATCCTGAAGGTTACGACAAACAGGCTAATGAAGATTTAAAAAAACAGGCCAATAAAATTGCTTTAGACCTGAAACAGAACAATATTAAGGTCAAAAGCGACCGTGAAATTGTAGCCATTATTGCTTACCTGCAACGACTGGGTACCGATATTAAAGCCAATAAAGAAACCATTCCATCAAACCAATAAGATATGTTCAATCAGATCAAAGATTTAGCCGGAGGCGAAATATACCTCGTTACCTCGCTGCTTATGTTCATGTTGTTTTTTGTAATTGTTGGGGTTTACCTCTTCAAATTAAGCAAAAACCATATCAAAACCATGAGTGAAATCCCTTTTCAAGATCATAATACCAATCCATATGAAGAAGATTAAACTATTATTATTTTCACTGTTTTTATCCGTGGCCACTTTTGCTTCAGAAGAAAAAGCAGCAAAAGAAGTAGCTCCTTCTGAGCCTGGATTAGGACTTAACCAATCTGAATTACTCATTGTACTGTTGTTATTATTAGCACTTGTGCTACTTTTTGTTTCGGTGACACTGCTCAATGCATTTAAAGTAATGTATCAGGAACAGTTAAATCCGACCAAATACAGTGGGCCTGTAAAGGAAGAAGCGCTTGATTATGATAGCTGGTTGAAACAGAAACCGGTAAAACCATCCATCTGGGCAAAAGTATTAGGCTTAAAACCTATTGAGGAAGAAAAAAACCTGGTTATTGATCACGCTTATGACGGTATTAAGGAATTGAATAATCCAGTGCCGGCATGGTTTAACTTCCTGTTTTTCGGCACGATGATCTTTGCTGCAGGTTATCTCTTTTATTATCACATCGGTGGTTATGGCGATCTACAGGATAAGGAATATGAAAATGAGATAGCGAAGGCGAAGATAGAAAAGGCAGCATTTCTCGAAAAATCTGCCAATACCATTGACGAAAACTCCGTAAAAGTTGATAATACACCAACCGTACTGGAAGAAGGGAAAACCATATTTAATGCCAACTGTGTGGTTTGCCATGGCGATAAAGGACAAGGTGTAATTGGCCCTAACTTAACCGATGATTACTGGTTGCATGGTGGGGGCATTAACAATGTATTTAAAACAATCAAATATGGTGTACCTGAAAAAGGAATGATCAGTTGGGAGAAAAACCTTAACCCTAAACAGATCAGTGCAGTTGCCAATTTTATCCTTTCGGTACATGGCAGTAATCCTCCAGGTGCAAAAGCTCCGCAAGGCGAAAAATACGAAGCGAAAGATGTAAAAGATAATGAGATGAAAGCAGCAAAAGACAGTGTAAATCAAGCCGATGTTACCAAAAAATAAATCAGCGAATAATAGCAGGGGCAAAAAAACAATTTATCCTAAAAAGCCGTCGGGTAAATTGTATACCTACCGCAAATGGGTTAGTTATGTCCTGTTATTGTTTCTGTTTTTCTGTCCATTGCTGAAATTTAATGGCGAGCAATTGGTACTGCTAAATTTCATCGAAAGGAAATTTGTTTTCTTTGGGTTGATTTTTACTCCACAGGATTTTTACCTGTTTGCAATTGCTATGCTCATCTTTATCATCTTCATTGTCTGTTTTACGGTAGTACTGGGCAGGCTTTGGTGCGGATGGGCCTGTCCGCAGACTATTTTTATGGAGATGGTGTTCCGCAGGATTGAATACTGGATAGAAGGCGATGCCAATAAGCAAAAGAAGCTGGATAATGGACCCTGGACCACAGAAAAGATATGGAAAAAAGGTGTAAAACATTTTATTTTCCTGTTCATTTCTTTTGCCATTGCCAATACTTTTTTGGCTTATATGATCGGTTCTGATATGCTATTTAAAATCATCACAGAACCTATCGCGCAACATCTTTCTGGTTTTGCATCCATCTGGTTGTTTACCTTTATTTTTTATGGCGTATTCGCATATTTACGTGAAGTGGTGTGTACTGTAATCTGTCCTTATGGCAGACTTCAAGGGGTGTTGCTCGATAACCAGAGCCTGGTTGTAGCTTATGATTTCACCAGGGGCGAACCCCGCGGGCATATGCAGCGAAATGCCATTGAACAAAAAACAGGCGATTGTATTGATTGTGGACTTTGTGTGCAGGTTTGTCCAACCGGGATTGATATCCGCAAGGGAACACAGCTAGAATGTGTAAATTGTACGGCTTGTATTGATTCCTGCAATGAGGTGATGCTAAAAACAAGCAAACCTAAAAACCTGATCGGTTTCTTTAACCAGGATTTTATTGCAAAACGCCAACCTTATAAAATTGCTTTAAAAGCATACGGGTATGCTGCGGTTCTGTTCGTCATAATAACGGTTTTCTCTTCGCTGATTTATAAAAGAGAAAGTATTCAAACCACCGTTTTAAGGGCGAGTGGTACTTTGTACCAGAGTAGGGGAACCTATAAAACCAGTAACCTTTACAACGCAGAGCTGGTAAACAAAACTAATAAAACAATAGAATTTACTTTCAAGCCTCAAGATAGTAGTGATCAGATCGATTTTATCCAAAAGGCAACTGTACTGCCAAAAGAACGTACCGCGCACCTCACTTTCTTTCTGATCAGGAAAAATGGTTTGATTAAAAAATATAAAACAGATGCAGTTTTCGAAGTGATTGCCAATGGCGAGGTGGTGAGTACTGCAACAACGAGTTTTTTTGCGCAGCCGAGTGGTAATGATTGAATGATGGAAGGAGTGAGGGATATAATGGTAAAATGATTGGAGTTCAATTCTTGAATCTGGAAATTGCTATTAAATTACACTCATTCTAAACTCAATCACTCACTGATTAAATTTTAAAAACAAAAACGTATGAATTGGGGAACGAAAATAGTAATGGGAATGTTTGCATTTATAATTTTTATTATAGCAATGGTAATTTATATGTTCCATATACACGGTAGAGATGCCCTGATTGAAGAAAATTACTACGAAAAGGGAATCAATTACAACGTGGAATATGATGCCAGACAAAATGTGTTACAGGATGATGCGAAGCCTCAAATTACCATTACCAATACACAGTTGGTGATAAAGTTAAAAGACAGTGCAGAATACGAACTGGTGCTCATGCGGGCCTCCAACAGTGATGATGATGTTAAAATGAATGGAAATACAACCGGAACCTCGAATCTTATCCTGGTAGATCGAGCTAAAATGGCTAAGGGCATGTGGTTTATCAACCTTTCATGGCATAACAATAGTGGCAAGAAATATCTGTTTAAAAATAACATTACTTTATGACAAGCTATTTGCCATTGGCATTTTTGATGGGGCTTTTTGGAAGCCTCCATTGCGCAGTAATGTGCGGACCCATTATGCTGGGTATGCCTTTTAGAAAACAAAATTTATTTTTAACTGCATTTCAATTGCTGTTATATCAACTCGGCAGGATTACAGTTTATACTATTTTAGGTTCGCTGGTTGGGCTATTAGGAAGCAGTATAAACCTGTTCAGTAATCAAAAAACCTTGAGTATTTTTATTGGTTCGATGTTGATTATATTCACCGTCTTACAGTTTAATAAAAGCTATACAAATCGAGTTTCCAACCTTCAGTTAAGCGCAATGAATCCACTAAGCAAAATACTGGGTAAAGTATTTGATTTAAAATTTTGGGGATTATTTGCAGGCATGCTGAATGGCATTATTCCTTGCGGAATGGTTTACCTGGCTCTGGCAACAGCTTTAAATACGGGCAACGTGCAATCGGGTGCTATATTTATGTTTCTTTTTGGTTTGGGTACCACGCCGCTCATGCTAATGATCTCGCTTGGGGGAATCTTTTTGAAAAAGTATATCCGTTTTAACACCAACAGGCTGATTCCATGGTTAATGTTTTTTATGGGCGCTTTACTTATTTTGCGTTCTGCCGATTTGGACATTCCATTTTTTTCTCCTAAAAACACGGGGGGTTACCGCCATTCTATAGAATGTAAATAATTAACAGCCATCACTATGGTAATAATCAAAATTTCAATTCAGAGCAGACCAACCCCTATCAAATTAAAATCAATAATGTCTTATAATTAATATTATGTTAAGTTGTGGTTTCTTATATAGCTCCTATTATCACGAATCTTTAAATTAACTATAATTCCTGAAGTTTTCGATTTAACTCCTGAACTTTGTCGGTAACTTTCTTTTTCGAGTAAATATCAATCAGTAATTGAACAGTTTTTTTATCGTTCGGGTTAATTTCGTTCGCACGCTGTAAAGCAAACTGCGCATGGTTAATCAATCCATTATATTTAGCAGCTTTGTCTGCTTCATTTTTTTTCAATGTTTCGTTAGCTGTATTAATATAAGCTAAACTCAATTGATACAAAGCGTCAAAATAATTCTGATCAGTTGACAATGCCCTATCATAAGCTAAAATAGCTGTAGCGTTATTACCGTCAATTTGTTGTAGGTATCCGTAAAGAAAATACAGTAATTTATTTCCTTTCTCTACTTTTAAATTACTTTCGATCAATCCTTGTGCTTTACTGTAATTTTCAGTATCCAGTAATAGATTGATATAATCGTTGGTTAAAAACCGGTTGAACGGATTAAGCGACAATCCATCTTCTAGAGTTTTAATTGCGGTTTCAGTTTCTGACTTAACAACGTACATCTGGGCCATTTTCTGAAAAACTGATGGATTTTTGATTCCATTTTCCTTAGCGCGTTTGAAATAGGTTAAAGCTTCATCATAAGCCTGGATATTTAAGGCGCAAATAGCCGTATTTAAGGCCAAGGTCGTATCAGCAGGAAAATTATCTCCTACATCCTTTAAATCTGCAAATGCTTCTTTAAAATCATTGTTGAAGAAAGCTTCGTTGCCTTTATCTTGCTTTTTGATTAGTATATTGTGTTCTGAAGCCTTAATCAAACCTGAATTGTCATCGTAACGATCAAGTGATTTTGCTTTCGCAACAGCGTCAATCGCATTGTCATAATATTTATTGGCATTATTTGGATCGGTATCGATTAACGTGGCAAAAGACATCAGGTAAGATTTTATTGACCAGGTCTCGGCCCATTTTTTTGTCTTGTTGTCTTTTTCTGCAGATTCAATAGCTTTTATACCTTCATTTATAATAGCCAATTGCTTTTTTTCATCTTCTTTATTAGCAATGGCAGCCTGAAGTTTACCTACTGCATTCCGGGCAATCAAGATCTGGCTTTTTTGAGCCACAGCAGTAAAGGAAACGAAAATTAAGGCGATTAATGATATTTTAAAGCAATTTTGCATAAGCTAAATGATATAGTAAAACCGTAATAAACCATAAAAATAAACATAAAAAAAAGAGCCCCGAAATTTCGGGGCTCTTTTTTTAGATCGGTATCAGAATTATTCTTTAGGCAATGCATCTAAACGTTTCTTGATATCTTCATAATTTTTGGTATCGTTTCTGAAAGCATAGATTGTTTTCAAAGTTTCTAAAGCGCCTTGATTTTTAGCATCAACTTCTAAAGCTTTTTTGTAAAAAGGAAGCGATTTATCCAACAAAGCATTCATTTTACCAGTTACTTCGTTAAATTCTTTCACTTTTTTAGGATCAATTTTATTTCTATCAGCCTGTAATTTTAAAGCCTGACTGAAATAGATATTACCTAGTAAAACCTGATAGCTGGCATTATTCGGTTCTTTTGTAGCCAGAGCTGTTAACATCTGCTCAGATTTTGCTGCATCACCCCTATCAATATAAATCTGTGTTTCAGTTTTGATCCAATCCGTATTTTCAGGAAATTTTGCAGTAGCCTCTTTAATTACGGCTAAGGCAGCTGTGGTATCTTTTTGCTTGCTTAACGTGGCATTGAGAATTTCAGAATATAAATCTTTAGATTGTGGTGAATTTAAAGAGATCACTTTTTTAAATTGGGTGATCATCGCTGGATAATCCTCAATGTTTCTAGCTGCAATACCAGCATTTAAATACATGGCAGTGTCTTGTGGATTGATTACGGTCGCGGCAACAAATTTTTCGTAAGCTGTTTTGTAATCTTTTTTGTTATAGGCAATTACACCACCATTTCTAATGGCATTGCTAACATTGGTTTCAGCTAAACTAATGTTATCTTTTTCATTGCCTTTGGTATCTAATTTCTTTGCCTCAACGATTGCATCCTGAGCAATTTTTAAATTTGCATCAGCGTTTGCAGTACTGGTTGAGTCCAAAATTGCAGCAGAGGAAGCAAACAAAGCACGGTATGACCAGGCTTCAGGCATCACCTTAGATTTATCATCAGCAATGGCTTTATCTGTATGGGCTAAACCTTTTGCTAAAGCTTCAAGTTTTTTTTCTAATGGAGTTGATGCGTTAGAATTGGTGATCTGGAACAAATTCCAATCGTTTTTCGCGGCATTAACTTCACTTTTTTGTGCAAATGCAGCGCTTACCGCACCTGCTAAAACTATACTTAGAAATACTTTTTTCATAATTTTATGCTAATCTTATTTTTAGTTTAATTTTCTTCTTTCGTTTCGTCATCTGATTCGCCTTCTTCTTCAGTATCATCCGCCTCCGGCGTATTATCTGCTTCCAGTTCCTCGCCATCTGTAACTACTACATCAGTCAAATCTACTGTTTCTTCCTCGTCTTCCTCATGGTCGATTTTAGTTACAGAAGCAATTTCGTCATCACCTTTTAATGAGATTAAACGAACTCCTTGTGTGGCACGGCCCATTACCCTCAACGCTGAAACCGGAATTCTGATAACAATGCCTGAACGGTTAATAATCATCAAATCTTCGCTATCAGTAACGTCTTTTATCGAAACTAATTGTCCGGTTTTTTCTGTAACGTTAATTGTTTTTACTCCTTTACCTCCACGGTTGGTCACACGGTAATCTTCAATATCGGTACGCTTACCATATCCTTTTTCTGATACTACTAACACCGTAACTTCAGGATTGTTTACAGCAATCATGCCAACAACTTCGTCTTGATCATGCGCAAGCCTCACACCTCGTACACCTGTAGCGGTTCTACCCATCGGACGAACGGTTTTTTCATTGAAACGTATAGCCCTGCCTGAACGTAATGCCATTACAATTTCGCTTTCGCCATTGGTTAAACAAGCCTCAAGCAAGATATCTCCTTCATTAATGTTAATGGCATTGATACCATTTACACGTGGTCTTGAATAGGCTTCTAGAGAAGTTTTCTTTATGGTACCTTTTTTAGTACACATAATAATGAAATTGTTCTCCAGATATTCCTGATCTTTAAGATTTTTTACTTTAATATAGGCCTTAATTTTCTCTTCTTTAGGGATGTTGATGATATTCTGTATCGCTCTTCCTTTACTTGTTCTTGAACCTTCTGGGATTTCGTACACCCTTAGCCAGAAACACCTTCCGGCTTCAGTAAAGAATAACATATAATTGTGGTTGGTGGCAACCAGCATGTGCTCAATAAAATCTTCGTTTCTTGAGGTACTGCCTTTAGCGCCTTTACCACCCCTGCCCTGCGCTTTGAATTCGCTAGCTGGCGTACGTTTAACATAACCTTCATGAGAGATGGTAATTACCACTTCTTCATCATCGATGAAATCTTCCATGCTCATGTCTTCAGCCGAGTGAACGATTGTGGTTTTACGCTCATCACCAAACTTCTGTTTTACTTCTTCCAGCTCATCTTTAATTATTTTCATCCGCAAACCTTCGTCTGTAAGAATAGATTTCAAATATTCGATGGTTTTCATCAATTCGGCATATTCTTCTTTGATCTTATCACGTTCTAGTCCTGTTAAACGACGTAAGGTCATATCAAGGATAGCACGTGCCTGAAGGTCACTAAGTCCGAATTTCTCCATCAAACCTAAGCGAGCCTCATCTGGTGTTTCAGAGGCACGAATCAATTTAATTACTTCATCTAAATGATCCAAAGCAATTAAATAACCTTCTAAAATATGTGCGCGTTTTTCGGCTTCAGCCAACTCGTATTTGGTACGGCGAACAATTACATCGTGGCGGTGATCCACAAAATGCACAATCAAATCCTTTAGATTTAACATTTGTGGACGGCCTTTCACCAATGCAATGTTATTTACGCTGAATGAAGTTTGTAGGGCAGTATATTTATATAAGTTGTTTAAAACGATAGAGGCATTGGCATCGCGTTTAATTTCATACACGATACGGATCCCATCTTTGTTCGATTCGTCTTTAATATTGGCAATACCTTCCAGTTTTTTCTCACCTACCAGTTCAGCAGTACGCTCAATCATCTGGGCTTTGTTTACCTGGTAAGGAATTTCAGTAACAATAATTACTTCACGGTCTTTTATGCTTTCTATTTCAGCTTTGGCACGCATGACAATACGCCCACGGCCGGTTTCGAATGCCTCTTTAACACCAGTATATCCATAAATGATACCACCTGTAGGGAAATCAGGAGCTTTTACAAACTTCATTAATTCCTCTATTGTAATATCTCTGTTGTCGATATAATTAACCACCCCATCAATTACTTCTGTTAAATTGTGGGGAGCCATATTAGTGGCCATACCAACCGCAATACCAGAAGATCCGTTAACCAGTAAGTTAGGGATTTTGGCAGGTAAAACAGTCGGCTCCTGTAAAGTATCATCAAAGTTGAGCTGAAAATCGACTGTATCTTTGTTGATATCGGCAAGCATTTCTTCAGCGATTTTTGAAAAACGTGCCTCTGTATAACGCATGGCCGCTGGAGAATCGCCATCAATGTGGCCAAAGTTTCCCTGACCATCAACCATTGGATAACGTAAGCTCCAATCCTGAGCCATACGTACCATGGTAAAATATACAGATGCATCACCATGTGGGTGATATTTACCTAAAACCTCCCCTACAATACGGGCAGATTTTTTATGTGGTTTATTGCTGGTTACACCAAGATCGAGCATACCATATAAAACGCGGCGGTGTACCGGTTTTAATCCATCGCGTACATCAGGCAAGGCCCTTGATACGATAACTGACATTGAGTAATCAATGTAAGCCGATTTCATCTGCTCTTCTATGTTAATTGGAATGATTTTGTCGTTCTGCTGATTTTCTAAATCTTCTGCCATAAATTATTATTCTCGCTACTTAAAACGATATTAAAAAAGGGTGTTACTATAACCTTGCGAATTTAGCAAAATTTAGCCGGATTAAGGCATTGTGGAAAATTTTTGACCGTTGTTATAGGTTTTTGATGTCTGATTGATTTTTAATTTATTGAGAGCGAGTTTAACGCATTTTTTTTTTCGAAACCTATAAGGTTTGTAACTAAAATTTACATTCTTCAGTAATTCTGATACTTTTGTTTTTCAACCTTTTAAAGATGGCAAACGAGACGAAATCCGCGATGAGTTTTATTATGGTAACCCTCCTGATTGATTTTACAGGTTTTGGTATCATTATTCCGGTTTTACCAAAGCTCATACAGGATTTAACCGGTAGCGGCTTCGGTTTGGCCGCAGAATATGGAGTCTGGCTCACATTGGCCTATGCGTCAGTACAATTTCTTAGCGCTCCAATTATTGGTGCATTAAGCGATCGATATGGGCGAAGGCCTGTATTGTTAAGCTCTTTGTTCGGTTTAGGCATCGATTATATCTTTTTAGCCTTCGCCCCTTCCATTGTATGGCTGTTCGTAGGCCGCATCATTGCAGGTATTACGGGTGCCAGTTTTACAACCGCGCAGGCTTACATTGCAGATGTGTCGGCTCCCGAAAAAAGGGCACAGAATTTTGGTTTGGTTGGTGCTGCATTTGGAGTTGGTTTTATTTTGGGCCCGGTTTTAGGCGGCGTCTTCAGTCACTTTGGCACCCGTGTTCCTTTTATGGTTGCTGCAGGTTTATCCTTAGTGAACTGGCTTTATGGTTATTTTATATTGCCAGAATCTTTACCGGTTGAGAAACGCAGGGCTTTTAACTGGAAACGAGCCAACCCTATTGGCTCGTTACGCAGTATTGGTAAGTATCCGGCTTTGGCAGGTTTAATGGCTACCTTGTTTTTATTGTACTTTTCAAGTCACTCGGTTCAATCTAACTGGACATTTTACACCATGGAGAAATTTAATTGGGATGCGGCCTGGGTGGGTTATTCATTAGGCTTTGTGGGTTTGGTTATCGGCATTGTACAGGGTGGATTAATCAGGTTAATTTTACCAAAAATAGGAGAAAAAAAAGCGGTCTATTTTGGTCTTATCTTATATGTAGTTGGCTTTGTAGCCTTTGCCTTCGCGTCTAAAGGCTGGATGATGTTTGCTTTTATGCTTCCATACGGTTTGGCTGGAATTGGCGGTCCTGCTATGCAAGGACTCATTTCTAATCAGGTACCTGCAAATGCACAAGGCGAAATGCAAGGTGTTTTGACTGGTTTACAAAGTTTGGCTGCCATATTTGCACCTTGGGTAATGACACATATTTTCGCTTATTTTATTGAAGGAAAAGCACCTTTTTATTTCCCTGGGGCACCATTCATACTAAGTGCGGTATTAACTTTGATCGGGTTATTTATTTGCTTGAGAAGTTTGAAGAAATATCATTGAGAATCAAATTAATTATGCCGCTACCGAATAATCGTTATCTTTGATATAACATCGCGCTACTGTTTACCTAACCATCTAAAATTGCAAGCATACTTCCTCGTTGTTGATACCGAAACCTCGGGCCTGCCTAAAAATTGGACGGCACCTTATTCTAAGGAAAAGAACTGGCCATATATTGTTCAAATTGCCTGGATTATTTATGATCAATCCTATCAGGAAATAAAGCGCGAAAATCATTATATTAAAAATACTGATTTCACAATTGATCAGGCTGCATTGAAGATTCACAAAATCACACCCGAATACCTACATGAACATGGAGAAAACAAAGAACAGGTGATGTTGCAGTTTTCTGAAGATATAGAAAAGTACAAACCATTGGTTATCGGACACTTTATTGAACTGGATTATCACATGGTAAATGTTGAACTTCAACGTCTTGGCAAAGTAAATACATTTAAAAACCTTCCATTTTTCTGTACAATGAAGGCAAGTGCACCTTACATTACCAATACTATAATCAGCCATTTAAAACTGGATAAATTTTACACCATTTTATTTAATGAAGTGCCCGAAAATATCCACAATGCTTTATCTGATACGCTAAATACCGCAAAGATTTTTTTTCACCTATTAAAAACAGGTAAAATTAACTTAACTTCAATCTACCAACAAGAGCATACTTTTAACATGGAGAAAGTACAGAGAAAAGAATTTTCGTTTAAAAGAATTTTACAGGAACTTTTTAATGGAAGATAGATTAGCCGATCAAATTTATACTGCCCGCATTGGAGACATTACTTTCAGAAAAATTGTGAGCTGTAGCCCCGGCACACCAATTTTTGAAGCTGCAATTAAAATGTCGGAACAGAAAACCAGCTGTCTTTTTATTAAAAATGATCTGGGCGATTATTTAGGCTTCGTAACTGATATCACTTTAAGAGATAATGTCATCGCCAAACAACTGAGTGCAACTTTGCCTATTGACGAAGTGATGGATGCCAATATCATGACCATAACGCCAGATGCTTATGTTTATGAGGCAATATTGATGATGTTCAGTAAAAAATCGCGCTATCTATTGGTAAATGACAATGGAAATTTTGTTGGTTTTTTGAGTAGAAACCGTCTTTTAAGCGAACAGGCAGAGTCTCCACTGGTATTTATCCAATCGGTAAAATCGGCTGTAAATACCAGCGATTTAAAATTAAAATGGCAAAAAGTACCTGGCATCGTATCTAAGTTACTGACCAGAGGTGTGCATTCGAAAATTGTAAATGAAGTAGTTACCACGATTGCAGATACGATTTCTTTTAAGATTATTGAAGATGTTATTGCCAGATTAGGTCCACCGCCAGCGAAATTTGTGTTTATGGTTTTGGGTAGTGAGGGAAGAAAAGAGCTTAGTTTAAAAACCGATCAGGACAATGCTATTATATATGAAGATACGGCGGAAGAGAATAGGGCAGCCGTACGCTCTTATTTCCTTGATCTGGCAACGCAAGTTTCTGATAAACTAAATTTTGTAGGCTTTGTATATTGTGATGGAGATTATATGGCCACCAATCCAAACTGGACGCATTCATTATCCCACTGGAAGTATAATTATAAAAATTGGATTGAAGAAGCATTGCCTGAAACGGCTGTGAAATTTGCCGCATTTTTTGATTGCAGGGCGATTTATGGCGATTTGGCTATAATGGAAAGCTTAAGGTCTTTCGTGGATGAGGAATTGCAAAAACCTATTGAAAAATTCTACGTATACCTGGCCAAAAACGCTTTACTTTATGAACCGCCCCTCACCTATTTTAAAAATATCAGAACGCAAAAAATCCACAAAAAAGAGGTATTTGATATTAAAACAGCCATGACCCCAATTGTGGATTTAGCGAGGGTTTATGCTTTACAAAATAGGATTTTTCAAAAGGAGAATACCGGTGAACGTTTAAAGGCTTTAAGAGACTTTGGAGTTTTTAGTGAAAAGCAATTCAATGAACTTTCACAATCTTATTATTACCTGATGGGTTTAAGATTAAAACATCAGGCCAATCAGATTATCAATGATCAAGCTGCCCCGAATAATTTTATTGAAATTGACAGTTTAACCAAAATTGAAAAGGTAACACTGATTGAAATATTTAAAATAATCCTCAACTTTCAGAGTGGGATCAGAATGAAGTTTACCAATAGCTTGGGTTAGGCTTAGTGCCTAGGGCTTTTGATACTTAAGCGTTTATAATACCCGGCCTTCATGCTGAATTTATTTCAGCAACTATCATACTTAACACGTTAATGGAAGACCCTGAAATAAATTACCTTCGGTGAGCTCGCTTACGGTTCGGTTTACTGCGTAGCTTTCCACTGCGCTGCAGGTCAAGGGTGACAACCTTCTTTTAAACAAAAAAGGCTCCGATTTGCATCAGAACCTTTTTTAAATATGATTATCGCCTAAGCGAAATTTCTATTTTACTGCATCAATTACAGCTTTGAAAGCTTCTGGGTGATTCATTGCTAAATCAGCCAATACTTTACGGTTTAAACCGATTTCTTTTGAAGCTAGTTTACCGATTAATTGAGAGTAAGAAATACCGTGTTGACGTGCACCAGCATTGATACGTTGGATCCACAATCCGCGGAATTCTCTTTTCTTAACCTTACGGTCACGGTATGCATATTGCAAACCTTTTTCTACTGTGTTTTTAGCAACAGTATAAACCTTACTTCTTGCTCCCCAATAACCTTTGGCTAAATTAAGGATCTTTTTTCTTCTTCTTCTTGAAGCTACTGCGTTTACCGAACGTGGCATGTTGTTGTTGTTTTTTGGTAAGCGGCGCCCATTTACGGGACTTTAATGCCTGATACCTGGTGAAATTAATGAATTATTTTCCGATGCAAAGCATACGTTTTACGTTACCTGAATCTGCATCAGTTACAATTCCTGCATTTCCAAGGGCGCGTTTACGTTTAGTACTCATCTTGGTTAAGATGTGACTTTTGTATGCTTTGTTTCTTTTGATTTTACCTGTTCCAGTAAGCGAAAAACGCTTTTTGGCACTGGAATTGGTTTTCATTTTTGGCATAACCTGTTATTTAATTTATAAAATTGTTTTTATTTTTTCGCTACTTTAGGTGCAACTGTTAGGAACATCCGTTTACCTTCTAATTTAGGCAACAACTCTACTTTTCCAACATCTTCCAAAGCCTGGGCAAATTTCAATAATAAAATTTCTCCCTGCTCTTTGTATACAATTGCCCTACCTTTAAAATGCACGTAAGCCCTAACTTTCTCACCGTTCTCCAAAAAGCTTACCGCATGTTTTAATTTAAACTGGAAATCGTGGTCATTGGTATTAGGACCAAAACGGATCTCCTTAATTACAGTTTGTTTGGCATTAGCTTTAATTTCTTTTTGCTTTTTCTTTTGCTCGTAAACAAATTTACTGTAATCAATAATCCTACAAACTGGCGGTACAGCGTTTGGAGAAATCTCTACCAAATCCAATTCCAGTTCATCAGCAAGCGCCAAAGCTTTCGCCAAAGGATAAATCCCCGGTTCAACATTATCGCCAGCTAAACGCACTTCAGGCGATTTTATATACTGATTAATGTTATGCTCTGCTTCTTTTTTCTTAAAAGGTGGACGTGGTCCCCTGTTAAATCCTGGTCTTCCTAATGCCAAATTTGTATTATTTTAATTTAAACTGTTATTTCTTTTCTTAATAAATTGTTGAACTCTTCCAACGTCATTTCGCCTAAATCTCCCTCTCCATGTTTACGAACAGAAACTTTCCCTTCCGCCATCTCTTTATCGCCGATAATGAGCATGTATGGGATCTTTTTAACCTCCGCATCGCGTATTTTGCGACCGATTTTCTCATCACGAAAGTCAATCAGCCCGCGAATATCGGAATTATTTAGTTCATCTAAAACTTTTTTTGCATATTCTTCATATTTTTCTGAAATGGGAAGAATAATAAACTGTTCAGGACTTAACCATAATGGGAAGTTTCCGGCACAATGTTCGATCAAAACCGCAATAAATCTTTCCAATGAACCGAAAGGTGCACGGTGAATCATTACTGGTCTGTGCTTCTGGTTATCACTACCAGTATATTCCAGTTCGAAACGCTCCGGTAGATTGTAGTCAACCTGAATAGTACCCAACTGCCATTTTCTGCCTAAAGCATCTTTCACCATAAAATCAAGCTTAGGACCATAAAAGGCCGCTTCGCCATATTCTACAACAGTATTTAAGCCTTTTTCTGCAGCAGCTTCGATAATGGCAGTTTCTGATAATTTCCAGTTTTCATCAGAACCAATATACTTCGATTTGTTCTCCGGATCTCTTAACGAAACTTGGGCAGTATAGTTTTCAAAGCCCAACGATTTAAATACATAAAGTACTAAATCGATCACTTTTTTAAATTCATCTTTCACTTGTTCGGGCATACAAAACAAGTGCGCATCATCCTGAGTAAAGCCACGTACACGGGTTAAACCATGTAATTCGCCACTTTGCTCGTAACGATACACCGTACCAAACTCTGCAAAACGAACGGGAAGATCTTTGTAAGAACGTGGTTTGGTCTTATAAATCTCACAGTGGTGCGGGCAGTTCATCGGTTTTAAGAAGAACTCCTCTCCTTCCTGTGGAGTTTTAATTGGTTGGAAAGAGTCTTTACCATATTTTTCCCAGTGACCTGAAGTTACATATAGATTTTTATGTCCGATATGCGGTGTAACAACTTGCTCATATCCTGCTTTTGCCTGTGCTTTAGTCAAGAAATTCACCAAACGTTCGCGCAAAGCAGTTCCTTTAGGCAACCATAGCGGTAAGCCCATACCCACTTTTTCAGAGAAGGCAAAAAGTTCCAATTCTTTTCCCAATTTACGGTGATCGCGTTTTTTCGCTTCCTCAATCATTAAAAGATATTCAGTAAGCTCGCTCGCCTTAGGAAAAGTTACGCCATAAATGCGGGTTAACTGTTTTTTGGTTTCATCACCTCTCCAATATGCACCCGCCACATTCATTAGTTTTACGGCTTTTACAAAACCAGTATTTGGAATATGCGGTCCACGGCATAAATCGGTAAATGAACCCTGGGTATAAAAAGTAATTTTACCATCCTCAAGGCCATCAATTAAATCTAATTTATACTCATCGCCTTTTTCTGTAAAGTATTTCACCGCATCAGCTTTGCTTACACTTTCGCGAACAAAAGTTTCCTTTTGTTTAGCGAGTTCGATGATTTTGGTTTCAATGGCTTTGAAATCATCCGAAGAAAATTCGCGGTCGCCAAAGTCTACATCATAATAGAAACCAGTTTCAATTGCCGGACCAATACCAAATTTTGTACCTGGGTAAAGGGCTTCTAAAGCTTCGGCCATTAAGTGAGCGGATGAATGCCAAAAAGTCGACTTTCCGGCTGCATCATTCCAGGTCAATAATTTTACTGTTGAATCAGACTCGATCGGCCTTGTTGAATCCCAAACCTCGCCGTTAACCTCGGCGGCTAACACGTTGCGGGCTAAGCCCTCTGAAATTGACAATGCAATTTGATGGGCAGAAGTGCCCTTTTCATACTGACGAACAGAACCGTCAGGTAAAGTAATGTTAATCATCTACAACTATGATTTAAATTTTAAATAAAAAAGTTTTAAAGATCACCTACAATGTGATTTTATTTTGTGCAAAAATAGATTTTTTTCGACTAAAAAGCAAGTTAAAGATGATAAGTAAATGCGAACGTTTACACGATAATTTACATTAGACTGGCTTCTACTAATATTTATTGACATGATTATTTTACGCTTTGTCTAACGCAATCGTCATGCTAAATTTATTTTAGCTCCTTTAAAGAATTTAGTCTTCAAACATCTACGCAAAGGAACATCCAAAAACCTCATTACAATATAAGAGAAAACGACTAAAAGCAATACCGAAACCGGAATAACTACCCATAACGTAGACATTGACGGCTTTATTACGGCCACATAAGTTAAAAATAGCCAGATGAAAGGATAATGGGTCATGTACAGAGGATAGGAAATATCACCAGATAACCTGCAAATGTTTTTCAAACCTCCACTCAACCTTGCCCCCGCTCCCAATGATATCAATAATGGAAAGTAAAATAATACTATTATAGATTCGCTAATCCAGTTATAATCATCATTAAAAGGAAATAAAAAGGCGACCAATAATAACGCAGTAAGTCCTAAAAACCCAAATTTGTTTTTAATAATAAGGTTGAGCCGGTAAACAAGCATTCCTGCAGAAAATGAATACAGTACCCTGGCTCCTCCATCCCAAAAATTTTGTCCGCCCCAGCCCCCACTAAGATTTTTAGACCGTACAGCTACATAACAAAGCACCGCCGCTCCGACAAAGACAAGACTTATTAATGCTTTTTTATTAATTCTATAAAGCAGCAGTATGTAGAAGATGTTAGCGATGTATTCCCAAAACAGTGACCACGCCGGCGCATTTAAACAGAATAAATTGGTGTAACGCTCTACCATAATAGGGTATGGAATGAGGAAAGCCGAGGTTAAAAATAACAAAGCTGTTTTACCGAAGCCATAAACAGGGTAAAAATCACTAAAAGGATCAAATAGAAAAGTTAGCAGGCCCAATACAGCGCCAATAACAACCAAAGGGTGTAAACGAATTAATCTTAATTTGAAAAATTGTGTAATACCAAGGTGTGCCGCACGGTTATCGTAGGCGTAGGCCATTACAAAGCCGGATAAACAGAAAAAGAAATCGACAGCCAGATAACCATGACCGATAAAATTTTTGCTATAATCAGTAATGGCAATTTCCATAAAATGAAAAATGACCACCACAATGGCTGCTATGCCTCGTAACCCATCTAAAATTTCGAAATGCTGTTTAGTTGCTAATAAGTTTGTCTTGTTTTCTGCTGTAATCACTTTAGGCCAGGTTTTATCTGAACCCAAGTATACTTATTCTTCAATTGGATGCAAAGACTAAAAATAACTCTTTCAAAAATGATACAAAAAAAGCCCTGAATGCTTACGCTTTTAAGGCTTTATTGTAAGACTTCAGCAGTTAGCCCACGGGCTGGCCAAAAGCACAAACTTCGGAAATTTCGCGAAATAATTAATTCATACCAAATGATCTGATCTGGCTTCCGCCACCACCTGGTCTGTTTTGTCTGAAACGTTTCATCATGTTCTCCATTTTAGATTTGTATTCTTCAGGGCTAATCAGTTTTGCTTTTTTAGGCGCAGTTACATCTTTAGCACTTACATTTCTGTATTCGATGCTTTTGGCAACGGTGCTGTTTCCTCTTCCCTCAATAGCAAGTACCGTACCTTCTGTCCACATATTTGGATTTGGAGAAAAATCGAAACCTAAATCGTTGGTATACCAGATTTTGGTTTCTTCCACCACATTTTTATCCATATCTAAAATTTTGATTGCCCTTGTCGATCTTACAATGGCCTGATGACAGGTAAAACCTAAAATCTGTTTAGTTGAGTCCGTTTTAACCACTTCAATTTTTGGTGCCTGGGCAGCTTTTGCCTTCGTGGTATCATTAGGGTTACCAGCTCCCATTCTGAACGAAGAGATTGGTCCTGAAGTAGAAAGGGTTAATTTGCTTGGCATATAATAGGTAGTATCATTCAGGTCGAATACCTCTGTTAGGCTTTTATCAGCAAAAGTGTAATAATACTCGCGGTTGCCACCAGCACCACCAAAACGCATCATCATCCTACCCATTCCTCCACCGCCACCACCTGCACCGTTGCTATCTTCCGTTTCTTCAACCGGCATATAACTGGCATTGGTTGCTGTAAATAATAATTCAAAATTGGTTTTACTTGAGGAAGGCATCCTTGCTTTCATCTGATCGGTTAACTGAATGCCACTCGCCAAAGCCATTGCGGCAGGATCTACCGTGTTTTCGAATTGTATAGCGCCCGAAGTTTTTTTCTTTTGGGCATTTACCACAGATACAATTGATAAAAACCCAAGTAAAGCGACGGTTATTTTTTTCATTTTGATTTTGTTTTGTGAGTTGGATACAAAAGCCTTGAAAAGGTTTAACAAAGATATTTTAGATTTAATGTAAAACGTGTTAAATAGTGTTAAAGTCAATACCTGGATTGTCCAAATAAGCTGTTTAAAGCCCGATGTAATTTATTTTTTACAATTGTATTTTGGAAAGCAGTTGCAGTAGTGCTTCTGTTGTAAAAGTCCCGCCCTTTGCTTAATTCCGATAGAACATACGCTATAGTTTAAAATTGATCTTTAAACCGGGATAACGCTGTTAGTCATCGCCTGCAACGGATCGGGCTGGGGTTTAGTTAAAAAAAAGCTGTGCGCCTTTGTAAGAAAAACCTATCAGGTTTAGGCGGCCGTCACCCTGAACTTCCGCCCGGCCAGTCGGACAGGTGTTTCAGGGTCTTCATAGCAAGGCGGTTTAACAGAAAAGATGCTGACCACGAAGTAGCTACAAGGCCATTGAAAACATCATATCTACTTGTAAAATAAACTCAGCATGACAATCTCGTTATTATAAACACTTAATCAGCTCCTTCCTCGGTCTGTGTCTTCACAGACCGAAATTCTGGTTTTAACGATGATGGTCTGTGAGGACACAGACCATGGAGACGATCAAACCTCGCAGTTTTCAAAACCTTCGACGTTTAAGTTAATATTCGGTACTCTCCAGCCAGCCATTACACAATACATCGGCGATGTGCATGGTTTTGATTGGATGGTTATTTTTATCGATATAACCTTGCAGGTGTAACAGGCATGATAAATCAGTAGAAATGATATAATCAGCACCTTGCGCAAGGGCATGATTTACTTTCTGCTCGGCCATGGCCGATGAAATGGCATCAAATTTAACGGCAAATGTACCACCAAAACCACAGCACATATCCGTATCTTCCATTTCAATCATCTCCAAACCGTGTACTTTAGATAAAAGCTGACGTGGCTCATCCTTGATTTTACATTCGCGCAAAGCACTACACGAATCATGATACACCGCTTTACCTTCCAACTCCGCACCGAAATAATCTTTTTTAGCCACTTTAACCAGGAAATCGGATAACTCCCATATGTTTGATTGTAAACTACGACATTTGTTATGTACAATCGTATTGGTAAAAAGATCATTGAATCCACCTTTCACCATTCCTACGCACGATGCTGATGGCGCCACTACATAAGTGTTTTCGGTAAAATCATTCAGAAACTTCGTGCCCACTTCTTTAGCTTCGTCCCAATAGCCAGCATTGTAAGCCGGTTGTCCACAACAGGTTTGTTTTGAATTATAGTTTACCTCACATCCCGATTTCTCTAATAACTTTAAAGTATTAAAAGCGGTTTCCGGATAAAGTTGATCTACAAAACAAGGCACAAATAATTCTACTTTCATCATATTCTTTACGCTGCAAACTTACAATTTTGCTGGTTCTTTGCGTTCGATTTTCCTTAAGATTACCAAAAAGATTAGTCCTACTATAAAAAATGATGCCAAAGCGATGATCGATTGGCGCATATTATGTGTGATTCCCTCTATAAAAGCAAAGCTAAACAAACCAATTACGATCGCTAATTTTTCTGTAGCATCATAAAAGCTGAAGAATGAAGCAGTATCGGTAGTATTTTCAGGAATATGTTTGGAATATGTAGAACGAGATAGGGATTGGATTCCGCCCATTATTAAACCAACTATGGCAGCCAAGCTATAAAACTGAGCTTCAGTAGTAATTGAATAACCATATACACAGCAAGCTATCCAAATCAATACTACAATAATCAAAACATTTATGTTACCCCATTTTGTTGCCAACCGAGACATTAGCCATGCACCTAAAATTGCAACCAATTGAATAATCAAAATGACAGCAATTAAGCTGCTTGATTCTAATTTCAACACTTTTGCTCCAAAGCCCGCCGCTGCCAGCATAATGGTTTGTACACCCATTGAGTAAAAGAAAAAAGCAATTAAATAATTTTTTAAAAAACTAATCTGTTTTAATTGTTTCCAAACTTTGACAAACTCGCCGAAACTACTTTTAATAAAGCCATGACCATGATCAGGTTGACTTGGAATATCCTTTGGTAAGGCCTTAAACGGAATCTGAGCAAATACAAACCACCATATACCTACTAATAAGAAAGATATTTGAGCAGGAAGGGATTTATCGGTGATGCCAAATAAATCAGGTTTCAATACAAATACGAAACAAATTAACTGAAGTATAACACTGCCAACATAGCCGTATGAAAATCCTTGCGCACTTACTTTATCCTGATTTTCTGTGGATGCAATTATTGGCAAATAAGCATTGTTAAACATCACACCGCCAACATAACCTATTGCGGCTAACACAAAGCAAATAATTCCCATTTCTAGATTTTCGAGTTTGAAGAAAAACAGGCCCATGCAGGCAAATGATCCAACATAGGTGAATAACTTCATGAAAAATTTCTTTTTGCCTTTTGCATCGGCATAAGATGATAAAATCGGCAATAAAACCACCATAACTAAATAAGCGAATGCCAAAGCATAGTTTGATAAAACGGTGTTGATAAAAGTTTTACCAAAAAAGGTTACTTCATCACCGTGCGCTTCAGTTGTGGTTATGGCAACGTAATAAACCGGGAAAATTGTTGAGGTTATAACCAGGTTATAGGCTGAATTTGCCCAATCGAAGAAAGCCCAAGAACGAATGGTTTTCTTATTATCTTTTTCTATCATTTAGTTTTATGGGAGGTTAACAGCTTAATCGATTAATGGATTTATTTTTTTAGGCGATTAAATACTTCATTACAAAACTAATATTTTATCTGTAACTTGTCTGGCATTTTTCTCACATCTCACATCTCACATCTCACATCTCACATCTCACATCTCACATCTCACATCTCACATCTCACATCTCACATCTCACATCTCACATCTCACATCTCACATCTCACATCTCACATCTCACATCTCACATCTCACATCTCACATCTCCAAGTAATACTTCTTCCCATCTGTTTTAATTTTACCGGCATCTAATAATTCTCTAATGGCATCAATTCTTTCCCCTTCATTGCCATTGTTAATATGGGTTACCAAATCATCAAGACTTAAAGGTTGCTGCTGAAGTAGAGAAATAACTTCGTAATCTATTTCTTCACGTAGCGAATGCTGGTTTTCGGCTCTTTTTTCAGCCAGACAAACATCGCAAACGCCACACTTTGTCGCATGGTGTTCATCAAAGTAATGAAGCAACTGGACGCTTCTGCACAAATTAGATGAAGCATAGCTGACCACAGCATTGATCTGTTTATGTAAGATTTCCTTTCTAAGCTCCAGGTATTTTACATCCAGATGAAAATGATCCATATCTACCCTGGACCTGATATATTGCAACTGTGGTTGATCTGTTTGTTGGATATAAGTGAGCAACTCGACTGTTTGTAATTTATCCAGCAGCGCGATAATGTCTTTATAAGATAAGCCTGTTCTATTGGCTAAATCCGACTCATTAATTTTAACAAAACCATCAAAAGCACCGCCGTAGGAACGTAAAATGGTCTTTATTATCCCATCGTAAGCCTTATTTTCGATCTGAAAACGGTAGACATCCTCGTGACTGGCAATAAACATCATCCTGGAAGGCAAAAAAACACTTTCTGAAAAGGTAAGATAGCCATCATGTTCTAAAAACTTTAACGCAGAAATTGTTTTTAAAACACTAACGTTAAATCGCTTACAAAAATCAGCGATATCAAAAGCAAAGGTTAAGCCTTCACCGGCACCAAAGGCCAGTTGAAAATAATTTCCCAGGTAATGATAGGTTTTTCTCATTTCATCTGGTGAAGGGAAACTATCCAAATACCTCGATTCCAAACTCATGATATCCGATTGATTGGCCAATAAAACCGCATAACTTCTTTTTTCATCGCGCCCTGCCCTGCCGGCCTCCTGGTAGTAAGCCTCCAAACTTTCGGGTAAATCTAAATGCACTACAAAACGAACGTCTGCCTTATCTATACCCATCCCGAAAGCATTAGTGGCTACCATAACGCGGGTTTTGTTATTCTTCCATTCTTCCTGCTTTAAGAAACGTACATCACGCTCTAACCCGGCGTGGTAAAAATCGGCTTTGATCCCGTTGCGGTTAATAAAATTGGCTACTTCTGCGGTTTCCCTTCGATTTCGAACATACACCAAGCCAGTCCCTTTTACATTTTTACAGATATCGATCAGCTTTTTATATTTATCCTCATTACCAACAACCACATAGCTTAAGTTATCCCTTGCAAAACTTTTTACAAAAACCTGTGGGTCTTTCATTTCCAGTTTTGCTACAATATCTTTCCGTACAAATTCAGTAGCGGTAGCCGTAAGCGCTAAAACAGGAATATTAGACAGGATTTCGCGAAGTTTGGATAGCTGTAAATATGGTGGACGAAAATCATAACCCCATTGCGAAATACAATGTGCTTCGTCTACCGCTATCAGGTTCACATTCATGTAAGATATCCTGACCTGCACCAATTCCGAAAGCAATCTTTCAGGTGAAAGGTACAGGAATTTAACCTTGCCATAAATGCAGTTATCCAGTAAAATATCGATTTCGCGTTTACCCATACCTGCATAAATGGCAATGGCCTCAATCCCTTTCGATTTTAGGTTTTCTACCTGATCTTTCATCAAAGCAATCAGTGGTGAAACCACTATACAAATTCCTTCTTTTACCAGTGCAGGTACCTGAAAACAAATCGATTTCCCCCCACCCGTGGGCAACAGCGCCAAAGTATCTTTGCCTTCCAAAACCGAAGCAATAATGTCTTCCTGTAAAGGTCTAAAAGCCTGGTGTCTCCAATATTTTTGTAAAATCTCTATTGCTGTCATAAATCGGCGGTATCAAAACTATAAAAAAGCTGTTGATATTGCTAAATTGCTCCACAATTAATCAAAAATTTGATGAAACACCTTTACTTTCTATCCGCTCTTTCTCTGTTATTTTTCAGTGCTAATGCCCAGGAGAAAAAATGGGATATTGAAAAATACCAGGGAACAACCAAAAATTTCACTTTAAACACCGATGAAGGCACATGGATGAATCTGGATGTAAGTCCTGATGGACAGGAAATTGTTTTTGATTTATTGGGGGACATTTATGTTATGCCAATTGCTGGTGGTGTCGCAAAACTGATTAGCGGAGGAATTGCCTGGGATGTTCAGCCGCGCTTTAGCCCTAACGGAAAATATATTTCCTACACCAGCGATAAAAGTGGTGGAGATAATATCTGGATCATGAACCGGGATGGCTCGGGTAAAAAACAAATTACCAAAGAGAGCTTCAGGTTATTGAATAATGCCACCTGGATGCCAAACAGCGAATACATTATTGCGCGTAAGCACTTTACGGCAAGCCGTTCGCTCGGCGCAGGCGAAATGTGGATGTATAGTATAAACGGTGGTGATGGCGTGCAGTTAACTAAACGGAAAAATGATCAGCAGGATGCCGGTGAACCCAACGTTTCGCCTGATGGAAGATATGTTTACTTTAGCGAAGATGTAACTCCAGGCCCAAATTTCGAATACAGTAAAGATCCCAATGGAACCATTTATGCCATTCGTCAGCTGGATTTAACCACTGGAAAATTAAATACCTTAATTGACGAACAGGGAGGTGCTTGCCGTCCGCAGGTTTCTCCGGATGGAAATTTAATCGCTTTTGTAAAACGGGTAAGATTAAAGTCTACCTTATATGTTCAGAACCTCAGAACAGGAGAAGAGTGGCCAATAAATGAAGATTTATCACATGATCAACAAGAAACATGGGCCATTTTTGGGGTTTACCCAAATTTTGCCTGGACACCGGATAGTAAAAGCATCGTTTTTTACGCGAAAGGAAAAATCAGAAAAACAGAAATTGGGACACTGATCAACACCACCATACCTTTTCAGGCCAATACCATCCAAACCGTACAAAAAGCCTTACATTTCGAGCAGCAGGTTTTCAGTAATGAGTTCCAAGCAAAAATGTTAAGGCAGTTAACTACCTCGCCCGACGGAAAAACAGTTGTTTTTAATGCAGCAGGATACTTGTATAAACAGGAATTGCCAGCAGGAACACCGGAAAGATTAACAAATGGCTTAGACTTTGAATTTGAACCGGCCTTTAGTCCTGATGGAAAATACATTATTTATACTACCTGGAGCGATGAGCTACGTGGAGCAGTAAAACGTACAGATATAAAATCTGGAAAAACCATTATGCTAACTGATGAAAAAGGTTTTTATTATTCGCCAAAATATTCTACCAAGGGAGATAAAATTGTCTTTAGAAAAGGGAGTGGGAACGACGTCTTAGGCTATAACTTCGGTCGGGGCACCGGTATTTTTATAATGCCGTCCAATGGTGGTGCTAAAACTTTGATTTCGGACAATGGAATCCGCCCGCAGTTTAACAATGCCGATACGCGCATTTATTTCCAAAGTTATGCTGATGGAAAAAAAGCGTTAAAAAGTATTGACCTGAACGGTGCAAACGAAAGGACTCATTTTACCTCACAATACGCGAATCAGTTTGTAATTAGCCCGGACAATAAATGGTTGGCATTTAATGAATTATTTAATGTTTACATCACGCCAATGATCAACATCGGTACAGCACAGGATGCTTCTGCAGGCAATAATTCCATCCCGGTTACCAAAGTAACAACTGATGGCGGAACATATATGCAATGGAGTGCAGATAGTAAAACTCTGCATTGGACATTAGGTCCAAAATACTTTACTATTGATGTAAGCAGTGCATTCAATTTTGATGGCACTACGCCGAAAACTGAAGCTTCTGCCATAGACATTAACTTGACACTAAAATCGGACATGCCTACCGGAACACTTGCACTTAAAGGAGCAAGGATTATTTCGATGAAAGGTGATGAGGTGATTGAAAATGGAACCATCATTACCGAAGGAAATAAAATTACGGCAATAGGAAAAGCAGATGCAGTAAATATTCCGGCCAATGCCAAAATAATTGATGTTAACGGCAAAACAATTATGCCCGGCCTTGTTGATGTTCATGCACACCTGCGAACCAGTCCGGATGGAATAACGCCTCAAAGCGACTGGAGTTATATGGCGAACCTGGCTTTTGGTGTAACTACTTCACACGATCCATCAAGCAATACTGAAATGGTTTTTAGCCAAAGCGAAATGCTGAAGGCTGGCAGAATAGTTGGTCCGAGGGTTTATTCTACTGGATCTATTTTATATGGTGCAGATGGCGATTTCAAGGTGGTGATTAACAGTTTGGATGATGCATTGGCCAACCTTCGCCGGTTGAAAGCTGTAGGTGCATTTTCGGTTAAATCATATAACCAACCCCGTAGAGAGCAGCGTCAGCAAATTTTGGAAGCAGCCCGCCAGCTTAAAATGGAGGTTGTACCCGAAGGCGGTTCCACATTTTTCACCAATATGAACATGGTTGCTGATGGACATACCGGCATTGAGCACAGTATTCCTGTTTTGCCGGTTTATAAAGATGTAACCACGCTTTGGAACAATACAGAAGTAGCCTATACCCCAACTTTAATTGTAGCTTATGGCGGCCAGTGGGGCGAAAACTATTGGTACGACAGGACCAACGTATGGGAAAACGAAAAATTGATGACTTACACCCCTCGCTCTATTATTGACTCAAGAGCAAGACGTAGAACTACGTCCGAATACAGTGACTACAACCATATTGAAGTTGCCAAAGCCACCAAGCAAATTGCTGATGGTGGTACCAAAGTTAACCTTGGTGCACATGGGCAGATACAGGGTTTAGGAGCGCACTGGGAGTTGTGGATGCTGGTTCAGGGTGGATTTAGTCCGCTGCAGGCCATAAGGTCTGCCACATTAAACGGTGCAAGCTATTTAGGCATGAACAAAGAAATCGGTTCATTAGAAGTGGGTAAACTGGCAGATATGGTGATTATGGATGCCAACCCTTTAGATGATATCCGCAATTCTGAAAAAATCAAATATGTAATGATTAATGGCCGGCTTTACGATAGCGCCACTTTAAACGAAGTAGGTACGCGAGAAAAACTTCGAGGCAAGTTATGGTTCGAGAGTGCAAAAGGAAACGGCTACATTATTCCAAACGGGGAATCAGAAACCTGGACGTTTACGGTTCCACATTGTGATTAAGAAAGAAGTTAGCACTGACCGTAAACCATATAAGGGATACAAGATCCAATCAGGATAATAATGATATTGCTTATATGGTCAGGAAATAGTAAATGAATCATTAACCGCAACTGCAAAGGGCATGAAGATAAGTTAATAACTCTCTTTAAATACATATATGAAACCTAACAAGTTCTACATTACAGCATCAGTTATATTCTTAATCTTAAGTATAGCGGCTTTCTCCTATAGCGGATATGATATCTTGGGTATCCAAACTGTAAACTTGTTTTTAGCATTGATCGCGATGGCCTACATCACTGCCTTTATAGCAGTAATGAAAGATAGAAAATCGGCTATTTCATGGCTGCTTCTCATCTTAAATTCGATTGTGCTTATTTGCATCATTTACTTCCTAACGCACTTTAAAATGAAGATGTAACTATGTATGCGTAAGTTTTATACAACTCATTGCCTTTATCCAAATTTCCATTCTTGTCATTCTTAACGCAGTGAAGAATCTTTTTAAAGTAATATTTAAAACTACAATTAATCAATCCCTTAAATTTGAAGCTGTATGTTCACTCCAAATAGACCCTGAATCAAGTTCAGGGGTTGACGAATCGAGTAAAGAAACAGATTCTTTTGATCAGTACCTTATAAACTGAATTCGATAATTATTTACTTAAAATAGTGTTGTAAAAGCGATTAATTTCGATCTATTCGCCATGCTGAATTTATTTTACAGGTAGAAGTAGCGTTTTCAATTATCTTGTAGCTATTGCGTAGTCAGCATCTGTTAGCATGAAAGACCCTGAAATGAATTTAAGAGGACGACTCTGAATTGAAAATATCTTACAGGAGTCATTTAAGGCTGAACTATTAATTAAATTCAGGTTTATAATATTAGTAAACCGTATTCCCTCAAAGTATTAATCGGTTTCGAATACCAGAAAAGTTCGAAATTCTCCAATTCCGTTTCAAAATCCGTTTTAATCTCCTGGAAAGTATATACTCTTTCGTTCGAGATCGAAATTTTACTTAAAATGTCATTTAACCATTCACCTTCTTGTTTATTGGTTTGAATGGTAAAAGTTTCCTTTTTATCGTGAAACGTAATTGAGGCCATTTCCCAGGTATTTCCCTTTTTCGATTTGGTAAAATACGCTGAAGTGGGCTTTCCTCCTATCCATACTACTTTTGCAGTTGGTTTAGTGTGAAATTGATTATTGTCGGTTAACGCCTTTTCAATAAAATCAGCAGGAATTTTGGTCTTGGGGATTTTAAAATCGAACCAATCCTGCAGTTCGTAATCAAAACAGATTCCATGCATAAAATTGAAAAGCGATTTTTTTAAACCATAACTGAATTTATTGTGATCTATCCCGGTTTTATCGGTATAATTGATATCGTTATTCGCAAAAGTTCCGATCACTTCGGTATCTCTAACTATACCAAATTTCTCGGGATACATCCCTACAGGGCTATGCGCTGTCATGGCAAATTGATGCCAAAAGCCAGATTGCAATATGCCAGCTTCAAACAGTTGGCGTACCATCTCTAAACTATCAATTGTTTCTTGTACCGTTTGCGTAGGATAGCCGTACATCAAATAAGCATGTACCATAATGCCCGCTTGGGTAAAGTTACGCGTAACCTTTGCTACCTGTTCAACCGTTACCCCTTTATCAATTAACTTTAACAAACGATCTGAAGCAACTTCCAATCCGCCTGAAACTGCAATACAACCTGATGCCTTCAACAACAAACATAAATCCAGCGTAAAACTTTTCTCGAACCTGATGTTAGTCCACCAGGTAACTGCTAGTTTTCTTCTGATAATTTCAAGTGCTACTTCTCGCATCAGTGCCGGTGGTGCAGCTTCATCAACAAAATGAAAACCATTCTGTCCGGTTTTAGCATACAAATCCTCTATGCGGTCAACAATTAACCTGGCTGCAACAGGTTCATAAACTTTAATATAATCCAGCGAAATATCACAAAAGGTACATTTGCCCCAATAACAGCCATGTGCCATTGTGAGTTTGTTCCAACGCCCATCGCTCCACATGCGATGCATGGGGTTAACAATTTCAATTACAGAAATGTATTTATCCAAAAGAAGATCGGTATAATCTGGCGTACCTACATCTGCCTGTTTGTAATCATTTCTAAACGCATCATTTCGGTAAACCACTTTGTCCTTTTCGAGCAGAAAGGTTCTTTTATAAAAATGGGCCTCTGCAGGAAAAGGATGCATGATATTATGATACAACAATTCAATCGGAAGTTCACCGTCGTCCAGCGTGATGTAATCGAAAAATTCAAAAACACGTACATCTGACAAAGATCTTAATTCGGTATTGGGGAAACCGCCACCCATTGAAATTTTTATTTCAGGGTAATTTGCTTTTATCCATTGCGCACAACGAAAAGCACTGTATAAATTGCCTGGGAAAGGAACAGAAATCAGGAATAATTTTGGTTGAACTTTTTCAATTTTATCTTTTAAAACCGAAATCAGGATTTGATCTATATAAGTAGGTTCTTTTGATAAGGCATTATACAACTCATCAAAAGAATTGGCACTTCTACCTAAACGTTCAGCATAGCGACTAAATCCAAAATTTTCATCAATACACTCAACAATGTAATCAGATATATCTTCGAGGTAAAGTGTGGCCAAATGTTTTGCTTTATCCTGTGTACCCATGGCACCAAAAGCCCAGTCTAATTCTTCCATCTGTGAAAAACGGGAAGCCTGGGGCAAAAAATCGTCACTACAGATCTGCAAGGCAAGGGTTGGATTTTTCCCTTGTAGAAAGGCGATTACCGCATCAATGGTTTTCAGATATTCGATCTGTAAAGCAAAGATTCGCTTGGCGTTATCGCTTATCTGTTTTTGATCGTCTACAATCCATTCATTGTGATCAAATAAATCCTGTAATCCCTTTTTAGAAAAAAGTTCCAAAATCACTTCAATACCTAAATCGGCTTGTGTAGTGCCTATGCCTTTGGTATTCAGAAAACCTTTTATATACGCAGTTGCCGGATATGGGGTATTCAGTTGGGTAAACGGGGGCGTAATGGCAAATATTTCGGTTTTCAAAAGGATTTTTTTTCTGCAAAAGTAAGGGATTTTTCAATTAGTGCCGTCACCCTGAATTCATTTCAGGGTCTTTTTCGAGGGTAAAGTACTAACCATACAGTATCTGGTAGATATCGAAAGATGATTTCGCGCGAAATTAGTTCGATGGCTATGGGATTATCATTATAAGTAGTCGACATGATCCAATTAAACTAAAATATCAATCCAGACGTTCTATCCTTGTATCAATACCTTTTCTGCCTGAATGAAAGTTTTTTGTTTTTACATTATCATGCTCTGTGCACAAGTTAGTTTTGCCCAAAAAACATTTGTTTTCCCCAAAATTAAAACACTAGGTTCTTCTGTTGAACAGCTTACCCCGCCAGACTGGACCATTATCGACCAGGCATATGGCGATTTAAATAACGATGCTTCAGAGGATTTGGCAGTGGTTTTTGAATACAATCGGCCAATTGATGAAACAAGGGTATATGGCGATAATAACACCGACATTATAAAGGAAACGCAAAAACCAAGGGTATTGGCCATATTTTTTAAAGATAAATTAAAGGGAGTTTTTCACCTATCTACTCAAAATAACGATTTCATCCTGCGTTCGAAAGAAGGTGGAAAGTTGGGAGATCCTCTACAACAGATAGTCATTAAAGACCAACAACTTTATCTCCGTTTTCAGGGTGGTTCTGAATGGCGCTGGGAATTAGGTTACACCTTTAAATTTGAAAATAAAGACTGGTTTCTAACCAGTGCCATCAATCTTTACTTTAATCAAAATACTGGCGATATGACCGAAAGGGTTTTTGATTTTAAAACCAGGGAATTATTTACAACTATTGGCAATTTGCACAAAAGGGATATTGCAAACCATAAAACAAGTGAAGTTTTATATTTTTCAGGGCTTAGAACATTTAAAACCTTTAGGAAACCGTGGGCATGGGAAATTATGCCTAACGTTTATTTGTAGTTGATAATATTAGCGCCAGCTTTTAGATCTGATTTTAGCAACGATAAAATCTGCGGAACAAATTCTTTTAGCGTTAAATAGGTATTGTCTAATGCATTTAGAACAATGATCGGTAGTGTATATTTTTCGAAATTTTGCTGAAACTGTAAATTTTTATCAAATGTGATCAGTATATGAAAATCATCAGCGATCATTAGTTTAAGCAATTCACCATTTTTAACACCATTCCATCCCATATCCCTAACTGTATAAATTTCATGCCCAGCAAAATGTTCTTTTAATCTTTTGGGAAGATTTTCATCAAGAAGCAATTTCATATATTTTATCTATATGATCAGAAGTTAACAACTTATTTGCAACTTCTAATACGTTGACCACTTGTATCTTAGACACACTTGGAAAGTCTTCTAAAAATTCATCAATGGTAATGCCTTTTTCTATATGAAAAAATAAGGTTTCAACAGGCACCCTTGTACCTGTAAAAACAGGCAAACCGCCTAAAACATCAGTATTAGCTGAAATGATATTTTTTAATGATTCCATAATGTATCAAATTTACTAAATTGTAGTGGCATAATCTAAAGATTATTAACATATCTATCTTAATTTTTTGTTTTTACCAAATGTCGATGTTTTTATTAAATAATTCTGATAGAACGAAAAGCCTGAAGCTTTAGTGAGGACTTATAGGAATTGCAGGGTTGCAGTAACCGAAGTATTGCGACCGCTCATTATTGAAAAACTTAAGCACTTTAATCACGTAAAGGCATACAAATAGGGCTACTTAAAAAGCTATCAGGTTTCATCGGTATTATTGAGGCTTACACAGTTTAAAAATGAAAGGTTTAGATAGACCCTGAAATAAATTCAGGGTGACGGATGTTATAAATTCTGTGCAATCACAAAACCACTGGCCCAGGCCCATTGGAAATTATAGCCACCCAGCCAACCCGTAACATCCAAACACTCGCCGCCAAAAAACAGATTGGGGATCTTTTTACATTCCAAAGTTTTGGAAGAAATTTCGTTCGTATCAATTCCGCCACGCATCACCTCGGCCTTATCATACCCTTTATCGCCAGCGGGTTTTACTTTAAAATGATGGATTGTCTGTTCAATTAAATCAATATCCGATTTTGTTAGCGCCGCGACCGGCTTATTTAGCGGTAAAAACTTGCCCAATGCATCGGTAAATTTCCTGGTATACATTCGGTTTAACAGTGTAGATAGTAAGGTTTTCCCGTTTGTTTTTCTTTCTGCATCCAATAACGAAACGATATCTTGATGTGGTAGTAAATCTATATTAACCGTCCCCCCCCTTCTCCAAAAAGAAGATATTTGCAAAATAGCCGGACCGCTCAATCCCCAATGGGTAAAAAGAATATTTTCCTGAAAAGAAATTTTCTCATTGCTCACTTCGCAAAAAACAGTATTACCCGAAAGTTGTGCAAACCACTCTTCGTCCTTCCCGGTAATGGTTAAGGGAACCAGGGCCGGTGCAGTTTCGATAATCCTAAGGTTATTCTTCCTGGCAATACGTAAAGCAAAATCGGTAGCACCCATTTTTGGGATGGGCAAGCCCCCTGTGGCAATCACCAGTTTTTCGGCTGTCAAAACAGTGAGTTTTCCGCTTTTATCATAACTTATTTTAAAACCTTCAGGTAATATTTCAATATCTTTTATTTCAACATTACACCGAATTTCCTGTCCAAAATCATTGCAAATGGAAGTAAAAACCTGTACCACATCCTTGGCATTTTTATGGTCAGGAAATAATTGCCCCAAAGTTTTTTCCTTGCCTTCAATACCGTAAGTTTCAAAAAAACTGATGGTATCGTCAACCGTCCATTGGTTAAAAGCCGATTTTATAAAATGGGGATTGGCAGATATAAACTGCTCTGCTGATGCATATTGGTTGGTATAATTACAACGGCCACCTCCTGAAATCAAGATTTTGGCGCCAGGCTTCTCGTTCTTTTCCAGCACAATTACTTTCTTCCCCAGATAGCCTGCCTGCACCGCACACATCAATCCACAGGCGCCTGCACCAATAATTATTGCATCTGCATTCATCAATAAAATTTATTATGGTTACTTTTGCACAAAAGTAGCATTATTTTCAAGCGCATGGCAAAACAGATTAGCGAATTAAAATTAGGTATTTTAGGTGGCGGACAACTGGGCAGGATGCTCATTCAACAAGCCATTAACTACAATGTAACTACATTAGTTTTAGACCCGGATCCTGATGCTCCATGTAAACACATCTCCAATTACTTCGAAAATGGTTCCATTACCGATTTCGATACGGTTTATAATTTTGGTAAGAAAGCTGATATCATCACCATTGAAATTGAAAAAGTAAATATTGATGCTCTTGAGCAACTTGAGAAAGAAGGCAAAAAGGTATTTCCGCAATCAAGAGTAATCCGTTTAATCCAGGATAAAGGTGTACAAAAACAGTTTTTTAAAGAAAACGACATTCCAACCTCTCCTTTCCAGATTGTAAATACAAAGGAAGATATGGAAAACTGTAATATTCCTTTTCCATACATTTTAAAACTTCGGAAAGATGGTTATGACGGCAAAGGTGTAATGAAAATCAATAGTGCAGCCGATCTGGATAAAGCCTTCGATGCACCTTGCATTGTTGAAAAACTGGTAAATTTTGAAAAAGAAGTCGCTGTAATTGTGGCACGTAATGCCAATGGCGATGTAAAAACCTTTCCAATGGTTGAAATGGAATTTAATCCGGAAGCCAATTTGGTTGAGTTTCTGATTTCGCCTTCTACTTTTGCAGAAAGTTTACAACAAAAAGCAGAAAACATCGCTAAAAACATCGCTTCTGCCATGAATATTACCGGTATATTAGCGGTAGAAATGTTTGTATGTAAAGATGGTGAATTATTGGTGAATGAGGTTGCTCCCCGCCCACACAATAGCGGTCATCAAACCATTGAGGGCAATTATGTTTCTCAGTTCGAACAGCATTTGCGCTCTATTTATAATTTGCCATTGGGTGATACCAGCAGCATAACCAATGCCATTATGATTAATCTTCTTGGTGAAAAAGGCTTTGAGGGTGTAGCCCAATATGAAAATCTCGAAAAAGTACTCGCCATTGATGGTGTTTATGTTCACCTATATGGCAAAAAGTACACTAAACCTTTCCGTAAGATGGGGCATGTAACCATTGTTGATATAGACAGGGAAAAGGCAATTGAAAAAGCGAGGTTCGTACAAAAAACATTAAAGGTAATTGCATAAGCCCAAAAGCCCCCTGAAGTGGGGAACTAATAGCGAGGTGGAAATACAATTTTAAAAGAAAATAATTAGAAATAAAATAAATATGAGTCAAGTAAATTCAAATTCGGCCTTAGTTGGGATTATAATGGGTAGCAAATCAGATTTGCCTGTGATGCAGGATGCTGCCGATGTATTAAAAGAATTTGGAATAAACTACGAAATTACCGTAGTTTCTGCGCACAGAACGCCAGAGCGCATGTTCAATTACGCTAAAGAAGCACAGGGCCGTGGCTTAAAAGTAGTTATTGCGGGTGCGGGCGGCGCGGCGCATTTACCTGGAATGGTGGCTTCGATCACTACTTTACCGGTAATCGGTGTTCCGGTTAAATCATCAAACTCGATAGACGGTTGGGATAGTATTTTATCTATTTTACAAATGCCGAATGGCATTCCGGTAGCCACAGTAGCTTTAAACGCGGCTAAAAATGCAGGTTTATTGGCCTCGCAGATTCTAGCTACCGCTGACGAATCCTTAACTGTTAAAATGCAGGCTTATAAGGATGAGTTGAGAAAAAAAGTGGAGGAAAGCGCTGATAGTCTGGAGTCATAAGTCGGGAGTTTTTAGTCTGTTTAATCGTAAACTGAATTCGATTAAATATTTGTTTAAAATATCCTTTTTAGTTCAGCTTCTCAGCGCCGTCTTCATGCTGAATCTATTTCAGCATCTTACTAATATGATAGACCCTGAAATGAATTCAGGATGACGGATCTAAGTCTAAACATTCTAAGAAAATCCCTCAAAAACATACAGATAAAGAGATGATGTTATTCCTGCGTAAATGTAAAAGGGCAATGGAAATAAATTTACATCGCCCGTTTTATTTTAATATTATTTTCGAAAAACTGCCATTTGCCAACTAAAACTAAACTAATTTAAACTCGGATCAACCGGAAAATTACTAATGTGCGCATACTTTGGGCCCAGGTTTACAATTACATCCCGCCAAAGTTTTTCATCATCATGACTAAAAATCAGATCAGGGTTAAACGTATCACTTACCATCCAGGCGTTCTGCTGTATTTCATGATCGAGCTGATTCTGATCCCAGCCCGAATAACCCAGAAAGAATTTCACCTCATCCTCTTTTATCGCATTTGTATTGATGAGGATTTTAAGGGTTTCAAAATTTCCGCCCCAGTATAAACCATTGCCGATGGGTTCTCCACTTTGTAACTTATCATAACACCTGTGGATAAAGTGTAAGGTATCTGCCGCAACCGGACCGCCGAAATAAATATAATTTTTAGCATCCCATAAATCTGGTATTACATCGTTCAATACCAGATTTCCTATCTGATTAAGAATATAACCCACAGTTCCATCCTCTCCATGTTCCGTTAATAACACAACAGATCTTTTAAAATTGGGATCGGCCATAAAGGGTTCAGAGATAAGCAAGCGGCCGGTTTTTGGTTTTATATTGTTTAGCATGATGATAATCATTTGTTACACCGTAAAAGATGCCTATTTTTGTTAAATGCAAGTTACAAATGAATTTCTACAAAACCTGCGCCAAGATTACAAAAGCGCTTCGCTTGACGAATCTGACGTTGATCCAGATCCGATTGTCCAGTTTCAAAAATGGTTTCAACATGCTGTTGACGCGCAGATATACGAACCCAATGTAATGACTCTTGCCACCGCAGATAAAGCAGGTCGTCCGGATGCCCGCATTGTTTTACTTAAAGGTGTTGATCAAGATGGCTTCAGGTTTTTCACCAATTATCTAAGTGCCAAAGGAAAAGAATTAAAACGCAATCCGAATGCAGCTTTAGTGTTTTTCTGGCCTGAATTGGAAAGACAGGTAAGAATTGAAGGAACCGTAGAAAAACTGGATAAGGAAACTTCGGAAGCCTATTTTAATACCAGACCGATTGCCAGCCAGATTGGTGCCGTAGTTTCACCACAAAGCCAGATTATCCCAAACAGGAGATTTTTGGAAGAGAAAGTTGAAGAACTTAAAGCTAAAAGTGCCGATAAAGGTGTAGCCAAACCAGCGCATTGGGGTGGTTATTTAGTAAAACCAACAAGAATAGAGTTTTGGCAAGGCAGAAGAAGTAGGTTGCACGATAGGATAAACTTTGAACTGTTAAAAGGAAGCTGGACAAAAACCAGGTTGGCACCTTAATGTTGTTCATCCAACTCGATAAATTGAGCTTTACAACAAATCTATTTTAACTAATCATTTATAAGTAATTTCTTTTTGATCTAACAGGATGAAACAAATCGCAGTTATAGGATCGGGAACCATGGGAAATGGCATTGCCCATACTTTTGCAAAATTTAATTATAAGGTTAACCTGATTGACATCAACCAAGCTGCCTTGGATAAAGCCATACACACCATCACCAAAAATTTGGACAGACAGGTTGCCAAAGGAACCTTAACAGAAGAGCAAAAAACAACATCCTTAAATAATATCACCACTCATAATTCAATAAAAGACGGTGTTCAAAGTGCTGATTTAATTGTGGAAGCAGCTACGGAAAATGTAGATTTAAAATTGAAGATTTTTAAGGACCTAAACGAGCATGCGCCTGCACATGCAATTCTGGCTTCCAACACTTCTTCCATTTCCATTACACAAATTGCTGCAGTGACTGGTAGAGGTAGTCAGGTAATCGGAATGCACTTTATGAATCCTGTACCGGTGATGAAGTTGGTAGAGGTGATAAGGGGCTATGCCACAAGTGATGAAACTACCAACACCATTATGGAGCTATCGCAACGCCTGGAAAAGGTTCCTGTTGAGGTTAATGACTATCCTGGTTTTGTAGCCAACCGAATTTTAATGCCGATGATTAACGAGGCCATCTATACACTGTACGAAGGTGTGGCTGGCGTTCACGAAATTGATACGGTAATGAAATTGGGTATGGCACATCCAATGGGACCTTTACAGTTGGCTGATTTTATCGGTCTGGATGTTTGCCTGGCCATATTAAAAGTATTACACGATGGTTTTGGTAACCCTAAATATGCACCTTGTCCTTTACTGGTTAACATGGTGGCTGCAGGCAAAAAAGGTGCTAAAACGGGTGAAGGATTTTATAAGTACACTGCAGGTTCCAAGGATATTGTCGTTGCTGATAAATTTCAAAAATCCCAATTTTTTTAGCATTTTAATTTTATATTTGCGGTATGAATGAGCATCTGGACCCTGAAGCAAACCACCTAACGCCTACCGATCGCGATATTGAGAGGGTTTTAAGGCCGCAGGCTTTTGAAGATTTTACAGGACAGGAAAAAGTGATGGAAAACCTGAAAATTTTTGTTCAGGCAGCAAAACTACGCGGTGAAGCTTTAGATCACGTACTTTTGCATGGCCCCCCTGGATTAGGTAAAACCACACTTTCTCATATTATTGCCAATGAAATGGCTACGGGTATTAAAGTAACATCTGGTCCGGTATTGGATAAGCCTGGAGATTTGGCGGGTTTGTTAACCGGTTTGGATGAAGGAGATATTCTTTTTATTGATGAAATCCATCGCTTATCACCTTTGGTTGAAGAGTATTTATACTCGGCAATGGAAGATTTCAAAATCGATATTATGCTTGAGACCGGCCCTAATGCCCGTTCGGTACAAATCTCGCTTAATCCATTTACATTGGTTGGGGCTACTACACGCTCTGGCCTATTAACAGCGCCTTTAAGAGCTCGTTTCGGAATTAACGCCCGTTTGGCTTATTATGATGCTAAATTACTCACAACGATTGTATTACGCTCTTCAGAAATACTAAAAACGCCGATCAGCGATGAAGGTGCATATGAAATTGCCCGTCGTAGTCGTGGTACGCCCCGTATTGCCAATGCATTATTACGGAGAACAAGAGATTTTGCACAGATTAAAGGCAATGGAAGCATAGATCCCGAGATAGCCCGTTATGCATTAGATGCGTTGAATGTAGATGAACACGGTTTAGATGAAATGGACAACCGGATTTTAGTTACCATTATCGATAAATTTAAGGGCGGACCCGTGGGCTTAAAGACCATTGCTACAGCCGTTGGAGAAGATGAAGGTACTATTGAAGAAGTTTATGAGCCGTTTCTAATTCAGGAAGGCTATATTATGCGTACATCTCGTGGACGAGAAGTTACCGAAGCTGCATACAAACATTTAAAGAAAAGTTTTCCAGGTCAAACCGGGAAATTATTTTAATCAACATTAGTTCCCGTAACATCTTCCTTTTGATTGTAGTGCAACGGAATGCCCGCCTGTGTGGACAGCGCTCTGCCCGTACAGGTGAGGAAAAATCTTTTAGACAGATTTCTGGATTTCACCACTTCGATTGAGAGGAATACATTAAGATATAGTGAATTGTTATTCTCATCTAAGGCTGGAATGGCAAAGTGTCCAGCGAAGCTAATCTTAATGGACCGATATCAATCATTAGTTTTCCATCAGATCGTTATTAAGCTGATCGAAATAGAATGGCAAAATATCTCCTCAAAAAGCATAATGTTCCGCAACATGTTGTCCTTCCTGCACGATCAAATGTCATGAATTAATATGCTTAGGAATTTTCACTCCTGTTTTTAAGCCTTAAGCTTGAAAACAATTTCTAAAGTTTTCCGGGGTAATCTATAACAAACCCAATGTTGGCATAAGGTTTGGAAAGCCATTCAACTAAATAAATAGATTATGAAAAAAATATTATTAATTGCTGCATTAATGATGGTTTCATTTTTCAGCATACCCGTAAAAGCACAGTTAAATGTAAATGTTAACATCAATGCCCAACCCTTATGGGGACCAATCGGTTATGATCACGTCGATTATTATTATCTCCCTGACGTAGAAAGTTATTACAATGTTCCTCAGAAGCGATTTATATATTTAAGTGGGAATCAATGGGTTTTTGCGAACTCTTTACCTTCAAAATATCGAAATTACGATTTGTATAATGGTTACAAAGTAGTCATTAATTCACCTAACCCTATTTGAATTTCAAAAATGATAAGGTAAAATATGCTAAATATAAAGATAACAAAGGCCAGTTAGTGATTAGAGATAGTCGAGATCGTAAATATTATAGCGTGAAAGGACATCCCAATGGCATGCCTCCTGGACAGGCAAAAAAAATTTACGGAAAACACGATAATGGAAAAGGTCATGGGAATGGTAAACACTAAACTATTTTAATAGAAGAAGGTAAATAATATGCCTCTTTTATATATCTGTTACAATAGATGTTTTGGCACAGCGTTTGAATTGTTTGAACCACACACAAATAAAATGGATTATTATGAAAAAGTTATTCATCATCTCTGCGATTTTAGGTATCGTGGCTTTGACTTCTAATCAATCGAGCGCTCAGGTAAATATTAACGTTAACATTGGCCCTCAACCAACGTGGGTACCTGCTGGCTACCAAAATGTTAATTATTATTATCTTCCGGAAGTTCACTCCTACTATTATGTTCCTCAACGGCAGTTCGTTTATTTAAATGGGAACCGTTGGGTTAGATCAAGGTATTTACCTGCCAGGTACAGAGGTTACGACCTGCATCATGGCCGAAAAATTGTAATGCGTGGAAATAGTCCTTACCGCCATTACCACACGCATAGGGCAACCTACGTTAGTCGCAACAACTATTACCGTTCATCCTATGGTGGTGGTATGGATAGGATTAAATATCGTGCACCGAAGCGCCATCATAAACCACATCACATTGATCACAGGCATCATGATAAAAGGGTAAATACAAGTTTGTTTTCCAGAGGTTATCGAGAGAAACATGGCCATGGAAGACATTAAAATAAAAAAGAGGCTTAAAGCCTCTTTTTTATTTAACAAATCGCACTAAAGTAAATCAAGACGCCGTTTTTCATATGCTATTGATGTGGAATAAAACTTTCCGCTTTTTCCAAAACGACCTTTAAACCTGCTGGATTTTTACCACCCGCTGTTGCATAAAACGGCTGTCCGCCACCACCGCCCTGGATTTCTTTACCCAGTTCACGAACAATATTTGAAGCATTTAATCCTTTTTTCACCAATTGATCAGATAACATTACTGTTATTCCGGGTTTGCCATCAATTTCTGATGTAAAAACAAGGAAAAGATTATCGACCATATCCTTTAACAAAAAAGCCAGGTTTTTAACGGCCTCAGCACTCGGAAGATCAATGTGTTTAGCAATCAGGTTAACACCATTAATTCCTCTTACATGATGTACAACGTCATGTTTCAACGTATTTATACGCTCTATAGTTGATTTTTCAATTTCCTTTTTCAGTTTTGCATTTTCATCCAGCAAAGCCTGAACAGCTGCTGACAAATCTTTGCTTCCATTTAATAAGGCTTTTAAATGACCCAATTCTTTTCTTTGATCTAAGAAAAACTGCTCCGCTTTATCTGCGGTAATGGCTTCAATACGACGAACACCGGCTGCAACTGCACTTTCTGAAACGATCTTAAAAGAACCGATCTGTCCGGTAGCTTTTACGTGTGTGCCCCCGCAAAGTTCTTTAGAGAAATGATCGTCGAAAGTAATCATACGGACAAAATCACCATATTTTTCACCAAATAGAGCGGTTACACCACTTTCTATGGCATCCTGATAAGGAACATTACGTTGTTCCTTCAATTTAATATTCTGCCTGATTTTCTGGTTCACAATAACTTCAATCTGCGCCAATTCTTCCTCGGTTACCTTAGCGAAGTGAGAAAAATCAAAACGAAGATAATCTGCATTCACCAACGAGCCTTTCTGGTTAACATGTTTGCCTAAAACCTGTTTTAAAGCTGCGTGCAACAAGTGCGTAGCCGAATGGTTATCTTCGGTTAAAATACGTTTATCTTCATCTACAACCGCCCAGAATTTGCCTTCCAGATTATCGGGCAATATATCGGTAAAATGAACGGTTAGCCCATTTTCTTTTTTGGTATCGGTAATATCCACCCAAAACTGGCGGCTATGGTCTTCCAAACGACCTGTATCACCAACCTGACCACCGCTTTCAGCATAAAATGGCGTTTGGCGCAGCACAATCTGATATTGTTCCTTACCCTTGGCCTTTACCTTACGGTATTTCAAAATCTCCGTTTCGATTTCCAAATCATCATAACCCACAAACTCACTTTGATCGTCTTCATTCACAATAATCCAATCTCCCGTGTCAATGGCTGTTGCGGCACGGCTATCATCTTTTTGCTTTTTTAATGCCTGCTCGTATCCAGCCAGATCAACACTCCAACCTTTTTCTCTAGCCATCAATTCGGTTAAATCAATCGGGAAACCAAAGGTATCTGACAATTCAAAAGCAAAAGCTCCTTCAACCATACTATTGGCAGCCTGGTATTTTTCGAAACGCTGAATGCCAATAGATAAGGTTCTCAAGAAAGAAACTTCTTCTTCAAGCACTACTTTCTGCACAAAATCCTGTTGCGAAATCAATTCATCGAACACACCTTTAAACTGCTCTGCCAATAGCGGCACCAATTGATTTAAAAATGGCTCCTTAAAGTTTAGGAAAGTATAAGCATAACGTACAGCCCGACGTAAAATCCTGCGGATGACATAACCTGCTTTATTATTAGAAGGCAGTTGGCCATCTGCAATAACAAACGAAATGGCACGGATATGATCGGCCATTACACGCATGGCAATATCAGTTTTCTCGTCTGCTCCATATTTAATACCCGATTTTTCTGCAATAAATTGAATCATCGGTTGGAAAACATCTGTATCGTAGTTAGAAGTTTTTTCCTGTAAAACACGTACCAAACGCTCAAAACCCATCCCGGTATCAACATGTTTAGCAGGTAAACTTTGCAATGAACCATTTTTTAAACGGTTAAATTGCATAAATACATTATTCCAGATTTCGATTACCTGAGGGTGATCTGCATTTACCAGGCCAGCACCATCAACTAAAGCTTTTTCTTCGTCAGTACGGCAATCTACGTGGATTTCAGAACATGGCCCGCATGGTCCGGTATCGCCCATTTCCCAAAAATTATCTTTTTTGTTTCCAGGTAAAATATGGCTTTCATCAACATAATGTTTCCAAAAATCATAAGCTTCCTGGTCTCTCTCTAATCCCTCTTTTTCATCGCCTTCGAAATAGGTAACATACAATTTATCTTTTGGAATCTTATAAACTTCAGTTAACAATTCCCAACTCCAGGCAATGGCTTCTTTTTTGAAATATCCGCCTGTCGGACGGGCAGGATCGCCAAAACTCCAATTGCCCAACATTTCGAACATGGTATGGTGATAAGTATCAATACCAACTTCTTCCAAATCGTTATGTTTACCCGAAACACGTAAACAGCGTTGCGTATCTGCAATACGAGAATATTTTATGGCGGCTTCCCCTAAAAAAAGATCTTTAAATTGGTTCATACCGGCGTTGGTAAACATTAAAGTGGGATCGTTTTTAACCACTATCGGTGCCGAGGGTACAACATGGTGTTGTTTCGATTCAAAAAAACTAAGGAATGCCTGTCTAATCTCTTTTGCTGTCATTTCAATATTATTGGAGGGAACAAAATTAAAATTTTATTGCGTTAATAAGGAAAAATCAAGCTACATTTGAATACTTTAATTAATTGATATAAAACACTCATAATCAATCACAAAATATGCCTTATAAAGAAAGAGACATTAATAAAATGTATTATACTATGGGCGAGGTGACTGAAATGTTTAACGTTAACGCGTCGCAAATCCGCTTTTACGAAAAGGAATTCGATATCCTTCAGCCTAAAAAAAATAAAAAAGGCAACCGCCTCTTTACACCAGAAGACATTGAAAATCTAAAAATTATTTTCAATCTGGTTGATGAAAAAGGTTTTACATTGAAAGGTGCCAAAGAATATTTGAAGAACAATAAAACAGGTGTAAGGGAGAATCAGAAAATTATTGATTCATTAGAAAAACTAAAAAGCTTTTTGGTAAATCTGGCTCAGGAACTCTAATTATATTATTTCTTTATATTGTAGGTCTTTCTATTGCCATTCAAGTAATTAAAAATACATTTTTTGTAGTTTTTAATTATTTTCTTATATTAGAAATACCAATACAAAAAATCACCCTAATTTTTTATTAACCAGCTTAAACCCTGCTTATGAAAATTTTGTGTGTAGTATTGCCATTCTCTTCTCCCTATTTTTCATTTCCAAAAAAATATTTTGGTATCGTTTCACGTGCATTACCGGATAATTTGCTGCGGCGAGCAAATCCTTCAATCAGAATGCTGGTCAGTTGCCGAAATCTGATCATTTCATGGTTTACTGCTCTTTATCACAAATTCTTAATTATAAATGGCTATGCATTTAGAATCTTAACTGTCGCTTTAGTACTGGCTGGCTTTATGGCAAATGCACAAACCAATACGCAGGAGACAGATATATGGGATATTTTGGAGAGCATGGCCGAAAACCTGCCGGATGATTATGATATGACTGAGTTGGTTGATGTGTTAGAAAGGTACCGTAAACATCCGATTAACCTAAATAAAACTTCGGTAGAAGAATTAAATAGTTTGGTATTCTTATCTCCCCTACAAATTGCTAATTTCTTTACCCACATCAAAGAAAATGGTCCACTTGCGGATGTACTGGAACTGCAGAGTATTCCTGGCTTTGATATTAAAACAATTCAAAATCTGCTCCCATTTGTAGCATTAACTGATAGGAGTGATTATCAGCAAATCAATTTTAAAAACCTGATCCATGTTGGCGAAAATGATCTGATGATTCGTTTAGCGCAAACCTTACAAAAACAAAAAGGCTTCACCGATTTACCTGGAAACCGCTACTTAGGTTCACCAGAAAAATTTCAGATGCGATATCGGTATCAATATAGTTCAATTCTATCAGCAGCGTTCACCTTAGATAAAGATGCTGGAGAAAAATTTATTGGCAGACCTTTCGATTTTTATTCTGGAAACATCGCGCTATTTAAATTAGGTAGATTAAAAAAATTAGTAATTGGTGATTATACGCAACAGTTTGGCCAGGGACTAACATTGTGGTCGGGTTTTTCTTTTGGCAAAGGTCCTGATGTTACCAGCGTAGCCAAAAAAGATTTGGGCTTAAGGCCTTATAATTCTACCAACGAATATTCATTTTTCAGAGGTGCCGCCGCAACCATTAATTTATTCAAAAATGTTGATATAACGCCATTTGTTTCGTTCCGCAAACTCGACGCAAGTCAGAAGTTAGATGCCGATGGAAATTTAGTTCAGTCTACCATCAATCAAACTGGTTTGCACAGAACGCCCACGGAGCTTAAGAATAAAGGTGCTTTAGCACAGACTGTATTTGGTACTACCGTTCAATACAGTAACGACGATCTTGCCATCGGCGCAATTGCCTATCATACCAATTTTAAGAGTCGTTTTATCACACAAACGGCAGCTTACGATCGGTACAGTTTTACAGGAAAATCTTTAACCAATCTGGGATTATTTTATAATTATACCTATAAAAATATGTACCTCTATGGCGAAGGGGCTAAAGGTTTAGGTGGAGGATTTGCTTATATCAACGGTGTATTAGTGAGTTTGTCATCAGCAGTTTCTGCAGCCCTCACCTATCGCAATTATGCCAAAGATTACCATAGTTTCTTTAATCAGGCAGTATCCGAGTCGAGCGAAGCAGTAAATGAGAGGGGATTGTATGCAGGTTTAAATGTTAATCCAAACAAACATTGGTCATTCTCTTTTTATAGTGATTTATTCAGGTTTCCCTGGTTAAAATATCGTGTGGATGAACCTTCAAAAGGCTATGAAGTTTTAGCACAGGCCATTTACATGCCCAACAAAAACTTTAAAGTTTTGGTTCGGTACAAATCAGAAAAGAAGCAACAGAACACTGATATGGATGTACCTGAAAATTTTCTAGACGACGTAAAAAGAGAAGGCTACCGGGCAGAGACAAATTGGCAACTGAATAAAAATTGGCACTTTCAAAACCGATTGGAAGTTTCTCAATATAAAAAAGGAAGTGCAAAAAGGGAGTTTGGATATCTCGTTTATCAGGACATAGACTATTCACCGATGTTTGCTAAGCTTTCTGGAAATGTACGGTTTGCCTATTTCAATACACCAAGTTATAACAGTAGAATTTATGCTTACGAAGATGATGTTTTATACAGTTTTGCTTTTGGGATGTATAATGGAAAAGGCTTCAGAACATACCTCAACATGCGATACAATATCTTCAAAAAGTTTAATGTCTGGCTTCGATATGGGATGTTTATTTATCAGGATGTTAAAACAGTAGGTACCTATCTGGATGAGATTAAGGGTAACAAAAAATCGGAGGTTAAAATTCAAATCCGCTATCAATTTTAATCCATGTTTAAAACGGAATATATCTTTGTTAGGATCCTGCTCCCTTTTATTCTGGGCATCTGCATTTTTTATTGTTTCCCGGCATTGGCATATACTAAATGGTTGATGAACACCCTATTCATCATTCTACTTTGCCTTTTGTTTTTAAATGTTAATTATAAACGATTCAATGTATATCGCCACAAAGGTGCTGTCGGAATTTTAATCCACACACTTTTTTTCAGCCTCGGCGGCTTATTTTGTTTGCTCAAAAATGAAAGATTAAGCCAAAACTACTTTTCAAGAACTGGATGCGATTATTTTAAAGTTTGGGTAACTAATGAACCTCAACAAAATAATGATATCATACGCTTGAAAGTCGGAATGGTATCCGGTTATCGAAATGAAAAGCAGATCAAAACATCGGGCCAGTTACTTCTGAATGTAAAATCAGACAGCTTAAACCCCCTCAGGATAAAGTATGGTGATGAACTGATGATCTCCATTAAATACACGGAAATAGAACCTCCATACAATCCTGCAGAATTTGATTTTAAAGCCTGGCTGGCCAGTCAGAATATTTATCATCAGGCATTTATAGATCAGGATCACATTATTATTACCAAAAACAATGTTGGTAATCCGATTATAAAAATGGCCCTGAACATAAGGGAAAAGCAAGTAGCAAAATACAGAAGATTGATTAAAAATAATGAAGCTTTTGCCGTTGCCTCTACGCTTATTTTAGGTTACCGTGCCGATTTAAGTAAAGAAACCTTATCGGCCTATTCTAAAACAGGAACCATTCACGCTTTATCCGTATCAGGAGCGCATGTCGCTATCATTTATGTCGTTTTAGATTTTATGCTCTTCTTTTTGAATAAGAACCGTGTATTAAGAATAGTAAAATTACTGCTTCTTTGCACTTTGATCTGGGGATATGCCTTGCTGACCGGATTATCGCCTTCTGTAATCCGTTCAGCCATCATGATCAGCATTTTAATCACGGCAAAAGTTTTATCGAAAAAAACCAACAGCTATAATGTTTTGGCCTTTTCAGCTTTTTGTCAACTCATTTACAATCCATTTTTAGTCTGGGATGTTGGATTTCAACTTTCCTACCTTGCCGTATTTGGATTAGTTTATCTTCAGCCTAAAATATATAAGCTTCTTTACACTGAACAGGGCTGCATAGATAAATTATGGAGTTTTACATCCATGTCTCTCGCCGCTCAAATAGTCACTTTTCCATTAAGTATTTATTATTTTCATCAATTTCCCCTTTACTTTTTATTTGCTAATCTTTTCATTACTCTTCCATTAATATTAATGATGTATTTAGGGATTGTGGTATTAATCCCTTCATTAAGGTTTCTGGCTCCGGTATTTGAGTGGATCATAAATTTTACGAATGCAGGGCTAAATTGGATTGCCAATTTACCCTATGCCAGCGTTTCATCAATATGGATTGATCTGCCTGAATTTATATTATTGAGCTTCTCGTTAGGCGTTTTTATTTATGCGTTGATAAAACTTAACAAACAACTTTTGTTTTCTTCATTATTTCTGTTTGTTTGTTATCAACTTTTGATTGCAAGCGATGATCTGAAGGTTTTTCACCAGCGTGAAATCATTTTCTTTTCGCTAAGAAAAAATTATGCGGTTGCGTTTATTAATGGAAAAGAAGTGGTTTTAGTTTCAGATTTAAACAGAGAAGATAAAAACTATACCTTTTCTGTTGAGCCTGCACTATCTCAATTGCAAATAGATAAAATACATTTTATTAAATTAAAAAAAGATACAGTTTTGGGACACTTTGTGTTAAATAACAATCAAATTGCATTTTTTCAATACAAGGTTCTTTTAATTGATGAACAGCTAAATAACAAAAAGATAAATGGAAATGCTAACTTTTCTGGCATCTGGTTAAGCGGAAATACAAAATTTAGGCTGGCTAATATACAATCTGACATAAAATATAAAACAGCAATAATAGATGCTACCAATAAAGATTATAAAATTCAGATTTTAAAAAAAGAAATTGAGAATAATAATATTGGTGTGCATGTTTTAAAGAAAAATAAAGCATATTTGGTGCAACTAAGCCAATAATATGGAAAATCTGGTTTTATATCAGGTTGCTGAAAGAATAGCGACGATAACAATCAACAGACCCGAAAAGAGAAATGCGCTAAATCCTCAACTTATCACTGAATTAACTGAAGCATTCATAATGGCATCAGAAGATGATCAGGTAAAAGTATTGATATTAAATGCAAATGGAGATGCATTTAGTGCTGGTGCTGATTTGGCCTATCTTCAGCAATTGCAGTACAATACATTTGAAGAAAACGTAGCTGATTCCAATCATTTAAAAAAACTTTTTACCACAATTTATTATCTGCCAAAGGTAGTCATAGCCCAGGTTGAGGGACATGCTATTGCCGGTGGTTGTGGCCTGGCAACCATATGTGATATTATTTTTGCAACCCCCGAAAGTAATTTTGGCTACACCGAAGTAAAGATTGGCTTTGTCCCAGCCATAGTTTCCTGTTTTTTAAAACAAAAGGTAAGCGAATCCATCGCAAAAGAAATTTTACTGACCGGAAAAACTTTCTCTGCCGAGCAGGCATTAAAATATAATTTAATAAACTTTGTAACAAATTCTTCCGAGATCCATCAAAAAACAAGAGAATTTGCATTAAGTTTGTGTACAGAAAGTTCAGGCAATTCACTTATGATTACCAAACAGCTGATTACCCAAACTGTTAACCTGCATTTAGAGAAAAGTTTAGAAACCGCAGTACAGATTAATGCGAGGGTAAGAGAAAGTGAGGATTTTAAAAAGGGAGTTTACTCATTCTTAAAAAAAGAAAAAATTAATTGGTAATTAACTTAACAACAATAAACATGTTTAAATCAATCAAAACCAGCATTGTAGCATTAATCTTAGTGAGTACAGCTATAATTGCCCATGCACAAAAGAAAGTTGCCGAAGGTACTTTAGTATTTGCCGTAACGGCGAATGGTTCAACAACTGACGTTAAAACGAAATTTAATGGCAGCTTAACCAAAATAGAAATTGAGAACGGCCCGGCCCTGGTAAATATCATTTCGAATACAGCAGATAAAACCGGATTATTATTGATTGATGTGCCCGTAGCTCAAAAACAGTTTGCAGTAAAGGTAAGCAAGGCAGAAACAGAAGCGCAGGAAGCTTTAATGCCAAAATATTCTGACTATAAAGCAACCGGCGAAAAACAGACCATCGCAGGATTTAATGCAGAAAAATATACTTACAAAGACGACAAAGGCGGAGCGCATGAATTATGGGCCACAAAAGATGTTGAAATTCCAGCAATTACAACCGGTGGTCTATTTAAAGGACTGGGTGCACTTCCTGTGAAATATTCGGCATTAATCAATGGTGTAAATTCAGACCTGGTTTTAAAATCTCTTTCTGAAGCCAAAGTGGGTGCCATTAACACTGAGGTTCCTGCCGGTTACGAAGTAGTAACGATGGAAGATTTGAAAGCCATGCAAGGTGGTGGTGAATAATTAGCTAATTCAAGGTAATTTACAGCTTTTTAACTGCAGGCTTTTTATTTAAATTAGCCCGAAAGTTGAAAAGCTTTTTTTATGTCCAAAAATTATATATGATTAAAAAATTATTATTCAGATTATCAATTGCTTGTATAGCATTTTGTTCGCTAATTGATGCAAAAGCTCAAACTATCAACTGGGCAAAAGACGGTAATTCTTACTATCAGATTGCAAATGGGGAAATTATTTCAATTACCCTTCCTAAAAATGACAGAAAAACAATTATATCCAGGGCACTGTTAACACCAGCAGGAAAAGCTAATGCTATTCCGGTAAGGAGCTTTCAACTGTCTGATGATGGTACAAAAGCATTAATCTACACCAACAGTAAAAAAGTTTGGCGTTATGATACCCGTGGTGATTATTGGTTGGCTGATTTAACGGCTAACAAAATTACTCAGATTGGAAAAGATAAACCAGCTTCATCGTTAATGTTTGCTAAATTATCGCCCGATGGCAGCAAAGTTGCCTATGTAAGTAAGCATAACATATATGTCGAAAATATTGATGGCACTGGAAGTAAAGCTTTAACTACAGATGGGACAGAACGAATGATTAACGGTACTTTTGATTGGGTTTATGAAGAGGAATTTGATTGCAGGGATGGTTTTAGATGGAGTCCAGATGGTAAATCTATCGCTTATTGGCAGTTAGACGCAACCAAAATCAAAAATTTCTTGATGATCAATAATACCGATTCTATTTATCCATTTACCATTCCTGTAGAATATCCGAAAGTGGGCGAAAATCCTTCTGCCTGCAAAGTTGGCGTAGTTGATGTTGCAACAGCCAAAACAAACTGGTTAAAGGTTCCTGGCGATAATATTCAGCACTACATTCCACGTATGCAGTGGGTACCGAACAGTAATGATATTATTTTGCAACAGCTTAACCGCGAGCAGAACGAAAGTATAGTATTTATCTGTAATGCAGCTACAGGATCATCAAAAGCTGTTTATACTGAAAAAGCAAAAGCCTGGATTGATGCGCAAGATGAATGGAAGTGGTTAAATGACAATAAAGAGTTTACAATTGTATCCGACAAGGATGGCTGGAACCACTTATACAGGATTAGTTTGGATGGAAAGAAAGAAACATTGGTTACAAAGGGCAATTATGATGTGATTGATGTTAAATTGATCGATGTAAAAAATAACCTGGTTTATTTTCTGGCCTCACCAACAAACGCTACACAGAAGTATCTTTTTAAAACCAAGCTGGATGGCAAAGGAAAATTAGAACAGGTTACGCCATCTGTTTTACCAGGCACACACAATTACGATATTTCACCGAATGCTGCTTTTGCACGCCATTCATATAACAGTTCGGTTGTTAGGTATATTACAGAGTGGATGAACTTTACTACCGGGAATCCATTTACTATGGATGGAAGCATCACTACGCAACTGGCGAAACAATCGGCAACAAAAAACAAAGTGGAGTTTTTTAAAGTAACTACCGAAGATGGTATTGAAATGGATGGTTGGATGAAAAAGCCTGATAATTTTAATCCGGATAAGAAGTATCCTGTTTTATTTTATGTTTATGGCGAGCCTGCAGGTGCAACAGCATTGGATGTTGACGGCGCAGGTACAAATCATTTATATGATGGCGACATGGCTAAGGATGGTTACATCTATATTTCAATGGATAACAGAGGTGCACCAGTTCCGAAAGGAAGCGCATGGCGTAAAGGCATTTATAAAAACATTGGTGTAATTAATATCCGCGATCAGGCGATGGCCGCTAAAAAGTTATTGGCTACTCATGCCTATATGGATAAAGACCGTGTGGCTGTTTGGGGCTGGAGCGGAGGCGGTTCTTCTACATTAAACCTGATGTTCCAATTTCCTGAAATTTATAAAACAGGTATTGCTATTGCAGCAGTTGGTAATCAGTTAACTTATGATAATGTTTATCAGGAACGCTATATGGGAACACCTTTTCCAAGTAAAGAGGCTTACATTAAAGGTTCCCCGGTTACACGTGCTAAAAACCTAAAAGGCAATTTATTATATATCCATGGTACGGGCGACGATAATGTGCATTACCAAAATGCCGAAATGCTGATTAATGAATTAGTTAAAAACGGAAAGGTTTTTCAGTTGATGAGTTATCCAAACCGTACCCACAGTATTTCTGAGGGTGAAGGTACCAGCAAACATTTATCTTTAACCTATACTAAATTTTTAAAAGAAAATTGCCCTCCGGGAGCAAGATAGAAAATTTAAAAGCAGCTTTCGGGCTGCTTTTTTTATGCGATAATCATTTGAATAAACATTGCCGTTACAATGGCGATACCAAAGCTTAACAGAGTTCCAATAAGTACATATTCGGTTAATTTTAGGTCGTGTTTTTCTTTTAAATCACCGAACCGAAATATGGATTTAGCTGCAAGTAAAAAACCAACGGCCTCGAAATGATTGGTAAGAATAAACAGAAAAATTAATGTCCTTTCCAATATACCGATGTATTTACCTGCATTCTCCAATGATTTTGGGCTGTCAGGTTGATTATCCGGAATCCATTTAGCAATGACCACCTTCATTATAATTGCTGTAGGCAGGGTTAAAAATAAAGCGCCTGAAAGGAGTAGCCAGGTATGTGGATCATTTAAAAAATCAATATTCAAACTTCCTTTGTAGAAAAGATGCCATACCGCTACAATTGAGCTAAAATGCAAAACCTGATCAACAAAAAAGAATATACGAGCATTTTTATGAGTCTGAAAGATGGATTTTAACGCATCAATAATCAAATGGATTATACCTATTGTTAATGCCATTTTCCAAACACCGTAGCTTAAAAAAATAATAAATATCAAAGCCACATGTATCATTACATGTAAATAGAGCTTGGTTGACTTTAATTTTTTCCGTTCCTTGTCTTTTACCCAGGTATTTGGCTGCAAAAAGAAATCTCCGATTAAATGGGCAAGAATAAGCTTGATTAAGTAGATATCCATTATGTTAAAATCATTTGGTTCAATTTTTTACGGTAAATCCTGTCCATCTCCATAATTTCAGTATAGTGCGCACGTTTTAACGCCTCACTAACCGATGATTGCGTTCGGCCAGAAATAGCTGCCAGTTCACTCTGTAACAAGTCGTTATTTTCCAATGCCAGTTTCACCATTTCTGCAGCTACAATGCCCCAGCTATCCATCGCAATAAGCGATAACTTGATTAATACGTTAATTTCTTCATCAAAATCAGTAGAATCTGTTTTAACAGCTAAATTAACCTTAGCTTGTTTTAAACTGTCAAAAGCCGCTCCTGAATGCACGAAAGCATCTCCACTGGATTCGGAAAGCTTTTTTCGTTTGTTTTTTAGATTTCCAATTCCGATGCCCATTCGTACATCTGCTGGTTTATTTACTTTAATGCATGCTTTTAAATAGGCAGCAGTTCTAATGGCATTTTCTGGCTCTATTTCCAACTGAAAACTATCTCCCCGATAAATTTCCCACTTACTACTATGATCAGAAACTATTTTTAAAGCTGTTTTTAGATCTGATAACCAGCTATCTTTAATCTTTCTGGAGCCTATAATGTCGCCCGTTATAATGCAAATCATATTACAATATCGAACTTATTATTCATATTCTAAAATAATATCGGCTAATTAGCCGATATTTCTATTTATCGGGTATTTAGCCGATATTTTAAATTATCGGGTATTTAGCCGATAATCGTCCAAAACTAATCATCGGTATTATTGTTTAGTAGCTATGGCATTAATAGAATTTACTAAAAGAGGAATCTACTGTAAGCAGGGCGATTTTTATGTAGACCCCTGGTGGCCTGTAGATTATGCCGTAACTACACATGGGCACAGTGATCATGTGCGCTTCGGCAATAAATATTACCTCTGCCATACTTTAACTAAACCCATCATCAAACGTAGGATCAGTGAAGATTTAAATGTAGAAACACTGGAATATGGAGAAAGCATTACCCGTAATGGTGTAAATATTTCTTTTTTTCCTGCAGGGCACATTATTGGCTCTGCACAAGTACGCCTGGAATATAAAGGTGAAATCTGTGTCATCTCTGGCGATTATAAAATTGAAGATGATGGCATTACCATTCCATTCGAACCGGTAAAGTGTCATTCTTTTGTTTCAGAAAGCACTTTTGGCCTCCCAGTTTACAAATGGCAAAAACAGGAAATTGTTTTCAACGGAATTAAGAACTGGGTAAATGATAACATTAATCAGCAGAAAACAAGTGTATTAATTGCCTATAGTTTAGGTAAAGCGCAGCGTTTAATTAAGAATCTGGCTGGCGATACCCCTATTTATGTTCATAACAGCATTGCCAACCTGAATGAGGTGATTATAGAAGCTGGTGTAAACCTTCCAAAAACCATTAGAATTACCCCTGAAACCACAAAAGACGAGCTACAGAAAGGAATTGTAATTGTACCGCCTGCCATGCGGGATAGCCGATGGATCAAAAATTTATCCCACCCGGTCACCGGTATATGTTCTGGCTGGATGCAGGTACGGGCGCACCGCCGCTGGCAAAGTGCAGATGCAGGTTTCGCACTGAGTGACCATGCAGATTGGCCAGGTTTAATGGAAGCCATTACCGCAACAGGTGCCGAGAAATTATATGTTACCCATGGTTTTACAGCTGCTTTTAGCCGCTTTTTAAATGATGAAGGTATAGAAGCGGCAGAAGTTTTAACCAAATTTGGCCAGGAAGATGATGAAGAAAATAAAGTTGATTTAGCCGAGCAGAACGAAAATAAGCAGCCATGAAACGTTTTGCAAAATTGATCCAGCAGCTCGAACTGAGCAACAAAACCAACGATAAAATCGCAGCCCTTGTTAATTATTTTAACTATGCTGACGATAAAGATAAAGTATGGGTAATTGCCTTATTTACGGGTAAAAAACCTAAAAGACCAATTAAATCAGCCTTATTGAAATACTGGGCCATAGACATTACCCAAACACCAGAATGGTTATTTGCAGAAAGTTATAGCAATGTTGGTGATTTAAGCGAAACCATTGCTTTATTATTGCCGCCTGCTGAAAATACATCAGATTTTCAATTGCATAAATGGGTGGAAGATCTGCACGATTTAGAAGGCAAAGATGATGATACCAAAAAAGACTTCATTTTAAGTGCCTGGAATAAACTCGAAACGCAGGAACGTTTTATTTTTAACAAATTGATTTCGGGTAATTTTAGGATAGGCGTTTCCAACAAAATGTTGGTGAATGCCTTGGCCAAACAAAGCAGTTTAGATAGCGCCCAGATTATGCACAGCATTATGGGTAAATGGAATCCTTACGAAATTACTTTTCATGAACTGATCAATGGTATTCATGTGAATACTGATAACTCTTGGCCGTACCCCTTTTGCCTGGCTTATGCCTTAGAGCAAGAGCCCGAAAAATTGGGAGATATTTCTGAATGGCAGGCTGAATGGAAATGGGACGGTATCCGCGGGCAGATTGTAAAGCGCAATGGAGAACTCTTTATCTGGAGCCGTGGTGAAGAACTGGTTACCGAACAGTTTCCCGAATTGCATTTCATGATTGATGTTTTGCCCGATGGTGTGGTCTTAGATGGCGAAATACTGGCAGTACAAGATAAACAGGTTTTATCATTTAGCACATTACAACAACGTTTAAACCGTAAAACGATCAGTAAAAAACAGCTGGACGATGCACCAATAGGATTTTTTGTTTACGATATTTTAGAATATGAAGCCAAAGATTTTAGGGAAGAACCTTTAAGTGTAAGGCGTAACATACTTGAAAAGTTAATAGGCGATTTAGATGAAAGTCCGGTGATAATATCCCCGGTAATCAATTGCAGTTCATGGGAGGAATTGGCAGAGCTGCGACAAACATCGCGTTCGATCAACAGTGAAGGCATTATGCTTAAAAAACTAAGCTCTCACTATCACAGCGGAAGAAAAAGGGGCGATTGGTGGAAGTGGAAAATTAACCCCTATACAGTTGACGCAGTAATGATCTATGCACAAAAAGGAAGTGGCAGAAGAGCTAATTTCTTTACGGATTATACTTTTGCCGTTCGTGATGGCGAAAATTTAGTCACGATTGCAAAAGCCTATTCGGGCTTAACTGATAAGGAAATTAAAGAAGTAAACGCTTTTGTAAACCGTAACGCAATAGAAAAATTCGGTCCGGTACGCACTGTAAAACCTGAACTTGTTTTCGAAATTGCCTTTGAAGGAATTGCTGAAAGTAAACGCCATAAAGCAGGATTAGCTTTACGCTTTCCACGTATATTGCGTTGGCGAAAAGATAAAAAAGCAGATGAAATTAACACTTTGGAAGACTTAAGGCAGTTGCTGCAATCTACCTTATAGCGCCGCCATGGTTTGTGTCCCAACAGACCATTACATCAACTTGAAAATTTCGGTCTGTGAGGACATAGAACGAAGCGTTGTTGCAAAAAAGGTAAAGCGTACGGCGGGGCTGCTATTACCCAAGCATTACTGGAGTTGCTTTTCAAAAACCAAAAACATATCAATATAAATATCACAAGAAAAGAATGGACCAAACCAAAACCAAAGGTTATAAAAAGATAAAAGCCTGGTTAAAGGCAAACAAGCGAAAGCCTTTTCAATTCCAGGAAGAGGCCTGGCAGTATTATCTTAATGGCTATAGTGGTTTGGTAAACGCACCTACCGGTTTTGGAAAAACATTTTCCCTTTTTTTAGCTGTAGTAATTGAAGCCTTAAATGCCTCAGCAACCAATAATAAAAAAGCCAAAGACCGGTTACAATTGATCTGGATTACGCCATTACGTTCGTTGGCCAAAGATATTGCAAGGGCGATGCGGGAAACTTTATTGGAACTTGAATTAGATTGGCATGTGGGTGTACGCAATGGCGATACGACACAGGCAGAAAAAGTACAACAAAAAAAATCAATGCCTGAAATTTTATTGATTACGCCGGAAAGCCTGCATCTGTTGCTCGCGCAAAAAGGCTCGTCAACACTGTTCCGCAATCTTAAATGTATTGTAGCGGATGAATGGCACGAACTTTTAGGCAGCAAACGAGGTGTGTTGGTTGAATTAGCTGTTTCGCGCATTAAAGGTTTGCAAAGGCTTGAAAAAAAACAGTTTTTAAGAATCTGGGGGATTTCTGCAACCATTGGAAATATTGAGGAAGCTTTGGATGTATTGGAACCCAATTTAGAAGCCAAAAGGATTATCGTTAAAGCCGATTTGGAAAAGAAAATCCAGATCAAATCTATCCTGCCTGATGATATTGAGACATTGCCCTGGGCAGGGCATTTGGGTCTAAAGCTCGCCTACAAGCTCCTACCCATTATAGAAAAAAGTAAAACGACCTTAATTTTCATCAATACTCGCGGACAATCGGAAATGTGGTACCAGCACTTGCTGAATATTGAACCTGAACTTGCCGGACGCATTGCCATACATCATGGATCAATAGATTTTGAGCTCCGCAACTGGATCGAAGATGCCTTACATACCGGACAGCTCAAAGCCGTTATCGCTACTTCATCGTTAGATTTGGGTGTAGATTTTAAACCTGTGGATACAGTAGTTCAGGTCGGGTCGCCAAAGGGTGTTGCCAGGTTTTTGCAAAGAGCAGGGCGCTCCGGCCACTCCCCTTATGAAATTTCAAAAATATATTTTTTACCTACGCATGCTTTAGAGCTGGTTGAAGCAGCAGCGATTAAAGAAGCTGCTAAAACAAACAATATAGAGAGCCGTGAGCCCTTTATTATGGTATTTGATACCCTAATTCAGTATTTGGTTACACTGGCCATAGGCGATGGATTTGACGATAAAATCATTTACGAAGAAATTAAGAATACCCATGCCTTTAAACTTATTCTACCCGAAGAATGGACCTGGGTGATGCAGTTTATCACCTCAGGAGGCGATAGTTTAAGCGCCTATACAGAATTTAAAAAGGTAATCAAAGATGAAGACGGACTTTGGAAAGTGAAGAGCAGGCAGTTAGCCATGCGGCATAGGTTACATATTGGGACGATTGTAAGTGATGCGATGCTCAAAGTAAAATTCATTTCTGGTGGCTACATTGGCATGGTAGAAGAGTATTTTGTAACCCGCTTGAAAGCTGGAGATAACTTCCGCTTAGCCGGAAGGGTTTTGGAGTTTGTACAGGTGAAAGACATGACCGTTGTAGTGCGGGTAAGTAAACAGAAAAATGCCATTTCTCCGAGCTGGAACGGTGGCCGCTTACCCCTATCTTCCAATTTGGGATCAGTTTTGAGAAAAAAATACAATGAAGCCCTGGACAAAACCCACCAGGATGAAGAACTGGACTCTGTCTATCCACTATTCTTATTACAAGAAAAACGTTCTCATGTACCTCAAAACGACGAATTATTGATAGAACTCATCAATAATAAAGAAGGTTTTCACTTCTTTGCCTACCCCTTTGAAGGCCGTTTGGTACATGAGGTTTTAGCGGCCCTTGTCGCCTATCGTTTGAGTAAATTGCTGCCCATCAGTTTTTCTATTGCCATGAACGATTATGGATTTGAGCTTTTAAGTGAAACAGAAATCCCTATGGACGAATCAATTGCTTATGCAGTTTTTTCACCTAAGAATTTAACGGAAGACATTACGTTGAGTATCAATTCAACTGAAATGGCAAGAAGAAAGTTTAGGGATATTGCCTGCATCTCAGGACTCGTTTTTCAGGGCTATCCCGGTAAATATGTAGCCAATAAACACCTCCAGTCATCTGCTGGTCTGTTTTTTAATGTTTTTAGCGATTACGATAAACATAATTTACTTTTGCGACAGGCATACGATGAGGTTTTTTACCAACAACTGGAAGAACCCAGATTGGCAGCCGCTTTAGAAAGAATCCAGGATGGAGCGATTATTATCACCAATCCAAAAAGTTTCACCCCACTGTCTTTTCCAATTAAAGTAGACAGTTTGCGTGAAAACATGAGTTCAGAAGAATTAGAACATCGGATTGCCAGAATGAAAGCCGAAGCGGAGAGAATTAAATAAAAACAAATCATTTTGACTATATAAGACATTTGAGAAAATATAAGCTGTGACCCTCTGCCAATATGCCTTATAACCTCTATATTTCTTAAATGTTCAGATTTTTTTAGATATTATTAATGAATATTACAAGCCAGGGAGAAGAACTGATTTTAGATAAAGAAAGGGCTTTGTTCTTACCCAAACATCAGCTTTTAGCGATAAGCGATTTGCATTTGGGTAAATCTGCACACTTCCGCCAATCGGGTTTACAAGTGCCGGCAACCATTGCTCAAACAGATTTACAGCGTTTAAGCTTATTAATTAAACAATACCATCCTAAAACATTATTGATCAACGGTGACATGTTTCACCATGGTTTAAATACAGATATTGAAGCATTTTCCATTTGGAGAAAGCAATACCAAGAACTTAATTTATTATTGGTAAAAGGGAATCACGACCGGCTTTCCGATGCAAATTATGCAGCAATGAATATCGACATACATGAGCCAAGCTTTTGTTTGGGGCCATTTTGTTTTATTCATGACGCACCAAACTGTACTGAAGAAGAATTATACCCTATTAGCGGGCATATCCACCCTGGTGTTACCATTGTAGGAAAAGCAAAGCAAAAATTAAAATTTCCCTGTTTTTATTTCGGTAAGGAATATGCCGTTTTGCCAGCTTTTAGCTTATTTACAGGACTTTACAACATATACCCTAAAATTAGTGAGCGTATATTTGCCGTTACGCCCAGGAGCGTGTTGGAAGTTTAAGCATGGGCATCAATCACCTGTTTCAACTGCGAAGTTTGCAGCACACCACTTTGTCTCCATACTTGCTTTCCTTTTTTAAACAAAATTAATGTTGGAACGCTTTGAACATTAAATGATGAAGCAGCCGGTTGATTTTTGTCGATATCTACCTTAATAATTGATACCGAATCGCCTACTTGTGATTTTAATTGTTCCAAAATCGGTTTCATCATTTTGCAGGGACCACACCATTCTGCAAAAAAATCTACCAGTACAGGTTTATCCCCATTAATTAAATCTGAAAATTTAGCCATGACATTTGTCTTTATTTAGAAACAAGAAAAAGTTGGATTGGTTTTAAATGAAAGAAGTCAAGTTTAATAGCTTATGTGCTAGGCAAACTTGACTTCTCTTCTCTTTAAAAGACTTGATGTCTTAAAACCCTGATATGCAATAATATGATATATGGTTTAAATGAAAGAAGTCGAGTTTAATAGCTTATGTGCTAGGCAAACTTGACTTCTTTTCTCTTTAAAAGACTTGATGTCTTAAAACCCTAATATGCAATAATATGATATCTGGTTTAAATGAAAGAAGTCAAGTTTAATAGCTTATGTGCTAGGCAAACTTGACTTCTTTTGTGTTTAAAAGACTTGATGCTTTAAAACCCTAATATGAAATAATATGATATATGGTTAAGCGCTTACGGGCAGTTCTGCAGCTAAGGCAGCAATCCAATTATCAAATAAAGCCTTTTCTATTTTAATTACCTCAGCCGCATGGTTTTCCCAATTATCAGAAAAACTAACCAGTTGATTCATCATTTCCTCTAAATGGCCTTCTTCTTCCAGGATAATCGATTTCACATTTACCTTGCTTTTTGCTTCGTCCAGAGCCGCCTGATAAATTGGATACAATTCATCTGCACGCACTTCAATGGCGTAAGTAACAAATAAGTAAGCAGCAAATTTTAAATCATAACCAGAAAGATTAAACACGGCTTTTAAATAACGACAAACCGCAATATCTAAAGCATGTAAATAGTATTTGGT
>NZ_JAQIIV010000016.1:0-132490 GCF_036946585.1 Pedobacter terrae | reverse complement strand
ATCATCATGCCTGATGATTTCTTTTATCGCAAACCTGGCATCGCTAATTCTTTTGTCGCAGGCTTTTGCTACTGCTTTTTTAAACTGTCCCACCCGTAACGGCAGGTTATGAAAATCTTCAATAGTGGCTTTCAATTTTTGAACATCGAAAGCACAGAGCATCCTGCTGAATTGGCCGAACTGTTTGGCGGCCTGATAAGCATGTTCTGGTCGCTGTACAAAATCAATTGTACAAGAATGCGCTATAAATGGAAAAATCCGGTAAAAATGATCATACACCGCTACAAAATCATCACCGTTTAAAGTGTTTATTGGAGCAACAAATAAATAACCTGGAGCTGTTTCATTCAGATACTCTTTTATCGCCCTGATATTTTGAGCGATATATTGAGGCTGACGAAAAACCAATGTATTTACCTCTTGCAAAATATAGACTGAACTTTCATGGTAAACTTTCCAGGTATGGTTAATTAAACCCGAACCGAAAGGTTCAATTTTACATTTTTCTGCATGAAGGCCATAAGCGCCTAAAACTGCCTGAAGCATAAAAGAATATTTGAATGATAAATGTTTTAGCAAGACCAATGCAAGCTATTCTAAACGGATTGATTGTTAAAATATGCTGCAAATTACAACCCATACGCACAACCGTTATTAAAAACCGCTATCGTCTAGAGCAAAAGTATTTTTACGCTCTTTCCATTTTCCTTTGGTAAAATCAGGGAATTTTTGTGGCATGTTACCTTCTTTTAATGATTTTGTAGAAAGTGGGCTAATCACACTCATCGTAACAGAATCGTATACATCAATCGGTGTTTGTCTTTTCTGTTTTACAGCCTGGATAAATGCATTAAATACAAACCAATCCATGCCACCGTGACCTGCCCCTACTGCTTCAGTTTCGTATTTTTTCCAAAGCGGGTGATCATATTTGGCAAACCATTCCTGAGCGGGATCCCATACATCATCTTTCTTCGATTTGTGATCGATATAAACTGATTTATTTACATCCATCCAAATCCCTTTTGTGCCCTGCACCCTAAAACCGAGTGAATACGGACGTGGCAAGTGTGTATCATGACTCAACAAAACAGTTTCGCCATTTGCACAGTTTATCATCGTGGTTGTAACATCGCCGTTTTTATAATTGATTTTGGCATTGGGATGCCCAGGCGACATTTCTTCTACATAAGCAGCCAAACCTTTGGCTTTTGAACTGAATGATACCAGGCTGGTAAAACGATTCCCCCTATTGATATTGGCATATTGCATGATTGGGCCTGCCCCGTGGGTTGGATATAAATCGCCATCCTGATCGATGTTAAACTGGGTGCGCCATTGCGCTTCACTCAAAGCTTTGGGGCCAAACTCAACCCCACCGCCATAATAATCTTTACCATTATTAAACAGTACATTTCTTAAGTTATGTTGGTAACCACCTTCAAGGTGTAACAATTCGCCAAAAAGCCCCTGTCTAACCATATTTAAAGCCGCCATCACATCCCTGCGGTAGCAAACATTCTCTAAAGTCATGTATGGCATACCTGTTTTTTCAGAAGTGTTTACAATATCCCAATGATCTTCCACAGTTAAACCAGCAATTACTTCGCAGCCCACATATTTTCCTGCTTTCATGGCATCAACCGCCTGGTCGCGGTGAAACTGCCAGGGTGTTGCAATAATGACGGCATCAATATCTTTACGGTCTAAAAGTTTTTTATAAGCGTCTAAACTACCGGTGTATTCTGTTGCTGCAGGCCTGCCCTTTTTAGCTATAAAATTCCGACAGATTTTAAGTGAACTTTCCTGGGTATCGCAAATAGCCACAATTTCTACATCATCTCTTAAGGTACCTTCTGAAATATGGCTCATGCCACGGGCACCTACCCCGATATAACCTAATCTAACTTTTCCAGCGTCAGACGATGCAAATAAACTTCCGGTTGGCAGGATGGTTAAACCCACAGCCGTAAATGCGCCATTTTTGATAAATTCTCTACGTTCCATTGATGTTTTTTTATTGATGATTTAGGTTTTGATTGAACTGCTTAATGCTGAGCAGAAGGGTAAATAGTGATGCTTTTTTGGGTTATGTTAATTTTTATTTTTAAAAGTAGCACATGCTCCTGAGTATTACAAGGTCAATAACAGCGCAAACGGTTGACTAAATTTCATAAAAGCAGTTTATCTGAGTCAGCCCAAATTTTATGTAGCTAAACATATATCATGCATGGTTAGTAACCGAGGATATTCAGTTAATTACATCCCATGGGATAAAATAAACTTTAACAATTATTAAATCAATTACTTTAATAATATCTTTAAGTCTAACCAAACCTTCAGGATTTCTTCAGAATTGGATACTACCTTCGCCGATTATTTAATCATTGCGGGCAAATTCCTGTTTTGGGATCCATCGTTAATTATGAGCATTAAAGAAAAAACAAATAAGCTTTTACAGCACAGATTTGGGCCAGTCCTTTTGGTAACCATATTATTGTGCGGCATTTCATTAATTACGCGGGTAGCTTTACTAATTTATAGCGCATCTGCTGTTGATTGGTCTGTACTTAACCTCTTTAAAATTCTGTTCATTGGCTTATTTTACGACCTTGCAGCGACATCATTTGCCATCATCCCACTTGTAATTTACCTCTGGGTGCTGCCTCCTAAATGGTATGCCAGCAAAACCAACAAGATACTGTTGTTCGTCTATTTCTTCTTCGTTGTTTTTACGCTTATTTTTAATGCTATTTCAGAATGGTTCTTTTGGGAGGAATTTTCGGTACGTTACAACTTTATAGCGGTCGATTACCTGGTTTATACCACAGAAGTTATTGGAAATATCCGCCAATCATACCCAATAAACAGCATTATGGTAGGCTTGGTTATCGCGACATCGTTAATTGTTTATTGGTTAAGAAGGCCGATCACCACTTCTACCACCAAAGCAACAAGCTTTGGTAAACGCAGTAAAACTGCCCTCATGCTATTGTGCGTGCCTGTACTAACCTATTTTGGTGTAAGCCATAAATTAAAATACCTGAGCAAAAATCAATATGTAAATGAACTTTCGGGCAACGGGATGTATGATTTTGGATTTGCTTTTTGGAATAATCAGTTAGATTATAATACTTTCTATAAAACACTACCGATCAAAAGAGCAGAAAGTATTTTGCACAATTTACTTCAGCAAGATTCAACTGGAAAAAGGATATATACAAATACGTCAAGAACCATCAACAGCTTGGGTACCGAAAATAAGATGAACGTGGTATTGATCAGTGTAGAGAGTTTAAGTGCTGAATTTTTGAGCGCATTTGGCAATACACAGCATATTACGCCACAGCTAGATTCGCTTGCCAAGGGAGGTTTGCTTTTCAGTAATCTTTATGCGTCAGGCACGCGTACGGTACGTGGTTTAGAGGCACTTTCACTTTGTATCCCACCTACCCCGGGCCAGTCCATAGTCAAACGACCTGATAATAAAAACCTGTTTACCTTAGGTAATATATTTCGTTCAAAAGGCTACAACAGCAGGTTTATTTATGGCGGTTATGGATATTTTGATAACATGAACGAGTTTTTCTCCAATAACGGCTATCAGGTAACGGATAGAAGTGCGCTTCAGGATTCGGAAATCCATTACTCGAATATCTGGGGTGTGGCCGATGAAGATTTATTTACGCTCTCGTTACGCGAACTGGATAAGGATTATCAAAACAGAAAACCTTTTTTCGCACAGATTATGACGGTTTCGAACCACCGCCCTTATACTTATCCTGAAGGCAGGATTGATATTCCCTCGCACACCGGCAGAGAAGGTGCGGTTAAATATACCGATTATGCCATTGGTAAGTTTATACGCGAAGCGAAACACAAACCCTGGTTTTCGAATACCTTATTTATCATTGTTGCCGATCATTGCGCATCAAGCGCGGGCAAAGTAGAATTACCGGTTGACAAATATCGCATTCCAATGATTTTTTACAGTCCGGGACACATCATGCCTGGAAAATTCGAAAAACTTACGGCGCAGATTGATATTGGCCCTACGATTTTAGGTTATCTGAATTTCAGTTACAAAAGTAAGTTTTTTGGCCAGGATGTGTTTAAAATGAAGGATAGTGAAGAAAGGGCGTTCATTAGCACTTACCAAAGTTTGGGATATATCAAAAATAAAACTTTGGTTATTTTAAATCCGCATAAAAAAGTAGCTACTTACCAGCCTGATTTTACTACTGGAGGCGCTGTAGCCCTGCCCGCAAACCAGAAATTGATTGATGAGGCGATATCCAATTATCAAATGGCATCGTACCTTTACCAAAATGGCTTGTATGGTTTTGAGTCTAGCAAGAAACCTTAATCATTTTTTAGATCAGGAACCTAAATATTGGATTGCTAATTTGAAATTCGGATCTTTATCAAAAGAATATCACAATTACATGCATTTAAATTAGATGATCAATATATTAACCATTATCTTCCATTCTTCAGAACACTGAATTTTCGAAGACATTGCAGACATATATAACGCGCCTTGATAAATGGAAGAAATAACTTTACGATGGTTGGCCTATGTATCCTTTCACACTCGCCAATTTTTTTACACCTGGGACATTTGAGGTTTTTACTTTCGATATGCATATGATTTAGAATATATATTTTATGATTAAATAAATCAGAAAGCGGAACCAGACAATTGCACTTAACAGAACGCCTCCCCAAACGATTATTTTTTTTATATCCATGCTCTTTTTGTTATGAAAAGATTCTAAAGGATCTATTGTAACCCTGATTAGGGGATTTGAATCCAAATCATTCCGACCATTTTTTAAGCTATATTTTAGTTGCGTAGGTGTTCATATGCCCTAACCGATAGCGAAAGTCCACGAACATCTTCCCAACATCCTTTTTAGCATAGACCTTCAGCACACCATTTTCGATCATACGTCCAATTTCTTCCTGATTTTCACTTGCGGTGTATCCTAACAAAATGATTGAGGGGTAACATTCCCGAAGCCGTCTGGCAGATTCAATGCCATCCATAACGGGCATATGAAGATCGAGAATGCATAACTGAGGCAGCCGATCCAGTTGGCCAAGTCCATTCAATAAATCTGCGCCATTAAACGCTGAAAATACCAGATGAAACCCACCGGCTTTTTCCGCAAAGGCTTTGATGAACAAATGTTGTATCTCGGAATCATCCGCCAGGGCGAACCTGGTGTGTGCTAATTTATCCATTGTTCTTGTTGCATTTTTTTTAGCATCCAACCTTAGTCTTTTCCAGACTTATGTTGATATTGTTACAATTGGTAAACAGCCATTTCAAATGAAACGAGTACTATTGGGAATACTTTTATTGAGATTAAAATATGGAAAAAGAATTATCGGATTTCTTTAAAGCAGAGCATTTTAGCTTTTGATTAGTCAAACATTTTTTTATATTTGCTCATCAGACAGTGGTCTGGAAAAGACCAATTTTCTTACTAATTTACCTGAAAATTAGCAACATACCTTTTCCATGATCACAATCTCCTTTAATTTACTGGATAAACCCATCTCAAGTGTGGTCCTTTTAGAGCTCCACAATTCTACCGGACAGTGCCACCGGTTACAGACTCCACTTCGCATTGCTAAAGTGTTGTGGGACCAAGAGCATTAGCGGCCCCATAACATTTATCTAAAAAACTGTAAAAAGCTTAATCTGCGCCTAAACCGGTTGCGTATTAAAATAGCTGCTTACCTGGATTCTTTATCCTGGAATTTCGATAAAATCTCGCTCAGAACGCTTTCAAGATGTATCCGTGAAGCTTCCACCAGGGGAAATATCAAATGCCCTGAAAACGGCCTGTTGTGGCATATGGGAAACTATATCAATTCCAGGTCACACCTGATCTGCAAATCTACGCACAGGCGATACCTGGTTTTTTACAACCTATTAGAGCGCTTTGAAGGGCACCGCATGCGCCACCTGATGATCAGTGAGGTAAACGCATCTTTCGTTAAAGAATTTCTCGACTACTGCAACAGCGAAACCTTTGCCACCAGTACAACCTACCGCACCGTAAATTTTATAAAAACCGTACTTAACCATCTTGAAAAACGAGGTATACGCACTTTCGCATATGAGCTGGAACTACCGAAGGAACGAAAACAAAAGCCTTTTATCACCTTAACAGAAGATGAACTCGTAAAGATCAAGCGTATGGACCTGCCAATGAATTTACACGCAGCGAGGGACTGGCTGGTTATCAGTTGCTATACCGGACAAAGGGTCTCGGATTTCATGGAGTTTAGTACTTCCAAGATACAGGATGTAGAGGGCATGGAATGCATCTCTTTTATTCAAAAAAAGACGCTGCGTAATGTCACGCTTCCCCTTCATCCAGCAGTACAGGTCATCAAGCTGCACAATGAGGGTAACTTTCCCGAAAAGATTTCACATAAAAAATATAACCAGCAGATTAAAGAGATCGTTCGCCAGGCAGGTTTCGATACACCGGTGAGTATCGGTAAAAGAACGGGCTTCCGGGTTATTACCAGCGTAATCCCTAAATGGCAAGCCGTTACCAGCCACATCGGACGGCGGAGTTTTGCCTCCAATTTTTATGGTAAGATACCCACTTCATTGTTGATGGAGGCTACCGGGCACAGTTCTGAACAAATGTTTCACCGCTACATCAATCACATTGATACCGAACGTATATCTTCCCTTCGCCTGTATTTTGAAAAAGCTTACAAAAATAAATTTCAGTCTTAAAGGAAGAACAAACGATACATTGGTGAGTATATTTTTGCGATAGATAGGGCATTTATGGCATTACCAGATAATCGAAATCTTGAATTTTATAGCACCGTCAGAAACAATTTTTGACTGCAAATCAGATATCTTTAATCATTCTTATCAGTTCCAATTTTTCGCCATCCAATAGGGGTTCAACAATATGCTCCATTTCCATAAAACCCATGGCCTTGTAAAGTGGAACGCCAGGCAGTGTAGCACCAAGTGCCAGGCTTGAAAATCCATTTTTTTTGGCTTCGCACTCGCAAAAATCCATGATTTGACGGCCAATTCCTCTCCTCGCATAATCGGGATGAACAAAAAATGCCCTGATTCTTGCCGGTTCAGCCATTGGTTCGAGCAAAGTATCATGCAATTCCTTATGTTGATCACCTCCATATAAGGTTTTTCGCCTGCTCCATCCTCCACAGCCGGCAATGTTTCCATCTATTTCGACAACGTAATAGGTGCCATCATCGATCAATTGAGTATCTATTCCAAAAATATATTTTAGGGCACTATCAATCTGGCCTGTGGTGTAATAATTTTTACTCAAACCCCGAACGGAATCATTTAACAGTTTTTTCAGTTGAGGAATGTCTCGAAATGTAGCTGGTCGTATCATCATCTGTTCTAATCATCTTTTAATTTATAATTCTGGCATACTCACCTGTTTCGGCTTGCAGATTTTTGATCCAGAATATCCATAATCGATTTCATGTTCAGGACAAGTTGTTTAATCTCTGTAGCCGATAAATCTTTTAGCAATTCTTCCAGTTGCTTATCAGCTAATGTGTTTAAGGCCTTTAATTCCACCTTCCCTTTCTCAGTTAAACCTATCTGGCTTGCCCTGGCGTCTTTTCCTGATTTCGATTTAATGATCAATTTATCTTTCTCGAATTTCTTCAATACCCGGCTCAAATAACTCTTATCAATGCGTATCCTATCCATAATTTCAGATGCATTTATTTTACCAAGAGATAACTCGAATAATATTCTTGCTTCTGTTAAGGAATGCTGCGATTCAAGATATCCCCTATCCAATAGTCCTATCAGATTGGTATAATAACGGTTAAATGTACGCATTTGGCTTATTATCGATTTCTCCATTTCTAAAAAACGTGTTATAAATAACAAAAGCTAAATTAGTTCAAATAGTTGACTAAGTCAACCATTTGCATTTTTATTAGACAAATAATGTTATAAATGAAACTTGGCGGGCTGATATTTTTCTTTATTAAAAGAGACGTGTTGTCAAGCATTGTATTAAATCCGAACAGTAAGCAGCTTTTATCTGAACCAATTTCCTATAAATTAACCTCCGCTCCTTCCCTTTTCATCAGCATCTCCATGTCGCCGTTCTTCAGTTTGCCTAACTTTTGTATTGCCAAACCTCCAGCTGAAATTCAGGGAAACACGTCTGCTCTCAAAGGTACCGAAATCAGTATATTGTAAACTACCGAAGTTTACGCTCGTATACTGACGCTGGGTTTTAAAAATATCACTGATTCCGATCCGCAGCGAAGCCTGATCATTAAACAATTTACGGCCGATAACGATTCCTCTTTTTGGCTCTTCAAAGCGTATTTAGGATTATCCATTAAACAAACATTTTTATCCTGGTCGCTGATGGAAACGCTGGTTTCCGTTATCGGAATTATTGGAATATTGATATTGGATCAGGTGAAGTGAAATTGTGGGATTGCAGGGGTTCTATATAATTTTGACAGAATAGCACTCAAAGCAGAGTGTGTTATAAATCAAAAAATCTGAGGGATTACAAAATTTAGACATTCACCATCCTCCGTATTTAACAGAATACAAATTGATCATCCGTTTTTATATATTTTGCGTTTCTACGTTAACTTATTAGGTAGTATTTTTCAACTTTTTTTCCCCATTCTTTCATATTCTCCTTCGGCTGAGTTATTAATTTAAATTCTATGAAATCAGCAAAGCTCAATAAAAGATCTTCTTTAAAATTATCTCTTATTAGTTGGATTACATTTAACAGATGTAATAGTATTGAAATGGCCTTAGAGGTATTTCAACAGCTCCTTCGACAGGCTACCGTTGACATTATTTTTAATCCATTATTATAAAATAAATTACTCCATCAGGATGGCATTTGATGAAAATGTGCTTGTATCAAAATTTGTATATTTACTAAACTAAAAGGCATCAAATCCTGCCATTCGGCAATAACTGTCAGATGCAGGCAATTTTGAAGAATACGCTATGAGAAGAATATTTTTACTGATCGCAATTGGGCTGCTGTTATCTAATCTCACTTTCGGTCAATCAGTGCAATGTAAGCAGCTTGACAGCTTATTTAATGCTCTTTTTAAGGAGAAAATGTTCCATGGAAATGTGCTGATTGCAGATAAAGGGAAAATCTTATTCGAAAAAAGTTACGGCTTTGCTAATGAGAAAACCGGGCAAAAAATTAACAACCGAACCATATTTGAGTTGGCATCTGTTTCCAAACAATTTACTGCCATAGGAATTGTTTTGTTAGCAAAACGCGGTAAACTTAACTATGACGACAAAATCTCAAAATATATCCCTGAATTAAGTTTCTACGGAAATATCAGCATAAGAAATTTACTTAACCACACTGGCGGGCTTCCTGATTATATGGAGATTTTTGAAGAAAAATGGGATAAAAAAAAATTGCCACCAATCAGGATATTGTTAATGTATTCGCTAAATACAGACCGAAAGTTATTTTTCAACCAGGCGAAAAATACCTGTACAGCGATACAGGGTACACTTTATTAGCTTTGATAATAGAAAGAACATCAGGTAATACATTTGGAAAATTTTTGAGTGAAAATATTTTTCAACCATTAAAAATGAAAAATACGTTTGTCTACAGGAGCAGATTTGAACCAAAAGAAATAAAGAATTATGCGCTTGGGTATGTTACAGATAGTTTAGGCCACCAAGTGCTTCCCGATAGTTTTGGAAAAGAATTTTACACCTATTATTTGGATGGAATTGCGGGTGACGGAACAGTGAATTCTACAACAGGGGATCTATTAAAATGGGATAGAGCACTTTATGGCGATAAATTGATAGATTCAAAAGATAAAGAGCTCATATTTAATTCTACAAAAACCAACGATGGAAAGGAAACCAATTATGGATTTGGGTGGTTCGTAGGAAATTCGAAAAAATATGGGAAAATTGTGTATCATTCTGATGGCTCGCCAGGGTATTCCACTTATATAGAAAGGCATTTAGACAATGACAAAACGATCATCATCCTACAAAATCATTCAGATGCCAAAATAAATTCATTTTTGCAAAAAGTAAAGGCAATATCGTATAATTAAGGAGAAGTAAGCTTCTTATGAGAACACCCGTATCCTTGATTTATTTAAATTTCAGATACCGATTCCGCTGGGATTGGCTCAATCGCTTTAGGCCCGAACGCATGGCCTGATCCTTCCAGAATCAAACCCGGACTGCCCTTCTGTGCGAACCCCAGTGGGGATAAAATAAAAAAGCCTCACATTTCTGTGAAGCTTTTTGTGATCCCGCTGGGATAATAACTTAATAATCCAAGCGGCACTAAATGAGCAAGTTATAAATAATAGTTAATCGTCATTTCTGACTGGGCACCAAATTGGGCACCAGTTATTTCGATGCGATTTGACCAACTTTAAAGAACAATTTCTTGTTAACCAAATGTAAGTTATTTATTTGATATTTAATGACTTATTATTTTTTATGCTTTTCACATTTAATGAAATGCATTTTTGTATTAAGTAAAAATGTTCAAAATTACTAAGGTCTTGTTCCTTTCTTATAAAAACAATGAATTTTCTTACAGAGTAATTATATGATAATGATTACTTATTTCTAAAAGACCTCAAGGTTATTTATTTTTAAGTAGCCGACATTGAAGTAAAATAATTTTTAACTATTGCAGTCTTGAACAGAATTCGTTCGTCGCTCAGGGTTGTTAAAGTTGGAGTGACCATAGTCCATCCCGAATTGCAGATTATCCCCAGGAGTCTTTGTTTGTGCAGAAATTGAAAATTATTCCAGAAAGCCAGTCGCGAAAAATGCTGATCGAAAGATTAGAACGGCCAGTTTGCCCCTGAATACGTAATCATTTTAAATTGAAATGGGGTAACAGTTTAAATGCGGAACGGGCGGCCATTTTTATCGAAATACCAACTAAGACTCGGCCTGCTAAAATAAATACCCCTACTTGTAATGATTAGAAATGACCTGCAGTGAAAAATTCACCAGTAACGAAAATACTACAGTAAACAAATATTAATTAACTATATATTGTATTATTAAGTATTAAACCTCACACTTTATTATGAAAAAACATCTATTGATGATGCTTGGCATTGCCATGACCATTATTTCCTGCAAAAAGGAAATGGACAAAACATCAGGCCCCGATCTGGCCCGGTACAACAGAAATCTAAAAAGACTTACAAGTGTTGTAGGGCGAATGCACAATGACGGTGTGACTGTAGCACTTAAGGTTAAAGGAAACAGTTTTAGACCTAATCTTCAACAATCTTTGTTTCCTACAACACCAAGTAATCCGACGCCTACACTTTCGTATTATCAATCCGCTGATGTCAAAAATTTGAACAATGCAATTTACGATTATGTCCTTGCCCAACCAGAATTTAGTGGATCTGGCCGGGGTATAATCACTGAAGTTGTTCCTAAGGTCATCTCTATTGTATATGCTCAAACCTCACAACAGATAGATTCAAAAGTTGATTCCACAGTTTTAAGCTTGAGACAAAACAATATCTTAAGCATAAGAGAGGCAGGAATGATCAAGGAAATTCAGGATATCTTTATGGACGGATATTCGCTGAACATGAATCAATCTGTCGCCGGACCTTATTTTTCAAACAAACTGAACCAACTTAAGAATAAATACATTAACATAATTTGGGATATAAATGAAGGTGAAGCTTTTTTAGGAGCCTTGGAGATAGCAATAAGCTCAAACCAATATTGGCATTCTAATACCGCTCAAGTACTTCCTATTGCATCCAAAGTTGCTCAACATAAGCTGATGTCTATTGATAAAACTGGTAATTTGTTACTCCCGCCATTTACTCCTGACGATCCTGAAACGCCGATTGTACAAGTAGATCTGGTTGCTTATTTATTATCTTGGGGTTGGCAAGTATATAATCAATACATGGCAGGAACCTTAGACTCAAGTGGCCAATATGATCGAATTTCTAGAGGTTTGCAAGCTGCAATTTCAGCAAGTACGCTCAGGCTTATTAAAACGAGTATGGCAGTTTTGAACGACGATATGTTTAATGGCGTAGACGGAGGTACATTGCCAGGAGGTGGTGTAACACCAACATATAATTTTCCGTCACCACTAACTACAGATTTCGTGTATTACACAAATCAGTACACCCATATTGGATCTAATTATAGACCACCATTTATCACAACTAGAATATATGCAGGCAATAATTTTTACTATTTCGATTCTTCACTAACTCGGAAGTTACCTGATGGATATTATATTTTGCAAGAGGATTTATCCACTAACAAATATTATCAAGTATCAAACGGTGTTGTGATTGCAATAAATACTGCCACAAATAATCCAGATGCACCATTAGGGCCATGGGATCCCTATAATCCTTTTGAGCCGACATTGGTTCCTGCAAATTAATAATTTTAGTTTGTTTGGTTAAGGGGTGGTCGAAAGATCATCCCTTTTTTGTATATCCATATCGAGGAACATCAAGATAGAATTATAATAATTAGTTTTCCTTAAAAGGCCACTACAAAACTCTTATTATATTAAATTTTGTTTTGGTTGAAAGTTTATGGCAAAAAACAATTATCTATAAAAACCAAAAAGAAATGATTTCCATTTGTTAATCATCCCTTTGAAGTGAAAGCTGCTGCTACCAGCATAATATTTATTACAAAATTCCTTTATAGAAATATGTCAAAGAAAGTACCTTTAGTCCCAACCGACATACTGACTCCTGTTGTACAGCCCTCTCCGCCAATAATATTTGTTTGCCCAAATGATAACCAGGTGATCATTGCCTGGAAATACGCCGAGCCCATCAAAGATTGTATTTACAACTGGAAGGATATGATTACGTCTATCTTACAATTATATCTGGAAAGTCCTTCCAATGATTCAATATCTTCACATTAAAGCTTACTTCAAATCACCAAATGCTTTATTTGGACCACTACTAGTTATCAATAGTTCCATAACAAAAATAACCCTAGATGCATTAGTGAAGCATGAACCTTAATGTTCTCAACCAACTTAAGATTTCTTTTACGGATTTAATTCTTGGACATTTTTAGCCCTATTTTCTCTGCTTTTTACTTTTACTGAAATACACACTAGCGTCGTAAATATAATTGAATGTATGATTTTAAGTACTTTGGATAACAAGCTTTGTCTTATTGAAGTTTTTGCATTTCAAATCATCTTTATGAATACCAAAGTATAAACAATTGTCACCATAATTTGGTAGACTAATTCGCTTATCACATAGATCTATCTGTAATAGCAGAACAAATTCATCACCAATTTCTTCTGCCGAATCCATATATTCATTTATTTTTTCATAGTAAATATCTTCCGGCTTAACTACAGCAGCTCCCCAAAACATTCTTACCGAGCCTTGAACAGCGTTTGGATCACCTAGCATATGATGCCTGGTGAAATCCTTTTCACCGTATGTTAATTCAGAGATATACCACTCAAGTTCGTCCATTTCATCTAGTACCGTGGAATAGATGTTATTATTACGAATTATTTTCTCCTGGTATGAGGGCAACGTATAATGCTGGTAAAATTCAACAGGGTATCCGCTATCTTGTTCTGAAGCTTTATAACCTAATAAATCTTTTGGATTAACATTCTCTAAATAGATGATTTTAATATTGTTTATTAACTCGCTATAGTCTTCCGATTTGCAATTAGCAACAAAGAAATACAAAATACCTCTAAGCTGTAAGTCAGGATTGAACATCGAGGCTTTAGTTAAGTTAATCTGCCCTAAAAAAGTTAAGGGTAAATTATTTATTTCTGGCCAAATAAAATCTTCTCCTATATCAGGCATACCCCCAATCTTAGATTGGATGAAAGCGTCATCCACTAATTTAGGCCATGCTTCTCGGGTACTTTGATTTTGCATCCTAATACCAATAGCAGGCGAAATTAAATCAAGAATTAACCTCGCCTGACCGTCAAATAATTCATCAATTTTGTCAACTATTTTCTTTATACTTAGCATAGTCTAAACTTTTCCGTAAATCCTCTCCCTAGCACCACCTTGTAACCACTCATTTAACGATAGGTCTGTAGGCATAAATTCAATCCCTGTACAACCTGCCTCCTCTATTTCTTTTTTGAGTCGTTCTGAAACGATATATTTCACTCCCCCCTCAACATCTAACAGCGCAAAGAAATCTTGATCTGGATATTCAATCAATTTAAACCTTTCAACTCGTATCCCATAAGGATAACCTTTTAATTCAACTTCTTTCTTTTTTTCAAGATAATCTGTGTAATTATTTATTGCAAGTTTCTCAACTTTTGTAAAGGTCCTTTCGGTCAGGAATATTTCTGATAAACTAAAATCTATAAATTGCATGTCAATCTTATAAAAATTTAGCACCCAGTAATCTTCAATTTCTTTGGACTTGTATATTATCGGTGACCTGTAAAACTGAAACCCGTTAACTCTACTATTTTCTAAAATCAATTTTAATTTGCCACTAACAAGTATTTTCAATGAAAAGCCAGTATTGCCAGCACTAATCAAATCAGTTAGCTTAGATTTCTTTTTTAGTATGGCTTTGGCAGTTATCGGCAGAAAGTCTACTTTTTGAAATCGAACCCTATCGATAAATTTAGGTTCACTCCAAACATCGCAGCTATATAAGGCCTCATCCGCTTGGGGGTAAACGCCGACTATTTTAGTATCTAAACTATCTCTAATAGTGTAATAGCTCATAATTAAAAAATTAGATCATTTAAATGAGAATTTGGGTTATTTATGATAGCATTTCTTATGTTATCGATCAAATCACCAATTTGCTCATTTGCTTGTTGTGGTGTTGGGTTACTACTAAGTATTTCATTTAATCTCTCAACAACCCTATTGTCATATGCGTAATGGTTTGGTTGATTCTTCCATGTAGCAACTGCAACGCCATTTAATGCACTATTCATATGGAAAGGGTTTGCCCCATTAGCCTTGGCTGCTCTTTGAACAACCTCATGCGTTTGTTTACCCCACGGGATGATGTGATGAGCTTGTCTCAGCTTGTCTCCCGGGACTAATCCCAGAATGGTTCTCAATTGCCCACTACTCCCAAAATTAACAAAATTTCCGGCTTTTCTTACCCATTTCAGAGTTGTTTTCGATCCGTTTGCCAGGTTGATTGTTTTCTTGGCATATTTTGCCCCCATTGTAAACCAGCCAACGAATGGAATAGCAGATGTAGCGCTTAAAGTAGCATTAACACCATCTCCCTGGATTGCATATATAGCACCATTAGTTAGGTCGGCAACCTCTCCATATCCCGGAACAAAACCTATTCCATCCAGAACTAAATGGAGCATCTCTTGTGATGCTTTCCATTTTACTCGCCATTCAGGATACTCTGGATGTTCAGTTTTTATTATAGCACATTGAAAACTAAAATAAATTCGTAAGACTGTTGGATCAATGATTATATTAGGTTCCACCAAATAAAGGATGTTGGATACATAATCCTCGTTGCCACCTGCAGCTCCCGATAAGTACTTAATCTCCCACCTTCCAATTTTTTTGGTTTCTGGAGTCTCCGCCTCCAAATAGTTTCTGAGTTCTTCAACGGCGTCAGGGTTACCATTTAAAAATGCAACCTCACAATTAAAAAAAGAAAGTGAGGTGGGGCATACTGAATAAAAATATTCCATCGACGAACTTCTTTCGTTTGCCTTTTACGCCGAATACAAGAATACTTACAGAAAATACACTGAACCAATATTCCGAGATCAGAAAACCTAAAAGGGGTTATTTTCCCATTAAAATCAGAAAGATATCTTTCAGCAATGAACTGCTTGTAATAGGTATAATTCTGGACAAAGAGCCCGAAGAAATGGTTTACATCAAGGTCACTACCTCCGAACTATTGGTGAGTTGCAGCGTCGATACCAATAAAAATTATTTGAGCCGATACGCTTATTTTGCGCTTAACCAACTGATGTACTACCGCACTGAATATGATTTCGAAGACAATTATTGGCCGGGATTCTTTGATCAGGAAACAGGGGTATCTAAATATCTGATGATCCATAAGTCAAAGGATAATTTACATGTGTCGTCAAAAGTGAGGTATAAAGGCTTATATAAACCTGGAAAACAACTCCCTGTAGCACCTACAAAGAGAGCGGAGCTACGGAAGGCAGTTCATTCAATTCAAGAACAGCCACCTAGAGAAACACACATGGTGTTGGGTTTTTGTTTGGCAGATAATAACAATGAAAGGTTCCGAACAAATCATTATCCCTTTCTAATTCCGTATATAGGGATTTTGAATAAGGCTAAAACCGAGGTAAGAAGCTTTACAACATACGTGCTTAATGAAATGCAACTTTCTGAAATTGATCTTTCGGACGAACAACAAAACCTCCCTGAGATTTGCTTCGACATGAAGAAAATAGCCTTGGTTGCTTGCCCGGAATATAAAGAAGACGCTTATAAGCTTTTTGAAAAAAGGAAACAGAACCAAAATAATTTCAATCAGCTTTTTGAGCTCTGGCAAAAGGCGCTTCCTTTACTTTCAGGAAGGTTGTACACACACTACATTTATACATATGGAATGCGTAACGTAAAAGGCAAGCCAAGAAGATCGTATATGACGCCATGCGCCTTTAATAATGAAACACCAGAAATCTGTTTTTTATGGAAAGACATGGGGGATTATTATAAACTGGAACTTCGATTAATGCTTCAGGGAAGAATACATCCGCTACAATATTACTTCAATACCGCTTGCTTTGCTATGATGAGCTACAGCACGAGAAAATATGTGCTGTTGAATTCTGTTGATGATAGTCAACTGGTCAGTTATTTTCAGCGAAGCCAATTTCAGCTCTTAGTACTAAAGAAACACTATGACGGTGATTTTAAAGATTTTGTAGATCAATTAAGATTGGTATATAGTTTCATCAACAAATAGAATGTTATGGAAGAAATTTTAAAGGCTTTAAATTATCAACCTGTTGATATATCTGATGGAGATATTGATAATGCTGTATCATCAATTACTTATTTTTTCGTGAACCATCCGATTCACGAAAGCCGAGCTAAGTTTTGGGAACTATACGCAGGATGGATTCACTTAGCTGCTGAATCTCCTGAGGGCGAGGAACTGACAGATATGTTACTTTTCTATAATCAATTGGTAGAATTGCTGAACCTCTGTTATGTATTTACCAAAAAAATCGAATTAAATAGCGCTATTATCAATCAAGAACCATAAATAGGATTTATTTGAATAATGCCTACAAATTGGCCGTCCCGCATTTGCGGCCTGCGGAACGGCTTCCGCTCTTGGCTGTTGCTGTTCCAGCTTTTGGCATATACGGAGAGGCCAGTAACAGAAAACTACCGATCAGCAGGAATACCTTGAATATATAAAACGCTTTCTACTGCTTATAGAGCCGATAATCGAGGATTTGGAGCGGAACAAATTCATTTAAAAAGTAATATATGTTAAGTCTTCTCAAGAATTGAGACACTTTGAGAAGACTAGTTTAGAACAAAAAAGTTAATAAATGTGCAAGAAAGTGGTTTGTATTATAGTTTATTCTTATTTAAATAAACCATTAAGGCTTCTCTATAGTTAGCGCCTACTGGAATTTCAACATTGTTGATGAATACACATTTCCCATTATAGTGACTAATTTTAGCTAAAGGAACGATATATGATTTGTGAATTCTCATAAATTCATAAGGGTTTAATAGAACTTCAATTGATTTCAGTGTTCTTAAAACCAGACCATAATTATTACCAGTCACTATCTTAGCATAGTCTTTTAAACCTTCAATATAATCTATGTCTTTCACTAAAATCTTAATAAATTCATCTCCCTCTTTAATAAAAAAAGAAGGTTCTAATTGTTTTTCCCTATGCTTTACAGTCAGATTTTCAAAACGATGAATGGCTTTTGCAAAACGTTGAAAAGATATAGGCTTTAAGAGGTAATCAATAACCTCAAGGTCGAAACTCGCCACTGCATACTCACTATAAGAAGTTGTCATCACAAACCTCACATTACCTTTTGAAAGATTAACCAATTCAATTCCAGATATTTCAGGCATGGCTATGTCTGTAAAAGCAATATCTATTTGATGTCCCTCCTTTAAATAATTAAAGGCCTCAATCGAATCTGTAAATGTTTTAACCACCTCAAAATTGGCGAACTTAGTTAAATGATGAGTAATCACATCAATAGCCAAATGCTCATCATCAATTATTATGGTTTTGTATAAGTTCATTTAGTTTAAGGTTATTTTAAGTTGTGCGTTATACCTGTTATCTGCATTATTTATTTCAAAGCTAAAATTTTTAGGGTATAACAATTCTAAGCGTTGCCTTAAGTTGCTAAGCCCTTTTCCTTTTCTACTGCTTTCTTGAAAATGTTGTTTTGCAAAAACACTGTTCTCTACACAAAACAAAAGTTCGTTTTTTTCCAATTCCAACTTTATCGTCACATATGCATTCTTGGCATTGGTGTAAAACCCATGTTTAAAAGCATTTTCAACAAGTGCCACTAAAAGGAACGGTGGAATTAACTTATCGCCATTTATATTCCCATTTGTGACTAGCTGAATGGATACATCTTTTCCAAATCTCATTTTTTCAATATCAATATATCCCTTGATAAAATCTAACTCTCTTGTCAAAGGTACTTTACTAAGATGAGTTTCGTCTGTTAAATAGCGCATCATGCTCGATAATTTTAGTACATACTCAGCAGCTTCAGCACTATTTTTTAGGCACAAGCTATACAGGGAATTAAATGCGTTAAACAAAAAATGAGGATGCATCTGGTTTCGCAGTAATTGCTCTTTAGCGTTGTTTAGTTCATGCTCTAATTTTTTGTATTGATTAATGACATCTAGTTTATTTACACCATACAGGAACAAATAAAATAATAATGTCTTTCCCAAGAAATTGGTAATATATTCAAACGTTTGATCAAAAGAATTAAAGTTGTGAATTCTAAAATCTTTTAATAATGCCAATCCTGCAAGCGCAAGGACAAAGAGCGTTATAAATACTACTCTTTGCCAAATGCTGCTCAATTTAGAAACATAATAATATAGTGTTAAACGCAATAGCCGAACCTAAGAAATTTTCTATTGCATCACTGGTTATAAAGAAAAACCAATGATGAGGTAAGGTATGAAGAGCTGTATAAATGAGCTGAATAATTAGGAAGGCTACAAAAACAGAACCCATAAGAAGTTGAATTCTTTTTATCGTACGATTAGAAAGCTGTGCCATATTCTCTAGTATTAAAAATCTGAAATGTAAATATAGAGAAATGAGATTTAGTTAAATCGAGTAAGAGGGAGTGATCATCTATTGTCAACTCATGTTTGTCGATAGCATTTTTAAGCGTGTGCAAATAGAGATAAGTTTGATAGAAAATCAATAAAAATATGAAAACTTACTTTGTTCTATTTGCTTTATGCTTCATTTCATTAGTTGGCTTTGGTCAAAAATTGCAACTTAAAAAAGCATCGCCTTTTACAGCAATAAAATGGGAAAACCAGCAGCCAATTGTACAATTTAATAATGAATGGTACACTTTAGAAAAACTAGATATATATAGTACCAAGGAGCTTTTAGATTTTTGCAAACAGAAATTTGGCGATAAATGGCAAAAGCGCTTTTCGGAAGATTTAATTGAAGTATTAAATGAAATGGGCTCCCCTCCTCAAGAAAATGTAAAGCTTCAACTTTCTAATGCCACACAACAAGAAAATGTAATCGGAACATATACATTGGAAAATAGACAGAAAATTTTAACTTATACTAAAGCCAGTTTAAAGTTGCAAAAAACACTATCTATTCAACAAGCGATTGAAGATATCTCGGAGTTTGAACAACTGCTTGAAGAACAGTCCTCTTATATATACTTAGCAAAGTACAACTATAAAAGGGCTATAAATTCACTTAAAGAGACAGTCGAAAAATCACCCAATGAAATAAATGTCGATTATCTAGTTTACGAATTAGCAAAAATAATGGCAGAAATTGGAGATCGGCATTCGAGCGTGAAGAACGAAGCATTTGAAAAAGACAGATATTCAACATATTCACTGCAATTACCTTTTTCAATAGCTGCATTAAATGGAAAAGCTGTAGCCCTTAAAAGCGTTGAAAAGAAAAGTGTTTATAGCTACTATCATCCCGATTTCCATTTTATAAAATCAATCAATGGTCTACCAGTTCATGTATTGATTGATTCATTAGTATATAAATCTAAAAAAGCACCAGAAGAAGCAAAGTTTAGCAATGGTATTGCTGCAATACAACAACTTGGAAAGCTTTATTTTATAAACAACCTACACCTACCAAGGCATATCGAAATCGTTTTCTCCAATGGCAAAACAGATAGAACTGAATATGTTCAGCTACAAAACCAGCAGTTTCTTTATCAATCGAAACTAGAGCGATATATGCTTTTGAAATCTACAAATATTAAAAAGGGAGACTTTAAAAGTATTCCGACCTTATTGAAAGGGAACATTGGTTTAATATCACTTCCAGAAATGTACAACTTTAACGAAGTATCTGGCTTAGAACAGTTTATAGAAACAACGCTTAATACTTTTCATCATACAAAGGCACTCATTATAGATTTAAGATTTAATCCAGGTGGAAGTAGAGATTTAATTCAAAAGTTTGCTTCATATATTGTTCAAAAATCAAATTCCCCTTGGGTTGCAAATGTTGCTTTTTTACGCACTGATGAGCGAAACGCCATGCATAATTCTATGTCCAAACGTCTTCTTTACCAGTATCTTTCTAGCAACTTCAATAATTTAGATAGAAAATCTATAGCAGCATTTTCTAAAAGTTTCGTAAAAGAAAAAGAATTTGATACAGCTATATTCAGTAATCCCTATTATATGGTTTTAGAAAGCGGGAATAAACAATATACAAAACCGATTTATATTCTGGTAAATGAGCATAGTTTTAGTGCTGCTACCGTTTTTACAAGTGCCTTTAAAGGGTTGCCAAATGTTAAGATAGTTGGCGTTACTACAGATGGTTCCAGCGGAAACTCAAAAACGATGAAATTAAACCACTCAAACATACAGCTTAGACTTTCTACTATGCTATCATTTCAAAGAAATGGAAAAACATTAGACGGGAATGGTACAAGGCCAGATATTTATATTTCAGAAGATGAAGAACAGATTTTAAAAGGAACCGATGTTCAATTGAAAAAATTGATCGAAATAATCAATAATAGATAAAAAACCACCTAGCTGGGAGAAATCTATATCAGTAAGCGAACTCAAATAATTAACTGTTCTAAACTAATCTCCTCTTGCCCCTTTACCAGACTGAGCTTTAAGCAGGAATACAACAATGCTGAAACACGTTAAAACACCTTTCCATACAAAAAACCGCACTTTAAATTGTTCAAAGTGCGGTTGTACAGTTCGTCGGGCTTGAACCCAATTCGTATCCTTTTCGGCCCTGACCGTTCCTGTTTCTCCAGCAGTTCTTATAGATAGCGGAAAACGATCTCCGTGTTTTTGTCCTGGTTATCCAGTTTCCCTTTAATCTTTTCAATTTCCAGCCTGATCTCTATATTGTCGGATAGCATATGGCGCATTATGGTAAAAATGCGGATGATCTGGATGTTTACCTCAATAGCCCTTGTACTGTTTAATACGCTGGAAAGCATCGCTACGCCCTGTTCGGTAAAGGCCGTGACGTTGTATTTCGAGTGGGCCCATGTCTTAAGGTGCCAAATTGGCTCCTTAAGATTTTCGTTCCTCCGTATTCAACTCAAACATGAAATCTTCGGGGAAACGTTCCACATTCCTTTTTACCTGCCGCTTTAGATGTTTGGTTTCCACTCCATATAGTTCAGACAGATCGGAATCCAGCATCACTTTATGTCCTCTTATTATATAAATCTGGTTCATAACCAGTTCATAAGAAATTTTGATCTTTGTTTCCATTATTTTATCGTGTATTTAAAAGCGGTCGGCACATGAGCTGCCGACCGAAATGATTAAATTGAGGCGAATATTTGTCTTAAAGGTGCCATGTCACTGCTTACCTTTTCATCCAGCATTTTTGCATAAAGTTGGGTGGTGCGGATATTAGTATGAACCATCATTTTTGATACGCTTTCAATAGGTACGCCGTTCAGCAGGGTAACTGTAGTGGCAAAAGTGCGCTTGGCGATCCGGTTACCCAGCTTTGCAGTCTAATCGTATCAATCGTTCAGTGATTGAACTTCCTGTAAGTCAGAAGCTTACATCGTTTTCAGTGAGTATACCAACCTGTAAAACTACTCACCGAATCACTCACTTTTTTTATGCGATTCATTGCATATTTTGGGGTTTTCCGGTAAAACAAAAAAGCTTGCAATCGTTTGATTTGCAAGCTTTTACGTAGTTTTGATACTATCTTCTGTGATCCCGCTGGGATTCGAACCCAGGACCACTACATTAAAAGTGTAATGCTCTACCAGCTGAGCTACGGAATCATTTTGTCCCTTTCGAGGCTGCGAAGTTAGGAATTTAATTCAATCTTGCAAAAGCTAAATGCAAAATATTTAATAGAAAGTTAACGCTAACATCATAAAAAGGGATTAAACATTTAGGAATCATCTAGTTAAAAGGGGATAGAAAATTATTTTATGGGGAGATTAATCATCAATTAATAAACCTAATGAAAGAAAATATCATCTATTAAACCAAAAACCTTTTGTAAGACCATAATCTATCTATAAAAACGGCTCGAAAGCGAAGCCATCTCTCCTATATATATATGCTGTATCTTTTTATAAATTTGTGATGGTTGGCAATTAATATTCCTATTAGATGTAAATAAATTCTGGATATTGTTATTTTCATACTTATTTTCACCTCTAAATACAAACTCGCTTTTCTCAAATGAATATTGAAAACATTTACGGTGACGATAAATGGGCTACACTTGGTGGTTTCTCACCAATTATTTCGGTCTTCAGGGCATACCATGCACTCACTCCGGAAATGGAAGACATTATTAACCGCGATACATTTCCTGTGCATTTTGCCAAAAACAAACATATTGCCTCTCCATTAACACGTAACCGTTACATTTTTCTGATTTTAAAAGGCGCAGTACATGGCTACCTTAAAATGGGAAACAAAAAAATTACCACCTGGATTGCCGCTGAAAACGAATTGGCGGGAACCATCAGGAATTTATGGGAGAATGAAGCCTCTGATGAATACATTGAAACAATAGATCAGGTATTTGCGATTGCCATTCCGCACGAGATGTCGAAAATGCTTTACGAAAATTTCCCCATAGCCAATTATATTGGTAGAAAGATGACCCAAATTTATTTCCAGGGGGCATCTGAAAGGGCTTTTATCTGCAGGCTTCCTACAGCCTTAAAACGCTATCAAAGGTTCATGGTTTCCTATCCGTACCTTATTAACCGTGTTCCATTGAAATACATCGCTTCTTTTGTAGGTATGAGGCTGGAAACATTGAGTAGAATCAGGAACAGGACTTAGTTATCTGAGCTAAAAAAGAATTTAATTGTCATTCTGAACGCAGTGAAGAATCTTTCATTTAGGAGTTCCTTCGTACTTACCATTGACAGAAATCCCCTGGGACAGTCGTCATTGCGAGAAGGAACGACGAAGCAATCTATACGGACAAGAATCATTGGTATGAAAGATTGTTTCGTCGGCTGAAAAAGCCTTCTCGCAATGACGACTCAACGAGAAGGAAATAAAGTTTAATCAAACCCATTTTATATAAATAATTAATCTTCAGGTTCACAACAAAAAAAAGCCATTACGCTATCATTTAACGTAATGGCTTTTGTAATTCTGAAATTAATATTATTTACTTTTCAACTCATTTAAAATAGGCTGATCCAGGCTGGTTAATGTATTTTGCTTTGGTTTAAGGAGTTCGAAAACCATCACTTCATTTTTCCCTTTTTTAAGCCATTCTGCTGGCAAATAGATGGTTTGTTGTGGACCAATAGCCCAGTACTTACCTAAATTATGTCCATTAACCCAAACCAGTCCTTTGCCCCATTGGCGCATATCTAAATACGTATCGGCAACTTTTGTTAAGTTAAAAAAACCCGATTTAAGTGCGGCGACAGATTGGCTGTTTACTTTAGCTGGTATTTTTTGGGTATCTATTTTATCAAATGGTAAAGGGTACATTTTCCACGATTTAATCTCCTTCCCATTAAAAGTTACATTTTTGGTAATTCCTTTGTTGTTTTTAAGCAGGTAAGGACCAAAATTAATCCTGCCCATGTTTTCAACCAAAATATCCAGTTGTACATTGCCGGCAGGGAGATTAACAACCAAACTATCCTGGTAAAGTCTCCTGTCTAAAACGCCAACCAGTTTTTTATTGATGTATACCAATCCATAATCGCGCAGCTCGTTAATTTTAATTACGCCTTTACCTCCACCTTTTAAAGTGCTGCTGTACAACACAAAACCATAGGGCTGGTTAAGGGCTTCGAAAGTTAATGGTCTTTCGCTTAATTTTGGCTTAGCGATCAGGCTAAAGATATCAGTAGATTTGGTAAGTGTGATGGCAGGCAAAGCCGCAGCAGGCTTAGCAGCAGGTACAGCAGGAAGTAGGTGATTTGCCGGTAAATTCCTTTCAATCACTTCGCGGAAAAGCATAAATTTCGGTGTCGCATTACCTGCTTCATCTAAAGGCGCATCGTAATCATAACTGCTGATCTGTGGTTCGTAAGCGGTAGAATCGTTGTAGTTTGCACCATTCATAAAACCCCGGGTTGTACCGCCATGAAACATATACATGTTGATGGAAATGCCACCCTTAAGTGCAGTATCTAATTTATTGGCGTATGTTTTTGGATCTACCTCATGGTGTTTTGTACCCCACCAATCGAACCAGGCCGGATACCATTCTGGCACAAAGTAAGGGCCTTTGCCGTTGTTATATTTATTGATCAGTGTTCTGATCTGAGTTGGATTATCGATTCCGTTAACGCCTGGAAGCAAACCCGCCAAATGCCCTCCTTCTAATGCAGGAACCGGATCGCAGGTAGAAAGTACACCATCAAAACCGGCATCTCTAAACATCTGTTCATTAATTTTCAGGTACTCTTTATCGTTTCCGTAAGAACCATATTCGTTTTCTACCTGTACCATTAAAATGTTGCCACCATGGTTAATTTGCAAGGGTGCTAAACGTTTACCAATCTCGGTAATGTATTCCTTATACTCTTTTAAATATTGTGTTTCTTTACTCCTTACCTGCAAACCTTTAATGTTCTGCAACCAATACGGATAACCACCAAATTCCCATTCAGCACATACATACGGACTAGGGCGAAGCAATACCCACAAACCTTCCTCTTTTGCAATGCGCACAAATTCGGTAATGTCATTATTACCAGAAAAATCGAACTGATCTTTCTGGGGCTCGTGCACATTCCAAAATACATAGGTACCAATGGTATTTAAACCCATCGCTTTTGCCATTTTCATTCTATCGCGCCAGGCTTCCCTAGGTATCCGGGGATAATGCATTTCTCCCGAAATGATCTGAAAAGGCTTGCCATCAAGCAGAAAAACAGAATCTGCCAGTTTGAAAGTATGTTTAACTTGTGCAGATGCACCAAAGCTTGCAAAACAAGTAATTAAAATTACTTTAATCCATAGCTGTTTTAAGGTAGGTTTCATTAAAGAGTATTATTATTTTAAAAATCAAAAGCATAGTTTTCCCATATCATCTTATAAAATGCTTTGCAGCACAAACCAAACGTGATTGGATTCAAAAATGAGTGATGTTATAATTTCAAATTAATCAGGTTTAATTGCTGATTACGGTTGTTACAGATTTAGCAGGAATACCTACCTGTTTGGTATCCCTATATTGTTTATAGGGTGATAAATTGTATTGATCTGAAGTAACATAGGTTTGTACAGCACGTTGTTTATTCCCCTTTACCTCTATATCCAGATCAAGATCATTTTCTGTAGGGTTAACCACTACCGTTACGAGCTTTTTGTTTTGCAGATAAGAGGATACATTAACCTGAGGTACATCTGCCCCTATTGTTTTAACCTGAAGGCGTTTACTGCCAGCGCTGATGAAACGGCTATAATTACCAAATGCCCACAACAGTTTACTATCATAAACCTGCCCGTCTGTTTTATTTTTATCGATATAAACCAAACCATCCTTATAATCGCCGGCTGACACGGCCAGCCACCACTGCCATGAAGTTGCGTTGGATATTACCAGGTCATGATGGATTAACCTCGCAATAAAAAGCGCTGTCACCATGCCCAGGTCGCGTTTTTCGCCTTTAAGCACCTCATCACCCAGCACACAATATTCAGACATCCAATATCTTAGACCTTTTATTTGTGCTACTGCTTCAGCCGTTTTTTTACGGACAGCAATAAACTTTTCTTCGGGGCTGGTGGTAAAATAACTATGTCCGGAAATAGATTGATCTATATGAGAAAGGTTGCCTACATAATTGGGCGATGCCGGGTTAAAGAACTGATCTACCTGGTTTCCCTTCTTAGCATTTCCATTATTGTACAAATAATCAAGCTGACCGGCCTCTCCTATCTGTATTTTGGTTTTAAGCTGGTTTTTAACCAAAGCAGTATTAACACCCCTGTACAATTGAGTAAGTTCGGTATTGTTGTACGGACAGCCTTCCTGGTTGTGTTCATTCCATTTCCACTGTGGCTCATTTGCCGGGCTAAGGTAATTTAGTTCAATTCCGGTTGTTTTTTTTATTCCTTTAATCGTCGTAGCCAGGTAATCGGCAAATTGAGGAAGTTTATCAAAATTCAGGTTACAATTTCCATCTGTAGAATAGGCTTTTCCGTTTTTAGTAAACAGTACATGCGGACTATTTACAAAGCCGACAAACTGTTTTACACCGCGGTTTTGTGCTGCTTTTAAAAACCAGATTTGTCCTGGCATTGCGTTCCAGTCATAGGTACCATCAAGCTGCAAAAAAGCGTATTGACGACGCCATTCGTCGCCAATATCGCTTGCCTTACCTTGTGCGGCACTACCGCCACCAATGCTAAAACGCCACATGTTAAGCCCAATACCCAGGGGTTGCCCGGCTTTTGTAGTTTGGGTACTAAAAAGCAAATCGGCCATCTTATCCTTTTTTTCTGCCGGCCATAAACCTGCAAACTGACAAGTCCATGCATCAGAAGCACCAAAACCTTCTATAGTTTGGAATGTAACGGCAGGATCTATTTCTATTTTTAAAATAGTTTCTTGTGCAAGTGTTGTTCCAGCATAAAAAAATGAGGCCAGACAGATCAAAAAATGGTTGAGATTTAGGGATGACTTTAACATGTAAACAATTAATTTCTATTTATTAATAACCCGGGTTTTGCTGCAATTTACCTCCTGATGCTAAAATTTCGGCTCTAGGTATAGGTAACCAATAGTGTTTGGTTTCGAACTTGCGTCCATCTAAAGCAACTTTAGGCGTATAGGTAAAACCAGTAGCGGTTTTGGTGATGATCATTCCGCCTGCAGGTTTGTTTTCGGTTACATCTGCAATTTTCCACCTTCTTACATCATAAAAACGATGTTCTTCGAAAGCAAGCTCTACCCTACGCTCATAACGAACCGCATCGCGCATCTGTGTCTGCGTAAGGCCGGCAGCCAATTCGGGCATATTAACACCTGGCCTTGCCCTTACCATATTGATGGCTTGTCTGGCCGACATTGTCGATCCTGAAGGGACAGCATCAGGTCCGTAAGCTTCGTTTGCCGCTTCAGCATAGTTAAGCAAAATTTCTGCATATCTAAAATAAATCCATGGTTGAAAACCTGCATTGCCCCATGGATTTTGCAATGGATAGGCATCATTCATATATTTTTTAAGGTAATATCCGGTTTTACTGGTATTCCAGTTATCAATTCCATCTTTACTGTCTTTTCCTCCCGGAACAAAAGTTTCTACATTGCGCTCACGGTATGCTGCACCATTATATAAAATAGTTGCTGCAAAACGCGGATCTCGGCCTTTGTAAGGTTGATTGCTATCATAACCAGAGGTAGGATCGGTAATCGATTTTCCGTTGGCCATTTCGTAATCATCTACCAGGTTCTGCATCGGTAAATTTCCGCCCCAGCCGCCATAACCGTTAGGTCCGTTTGCAATTTCCAAATGCGTGTGGTTAGCATTTTTGGTAAACAACCTTGCAAAAATAACTTCATTGGTCTGGTCAATTAAAAACAGGTTTGCATAGCCACCGGTGTATATTCCATATTTATTTAGAGAGATCACCGCCTGAGCTGCTGTAACAGCTGCCTGCCAGGTACCTGCATTATACAATGGACTTGCAGCATACAGGAGCAAGCGCGACTTAAGTGCCAATGCTGCCCCTTTTGTCGCCCTCCCCGCAAACCAGCTGCCGCTATTATCCAAAGGTAAATCTGCCGCGGCCTGATCTAGCTGAGCAGCTACATAATCTATAGATTCTTTTATCGAAGCGCGTTGAAACAATGCCGGATCCTGCAAATCATCTGTCAGGTTAGTTACCTTATCGCCCATTAACACGATACCGCCATAATTCCGGATCAAATCCTGATAGCGGAAAGCCCTGATAAACTTAAGCTCTGCAACCAATTGTTTTTTATGTGTTGCACTCATACTTATTTTACTAAGCACGCCCAAAGCATAATTACACTCTCTAATGCTTTTGTAACTCCTTCCCCAATATACACCGGCACTTCCTAAATTTTCAGGAGCCAGTTGCCCCCTCTGGATTAACCAGGTCGCATCATCATTATTATAAACAGATTCATCTGTAAAAGAGCTCCACATGCTATATTCGAAACCTCTGCCGAAACCCGGAGCAGATCCGTCAGCTTCTTTTTCCTGTAATCTGGTGCCAATATAGCGGTTGGTTACGTAGGCTTCAAGAACAGCCGTATCGGTTTCTATAGCGGTTGTGGAGATCCGGTCTGTTGGTTCTACATTTAAAAATTCTTTTTTACAGCCCGCTATAGTCCCTGAAATAAGGGATAGGCCTAAAAGTGTTATATATAGTGATTTGTTTTTCATGATGATTAAAATTTAATGTTGGCGCCCAGGTTAATAATGCGTTGTTGCGGGTAAAACTGACCGCTACCGCTGGTTCCTTCTGGATCGTAGTCTTTTACTTTAGAAATCGTAAATAAGTTAAAGGCACTGGCATAAACCCTCACTCCTGAAACATTAATGCGTTCTAAGAAACTGGCCTTAATGTTATAGGCAAGCTCTACATTTTTAAGCCTTAAAAATGAGGCATCATTTAACCAGAAGGTATTATTAAACTGTCCACCGCTAATGGCATTAGAAGCGCGGTCGGTAACCCTTGGGTAAGTCCCGTTCGGGTTTGCTGCACTAAACCTGTTATCGGCCCAACTGCTATAAAAGTTACCTACACTACCCGATTCTGGCAAAACATACTGGCTAACCTGGGTTTGCCCTGCTAATACCATCGATAAATCGAAGTTTTTGTAGGAAGCACCAAGTGTAAAGCCGTAAGTAATTTGCGGGATGTTGCTATATGGCGTTCTGGTCTGGTCATCGGCAGTAATTTTACCGTCATTATTGTAATCCAGGTATTTAAGATCACCAACTTTGGCGCCGCTAACATGTGGGTATGCATCTAATTCCTGTTGTGTTCTAAATATACCTATAGCATTATATAACAGGTTAGCATTTAATGGTCTTCCTGTTTGGCGCTGATAATCCAATGTTCCACTGGCTTCATCAATAAAAATTACTTTACTTTTAGCGTAAGTAATGTTGCCCGATGCATTCCATTTAAAGTTTTCGCCATTATGGTTATAACCTAAAGTAGCTTCGAAACCAGCGTTATTTACTTTACCGATATTTTCTGATGGTACCAGCGGATCAGATCCATATGGATTAACGATACCTGAAGAACCTGGCAGTGAGGCATTACGGGTGGTTAAAATATCAGATCTTTTTTGCTGGAAATAAATGGCTTCAATACTAAAGTTTTTAAACACCGTGGCATTAATACCAATATCAAGCTTTTTGGCTACCTCCCAGGTAATGTTTGGATTGGCCAGTTTAACCAGGTTTACACCGGGCTGTATGGTGAGTGCATTGCTTGCATCTCTGGCCACAAAACCGTTACCTACCAGTACATAATTATCAAAATACTGGAAACCGTTTACATTATCATTACCCAATGCACCGTATGAGGCACGGATTTTTAAGTTATCTACAAACTTAACGTTATCGCTGAACCATTTTTCTTTTGACATCACCCATCCCACAGATGCAGAAGGAAAATATCCATATTGTTTGCCCTGAGGAAAAATTGATGATCCATCAACACGCAACTGACCTTCAAAAAGATATTTATCATCATAACTATAAGCCAGGCGACTAATGATGCTTCGGCGGTTATAGTTTGTGCTGTAACCCGAGTTTAGAAAATCGGTAGCGGCAGTACCGCCCTGCGAAAGTTCGGGCAGCGAAGTAGAAAGGAAGTTAAAACGTTGCGCATCGAAGTATTCTAAGTGGTTTTCGCTTTGCTCATAACCCACAAATGCATTAATATCGTGCAGGTTAAAACGACGTGCGTAATTCAACTTGATATTTGATGTAAGCAACGACTCATTTCTATGGCTTTCGGTCAGCGTAGCTTTTTGGTTATTGCCACCTGTAATTACACTGTTATAAGTTTGAGATGTAGGATCGTATTGATATAACAGATAGGGTTTGTTAAAGCTTTTGGTAAATACATTGGATTTATCCGCCGAGAAGAAACCATCAACAGAAAGGCCTTCAACACCAGGAATAATAAAAGTAGCTCTTAAGATACCATTCAAAACCTGTGTTGGCGATTTACTGGTTCCACCTATATCGGTAACCTGCACCGCAGGATTGGAATTTTCTATCCCAGTTGTGGGTAAACCGTTTGGATAATATGCAGCTACAATTGGTTTTGCCCGGTAAATAGACCTGAAAATATCGCCAGCTCCTACCTGAGGGAACAAACGGTTTTCTTGTCTGCCCGATACTGACAAACCAACTTTAAGGTATTTAGAAACATTTGCATCTACATTAGTACGGAAATTGTACTGGTTATATTTAGTTACTCCATTTTTATACAAGCCGTTCTGAGAAACCGTTCCTAGCGACATGTAATACTTTACATCCTGACCACCACCATTGATAGAAAGGCTATGCTGACTCTGTAAAGCTGTTTTTTCTAACGTTTGATCAATCCAGTCGGTATTCGGATATAACAAGGGATCGGAACCGTTACGGAATTTTTCGATCTGATCTGCCGTGTAAGACTGATTAAGTCCGCCTGATGGGTTAGAATCGAAGTTGATTTCGTTCATGATCTGCGCATAGGTTGCGGCATCGGCCATTTTAGGCAATCTCGTCGGCGAGCTAAAACCCTGGTTAAAACTATAATTGATAGTGGGTTTACCTGTTTTACCTTTTTTAGTGGTTACTAAAATAACCCCGTTAGCCGCTCTGTTACCATAGATGGCTGCAGAGGCATCTTTTAATACCGAAACACTTTCAATATCATTGGGATCTAAACGTTCCAGTCCACCAATTTGTCCCGGAATTCCATCTACAACAATGAGCACATTATTACTTCCGGTAGTAGCCAAACCCCTGATCGTGATGTTGGATCCGTCATAACCTGGCTCACCGCTTCTATTGTTAATCACTACGCCAGAAAAACGGCCAGCTAATGAATTGGATAGATTAGGTTGCGGACTTTTCACCAAGTCGGCCCCTTTTACCTGTGATATTGATCCGGTAAGGGTTGCTTTCTTTTGGGTTCCGTAACCAACCACCACTAACTCGTTTAGTGTTTTGGTATCGGAGCCAAGCTGAACATTAATGGTTGTTCTATCGCCAACTATTTGCTCCTGACTGGTGTAGCCCACGTAAGAAAAAACAAGTACATCCGTTGCAGACGCTACACTAATGCTAAATTTACCTTTTGCATCGGTTTGAACCGCTTTTTCAGTTCCCTTAATTTTAACCGCTACTCCCGGAAACGTAGCCCCGGTTTCGTTGGTTACCGTACCCGTTACCACGATCTCACGCGCCAGTTTTATTTTTTCTGCCAATACAGAAAAGGAAGAGGCGGTTACCGGTAAACTAATTGATAAGATTAATAGAAAAGCCAATGCTTTAATTTTAAAGAATTTTAAAGGCGAAAATTCCTTCAGATTTTTTTTTCTCATTTTGGTTTGCACATTAATATTTGGTTAGCAGATCAGATCTATACGTTAGATAACAGGATTCTGTTATTAGATCTTATAGTGATAGAACCGCTTTGTAGGGGACTAAAGTAGTGCTAACAAAACATATAAAAAGGGTACAAACAATCCAAATTTAAGGGGTAAACAGACCGAAATATGGCTCAAATATGGTTTTATCGCATATTTTGAAGAAATGAAGAATAAGTCTCTTATAGTTTACCTTTCTTGCCTGTTGTGTTTAACTGGATGTGATTTGAAAAGGTCTTCCTGAATTTTTTAATATATTGAGATGGATTTATATTGAATAACTTATAAAACTGCTCTCTAAAATATTTTGGATCAGTAATGCCCACCAGGTACGAAGTTTCCTGAATGGTTTTATCGGTATTGATAAAAATTTCGGCCGCTTTCCTCAACCTGATGAAACGGATAAAGCCATTGGCAGACTGACCTGAAATGGATTTTATCTTACGGTATAAATTAGATCTCGACATCCCGAGTAAGGTTGATAAGGTATCAATAGTAAAATCGGGATCAGTAAGGTGTTCTTCTACAATGCGGATACAGTTATCTAAAAACTCTTTATATTCTGCAGAGATTTTGATGTGGTTTGAGTTGAGTGTAATTTCATTATAAAAGTACTTTTGCAGGACATTTTTACTCTTTAATATACTGGCTACCCTTGCTTTTAAAAAATCTTTATCAAAAGGTTTACTGATGTAATCGTCGGCCCCACCTTCTATACCTTTAAGCTTAACCTCTGGTGCTGAAATGGCGGTAAGTAAAATAATTGGAATATGAGAAATGGAAACATCTTCTTTTATTTTACTACAAAGTTCTATGCCCGTTATACCATCCATCATCACATCGCAGATCACGATATCAGGTAACAGCTCTTTGGTCATTTCATAACCTTGTTCTCCATTGGGGGCTTCATAAAGATGATAATCCATTTTAAAAACCTGTTTAAGGTATGCTCTGATCTCTACATTATCATCAATGATAAGCATGCTTTTTGAATCAATGGTGAGCTGGTTAGCGATTACCTGCCCCTCAGCAGCTTCTACAACTTTGTTGGCACTGATCTCATCTTCTATCAACTCTTTAAATAGGGAAGATTCGGTATCAACTAACGCTTCCTGTAAGATAACAGCGTCTTTAAAATGACTTAAGCCCCGTAGTAGAGTAATATTAAAGGTTGTTCCTTTATTTTCCGTACTGGTATAGTTTATATTGCCTCCGTGCATTTCAACAAAAGTTTTAGCCAGATACAAACCAATGCCAAAACCACCTTTGGCTGATTTATTGCCTGGATCCTGATAAAACTTTTCGTACAGTTTTTCTCCAGTCGCATCCATGATGCCGCAGCCTGAATCTTCAACACTAATGATTACATTTTCATGGCTATTATCAACAATCATCTTCACCGTCCCGCCTTCTGGCGTAAACTTTATTGCATTTGAAAGCAGGTTAAAAAACACGATCTCCATTTTTTCCCGATCGGCGTAAAAAGCAATCATCTCTTCGGTACAACTAAAGTCAAGCGTTATATTTTTTGACCTTGCCTGGTGAATGAAGCAAAGGAATACCTCTTTACATAGATTCACCAGATTTACCGGCGCCACCTTCAATTTTCCGCCATAAGTATCTGCTTTTCTAAACAACAATAGCTGATCTACCAAACTTAGCAGTCGCTTTGCATTGCGGTAAACGATATTTAAATCCGTTGTATCAACATTATTATCGTTTTTGCACAAAAGTTCTTTAACCGGATTGATAATCAGGGTAAGCGGTGTGCGGAATTCGTGCGATACATTAGTAAAAAAAGACAGTTTCTTCTCGCTTAGCTCCTTTTCTTTTTCGCTTTCTATATGCGCCAGTTTAATCTGAAATTTCAAGTTAGATTGGTACTCACGATATTTAAGATAAGCGTATACCATACCAAAGAAAGCTAAACCATACAAACAGAAAGCCCACCAGGTACGGTACCAGGGAGGCGTAATAATGAGCTGTAGCGAATTTCCGGTCATATTCCAAATGCCATCGTTATTTGATGCCCTGACCCTTAAAGTATACTTACCGGGATTTAAGTTGGTGTAGGTTATTTTGTGTTCGCTACCACTATAATTCCATTTTTTATCAAAACCCTCAAGAAAATAAGCATACTGGTTTTTCTCCGACAGTGTGTAGTTAAGGGCCACAAAACCGAATGAAAGCACACTCTGATCGTATGGCAGGGTAATACTTTTCGTCATGTAAACAGGCAATTTCAAAGGAGAGTCTTCACCTGGAAGTATCAGTTTATTAAAAATCGAAAAATCAGAAAAGTAAACGGCAGGAGCCTGCTTATTGGACTTAAGTTGTTGTGGATTAAAATATACGATGCCTTTATTGCCTGCCACAAAAATTTCGCCTTTTTCATTTTTACAAATGGCCTCATTGGCATAAACACCGTCCTTTTCATCGTAATTTCTAACTGTTTTAGATACCGGATCGAAAAAGGAAATACCTTGCTCAGTAGTTACCCATAACTTGCCATTGTTATCTTCCACCAGATCGGTAAAAACATTGCTTGCAAAACCATTTTGCTTTGAATATACTTCGAAAGTATTCGTTTTAGCGATGTATTTATTCAGTCCATCGCGGGTGCAGACCCAAATATTCTGACGCGAATCCCTATAAAGGCCAATTACAATGTTATTGCTAATCCCCCCCTTTTTTGAATTATCAATCCTATAATTAGTAAACTTTTTGGTTTTTGGGTTAAATCGGCTCAGACCACTTCCATAGGTGCCTATCCAGATATTGCCTTGTGCATCTTTTAAAAGGCAGTATAAATGGTTATTACTCAACGAGCCTAAGTTCTTCGGGTCATTATAGTAGTGCGTATAAGTTTTGGTTTTATCGTTATAGATTTTTAAGCCGGCGTCAGTAGCCAAATAATATTCGCCATCGTTTACTTCTATCAGATCTCTAAAAACATCTTCATTAAAAAAACTGCCCAATGCAGAACGATGATGGTGATGTATAAACTTCTTCTCCTTTTCGTTATACCGGTCAAATCCATTCTCGCTCATTACCCATAAATCGCCTTTTAAATCAACAGAAAGGTTGATAATATCGTTACTGGATAAACTATTCAAGTCATTACTGTGCGAAAGTCTCGCAAGGGAACGGTTATTTAAATTGTATTTATACAGCCCTTTGTTGGTACCCAACCAAAAATTACCCTCATCGCTAATGATTGATTTGATTTCAGCCTGTCCGAAAGGGATTGATATAAAATTAAATTTGTATTGGTTAAAATCTATCTTGCTAAGTCCATTTTTTCCGCAGATCCAGATCATTCCGGTTTTATCACGATACAAACTCCCATTGGCAAAAAATTCGAGATTATCAATTTTCTCCCATTTATTAAGCTTTGTATTTACCCAAAATACCCCGGCACTACCACCAACCAATAATTTACCGGCGCCTAAGCTTAGAACATTAAATATAGAAGCGTTACCTATTGTCCCACTGGCATAGCTACTGAACATTTCCTTTTTGGGATCAAAACGGAAAAGATCACCTTTCCAATAACACCCAATCCAGATCATGCCCTCACTGTCGATGCTAAGGGTCCAGATGTCGTTTGGATTTTTTTGATTGGCGATTTCCTTTTGCATGTAATTGGTAAACCGCTTCGTTTTTTGATCGAATTTATTAAGTCCATTGCTCCAATTGCCCAGCCATAAATTGCCAGATGAATCTTCAGCAATCGCATTAACCGACTTTCCTTTAATGGCATATGCATTTTTAGGATCGGGCTGATAAACTTTAAAAGTTTTTGATTGGTTGTTGTAAAGGTTAAACCCGTCATCGGTACCTACCCACAATTTATTTGTTTTATCGATCAGTAAAGACCATACTTTGTTATTGCTAAGCGATGTTTTATCGTTTTCTTTATGATAAAAGCGTTCAAATTTCTCGGTAATCGGGTCAAATCTGTTTAGGCCATTCATGGTAGCCACCCAAAAAATGCCATGGCTATCCTCTACCATCGCATTGATGTAGTTGTTGGTTAAAGAGGTGCTATCGCCTGCAATGTTTACATAAATTTTAAAAGAATAACCATCAAATTTACAGAGGCCGTTTTCTGTACCTATCCAAACAAAACCTCTTTTATCTTTTAACGCAAGTGTGGTATTTTTAGATGGAAGACCATCGTTAATACCATATGTTTTAAGCACATAATGTGCCGGAATAGCAGTTTGATTGGTTACCTGTGCATTAATGCCACTAAAAAACAGCATGCATTGCAAAGTAAAACCAAATGCTTTAATCAATTTCATCATTAAAAAAGGCAAACCGATAGGAAGCTGAAAAATCGGTTAGCGGCTGTAAAGATACGATTTGCCAAAGTATAGTTCAATTCCTGCGATGGTTACCCGGCCATCGTCATCATCCAATCCTCACCATGCAATCGTCATCCTGAACTTCCGCCCGGCCAGTCGGAAGGGTATTTCAGGATCTATCTGGCTTGCATTACTTTTTGTCACGCCTGCCCAACCATTCAGACGGGGAGGCACAGATTTGCACGGAGTTAAGAGAACTTATATTTCCAGCTAAGCCCATGCAATCATCACCATGAAACCGTCACCCTGACGACCGTGTTAAATTTTAATCCTTCTTTAAAAATCTGAGTAGTCTGTTGGGTACACAAATTTAGTATCGTTTTTAGAAACATTGTGCTGATACTCTGGCATGGCCGATAATTTTTTCCAATAATCATCAGCCGAGAAAGCCTTCCAATGCGCATCTCTATCGGTTTTATTTTCGAAAGTGGTTAAGTACATCAGGTTGGGCATACGGCTTCCGGCAATAACCTCTCCATAAAATACGGCATTAAAATTTAGTCTTTTAAATAAACCGATCTCATCACCTTTATTGAACATTTGAACTTTATTCTGAAAATATTTCTCTGTTGGAGCTTCGTAGCTTCTTAATTCATACACCCTTTCTTTCATCGGCGATTTTAGATTGGGTAGCATGAAGTGTGGTGCATCTTCAAAAGCTTTTAATATAATAGATTCCAGGCGCTCGAAAGGGGCATCGCTGTAAACTGCATCCAGATAGGTCTTACCATCAACAGCGTATTGTTTATCTTTTGCCAGCTTTTTATCCAATTCCAAAACTCCATTAAGAGATTTTAATGGAATAAATACATAAACCAGCCTTTCGGTAACTTCCGTCTGATTACTAACTATTGGCTTAAACACCCCAACTTTGGCAATTCCATTGCGATGTAATGCAGGTAAATATGCTTTTTGCAAATAATCGTCTACTGTCTTTTCCTGAGCATCGGTTTTCAGGTGGTAAATTTTGATCTGATAGAAATCTATTGAGGCATGAGCAGTAAATGCACAAAATAAAAGGATAAGCAAAAACAGATGAGGTATTTTGATTTTCGGCAACATATTAGGATTGATTGTTAAAATGGAAAATTAATAAAGTTTTCTGGTAAAACTGAAAATATCTTTTTTCAGCTGACCATTTTTATCCTTTTCTTCCAACACTACCCTTAATTTATTTTTAGCCATCAACTGATAACTTAACCGCACGGATTTATCTTTCATTTCAAAAACAGCGAGTTTTCCTTCTAAGTTTACCAATGGGAAGAGTAAGGGTTTCTCTTTGTCTTCCCAGGCTACATTTCCGCGATTAAAATGTCGCATCTTCATCACAGGCAAGCTTTCTTCCAATTCAATGACCACAAATTCGTAAAACAAGGCTTTCCCATCTTTAACACATCTAAAGCTACTCATCATGCTTTCGCCCTTTGGCTCGCTCCAAAATTCTTCCAGATCACCCCAGTCACTTTTTTGTACCCAGGTTCCAGATATAAATGCCAAATCTTTTACTGCAGCTTTCTTTACCTGTGCAAAAGCAGAGACAGAAGAACATAAGAAAGCCAAAATCAAAAAGTTATTTTTCATAGCATAGTTTGTTACAGCTAAAATAACTAATTATGTTCAATTTTCAGTATGTAGTTATTAGTTAACAGTTGGCAATTTGCAACTCGGTTTTCGATTACGAATGAACTAATGACTAATCAATCAATGACCGGTAAGCCAATGACCAATCAACCAAATGACCAGTAAACTGATGACTAATAAACCAACACTACTTTGAAATATTCGGATTTGGAGCCTCAGCATTTAGTAAATGTTTCACAAAGAAATCTCGTTTACGCCTACGTCCATAAACACCACCATCGCTGTGTCCCATGCCTGGAATACTTAAAATATCAAAATTTTTATTGGCTTTGATCAACGCATCAGCAAGTCGATAGGTCGATTCTGGTGGTACATTTTCATCGGCTTCGCCAACAATCAGAAATAAGTTGCCTTGTAATTTACCGGCATTGGTAATATTAGATTGTTCGCCATAATGTGGGCCTACCGGATAGCCCATCCATTGTTCGTTCCACCATTGTTTATCAATGCGATTATCATGACAGCCACAGGCCGAAACGGCAGCTTTATAAAATTCAGGATGAGATAACAATGCACCTGTTGAGCTTTGTCCACCAGCTGAAGTGCCATAAATCCCTACTTTCGAAATGTCCGCATTCGGGTATTTAACCGCCATGGCTTTCATCCATAATATCCGGTCGGGAAATCCCGAATCGGCTATATTTTTCCAACATACATCATGAAAAGCCTTGGAACGGTTGGCCGTGCCCATTCCATCAATCTGCACCACTATGAAACCGAGTTCGGCAATACTCTGCATTTCACTGGCAGGTAGGAAACTTTTAGGCACAAAACTGTCATGAGGACCTGCATAAATATTTTCGATAACCGGGTAAGTTTTGTTCGGATCCATTTTTGAAGGGAAGCAAACAATGCCCCAGATATCGGTTTTACCATCTCTACCTTTGGCCACAAATACTTCGGGCAGCTTAACCCCTGTAGCTAAATAGGCGTCTGTTTTTCCATGTTCTATTTCGCTTACCTTTTTTGTGCTCTCCGTAAGCCTTAATTCACTTACTGGTGGTACATTTACCTGAGAGTAGGTGTCGATGTAATATTTGCGGTCAGGAGAAAAGCTAAGATTATGATTACCTTTTTCGGGCGTCAGGTTTACCAGCCCTTTTCCATCAAAACCAATCCGGTAGTAATGGATAAAATAAGGATCTTCATCAGCATGCATACCATTTGCCCTGAACCATATCTGGCGTTTTACAATATCTACACTATCAATATCCCTAACCACATAATTCCCTTTTGTAATTAACTGCTGCTTGCCTGTTAAGGCGTTTACCAGATAAAGATGTTGCCAGCCATCTTGCTCACTTGTCCATAATATTTCATTTGTTTTAGGCAGGTATCTGGTATAAATGCGACTTTCATAAATGAAGGTTTTGGTTTTCTCGTCGATAATGTTTCTGGTTTTTCCTGTTAAAACGTCTACTTCAATTACCCTGAAACGCTGGTGACCGCGGTCTACCTTTTCATAAGTATAGTATCTGCTGTTATTTCCGCGCCAATGAAGTTCAGGTGCATCAAAGAAATCAATCGGCTCTGCATCTACTTTAATAGCCGTTTTTTTTGCTACGTTAAAAACATAGGGCTGATAAGCGGTAAAGTCATCGCCGGGCTGCGCATATTCTCTTGTTTTCAGTTCGCCACGTGTAGTACCCGGAACAGAACTCAATACATAATACACATTTTTAATTTCTTTCGGATCGATTTTATAGGCAACGATGTTTTTACCATCAGGCGCCCATTCAAAGGCTCCATAAGGTTTATTAGCATTACCATCGGTGCTTAACTGGGTTTCTGTCTTTGTGGCCAAATCGATTACAAATAGGTTGCCCCCGCGGATTAGGATTTCACTTTGGCCATCAGGCGATTTTTTGGATTCGCGAGATCCTTGCCAGCGCGATCTGCGTAGTTGTAAGGGTCGCTTGGCATTGTAACGAAAAATATTGCTATCGTTTGTATTGATTAAACTATAATCGTTCAGGTTTAACTGATACCATTTATCCGAAACTTTTAATTTTGCAGTATTACCCTGATCGGCAAAATACAGCGCCGCAAGATCAATTTTTAACGGATTCTGTTTTTTACCAGTAACTTTTTCTATATTTTGCGCAAGTTTATTGTGGTTAAATGCAATTTGACGTTTACCCGTTGCCGCGTCTACATAATAATATTCCCATGTTTTGTTAGGGAGATTCTTTTTATACCAAAATGCGCTGCCATCTTTTTTCCAGTAAGGAGTAATATCATTATTGGTTGGAATATTACGTAAGGTAGTATCCATTTTTAACGACAATTGGTAAGCGGCTGCTACTTCGGCAGCATCAGGTTTATACGGTTGTAACCTGGCTTGCTGTGCCAGCAGTTGAACAGAAACAAAACTGAGTAGAATAAAGGCTATTGATTTTTTAGCGGTTGCGCAAATGATCATTACAGATTTTTTGTAGTAAATATAGTACTCCTGCTTTGCAGGCATTTTTCAGATTTTAATGGATAACATTCATATTTTAACCGTTTACAATCGGATCTTTCGTTTTCAATTCCTGACGTGCTACACCAACTTTAATCAGATAATAAACCGGGATCCCAATTAAAGTGATGATTAACCCCGGCCAGGTAAATTTGGGTTTAAAAATGATCAGTAGTATGCAAAAGGCAAGTCCCATTAGGATATAGATGATTGGCAACACCGGGTAGCCAAAGGCTTTGTAAGGTCTATTGGCATCAGGGCGTTTTTTACGAAGGATAAAAATCCCGAAAATGGTAAGCATATAGAACATCACCACCACAAATGAGATCATATCCAGCAAGTCGCCATATTTTCCGCTAATGCACCACAAACAGGCAAAAATGCATTGTATCCATAATCCAAATCCAGGAACTGCGTTTTCATTGAGTGTACCCACTTTTTTAAAAAAAAGTCCATCTTTAGCCATGGAATAATATACCCTGGCACCAGCCATAATTAAACCATTATTGCAGCCGAAGGTTGAAACCATAATCATTAAAGCGATAATGAAAGTTCCAGCCGTACCAAAAATATGGTTGGCAGCAGAAACGGCCACACGGTCTTTATCTGCATGGGCAATATCTTGTAATGAAAGCACTCCGGTGTACATTACATTGGTTAGGAGATAGAGTATGGTTACGATAATGGTTCCTAAGGCCAAACTTAAACCAATATTACGTGCAGGGTTTTTAATTTCGCCGGCAATAAAGGTAACGTTGTGCCAGGAATCACTACTGAATATCGAACCTACCATTGCGGCAGCTATGGCACCGAAAGCTGCCAAAGTGGTGTAAGAACCAATACTTCTATCTGCAGATAATGGCCCTAAAGCCCACATATTTTCCCAGTTGGTTTTCCAGATTCCCTTATTCAGAAAGAACAATCCAAAAGCGATCAGACCAAACAAACTTAACAACTTGGCCACCGTAAAGGTAGTTTGAATAACTTTACCGCCATTTACCCCCCTATTGTTGATATAGGTAAGTAAAATAATTACGCCAATAGCCAGGAGCTGTGCCGGCGAGATGGTAAAAAAGCCTAAATCAATAGCAACTAAATCTTCACTTAATGCGGGTATGAGATAAGCGGTAAATTTGGCAAACGCGACACCTACTGCGGCAATAGTTGCCGTCTGAATGACTGTAAAAAAACTCCAGCCATATAGGAAACTGATTAAGGGGTTGTAGGCTTCCTTTAAATAAATATATTGTCCACCTGCTTTTGGGAACATAGCACTTAGTTCACCATAACTCAATGCAGCCGTTAGCGTCATAAAGCCTGTAATCAGCCAAACCACTAATAGCCAGCCCGAGCTTCCTACATTTCGGGTAATATCGGCGCTAACAATAAAAATACCCGATCCAATCATACTTCCGGCTACAAGCATGGTTGCATCCATCAGTTTAAGCGAGGGTTTAAATTGCGTGGTTTCTTTTTCAGTCATATTGTGTTTGCTTGGTGGTTAGAAGGTTGGTTTTGGTTTATCTATTTAGGTTGATCGTAAAAATGCCATGATGTTTTGAAATCGCGGGTTAAGGGCTGATTGATTAAGGTAGCCCTGATCATTTCTATGGGGATTAAATTTTGTTTAATTATGGCATCGTGAAAATCCTTAAAGCTCATTTTGCCACTATCTACCAGTTCTTTTTTGAGTGCAAAAAGCTGAAGACCGCCGGTAAGGTAAGCCACCTGGTATAAAGGGCTATAATCACCCTTGAAAGATCGGCGTACTTCACCTTCTGCATTGGCCCGTTCGTGCCCTACACGGTCGACCAGAAAGTCGACGCACTGCTGAGGGTTCCACCTGCCCAGATGAAAGTTCAGCGAAAACAAAATCCTGGCACAACGGTGCATCCGCCAGAAAAGCATGCCCATTTTTTCCTCTGGTGTTTTGGCAAAACCTTTATCGTAAAGCAAAAGTTCCCAATATAAGGGCCAGCCTTCTACACTAAAAGGAGTTTGAAAAGGATCGCGATAACTTTTATAACGGCTATTCATAAAATACTGATAATGGTGGCCCGGTAAAAGTTCATGCTGCACCGTTCCCCTTGAAAAATAGGGGTTGTTGCCCCGCATACTCATCAACTTATCATCTTCTTCCATCGTATTGGTTGGATAAGAAATGCTGATTTCACGTCCACCGGTAAAAAAAGGATTCACCAACTGCCTTTCGGCCGACATCATGACCATACCCCATGTTTCTTCGGCAAGTGCCGGGATATTGATTAAATCATTGGCTTTGATAAAATTGAGGGCATCATCCTGCAGTTTTACGATCAACTCTGGCTGTTTACCCAATGGCACATAGCTATTTTTGATTTTTTCCTGCGCTTTTTTCCAGTCGTTGCCAAAACCCATAGCAGCTGATGCCTTTAAAAGCTCTTCGTCGCAAAACTTGAATTCTTTTTCGGCAAGTTTGATCAGTTCTTCGGGTGTATAGGGAATAAGCTCGGCATTTAATTGCCTGATGAGTTCTTCTCTTCCAATCGGGTTTCCTTTAATTTCTGGTTTAATTGATTTTACAGTAAGAACAGCTTCCCCATCATCATTAAAAAGTTTAGCATAATTGGCCAAAGCAAGGTCCAACTTTTCGTAAGGTTTAGGCACCCACCAGGTGAAACCCGGCTCGTAATCCATATAAAATTGGTAAAAACCTTTTAAACGCTGTTTCAAACTCATGGAGATGGCTGCTGCCATTTTAAGCTGATCAGGTTTTAAGTTTCCTTTCTTGAAATTTAAACTTAAGGAATCAACTTGTTTCGCAATTGTTTCTATGCCGGAAGCCAACAAAGCACCATCTCTATAGGTGCCTCTCCTTCTTAAATTTTCAAACGCATAAATCGCATCAGCGAAAGGAAAATACTTTGATAGGGCATTATAATCTGACTCTTCTTTAGTTAAAAGCCACACTGATGATTCGATCTGTTTTTTAAGGAGAATATAATCTACCTTGCCATAAATGCTAAAGCTTTCAAATTGGGAAGTTTTTAACTTGCTTAAGTAATCATGATTAAGATCCTGCAGGCGTTTTCTTTGCGCTGGACTTTTAAACGTAGTCATCGGATAGGAATAAGTACTTCCAGCGGAATAAGGATAGTGGAAATCATTAATCGCATCAACATCTCGCTCGTAACCTACTATCATCGTACCCATTTCACTGGTTTGTTCGTATAAACTTTCTTTTGAAGTTTGGGCAGATGCAAAAGGGCCAGAGAACAGACCCAACATAAAAAAAAAGGCAAAAAAACTTAATTTATCAGGCATTTGGTTTGGTTAAAACAGGCAAATAGCATTTACTTCCATTTGAAAAAATGGTTAGCTAAATTATTAGAAAAAAATGTTTGTCTTTGATTAGGCGCCTATATAGCTTACCCTGCTTACATTATTATAAGTATCGATGTATGCTCGTGGTGATTGGCCTATGATACTTTTAAATACCCTGTTAAAATTGGTAATGCTATTAAAACCAGCTTTATAAGCTACACCTGAAATGCAATCGGCTTTTTCTCCTGATATCAGACTTTTGCAGGCATCGTTAATTCTCACCTCGTTTAAAAATGATACGAAGGTATGGCCGGTATGTTTTTTAAAATACCTGCAAAAAGCCTGTGGCGTCATAAACGCAGCATTGGCTACATCTTCTAATGAAATTTGACTATTGTAATTTTCTGTGATAAAATTAATGATCTTACTTAAACGCATACCTTCATTTTCGGTTACGTTAGAAGAATACATATCAGAGCATAACGGCTCGACATTTTCATTTAAATCCTGAAGACTGTTAACCATTTTTAGAAAGTTGAACAAGACATCAACCCCTGCGGCCTGATGCACATTGAGCATTTTGCCTACGATGTTTTTAGTAAATGCAGCCGGAACTTTGAAACCATGCTTGTTTTTAGCTAAAAAAGCACTAGCCAGCTTCATTTCGGGAAGATTAAATAGCGCAGCTAAAATACCGTTTGGATTAAAGTAAATAGAACATGCTTTAATGGTTTTATTGCTATCGATAGCAAAATATTCGGGATTACTTTTAAATAGATGGGGAAGTTTGGCCCCAATTAAAAAAACATCTCCCGGCCTAAAGGCATGCATGTCATTTCCTGCAATTAATGTCCCCTCGCCTTTTTCTATATACGTAATCTGCCATTCATCGTGGCGGTGCAGGTATTGATAAAAATAAGGAGATTCAATTTGTTCCGATATCACACTTTTGTCGTCGGGAACAAGCATGGTGAATGGTAATACTTTCATAATCCAGTTAGTTATGTTTGGTTGCTGATTATGAATTGAATATATAAATATTAACTCAAATAAACCAATAAAATCCAAACAAGGTTAAAATACTGCTATAATTTGATAAAATATGACGGATTTTAACAGCAATTTCGCTGTTAAGCGATTACTACAAACCTAGTTAACAGGAGTATAAGCCATACTTTACAGGAGAAGCGAAGAAGAAACAGGAATCTCAAATGGATATACTGATCGGGATTGCAAATCCCGACTAACATAAACTAGCTGAATGGCTGGTCTGGATTTATAATCTCGGCCTACGCTTTTTGGATTTGTAATCTATAGATAAGAATGAGTATAAGACGGGATTGTAAATCCCGACTAACATAAATTAAATGCTGGTCTGGATTGCAATCCGGACCTAAGTTAAAGTTGGTATAAAAATCCCAGCTAACGTAAATTTTTAATCCCCACAAACAGAAATCATTTAATTAAATTATCGAACCAATGCGTATGGTTCCATTTTTAGGTCAGTAGTTATGCCCGAAACAATCTGGCTAACCAACAAACCTGTTGCAGGTCCTAAACTTAAGCCCATCATTCCATGACCGGTAGCGATGATCAGATTTTCTCTTTTTTTGCATCGGCCAATGTATGGTAAACCATCAGGTGATGAAGGACGGAAACCGTACCAGATATCTTTTTCTAAAGGAACTGCAGGTTTTAAGTCAGGAAAATATGCAGGAACCGATTCAACAATCCCTTTAACCCTTTGCATATTAATACGGGTATTAATTTTATCTAATTCCATGGTACCACCGTATCTGATCTGACCGTTCATTGGGGTGATGGCCACTCTGGCTTCACACAACAATGCAGGGATCGTTACACGCTGCTGGGGTTCGGGCTCCATAAACGAATAGCCCTTTCCTGGCATTAAAGATATTTTAAGATCGGCCATTTTGGCCACTGCAGGCGACCAGGAACCAGCCGCTAAAATATATTCATCTGCTTCCCAGGCCGTATTACCTGTAAAAACTTTCGTAATGCGATTACCTGAAGTTTCAATTCTATCAACTTCTTTGTTACGCTGTATATTAACGCCATTATTTACGAGATATTTGAGCAAGGCATCCATCAATTTTGTTGGGTAAAGATGCGCATCGCAACGATAGTGTACCGCTCCCAAAACATCTAATTTTAAATCTGGCTGTAAAGAGCGACATTCATCGGCAGTAAGTACAGCCATATCCAAACCAAGGGCTATTGCCCTTTCAGCCAAATGTGCTTCCTCTTCCCCTGCTTTTTCCGTTTTATAAAATGCCAGAATACCATTTTTAGTTAACTCAAAATCAAAATCAGGCTCTTTCGCCAAGCCTTCATATAGTTTTTTGCTCAGCAGAGATAAATCGCGTAAGGGCACTGCCGCCTGGCTTACATGTTTTGCCGTGGCGTGTTTCATAAACTTTAAACCCCAACTAACGAGATTTGTATTTAACGAAGGGCGCACATAAAAAGGACTTTTGCTATCGAACATCCAACGGATACCCTGCTGTATCATCCCTGGCGCTGCCAAAGGAACGAAATGGCTTGGTACAATCATGCCTGCATTACCAAATGAGCAGTTGTCGGTGATATCTCCCTTATCCAAAATTGTTACTTCATAGCCCCTTTTTTGCAAATAATATGCTGAAGTTAGACCTACTATTCCACCACCTATAATTAATACTTTCGACATACTTTTAACTTATACTGCTGATATTCTTTTTTTACTCTTTAAATCACCTGAAACCCATATGCATATGGATCATCTTCGGGATCGATTTTAATGGTATTGTAGCCATAAACTTTTGCCCAGCCTTCAACACTCGGTATAATGGCCTTAATTCCGTTCAGGTCTACCACTTCTTCTACTTTACCAATAAACTTACTGCCAATAAAACTTTCATGGATAAAATCCTCTCCTTGTTTTAGTTTCCCTTTGGCAAACCACTGTGCCAAACGGGCAGAAGTACCTGTTCCGCATGGTGAACGATCAATGGCTTTATCACCATAAAAAACCGCATTCCGGGCAGTTGATGTCGGGTCTATGGTTTTTCCTGTCCATAATATATGGCTACAGCCATTTATCGTTGGATCTTGTGGATGCACAAAGCTATAAAGTTCATTAATGCGTTTTCTAATGATCTGGCTCCAGCTAATCAACTGCGAAGCACTATAGTTTTCCAATCCCGGGAAATTCTCCTGCGGATCTACGATGGCATAGAAATTTCCACCGTAGGCCACATCAAAAGTAAGCCTTCCTAAATCAGGGCATTCAACCTCGAGATTTTCAGCAGCCAGATAAGATGCTACATTTCTTAATTTAACCGACTTTACTTTTTTTCCTTCCTGCTTGTATTCAATCAAAACTAATCCGGCAGGTGCCTCCATTCTGATCTGTCCCGGTATTTTCGGTTGGATAAGTCCTTCCTCGATAGCAATGGTAATGGTACCGATGGTACCGTGCCCACACATCGGGAGGCAGCCACTTGTTTCGATAAAAAGTACCGCTACATCATTGGCCGGATCGTGAGGCGGGTAAAGAATGCTACCCGACATCATATCATGTCCACGTGGTTCAAACATCAGTCCCTTTCTGATCCAATCAAATTCTTTCAGAAAATGCTGGCGCTTTTCGCTCATATTCGAGCCAATAAGCTGAGGACCTCCACCTGCAACTAACCTTACCGGATTTCCGCAGGTATGTGCATCTACACAAAAAAAAGTTTTACTCATGAGATTGCGTTAATTTTTGATTGATCATTCTGAAAATACCCAATGGATTACCATCTTTCAATTCATCTGGCAATAATTCCTGCTCCCAATCCTGATAAGCCAAGGGCCTAACAAAGCGATAAATTGCGGTAGAACCAACAGAAGTAAAACGACTGTCGTTAGTAGCCGGGAATGGCCCACCATGTTGCATGGCTGCACACACTTCTACACCTGTAGGCACACCATTCAATATAATTCTTCCAGTTTTATCCGTCAATTTGTTTACTAAATTCTGGTATTGTTTAAGCTCCTGCTTTTCGGCCATTAAGGTAACGGTAAGTTGACCCTCCAGCACTTCAATCGCCTGCTCCAGTTCGGTACTATCCCGGGCAACAACCAATAACGAATATGGACCGAAAATTTCTTCGCGAAGTTTCGGATTTTTAATAAAATCGGTTGCACTCACCTGAGCAACTTTCGCCTCTGATTGATTTTGAAGTTCCGTATTTTTCACCGTTGAAGCCGATAAAAGTACAACTCCGTCTTCATTTACAACTTCTGCAGAAAGTTTACCATAATTATCGGCAATTCCTTCGGTAAGCATTGTTGCTGATGGAATGGTTGAAATGGCCTCTTTTAAAGCGACTTTAAAATTTTCTAATGCAGTCGATTGTATCGCTAGCAATAAACCTGGATTTGTACAAAACTGACCCGCACCCAGGGTAATAGACCCAGCATATTTTTTAGCCAGTTCTTCTGCCTGATTTTCTATCGCTAAGGGCAGAAAAATTACCGGATTAATACTGCCCATTTCGGCAAAAACCGGAATCGGCTGCGCGCGCTGTTGAGCCAAATCAATTAGGGCCATACCGCCTTTAAAAGAACCTGTGAAAGTTACTGCTTTAGTTAAAGGATGCTGAACCAGGCCAGCACCAATGGTATAACCATCATCATACAACAAGGAGAAAACACCTTTTGGCATTCCCGTTTTTTCTGCGGCTTTTATAATGGCACCTCCTACCAAAGCACTGGTTCCGTAATGTGCAGGATGTGCTTTCACTACAACAGGACAACCAGACGCTAGTGCTGATGCGGTATCGCCACCAGCAACAGAAAAAGCAAGCGGAAAGTTGCTTGCACCAAAAACGACCACCGGTCCGATTGGGATTAACATCCGCCTGATATCTGGCCGCGGCAAAGGCTGTCTGTCAGGTAATGCCGTATCAATAATGGCATCAACCCAAGAGCCTTCTGCAACCAAATTAGCGAATAACCTTAATTGTCCTGTGGTTCTGCCCAATTCTCCCTGTAAACGGGCTAAGGGTAAACCACTTTCTGCAGAAGCCCTGTTTACGAGTTCTTCGCCAAGATTAGCAATTTCATCTGCAATAGCATTTAAAAAAGCGGCTTTTAAATCTTTGTTTAAGTTTCTATAGCTTTGGAAAGCCAATGTCGCTGCTGCTAATGCATCATCAACAAGTTTTTCATTAGCTTTAAAAAATTCACCATCAAGCGTTAATCCCGTTGCGGGATTAACAGCTTTAAGGCTTTTTTCATTAACTTCAATATAAGTGCTGGCTACAATATTTTTTCCGTTCATATTTGGTTTTTAAACTATTTGCCCCAACTACCAGCAGGTAATTCCGGACGAACAGCTAATGCATCGTTAATAATTTTCAATACTTTTTCTCTTTCAGCGCCACTTAACGGTAAACGTGGGGCACGAACGGCTTCAGTTCCTAATCCTGTGGCAACTTCTGCTAATTTAATGTATTGTACCAATTTTGCATGAATATCCAACTCAAGTACTGGCAAAAACCAACGGTAAATTTTCAGTGCTTCCGCAATGCGGTTTTCTTTAACCAATCTGAAAATGGCAACGGTTTCTCTTGGGAAAGCATCAACTAGACCTGCAACCCATCCATGCGCACCCATCACAATGCTTTCCATCGCTAATGGATCTACTCCGGTAAAGATTTTAAAACGGTCGCCAAAACGGTTGATTAATCTGGTTACATTAGATACATCTCTTGTTGACTCTTTGATGGCCTGAATGTTATCGTACTTGGTTAAAACCTCAAACATATCTAAGGTCACCTCGATTTTATAATCAACAGGATTGTTGTAAATCATAATTGGTAGGCTTGTGCTTTCAGCAATAGCACCAAAAAAGGCTAAAGTTTCATCCGGAGCAGCATTATAGCGCATTGGCGGCAACAACATTAAACCTTGCGCACCAAGCGATTCTGCTTTTTTAGCAACTTCGATTGCTTTTTTTGTAGTTGATTCTGCAATGTTCAATAAAACCGGAACGCGACCATTTACTACGGTTAAAGTATGTGATAACAAACCAAACTTTTCTTCATCGGTTAATACACTGGCTTCACCAAGCGATCCACCCAATATAATTCCTTCAGCACCTGCTTCTAGTTGCGCTTCGATATTTAAATCGAAAGCTGGAAAATCTAACTCATCGTTTGCTGTAAATTTAGTGGTTACAGCCGGGAAAACCCCAGTCCATTTGATACTCATTGTAATGTTATGTTTTGATAAATATTTTAAAAATTAATCTCGCCATTTTCATAAACCAGGGGTTCATAGGCAAGAATCATTCAATCAGAATCGCTAAGTTGAATCTTTTAAACGATATTCAAAGTTAGGAAATTGCCCTGTAGTGGTATTGTTGTATTTTAACCGATAATGGTCGTAAATACGCCAATCAATCGGACAGATTTGGTCCAAAAAAAGCCTTAAGTAATTGTAAAAGAAATTAGCAACCATAAAAAAAGGCATTCTCCAAAATAAGAATACCTTTAAAATCAACCAGATAGAAAAATCTTCCTACGAATTCTGTTTCACCATAATTTATTTCGTGTTTCTCACCTGAAGGTAATACATAAATTCAATACCCGATTTTGTAAAGAGCACATCCTGCCCTTGGGCCAACGTAACCTGCTGCCAATTTTGAGTAGGAATAATTTTTAGCGTTTTAACACCTTCTTTTTTAAGACTTAGAGGTAGATTGAAACCTTTAACACAGTTGCTATACCGGTAAAAAGCTTTGCCATCTTTAATATAATATTCGAATACCGGAACCTGCACCGTACGTAGATATTGATCAAAAACCTTTGAAAAATTAAAACCAGCTTTTTTAGAAATATAATTTTCAATCTGTGCAGTGTTTACCGTTTGATGATAAAAAGTTTGGTTAAGTCCACGCAAGATGGATCTAAAAAGTGGATCGTTATTTAAACTATGTCTGATGGAATGCAGCATATTGCCTCCTTTCGGATACATATCGCCACTGCCCTGCGCATTCACACCATAGGCAGGAATAATCGGGATATCATTTCTGATGCCTTTTCTAATACCGAAATTGTATTCGTTCCCAGCGTTGGTACCAAAAGTATAGTCTACAAAAAGTGTTTCACTGTAGTTCGTAAATCCTTCGTGTACCCACATATCGGCCAGGTCATTGCTGGTAATATTGTTGCCAAACCATTCATGCCCACTCTCGTGAATGATAATAAAATCCCATTTCAAACCCCAACCGTTTCCAGACATATCTCTACCGCGATAGCCGAACTTATAACCATTGCCATAAGAAACTGCAGATTGATGTTCCATACCTGTATGCGAAGCATCGATCAACTGATAACCATCTTCATAAAAAGGATATGGTCCGAACCAGTATTCCATACTTTTCATCATTTTATGCACCTGATCGGGCATATAGGTTTTCGCTTTTGCATAGTTATAATCAAGTACCCAATAATTTACATCAAGCGCGCCCTTTTCACCTGCGTATTTCTCCTTAAAATTTACATATTTGCCGATGTAAGGAATAATGCAATAGTTACTAATCGGGTTTTTAACATTGTACTGATAAGTCGTAGTGCCATCATGGTTATCTTTTTTAAACACCAGGCGGCCATTACCTATTGCTACCAATGTATCAGGAACGGTCATGGTTAAGGATGCCCCCAGATTAGGTTCGTCGCTTTGATGATCCTTATTTGGGTACCAAACCGAAGCACCTAAACCCTGGCAGGCCACTGTCATCCACGGCCGGGAGAGCGAATCGGTAGTAAAAATAAAACCACCATCCCAAGGCGCTCTTTTGGCCTGATGAACCTTTCCATGGTAAAAAATATTTACGTTGTTTAATGCCGATAATTTTTGTGCCGGGACGTTTATATACCAGACACTGCCAACATGTTCGAATTTTAACTTTGAACCGCCGTTATACAAAACACTATCAATAATTAATGGCTCCTGCAAATCGATCTGCATACGCGTATTGCCGTTATTTTGCTGCACAACTTTATAAACAATTTTATTTGAGCCGATGATGCTCTTATCATTGTAATCAGGCTTAACAGCAAGTTCGTAACGTTGTACATCCCACCAGGTCCGTTCGGCATTTAAGCTTCCCCTTAAGGTATCGGCCAGTGTATAAACCTTCTTTGCTGATTGCGCAAAAAGCAGCATACCAAATGTTGAGAATAGTAGGGTTAAGGAGATTATTTTTTTCATTTTTTTTGCTGGTTATTTTTAATAGCGTATTAATAATTTGAAAGCACTTTCAGCTTTTATAGGTTACGGTTTCCCTGCTATCCCTCTTGCTTCGATTAAGAATGGGGAGCATCCTTTCTGTTATCTGCCTGTTGAGGGCGGGGTTTAATTAACCTGGTTTCTGCAAACATCCGGTTTCCATTCAATGCACCAGTCTACTGTTCCTGGCATTATAGGATTAGCTACAATATCATTAAGCTAAGCATTGCGAAGGTCAATCTTTGTTAGTTGAATACTTATTGAGATTGATAAATCCACAACAAATACCTCCCAGCTCCGTTACCATTGATGCTTAAAAAATGTCGTCGTTGCGAGGAGGAACGACGAAGCCTGCCGGCAACAGGCTGGCAATCTTTCTTGCAAACGCCCCTTTCTATAAAGATTGCTTTGTCGGCCGAAAAAGCCTTCTCGCAATGACGATTTCTTCGGGCGATTTACAATATTAAATCCCACTTTTATTTATATCGATTTTATAAAATAAATTGATACTTAAAATGACGCTTTTTACGATTTATCTCTTAAATCAATAAATAAACATCGCACTAATAAACTCCGCTTCTAACCGATTCTATTTCATCCGTAGTGATGGCCAAATGTTTTCCCAACATCCGGCTTCCATTTTCGGTAACCAGAAAATCGTCTTCTACCCTGATGCCGGTAAAGTTTCTAAACTGCTCCAATTTATCGTAGTTAATAAATTCGGCAAACTGATTAGTGGCCTTCCAGCGATCTATTAGTTCCGGGATGATATAAACACCCGGTTCCACGGTTAATACATACCCCGGTTCCAGCGCCTTGCCCAATCTGAGCGATTTTAATCCGAACTGGGTGCTATTTTTAGTCAGCTCATTTGTATAACCTACGTATTGCTCACCTAAATCTTCCATATCGTGTACGTCTAAGCCCATCATATGCCCTGTGCCGCATTGAAAGAACATGGCATGCGCACCCGCCTGCACGGCATCTTCTATATTACCTTTCATCAGACCAATATCTTTTAAACCTTGTGCCAACATTTTACAAGATGCCAAATGCACATCTAAATACCTCACACCCGGTGCCAGCATATCTTTTCCATGCGTATAAGCATTCAATACAATATTATACACATCCTTTTGCTCGGGAGTAAATTTCTTGCCTACTGGAAAAGTACGGGTAAGATCGCCAGCATAACCTAAAGCAGTTTCCACACCGGAATCGTTTAAAACCAGTTGCCCTTCCTGAAGCTGGTTGCCATGGTAATGGTTATGTAGGATTTCTCCTCGCACAGTCAAAATCACCGGGTAGGCCAAATTACCACCAGAAGCCAAGGCAGCACCTTGGATTTTAGCGGCCAGTTCGCGTTCATACATACCTGGTGTCGCCTGCTGCATCACCATTAAATGAATATCAGCAGATATTGCTGCAGCGCGATCCAACTCTTCTATTTCTTCAACAGCTTTAATCGAGCGTTGTGCAACTACTGCCTTAATAAAGCTGACTGATGCTTTTTCTTTAAGCTGATCGATAGGTAGGTCAAGCCAGTTGGCCAATTTAATTTTATTTTCAGAGCGGTAAGGAGGTAAGAAATGAACTTCACGCTTTTTGTCCAAGTATTGTTTTAAGTAATTGCTCAGTTGATCATAAGGCAGAACTTTGTTCAGACCAGCATCCAGGCTTTTTTCTTCCAGTGTTTTCTGCCTGCCCATCCATACAATATCATCAATTCCCATTTCATCGCCAAAAAGAATTGTATTGTCTTCATCCACATCGATAATAGCACCTAAAGATGGTTCACTGATGCCAAAATAATATAAAAAAGTACTATCCTGTCTGAAATGGTAAGTATTATCTTTATAATTCATCGGGCTTTCATCATTACCCAAAAAGAGTAATATCCCTGAATTCATCTTTGATTTTAATGCTGCTCTTCTCTGGAGGTAAACTTTCTTTTCAAACATATTTTTTTTGTTAAAGCAAATATCCCAAAAGCTAAATTTTATTCACTCATAATTAAACATAATGGCTAAAATACGAGAGATATCTGCAAATTATAAGCTATTGATCAGCGGTAAAAGTCACAATAAATTTCATTTTAACGAAATAGAAATGTAAAATCTGTTTACTAACCTTAACTTATTGATATCACAAAGATAAAATCAAAAATATATCATATATATTTTTGATAATTATATAATTATAAAATTTAACTTAAGTATTTATAAAGTTAAAAACAAATTATACAACAACCTTTCAATCAATAAATAACTGGCTATATATTATTTAATGAATTGATTTACATAAGATATAGATTATATTTATAAACTATTTTAAAAAGTAATACCTATAATATCCTGTTAATCAAAATACAATGAATTTAAATAAGATTTTCTTATTATTTCTTTTCAATAAGAAAATGTTAAATTTTTAACACTCATTAAAACAACGAGTCAGAGACGCTGCTCCATTCTAAAAATCCATAGAGCACTTCGGAACGCACCTGACGGATCTGATCGTCATTCTCGCGCATGCCGGAATCTTAAAGCGCTTGCATTGCGATTATTCATAAGCTTCCCTTTTTCATTGGTATTCATGATCACTTCGTGGTTCCCAATCGAGTTGGGAATAACCTCACTATTCAACGGGTCAGAGACGCTGTTCCATTCTAAAATCCATAGAGCATTTCGGAACGCTACGAACGGATCTGATCGTCATTCTCATGCATACGGAAATCTTAAAGCGCTTGGATTACGATTATTCATAAGCTTTCCTTTTTTCATTGGTATTCATGATCACTTCGTGGTTCCCAAGCTAGTTGGGAATGAAGACCTCACTATTCAACGGTTCAGAGACACTGTTCCATTCCCTAATCCATAGCGCCCTTAGGAACGCCATAGGCAGTTTGATTTTACTTTTGAATAATGATTTCAGTGGTATGATCTTTTGATAGTGAAAATTCATATCCTCCCCTTTTCTCCGTGCCCTTGCTTTTTACTGAATAAACAGCAGTTCCATTAACCTTTGCAGGTTGCGACAACCTCAATAAGGCATTAGGCATATACTCATTTGCTTTTGTAAGTTTTAGGCGAATCTCACCATTAGTGGTATCGTAAACCACTTCATCAATGGTTCCGGCATCAAGACTGATCCAAAGCCCTGCAGGTGCAATATAAACGGATGATTTTGCCGCCGTAGTCAATTTAACATTAATCATATTGCCGGTTTTATTCAGATTGCCACCAAAAGCCAACCAGCCAAATTCAGGATGCTGTAAAATGTAAGTAGCCGTGTTAACCGCATAGCCAAAAAACCCAGATCCATAATCACCAGTAATCCCGTCATTTTTTAGGGTTGATGGATAAGCATGAAATGCCGCAGGCGCAAAACCTTCCCGAGTGATGTTAGATATTCCACCTAATAGGCCGCCATAACCCGCACGTAAAAGATAAAAATCGCCAGGATTTTTACGATAATCCATTAAAACGGGAATGGCGTTGAGCGCCGAACCATAATGATGGATCATCCTTTCTATACGCGAAAGTTTACCACCATAAAGAAAATCCCAATACCTCCGGGCATTACCGTTGTAAGCCCAATGCGGTATCACAGGCATATAAGCCAGAATGGCATCAAGCGTAACATCTGCTTTATCCTGGTAACCAAAATAACTCGACCATACATAAACTTCTTCTTGACCTGTAGAATCCCAGGGCATCTCACTACCAAATGGGTATTGTAAAGATCGCCAGTGATTTGCCCGCTTTTTCATTTCATTTTCTAACCGTGTTGCCTCCAAGGTTAGCCCTTCATTTTTGAGGTCGTTCAAGATAAGATAAAATACCGTACCCTCCATTTGACCGAATTCCGAGTAATAAGGCGCAATATTGACCATGGCCATACCCGTTTCAGCAGCATCAATAAGGTGTTGCTTCCAGCTCTGCTCGTCTAAAAGCCCGCTATAATTACGGGCAAGTCGGTACATTACCCAATGAGCCGCAGCAACATGTGGGTAATTATAAGACCGGCCAAGGTTATCCGCTTCTTTTTTAGGCCATGCAGACCAAACTTTAAAGTTAATGTTCGCATCATAAGTGTCCTTAGGAAGAGAATCTGGCGCATAATAAAATAAACTCTTTTTTACACCATATTTCTGAGGTCCGCTTTTAAGCTGTATCCTCCCAAACATAACGCTATCCACAAATTGTTTTAATTTATCTACTTCTTCTTTTTTAGGGTTCACCAACTGTTTCATCATGGCGCCCAACCACGAACCTGCACCGCCTTCATCGCTCAAACCTGAAATCCAGGCCCGGTTATCTTGAACTACTTGCTGCTGTTTTTCATTATCGTAGGTAATCACGGCAGGGCTTCTTTTAAAAATAGGATCGGGCTGGTTAAACCATTGCTTAGTTGTCAAAAAGGTACCGTAATTCGCAATGACATCGCGCTCGGCATCAATTACTTTATAATTTATGGTTTGCTCCAAACCATCTTCATAAGTAATCGATAATCTGACCCTTCCCCAGGTATTACCCGTTACCATATAACTTTTCCAACCGTTTTTAGTTGAGGCTGATGCGACAATTTTTAATGCATTTTTGGGCTGAACCTGAATAGCTTTGATCTTTTTAGGGTAATTAATAAATAATCTACCATCTACATCTTTAGGCAGCACGTAACCCGGAACGGATATGGCTACCGGTCTATTATTTTCAATCAGTTTGTTTTCAATGTCTTTTGCTGTACCTGAAAGAATAAACTGAAGACCATAACTCTGGCTTTCGCCTGGCTTTAACACGGTTGAAGTTGGCGTATTCCATTGTTCTGCATTCTTCCATTCGTTCTCTGCATAGGCTTTACTATACACCATCCATTCGTAAAAACCTTCAAAAGCAATTCCTCTTGGTGTCCGATCGTCGTTAAGCGGATTGTAAGCTTCAAATGGCGTATGACCTAAAGGAGCAACAAGTAATGAAGGTGCATGTCCGCTTAAGCGGGTAACTTGTAAATAACCGGCATCTTTTCCAATATATGGATCATAAAATACATTCTTGGCATGGGTTTGCTCCAATGTACGCCCTTCTAAAATATTATCAAAGATCATTGGGATGCCAAGCGCACCAATTTCTACATTTTTGTCGCTTTTGTTTTTAAGCTCAAAGCGTAGCACCAGTTTTCCATTAACCATTTCCCAGATGCGTTTTACCTGTAGCGGGATATCAGCCGGAAGTGTTGCCGCTAAATCAGCAGCAGCGAGGATGTTTTTACCTACCACGATACTCTTTACAGGGCTTCGCTTCGCTGCTGTACTGTAGCTTTTCCATGCTTCTTCGCTAGTATAGCGTAATTTTAAATTGATATCACCCAGGTGGTATAAGCCATCAGAACTACGTACTTTTAAACTATCGCTGGGTACAAAATCAAAATCTTTAATCAATTTAGGTTGAAGACTTGCCACAGTTTGAGACGATTTAACGAGTTTTAGATTAAATGCCCCAGCATTATAGGTTGACAAACCATTTCCCAGACCCAAAGTAGATGGTTTTTTACCTAAGGCAATCCATGGCGATTGGGCATGAATCACTTCAACATTTATTAGCATTAAAATTAAGCAAAATATTGCTTTACAGATTGATATAGAGAAGATACTTTTTTTATTTGGTTCGATAATCATAACGACAAAGCGGATTTATGAATGTTAGTTAAACCAAAAATAAAATTTAAAAGGTAAAGTGTGCACGGAAGCTAGAAATAGCGCAAAATTGGTAAAGAATTGGTGTATTTACAAGAAGTTTGGCGTGAAGCGGTAAGCTGCATGACCATACAAATGGTATCAAACCATTTAAGCTTATATTTGTAAGTAATGGGATCTTCTGCAAGTTACCGCTGGCAGGATCTAATAGTAACAATAGCATCTGATTTCGCGCATGTGAGGACCACGACGGCTCAGCGAAGCTAACTTTAACGCGCTTGCATTAAGATCCCGATCAAGTTGGGAATGACGATTCATTGTACAATATCACCTACTTAAAATTCATCTTTCAATCCTGTTAATTTTTATACAACAAATTTTTTCTACCATTTACAGATTTTTAGTAAGATAGGGTCGTTACTGCTGATAACAATTAGGAAATTTACTGGACTTGCTACTTTAAACAAGCGGTTTTGTTCAGGCAAATTTTAAATTGGCTTACATTTTTCTTTCAACCACATAACTTCTTCTTCTGACAACATGTGTTGAAGCTTTTCGAACACCATTTGATTGTATTGATTTAGCCATTCGATCTGATCTGCTGCTAAAAGTGTTTTATTGATAATAGTGGTATCGATAAAACATAAAGTCAAAGTTTCGAAAGTGAGAAAACCGCCAAATTCACTATTTCCTTTAGATACGCATAAGACCAGGTTTTCAATACGCACACCGTGTTTTCCCGGGCGATAAATTCCAGGTTCTATGGAGGTTACCATACCTGTTTTAAAGACTACATCTACATTAGCCGGACTAATATTCTGGGGGCCTTCATGTACATTCAGAAAAAATCCAATACCATGCCCGGTTCCATGACCAAAATTGATAGCATGTTCCCATAAAGGTTTTCTACAGATGGAATCGATTTGATAACCTTTTGTACCTTCTGGAAAAATTAATTTAGAACCTTCTATCAAACCTTTTAGCACTAAAGTGTAATCATCAGCCTGAATTGAGGAACAGTTACCAATGGGCATTACCCTGGTAACATCGGTTGTACCGTACAAATATTGCCCTCCTGAATCTACAAGAAACAAACCATCACCTAAAATATCCTGATTGCTCTCGTTTGTTACACTGTAATGTGGCAATGCACCATTTGCGTTATAACCTGCTATCGTATTAAAACTCAAACCCACAAAAGATTCTTGTTCCGCCCTAAACGAAGCCAATTTTTCTGCTGCAGACCATTCTGTAATCTTTTCATTACCTAAACGATCTTCCATCCATTTAAAGAACCTGGTTAAAGCTATGCCGTCATGCAGCATCGCTTTTCTGATATGATTAATTTCGGTATTGTTCTTTAAACTTTTTAAATGTGTACTCGGGTTAATACCTGAAATTATTTTAGAACTTTTTGGCAAACATTCAAACAAACCGAAACAGGTACGTTTTGGATCGATAAAAATCTGTATATCTTTTGGTAGATTTTTTAGAGCAGTAGCCACTTCGGAGTAAGAATGCAGTGCTACACCCTGCTGATTTAAAGTATGGATATCCGTTTGCGACAGCTTTTGTTTTTCTATAAAGAGTTTCACCTCTTCAGGTGTTATTAAAGCAAAACCTAAAGTGACCGGATTATATTCTACATCCTTGCCCCTTAAATTAAACATCCAGGCAATGTCATCAAGTGACGAAATAAAATGATAATCCGCTTTATTTATTTTTAAAACTTTTCTTACCTCATTAACTTTAGCCGAAATGCTAAGCCCCGCAGCTTCTTCTTCAATTAAAAATGCGTTTTCAGCTGGTAGTCCTACCCTATCCTGCCAGATGGTGCTGATAAAATCAACATGGCGTATATCTATTTTACATTGGGCCAAAGTGTATTGCACCTCATGTGCCAGTGCCACTGTTATGAGTTCGTAATTAAAGCCAACCTTTGCTCCACTTGGAAGCACTTCGGATAGCCAACCGATATACTCCGGCGTATGGGGCACTTTCAGCTTAACCAACCCGTAACCAGTACCCATCAATTGTGATCCAGCCTGTGTAAAGTACCTAGAATCAGTCCACAAACCTGCAAAATCTTGAGTAATAACCAATGTACCGGCTGAACCAGTAAATCCGCAGGCAAACGGAATGGCCTTGTAATGTACCGGTAAATACTCGCTGATGTGTGGATCTGCGGAAGTAATGATATAAGCATCTACTTGTTCGGCAAGCATTAATTGTCGTAAGTCCTGCAATTTTTCGGCAAAAGTCATGTTTGATTTGTTTTAGCGAGCCAAATTTAAATATTACGCTGACATCTCAAAACAAGAATTATTATACCTGCGCTTCGATCATTTCTGAAGAACAGTGATTTGCGAATGATTTGAGTATTGAGCTTCATCCACTTTTGAGAAGCACCAAAATACAACGGAAAATCAAGCATAGCGGTCAATTGAAGGGGCTTTGATCACCTCATATGAATCTGCCATTTGAAAGCACCGTACATTAAAAACCATGGCTGATTCGCGCTCAGCCAATGCGTGAATACCCAATGTAAAACGTTTTTCAAAATGCCTTTTACAAGCCTTTTCATGACAAATTATTTCATAACGCTCTAAATTTTCTACAATCACATCAAGGACATACTTTGGCCATTGATTTTTAATCAGTTCTGGCAACCAGCTAAACTGTTGTCTGTTAATTAAAATACCCATTTTTTCAATAGCCATTGGGGGAATATCATCACCCACAATTTGAGTCCAGGTTCCTTCAACTTCGTTAATAATACCCAAAACCTTGCGTGCAGATAATACCAACCAGGGATCTTTCATACCGGCACGTATCAACTGATATGGTACATCTTCTAAGAGTTCCTGTTCAAAAAGATAATCAAGTTGAATCATAAGCTATTTCAATTGCTTGTAGGCAGGTTATTAAGTCGTATCAGTTTATCGATGGTACCGGCGAAACGTTTCATCGAGATCGGTTTCCCCAAATAACATTCAAAGTCAGCATCTATTTCCCTCACTTCATTTTCAAGATGGGAAGATGCGTAAATTATAAACCTTGCCTTGGAGCGTAGATGCCGAGACAATTCTGTTCCTTTCATTCCATCCATATCAATATCTAAAAAAAGAAAATCGATTTGATCGCTGGCACTAATTGTATTTAATGCTTCAATGGGATTTTTAAAGGTGTTGGATAACTTCAAAAAACGAATGTCTTCAATATATTCGTGAAGTACATCAATGGCGTGCTGTTCATCATCAACAATTGCACAATTGTAATACATAAGCATTTAGATAGGTTACACCAAACTTAACATATCTTAACCCTAATCTATATAGAAAGACAAAAATAGGGTAAAATTACGGTAATAACCCACATACTAATTAGACGTTTTTATAACGTATATATTTAAAAAGGTCTAAACGAGTTATTTAGTGAAACCAGATCGTCGATTTCGATACTTATAGATATACTTCCTCAATATGCTACATACTGCTCTTCAAAACTCCCATCTTCATATAAGTCGATCAAACCATAACCAGGTGCGGTTTCTCTTCTGTTACCCTCCCACCATGCGCCAGATACCGCGCCATTGCAAAGATAGGTCACATTGTTATACACTACTTGATCACGCATGTGCAAATGACCACTTAAACACAATTTAACATTAGGATGCGCGTAAAAAAGATTAATAATTTTAGCAGTATCGGTATGCATATCACCACCCAGCATGGTCCATCTGTTTACAATATTATCTTCTATCATCAATAATGCAGTTAGGATTGGAATGTGCGACATCACCATCACAGGCATCATTTTAGGGGTGTTGTCCAATTCATTTTTTAGCCAGCTGAATTGCTCATCTCCCAATTTGCCAATGTACCAGGTACTGTCGATATCCAAATGAGTACTGTCCAGCACGATGATTTTCCAGCCACTCTTTATCAGGCTATAATAAGGTTTAACCAAGCCCAATTTACCCATTGCATATTTTTTTCCATAAAATACATCGCCTTTGCTATCCTCATTCCACCAGATATCGTGGTTACCCAGACAATAACGTACAGGAACGCTGCATTCGTTTTTTATGGTTTCCTGTACCAGTTTCCATTGATCGTTAATGGCACTAATATTTTCTTTGTTCATATCGAAAACAATATCGCCACCATTTAAAATCAGATCTACTTTTGGCGATTGTGCCTGTAAATGATGCAAACATTTTGCAAATCGTACTGGTGCATTAAATTGGTTTTTCAGGTGTACATCGGTAATGTGTGCTATCCTTAAAACAGGCTTTTTCTCAAGAGGTAACGAAACTTGCGATAATGTTGGTACCAAAAAAAGGCCACCGATATTTTTAATTGCAGATCTTCTTTCCATCAAGTGTTTCTCTATTAATTTAAGTTATATGTTAGGAAAAAGCGGTGCTGTAATAGGTACAGGCACCGCGATATGACATATTAATCTTATTTTAGTTATCTAGCCTTTGCCAATCGACAAGCTTGAATAATTTTATGGAAAATTTGATGATTAGGATAAACACCATTGAAATTTTGTGCACCTGGGCCATATGCGAAAACCGGCACCATGATCCCTGTATGGTCGTTGGTGCTAAACTCACCCCTCACCAATCCTTTTTTAGCATCGCCATCCAAAAGCGTTAATCCACCTGTTTCATGATCTGCAGTTACGATAACCAAAGTTTCCCCATCCTGATCAGCAAAGCGCAGTGCTTCGGCGACGGTTCGGTCGAAATCGTGCAATTCGGTAACCAAATAAGGCAGATCGTTGGTATGACCACCATAATCAATCTGCGCACCTTCGGCCATAATGAAGAAACCGGGTTTGTTTTTCGATAAAATCTGGATGGTATGTGATAAGGATTTTTTAAGCATATCACCGCGGCCCTTTAATACTGACCGGGTGGCCGAATCATCCAACAAAACCAGTTGTTTACCATTGTGCTGTTTTTCAAAATCGGTTAAATTGTTGGTTACCTGAAAACTTTTAGTTTTTAGATCTGCCAAAAGCATGCTGTTTTTGTTCTGCCCGAAAGCTTTGCGGTTAGAACCGACTAAAACTTCAGCCTTGCTGTTTAACAGATCATTTGCGATTGCATCATTGTAAGAACGATCAAGCTGATGCGCATAAAATACGGCTGGTGTAGCATCGGTCAGGTCGCCTACGGTGATGATACCACTTTTAATACCGAAGATGGATAAACTATCAACCAAATTGGTTTTTTTCTGATCATCAGGCCCCATTCCGATATAACGGTTATTGGTTTTATAACCAATGGCCATCGCACTACCTCCCGCAGCCGAATCTGTATTTCCCGCATCAGCAGCAGCGGTTTCAGAAAAGCCAATGTAATGGAACCTGGCCATGTTCAGATCGCCATGATTGGCAATCAAACCGGCGTGGATGGCAGCCAGTCCCATCCCATCGCCAATTAACAAAATGACTTTTTTTGGGGCCTTGTTTTGTCCGTCACTTTTGTAAGTGGGTGTATAAGGTGTATACGGTTTGAGATTGGTATAACTCAATTTATCCTGATGAAGATAAAAATCGCTCAGTTTAGTTGGTTGATCCGTGTTGATCCAATCTGCACCAAGCCTTTCAAGCACTATCCAGGTATTCGGACTATCCTGTGAAGCCCAGAAACGGAAAGGCTTGCCTTTTTGATGCGCCTGTGTGATAATGGCTCTCATCCTGGCTTCATCCGTTTTAGTCGGGTTGCCCTTCCCATTCCATACGGTGTGATTTTTCAAATCATCGCTGATCATCGCCACCCTGGCCAATTGTGCATTGGTATAAATGGTTGACGGCCTGCCATCAAAAGATAATTTCTCATCATAATTTTTAAAATCAGCTGGTGCCGGCACATCGCCACTAATGACTACTTTAATCGCATTGGCATTCTTTTTTACGTCAAATACTTCGGCATAACCTTCCAGTTCTTTTAACAATACGGGGAGCACATGCTGGTAATCTTCCTTTACATCAACCACCAACTGCAGTTTTAGGGCTGCATTGGTGTAAGGATGATTCCCTTTTGCTTTAAAAAACCGGGCTAGCGGATCGAGGTATACTTTTTTAAGTGTAAAATCTGGTTTAATTTCTGAAGCTTCATGTGCGACATACAATTCACCATCTTTTAAAAACACATCGGCCTCAATAGATCCCATTTCGGCATAATATGCTGTAAGAAGCGGAATTTCCTGTTTATAATCATTGTGGCTATGTCCACGGTTTGCATTTAGCTTAACCTGAGCAGAAGCACCTTGCAGCCCCAGCATAAAAGCTAATGCTGCAAAGTTGATCCCTATTTTTTTTACCATCCTGGATTTTGTTTAATTACACCTGCACTGTTATCGATTTCTCTCTGTGGCACTGCCCAAACATCATGCACCTGTGGATTAAAAGTTCTTGCCGGCCAAATGACACTGCCATCATAATCATGTAATGGTTTAGCATAGGTAGCTTGCGCATCGCCCCATCTTACCAAATCGCGGTGACGATCTGCCCATTCTCCGGCAAGCTCATTACGGCGTTCGCGTTTAAGGTCATCCATAGTCATTCCTGTTTTAGCACCTAAACCTGCACGAAGCCTGATTTTATTCAATTCGGTATCGCCTGCTCCTGCACCGCTAACGTTAATTGCAGCTTCTGCTTTAATCAATAATACTTCGGCATAACGCATTAGTGGTACATTTAAGTCAGTTGTTCCGTTATCCCCGTTAGGGTTAACATGCGTTGGAATAGGGTTAGCGTAAGAAAAAGGCTCCATGTATTTTTTAAACTGGTAATTTGAAGTTGCACCACCATCTTTGGTAAAGCTACGTTCGGCACCAAAAAACATAAATTTATCGCCGGGCTTCAAAATAGTCGCTTCACGGCGTTGATCGCCAGCTTCGTAAGAATCGTAAAGTTCTTTGGTTGGCAGGTAATAACCCCATCCATTATAAATACCCCACGCTTTGTTGGTTAACATTACACCAGGCAGCTTGCTTCCCCAGCCCGTTCCGCCACCGCTTGGTGTACAAACCACCGACCAGATATATTCTTTAGACCAATTGTTTGAAGCCTTAAAAACATCGGCAAAACCTGTATTAATTAAATCATGCTGCCCGGAGTTGATAACCATATCTGCATATTTAGCGGCGTTGGCATAATCCTTCTTAAACAGATATACCTTAGATAAGTACGCCCACGCTGCTGTTTTATGTGCCTTACCATAATCAGCAGGTTTCATCGCTGAAAAAAACGGAAGGTTATCTGCAGCTTTTAACAGAAGCGAAATAATATAATCATAATTTTCATTTACATTGCTAGCGCGTGGGATTGGCTGCGATGCATCTGTTTCGGGCTTAACAATTGGAACGCCTGCTTTATCGTTACCATAGTTTGCTGCCAGCTGAAAATAAACCAAACCAGCATTAAAATAAGCGTCACCAATAATCTGTTTCTTTAAACTTTCATCCATATTAATGTTAGGCACATTGTTGATGATATCATTGGCCCGTTTAATAATGGCATAACGCATACTCCACTGCGTTTCGGTATAACCGCCTCCTACATAGGTACGGTTAAAGTTTTTAATGTTATCGGCCTCTGGCTTGTTACGGCCGGTAACCATGTCATCACTGGCATTGATAAACCAGAACATCCCACGACCGTAGAAATCTTCAGCATTGTAAAGTTCATACATTCCACCTTCGGCTTTCAGGGCGTCCTCTTTGGTTTTCCAGAAATTCTGTGCAGAAGGAGAACCTTCTGGTGTAATATCAAGCTGTTTTGTGCATGAAGAGAAAACAGCAAGGGCGGCGAATGCCAAATATTTTAAATTCTTTTTCATTGTTGTTGTGATTATAAATTTACGCTTAAACCAAGGATAAAACTTCTGGCTTGTGGATAACGACCAACATCTACTCCGTTGTTGTCCATTCCGATTTCAGGATCAAAGCCTGAATATTTAGTGATGGTGAAAAGATTGTTTGCCGTAGCATAAATTCTGACACCGCCTGTTTTTAGTTTATTAGCGATCGATTTTGGCAAACTATAACCCAAGGTTACGTTGCGGATACGCAGGTAAGAGCCATCTTCTATATAAAAATCAGAAGCAGCAAAGTTTCCGTTAGCATCACTGGTTGAAATAATCGGTACTTTACCACCTGGATTCTCTGGCGACCAGGCATCTAAAATGCCAACCAATTTGTTATATGAAGGTCCGGAAGCACTATAAGTAGTACGCTTTACAGCATTAAACAACTTGTTGCCCTGTACACCTTGTACAAAAATATTGAAATCGAAGTTTTTATAACTTGCATTGAAACTTAATCCGTAAGAGAAATCAGGATAGGCACTGCCTGCAAAATAACGGTCTTTGCTATCAATTGATCCATCGCCATTAATGTCTACGAATTTAAAATCACCCGCTTTTGCATTCGGCTGGATTTTCTGCCCTTTGGCATTTTTATAGTTATCGGCTTCTGCCTGGCTCTGAAAAATACCATCGGTTTTCAATACAAAATAACTATACAACGGCTGTCCTACCCTATTGGTAAGGGGGGCAACCTCGTTCCTAAAATTAGTAGATACCGTTTGGTTTTCTATACCAGGGATGAGTTCTTCTATCTTGTTGTTTATCTTAGTTAAAGTCGCATTTACCGAGTAGGTGAAGGCTGCATTTTTATCGCTGTTGTAAGTTAGGCCTAACTCAATACCTTTATCTTTCACTATACCGGCATTAATGGTTTGGATGTTTAAGCCAGCCGTTCCAGGCAGCGTTCTGTTTAAGATCATTTTATCAGTTTCTTTAATAAAATAATCAGCCACTACACTCAATCGGTTTAAAACCGTCAGGTCAAGCCCGATGTTGGTTTGTTTAGATTCAGCCCAGGTTAGGTTTCTGTTAGCCAAAACCGTCTGGATATAGCCGTTTTGTAAGGTTGGCGATTGTCCGAAATAACTTTGAGTAGGATTTAATAACGGATTGACTGCTGACGATGAAAGACTGCCCAGGTTTCCTAAAATGCCATAACTGCCTCTTAATTTAAACTCATTTAACCAGCGCATATCTTTCAAGAAATCTTCCTTACTCACTACCCAACCTGCAGAAACTGATCCGTAATTTCTGAATCGGTTTTCTTTGGCCAACATGGATGAACCATCACGGCGACCGATCAACGATAAAAGATACTTTTCGCCATAGTTATAATTTGCCCTGAAAAAAAGTGAAGAAAGTGCTTTTGCATCAAAGTAACTGGATGAAGGTTGAGGAACTGTTGCATTACCCAAATACCGGTATTGTTTCGATTCATCATCAAAACCTGTAGCCGAGGCATATAAGCCACTGCTTTTGGTTTTCTGAAATGTATAACCACCGGTAAATTCTAACTGGTGCTGCGCAAACGATGTTTTATAATTTAAAACCTGTTCTGCTAAGAAGTCTGTTGCTTTATCGCTTCTTTCTACCAAACTATTGCTTAGCACCGGTTTTCCAACCTCTGGCCTTTTTGGTGTAAAGCTTTTAAAGGCAGCGTCTGATTTGGTCACGCTTAAATTCAACCTGAAAGTTAAACCTTTAGCCAATTTAAGGTTAGCATAAGGATTGATCACTAAAACATTTACAGGGTTATTGATATCAATACGCATTAAATCGGCAACCGGGTTAACAATATCCCCGTAATCTCCTGCATATGACCCTGGCAAACCTGCAAAGCTCCCATCTGCATTATAGGGTGTGCCGTTGGTTGGATAATAAATGGCAGACAGTAAGGCGCCTGTATAATCACTGCTTGTATTGGCTCCGTTTCCATTGGTACTGCTGTACGAAAGATTTTCGCCCACTTTTAACCAATCAGTAACTTCGTGTTCGGTATTGATCCTGAAATTGTAACGTTTAGTTTTGGTATTTAAGACGATACCTTCTGCGTTACGGTAATTAAAACTGAGGTAGTAGTTAGACTTTTCGCTCCCACCGTTTATCGCTGCGTTGTAATCCTGTAATTGTCCAATTCTAAAAACCTCATCCATCCAGTTGGTGCGCGTAATCTGGCCGTCAGGATATTTTGCAGGGTCGAAAGCTGGTAGCAGGTTACTGCCACCATTTTTCGCGGCGGTTGCCGCTACCTGCGCACGTTGCTGTGCATTTAAAGGCTCTAACTTTTTCCAGGCACTCTGCTGGCCCAATTTAGCGTCGAAACTGATCTGCATTTTTCCGCTTTTGCCTTTTTTAGTGGTAATTAATACCACACCGCCAGAAGCTCTTGCTCCATAAATAGCTGCAGATGCATCTTTTAGTACCGATATCGATTCGATATCGTTAGGATTAAGCTGTGGTGTACCTGAAAATATCGAGCCATCGATTACATAAAGTACATTCTCACCATTGATACCGCCCGCGCCCCGGATATTGATGCGTGGTGCAGAAGTGGGATCGCCACCCTCATTGGTTACAATCACACCTGGCGATTTTCCGGCCAGTACCTCGCCAACACTGTTTAATGAGCGTGAAGAAAGTTTATCCAGGCCTACAATACTGATTGCCCCGGTTAAGGTCTCTTTTTTCTGCGTACCGTAACCTACAACCACTACATCAGCAAGTGTAGAGCGTTCTTCTTTCAAAACCATATTGATTACCTGCTCTTCGCCTACTTTTGCTTCCCTGGTCTGGTAACCGATCATAGAGAATGATAATACAGCATCTGCATCAACTGCAATGCGATAAGCACCATTTCCATCAGTAATGGTACCACTTTGCGTGCCCAATACTTTTACCGATACACCTGGAAGCGCCAAACCTGTGGTATCTCTTACTACCCCTGTAATAACCCGGTCTGGTTTATTCATTACGGCATTATTTAAAATCACGTATCCGCCTTTTTCCAGCACTTGTAACCCTAAACGATCTAACAGTGATCTTACAGGCTCGGTGGTAAAATCACCGCTTACCGACATATTTTTTTGTTGAAGCTGATCCGGATCGTATACAAAACTGAGTCCGGTACGGGACTCGATTTCTTTGATGATCTCGGTCATTTTACGGCCTTTATTTATGGTAAGGCTAACCTTGGTTTTTTCTAATTTTTGTGCCATACCTGCTGAAGCGAGGATAGAGCTGCAAAAAATGCAGAGAATGGTAAATGTTAAACATGAGTATTTCATGATCTTGTAAAGAGCTGGTGTCCTCTTAACGGAGGTTCTTTTCATTGCTTAATTTGTTTGATTTTTATTTTTGTAAAGCTTTATTTATACTGGCTTTTTTGCCAGGAAGAAGATTGCGGTACCCGGTCTGACCGATAACCGTACATAGTTCTATATCATATCCCTATTTCATCTGTATATATTAAATGTTTTATGATTTTTTGATGCGTTGAACCTAAGGTGATGAAGACTGCAGATAATATCCAGAATCTCTTCCGGCGATTGTTTGCTACTAAAAGAAGCAGTTGTTTTAAGCTTGCCCAAACTTTTATCGCTAAGCAAAATTTTAATGCTGTAAACATACCCGAGCTTAGCAATCACCTGATCAAGGCTTGTTCCATCAAAAGCAAATTCGATAAAAGCAGGTGCTTTGATTTTACGGATAGCTGCACGGCCGGCATTTTTATCATAAGTTAAAGATTCGTCCTTAACCAGCGTACCCAGGTTACCTTTTTGATTGCTGACCGCAACTTTACCCGTAACCACGGCAACCTCAAGCTGTTTACTGTCCTCATAAGATTTAACTTTGAAAGAGGTACCTAAAACTTTAATGTTTAACCCAACACTTGTACGCACGGTGAATGGTCTTTTCTCCTGATGGGATATATCAAAAAATGCTTCCCCCTCTTTTAGTTCAAGCTGACGGCTGTTTGAAGCAAATACTTTAGGGTAGCATAGTTTTGCCGAGGGCCCTAACAATACTACCGAACCATCGGGTAAAGTGATTCTTTTCTGTTGCTTACTTCCGGTAATTATGGTCAGCTGATTTTCAGATGAAACTTTGGTGTTCAGTTTCCAAATCGTGATGCCAATTGTGAGCATAAAAAATGTAGCAGCGGCAACGCTGATAAACGGAAGAAATTTCAATATTCTGCCAGTTTTAGGCTCGTTGCCCATGACAACCTGAAGTTGTGCAAACATTTGAGCGCCTATTCTTGCTTTACGGTAGGGCGGTACTATCCCATTTTTTGTATGGAGTGTAGTATACCATTCTTCAACCTTTTTTTGCTCTTGCGGACTCGCTTGCTGATCGAGATATTTCTGCAGCAATTCCTTTGCCTGTTCTTCTGTCATTTAAATACATGTCAGTTGAAAAGCGGATGGGTACTAACCAAAAATGTTATCTATAAATTAACTTTATGTTAAGCCAATTAGTGCAGCAATTAACAAAATATAGGAAAGACTTTTTTTCAAAAGTTTTAGTGCGGCAGAAATTTGGTTTTTCACCGTTTGCACAGAAACGTTCAGTTCTGCAGCGATTTCTTTGATGGATTTCTCCTGCTTTCTACTCATTGAGAATACCAACTGCATTTTTTCGGGCAGTAGCGCAATGGCATGATCAACTTCTGAATGAAGTTCTTTTAAAATTAGTTTATCATCAGCCGCTGCAGTATTTTGTTCATCCATCAAAGCTTTAAGCGCATTTTGGTGCTGTTCTTTAATGCTACCAGACTTGAAATAATTAATCACTTTATATTTTACAGCACCATATAGATAGGCACAAAGGCTTCCAGACAGCTTAATCGTTTTACGATTTTCCCAAAGTGAAATGAAAATTTCCTGGGTAATATCCTGTGCAAGAGCTTCATCACCCATTTTTTTCAGCGCAGCATCAAAAATAGCTGACCAATATAACCGGTAAATTTCCTTCATAGCCTGATGGCTTCCGCGCTGTAAAGAGGAGAGTAAAGTTTCGCTCAAGGGATGCTGCTTTTTTTCGAAGCAAAGCTACCAGCTCAATATTCCCTTATTATTAACAAATCTTAAAGAGAAAATTTATCCTGAATGAGGCAAAATGTCCAAGGAATTACTTTTACATTATAGCTATTTTGGTTCAGTTGAATTTATATACGCATACCTATAGGTCAAGCATTTAAATTAATGGTACGAGTGAAGGCACCTAAATTGTAGTTAGACATGCTTTCCATAAACAAGTAAAGGAAATTTACTTCCGCTTTCTTTCAGATAAGTACGCATGCCACAACAGCATGGTGGCAATAGTTCGATAAGGTTTAAATTGACTTACTTCGAACAATACTTCTTCTCTACTCACTGTTGCTGACAAGCCTTTTACTTTTTTTAGTGAGTTTACCGCAGCCAGATCTCCAATCGGGAAAACATCCTGATGGTGCAGCATAAAAATCAGATAAATATCTACCGTCCAATCACCGATCCCTTTGATTTTTTTGAGCTGACTTCTAATGGTCAGATCGTCCATTTCCTCCATTTCGCTCAAAGACAATGCTCCGCTAACTATGTTTTCGGCTAAATGACGAACATAAGCTGTTTTTTGCCGACTGAAATAACAATCTCTTAATTCCTGATCGGTGAGTAATAACAATCTTTCAGGCGTAACTTCCTGAATTTTTTCTTTCAATTTAGTCAATGCGGCCAAAGCCGAAGCCAGAGAAACCTGCTGTTCCAGAATAATATGCACCAATGATTCGAAAGTATTTGGCCGCGACCAAAAGGGTGGATGACCGTATTGATCTAAAATTAATTGAAATTCCGGGTGATCACTAGCTAATAAGTAACAAAGTTGATGATAGTTGGCCTGGTCAAGTTTTTCGAACATAAAAATAGATGTCTTCAAAGATAATGAGGTTACTTGAATATTATGAATCGCATAGTGATTTCGCTGGTGAAATACCAGAAGATAGATAAAATATAGTTTGCTTGCCATTTTATGCCATGCCGAATGCAACGAAGTATCATTTACCATAATATAGTCAAATATCCAAATCGATAGCCTGGATATGAAGCTCAAAAATCTATGCTTCGTTCCTGCAGAGAACCCCCTTCTTAGTTTGTAATGACGAAATAAGTCTTGAAAATCTTCCAATACCAGAAATACAACCATTTTAATCCCTTTTTAAGATGAGATGGTTACTTTTGCTGAATGCTCAAGATCGGAATTGCGGAAGACGACCCTAAAATTGCTGAACTTTTGAAATCGGCACTCGAAGAAAACGACTATCAGGTACTTACTGTAGCTAATGGGATTGATGCGCTGGATCTTTTTTTGAGTGGCAGTTTCAACCTCCTGATTATTGACGTGATGATGCCTGGTTTAAATGGCATTCAGCTTTGCAAACACCTTAGAGAAAAAGCGTTGCAAGCGCCAATCCTAATGCTTACGGCCATGGGTACCGTTGATGATAAAGTTACTGGTTTAGAAGCCGGTGCTGATGATTACCTTGTAAAACCCTTTCACCTGAAGGAACTTTTGGCCAGGGTTGCAGCACTTTTGCGCAGACAGCCACCTATTGAAACAAAAAAAGAGCATAAATTATACTTCGAAGACCTTATTCTGGATACCTACAGCAAAGAAGTAAGCCGCGCCGGTAAGCCAATCGAATTAAGCGCCAAAGAATTTATTCTACTTGAACTTTTTATGCGGAACCCCAAACGTTTGCTCTCGCGACAATTTATAGCAGAGCAAGCCTGGGACATCAATTTCGAAACTGGTACCAATGTAATTGACGTTTATGTCAATTTTCTGCGAAAAAAAATCGAAAAAGGTTTTGAACGGAAACTGATCCACACCAAGATTAATATGGGCTATATTTTGAAGTAAATGAAGATAAAAGACCGTATAGCACTATATTTTACCCTAATAAGCACTTCAATGCTCTTCGCAGTGCTCTGTACGGTATATTTTACTTTTATGAAATTTCTGGAGGCCGACTTTTTCGAACGCCTAACCGACCGTACAATGGTTACCGCTAAATTGTACCTCGAAGCCGATGAAATCAGTCGCGATGCACTGAACACAGTACGCCATAAATACCTTCAGAAGTTAAACAGCGAGGTCATTCGTATTTATGACGAAAAGAACAGGGCTACTTTCATCGGCGATACTGCCCAATATTGGACCCCTGCAACCATTGATCAGGTACGCAGAAAAGGTCGTTTAAAATATACGGATGGTCAGCGCCAGGTAGTTGGTATTTATTATAAAGATAATCAGGGCGACTTCGTCATTCTTGCTTCGGCCAACGACCAGGGCTCGCAAAACAAGCTCGACAAACTGTTGAAAATTATGATTTTTATCTTCATCCTGATTTCGATTGTGATATTATTACTAAGCAGATGGGTTGCACAGAAAATGCTGAAACCGCTGCAAAAATTTATGCTCGAAGTAAAACAGGCCGGTGCTCAAAACATGGGATTTAGGGTAGAAGAAAATAACAACAAAGACGAAATTAACCTCATTGCCCAAAGTTTTAACCATTTGATGGAAGAGCTTGAACAGGCTTTCATACTACAGAAAACCTTTGTAGCCAATGCTTCGCATGAACTTAGAACACCAGTTACCAGGATCATGATGAACGCTGAACTTTCGCTGTCAAAAAATAGAGATCAGGCTGCCTACCAAAATGCAATCGCTTCAATGCTTGAGGATGCCGAAAAAATGGAACATACCATCACTGGTTTAGTAGCCCTCGCAAAAATGGACCTTGACCTGATCAATTCGAAATTGTCTCCGATCAAACTTGATGATCTTCTTTCTAAAATCCAAACCGGATGGAAAACGCAAAAAGACCTTGATGTTAAAATTACTTATGAAAAATCCATCGATCCAAAACCCGAAGTACTGGCCAATGACACTTTGATACAGATTGCGCTGAATAATATCATTTCTAATGCTTTTAAATTTTCCAATAATCAAGAAGTAAATATATTTGTTGAATCTATTAAAAATCAATTGTTGATCCATGTCACCGATTATGGACCGGGGATCTCACCTGCAAATCAAGCGGATATTTTTAAGCCTTTTTACACGCGTGCACAAGAGAAGGGCCATAGTGGTGAAGGAATGGGGCTTTACATGGCCAAAAAAATAATCGATCTGCTTAAAGGTGAGATTACCCTTAGCATCCCAGAAAAAGGGGGCTGCATTTTTTCGGTGAAGTTGAGAAAACTTTCGTAATTACTTTTCTTCTTCCATAAAAAGTCGTCCTCTCGACCGAAACGAAGTGGAGCGCCCGCCTGTGCGGAAAGGCCTGCACGTACAGGCGGGGAGAGATCTACCTCGAGACAGATTTCTCGACTACGTTGCGCTCCGCTCGAAATGATAGTATGAGTGAAGAGGTCAACCCCAACTTTAATCCCCTTTTAAGCACAATTTAATCCCCCTTTAATCTGGCATAGATAGTTTTGCTGATATGATAAGGATATTTTCATGGCTCATTCTTTTCTGGGCACTAACAGCCAGTGCAGCCTTCGCACAGCGTGATACCTTGAGCTTAAACTTAAGCCAGGCAGAAAGTCTTTTTTTAAGGAATAATTTCGATTTATTGGCCAGTAATTATGAAATTGATCAGGCAAAAGCAGAAATCATTACGGCAAAACTTTTCGAAAACCCAACGCTAGAATACGAAAACCTTTTTTACAATCACGAAACAAAGAAATTTCTGCAGACCTCATACGCCTATGGCCAATATGCCGGATCTATTTCTCAGCTGTTCAAACTTGCCGGCAAACGAAATAAGAATATCAAACTGGCCCAAACTGGAGTTAAAATGGCCGAATACGAATATTTTGATCTGGTTAGAACACTAAAATTTGAACTCGTTACCACCTTTTACAAAGCCTATTTTGCTGCACAATCGGTTAACGTATATCAGGAACAAATCAGTTCTACCGATCAGTTAGCGAAAGCTTATGACCTTCAATTAAAAATGGGGAATGTTGCAGCAAAAGATGTAATCAGAATTAAATCATTATTGATTAACCTCAAAGCAGAACAGGCTGAATTACTGAATGAACTGGAAGATTACTATAAAGATTTGAAGTTGCTCAGCGGAGTCAACGCTTCCACTTCAATTACTTTAGTTTTAGATAAATCAGTCCTCACCTCCCCCGCTGTAGATAAAATTCCCTATCAGGCATTACTAGATTCAGCAAGGGCCAACCGTGCTGACCTCAAACTAGCCAAAACCAATCTGCTTTACAACGAACGTAATTTAAAGCTTCAAAAAGCAATGGCCATTCCTGACATAGAAGTTGGACTGAGTTACGACCTTAAAGGGAATTATCCAGAAAAATATACCGGTTTAGGCATTAAGATCCCAATTCCCCTTTTCTCCAGAAACCAGGGAGAAATTAAAAAGGCGCAGATTGGCATTACTGCAGCAGGTGTAAATATTAAAAAACAGGAAGCTTTACTGGAAAACGAGGTATTTAACAGCTATAAGACCGCCTTACGTAATGAAAAATTATTTGCAGAGATTGATCCTGCTTTCGGTACCGACTTTAATACACTGGTTTCAAGTCTGATCAAAAATTTCAAGGCAAGGAACATCAGCCTGATCGAATTTTTGGATCTCTACGATGCCTACAAAGAAAACACGCTTCAGCTTAATAAACTTCAATCGGAAAGAATGAGTACTCGCGCTGAACTTAATTATGTAACCGGTTCTAATATTTTTTAAATAAATTTTCATGCAAAATCTCTATAAAAATACGGTAATCATTGCCGCAACCAGTTTATTATTGGCTTGTAGCGAACACAAAACGGCTGCACCAAATGATAAATTTGCCATTACCGATTCTTTGATCAACCGTTTGCTAATTGATACTGTACAGCAGGCAAACAGCAAAACCGAACTGATATTTTCGGCCAAAATTACTGCAAATGAAGAACGCAGGTCAGAACTTTTCCCAATGGTAAGTGGAACAGTAAATCGCGTGGGCGTACGTTTGGGCGATCAGGTTTCGAGCGGACAAACACTGGCTACCCTCACCAGTTCTGAAATGGCGGGTTTTGATAAAGAGGTTATTGCAGCCAATGCCGAACTTAAAAATGCAGAAAGGGCTGTAAAACAAGCCGAGCAACTTTTTCAGAGTGGTTTGTCATCAGCTAAAGAATTGGAAGAAGCCAAAAACGACTATCAGATCAAAAAAGCTGAAGCGAAAAGGGCCAGTTCAGTATTAAAGCTTAATGGTGGAAGCAGTACAGGATTATACGCGATTAAATCGCCGATTAGCGGTTTTGTGATCGAAAAAAATGTTACCCAAAACATGCAGCTGCGTGGTGATAATGATAAAAGCCTTTTTACCATCGCCGATCTCTCTAACGTTTGGGCCATGATCAATATTTACGAGTCGGACATTTCACGTGTTAAAGCAGGAGACGAGGTGAGTTTATCCACCCTATCCTATCCAAATCAAATTTTTAAAGGGAAAATAGAGAAATTATATAACCAGGTTGATCAGGACAGCAAAGTAATGAATGCAAGGGTGGTAATTCCAAATCCTGGCTTCCTGCTCAAGCCGGGCATGCTCGGAACGGTAAAGGTTTCGGCAAATTCTGCCGTTGATCTTCCGGTTTTAAACTCAAGGGCCGTAATTTTCGATGAAAACAAAAATTATGTGCTTGTTTTGGGACAGGATCATAAAGTAAAAATCCAGGAGATCGAAATTGGCCGTAAAACTGCTGACAAAGTCTACGTCAGCAAAGGCGTACAGGCCGGCGACCGCATTATTGCTTCCAAACAGGTTTTCTTGTTCGAGAGCTTGAAAACACAATAGTTTCTTTTCATCATCTTAGATTTTAAAAATGAATAAATTGATAAAAAGCATTATTGGCTTTGCACTGAAGAATAAATATTTCATCTTTTTTGCTACTTTTATCCTAATCCTCGCGGGTTATCTAAGCTTCAAACATACCACGATCGATGCCTTTCCGGATGTAACCAACACCAATATCACCATTATTACCCAATGGCCGGGCCGCAGTGCAGAAGAAGTAGAAAAATTTGTGAGCAGACCATTGGAAATTGCCATGAATCCTACTGAAAAGCGAACCAGTATCCGTTCTTCCTCGCTATTTGGCTTGTCCATTGTAAAAGTAAGTTTCGAAGATGATGTAGATTATGCCGAGGCTCGGGTACAGGTAAATAATCATCTTGACGAAGCCGATCTGCCAGATGGTATTAATCCTGAAGTACAACCACCTTACGGACCGACAGGAGAAATTTTCCGGTATACCCTAACAAGTGATACAAAATCGGTCAGGGAATTAAAAACCTTACAGGATTGGGTTGTACAACGCGAACTCTTATCCGTTTCAGGCATTGCCGATGTGGTGAGCTTTGGTGGAGAGGTTAAAACCTACCAGATTACGGTGGATCCGCAGAAAGCCATTCAATACGGGGTAAGTGCAACTGAACTTTTCGAAGCGGTATCTAAAAGCAATATTAATGTAGGTGGTGATGTAATTGTGCAGAGCGGTCAGGCCTATGTGGTTCGTGGTATCGGCGTGCTCAACAATATAGACGAAATCAAAAATGTAGTTGTTGACAACATCAACGGCACCCCCATTTATGTCAAAACCATTGCTGATGTAGCCGAATCGGCCCTGCCAAGATTGGGTCAGGTTGGCCGCGATAGAGATCCAGATGTAGTAGAGGGCATTATCGTGATGAGAAAAGGCGGCAATCCTTCCGAGGTAATCGCAAGGTTAAAAGAAAAGATCAATACCATCAACAGCACCATTTTGCCCGATGATGTAAAAATCAAACCTTTTTACGATCGCGAAGACCTGGTTAACTACTCCGTACACACGGTAATGGGTAATATGCTCGAAGGGATTTTATTTGTTACGCTGATTGTGTTTCTTTTCATGGCCGATTGGCGCACGACCTTAATCGTTTCGATTATTATCCCATTAGCCTTGCTTTTTGCTTTTATCTGTCTTAAACTAAAGGGTATGCCAGCCAACCTGCTATCCATGGGCGCTATCGATTTCGGGATTATTATAGACGGTGCTGTGGTGATGGTTGAAGGAATTTTTGTCGTGTTAGACGCAAAGGCCCAAAAATTGGGCATGGAAAAGTTCAATAAAATGAGTAAACTCGGTTTTATTAAAAAAGCCAGTCTTGAAAACGGAAAGGGAATTTTATTTGCTAAACTGATCATTATTACTGGTTTGCTACCTATTTTTACATTTGAAAAGGTTGAAGGCAAAATGTTCTCTCCATTGGCCTGGACCTTAAGTTTTGCCTTATTGGGTGCGCTAATTTTAACCTTTACCTTAGTTCCTGCTATGGCCAGCGTGCTCTTGAAAAAAAATGTAAAAGAGAAACATAATATCTTTTTAGAGTGGATTACCAAATCAACCCTCCGATTTTATGATAGCTGTTTTAAAAAAAAGAAACTTGTTTTTAGCATTTCCATTATTGTACTGCTTTTAGGTGCTTTCAGTTTTAAGTTTTTGGGTACCGAATTTCTTCCCAGTTTAGATGAGGGTTCCATTTATGTCCGTGCTACCGGACCTTTAAGTATCTCGTTAGATGAAACCAAAAAACTTTCAAATGAAATGAGAAAGATCTTTTTAAGTTTTGAGGAAGTAAAACAGGTGATGTCGCAAACCGGCCGGCCGAACGATGGAACAGATGCCACCGGTTTTTACAATATGGAATTTCATGTAGATATTTATCCGCGAAAAGAATGGAAACGCAAGCAGAGTAAAGAACAGCTGATTGAACGCATGCAGGAGAAATTAAAGAGCTTTCCTGGCATCAGCCTTAATTTCTCACAACCCATTTCAGACAACGTAGAAGAAGCTGTTTCAGGCGTAAAGGGATCGATAGTGGTGAAATTATTTGGTGAGAACTTTGAATACATTGAACAGGAAGAGGAAAAGATAGAAAGTATTTTAAAAACGGTTGATGGCATTGAAGATTTGGGCATTTTAAGAAATCTCGGTCAGCCCGAACTGCAGATTAACCTTGATCAGAAAAAGATGGCCTTATATGGGGTAAGCACAGCAGATGCTAATGCCGTAATTGAAATGGCTATTGGCGGTAAGGCCGCAACACAGATTTATGAAGGCGAACGCAAATTTGATCTGATTATCCGTTATCCTGAAGATTTTAGGAATGACGAAAGCTCCATTAGTAAATTACGCGTACCTACCCTATCGGGTTCAAATGTTCAATTGGGTGAAATCTCGAGCATTAGCAAGATTACGGGGCCAAGTATGATTTACCGTGATAAACACAAACGTTACGGAGCCATTAAATTCTCAATCCGCGGCCGCGACATGGGGAGTGTAATTGCCGAAGCTCAGCAGAAAGTAAATGCCAAAATCAAATTGCCACAAGGCTATCAGCTGGAGTGGGCTGGCGATTTCGAGAACCAACAAAGGGCTATTGCGAGGTTATCGCAGGCCGTTCCGGTAAGTTTATTATTGATCTTTTTTATCCTTTTTGTGCTCTTTGGAAACATCAAAGATGCGCTATTGGTATTAAACAATGTTCCTTTTGCCATGATTGGCGGGATATTGGCCCTCTTGGCTGCTGGTGTAAATTTTAATATTTCGGCAGGGATCGGTTTTATTGCATTGTTTGGCATCTGTGTGCAGAACGGAGTGATTCTTATTACCCGATTCAAAACCAACATCACAGAACTAAAATACCATCCAAACTGGACTTTTACTGATGCCATGCGCGATGGAATTGCCAGCAGGTTCAGACCAGTATTGATGACAGCTTTAATGGCGGCCATTGGTTTGATGCCTGCAGCACTTTCTACCGGAATCGGTTCAGAAGCTTCAAAACCGTTGGCTATCGTAGTCATTGGCGGGTTGGTTACGAATACTTTATTTAACCTATTTGTTTATCCAATCGTATTTTATTGGTCATACCGCAAAAAGGTAGATAAAATGATGCCAGTACGAATGGATGATGTAAAAATGTAAACTGGATGACGCCATCCATTAGCGATTTGTCATGCAGAGGGATAATTTATTTTATAAAAATCAATGTAAATGACGTAACTAATTACTTATGCCATACAGCCCAGTCTTGCCTCGGCTCACCGCCGCCGAAGGGCTCTTACTTTTTGCATCAAAAAGTAACAAAACCGAGGCACTGCCGAGCTCATTAATGCAAATAAAAACAATAGACAAACATCAATAAAATGCCGGCTGAAAATTTTTCTTTCAAAGCCAGTGGTAGGGCTTGGTCAGTGGAGTCCGAAAAATTAGGCCGGACTTAAGTAGAACGGAGATACAGTGCTAAGGCCGTGTTGGATGGAAATACATATTGCATAAGCAACTAACAATCAAACAATTAATTAATAAAATCAATGGCAGCTATGGCAAATTGCTAAAAGGTATTTTTAAAAGCTAGTTGTTATTAGCTAATGGATTAGCAATACGGTTTAAAACTCTTCTCTACTTTCGTCATAGCAGTTAGGTGAAGGTAATGATGGACTTTCTGTTCGCGCGAGTTCTATTTGGACTTATATTTTGTTTGATAAAATAGTAGCAGACCGAGCTTAGGTTTTATCTTGTAGCCTCCCATGTTCTTCATTTTTTGCTATTTAATTTAAGGATAAATGATTAGATTGCCTCTATCTAATTTAAACTGATCTTAATGAAAAACTCCATCTCTTGCATCATTGTTGATGATGATCCGACCGCAATTCATATTTTGCAAGATCATATTGCAGAAATGCCAAGGTTAAAGGTCAACCGCATATTCACTAAACCAATAGAAGCATTAAGCGAGATTATCACAGAGAGAAGTAAACAGTTAATTTTTTTAGATATCGATATGCCAGCCATGTCTGGCTTACGACTTGCTGATAACCTTAAGCACAAATCACACAACATTATTTTTACCACCTCTTATCCTGAATTTGCACTTGATGCTTTTAAGGTCAGGGCTAAACATTATCTGTTAAAACCTTTTGACATTGAAGATTTCGCAATAGTAGTTAACGAAGTAATTTCAGAGTGTTATGATGCACAGCATCTTGTAAACGAAGATGATGGTGCATTTTTCTTGCGTACAAATGGTGAACGCGGCAGATTGACAAAAGTACTTAAAAAGGATATCATCTACCTTCAGGGATCAAACAACCATGTACACATTTACACGCCAACAAATGATTATTCAGTTTACATGACCATTAAGGAAATGGAAGAAAAACTCCAGCAAAATGAACACTTCTACCGTGTCCATAAGTCATACATCATAAACACCTCCTATGTAAAGGAGATCAATGGACACAAAATCGACCTTGGAAAGTACGAAGTGCTCATGACCCCACAATACAAAGAGGCATTTATGGATCACATTGATAATCAAACCCTTGCATCAAAACGTTTAAGGGGTTGATCGCTGTACACCAGTAAGTGTTGTAATTACTGTTACCGTACTGGTTGTTGGATCAGTTTTTTGAAAGCGGGCATTACCTGCTTTTTCCGAGCGGAAAACAAATGCAGTTTTCCGGGTTGATTTTAGGTCTGTTATTCTTTTCATAAAAGAAAATTAGCCGCCTAAAAACCATCAAAAGAGTACATTACGCAAAGCAATTATTGACTGTTGTGAAACTGAATTTTAACCAAAGAACAAAATGAAGAACTGGCTAAAAAATTATCGCTGGCATATTATTTCATGGGCTACTTTTATTCTATATGAATATCTATTAGTCTCTCTGATTCTCAAAATAAATAGCCCTATAATAAACTATAGTATTCATTACATCATTATCATCACCTTCTTTTACCTACATGCAGAGTTTGTGTTGAAACGGGGTTTGAAAACTCGAAAAGCCGCCTATTTTAGCATCATTATATTGTCTTTGCTGGAAGTTTGCTTATATACATTAGCGTCATACCTTGCGGACCGTTCTCTTTCGAAAGTATTAACCCTTTCTATTGGCAAAATGACAGTAGCAGACTGGAAGCAAATTTCATTAACTATATGGAGAGGTATTTATTTCCTGCTTTTCTCAACAGCCTATTATTTTATTAAAAGCTATATTCATCAGAAACATTTAACTACCAAATTGGAAAAAGAAGCAATTGAAGAAATGTTGAAGCAAAAACAAATAAAACTTGAACTGGCTAATGCTAAAAATGCTTACCTGAAAGCACAAATCAATCCACATTTCTTATTTAACACATTAACTTATATTTATAACAGCACACATAAAAGTGAACCACGTGCTGCAGAAGCGGTAAGATATCTTTCTAAACTCATGCGTTATGCATTGGAATGTGAACACGGACCTGAAATTATGCCGCTTAAAATAGAAATTCGCCAGGTGGAAAATCTTCTTCAGCTCTGTAGAATAAAACAGCCTGACTTGTTTATAGACTTTATTTACGAACAGAAAATCGAATCAATTGAGGTAATTCCGTTACTTTTACTTAGTCTAACCGAAAATATGGTTAAACATGGTAATCTCAGCCAGTCGGAAGATCCTGGAAAGATTATAGTGAAGTTCCATGACGGAATATTTAGTATTCAAACAAGCAATCTGATTAATACAGGATTAAATGATACTGGTTTCCATACCGGCCTTGAAAACATTCGTCATAGATTGCTGCATACCTATGAGGAAAAAGCAAAACTATCCTCGGGTCCTAAAGGCAAATATTTCGAAGTACTAATCACGATCAACCTATCATAACCACCATAATTCTTCTTAAAATTTATTGAATCATGGGATAATCATCATACATTATCAAAGCCAAAAACCGTTAGCTTTGTTCGGATCAACAGTTATTTACTTCGAAACCCCGATAGCTCAGCATTTCGGCATTATGAGAAACAGTTAGGCGAAGATTTAATCTTGCTATAATTTCTTTGGCTTGAGTGATGTTTCGGTGTATATCGTTTATTCCGCGGATTTCAATACCTCCCTGAATCAATTTAAACTTACTGGGTTCAAACTTATCAATAAACTGTTGTAAATCCGGACTAACTTTTACCTGATTGCTTTGCATGATTAATTTAGTTTTATGGCCGCAAATCAACATAATATGTTTTAAGTTATCACTATATCCATATTAAGTTATTAAGAAATGTTCGTCTGGAATTTTTGAAAACTGCCATTGGTTCCACATTGAAACAGCAAGAAGTCCGACTAAGAAGCCAGTTAGTCAGCAAATTTCTACCCATCTGGGAATGTTATAACTTTAGACATAATGATTGATAATATATCACATTTAATTGCACCCTAGTCAGAAAAGCAATACTTTAGCTTAAAAAAGCCAATCAATTAGTTGATAGCAAAAATTTTCCTTAAAATATGATACCCAATACCAAAGTTTTTCTTTCAAGCACGCTTTTCCTGTCACTTTTGTTCAGCTTTTCATCATCAAAGGCACAAATTGTACTCCAGGACAAAAAATTCCACGTAGACACAAGAACATTTTCGAAAACTGATTCTGGCACACTGAAATTGGATATTTATTACAATGGAAAAATAACAGAAACTAAGCCAACGGTACTTTTTATTTTTGGCGGTGGTTTTGTAATGGGCCGCAGAGATAGCAAATTATTTGATCAGTACTTTAATACCTTAATCGCAAACCACTATAAAGTAGTTTCAGTTGATTATCGATTGGGTCTTAAGGGAAAGAAATTTCCTAGTCCATTTAATACTTCAAACTTAAAAGCTGCTATTGATACTGCTACAACAGATGTTTTTGATGCAACGGCTTATCTGATCAGAAATGCAAAAGAGCTCGGGATCGATACGGCCATGATCATCTTATCTGGATCAAGTGCGGGCGCTATTACAGCGCTGCATGCCGACTATAATAAGCGGAATGCCTCCGCATTATCATCCAAATTACCTGGAAATTTTCAATACAAAGGTGTAATCTCTTTTGCCGGGGCAATACTAAGTTATCATGGGGCGCCAAAATATGCCACCCCACCAGCACCAACGATGTTATTTCACGGCACGGCCGATAAACTCGTACCTTACAACAAAGTGAGATTATTAAACAGAGGCTTTTTTGGTTCCAGATATCTCGCTAAAACCTTCAGGAAAAATGGCTACCCATATTATTTTCAGTATGTGCAAGATATGGGTCACGAAATAGCTGGTTCACCAATGATTGAAAACCTACCCGATATCTTATGGTTTATAGACAATTACATCCTAAAGCATAAGCGCTACTTTATGGAAGTAAACTTTAAAGATGAAGACAAAAAACCTACATTTAACATCCCACCTACTTTGATAAAAAGGTAGTATAAATCATATAGTTTCGATCATTTTTCCAATTGAAGCACTGCAACAACAGGCAAATGATCGGAGGCATAACGTTCAGCAATAACCTGGTGTGAAACCACTTTAAATGGACTTCCTGTTTTAAATCCTATATGATCAATTGTTTTCCTTGGATTGATCACAGGAATGGTAAAACCGCAGTCGCTACATGTCCTCGTAAAATTCGAATCAAATATACTGATGGTTTCTAAACCTGGATACGCATTTAAATCACCGGCAAGAATCAGTGGTAAAGTCTCTTTTGCTGTTAATCGGTTAATTTCTTTAGCCTGAAGGATCCGGTTTGCTTCCGAACGTTGTGCATCAAAATGGGTAGATGCGAAACGGACAAAAACCCCTTTAGCAATTTCTACGTTTGCGATAGCCAAAACCCTTTGCTCTGCTTTGACATCGTTATCTTTAGGCAGCCTAAAAGTCTGTTGTACAGATAGCGGGAAGCGTGATAAGATAGCTACACCATAGTCGCCACCATCATGATCAATTGCTTTACCAAAATAAAAATTCATCTTCAGTTTGGATGCCAATAAAACGGCCTGGTTAATACTACCCGATCTTTTGGTATTCACATCTACCTCTTGCAAGGCTACCAGATCTGGTTTTTGTTGTGCTATCACTTGGGCAATGGCATCAACATCGATAACACCTTCTTTCTCTTTTGATGGTGGATTGCAATGGTGAATGTTATAAGACATGACACGCAACACCTTATCAGGATTTAATTCAACTTGTTTGTTGATCCTGGCTGAACAAGCACCCAAAAGACAAACACTTAATATTAAAAAAGAGGGTAATTTCATCTTGATTAAATCCATGAATAAAAGGATATTTATTTAAAGTCCTGATCAGAAATGATTTCTTTTATATTATAAGATTAGTTTTCATTTGCTCCGGCATCCCCGGTTAATATTCGCTCCATCTCAATCATCATCTGTTTTGCCAACCGTTGTTTGGCCTGCAATTTCATTAAATAAGCATCCGCAAATGTTACTTCAAGCTCATCCATAATAAAGGCATATTTTGCCTTAAGTTCTATGAGATCGATTTGAAGCTTTTCTGAAAGATTTTGCATAACACAAAGCTAAAAAAAGCGAAACGAATTTCAGGCTAACTGAATTTATTTTTTAATTTTTTTGCAAAATAAAAAAAAGGCATTTTTTTTAAAACAATCTTTTCGTTCTCTCGTTTATACATTGATTCCGGGGTGGTTTCCGGAAAAGATTTGTTTGGTTAGTTGATTAGGGATCACGCTCATTGTGAATCCCTTTTTTTTTATAAAACTGTTATCAATAGATTGGTCCAAAAAATATTTCTAAATACAATCTTATCAAAATATAATGCAAGAAATCAAATGGGGTATTATTGGATGTGGAGATGTAACTGAAGTTAAAAGCGGACCTGCTTTTAATAAGGTTAAAAACTCTAAATTAGTTGCAGTGATGCGTCGGGATGGTGCCAAAGCTGCTGATTATGCACAACGGCACCAGGTGCCCAAATGGTATGATGACGCCACTCAACTGATTAACGATCCGGAGGTAAACGCTATTTATATTGCTACCCCACCCTTACAGCATGAAACTTATACGATTGAGGCCTTAAAAGCTGGAAAGCCCGTATATGTCGAAAAACCAATGACTTTTGATGCTGCATCTGCTCAACGCATGACAGATGCAGCCCATAAATTTAATGTAAAGCTTTGCGTAGCCCATTACCGCCGGGCCCAACCCATGTTCTTAAAAATTAAAGAACTATTGGCCGAACATCTTATTGGTGATATCCGTTTAGTCCGATTAAAAATGCTCCAGTCGCCCAATACCTCACTTATAGCAAAAACGGCTAACAATTGGCGGATTAACCCGGCCATTTCTGGTGGTGGTTTATTTCATGACCTGGCACCACATCAGTTAGACCTGATGACCTACTATTTTGGTCCTGTAAAAAATGCTACGGGCATGGCTGCCAGGCAACAAAAAGACACTGAAGTAGATGACCTGGTGGTAGGAAATGTCCTCTTTGAAAATGGAGTTGTTTTCAATGGCAACTGGTGTTTCTCTGTAGCGCCACAAGATCAGGCCGATAGTTGCGTCGTTTATGGCTCGCAAGGTCACATCAGTTTCCCGATGTTCGGCAACAAAATTACGGTTACAACCGATAAAAAAACCGAAGAATATGCATTTGAGCCTTTAAAACATGTGCAAAAACCCATGATTGAAAAAGTAGTTGATTACTTTTTAGGTAAAGGACCAAATCCATGCAGCGCTGAAGATGCGTTGATTACGATGAAATTAATGGATGATTTTACCATGAAGTAAAGCGAATACTTCTGATACAATTCGATTGTTTCCGCTTTACAACGCCGATGTCTACTTGTTACACTAATTATCATTATCGGGTATTTGATAACCAGCTATAATAATTTAAACATTTGTTAGCTGCAACACATCCGCAGGGAATTTAATATCAAATCGAGCTAAAGTTTGGAAAGCAAAAGTTTTACCGAAGCCCTTCTTTGATAGTTGGGATCGAAATGGACATACGTAATTTTACCTGAACGATCAATAATATAAGTTGCAGGTACAGGCAGAGTATGCCGGGTATTTCCGTTATTTTCTTCCAAATTTATTCCATAACCTTTGTATTTGGTAAATGTTGCTTCGTCCATAACAAAGTTAACATGGTAGGCTTTCATAATTTTATCATCTTTATCCTGAAGGATAGAAAATCCAGCATTTGTTTTTGTTATGGTTTTAGCAATATTTTCTTTTGTCTCGGGTGTAACGCCGATAATATATGCATCTTTCTCGGTTAACAAGTTTAAAGAATCCTGAAGTTCCTTAATGTGTTTGTTGCAATAAGGGCACCATTGCCCTCGATAAAAAAACAACACCACATTGCGGTGCGCTTTGATTGCATTCTTCAACGTCACTGTTTTGCCGTTTTGATCTACCCCATTAAACAACGGAGCTTTACCTCCCTCTTTTAAACCTTGTTGTGCCTTTGCTTGTACTGTTAAAACAACAGCTATTGCTGTAATTAAGATAGCTCTTTTCATTTCTGTTTTACATTTTTATTCTTAGTCGGACCAAAAGCATTAACCTTACGACAAAAAATCAATTTTTATTTATTTCCTTTTCGATCTTTCCGTTTAATGCTTTTTTAAAGGCATTATCCAGTTTAAAATCATTGTTCCCGAAACTTATAAATACTTTATTAATCAAGATACTTTGCTGTTGATAGGTCCGGCAAACAGTACAACCAACTAAATGAATGTGTAGCTGTAGGTTTTCCACAGCGGTAATTTTTCCAGCAATTTTCTTTTCAGTTAAAAAAGTTGCCTGCTTGCAGTTATTGATTATATTTTTTAATGCACTCATTATTTCATTCCCAGTTTTTTTGAAGACAAGCCCTCAGGTTAAGTTTTGTTCGATGCATGATCACCCAAAAATTAGCATTTGTAAGCTTTAATTCGTTACAGATCAGCTCCGATTCAAGATCGTCCATGTGTTTCATTGAAAACACCGAAAACCATAAACCTGGAAGTTTAGCCAGACAATCATTTAATATAATCCCCAGTTCTTTCATCATAAGCGGATTAAACGCTTCTAAACCAAAAGTCCTTGGATAATTTTTTTCGGTCCAATGCCCTGATTGAGCATCAAAAAAATCATTCAATTCATCTTCTATATGCATTAACTTTAAACCCTTACCTGAACGCTTTCGATAAAAATCGACTATCTTGTTCTTAAGAATAGCAGTTAACCATGTTTTTTCCTTGCTATTGCCCTTAAATTCGTTTAGTTTTTGTAAAGCTGCCAAAAAGGTATCCTGGACTAAATCTTTAGCTATGTTTTCATCCCTCGTTCGCGACATTGCAAAGCCATAAAGGTAATCGGCATATTTTTCTACCCAGCCTAGTGGATACAAATTAGGGCTCTTAACTACATCTTGCTTATCGCTTTCGTGTTGCATGTTCTTGTATTAACTGATATAAATATACTTTTTGTCGTACGAATTGAAATATCCTTACAGATTATTTTACTTTTTTAGCGCCACTCATGTAGCGAGCCCAAAAAAAAATTAAAAAAAAATCGCTTTGTTTTAAAGTAATTCTGAATGTAGAGCGTCTACGGTTAATAACAGACCTAAAAAAATATCGATATGATAGCCGTTTTCAAAACAAATGTAGCTTCAGACAGCGAATTAAACGTAATCAGACCATTGCTAAACAGCCATTTCAAAGAAATTAAATGGAATATTGATTTGTGGGATGCCGATAAAATCCTTCGGGTAGATTCACCAAAAGATTGGACAAAAGAAATCACTGAACTCTTCAACAGCATTGGTTTGCACTGCACCAATCTTGAAATTTTTCATTCAGCGCCTTTTTAATCACGTCATTAAAATCCTGTCATTCAAAAATAAATACGCTTTATTCATCAGTCAGATGGTAACATCTCACTGCACATATCTTTCCTTTTACCTTATACAGTGGTGTTAGGTATTACTATCTGACACTGATAAGCAAATCCAAAATCGATAGTTAATATACAGTTTCACGTGTAATCTAGGTTGAGTTTAATTACTAGTCAGATGACCACATCTGACTGCACAAACATCTTTCCTTTTACCTTTAGCCATTTTCTGGCAGATTATCATTAATTTGCATCATCTACCGCATCAATCCCCATGAAAGAAATTACCGATATTGTAAGGGCATACCAAAAGGCGAATAAAGAAAAGAAAAAAACCGCACTTGCAACGGTTGTTAAGGTTGAAGGTTCTTCTTACCGCAGGCCAGGTGCAAGGATGCTCATTACAGAGGATGGCCAGTTAACAGGAGCCATTAGCGGCGGTTGCCTGGAGGGCGATGCTTTGCGGAAGGCACTTTCTGCAATAGTACAACAAGAAAACAAACTGATTACTTACGATACTACCGACGAAGATGACGCTAAATTTGGTGTACAACTGGGCTGTAATGGTATAGTACATATTCTTTTCGAACCCATCATAGAAAATTATGTGTTAAATCCAATTGCTATTTTAACCGCTTTGCAAAGAAAAAGGGAAAATGCTGTATTAGTAACACTTTTTTCGTTAACAGACAGGCAACAATTAGGCACCGGGATGCTTTTTAAAAATGAACCTGTACTTTCTAGAATTCCAAAATTAATCAGCCATGAAGTAGTCCGGGATGTTCATGAAATTTTTGAAAGTAAAATTTCGGCATTTAAGGTTTATGAGCAAGAGAATAAAAAGATTGATGCCTTTTTGGAACTTATAAAACCGCCCATTTCATTGATAATAGCTGGTGCAGGTAATGATGCCCAGCCTCTGGCCGAAATCGCTTACCTGTTAGGGTGGGAAGTAACCATAATAGACGGAAGGCCAACACATGCCACGCCTCAACGTTTTCCAAATGCAACCAGGATTTTAGTAAGCAAACCGGAAAATGTCTTAGGTCAAATTCAGATAGATGGTCAAACCGCCTTTGTATTGATGACCCATAATTACAATTATGACATCAAATTACTCAAATATCTATTGGATACAAACGCATCATACATTGGTACTTTAGGGCCAAAGAAAAAGTTGCTTAACATGTTAGAAGAATTAAATTTGGCAACACCGATAAATCTCAAACGGATACACGGACCAATTGGGCTGGATATCGGCGCAGAGACTGCAGAAGAAATTGCTATTTCTATCCTCGCAGAAATTAAATCTGTTTTTTCAAACGCTTCTGCTATGTTTTTAAAGGATAAGAAGCAACCGATCCACGTTTACGAATAATCTATAATTACATTGGGAACAGGCATCATCATATTGGCAGGCGGCAATTCCTCACGTTTGGGAAAACCAAAACAGCTTTTGGATTATAAAGGAAAAACACTCCTGCAAACGGTAATCAATGAAGCTTTAGCAACAGATTGCAAACCTATCATTGTTGTGTTAGGCGCCCATGCTCAAGAAATAGCTGCCCAACACCGGCATAATAAGATCAACATTGTTATAAATGAAGGTTGGAAAACCGGAATGGCCTCAAGTATTGTTGCTGGCTTATCAACCATCATCAAAAATAATAGTGAAATAGAAAGTATTATTATCGCTGTGGCTGACCAAGCTTTTATAAAAAAGCGTAACTTTAATAGTTTAATGGAGAAGCAAAAAGAAACGGGCAAAAACATCATCGCCAGTACATACAATGGAACGATAGGAACACCTGTTTTCTTCAGAAAAGAGTATTTTAAAGCGCTTTTATCGCTCAAAGGAGCGGAAGGAGCAAAAAATATATTAAAGGAATATCGTCATGATCTGGAGACTGTGGTTTTTGAACGAGGAGAAATTGACATTGATACAGAAACAGATTATAATCATTTAATTGGCGGGCAATGATAGCAGATTCTTTCGGAAGAGTACACGACTACTTGCGGATATCCCTTACCGATAACTGCAATTTTCGCTGTTTTTATTGCATGCCAGAAGAAGAATACGATTTTACGCCTGCCTCTAGGCTCATGCAAACCGATGAAATCATTAAACTCGCGGAAATATTCGTGGCGAATGGTGTAAAAAAAATCAGGCTAACCGGCGGTGAACCACTGGTAAGGAAAGATGCCACACAAATTATTGCGGCACTGGGTAAACTTCCTGTTGAGCTTGTGATCACTACAAACGGAACCCGCATTGCAGAAATGTTACCTGCATTAAAGGAAGCAGGCATTAAAACCATCAATATCAGCTTAGATACTTTGCAACCTGAAAAGTTTTTTATGATTACAAGACGGGATGTCTTCCACAAGGTACGCAGCAATATCGAACTACTTTTGCAGCATAAGATCAAGGTGAAAATAAATATGGTGGTGATGAAGGGGCTTAACGATAACGAGATCAACGATTTCATCAGCTGGACCAAATACAATCCTATCCAAATCAGGTTTATTGAATTTATGCCTTTTAGCGGAAACAAATGGACAAGTAACCAAATGTTTTCTCTGAATGAAATACTGGCCGTGGTAGAAAAAAAATTTTCAATTTTATCTGTTAAAGGAGAACCGCACGATACGGCCAAAAGTTTTATGATTCCGGGCCATGAAGGTTCGTTTGCCGTTATCAGTACCATGACCCACCCTTTTTGCGATACCTGTAACCGCATGCGCTTAACTGCGGATGGGAAACTAAAAAACTGCCTGTTTTCGGATAGCGAAACCGATCTGCTTAGCGCATTGCGAAAAAAGGAAGATGTGATTCCCTTAATTCAATCGGCTATTTTAGCCAAAAAGGAGGCATTAGGCGGACAGTTATTGAACGATTTCAAAAAAATTGATGCAACTACCATTCAAAACAGAAGTATGATTACCATTGGAGGATAATATTTTCATGATTAGCGTTAAAGAAGCAAAACATCTTATTTCTCAACACATCATCGCATTAAATCCCATTTCAGTTGATTTGGCAAAAGCATCGGGCCATATTCTCGCAGCTAATATTTATGCTAAATATGATATTCCGGCGTTTAAGCAATCATCCATGGATGGTTATGCCTTAAAGTTTGATGATCATAAACAAACGCTTCGCTTGATTGGCGAAATGGCTGCCGGAACAGCAAATAAAATCACCATCCAAAACGGTGAAACCAGTAGAATATTTACAGGCGCTCCATTGCCTACAGGTGCTGATACGGTTGTGATGCAGGAAAAAATTACGAGTATAGATGGAAATATCATTTTAAACGACCCAAACTTAAAACCCGGCTTAAACGTTAGGGATAAAGGTTCTGAAATTAAAGCTGGCGCGTTGGCCATGGAAAAAGGAGATTTTCTTAGTCCTGCAGCTATCGGATTTCTCGCAGGTATCGGTATTAATGAAGTTGGTGTTTACCCTATGCCCAGGATTTCGATAGTTGTAACAGGAAAAGAATTACAACAGCCTGTAAAAGTCCTGGAATTTGGACAGGTGTATGAATCGAATTCCTATTCGCTTTCTGCTGCTTTAAAACATGAGGGAATTGAACAGATCAAAGTTTATAAAGCCGATGATGACCTAGTGATTCTTAAAAAAGTACTAGAAACTGCAATGCAGGATAGCGATGTTGTACTGCTAACCGGAGGGGTAAGTGTAGGTGAATATGATTTTGTAATCGAAGCCGCCTCAAATTGCGGCATCAAACAGATTTTCCATAAGGTTAAACAGAAACCCGGCAAACCTTTGTTCTTTGGCACAAAGGATCAAAAACTGATATTCGGACTCCCTGGAAACCCTTCATCTGTACTTAGTTGCTACTATAATTATGTGTTACCGGCCATCAAAGCCTTATCTCATAAAAGCAATAGTATAATTGAAGTTCAGGCCAGGCTAACACATGCTTATACTAAACCTTTAGGCTTAACACACTTCTTGAAAGGCAAATATGAAAATGGATTAGTTACCCCACTCCAAGCACAGGAATCTTATCGTTTAAGCTCTTTTGCACAGGCCAATTGCCTCATCTGCCTGGATGAAACAAAAGAATACTTTAAAGAAAACGAAATCTTAACCGCATTGATTTTACCCAGCTAAACCATGCAAGAAAGCTTCATACTATTTTACTGTTTACTTTTTATAGTTGCTTTTTTGTACGCGTCAGTTGGACATGGCGGAGCGAGTGGCTATTTAGCGCTCATGGCTATTTTTGCCATTTCACCATCCATAATGAAACCTACCGCACTGCTGCTCAACCTGTTTGTTTCTTCTACTTCGTTTATTCAATTTTACCGTGGTGGTCATTTTAAATGGAAAACCTTTTGGCCTTTTGCACTGGCCTCTATCCCCCTTTCTTTTGTAGGAGGTATGATGGTTATCCAAAGTGCTGTTTATAAAAGAATTTTAGGACTGCTTCTACTGATCCCCGTTATCCGTTTTTTCTTTTTTAAAAATACCGATCCTAAAGATTTCAAATCCTCAAATATCCCCTTATCGCTCACTATTGGAGGCATTATCGGCTTACTTTCAGGTATGATCGGTATCGGGGGTGGAATTATCCTTTCTCCCATCCTATTGCTATTAAAATGGACAGATCAAAAACAGACCGCAGCCATAAGTGCAGCATTTATTTTTGTTAATTCGGTTGCGGGTTTAGGTGGCCAGCTAACAAAGGGGTTCGAATTTAATAACCATATGCTCGCATATGTTGGAGTGGCTTTTGCCGGGGGAATTTGTGGTGCTTACTTTGGTGCTTTAAAATTCCCACAAACCGTTCTAAAAAATGTGCTGGCCTGCGTGCTAGCCTTAGCCGCTTACAAATTACTATTTACACATGCCTAATCTGATCGAAAGTCATTATCGTTCAGATTCGATGGAAATGATTGAGAAAGTAAGTGATTTTCAATCGAAGAAAGATTTATCAAGCCATTTAACTAGTATTTTAAGCAATTTAAATACTTATAAATCCGTTATTTGAATTGAATGACAATTTTCAATCCATCATTTTACATAAAAGTAGCATCTTAAAAGTAAATTAGCAGCATGGAAATTGAAATTATCAGTTTTGGCCAGATTACCGAATTCATCAATAATCAAAAAATTGAAATTGATGGCATTGCTGATACCGATGCCTTTAAAAAATACATCGAAAATCGGTTTCCGGCTTTGAAAGACTTGAAATACAAACTTGCCCTGAACAAGAATATTGTTCAACAAAATACTGAAATTACAAACCAGGCTACAATAGCCATTATGCCGCCTTTTTCTGGTGGTTAAGGAATATGAGTGCAGCGCGATACAACAGACAGATTATCCTGAAAGGATTTGGGGAAGAAGCACAGCAAAGGCTTTTAAGGGCAAAAGTTCTCGTTATTGGTGCTGGTGGCCTGGGCTGTCCGGCATTGCAATACTTAGCTGCTGCCGGCATCGGCCATATTGGTATAGTGGATGATGATACCATTTCATTATCCAATTTACATAGACAGATCCTTTTTACAACGGCTGATATTGGAAAGCTGAAGGTAGAGGTAGCGGCAAAGCGACTACAGGATATGAATCCCCAGATCGGGATTATCCGCCATCCCATCCGTTTGCAGAAAAACAGTATTCTCGATATTTTATCCAGATATGATTACATATTAGACGGGACAGACAATTTTGAATCCAGATACCTGATTAATGATGCCTGTGCTCTATTGAACAAACCGTTGATATTTGCCGCAGTATCAGGTTTCGAAGGCCAGTTAGCTATATTTAATGTTCCTGACCATTTGACTCCCAGTACCAATTACCGAGACCTCTTCCCTATTCCGCCAGATAAAGACGAAGTGCCAAATTGTGCCGACAATGGTGTTATTGGTGTATTACCGGGTGTTTTAGGTACGATGGCTGCTGCAGAAACCATCAAACTGATTGCTAAAATCGGGCTAACTTTGACCAATAAAATATTAAGTTACAATTTACTTACACAAGAACAATATACCATCAACATCACTCATGGCGAAGGTTATACTCTACCTAAAACCGTTGATGAATTTTTAGATATGGATTATCAGGACACGAGCGAAGGACCGCAGGGCTATATAGAAATTGATGCCACTGAACTGGTTAAACTTCAGCAGTTAGAATCGACAATTTTAATCGATGTACGCGAGAGACACGAAGTACCAGTATTGGATAAACAAATATTCACACAGGTACCCATGTCGGAATTTGGAGCCTTTATAGGCAAAGAATTTTTTCAAAAAAATGTGGTGTTAATCTGCCAACATGGCGTCAGAAGCGTAGCTGCAGCAGAAGCCATGCAGGAAAAATATGGTGATACCAAAAAGATTTATAGTTTAAAAGGTGGAATCATCAAATGGAGAGATCATTTTCTCAAATCTTAACATGAGCGAAAAAAAAATAAAAAATATATTTGTTAACGGCCCAATAGCACCCGCTTTTATAGCCGATAGCATTGCCAAACATAGTAGTAAAACAGCCATTGGCGGCCATAGTATTTTTATGGGCCAGGTAAGAAAAGATGAAATTGAGGGCAAATTTGTTGCAGCTATAGATTACACTGCATACGAAGACCTGGCCCTCGAAAAAATGCATCAGATCAGGGAAGATATTTTCGAAAAACATCCTTTAAACTGTATGCATATTTATCATAGCTTAGGCAGGGTTAAAGCAGGCGAAATCTGCCTATTCGTTTTTACTTCATCGGCACATCGTAAACCTGCAATAGCAGCCTGTAGCGAAGTTGTTGACCGCTTAAAAGCAGAATTGCCCATCTGGGGAAAAGAAATATTCGAAGACGAGACTCACCAGTGGAAAGAAAATATTTGACATGGTAAACATCACAAAAAAATCCAACACCTTAAGAATTGCCATTGCTACCGCTACTGTTAAAGTATCCAAACAGGAAACCATTGATGCAGTTGAACAGCGTACAATACCCAAAGGCGACATATTTGAATTTGCTCGAGCCGCAGGTTTATTCGGCGTAAAAAAAACGAGTGATGTGATTCCGGATTGTCACCCGCTTCCCATTGAATATACGGCCATTACTTATGAAATTGTGGGCTTATCCATCATTATTAATGTTGAAGTACATACCATTTATAAAACCGGGGTAGAAGTTGAAGCCATGCATGGTGCATCCGTTACCGCTTTAACCATGTATGATATGTTAAAGCCAATTGATAAAGGTGTGGAGATAGAAAATATCAGGTTATTGAAAAAATCTGGAGGAAAATCAGATCTTAAAAATGCCAAATTCCCTGCAATAAAAGCAGCAGTCATTGTCTGTTCAGATTCTGTTTTCCAAAATAGGGCACAGGATACTGCAGGAAAAGCCATTATTTCTCGATTGGAACAATGGGACATCCTTACGAAGAAATATGAAATCATTCCTGATGAAGTCGACATCATCAGAGACAAAGCAACTGAGATATGTAATAATGGTTACGATTTAATCATCTTTACAGGCGGAACTGGCCTTTCACCACGTGATGTAACACCCGAAGCCATTGCACCCTTAATTGACAGAAATGTTGAAGGCATTATGGAAACAGCCAGGCGTTATGGGCAAGAACGTATGCCCTACGCGATGCTTTCACGCGGTGTGGCCGGTTTTATCGGAAACACATTGGTACTTACGTTCCCAGGCTCTAAAAGTGGTGCAGAAGAAAGTATGGACGCACTTTTTCCACAGGTTTTACATTTATTCAAGGTAGTAAAAGGCGAGAAACATTGACATTAGTGAGTTGAAATTTGTAATCCTGTCTTAAGCGCTGCAATCCTTTTCGCAATAAATTGAATTCTAAACCGGATTTAAAATCCAGAGACTAAAGATCAGGATCACAGATCCTGAACAACATATCCATGGCTGGTGGCTCACCAGCCCACAGTCATTCTGAACGCAGTGAAGAATTTTCCAAAGAAAAAGAATATCATAATCAAATACGGATTAAAATTCAAAGGTCAAAATCACAGATCCTGGCCAGCGCAATCATTAACAATATTAAATTTAAACAACAAAAATCTTTTTGGTGATCAAATTTATGTTCTATTTTTGCGCCATGTCGCCTAAATATAAGATTTTATACTTTTTCCAAAATTCAGATACTACTATCCTGGAAATTCAGCGTCTTGGTCTTCCAGATAATGCAGATGCAGAGTCGACTTTCCACTGGCTTTACTTTGATAAAATTACAGGGTCATTGATTAAATTATGGTTCAGGTCGATGGATTCATCTACGGAAATTGAAGAACGTTATTTTGAACAGGGTTATCTTAAATTTAATAAAACAGAGGCTACTTATATTGAAAAGCACAATTCTTCGCAACAGAAACTCAATAATATGGGCAATAGAACCGTTGGCGAGGAAATAAGTACCTTATTGGAAAATTATCTAAAGTAAGTTAAGCCACCTCCGGCAATTCTGACGCTAAGCCAGCCTTGCTTAAAGGATAACGCGAGGCATGGAAATCCTGCAGTGACTGATGAAAACCAGAATAGAAATCTTCTTTTTGGATACTTTCTAAAAGTTGCCTACAGGCCAGTACATCCGCATCAGAATGGTGAAGTTTCTCTGCAATAAAATTAACTACATCCCAAATACCCTCCATCATAAAAAACCTAAAAACGGATAAGATTGCAGACCATTGAACCTTTTTATTATGCAGTAAGAAAAATCGCGATATCGGACTACACAAACGTTTAAATGCCATATAGTCCTCTTCTGCCCCTGCTAAGTTTAAGATTCCTTCACTGTAAGGAAGATTTACAATTTCTGCAGCAATTTTATCAATACCATGGTTATAAATGCTTCCAGCACAGATTGATGATATTGATATCAATGCTAAATGATCATAAATTCCGGGGTGCATTTTCAGTTTACCATTACGTACGAATACTAATCCGCCTTTTTTGCCAACGCCAGGTTGCATATCAATAGCTGATAAACTTAGAAGCTCAAATTCATGAGCAAAATTAAGCGCCATTACAAATTGTGCGGCGGCCATAAAAGTACTCCGATCAAGAGTTTTGCTGCAGGTAACAGGTTCCTGAATTGAAAAAATAGAAAGTTGCAAAAGTATCTAGTTTGTTTGGTTCTGGTCGACTGTAACGACATGTGCAAAAATAAAAATACCATTCAAAAAAATAACATGGATTTTGGGTAAAAATAATTAGAACAGTAAGTAGCTAGAAATGAGCACAAAATTTTTTAGACCTTTTTGTTCATTATCCTTGAACATTAAGTTTTATCTTGAAAAAAAAATTGGCCAAAAAAAAAGCAGGACTAAATCCTGCTCAAAATCTTTTTGGGGAAGAATTAAACAACTCTTACTTTCACTGCATTAAGGCCTTTTTTGCCTTCTTGAACGTCATATTCAACTGTATCATTTTCTCTGATTTCGTCAATCAGGCCTGATGCATGCACAAAAATCTCAGATCCGTTTTCTTCTTTGATAAAACCAAAGCCTTTTTCTGAGTTAAAAAATTTTACTGTTCCGTTTTTCATTATACTGGATGTTTTAAATTAAAAATCAAAAATAGGATTAAAACCCATAAACCAAAATTACTGACAAATAAAATTGCGATTTATTGGCAAAAAGATTCAAAACCCTAAAAATTACAGCATACATTTATAAGTATGACATAGAAAAAATTGATCTTCCTTACCTAAGAGTTGAGTACCAGTTAATGGGATGCGATCTTAAATTCATGCCATCACTTTCAATGTGATATAAAATAATAGGCTTGCTGAAATCTACAAAACGTTCTACCTGTCTGGAAAGTTTACCCAGAAAATCTATGCTTGATATGCCTTCTTTTAAATGAACATAAATCACACTACCGGTTTTGAATTCGAAGCGTTCTACCACACCGGGCCACTCCGTTTTGATCCTGGTAAGAAAAGCTTTGATTTTGGTTTCTTCTTTTAGATTTTCCATAAGCTTAACAGGTTTTAATATATGCTAATTTAAAAAATTATTCCAAATTAGATTAATTGTAACAGTACCTATACAATTTATATAATGATTGAAATATGCTGAAACATCAAGATTCTCATTCAAGAACAGTACCTTTTTATACACCATTTCTGCGCAGGCGGGAATTTTAATGCCCATGACCAAGAAGTAAAACCCTTTAAATATTAGGATTCCCAGTTAAGCTGGGAATGACGATATCTTCCATCAATTCCATTTATACAAAGGTGTGGCTTTCAATACAATTACCTATCTGAAAGAATACACTAAATTTGAGATGCTAATCAAGATTAGAAATGATAAATACATTAGTAGTAATAATATCTGTCATAACGATTTTTTTTGTGTATCCCTATTTCAGGACTAGACATGGATTAAATTAAAAAAGCCCCTCAATCCTGAGAGGGCTTTTTTATAGTCGTCTATCCCTATAAGTAGGAATTTCAAAACTAATTAATGTGATTTATATTTTCAGGGGTTGAATAAACTGAACAGATTTTTTTTTCGGTTGAGTTCACCATTGTTTTCAGGCTTTACATATCTACTGGTCAACTATTACTCCACACCTTTCGTATGAGTCGGAATCACATATAAAGATTTTGAAGCGGTAATGAAAAGCAGGTTTTTATCTTTTCCACCAAAACAAATATTACCACACCATTCTTCAGGCACATCGATATGGGCAATTTTTTCTCCTGTTGGATTGTAAATATTCACACCTTTTCCTGTTACATAAATATTTCCCTTATTATCTAAAGTCATTCCGTCTGAATGCTGGTTAAGAATAAGTTCTCTATCTGTTAATCTGGCATCAGCTCCAATACGATAACGGTAAGTTTTATTCGCATCCATATCGGCCACATACAAAAATTCACCATCAGGTGTACCTACAATACCATTAGGCTTAATTATATCATCAGCAACTACAATGGCTTCTTTTTTCCCCTTAGGTAGATAATATACCTTTTGGCCCTGAATTTCCGGCGATTTTCTTGTCCAATAATTGCGCTGATAATAAGGATCGGTAAAATATATTCCACCTTTCGCATCCAACCAGATGTCATTCGGACCGTTTACTTTCTTACCTTCATAATCACTGAAGAGCACTTTTATTTTTTTGTTTTTATCAATGGACCAGATTTGGTTATTTTCATCGGCACATACAATTAAGTTGCCCTTTTTATCAAAATAAGTACCATTTGCCCGCCCTGATTTATCCATATACAGGCTCAATTGACCATTAGTATCGTATTTCCAGATTTTATCGTTCGGTTGGTCGGTAAAAAAAACATTTCCCTCTTTATCAACCGAAGCGCCTTCAGTAAACTTGAACTGTGAGGAAATCAATTTCAAACTATCCTGAACAAAAAGGATCTGTTCTGCATTTTGTGCAAAAGAAGTAATGCTTAAAGCGGAAAAGACCAGAGCGAAGAAATATTTTTTCATTTATGCTTGATATTAATGTTAGTGATAAGTTCGAGATTACAAATCCCGAAACCTAGAGTAAATATATCAACTTACGCGCTTACCTTTCAGTAACATATTCAATGCATCGTTTAGCGTTCCTGCCTGTTGTACCTCGCCTTCGTTTACAAAATAAATTTCGTCGGCGTTTTCAATGGTATTTAACCGGTGGGCGATAATGACCAAAGTTGTTTCTTTTGAAAGTTTATTTAAAATACTGCCCAACAGTTGTTCAGTTATAGTATCAATGTTGGCTGTAGCTTCATCAAGAATCAACAATTCAGGATTTCTAAGCACCGCACGCATAAACGCAATCAACTGTTTCTGCCCCAAACTGATACTGTCTGCCCCTGAAGTAATCTGCGTATTCAATCCTTCATCAAATATGGCTAAGAGCGCATTTAGATTCGCTTCTTCAATTATTTTTTCCAATTCAGCATCCTTAACCGTTGCATACTGACTGTTGCCATATAAAATATTTTCTTTTACCGTTCCGGTAAACAAAAATGGTTCTTGCAATATAAAACCGATCTTTTGTGTTCTTTCTGCTGTAGAAAATGACCTGATATCTTTGCCGTTTAACAAAACTGTTCCTTTGGTAGGGTCATATAAACGTGAAATTAGTGAAGCCGTGGTCGTTTTTCCGCCACCGGTTGGCCCAATTAAAGCATATGTTTTACCTCTTTCAAACGTTAAATTGATGTTATGCAAAATTTCTTTACTGTCATCATAAGAAAAGTGAACGTTTTTAAATTCCAGCAACGCATTTGAAGGAACTGGCTCATTTGATGTTATTTGTTTTAAATTACTTTCTAGAGATAAAATCTGCGAAATCCTGTCCCAGCTGGCCATAGCCACTTGAAAACTGGTCCATAGCGCGGCCAACTGCCTCAACGGATTATAAAAATTGGTCGTGTAAGAAATATAACTCACCAATAAACCTAAGGTAAAATTACCCTTAGCAATTAAATGGATACCAAATAGCAAAGTGATTAGTTGCGCGATGCTGGATAATAAACCATAAACAGGTACAAAAATATTATTGGCTAAACCGGCATTGATGGCTGTTTTATAATTTTGGTTATTGGCTTCATTAAAACGTTTCCTAAAATAATCTCTGCGGTTAAAAGCAATGATGACTTTAAAATTGTTCAGGCTTTCCTGTATTTCAGCGCTCATTCCGCCAACGCTTTTTAAATTTTTAGCATTTTTAGCTTTTACCCATGGTGATAAAGCTACAGTGAAAAGCACAATCACCACAGCAGGTGCAAGCGTAGCCGCACCCAACTCAAGGTTAATGGAAAGCAGGAAAATACCGGCACCGATCATGGTTACGATACTGCCGATAAACTGCATTAAGGATTGTGAAAAAAACTGGTTCAGTTTGTCCGTATCATTATTCACCCTCGAAATCAGGTCTCCCACCTTATTCTGGTTAAAAAAAGAAACAGGTAATTCCTGTAATTTATTAAAAATGGAATTCCTTAAGGTGTATAACATGCGCTGACCTACCCCGCCCATTAATCTGGTTTGGATGTAACCGGTTAACATCGCAATCATATACATCACCAATAAGATACCGCCAAAAATCAGTACGCCATGAAATTGTTTGGTACGGATATAGGTATCAACCGTATGGCCTACCAATAACGGTCCTAAAAGCAATAATCCAGAGTTCACTAAAATGGCAATCAGTGCCAGCCAAAGGTTTTTATGCTCGGCAGATATCAGTGTGAGCAGGCCTTTCAGCGCTTGGTAAGTAGATTGCTTTTCCTGCCCTTTGTTAAGCTGGTTAAGATTGTAGTTCATAATTACTGGTGCTCTGTTGTGAATTGTAAATCTGAACATACTCAGGACTGCTCTTTAAAAGTTGCTGATGGGTTCCTTCAGCAATAATTTCGCCTTGCATCAGCAAAATCACTTTATCGTAATGTTCAACGGAAGCTATTTTTTGGGTGACGGAAATTAAAGTTAAACCTGGATAATTTTGCTGGATATTTTCAAGAATCCTTTTCTCGGTATTGGTATCAACCCGGGCCGTAAAATCATCAAGTAACAAGATTTTTGGATTTATTGCTAAAGCCCGGGCGAGCATGATCCTTTGTTTTTGTCCACCAGAAAGGCTATTCCCACGTTCCGATACAATCGTGTTCAGTTGATCGGGCAAAGCATCTACAAAATCCTTTAGTTCAGCCGTAGCAATTGATTTTGCCAGCAATTCATCAGTAACCGTATCGCTAAAGGCAATGTTTTCCCTGATGCTCATGTTAAACATAATGCTATCCTGAAACACGAAGCCGACCTGCTTGTGGAAATCTTCTTGCTTATACTTTTTAATGTCTTCCCCATCAAACAATACAGATCCAGCATCAGCGTCAATCAAACCTGTTAAAACATAAAGCAGTTGAGTTTTACCAGCAGCTGTGGGTCCAATAATAGCTGTTTTCGAGCCAGCCTTGGCAGAAAAAGAAATGGATTTCAAAACTGGTTTCTGACCAAAGCTTAAGCTGATATCTTTAACCTCGACGTCACCTTGTAAGGAGGTGCTTAACGTTCCAGGATGATTAATTTCCGCAGCATTGAGCACGCTATCTATCCTTTGGTAAGATGCGGTAGCCTGTGCAATAACATTGCTCATAAAACCGATCACCAAAATGGGAAATACGATAAGGGAAAGGTAGCTGTTAAAAGCGGCAAACTCTCCCAATGTCATCGAATCGGTAATTACAAAATGACCACCCAATACTAAAATGCATAAACTTGACAAATTGGCTGTAAACACGATAACCGGAATCAAAGCTGCGAACATCCTCAGGATGGATATCCCCAAATCCCTGGCTTTGGAATTTGCATCTAAAAATTTATTGTATTCCAGCATCTGTGAATAGACGATGCGGATTAAAGCTGACCCCATAATGCTTTCGCTAATCACCTTATTGAGCCAATCGATTACTTCCCTGCTCTTTTTAAAAAGTACCTTAACCTTACTCAACACATAGAAAAATGCACCGCCAATAATCGGCACAATGGCAATTACGCAGAGCGCCAGTTTCCAATTGATTGTAAGCAGCAAAATACTCGCCCCAACAATTAAAAAAATAGATGAGCAGATGGAAACGATGGCCTGCGAAACAAACATTTTGATTGAATCAACATCAGCGGTGAGGTTGGTAAGCAGTTTTGAAGGATTGGCCTGAACAATGTAGGCGTGGCTTTGTCGCGAAATCTGATCAGATAACCTGGTTCTTAAATCTTTTGCCACCCGTTCAGAAGCGTAGGTTTGCACGATGCTTTGTAAATAGGTGAAGACAAAAACCAACACAATGGCCAATGAAAACTGAAGCAAAATGGATTGAAGGTTGAAAGTTTTATGGGTATAAGAGTCGATACCGCTGGCAATAATCTTCGGTAAAAGTAAGTTGATACCGTTACTGAGCAGCGCAAATAAGATCAGCATAAAAATTAAGCCTTTATAATTTCCAAGCAAACTGAAAATACCTGGCTTATTGGCTTCTTTGGTTTTTTTCATATCAACGAAGACACCTTAATTTGTAGGTTCCAAATTTAGCCGAATTAATTGATATCGTTTGTAAGAAAGATATTAAAGAAGAAAGATATTTATAAACTAACTAGATTACTCGCTTATAATTTAAACCCGATTTGCCACTAAACATTACTACCTTTGCAATAAAAGCCATTGGAGAAAATGGTTAAACCCAAAAACAAATGATCGAAATAGGAAAATACAACGAGTTAAGAATTTTAAGCAAAACAGAAGCAGGATTAAACTTAACCGACGGCGATAAACTGGTAATTCTGCCATACCAATACGTCCCGAATGGAGTAGAAATTGGTGATAACATTAATGTTTTTGTATTTGTGCAAAAGGATGGTCGCTTAACTGCAACTACTCAAAAAGCATATGCTGAGGTGGGTGATTTTGCCTTTTTAAAGGTAGTTTCTGACGGAGATGATGGGGTTTTTATGGACTTAGGAATCGATAAAGACGTATACGTACCCAAGCGCGAGCAAAAAAGACCGATGCAAAAGGGTTACAAATATGTAGTATACCTATACTTAGATGAAAATAACGATCGCCTTTTGGCTTCATCTAAATTGTATGATTTTGTTGAAGAAGATGGTTTCGATTTTGAAGAGGGCGATGAAGTGAGTTTATTGATTACTGAAGAAACGGATCTTGGTTATAATGCCATTGTCAACAATACCTATATTGGTTTGCTTTACAATAATGAGGTTTTCGACAATATCCAACCTGGCGACATACGTAAAGGCTGGATCAAGAAAATCCGTGTGGAGGGCAAGATTGATTTAACCCTCCAACCTAGCGGTTATGGTCATATCCTCGATTCGAAAGAAATGATATTAAAAGAGCTTAAAAAAAGCGGTGGTGTGATTGAACTGGGCGATAAAAGCTCCCCTGAAGATATTTATCACCGTTTTCAAATCAGTAAAAGTGCGTTCAAAAAAACGATCGGCTCACTATACAAGGAACGCTTGATTAGCCTTTCTGATGATTCGATCAGATTGCTAACAGACGAAGACGCTGACTAATAAGAATTTTATCGGTTGGTGTCACAACAACAGAAACGAGACAACTTAAGCTGGTTGGTGTGACAACGGAAAAAAGAAAATGATCTGTGTTTTCTGTGCCTCCGTGGCGAATATATTTTCCAGATAGATCGCTTGACTAGCTTTTTTTATCGGTTGGTGTCACACTGATCAAAAGGAAAATGTTTCCCATAGTTGGTGTGATGCCCAGACAGTAGTGAAGGATTTAGTTCAAATTAAATTTATCGCTTGTAATCTTAACCATATTCGAAGCCGAAACGATGTTTACAATCATAATCCCTATCACAATAGCCAAAATAACCTGTAATGTAGAGTAAACTTTCGTTCCTGAAACAAAAATTCTTGAATCCCTAATCAAATCATTACCCACTTTAGACTGTATTTTAATCAGTGCAGAGAGCTTAGCCAGCGTTTGATTAACTGCCTTTTTTCCTGTCGATTTGTAAATTGTCCTTCCATCCTTAGCACTGCCTATATTCAACATTTTGGTTTCTAAATGTTGCTGAGCAAGTAATGCCTTTTTAAACTCATTTAAATAACTTTTCTCCTGCTTTACCAAAAAAGTAAGTTCATATTTATTAATTACCGAATCTATTTTCCGGTTATGTCTATTCATTTTTACAAGCAAAGTGGATCCATGCAAAGCATCATTTCCGATCAATATTTCCTGAAGGATGGCATTTTTATAATATAGATTTTCAGCAATGAAATATAAGTCTGTAGCCGGAACAAGTCTATCGTTATACATGGAGATAAACGAATCATTGATTTTCTCTACACTTTTATCCTCTAAAAAACGAATCATCAAAGTGCAGCACATAATACAGAACAGCAAAAAAGCGGTTTTCAACTTATTTTTAAGGCTAAAAGCAAATTTCATATATAATCGGTTAGTTTCTAATTTCGCTTGGCATTATCTTGTTTAATCGTCATCCTGACTCAATAGCTATAGGATTCATTTAGGTCTTTGATAAAGGAAAAATGCTGACCATAAAGTAGCTATTTGACCTTTGAAACAATGAAAACTGCTAATAAAATAAATTCAGCATGACTAGAAACTCTAAAAATAATCCTCCTGTGCCGTTTTCGCGAAAAGCTGTGGCGCAAAGTTAACTAAATATAGCTCTTTTTTTGCCCGGGTTACCGCAGTATACAACCAACGCAAAAAATCAAGGTCGATCATTTCTTCTGTAAGATATCCCTGATCGGCAAAAACTGCATCCCACTGGCCGCCCTGCGCTTTATGACAGGTTACCGCATAAGCAAACTTGATTTGGAGTGCATTATAAAAAGGATCCGCTTTGATCGCCAACATTCTCTGCCGCTTATTGGCAATATGCTCATAATCTTCATTAAGGCCATCAAAAAGCTTTTTATTTTGTTCGTAAGGAAGGTTTGCACTCTCTAAATTCAAAGTATCCAACATTACCTTACAACTGATCTGCCCTGCAGCCGGAAAATCCATAAATTCCAAAATGGCATCAGCAAAACGAAAACCATAACGTTCCTCTTCTCCCCTCACACGAATCACCTTGGCCATGTCGCCATTGGCAATAAAAGCGGTATCCTCGTTATCAGGCAGCCAGAAATAATTATTTCGGACCACCATAATCTGGTCACCACCGGTCAATTCCTCTTCACGATACAACAGCCTTGCTCTAATCTGCTGGTTATACACATTGGCTGATTTATTGGAACGGCAAACCACCAGGGTATTTTCCATACCAAATTTACGGTAAGCATACTCCAGCCCCTCTACCAAACGGGCACCAGCCATATTGTAAATATCGGTGTAGTTTTTTGTTAGAAATTTAGGGAATGGATGTTCTGGATTTTTGGCAATCTGGTTCCGCAGCATCGTGGCATTGGCCAAAATTCCGGATTTTTTGCCTTGACGAACCACTTCCTTTAACTCAACCGATGAAACCGTTAGGGCAAATTTATCTTTTAAGTACTGTTCATTTAATGCCGGGCTATCTAAACTCCCAACAGGAGGTAGCTGTGCCGTATCCCCCACAAAAAGCAGAAAACAGTTTTTGTTATTATATACGAACTCCAGCAGATCGCGTAAGATCGAAGAGCCTGTCTCATTAAATTCATCAGCGATCATCGAAGCTTCATCGATAATAAAAAGTGTATTTTCTGAAAGATTCGGCGCCAACTGAAACTGCATTTCGGGTGATGCGGCAGAACGCTTCCTGTAAATGCGTTTATGTATGGTTAGAGCTTTACGAAATGAATATTGGCTCATCACCTTTGCCGCCCTTCCGGTTGGTGCAAGTAGTTCGCTGCGCAGGTTAAACTGTCTCAAAACCTTTACCAAAGCCGCTACAGAAGTGGTTTTACCCGTACCTGCATAACCTTTCAGCACAAAACAGCGGTACTCATCTTCCTGTTGCAGGAATGCCGACATCTGCTCGCAAAAAAGCATTTGCTCTCTTGTTGGCGTATGTTCGTATGCGGCGGCAATAAGCTGGCTTTTATCGATGATCATCTCTATGGTTAATTTAAACGGTTAATCTGTTAACTGTTAGTGTGCAAGAAATAGTAACTGAGTTTTTAACACAGCCTTATTTAACTAAACCGTATTGAAGCGATATCTCCCAATCTCCCTGAACATTTGGTTTTTTAGCAAAAGTTTGAGTGGGAATTTAGTGAAAAGACGGACGACAGTATCCGATTAGCAATACCGTGCCTTTCGAACAATTTCAATCGCTGTGCCCTATGCTATCTGCTCCTTGCTATTACAAAAGTAAGGTTTCAATACGATGCGCCATTACCATGTTTTGTTTTTTGCTATAGCTAAAGATGGTAAAATGGCCGTCTTGCGAGGCGACCAACCCAATAGACTGAGGTTGATCGTTCACAAACTGGGCAACAGAAAAATGGCGGGTACCGCCAAGCTGTCCGGGATAAAGAATTTTATCTTCTCCTCCAACGATCGGCTCCGAAAACGCAATCTGCTCTACGGTAGGTTTCCCCTTTGCACGTCCTATTTTAGCACCAAAGGCTATGAGGTCAAATTCTTCATTGATGATGGTAGCACCGTCAACCGCGGTTAAGCCTGCCAAATGTTCTACCTCGCGACGCACAGCTCCTTGGGAGAAAATCTCGCTTTGGTTGCCATTCTGTTTAGCCAGATTAGATAAGCCACAGAAAGGAGGTTCTACCAAATACTGTATCGGGTGAATGATGGATTCCTCCCATTTGGTATCGCCCTTAGGTACAATTAACAATGCCCCACCTCTGCCATGCGCACGCATAGAAACTGAAAACTGAATCAGGATATTGATCGGATCGTTCCAGCTGGCCAAAACAGTTAAATCCAGTAAAGCCTGCAAAATAGGCGGACAATCTCTATTGTTACAGCTCCTGTCATCCACAATGCGGATTTGTTCCCCTTTTAGCACCGCTACATTGGTAAATTTGCCAATTCCATAAATTCTACGGTGTTTAATTACGATTAACCCAGGTTCGGAAACATCAACTACAAAACAAAAATTAGGAATATTAAGGGTTGTACCCCAGATATAAAGTTCACCATCCTCTTCCCAAACGCCAAGGTGGATTCCGGAACGTTCAATTCCAGGGGCTATTTTGGTTAAGGTATTTGCATTTAAAGCTAATTTTTTGGCAAAACGTAATGGTTTAGAAGTTTGCGCAGGAGGAAGAAAAGCAATGGATATCCGTGGCGAATGCCCTTCTTCTTTACGTAAACTGCTCCAAAAAGCAACATCAATTATCGCTTCAATTGTTTTTTGATCTGGTTGAGTAGCCAAATCTATCTCACCTTGTGCAATGGCATTTTTATGCAGTTTAACAAAATGTTGTTCTATCGTGGCCGCAATCGTGTTTGCTGCTTTATAGGTAGGCTTATAACTCATGTTCCGAATTTAAGCCGAATATTTCGATTTTTGAATAGCCCAAAGGTTTGATTTTGGTAAAAAAAATCTTTAAGGTTTAACCGCAAAGTGAACAAAGAAGGGATTAATCTAAAGACGCGAAGAACGCAAAGTTTGGTCTTATTTTTCTTTAATTTTTCCAAGGTAAACTCAGAATAGATAAGGTGGTGAAGTTGGGTTAACTGGTTAATTGTTTAAATTGGTTAATGATTTCAAAATTCTAACTATAGAATGCTGAAGACCTTGATTATTCATTATTATTAACTGAACCTAATGATGGTAAATATCTCCCTGAAAACAACTTTTTTATCTTTAATTATTAAAAAACCCTATTTTTGTTTCAATGCGTAACAATAGTCTCTTATTGGTCGACCCAAATTTCAAAGCTGACACATCTGCAAACTGCCATTTATTATTAAAAATAACAAATGATAGCTTTTCTTATGCCGTGGTTAGCCAGGATACAAAAGAGATTAACCTCATTTTTGATAAGCAAGGTTGCAGTGATGTACTAAAAGAACTTAACTCTGCTTTTACAACCGATAGTTACCTTTCTTTAAATTATGGAGCCGTTAAAGCAGCTATCCATACCTCAAACTTTATATTTATCCCCGATGAATGGTTTGAGGGTGAAAATCTGGATGTTTATAGTCAATACCTCGGTTCTGATGCTAAAATCTATATCAAACACAACGAAGAGCTAGGTTTTAATACTGTTTTTTGTTTGAATGAAGATTTAAAAGAAAATCTGCCTAAACAAACGGATCTTTATCCACAATCTGAGCCATTAATGGTTTTATTTGGTCATTTGGCAAACGAGTCTTTACTAATCGATTTTACTGCAGTATCTTTTAATGTACTCTATGTAAAGGATAAGAAGGTCATTTTTCAGAACCACTACGAATCAGAAAATGCGGAGGAATTTAATTATTTCCTATTGCTGATGATTGAGCAATTAGGGCTAAACGATACTATTCCAGTTTATCTACAAGGCATCATTAACGAAGATGACGAGCATTATAATTGTTTACTAAAATATTTCAACCAGCTATATTTCTTCCTTCCAGCCGGAAAACAGAACAGCGAATTATTGGCCGATATGCCTAAACACTATTTCAGTGGTCTCCTTGCTTTAGATTTATGCGGATAATTGGTGGTAAATTAAAGGGCATTCGTTTGCAGCCCCCTGCAAATTTACCCGTACGGCCTACAACGGATATGGCTAAAGAAGCACTTTTCAATATCCTAAATAATAAATATGATTTTGAAAGCTGTGCTGTATTGGATTTGTTTTGTGGTACCGGGAATTTAACATTTGAGTTTGCTTCGCGTGGAGCGGAGTGCATTTTAGCGGTTGATATGGATTATGGCTGCGTGAATTGGGTAAAAAACACCGCTAAACAACATCAATTTAATCAAATCGATGTCCGTAAAGGTGACGTTTTTAAATTATTGAAACAAATGAGCGGAACATATGACCTGATCTTCGCCGATCCTCCTTACAATATGCCTAACATCCCACAAATTCCGGTGATGGTTGAAACGCAAAAATTGCTAAAACCTGGTGGTTTGCTAATTGTAGAACACCAAAGCAACATGAAACTGAACACCCAGCCAGGTTATACCGAAACAAGAAAATACGGAAATTCTTCTTTTAGCTTTTTCGAGTTCAGTTGAATTGTTCATTAGTCATTAGTGATTGGTTGACTGTTTAATTGGTTTACTGAAATATGATTTTTCACAGAATAAATCGCTTAAGACTACACTAACCGCTATCCTAACTACACATTCCAAACCAAACGGGATGATGTCTGCAGGCATGATGCAATTTTTTATGCGTATTTCAAGCTAACCGCTAAACCCTCAGCGCTAAACTATTCCGCTTTCAAATATAAAAATCTATATTTGAATCATGAAGATAGCGCTATTTCCAGGTTCTTTTGATCCGATTACCATTGCGCACGTAAATATACTACAGCGTGCCACTCCACTTTTTGATAAAATTGTAGTGGGTATCGGACTTAATAGTGCTAAACAGAATTTTTTAAGTGCTGAACAGCGTCTCCAGATCTTGCAGACTGTTTTTAAAGATTATGAAAACATCGAAATCCAAACTTACGAAGGTTTGACTGTAGATTTCTGCCGGAAAATAAACGCTACCTACATGGTACGCGGGATCCGTTCGGCTGCTGATTTTGAGTACGAACGGGCTATTGCGCAGATTAATCAAACTATGATGCCAGAGGTAGAAACCATCTTGCTGTTAAGTAAACCCGAATACTCTGCCATCAGCTCGACCATCGTGCGTGATATTTTAAGAAACCACGGCGATGTGAGTCCATTTGTACCCAAAGAAGCATTGGCATTTTTATAACTTTGTCAACCAAAGATTTAATTTAGGTTCATCTTAAATACATATTCTCCTATTTTAAAAGTCTTCAGGACAGGATGTTTTTCTGTATAATTAACACTATTCTTAGCAATCACTCAGAATTAAGATTATCAATCTAGGTAGATTGCTCCATTCGCCTCACAGTATACATTAGCTACCTGAAGAAATGACAACTTTGATACAGGGAACCCATAACTGTTTTATATCCCTCAATTAGACTATCGTTTTATCTGCGTCCTTTTTCTTTGTTTAAATATTATTTTAACTTAACCTGTAACGTTTCTAAAAATCTGTTACCAATTTGGTATATATTAAATGAAAGAAACAGAACACACATTTCTTACCCTGATCAATCAGCACAAAGCGATTATACACAAGATTTCTAAAATGTATATGAATGATGCCGAAGAACAACGTGATCTGTTTCAGGAAATCGTATTACAATTATGGAAAGCCTATCCTTCTTTTAAAGGAAATAGCAAATTTACCACGTGGATGTACCGCGTTTGCCTCAATACAGCAATAATCTATTTCAAGAAAGACATCAGAAAGGTAGACAGAATACCGTTAGATGGAAACATTGATATAATAGATGCAAACGAAAATGAAGGGAAAGAAGAAAAAATAGCTTATTTGTACGCTGCTGTTCGAGAATTAAATGCAATTGAAAAAGCATTAATCTTCCTTTTTCTCGAAAATCAATCACATCGTTCAATTGCTGAAAACCTTGGAATAACCGAGGTTAATGCACGTGTAAAGCTTAAAAGGACAAAAGAAAAATTACAGTTCATCATAAAGAAAAATGGTTATGAATTTTGACGATTTAAAACAAGAATGGAATACAGAAAATCAGGAAGAAAGCAACATTTCTTCCGATATGCTTAAAATAAAACAGGCGCGCACACCTATTGATAAAATTAGGGCCAAAATGAAACATGAATTTTTCTACCAGATGTTTTTTTTGGTATGTATGGCTTTTATCCCCTATGCTTTTGGATTTTCATCTTTAGTTAACAGGGTATTTCTTTTGACCTATTCCATTACCTGTGGTTTTACAGCTTATTATTTCTTCAAGTTTTATATATTTTATAAAAACTCATACGATTTAAGCATAGATACCCGCAAAAATATCCTTTGGTTTTATTACGAAATGAAGCTAAATATAGAGCTGTATAAAGCCTTAACTTACATTGTGGCTTTTATTTCAGTCGGTTTTTTAACCGCTTTTGTATTTATTGAAAAGGCATCTGTATTCTCGCGGATATTAAATAAATTATCTCCGGTTTACATCCTGCTCAATTGCTTTGTAACCATCCTGATTATCGGTGCAATTACCGAATTATGGGCTTGGTTTTATTACGGAAAATACCTAAAACAGGTTAAAAAAGTAGTTGATGAACTGGACTATGAATAATAATCCGTTGGTGTCAGAAAGTTACCTTCTGACTTATAGCGATATTAATCCGTCTAATTTTTATTTTAATCCATTTCAGATAGAAGTATCTGACATCACAATTATAACACAATTAGTAACAAAAAGATACTGACCACGCAGTAGCTACAAGGTAATTTAAAATGCTATCGCTACTTGTAAAATAAGTTCAGTAGGGCGACGATCTATGGGATAGCATTATAGTATCCCACCAGCTCTCAACACATCCATTATAGATGGAAAAGTATTTTTAACGACCGGCGAAATATGATTTTTATCTAACCAAACCGCTTCGTCTATGCCTTCTTCCTTTTGAGGAACCAATTTAGGTTCACCCTTTACCCTCATTTTATACCAATTGGTTTTCTTGATTACCATTTTATTGCCCATCGGATAAACATGATAGGTTTTACAAAGCTTTTCTTCCCGTTTAAAAACCCTGATTCCACATTCCTCTTCCACCTCACGAACAGCGGCTTCTTTCATCTTTTCGCCGTCCTCCAGTTTTCCTTTAGGCAAATCCCATTTTTTGTTCCTGAAAATAAACAGGTAATTGCCATTTGCACTCTCTACCAAACCACCTGCAGCCTTTATTACAGCACAATCTTTCTTCAACTTTTTAAAAGTTTCCTGTGGATTTTTTGTCAAAAATATATAACTCTTTTTAGATCCGTTTTTCAGTTTTTTATAGAAGGTTTCCAGATTGAAATCCTTAAATTCCAACTGTTGAATTTTTTCTTTTTGCTCGGGCAAAAAATCTGATATAAACAAAGTGTTATCGTTGATGTAAATTCTATAATTTTTTGGCATGTAATTAAAGCATATTAATAAATGGAAGCATAAATGGCTTCGTCGCAAAATCAGTCCTCCTCCTTTAGCCCATAAAGGATCTTTTAACTACAGCAATATATATATTTGCTTTCCCTAAAGTAGAAAAATTGTTGAGTTAATATAGGATATAAAAAAAAGGTTACAACAATTAATGTTGTAACCTTATCTAAATTAACGCTCTCAATCAAAGATTGATGCAAGGCTCTCACCCCTTGCTTGCTACAAATATATAACAATTTATTAAAGCGTAGAAAAAAAATAATAATTAATCTAAAATAGTTTTAAGCATCTATAAATCAACCATCTACTTTATAAAAAATAATGAGAAGCCTCTTCTATCAGAACATACATGTGGAAACTACAGTTAATAATTCCATCAGCGATAAAATTTTTTTTATAATTTTAACTTTTTAATCTGCCATGCCCACACCTTCATTATCAGAAACCGATTTGGAAATATACCGAAATGATCTTTCTAATCCAGAAAAATCAACTGATGAACTCTTTAACAGATTAAATGGGTTCTATCAGCGTTTTGCGACTAATGAACAGCTTCTTGCAGATTTCGAATATATTTCGGCACTTAATAGTCTTGAAAGCAGCTACACCTTTAAAAAAGAGCATTTTAATAAAGAAATTGCTGAGCTTAAAAAACAATTTAAACAACTGGATAACCGGATTGTAGCGGCTGAACAAAAACTACGACATGGCATTCCGGAAGACCTATTGGTGATGGATAAAATTATCGCCGAACAGGAATCTATTATTGAAGACCAGGAAAAGCTGAATAGTGCTGAAACGCATATTGTAGAGCAGGTACGTAAAATAGATATTGAACATGGTAAAGCGCTTCAAAAATTAGAAGAGCAACAGAAAAATAGGGGAATCCCGTTTAAAGGCAAGTTTTCGGCCTTCAATGAAAAGATCAGGAATGCTGAAAAAGGGATTACTTTAAAAGTGAGGGGATTTTCGCTCCTTGCGATTATCGGTATTCCTTTAATTATAGATCTATTTTTTGGCTTAATAGGATCTCCTAATTTCTCCAAGAGTTCGAATAATATCATATTCAATCATTATTTTTTCCTGATCAGCCTAATATTGATCGAGTTATTTCTTGCCGATAAAATCCGGAACAGGATTTCACGCATGTTGTCGATAACTTATCTAAAAGATTCGCTGAACACTTTGGATAACCTGTTAACAGAAAACAAAAGACAGCTAGCGAAAGTGGAGTCAGAGCACCATATATCGCTATCCGAATTTGTAAAAAAAAGTGGAGATGCTTTAGGTTATTAACTTTCCTAAAAAAAAGGGATATAGAAATATTGCTATTACTAAATCCCTTTAACCTCTGTTATAATCTGAACTACAATGTAGCCATATCAATCACAAACCTGTAACGTACATCACCTTTTTGCATCCTATCGTAGGCTGTGTGAATATCTTTCATATCAATCAATTCAATTTCCGATACTATGTTATTTGCTGCACAGAAATCCAACATTTCCTGAGTTTCGGCAATACCACCTATGTTGGATCCAGCCAGACTTTTTCTGCCCCCCAATAAACTAAAAGCCGCAATCTCCGCAGGTTTAGGTGGAACACCCACACAGATATGCGTACCATTTATCCTTAATAACGAAAGGTACATGTTAAAATCATGCTCAGCAGATACGGTGTCCAAAATAAAATCGAAGGTACCTTTGGCTGCTTTAACCTGCTCACGATCGGTTGTGACCACAAAATGGTGAGCACCTAATTTTTTTGCATCTTCTTCTTTTTTAGGCGAAGTACTTAATACCGTTACTTCAGCCCCAAAAGCCACTCCAAATTTCACCGCCATATGGCCCAAACCGCCTAAGCCCAAAACAGCCAGTTTATGACCCTTTCCTACTTTCCAGTGTCTTAACGGAGAATAAGTAGTAATACCAGCACATAGAAGTGGTGCTACAGCAGCAAGATTTAATTGATCTGATACATGAAGTACAAACTCTTCTCTTACCACAATCGTATCAGAATAACCACCATAAGTTGGTGTCTTACCATCTCTCGCTAAATTATTATAAGTTTGGGTATTGCCTTCTAAACAATATTGCTCTAAATCTTGCTTACAATTTTCACAAACCTGGCAAGAATCTACCATACATCCTGTTCCGGCAAGATCGCCCACTCTAAATTTCTTCACATGATCTCCAACCTTTACCACCCTGCCTACAATTTCGTGGCCGGGAACCATAGGAAATATCCCCTCAAACCAATCGTTTTTGATCTGGTGCAGATCTGAATGGCAAACCCCGCAGAAAAGTATTTCGAACTGAACATCATGAGGACCCACTTCCCGGCGTTCAAAATTCCAGGGTGCAAGATCCGTTTGGGCATTTTGTGCCGCATATCCTTTTGTTGCTATCATAAAAAGTTAAATTAATTAATGGTAACAAATGTAAACAGCCATTTGTTAAGCGCAATTACATAAATCAAATTAATCATTACAAAATTCAAACAATCAATTACAACATCAATCCCTGCAACTGTGCGTACTGCAGTAGCATAATTGTTTTACCATCCCTTATCTCACCAGATTTCATCATGTCAATTGCCTTTTCGAAAGGTAATTCCAAAACTTCTATATCCTCATTTTCTTCTTGTAACCCTCCTCCATCATGTAATTTCATATCATTTGAATACGCTGCAACAAAAAAGTATAATAGTTCAGTAACTGAGCCTGGTGACATATAGGCTTCGAAAACTTTTTCAACCTTTTCAATCCTGAATCCGGTTTCTTCTTCCGTTTCCCTTCTGATACAATCTTCCGCATTATCCTGATCCAACAATCCTGCGCAGCATTCAATAAGATAACCTGTATCATTTCCATTAATAAATGTCGGTAACCTGAACTGGCGGGTCAGTACGATCTTTTGATTAGCTTTATTATACAATAAAATCGTTGCACCATTTCCCCTGTCATATGCTTCGCGATCCAAAATAGATTTGGCACCGTCAACACCAATCATTTCGAATCTGATTTTTTTGAGTGTATACCAATTATCAGATAAAATTTTAGTGTCAAGAATATTAATATTTTTCATTTTTGATTATTTTTGATCAATTATGATTAAATTTGATCGAATTAAACCATTATAAATGACATTTCAAAAAAGGGCGCATAAAATTCTTGAACTTCTAGAAACATTTGGTGAAGTTAAAATTCGTCAATTTGCCACCGAAATTGGTATTTCTGAAGTTACCGTAAGAAGAGACCTGACCCACATGGCTGCCAACGGGCTACTTTACCGTACACATGGAGGCGCCATGAAAATAAGTGATGTGATCAAGCCAGTTTCATTTGCCAATAAAGCAGAAGTTAATCTAAAAGCAAAAGATGCAATCTGCAAAAGGGCAGCTGAAGACATAACTGAAGGGGATGTGATATTTATCGATTGTGGCAGCACTGCCTTTAGATTATGTCAGTTTATTAAAGATAAAAAGATAAAGGTAATTACCAATTCGCTACCAATAGTAAATGAATTGCAACACAGCGCAGTAACAATAAATCTTATAGGAGGTGAAGTTGATGCAAGTAGACAAGCCATCCATGGAACTATCGCACACGAACATATTGCCAGATACCATGCCGCTAAAGCATTTTTGGGCGTGGATGGCATTACTGCTGAAGGACTGTATGCAGGTAGTGAATACGAGGCTTCTAATACTTTAGCTATGGCAGCACAAACCGATTGCACCTATATGCTTTGTGATGCAAGTAAAATAGGGAAAAATTCATATTTGAAATTTAATGATTTATCAATTGTGAATATTCTAGTGACCAACTATAATGGGCCGGAGGTATATGAATTCGAATCAAAAGGAATAGCCGTATATTCAGTAACCGTTTGATCAGTGAGTAATAACGTCAGCCGGATTGATGAATTAGCACATGTTGAATTGCTTTAAGCAGATCGTAAGTTATTTGTAATGTATTTTCAAAACTAACTATTCTTTATCATGCTGATTTACAGCAAGTGACAAGAAACCACTTTTAGCATCCACCAAAATTTCCAATATTTGTTTTGTGAAAATATCTGAATTAAATCCTGATTCTTAAATTTTTCTTTCCCCAAATATAAAATAATGGGGCTTAATAAACGTTATGACAAACACAAATAAATCTGTAATTTTGAGCCATGTATAATAAAAGTGATATTGAATTAAAAGTAGCGGAATTTTTATTACAGATTAAAGCAATTAAATTACAGCCAAATAATCCTTTTACCTGGGCATCTGGCTGGAAATCTCCAATTTATTGCGACAACAGAATTACCCTTTCCCATCCTCAGGTTAGAACCTACATCAGGCAGAAACTTGCGCAGGCCATACAAGAAGAATTTGGCTCTGTAGATGTTATTGCAGGTGTAGCCACTGCTGGCATCCCTCAAGGCGTTTTAGTAGCTCAAGAACTGGGTTTACCATTTATCTATGTGAGAGCGAAAGCTAAAGAGCATGGTACCGGAAGTTTAATTGAAGGCGAAGTGGTAGAAGGACAACGCGTGGTGGTTATTGAAGATCTAATTTCAACCGGAAAAAGCAGTTTGCAAGCTGTTGAAGCATTAAGAGCAGCCGGATTATCGGTAGCTGGCTTAGCGGCAATTTTCACCTATGGTTTCGAAAAAGCAGATGAAAACTTTGCAGCTGCAAAATGCCGTTACTTAACCTTATCAAACTATGGAGCGTTGATCGATTATGCCGCCGAGCATAGCATTATTGCCAAAAGTGATATGGAATTATTAGGCAAATGGCGCTTAAATCCTTCAGAATGGGGAAAAGGACAGGTTTTGAGTTCAGAGGCTTAAATCCAGAGTAAATAAATTTATACAAATATATAATGACTGTTATCGATAGCACAGTAGAAGTTAATAAACCGGTTGCTGAAGTTTATGCTTTTCTATCCAATATGAATAATCATCAGCAATTGATGCCAGAAAACATTTATAACTGGGAGTCAACCGAAGATGATGCACGGTTTACCATCCAGAATATGGCCAAATTAGCCATTAAAATTTCGAGCCGGGTGGAGAACCAGGAAATAACAGCAATCCCCAGCGAAAAAGCGCCTTTTGATGTAGAATTAAAGTGGACAGTAGCAGACAACGGCAACGGAACGACTACAGCAAGACACATTATTTCAGCTGATTTGAACATGATGATGAAAATGCTGGCATCTGGTCCGCTACAAAAACTGGCTGATCACCAAACTGTAAAACTGAAAGAGATTTTAGGATAAAAGTGATTGCATAAATTAATTGACTACAAATATAAAGACGAATTAAACTTCGTCTTTTTTATTTTCTCTGAAGTTGTCATTTTGAACGCGGTTGAAGCATGCGCGAGATCGATTGCTATCGGATGACAACTGCACTAATGGATCCTGTTAATGGTGGATTTAGAATTCTCGAATACATCGGAGTGTTGGTGACAGATATACAAGAGGCATCATTTCGACCGCAATGGAGAAATCTTTGAACTGTGTTAAAAGATTTTTCCCCGCCTGTACCGGCAGGCCTGTCTGCGCAGGTAAACATTTGCTGCTCTTCAGTCGAAATAGACGGCGATTCTTTAAATCTGTCATTGATAGCCTATTGGAGGAGCTCACATAGGAATTTATACTGTCAATATTTTAGAAAAGCATTTTCTGTTTGCTCCGGTTACAGTAGTTCTGCTATCTCTCCAAGTCCTCTCCCGACGAAAAAGTCAGGATTCGGGCTTTCCGTTCTATCACCTACCCGTTGAAGGCGGGGTTTATTTAACCTGGGCCAGGAGTACTTATGACTTTAGACTCACGATCTAATCTTTGCTAATATGCTCCACTCTATCTATATTTAGGCATTAAGGTTTACAATTCCTTAAATTTCGTTAATTTAAAGCGATTTTTCACACAGTATTATGGGTATAGCGCAACTCGAGGAACAAATTGAAGCAGGAAATCTACAAGCCGTAAAAGAAATTTTGATTGAAAACCCAAAATTGGCAAACGTGGATACTTCACATCAAATTTCGCCACTTTTATTGGCTTGTTATTACAAAAAACTGGAAATAGCTGATCTGATTTCCGAATTTTTGGACCATTTAACCCTATTTGAAGCTTGTGCTGTTGGAAAATTCGACGAGGCTACCCTTTTGATTTTTCAAAATCCTGCCAGTATCAATGAATTTTCTAAAGACGGTTTTACACCCCTGGGTTTAGCCTGCTACTTCGGACATGAGGAATTGGCCCGTTTTCTGGTTTTAAAAGGAGCTGACGTTAATCTGGCATCAAAGAATGGCTTTAATGTATTTCCTATACACTCCGCAGTTGCAGCTAACAATTTCAATATCACCAAAATGCTTTTAAGCGCAGGTGCTTATCCGAATGTTTGTCAGAAAGCAGGCTTGGCTCCTTTACATACAGCTGCTCAACTGGGAAATATTGAATTAATTATTTTATTGTTAGAGCACGGAGCAGAAGTTTCTTTACGGATGGAAGGCGGAAAACGACCGGCTGATTTAGCTGCAGAAAAAGGCTTTAATGAAATTGCAGAAATTTTAAGAGACGATGACTAAACAGTTTTTAGTTTGTAGTTCACAATTTTCAGTTGATTTAAACTGACAAATGAATACTGACAACTGAATACCGCCAACCGAGAACTGTATACCGCCAACTGGGAACTGAGCTATTCCCAAATCCGCGACCGCATTCTTTTCATGTATGTTCTGATATCAAGCACAACAGCGGCTAAAAAGTAGAATAATATTGGAAAACCTACCGCCAGAAATGACGAGTATATAAAAAACAGGCGCACCTTAGCTGTACTCATATTTAGTTTGTTAGCCAAATACGTAGACACACCAAAACTCTGCTGTTCAAAATAAGTTACAATTCTTTGGAACATATTAAGCTTGTTTTAAAATCTTATTATTCTGCACTAAGTAAGGACGCTTAAAAACATGAGCTATTATTTGCTTACAGATTCTAATTTAAGAAATTTAATTGGTTAAATACAATTGTTAATTAACGCCATCATTCCAAAATCAGTTTTTCGAAATCCTGTTTATCTTCGTGTTTTATAAAAAGCGTTTGTTGTTCTTCCAGTCCCGAAAAATTTTTGATCAGTTCTGCCTTAAATTGATGGATATCAACATCACTGTTCAAAATAATGGTTAAGGCATCGGCATTACCCCTTACCTCAATAATCTGATTTGGATATAGCTCTTTTAGTTCGTGTGGAAATTCCATATGATATGAACAGATTATAAAGCATAAAGTTTTACCGACACCTTAAATAGATTACGCCTGTTTTAAAATTTTAATTCCAATACCACAAGACAAACATTTTTTCTGATCACAATATTGCTTTTTTAGCTGCAAAATTCCTTGCGAGGCAAATGCATTCGCCATCTTCACTCCCGCCCCGGTAAATTTATCAGTAATAGCATTTTGTTCAGCGGGCAAATTTTCCAACAACTTTATCGCCCTACTGATAAAATAGGATGTTGCGGTATGTTTTCCATAAGCGAACAAAAACAAGGCCACGGTGTTTAGCAGAATGTTATCTACTGATGTTTTCCCTATCTGGGTGTTTACCGAAGAAGTTACCTTTTTAAAATGATAGTGTGTTTTCCAGTAATCGTTTATCGGTAGATTTTCAAATAGGGTATGTAACTCTGCCACCTCCTTTATTTCCATCACTTTAGAAAAAAGATGATTGGCTTTTGTAATCAATGCAGCAAATTGTGCCAAACGGATGGTTGGAAAATTTTGAGGGCGCATGCGCATAAATTTCCACATCGAAACATTAATGGGCATAATCTTATATTTCTTTTGCAGAAACTGAAATTCTGTTTTCAGCTTTCGCGGATACTCTTCCTCGAAATGATCGTTTAAGAACCCTGCCGCGCCAAAAACCAATGCTTCTATTTGGTGTGGATTGTTTTTGTGCCAGGCATAAATTTGCTGAGGAACGGCTTTGGCAAACAGTTCAAAGGGTAAAGCATTTATTTTAAATCCAAAATTACGCGTTATAAAACGGTAAAAAGTCTCATCCCAGTTCCCATTCAATTCGTTTAAGGTTGCTGTAACCGCATGGGTTTTCTGTTCGAAACGCTCAACTAATGTCCTTGATAAAAAGGAATCTACAATCAATTCATCTACGCTTCCAATTTGGGCAATGCATGGAAAATCAGTTAAGGTGAGGAAAAGGTTTTCGTACTTGCTAATCAGATCATTGGAGATGCGGTTTTTCAGTTCTAAAACAGGAAGAATGGTTCCGTCCATCCTGGTTATTTCGGCATCATGCTGATAAACAACATGCAAAATTACATTTTCATATACAGGATCAACCTGATGGTTGTGTTTTAACCAATCGGAAGATTTTAAATGAATTTCTACATTTCCCGCCCAGATGGTTTCGCCAATTTTAATTTTCGCATGGTTAAAATCCGGCCCGGCATTTCGGTTGAGCAATCCGGTATTGATGATTTCCAGGGTTTCGCCATCGCAGGTCTGCAGTCCGTTATAATCAAACGACCTGAACTGCCATACATAATGAAGAAAGTCTTCTGGAAAATTCATTCTTGAAGATAATGAATTTATTTGGCTATAACTAACTTATAAGTTTAAATTTTGAGCCTCTCTTTCCGCCACCCTGAATTTATTTCAGGGTCTTACAAGTAGAAGATGCTGAAACACCCGTCCGTCCGGGCGGGAGTTCAGCTGACGCTGAAGCGAAGTTGGCCTAATTAAATTAGTTCCGCCTTAACCAAAATCTGCTCCATCTCCTGTTGCAGTTTTAAAGCCTCTTCTCTAGCCCTTTCTGCAAAGTCTTCACCCTGGCTGGCATAAATAATTCCTCTTGAGGAGTTGATCAATAATCCACATTGAGAATTTAAACCATATTTACATACCTCACTTAAATCCCCACCTTGTGCACCAACCCCTGGTACCAACAGAAAGTGGTCTGGTGCGAGTTTACGTACATCGCCAAATGCCGCACCGCGTGTAGCCCCAACTACGTACATCATTTGCTCATCTGTTGCCCAGGTTTGTGAGGTTTTAATTACTTTTTCAAAGAGCTTGTCTCCGTCAATTTCCTGCAATTGAAAATCGGCATGCCCCGCATTTGAGGTTAAAGCCAATAAAATGACCCATTTATCTTTATAGGTTAAAAAAGGCGTTACGGAATCGCTACCCATGTATGGTGCAACAGTAACAGAATCAAAACTCATCTCAGATGATGCTGCATTAAAAAATGTTTCTGCATACATAGCCGAAGTATTGCCAATGTCGCCACGCTTGGCGTCTGCAATAGAAAAAATATCCTGCGGTATGTATTTCCAGGTTTCGGTTAAGGTTTCCCAGCCTTTTTTACCATAACACTCATAAAAAGCAGTATTTGGTTTGTAAGCAACACACAGGTCTTTCGTAGCGTCAATAATCTGTTTGTTAAATTCCAGAATCGGATTTTCATACTTTAATAAGTGTTGTGGTATCTTATCTAGTGAAGAATCTAATCCGACACATAAAAAAGAACGTTTTTTTTGTATCTGCTCAAAAAGTTGTTGCTTGGTCATATATGCGCTTGTTTGCTGCAAATATGAAGATTTTTAAGTTTTCCGAGCGATAAAATAATGCCCACATTAATTATTTTTATAAACATTTTAAACTTTTGCTTGCAGATTACGTTTCAAATACATACAATTGCACCATAATTTCTCAACCGTTTATCTGAATATCCCAGAAAAATTTATCAAGACTTGTTTTTTGTTACCATTTTTTAAAAGCAAATATTGCTTTATATTCAGCTTGTAAACAATTATGAAACAATTTGAGCATTATCCCTAATGAACTCATTTAATGTTTTATAGCCTTAAGAACTTATGCACAATAAAAGCCGGGCTTACGTTAACACAAATATTTTTTAAGCCCGTGCAATTTTATAATAGAAAACATCCGTTATAAACAAATGAAAAATTTCTTGAAACATATATATTTAGAATGTTTAGTAAAACAGAATTAAATGATAAGCTCACAACAGAATTACGTGAGCTGGCAAAAAGCTATGGCATTGAAGGTGCCGACTCCTTAAGAAAAATAGACCTTGTTGAAGTACTTTTACACCAGCAAGAAATTATAAATGCTGCTAAATCTGGTGCAGATCCTTATAGCGAAACCGAACCTGTTGCAACCGCACGTGCACCTAAAACCAAAGCGACAAAAGCACCAAAAGTTGCCGCAGCCGCAACAGTAACTCCAGTGGTAGCCGCTGAAAAACCTGTTACTACAGATGAAAAGCCTATAGCTACTGAAGAAAAGCCGGTTAAAAAAAGAGCGAGATTAACAAAAACCGATTCTGCAGTCCCTGTTGAAAAAAGAAGAGACGCGGTTACGTTATTTGATGAACCTCAGCGTGAAAAGCAGCCCGACAGAATTGTTGAAGCTGAAGAAAGTGTAAAACCTATCTCAGCTTTGATAGAGGAAAGTGCAGAAGTACTTCCGGTAGCTCCAAAACAAAAACAAGAGCCTAAAGAAAAACAGGAAAAACCACAACGTGATGAAAATCGCCAGCAAAAACAACCAGGCGGTGGCAATCACCACAAAAATGAAAACAGTTACTCTAATCTGGATTTCGATAATGTAATTACAAATGAAGGCGTTTTAGAAATTATGCCTGATGGTTATGGTTTCCTGCGCTCGGCAGATTACAACTACTTAACTTCGCCTGATGATATTTATGTATCTCAGTCTCAGATTAAACTTTTTGGATTAAAAACCGGTGATACCGTTAAAGGCAGCATCCGTCCGCCAAAAGAAGGCGAAAAATATTTCCCATTGGTTCGTGTAGAAACCATTAACGGCAGAATCCCTGCTGAGGTTCGCGACCGCGTTCCTTTTGATTATTTGACACCACTTTTCCCAACCGAAAGATTAAACCTATTTACGGATACGAGCAACTATTCTACCCGTATTATGGATTTATTTACACCAATTGGTAAAGGGCAACGTGGTTTAATTGTTGCGCAGCCTAAAACGGGTAAAACCAATTTATTAAAAGAGGTAGCCAATGCAATTGCCAAAAACCACCCTGAAGTTTATTTAATTATCTTATTAATTGATGAGCGTCCGGAAGAGGTTACCGATATGGCACGCAGTGTAAGGGCTGAGGTAATTGCCTCAACTTTTGATGAGCCAGCTGAACGTCATGTTAAAATTGCCAACATTGTTTTAGAGAAATCGAAACGTCTGGTAGAAAGCGGACATGATGTAGTAATCCTTTTAGATTCAATTACCCGTTTAGCCAGAGCATATAATACTACTGCACCAGCCTCAGGTAAAATATTGTCAGGTGGTGTTGATGCCAATGCCCTGCATAAACCTAAACGTTTCTTTGGTGCTGCACGTAACATCGAAAACGGAGGTTCATTAACCATTTTAGCTACTGCATTAACTGATACAGGTTCTAAAATGGATGAGGTAATTTTTGAAGAATTTAAAGGAACGGGTAACATGGAGCTTCAGTTAGACCGTAAATTATCAAACAAACGTATTTTCCCTGCTATCGATATTACGGCATCAAGTACCCGTCGCGATGATTTATTGCACGACAGAGACACATTACAGCGCGTTTGGATTTTACGTAACCACCTTGCTGATATGAACAGCCAGGAAGCCATGGAATTTGTTCAATCGCAAATAAAAGGAACAAAAAGTAACGAAGAGTTCTTAATTTCGATGAACAGCTAAGATAAAGCTTAAAGGTAAAAGGGTGTAAGGCTGAAGGTTTCCAATCTGGATGCCTAAACCTTACACCCTAAACCCTACACCTTATACCTATGAAAAGGCATCTCCCTAATGCGATTACCTGTGCAAACCTTTTATCTGGCTGTATCGGTATCGTTTTTGCATTTAAAGGCCATTTAGAAACTGCAGCTTATCTCGTTATTTTATCCGGGATATTCGATTTTTTTGATGGTATGGTTGCCCGTTTGTTAAATGTAAAGTCGGCCATAGGAAAAGACCTCGATTCTTTGGCAGATATGGTAAGTTTTGGGTTCTTACCCGGGGTAATGATGTTTCATCTATTAAAGGCAAGCGATTATTCATCTGAATATCTTCCCTACCTTGGATTTATCATTACCATTTTTTCAGCACTTAGATTGGCCAAATTCAATAATGATACCAGGCAAACAGAAGATTTTATTGGCCTGAATACACCAATGAATACTTTGTTTATCTGTTCGCTACCTTTTATCGCGCAAGATTATCCACAAATTATTTCATCAAGTATTTTGTTAATAGCCATTACGGCAATCACCAGCTTCTTACTGGTAAGCGAAATAAAAATATTTTCTTTAAAATTTAGTAGTTTAAGCTGGGCGAAAAACAAAATCAAATTTATTTTCCTCATTCTATCGGCTATACTAATTGCCTTTCTACAATTTGCGGCGATACCTTTTGTATTAGTACTGTATATTGCTTTATCTTTTCTTCATTTTAAGGGAGCAAAACCAGATCAGCAGATTTAGTCTTTTACTTCCTTGAATAATTAAAGCTTTTTAACCTCAAGCGGATCGCTTATATTTCGGCAGATCGACAACATGGTTTCTCCAAGCACAGGATGCAGAACCTGAGGGGCAATTTCGGCCAGGGGTTCCATCACAAATTTTCGGTGTTTCATATGCGGATGAGGTACCTGAAGTCTATCCGGAATATTAATGATTTGATCTCCAAAAAGAATAATATCGATATCGATTAAACGCTCCCCCCATTTATCTTTCCTCACCCTGCCCAGTTCCTGCTCTATACTTAAGGCCAGATCTAAAACTGCTAACGCACTTAAATTAGTTTGCAATGCTACTGCCTGATTTAAAAATGCAGGCTGGTCGGTTTTGCCCCATGCAGCCGTTTCGTAAAGCGATGAAACCGCTATTACCTTACCAATTTTATCATTCAATAATTCAATGGCTTTTTCCAGATTTGCCACTCTATCGCCTAAATTTCCACCCAGTAACAAATAAGCCGTACTGTACTCTAAACCTTGATTAAGCATCATGTATTTTTATATCTTTACAGCACAAAATTAAAATTTAAATGAGAGAATTCTTTAAGTATTTATTTGCCTCTATGTTGGGCTTTTTCTTATCGATCATAATCGTATTTATTATCTGCTTCGTAGTGGTCGTGGGACTAATATCATCTATTGATAGCGATAAAACCATTACGGTATCTAACAATTCGGTCCTATTCCTAAATCTGGATCAAGCCATTACAGAGCGTACCCCAAAAAAAACATTTGGCAATCTTCCAATTGTAGGAGGTGACGAAAAAGATGCCATAGGCTTAAACGACTTCTTAAAAGCTTTGCAAAAAGCCAAAACAGACGATAATATTAAATGCATTTACCTGAATGTAAGCAGTCCGAATGCAGGTTTTGCTACGCTACGCGAAGTTAGGAATGCACTGATTGATTTTAAAAAATCTCATAAAAAAATCATTGCCTACAGTGAAGTATATACACAAGGAGCTTATTATCTGGCCTCTGTTGCAGATAAAGTATATCTAAATCCTGAAGGTGCCTTAGAGTTCAAAGGATTTAGCTCGGAACTAACTTTTTTTAAAGGTACATTAGAAAAAGTTGGCGTAGAAATGCAGGTGATCCGGGTAGGAAATTATAAAAGTGCGGTTGAGCCTTTTATTTTAGATAAAATGAGCAATTACAGCCGTAAACAGGTTACGGCTTATGTAGGTGGTTTGTACAATACTTTCTTGAGCGATATTGCGCAAAGCAGAAATATCCAAAAAGATAGTCTGAACAGCATTGCTGATAATTACAAAGTGCAACAACCACAAGATGCGGTAAACTTTAAAATGATTGATGCTTTAAAATATAAAGATCAGATTTTAGAGGAATTAAAAGGATTATCTGGCAGAACCAGGGGAGAAAATATCCGCTCGGTTTCGATTAACGAATATGCCAAAAACAATAGCGATATAGGTGAAGGAAAAGACAAAGTTGCCGTGATTTATGCCAATGGCGAAATTAGCGGTGGTGAGGGTTCTGACAACCAGATCGGATCAGAACGCATTTCCAGGGCAATTAGGAAGGCTCGTTTGGATGATGATATCAAGGCAGTTGTACTTCGCGTAAACTCGCCTGGAGGTAGTGCTTTAGCTTCGGATGTGATCTGGAGAGAGGTTGTTTTAACAAAAAAAGAAAAACCAGTAATCGCATCTTTTGGTGATGTAGCCGCATCTGGTGGATATTATATCGGTTGTGCCGCTGATAGCATTTTTGTACAGCCGAATACCATTACAGGATCCATAGGGGTATTTGGTATTATCCCCAATTTCCAGAACTTAATGACCAATAAACTAGGGATTACATTTGACGGTGTTAAAACGGGTAAATATGCGGATATTATGGCCACTAACCGTCCTATGACTGCAGGCGAGAGGTTTATCATCCAAAATGAATTGAACAGAATTTACAATGGTTTTGTAGGTCGCGTTGCCGATGGCAGAAAGAAAAGTAAAGCCTATATTGATAGCATTGGCGGCGGCCACGTTTGGATTGGAACAGATGCCGTTCAAATTGGATTAGCTGATAGAATCGGAGGTTTTAATGACGCGATTAAGGCTGCGGCCAAAAAAGCCAAACTAAAGAACTATAAAGTGGTAGAATATCCGGATGTAATAGACCCATGGAAATCATTACTGGATGAAGGTACAGACAGAATTAAAACCTATTACACCAAACAAGAATTGGGTGATAACTATATGCTTTACCAACAGATGAAAAAAGTAATAGCAAGCTCAGGGATTCAGGCCAGAATGCCATTTGAAGCAGTGATTAAATAATGTAAGATGGAAAATGGAATAAGGATTGATGGTTCACAGTTAAATAGTTAATAGCCAATAGGCATAATATACCAAGCCATTAACTATGAGCCATCAAACCATGAGCTAAAAAGTTCATTTCCATTTCACCTCTTACCTCATTCTACGATTTTCCATTCAGGATGCAGGGTTAAGTAAGTTTCGTTAACCGCCGTATTTACCGGATGTATCGTTAAGGAAATACTTTTCCCTTTTAAAAATTCGAAACCAATCCCATCTTTTTTTGCATCATATACCACTACGGTATCTTTATTTTCATTTAAATAAGAAGAAAGTTTTTTGATATCCGGGAATTTTAGTTTTGTATCTTCTAAAGTAGCACCCGTAGCCAAACCATCCTGTGTTTTGAATTGATTTGAGGTGATCCTGATCTGCTTCACGTCTTTTACCCGCATGCTGGTATCCCGGTAAGAAGAATAAATGGCAATTTCATTCCTGCGTTTCGCTGTCGAATCGCCACTGTACCAGATCCCCCAGGCTTTTCCCATTGCAGCATCGCCGGCGTCAGGTCGGCCAAGTTTTTCAGCTACCTGTTCCATATTTTCTCCTAAAGAAATTTCGCCAATAGATTTACCAGCCACAATCAGAAACCGGCCATCTACCTCTTGTATTTTAGTTATTTTTTTACTTACCGAATCTGTTCTGCGTTCATCATTTTTATTGGAAGATTGGCATGCCGCCAAACTTATGCTTAATCCCAAAAGGGCAAATTTTACCTTTTCCATGAGTGTAAAACAGCGATTAATAAAATTGTGTTTTAATTTCTTTGCCAGGTAAGATTTGAGGCATTATTTCCTAATTTTGCCCCTTATGGAAAATAAGACCATCGCCCGCACCTTACGCCTCTTATCGCAGCTTATGGAACTGCACGAAGAAAACCCATTCAAGATTAAATCGATTGCAAATGCCTATTTTAAAGTGGATAAACTGCCTTTTGCCTTAAAAGACAAACCGCTGGATGAGCTGGATAAAATTGATGGCATAGGTAAAGGGCTGGCTTCCAAAATCGTAGAACTTCTTCAAACCGGAGCATTACAGGAGCTTAACGAAATACTCGAAAGAACACCTGAAGGCATAGTAGAAATGCTGGCTATAAAAGGCATCGGACCGAAAAAAATATTCATCATTTGGCGTACTTTAGGGATAGAAAGCATAGGCGAATTATATTACGCTTGCAACGAAAACCGCTTAATTGAAGCCAAAGGTTTTGGTTTAAAAACGCAGGAAGAAATTAAAAATGCTATTGAATTTAAATTGGCAGCCAATGGCAGGTTTTTATATGCACAGGTAGAAGGTTTCGCCAAAACATTATTTATACAGCTTGCAAATTGGGCTGGAAAAATTGATAAAGATGTAATCTTAGGCTTCGCAGGTCAATACAGGCGTGCATGTGAGATTGTTGATGAACTCGAAATTGTAATAGGAACGGAAAATAGTGACGTCATTAAACAAAAGTTGCCTGCTTTCGAAGCACTTTCGCTTATTGAAGCGCAGCAAGCTTACATTTGTACAACAGAAGCCGGCCTCAGAATTAAAATCTTTGTAGTAGAAAAATCAGCCTTTTATCTAGAATGGTTTACTTTAACCGGAAATAAGGAACATGCTGAAAAAGTATTAGCTTTAGCAGGTGGCGGACCTTTTGCAAATGAAGAAGAAATTTACAGCAAGGCGGGATTAGCTTTTATCGAGCCCGAGCTTCGTGAAGATTTTAATGAAATTGAACTGGCTAAAGCAAATAAACTCCCAACGCTCATCCAATACAAAGATTTAAAAGGCAGCTTGCATAACCACTCGACCTGGAGCGATGGTGTGCACACGCTGGAACAAATGGCCGTTTACTGTAAAGAAAATTTAAACCTTCAGTATTTGGGTATTTGCGATCACTCTAAAACCGCTGTTTATGCCAAAGGCTTAAACGAACAACGTGTTTTTGGACAACACCAGGAAATTGATGAACTGAATGAAAAACTTGCTCCTTTCAAAATTTTTAAAGGCATTGAAAGTGATATTTTAAATGATGGATCGCTCGATTATCCGGACGAGATCCTTAAAACATTTGATTTTGTAGTAGCTTCTGTGCACAGTAACCTCCGCATGGATGAAGCAAAGGCAACCGCGCGTTTGCTAAAAGCTATTGAAAATCCATATACCACCATTTTAGGGCATCCCACTGGCCGTTTATTATTAAGCAGGGCCGGATACCCGATAGATTATAAAAAAATTATCGATGCCTGTGCGGCAAATAAAGTAGTAATCGAAATTAATGCAAATCCCTTACGCCTGGATTTAGATTGGCGCTGGCATCGCTACGCACTGGAAAAAGGTGTCTTATTATCCGTAAATCCCGATGCCCACCGTACAGAAGGTTTTCATGACATGCATTACGGTATTTTAGTAGGCCGAAAAGGTGGTTTAAGCGCCGATAAATGTTTGAATGCATTCAGTTTGGAGGAGATTGCTGCATACTTTGATGGAAAGGGGTTTGGGTTTAGGGTTTAGGGTTTAGGGTTTAGGGTTTAGGGTGGAACAGAATTCAAGCAAGCCTGTTTAAAATATCATCAAAAAAATCGGTGGAATCTCCTAATCTGTGTAATCATCCCGTCAGGAAAAATCTGTATAATCCCCAAATCTGTGTACTCCCCTGATAAGAAATCTTTTAATATCTTTGCCCCATGATCAGTGAAATTGCCAACCGCATATTTAATCAGGTTATTACAGACTACCACAAGTTTGATGATATTGACCATCCGGTTGAAAACCCTTACGATGCCGAAAGTTTAGAGCATCTTTTTTATATAAAAAACTGGATTGATACTGCTCAATGGCACATGGAAGATGTGGTGCGCAATCCTCAGATTGATCCTGTTGAAGGCTTAAGCTGGAAGAGACGCATTGATGCCCAAAACCAGGTACGTACCGATATGGTAGAGTTTATTGATGGCTATTTCCTAAATCTTTATCAAGGAATTACGGCTCTGCCAGATGCAAAAATCAATACCGAAAGTCCGGCATGGGCAATTGACAGGCTTTCTATCCTAGCATTAAAAATTTACCACATGCAGGAAGAGGCCGAACGCGAAAGTGCATCGGCCGAGCACCGTGCACAATGCCAAACCAAGCTCAATGTATTGTTGTCTCAACGCGATGATCTTTCCACCAGCATTGATGAGTTACTGGCAGATATTGAGGCGGGCAAAAAATACATGAAAGTGTACAAGCAAATGAAAATGTACAACGATCCGAGTTTAAACCCGGTATTGTACAATAGAGCATAGAAAAGCAGAAAGACCAAAGCTGAAAGCGAAGTTCATGTCATCAACCCAAAAAATTATTGCTTTACGTTTTTCGGCAATGGGCGATGTGGCCATGGTCGCATCTGTTTTACAAGAATTTTCGGAACAGAACCCAGCAGCTGAACTCATTATGGTCAGCCGGCCAGCTTTTAAACCATTTTTTGATCATATCCCTAATCTGATCTTTCATCCTATCGAACCAAAAACCCTTCATAAGGGCATAAATGGATTATATAAACTTTATCAGGAACTCCGTAGCTACAAACCAGATGCTATAGCCGATTTACATGATAATTTAAGAAGCAGGGCAATTTCGACTTTTTTTCGCTTAATCGGAACCAAAATTAAACGTATAGATAAGGGAAGGGCGGAAAAAAAGGCATTAACCCGTACCCATAAAAAGGTATTTAAACCGCTTAGAAAAACCGTTGAGCGTTATGCTGATGTTTTCCGTAAATTGGGTTTTAGCATTAAACTCAGTCACCAAATCAGCAAATCAGCACAGACCTTACCCGAAAAAGCCAAAACATTGTTTGGGGATCAAACCACAAAAAAAATCGGCATATCTCCTTTTGCGCAGCACATTTATAAAGTATATGCATTAGACAAAATGGAAGCAGTTATCGCCTCATTAAATCACCTGGGATATGAGCTTTTTATATTCGGTGGTGGTGAAAAGGAACAGCATGTTGCCGAAAACTGGGCTAAAACATATCAAAACACTTATAATTTAATTGGAAACTTTAATTTAACGGAAGAACTTGCCATTATTTCAAACTTAGATTTAATGTTAAGTATGGACTCATCAGGCATGCATATGGCATCACTTGTTGGTGTACCTGTGGTA
>NZ_JAQIIV010000015.1:0-121071 GCF_036946585.1 Pedobacter terrae | reverse complement strand
CTGAATATTTCCGGTAACGGCTCTTATAACAGAAATGTGAATTTTATTGCAGACCAGGTAAGCAATGCATTGGTAAAGAATGTAACCAATAGTTACACCATTTCAAACGGTTACAAATTGGTTACCAATGTAGATAAATTTGATTTAACAGGAGGCATAACCGGTAGTTATACCAATTCTACATTTTCTGCGAGGCCCTCATCCAATACACAGTATTACACCATTAATCCTAGTTTTGATATCAGTTATGTGTTGCCAGCCAACATCAGGTTAGCCATTGATATCGATTATTTCAGAAACTTTGGTGGAGGTGATCTATTCAACCAGGAATACACCCTTCTTAATCCTTACATCAGCCGTCAGTTTTTTAAAAATAGAGGAACATTCAAATTTTCTATAAATGATGCGCTTAACCAAAATACGGGTGTGAGCAGAACCGCTACTGGTACTTCAATTGTTGATTTAACTTCCAATGTGTTGAGGCGTTATTATATGTTCTCCTTCACTTATTCCTTAACACGTATTGGAGGTAGAAACATGAGTGGCGATATGCAGATGCCCGGCCAACGCGGTGGCGGAGGAGGTCAGCGCCCAAGGATGTAATTATTCGTCTTATATTTCTCAAAAATACATTCATCAAGCCCAGCAAAAGCTGGGCTTGATGGCTTCTGATCGCCTCGTGCAGGAGGATATAGTTCTAATTTTTAGCTGAAGTAAACTAACTGTTTATCAATTTCACAACTATTTTTAGCGCTAATTGATCACATATTAAATGTATAATTGACATTTTATGTATTTCAAATGTTACTTAATACAAATAAACCTTTATAATAGTTTGCTGTCTCTATGCTATAATCCAAAGTAACCGAATGAAACAAATTTTTACGCTTTTATTTATACTATCATCATTTTATGCATATGCCCAGAAAACGGGTTCCGTTAGTGGAAGAGTCATTCGGTCAACAGATAAAAAACCAGTAGATTACGCCTCTTTAGCTGTCAAAAATCTGGCAGACTCAAGTACGGTAGGTGCTGTAAACACTTCAGCAGATGGGAAGTTTGCTTTTAAAAATTTAAAGCCAGGTAAATACCGATTATATGCAGCGTATTTGGGTTTAAAGAATGCCACTAGAGATTTTAGCATTACTACTGATCAAGCAGATATAACCTTGGCTGATATTATTTTGGAAGGAGGGGCAATTGATCTTCAAACGGTGGATATTAAAGCCGAAATTCCACCAATTGTGGTAAAAAAGGATACCATTGAGTTTAATGCAAGCTCATTTAAAGTGGTCGAGAATGCTGTAGTAGAAGATTTATTAAAGAAATTGCCCGGATTAGAAGTAGATAAGGCCGGAACAGTAAAAGCTCAGGGAGAAACCATTACCAAAGTTAGGGTAGATGGCAAAGAATTTTTTGGGAACGATCCACTTTTGGCCACTAAAAACCTCCCTGCTGATATGATCGATAAAATTCAGATTATTGATGAACTTTCCGATCAGGCACAATTTACCGGGATTGATGATGGATCAAGAACCAAAATCATTAATATCACCACCAAGAAAGAGAAGAAAAACGGCTATTTCGGAAATAGTACAGGTGGTTATGGTTCTAATGATCGTTATGATGTGAATGCGAATATCAACCATTTTGATCAGGACAAACGATTGAGTGTGGTTGCTCAGTTTAATAATGTGAACAGACAAAATTTTGGCGGTGGCTTAGGAGGCGGGGGTGGCAATGGCGGACGTATCGGAATTACAGATACCAAAGCCGGTGGGGTCAACTTTTCGGATGTATATGCCGATCAAACTGAAATTAATTTTAGCTATTTCGTTAACAAATCTGATAACCTGATTTTAAGGAACAGCGTTACCCAAAATCTTTTAGGCAACGTAACCACAATTTTCGATAATCGTCAAAATAATACTGCTGATCGTTTGAATCACCGTTTAAACTTTATGGTTGACACTAAATTAGATTCACTCACTTCATTGCGGATCCAGCCTAATTTAAGTTATACCAATAATGAAAGCGTGAACAGTAGTATTTATACCCGCGATTTTGGTACCTATACTACTAGCGGCTCTCAACGGTTAACCAACCATAACACATCACCCGCTATTAGCAACAATATTCTATTGCGCAAAAAGTTCATGCGCCGCGGAAGGACGTTGTCGCTGAATCTCAACACTAATATTAACAATAACGACGCCGACAATTATAATTATAATCCGGAAACACGGGAGAAAGATAGCGTTAAAACAGCAAAGATTATTAACCAGCTTAATGATCAGGAAAGCGAATCTATTAACCAAAATACCCGGTTGGTATATACAGAGCCATTAGATAAAACCTTAAGTCTGGAATTTAATTACCAAAACGGTTATAACCACAATACCTCTGAACGTTTTACCTACGACTTTAATCCGGCTACATTAAATTATGATTTATTGAATGATTCATTAAGTAACGTTTACGAAAATACCATTTTAACCAATGCCGCTGGGTTCAGTTTAAATAAAATGGCAAAAAAATACAACTGGAATGTAGGAATGGCCGTTCAGAATACGGATCGTAAAAACGATAACATTAGCAAGGGATTTGTATTAAAACAGAATGTATTTAACTATACACCATCTGCCATGTTCAGGTATAATTTTAGTAATAGCAAGCGTTTGGTTTTTAATTACCGGGGTAGTACCAATCAACCTACGATACAGCAGTTACAGCCTATTCCTAACAACACCAACACGCAAAGCATCCCACAGGGAAATCCTGATTTAAAACCCGAGTTCAACAATACCTTACGCATTGCCTATAACACGTTTACACCTGGTAAAAACAGATCATTATTTGTAAATGTAAACCTTACCCAGACTTCTAACAAAATTGCCAATAGCAGCAGCTTAATAGAAAATGGAGTTAACCAGGGCAAATTTGCTGTGTTGCCTGTAAATGTAAATGGCGTTTATTCAGGTTCATTATCCTCCTCTTTAAGTTTGCCCGTCATGGCAGAAAATAAGCTTAATTTTCACATTAATATCAGTGGCAACTATGGCAGGGATGTAAACTTTACCAATACGTTAAAAAACATCACCAATAGCTGGTCGATTAACAATGGTTACCGTTTAGTTTCTAATTTAGATAAACTTGATCTTACCGCTGGTGTTAATGGATCAATAAACAGGGCTACCTACTCTGTTCAATCAAGTTCCAATACACGTTATTACACCTTTAGTCCCAATATCAGTGTCAGCTATTTGTTTCCGGGTGATATCCGCTGGTCAGTTGATGCCGATTATAACCAGAATACCGGTAGGGGAGAGGATTTTGATACACACTTTACTTTGGTAAATTCTTACATAAGCAAACAGTTTTTTAAAAACCGGGGAACTTTAAAGGCAGCAGTAAATGATTTGCTAAATGAAAATCAGGGTGTAAGCCGCACGGCCAATAATAATACGATACGCGATGAAAGTTATAACGTATTACGGCGTTATTTTATGTTTTCATTTACCTATTCCATAAACCGTATGGGCGGTAAGAATATGATTAGGGAAAGTAGGGATGGTAGCAGAGGTCGTGGTGGCAATGGCGGCGATGGCTTTGGCAGAGGAGGACAGCGCAACTAGATCATTTTTCGGTAAAAGCTGGATCATTTATATTCTATAATTCAGCATCTTATTTGGAATAAATCTAAAGAAAGGGTAACTTGCGCCAAATTTAGCACATGAAGCTGTCGCACCTGAAAGTAGGAGAAAAAGGAACAATTGTAGCCTTTACAGATTTAGATATGTCTGTAAAGTTAATGGAAATGGGTTGCTTGCCTGGAGAGGTTGTAGAAGTAGAACGTTTTGCTCCTTTGGGCGATCCTATGGCGATCCGTGTAGCTGGTTATCAGCTTTGTTTGCGTAAAAGTGAAGCTGATGTGATTATTATTCAATAAAAAAAGCTGGGTTTGGATATTAAAGTTGCATTAGTTGGTAATCCCAATACAGGTAAATCTACTTTGTTTAATCGTTTAACAGGATTAAATCAAAAAATCGGAAACTTTCCGGGCATCACTGTTGATAAAAAGACAGGTTTTACAAAACTTGAAAACGGTGAAGAAGCCGAGGTTATAGATTTGCCAGGTACCTATAGCTTATACCCAAAAAGTGCTGATGAAAGTATCGTTTTTCAGGTACTTGCCGATAAAAAAAACAATAGCCATCCAGATGTAATTGTACTCATTGCCGATGCCTCTAATTTAAAGCGCAACATGCTGTTGTATTCGCAAGTGGCAGACTTGGGTATCCCAATTATTTTGGCGCTCAACATGATCGATCTTTCTGCTAAGCAGGGGATTGAAATCAATCTGGATAAACTGTCTGAAAAACTGGGGATCCAGGTGGTTTCCATTTCGGCAAGAAATAATATCGGAATTGATAAGCTGAAACAGGCCATTGCCAATACCAATAAAATTGCCACGCAATACCAGGATATAGATGTTAATTTTCTGGCACCGGAAGCAATTGATGCCATAAAAACCAAGCTGAATTCAGAAAACGATTATTTTGCACTGCAGGTGCTTCATCAACATGAGCATTTAACTTTTTTTACTGAAAAAGAACAGGAAGAAATTGAAAATATTGAGCAATCACACCATTTCGAATCTTCTAAAATTCAAGCTGCAGAAACCATTGCCAGATATAAATATCTCAGCACTATTTTGTCTGATGTGCTTATTGACAAAGGCACTGAAAAGAAATTTTCTTTCAGTGATAAATTAGATGCTGTTTTAACACATAAAGTTTGGGGGTTTGCCATTTTCTTGTTAGTCCTCTTTGTTATTTTTAATGCAATATTTGCCTGGTCATCCTATCCAATGGACTGGATTGAAACGGGTTTTGGTTTTATAACCAGCCTTGGGCATGAATATTTACCGGCAGGTATGCTTACTGATCTGTTGTTGGATGGCGTAATAGCCGGTTTGGGAGGTATTTTTGTTTTCATTCCGCAGATAGCCATTCTTTTCGCATTCATATCTGTTTTGGAAGATACGGGTTACATGGCACGCGTTACCTTTATGATGGATAAGATTATGAGTAAGGTTGGACTTAACGGTAAATCAGTAGTGCCAATGATCGGTGGTTTAGCCTGTGCTGTTCCATCTATTATGGCTGCCCGAAATATTGAAAATTGGAAAGATAGAATGATTACCATCATGGTTACGCCGCTGGTAAGCTGTTCGGCCAGACTCCCGGTGTATATTTTGATCATTTCGTTGATTATCCCTTCTCAAACCGTTCTTGGTATTTTTAATCTGCAAGGTTTGGCATTGATGGTGATGTACCTGGTGGGCATTATTGCTGCGGTGCTTGTAGCATGGGTAATGAAATTCATCATTAAAACTAAGGAAAGGTCTTATTTTATCATGGAGTTGCCGGTTTACCGTATGCCAAGGTGGAAAAATGTTTTCTACACCATGTACGAAAAATCTAAAACCTTTGTTTTCGAAGCTGGTAAAGTAATTATCGCCATTTCTATTATCCTTTGGGTAATGGCGTCTTTCGGGCCGGGCAAGCGCTTTGAAAATATCGACAAAAAATACGAGTCATCTCTGGCTGATACGACAAAAAATACCGATCACATCAAAACCCTGGTGGCTACCGAGAAATTGGAAAACTCATACGTGGGTATTCTTGGGCATTGGATAGAGCCAGTTATCCGCCCTTTGGGTTATGATTGGAAGATTGGCATAGGCTTAATTACCTCATTTGCGGCCCGTGAAGCCTTTGTGGGTACAATGGCTACCATTTACAGCGTTGACGGCGGCGATGAAGATACCTCAACCATTAGACAGCGTATGTCGGCTTCGGTTAATAACCGTACCGGTTTGCCCGTTTATTCTTTTGCAACCGGTATTTCACTAATGCTCTTTTATGCTTTTGCGATGCAATGTATGAGCACGGTTGCTATTGTTTACCGCGAAACCAAAGGTTGGAAATGGCCCGTAATCCAATTGGTTTACATGACTGCTATGGCATATATTGCTGCGCTGGTTGCTTACCAGTTGTTGAAATAAGTAAGTCATTTCGAGCGATATTTTATTGTATAAAAATTAATATAAATAATAGGAAGATTTATCATTATAGATCTCTTGAAGAATAGATCTCCTCAATAAATCGTCATTGCGAGAAGGCTTCTTTAGCCGACGAAGCCTGCCGGCAACAGGCTGGCAATCTTTATAATAAGGTTCGTTTTGCTCGAAAGATTGCTTCGTCGTTCCTCCTCGCAATGACGACCGAATTAGGCATTCTGTCAATAGTGGCGTAGTTGAAAAGGTTCCTATAAGCATGATGATTAAGATTTGGAGAGCATGGTCAGTATAGCTATCTATGTTGCCTCCCGTTTTCCGTTTTATCCCGATGAAAAATCGTGATATTCACTTCAATCGGGTCTAGTTGGCCAGTATGTTACTGCTGCTTTTGGCTGGGTGCTTAACTGCATAAGCTGCTGTTCTAAATACAATAACTTGATCAGTATAACTTTCTTCTCTGTCCTTTTGTATGTCACTCTGAGGGATAATTTATGGTATAAAAATCAATATAAATGACGTAACTGATTTCTTATTCCATACAGCTCGGTCTTGCCTCGGCTCGCCGCCGCCGAAGGGCTCTTACTTTTTGGCATCAAAAAGTAACAAAACCGAGGCTTTGCCGAGCTCATTAATACAAATGAAAACAACAGAAAACTATTAATAAAATGCCGGCTGAAAATTTTTCTTTTAAAGCAAGTAATAGGGCTTGGTCAGTGGAGTCCGAAAAATTTGTTAGGCCGGACTTAAATAGAACGGAGATACAGTGCTAAGGCCTTGTTGGATGGAAATGCATATTTTACAAGACTCTAAATATCAAACAATTAAGCAATAACGTCAATGGTAGCGTAGTCTAAGAGTCAATAGGCAACATTGCTATTTATTGCATTATCCATTGTTTCTGAACCCGGTAGCAGCGGCAGCCCCCGATTGCAATTCGGGGCTACAGCGGATAACGGGACTACTGTTACCGAAATACTACTGAGCGTTCATTTTCAAATAAAATCACTAATGGTTTTTACCATATAAGACATATAAGGTCATCTAAGCTCAGGTATGATTATATAGATTTTGGCCTTTCACCTTTATTTATCCATTCCGCTTATCCCAACTCAATTTGCCGTTTAATGCTTTCTTCCAGTGATATTAATGTTTCTGTCCGCTGAATACCGTTCACGGCTTGTATTTCCTCGTTTAAAACATGGCGTAAGTGATTGGTATCCCTGCAGATAATTTTGGCGAACATACTATAGGCACCGGTAGTATAATGCAATTCTACCACTTCTTTAATTTTGCTCAACTGCGCAACTGCATCTTTATATTGGATTCCTTTTTCGAGATAAATGCCTAAAAAGGCACAGATATCATATCCTGCCTTTTGCGGATCAATGATGAGATGAGAACCTTTTATAATGCCCATTTCTTGCAGTTTCTTCATCCTAACGTGGATGGTTCCGCCAGAAACAATCAGATCCTTTGCAATTTCTGTATAAGGTTTAGTAGCATCCTGCATCAATTGCTTTAATATATCGATATCGAGGTTGTCAATTTCTAAATTGGAATTGTCTTTTTTAAGCATATTTTTGAATTATGATAAACGAATTTACAAATATTTATTAATATTATAAAAATAAAATTAAATGTTTAAAATATTTGCAAGGTATTGCATGTTCCTTTACATTTGTATCAAGCAATTAACAAAAAGGAAACGTTCTTTCAAAATTGTTAAACATACTGTAGGGTGGTGAAACAGGCAGACACACCTCCTTGTCTCGGTGGCGGAGAATAATGGGAATATACCAGTTTTGGTACTAACCACTCCTTGAAGGTTCGATTCCTTCCCCTACAGCGGTTTCAGTTTGCAGTAGCCAGTATACAGTTAGCAATAACTGAGAATTGAAAACTGCTTGCTGATAACTTTTTTAAAATGTTGGGTGGTGAAATTGGCAGACACGCCTCCTTGTCTCGGTGGTGGGGAATAATGGGACAAACGCAGTTTATTGGGTTGACCACAAATTAATTTTTTGAACTGTAGCTAACTACCCCTTGAAGGTTCGACTCCTTCCCCAACAGCATTTTTTATGAATAATAAGTTAGTTAATCGAGCAATCCTGGATAGGTTGCTCTTTTTTATTTTAGACCAGTTTTATCATATCCTTTCTATATTTATATGATATATTATTATATTACCAATGAAATTTTATTCGTTTAATGCCTGTGATAAAGAAACGTATTTCAATTAAGGATATCGCTAAACAACTGGATATCTCCATCACCACTGTGTCGTTTGTAATTAATGGGAAGGCAAGGGAAAAAAATATTAGCGAGTCGCTCACTAAAAAAGTTTTAGACCTTGTAGCCGAACTAAATTATCAGCCCAATGCCCTAGCCACAAGTTTGAGAACAGGTAAAACGAAAATAATAGGTTTTTTGGTTGATGATATTTCTGAGCCTTTTTTTGCTGGTATAGCACGCCGGATTGATGAAATTGCATCGAACCTGGGATATAAAATCTTGTTCAGCAGTACCAGAAACGATACCGAAAAAGCAATAGAACTGCTACAGATTTTTAAAGATAGGCATGTTGATGGCTACATTATGGCCTTGCCCGAAGGATTGGAAGAGGAGGTTAAAAAATTAATTCAGACAGATGCCCCTGTAGTACTGTTTGATCGCTATGTACAGGATGTTAAAACGGATTACGTGATCATCGATAATGAGAATAGCACTTATAATGCCACTGAGCACCTCATTAAAAATAGTTACAAAAATATCGGTTTTGTAACCATTGATACCGTTCAGCAACAGATGGTTGACCGCTTAACTGGTTATGAAAAGGCTATGGGAAAAAATAACTTGCCGGCAATTGTTAAGAAGATCGAATATGTAGACTCAGCTGGATCTATTGAAGAAATGATCAGGTTTTTTAAGGCAGAGAGGCAGCTTGATGCCGTAATATTTGCTGCTAACTACATTTGTTTGGATGGCTTAAGAACGTTTAGAAAATTAGGAATTCAGATTCACAAAGATATAGCTATTGTTTCTTTTGATGATTTCGAAATCCTTGAATTTTGTGAGCCACCGGTTACAGCTATCACTCAACCTCTTGAAGCCATTGCAGAGAATGTAATGAAGATTTTATTGAATAAACTTAAAAAGGGTGGAAAATCAATTGAAAATATGCAGGTATCATTACCTACCATATTAAATATTAGGGGCTCCAGCGCAAAAAAATAAGGGCATAAAAAAGGGAATGAATTTAAATTTATTCCCTTTTCATTATTTTGTACAGATTAAACTGTCATCACATCTTTTTCTTTAGCCTCGGCATGTTTGTCGACTTTGATGATATAAGCATCGGTCAATTTTTGAACCTCGCCCTCGCCAGTTTTAATTTCGTCATCAGAAACGCCTTCACCTTTTAGTTTCTGAATTTTGGTATTGGCGTCTTTACGGATATTGCGAACGGTAATACGACCTCTTTCGGCCTCTTCCTTCACTTTTTTTACCAATTCTCGTCTGCGCTCTTCAGTTAAAGGCGGTACAACCAACCGGATAACAATACCATCATTTTGTGGGTTGATGCCAATGTTTGCGACCTGAATGGCTTTTTCAATTGCCGTTAATAGTGATTTTTCCCAAGGTTGGATAACGATGGTTCTGGCATCAGGCGTATTGATACTGGCTACTTGTGATAATGCTGTAGCTGCACCATAATAATCTACGAAAATACCATCCAACATTCCAGCTGACGCTTTACCAGCCCTGATTTTAGTTAATTCAGATTCACAATGATCGATGGCTCTCTCCATAGCAGATTGAGCATCCATTAATTGTAATTGTATGAGGTCGTTCATAATTGTGTGTATTTCTACAAAAATAATATTTATTCCTTATTTAACCAGGGTTCCAATAGGTTCCCCACTAGCGATTTTCATGAAATTGCCATGTTTGTTCATATCAAACACGATAATCGGCAATTGGTTTTCTTCGCAAAGGGTAAAGGCTGTCATATCCATTACATTAAGGCCTTTATCGTAAACTTCTCTAAACGAAATTTCTTCGTACTTAGTAGCCAATGGATCTTTTTCAGGATCTGCTGTATAAATGCCATCAACACGCGTACCTTTTAACACAACATCAGCTTTGATTTCTATGGCGCGTAAAGCGGCGGCAGAATCGGTTGTGAAATATGGGTTTCCGGTTCCTGCGCCAAAAATCACCACACGGCCTTTTTCTAAATGTCGAACAGCTCTTCTGCGGATAAATGGCTCGCAGATCTGCTCCATTTTAATGGCAGTAAGTAAGCGGGTTTTAATGCCAACCTTCTCTAAAGCATCTTGCAAGGCCATAGAGTTGATTACCGTAGCCAACATACCCATGTAATCAGCCTGTGCCCTGTCCATCCCACTTTTTTCTGCGCTTAGGCCTCGAAAAATATTTCCTCCTCCGATTACGATTGCAATTTCTAAGCCTTTATCATGTACAGCTTTGATATCTTCAGCGTACTGTTTAACGCGTTCATTATCAATACCATATTGTTTCTCGCCCATTAGTGATTCTCCACTAAGCTTAAGTAGGATGCGTTTATATTTCATGGCCCCAAAAATATTAACAATTTTTTAATACCTGGCTATGGTTTTTAATAATTGATGTAAATATTTAATAGAAATACTATTTGAACAAAAGGATCAATCGATTTAAAATTGCTCCTTTTAGAATTTTATGTTTATTGTGCTTTTGCAAGCCATAAAGATGCATTGAGGTGTAATGCCGGGTGCGAAGTAAACCCTGATGGTGAATCTCCCGACCAGCCATTAAATAGGTTATCATTGGGATCTCCTGTACCATCATCAGAAGGCGAACTGTCGCCAACAAAAACGACTCGGCCATTACCATAAAACGGCCTGATAGCTAAGCAATCAGGCCGTTTCTCATTTATTATACAGTTTAAAAAGGTTATTGATTAAATCTATATCTTAACCCGAGCTGGATTCTCCAACGGGCGGTTTCATCAATACTGTTTGAAAAAGTATTAACAAGTGGCACATTGTTATCTGCATTTAAATAAGGAAAAGAGAATGTAGGATTTCCTGTTGAAGCATCAATTCCCTTAAAGTTAAGTAAACCATTAGCTCTATTGGCAAATTTTGGAACACCCCAGGTTTTATTGATCATGTTGCCAAAATTGAAAATATCAAAAGTGAGCTGAAGCGAATGTTTTTTACCTTTAAGGTTTGCGAATAAATCTTGCGCCAAACGGATATCAAGCGTGCCGATTACATTACCAACAAGGCCATTCCGCTCGGCATATTGACCTCTCCTTTTATTTAAATAACTATCCTGACTGATGTAGCTATTTAATTGAGCCCATAGCTGATCACTGGTACGGGTATCAGCAGCATTTTCTGGTACCAGAACAATATCTGATTTACTTGCCGGAACAAAAATTAAATCATTACCATTTAAACCATCGTTATTTAAATCGTTTCCATAAGTATAAGAGTACCTGAAACCATCTTGCAACTGATAGAACATAGAGAATGTTGTTCCTAAATGGCTAATGTATTCTTTTCGGTAAACAACAGATGCAATAAAGCGGTTTTTGACCATGTAACTTGAGTAGGAAAGCGCATCAGTATTCGGGCTACCAGAAACCTGACGATCTCTCCACATCGATTGCGCAATGGAGCCACCATCATTAACTGATCTGGAATCGGTATAAGTGTAGCCTGCAGTTGCAAAAAAGCCGCTTGCAAATTCTTTCGATAATGTTCCGGTAATCGCTAAACTATGGCCTTTATCAGTATTGGTCATTACAATTGCGTCGGAAATATTTGGGTTTGCAGGGGTAGGAGCTGATGCCCCGTAAATTCTGGAAGCCGTATATCTTGGACGGTTATCGGCACCTTTTAAAAGTGTGTAAGAAGATGTATTTAAGTTCGCGTTACGAAAATAAACTGAATTGATATCTTTTGAATACAATGCTTCGATCGTACCGGTAATGCCACCAGGTAATTTCTGATCAACGGCTAAGTTAGAACGCCAAACCTGCATAAATTTAAAATTCTGCTGGGTTACGGCCAGGTTATATGCTGTATTGTTTGCAGCAGTAGCTTTGTTAACGTTTCTGTAAGCATCAACATTTGGCGTAAAAGGCCTGTTTGTTGGATTGGTGATAGATTCTGAACCAAATTGGACACCATTGTTGCTCGCCTGGTTTGATACCCAAACCAGCGGAGGTCTTCCGGTGAATAATCCAGTACCACCTCTTACCTGTGTTATTCCGGCATGATTTACATCCCAGTTAAAGCCTAAACGTGGTGACCATAGTATGGCGCTTTTAGGAAATCTGCCAACGTCGATTTTTTCTCCATTTTCAAAAGTTAACTTTTCAACATTTGGATTGCTTAATGATGCGGGTGAAGATACATCAGTTAAGTCTGCGCGTAACCCTGCTGTTAATTTAAATTGATCGCTTACTGTAAAAGCGTCCTGCACGTATAGGCCATACATATTTGAACGGATTTCGGCATACGGGAACGATCCATCAGGCATAACCGAGTACTGGATCTGGTATTTTGTTGCATTTGATACACCATTATTTGCACTGTTATAAAAATCGGCAAGACTATTAAAAGTATAGGCGCCGTAATAGTTTGGTGCAAAGCCGTTGAGCGTCCTGTAGCCTTCATAATTGGCACCTAAAGTTATTTCGTGGCGACCAGCATAGATATTGAAGTTGTCGGTAATCTGATAAACTTTAGTTTTCAGGGAATTAAACGCGGTAAAGGGTTCGTAACCAAAAGCAGTGTATGAACTTCCGTCAGGATTCATGATATCTACAAGTGGAAACGGTTTGTTACCCTTAGATTCTCTGAAATCGTTCATGTTGTTGTAACCAACCGTTAATTGATTAGAAAATTTGTTGTTGAAACGGGTTCTGAATTCGAGGTTAACGTTATCCATGTTGTTGTTGATGCCATATCCAGCCGATTGAAATGGAAGGCCCAGTTGCGATGGCTGTCGGTTATTTTTTGGTGCGCCGCTATTACTTGGTAAAATATCTTTATAAGATCTGAAATAGAAATATTTTAAACTTAAGGTGTTTTTATCATCAATATTATAATCTAATTTGGCTGATAATTTATCACTTCTTGTTTTTAAAGCATAGTTCTCATAGGCCCCTGGTGTATAACCAAGTGTTTGTAAGAATGTGCTTAATTTATCTAAATCTTCTCCTTTTGCCTGCGAAATGTTTGGACCTGTACTTCCGCCTCTTGAAGCAACAAATCCGGTTCCAGGATCAGCTCTTCTTTCTAATTCTCCGCTGGCAAAAAAGAATAGTTTATTCTTAATAATGGGTCCTCCAAGGGTAAATCCGTAACCTTTAAGGTTAAAATTAGTTATTGGTGCTTTTAGACCAGCATAATTGTAATCACTAACCAAATCCTGATTTCTGTAATAGGTATTTAATGAACCTTGAAACTCATTTGTACCACTTCTGGTTACCGCATTTATGGCTGCGCCTGTAAAACCACTTTGACGAATGTCATATGGTGCAATATTTACTGTAATTTCTTCAAAGGCATCCATATTAATCGGTTGAGAACTTGTTTGGCTACCAATTGTTCCCTGCAAACCGAAGGCATTATTGAATAAGGCTCCATCTACAGTAAAATTGTTGGCGAGATTGCTTCTTCCTGCAATACTTGGACTTCCGAACTGCAACGAAAACTGTGGAGTAAGTTTCACAAAATCGGTAAAACTTCTATTTAAAGTAGGTAGGTTTTGAATCGCGGTTCTTGAAATATTCTGCGATGCTCCGGTTCTGCCCGAGTTAAAAACTTTACTTTGTTTTCCTGATACCGTAACTTCCGATAAATTGCTGGCATCTTCACTTAGCGTTACATTTAATGTTGAGCTTTGACCTAGCGCTAATTTTTCAATACGTTGCGTTTGATTTTTAAAACCAATAAAAGAGACCGTAATGGAGTAAGGTCCGCCAATGCGCATGGCAGGTAAATTGTAACGGCCGTCTGTCCGGGTAGAAGTAGCATATCTTGAACCCGATGGTTCGTGTATGGCAATAACCGTAGCCCCGCCGATTGGACCTTTGTCATCTGCAACCATACCATTTATTGAGGCTGTTGTTTCATTTTGTGCTACAGCATCAATTTTTAAGAGAATTAAAAATAAAAATGTTGTAAACAGGAGTAAATTTTTTTTCATGAGTAATTTTTTGGCAAAAATACTCTGACTTGCTTTAGCTAATGTTTTACCTGCATTAATTTATTGTTAACTGATTTCCTTGTTCGGGAAATACTAAATTTAAATTCAAGGTATTTCCTAATACTAACTGTTTTTTTATTTTTTCTGATTGATGCTTTGGAGGTTTGATATGCGTTACAATAAAAGAAACTTTTTTAAATGCTTTTTCATTGGTTAAGGCTTTAAGTTTGGACAGTTCGCTAAAGAATAGTCTCGGTGTAAGGTGTCCAAACAATTGCTTGTCGGGCTGTTCATTCGGGAAAGATACCTCCAGGAATATGGCTTTTAGCTGTCCTGAATTAATGAGAGGTGCTATTGTTTGCCACAACTTCATGAGTTTATCCGAGTGTTCAATTTCATCAGCGCCTGTATCTCCCAGATAAAGTACATCACTATCATCATGGCTGATGAGAAAAGCCGAACTTTTATAAGGATTACCATGGCTTAGTTCAAAGGCTTTGACCTTCATTTCCGTGCCCGCTAGCGGATAAGTATTGCCTTCGATCAATGGGAAATAAGTATACTTTTTTAACTGTGGTTTTTCACCTTCATTGGCAAAATTGGCCCAGGCATCCCAGGTAAAATATTTGTCCCTTAAAATGCTAAGTACAGAAGGCATGCCATAGATATTTTTTGCGGTATCGGCCGGCGAATTGATTATTAAACCTGCTACATGGTCCAAATGTGCATGCGAAATCAAATACCCTTTATCAGTTTACGCTGGATTTCTTCACTTATGCCTTTAAGTGATCGATAATCAATGGCCTTTTGGATGCCCGCATTTATAGTGCCTGCATCAAGACAGACGTATTTATTGCTGCCTTTGGGTGCAATCATATAAGAAGATAAATTGCTCTCATCATCACCTCCTTTTACGCCAAGTGGTATGATGGTAAAAGCGGTATTTATTTGTTGCCCTGAGGAATGAATCGCATAAAGAGATAGAAGCAATAAAACAGAAAATATTTTTTTGACCATGTTGAATGATTTACACCGTTTTACCCTTAAATATGACCTCTTTTAAAATTAAATGATCATCAATGATCAATAGGTTTGCCTGTTGCCCAATCTCTATGCATGAGGTTAGGTTTTCTATCCCAATTAATTTAGCGGGATATGATGTTCCCATTTTTATTGCTTCATTTAAACTGATGGCACAATGTGATACACAGTTTTTAACCGCTTCCAACATGGTCAGTGAAGAGCCCGATAGTGTCCCATCTGGCATCACAAATTTGGTCCCTTTCTCAACGTGTTGATAGGGCCCTGTAGAACAGGTCGTAACAGCATCGGTGATGAGAAACAGGCGTTCTTTTAATAATTTATGGGCAAATTTAACCACTTCGAAATCTACGTGCTGCCCATCGGCGATAATACTGGCCATAGCTTTATTATGACTAAAAACAGCTGTTGGGATTCCAGGTTCCCGATGGTGGATGGGGCTCATGGCATTAAAAAGATGGGTAGTGGTTTGGATGCCTTTGTTATAAGCGGCTGTTGCTTCTTCGAAAGTTGCATTGCTATGTCCAAGTGAAACAACCACCCCGTTATCTAGGAGGTATTGAATTACGTCTTCCTCTTGAAGTTCTGGGGCAATGGTTATCATTTTAATCACACCATCTCCAAATTCAATCAGTTTCTTAACCTCATCAAGTGAAGCCTTTCTTACAAATTCAGGTATATGTGCGCCTAAACGTTTTGGGTTTAAAAACGGGCCTTCCAGGTGTAGTCCCAGGCAATTTTTAGCAATTGATCGATGTGCTTTGGCTGCTTTTATGCACTGGTTAAAAACTTCCGATGAATTTGTTGCCATACAAGCTAAAAAGCCTGTAGTTCCTTTTTTGAGCAGGTCATCTTCCATGATGGTTAACGATTCTACAGTTGGATCGGCGGAGAACAATCTATTTCCAGCACCGTAAATCTGTAAGTCTATAAAACCAGGTATGACGAGCGAGTGTCCATTTTCATTTTTGTTGCTGCTTTCATTAATACCTGAAACGACAGTACCATCAATTGAGATGTCCTGGTTTTTTATTAAGACGTTATCCTGAAAATAGGAGGCATTAGAGATTACTTTAGGCATATCAGAATGTTTGAGTAGATTAAGCTTAAGTTCAAAGTTAAATATTGTAGCTATATAATGAGGTTAATTCATGCTGGTAACCAAAAAATATAATTATTATCAGAACGGCCCGCACGATCTGGAATTAAAAGACATAAAAAAAGCCCCAATTTCTTGAGGCTTTTAAATAGTTTTACAAATGCTTATGCACCTAATTGTACGCGTTTGAAAGCTGTTACAGTTAAACCTTTAGCCGTATTATCTAAAAATTTACGAACATCCATAGAACTGTCTTTAACAAACTCCTGGTTTAATAAAGTACTGTCTTTGTAAAATTTATTCAATTTACCAGCAGCAATTTTCTCAACCATTTCTTCTGGTTTGCCTTCTTGACGGATAACATCTTTAGCAATCTCGATTTCGCGTTCGATAGTAGCCGGATCAACACCGTCTTTATCAACAGCAACTGGGTTCATTGCAGCAATTTGCATGGCAACATCTTTACCAGCTTCAGTAATATCTGCGCCATTAGCACCTTCGAATACTACTAAAACACCCATTTTACCGTTAGAGTGGATATAAGAAACGATTTTTTCGCCAGAGATATTTGCATATTCCTGAATAACGATTTTCTCTCCGATTTTACCGGTTAATTCAGTAATGGTTTCAGCAACTGTACGTCCGTCTTCCAAAGTAATTGCAGATAATTCTTCAGTAGTAGCAGGGTTGTTGGCAACTGCTGCAGCTAAAACAGCCTGAGCTAAATTACGGAAATCTTCAACTTTAGAAACTGGTTCAGTTTCACAAGCCAGAGCAACTAATTTACCATTAGTACCATCTGCTGAAACAGCGATTGATACCAGACCTTCAGAAGTAGCATTACCAGAACGGGCAGCAGATACTTTTTGACCTTTTTTACGTAATAAATCAACAGCAGCTTCGAAATCGCCATTAGCTTCTAATAAAGCTTTCTTGCAATCCATCATACCAGCACCAGTTTGTTGGCGTAGTTTATTTACATCTGCGGCAGTAATTTGTACAGTAGACATTTTATTTCCTTTTTTTACCCCCAAACCCCCTGAAGGGGGCTTGGAAATGATTAAATTAATTTAATGAATTTAGATTTTTAGACCATGTAATCCCCCCTTCAGGGGTTAGGGGCCTATTCTTCTGTTTTAGTTTCTTCTGATGCTGACGCTTCAACTTCCGCTTCAGCAGCTTTTTTACGTCTTGGCTCTTTTGTTTCCGGAGCATCAGCTGCAGCTTTAGCAGCTACTGCTTCTTTTTCAGCCTCATCATCTTTTTCGCGTTTACGCTCATCTAAACCTTCTTCAATAGCTTTGATAATTACGTCAGTAATTAAAGAGATTGATTTTGTAGCATCATCATTCGCAGGGATTGGGAAATCGATGTTAGAAGGATCAGAGTTAGTATCAACCATCGCAAAAGTAGGGATGTTTAATTTTAACGCTTCAGTTACCGCGATGTGCTCTTTCTTAACGTCGATTAAGAATAAAGCTGCAGGTAAACGGTTTAAATCAGCAATACCACCTAAAAGTGATTCTAATTTAATACGCTCACGTTGAATCATTAAACGCTCTTTTTTAGATAAGATCGAATAAGTACCGTCTTTAGTCATTTTATCGATGTTAGACATCTTTTTGATTGACTTGCGAACAGTAGCAAAGTTAGTTAACATACCACCTAACCAACGCTCGGTTACGAAAGGCATGTTTACTTTTTTAGCTTGCTCAGCTACGATTCCTTTTGCTTGTTTTTTTGTTGAAACAAATAATACTTTACGACCTGATTTTACGATTTGTTTAATCGCAGCCGCAGCTTCTTCAGTTTTAGTTAAAGTTTTATTTAAATCTATAATGTGAATTCCATTACGCTCCATGAAAATGTAAGGAGCCATTTTTGGATTCCATTTACGGGTAAGGTGACCAAAGTGTACACCTGCATCCAATAAGTCTTGATAAGTTGTTCTTGCCATTGTTGTTGCCTCCTGTGATTAACGTTTACTGAATTGGAATTTCTTACGAGCTTTAGCACGTCCTGGTTTTTTACGCTCAACCATACGCATATCACGCGTCATTAGGCCTTTAGCACGTAATGCAGGTTTTTTCTCCGCATCTAGTTCAACAATCGCTTTAGCAATAGCTAAACGAACAGCTTCTGCTTGTCCTTTTACTCCACCACCTTGTACATTTACAGTGATATCATAACGGCCTGTAAGTTCAGCAACTTCTAAACTTTGGTTTACGATATATTGCAATGGTAAAGTTGGGAAATATTCTTTGTGATCTTTACCGTTAACGGTAATTGCGCCAGCACCATCTTTTAAGTAGATACGTGCAACAGCTGTTTTTCTTCTTCCTGAAGTGTTAGTAACTGACATTTCTTAAAGTTTAATGGTTTTTGGAGATTGAGCTGCATGAGGGTGGTTTGCACCTGCATACACAAAAAGATTAGTGTATAATTTTTTACCCAATTTAGTTTTCGGTAACATACCACGTACCGCTTTCTCGATTACACGTTGAGGGTGTTTCGCCATTAACTCCTTAGGAGAAATAAAACGTTGACCACCTGGATAACCAGTATAAGAAACATATTGCTTTTCGCTGAATTTGTTTCCTGTCAATTTAACCTTGTCTGCATTAATAACAATTACGTTATCACCGCAGTCTACGTGTGGGGTGTACTCAGGCTTGTTTTTACCACGGATGATCATAGCGATCTTCGATGACAAGCGCCCCAAAATCTCGCCTTCCGCATCAACAACAATCCACTGTTTGTTTACAGTTTTAGCATTGGCCGAGACAGTTTTGTAACTTAACGTATTCACTTGCTTGTATTTAATTTATTAAACAATTTATTATTCCCATTAAATTTGGGACTGCAAAGATAGATAGAAAACTTTTATTATCAAATAGTTGATTTAAAAAAGTTTGGTCTTTTTAGGTAAGTTTTTCAAGATGTGTAATACTTAGCCTTACAGTATATATTTCAAACGCTGATCCGTTATAGATATTAAAGAGGTCCGAATTGGTTTGTCCGGTTATGATTTAGTTATGGATGTTTTTATCAAAGCAGGTGTTTCTGTTATGGTCAATGTGTATACGCCGCTCTTAAATATTGTGACCTTTCCGGATGAGGTGTTGGCTTGCGATATGGAATTTCCGTATACATCAGTTAGGCCTTTATAGAAGTCTGTCACATTAAAATTCTGATCATTGATGGGTTCACCATTTAGGATTTCAATTTCCTGAAGTTGATTGCCATTGAACTTTAAGGTATATGCTCCCAATAAACCTGGAATAAACGATTTATCAACATAATCAGCTAAAAAGGCAATGTTGGTAAAGTAAGAACCGAACCTTACCTGCGTTGGGCTGCTGGTACCAATGGGCACTAATGTAAAGCCAGTTGTTTTAAATCTGTTGGCATAGGCTGTAAACGATGCACTATAGGTTTTATCCAGGCTATTCCAAACAGAATTTATATTAAAGTCATTTACTATTCTTAAAGTTTGTTCTGCCGCCAGAAAATTTTGATTGTTTTTTACAGTACAGTTTATTTTATATTCGCCTGGTTGATTAATTGCCGGCAATTTAAAGAGCAAATTTGTACCTACTAAAATTGCAACCTGCTCTGAAACAACAGTTCCGCTTTGATTATTTAGTGTAAGGGTTACTTCATCTTTGGCTGTATAATCTTTAAAATATCTGATCCCGATATAAATATCTGTAGATTTCAATGGAAGAAGATATTCGGGTGCAATTAATATGCGTTCAATCTTTTTGGGTGTCGAATCCGTCGATGTTTCTGTTTTTTTTGAGCATGAAACCAATAAAATAACAGACAAAGCCAATAAGAGCGTGTTTTTTTTCATCGTTAGAGATTTAGATTTCCAAAAATAACATTTATTTACCAATTAAAAGCTAAAGTTCATCAGGCATGTAACCAATCCTTTTTCTTGGTTCAGTTTTCTTATCAATGAGTTTATCCAGGTAGGTAAAACCAGTTCGATGTTTTTATCCTGATTGCTTACTTTTCGTTTGATAGCTTCGATTTCGAGTTTAAGTTCACCGCTATCAATAATAAATTGGCGTATGTGAGAGAAAATCCTGACAATCTGGATATTCACCTGGATGGCTTGTTTACTGTTAAGCACACTTGAAAGCATGAGAATGCCATGTTCGGTAAATGCATTGGGTAGATAGGTTCTTCCACCCCTTCCTTTTTTTGAGGTCACAATTTGTGACCTCAATGATTCCCATTCCTCAGCGGTTAGTTGGAACATAAAATCATCAGGGAAACGTTCAATGTTTCTGCGGATGCTTTGATTTAAAACTTTAGTTGCTACACCATATAGCTCCGCCAGGTCACTATCCAGCATCACTTTTACGCCTCTCAGATTGTAAATTTTATTAACTACAATATTGTCAGGGATGATAGGAAGCATTTGTTTTGCTGTCATATCATTTAGGATTTAGATTAAAGATAATAAAATTGTTTATTTAAAATCAAACTAGAATTACAAGAATAATTTCTCTTCATGTAGCTTTACTGTAACCCTTGTATTCTTTTATCCAATTCCACAGCGCAAAGCCGGCAATAATGGTGAAAATAAAATATTCGACTCCCATGAACTTAATTCCTTTAAGAAAATAGAGATAGGTGGCTACAATATCAATGATCAGCCATATGATCCAGCATTCCACTCTTTTCTGGATCATTAGAAAAGTGGTGATTACGCTCATTACAAAAATAAATGAATCAATGAAAGGGTAAGCGCTCGGTAAATTAAATAATAGGGGCAGCCAATTGTGGAGCTGACTTGCAAGTGTGCCTATTACTAATGTACCAACAATACCAATAGCCAGTAAATACAGAAACTGCCTTCGTGGCATAAAGCTGATTTTTAGCTCTTTATTTTTATCCTCTTCCTCCGGCTTTGGATTTTTCCATCGCCACCAGCCCATTATGTTGGTTACAAAAAAGAAAACCATTAAAAACATATCCGGGTAGAGCTGACTCTGATAATATAGAAAAGCCGATAAAAATACGTTCACAATGCCCATTGGCCAGCTCCAAACACTGGCTTTTGCAGAAAGTATAACTGAAATGATTCCGGTAGTTACAGCAAAGAATTCCAAATAGCTCATTTTATAGCCAAGGGCAGTAAAAAATATACTTTGAGCATCGAAAAATTCCATTTCTCTCTTTTAAAATGTATAAAATGCTAATGTAAATAATTTATTTTCGGCTATTGGTTTTCTATTGGCAAACAATCCAAAAATATAGCTGTTATAAAAATGTCAAATGGCTAATCGCCGCATTCACTAACCAGCAAATTTCGTTTATGCAATATCTCGACCAGATTTTCGGTTATCCTATTCCTTTGTTTTTTAAGAACCTTATTATCGGTTTGATAGCGGTGTTTCTCGGTATTCTAATCAGGTTTATCATTCACAAAACTTTTATCCTGCTTTCTCGCTGGTGGGATTTTATCATTATTAAATCGACGATAAAACATTTGCGGAGGCCTATTGCTTTTTTAATCCCCTTATTGTTCATTAACTTCTCGTTAACGCTGATGGAAATGTCGCCAACATACCGCCTTCCAATAAGCAAAGCATTGGAAATAGCCTTAACGGTTGTTTTTGCACTTATTTTAGTGCGTGCAATTAACGTTTTGGAAGATTATTTATATCTGAAATATGATTTAAATAAAGAGAATAACCTCAAAGAGCGGAAAATAAGGACGCAACTGCAGTTTATTAGAAAGTTTATTGTTTCGCTGATTATTCTGGTTACTGTTGCAATTATATTGTTGAGTTTTGAAAGTATGCGCAAAATTGGGGCTGGCCTGCTAACTGGTGTCGGGATAGGAGGGATTATCATAGGTTTTGCAGCGCAGAAATCACTTGGTAACTTACTAGCCGGATTTCAGATCGCTTTTACCCAGCCCATCAGAATTGATGATGTGTTGATTGTGGAAGGTGAATGGGGTAAGGTAGAGGAAATTACGCTAACGTATGTGGTTGTTAATATTTGGGACCAAAGGCGCTTGATTTTACCTATTACCTATTTTATTGAAAAACCCTTCCAGAACTGGACACGGGTTTCTGCTGATCTGCTTGGAACGGTTTTTTTATATCTTGATTATACTATTCCTATTGAACCGATGCGACAGGAATTAACCAGATTGTTGAATGCAAACCCCTTATGGGATAAAAGGGTAAATGTGGTACAGGTTACAGACAGTACTAAAGACGGGACCATTGAAGTGCGTTTTTTGATGAGCGCCTCCAACTCATCGAGAGCTTTTGATTTGAGGTGTTACGTAAGAGAGGCTATGATTGCATTTATTCAGAATAACTATCCGGATAGCTTACCTAAAAAACGATTAGAACTTCGGGATAAGTTTACGGCTTTGTAGTTTCCATAATCTAAAGAAGCTAAATCGATCTAATTTGTTTTAGATATTTGCTTCTTTAATACGGTTGGTTTGTGCTATCCGATCTTTAAAATCGAGTTGAGAAACATTAATTAGGACATTATTTATTATACCAGCCGTTAAAAAAACGGAATGCAATTTAAAAACTACCTAAAAGTAGGTAGTCTCGTTTACCTGATATATAGTATTTTAATTATAGCTACTGGTTTTGGCATTTTATTGGCATATGTGCTAAGAAAATGACAAAAATCTATGAAAAAAATTTCAACATTATTATCTCTTGCTATTGTTTTTTCGCTATTATTTTCTTGCAAGAAAGATTCAGATGCTACTCCTTCAAAAAGTGGTAAAACTGCAAAATTTACAATTACTGCAAACGGCGTGAATGCAACTGATGACTACGTTTCATTCGTTATTGTAGGCGGTGATACTAAAGGTACTAAAACCATCTGGAAGGTAAATGGCGTGACCAGAAACAATGAAGCTGCTATTTCTTTAGGAAAAGACGATTTTACTGGAAGTACAAAAACTTACGTGATTGAGACTGTACTACCAGTCGATGTAATTTCGGCTAGCGCACAGTGTATTAACTTTAACGCCAGTTATCAGATTAGCTATAAAGCGGAAATAGATGGTAAAGTGGTTACCAATGATGATGGTGTTATCGTTGACGTTAATAAAGATTATACCCATCAATTTGATTATTAATTCGCTCTCTAGTAATTCCCTAACTGAAAGCGGCACAAGTTTACCTGTGCCGCTCAGTAACTATATTATTTAAACATCCCTTTAAGCTTTGCCAATTTCTCCTGTAAATCGCCATCTGCATCTTTTGGTTCATTACGAGGCTTGAAGTTTTGTTTGTTATTGTTATTCGATTTGAAGTTCTGCTTAGGTTTCTGCTCTTTTAATTCCCGACTGCGGACTTCAGACTTAGGACCAACTTCGGTTTTCATAGATAGGGAAATCCTTTTGCGGGCGACATCAACTTCCATAACCGTAACCTCAACCTTTTGATGCACTTTTACCACATCATTGGGATTGGAGACAAAACGGTTAGCCAACTGGCTGGTATGAACTAAGCCATCCTGGTGTACGCCGATGTCAACAAAAGCTCCAAAATTGGTAATGTTGGTTACAATGCCTGGAAGTTTCATTCCCACTCTCAAGTCAGCAATCTCATTTACACCATCGGTAAAACTAAAAGCCTCAAACTGTTCGCGCGGATCTCGGCCAGGTTTAGCCAGTTCTTTTAAAATATCAGTTAATGTTGGTAAGCCAATTTCATCTGTTACATATTGCTGTAGTTTAATCTGTTTTTGCAATTGTGTGTCTTTCATCAACGCGGTAACGGTAGTGCCAAGGTCTTTAGCTATTTTATCTACTACGGTATAGCGTTCAGGGTGCACACCGCTGGTATCTAAAACATTTTCTCCGTTGCGGATACGTAAGAAACCCGCTGCCTGCTCGTAAGCTTTATCACCTAAGCGAGGTACCTTTTTTAAGCTTTCGCGGTTTTTAAAAGCACCATGTGTGTTTCTATAATCGACAATGTTTTTTGCTAAAGTTGGTCCTAAGCCAGAAACGTAGGCTAAGATCTGTTTTGAAGCTGTATTTAATTCTACTCCTACAGCATTTACGGCACTGATTACCGTATCATCTAAGCTTGCCTGTAGTTTATTTTGATCAACGTCATGCTGATATTGACCAACGCCGATAGATTTTGGATCAATTTTAACCAGTTCGGCCAATGGATCCATTAAACGGCGTCCAATTGAAACTGCTCCACGCACCGTAATGTCCTGTGTGGGAAATTCTTCTCTGGCCACTTCTGACGCGGAATATATTGAAGCGCCGCTTTCATTAACCATTACAATAGTAATATTAGGTAAATTTAATGCTCTGACAAAAGCTTCCGTTTCTCTTCCTGCAGTACCGTTACCAATGGCTATAGCTTCAATATGGTATTTCTCGCAAAGTTGCTGTATAGTAAATCCGGCATTTTTCACATTTCCCTGTCCGGTATGCGGATAAATTGCGGTATTCTCTAACAGTTGACCTTGTTTATCCAAGCAAACCACTTTACAGCCTGTACGGAACCCCGGATCTATTGCCATTACGTTTTTTTGCCCCATTGGAGCTGCCAATAACAATTGGCGCGCATTTTCGACAAAAACCCGGATGGCTTCTTCATCTGCTTTTTGTTTGGTAAAAACCCGAAGCTCGGTTTCCATGGCTGGCTCTAACAAGCGTTTATAACCATCTTCTAAAGCCTGTTGCACCTGTTTTGATGCTGCATTGTTGCCTAAAATAAACTGGTTCTCTAGAATGGCAATGGCCTCTTCTGCTGGTGGAAGTGCATCTAGTCTTAAAATCAGTTCCTTTTCACCACGGCGCATGGCTAAAACACGGTGCGATGCAGCTGTTTTAACCGGCTCGCTCCATTCGAAATAATCTTTGTATTTAATGCCTTCTTCTTCTTTTCCTTTAATCACTTCAGATTTAAAGACCGCTTTTTCCTGGAAGTAGGTTCTCATTTTTGTACGTGCCTCTGCATTCTCTGCAATCATCTCCGCAATAATATCCCTTGCACCGGCTAAAGCTTCATCAACCGAGTTTACTCCTTTTTCGGCATCGATAAATTGGTGAGCTGATGCATCTAAATCAAAAGTATTTTGCTCAAATATCTGCAGAGCCAATGGTTCTAATCCTTTTTCTTTTGCGACCGATGCACGTGTTTTACGTTTCGGTTTATAAGGCAGGTAAATGTCTTCCAGAAGAGAAATGGTTTCGGCCCCGTTAATCTGTTTTTCTAGCTCGGGTGTTAACTTGCCTAGTTCGGTCATCGATTTTAAAATTGCGTCGCGGCGTTTATCCAGATCGCGCAACTGCAAAACCCGATCGCGGATGGCAGCTACCTCAACCTCATCTAAACTACCTGTTGCCTCTTTACGGTAACGGGAAATAAACGGGACGGTTGCACCTTCATCTAATAAATTTATGGTTGCGGTTACTTGTTTTTCTGCAACTTTTAATTCGGCTGCAATTATTTTATGGTGGGTTAACATATCCTAGAGGGTGAAATTAAAAGAAGCAAAGCTAATCAGGATTTGCGGGATTTTAAGACCAATTTTTCCACGGACGGTAGTGGAAAAGTTCAATTGCATAAAAATAGTTGAGAAAGTTTGAAGATATCACTTGAAGTGTTCTGCTATTGGCACAGTATTTGTCTATCTTCAATTTGGGCTAACCAAATATATAATTGTAAAAATTGATGTCTAATTTATATCCACGATGTTGGAAATGCAACACACACTACCACTATCAAATACCTAGGCCTTGGGTGATTAAAAACCTGCTTTTTTTTCTTCCTATCAGAAAATATTTTTGTCCTCATTGCGTAACTGCCAGATATTCTTGGATAAAGTCGAAAAACGAAAGAAATTATTTAGAAAGTGAGCATACTGTTAAGACCATAGATAAAAAGAATAGGCAAAAAATAAATGATATTTCTTCCAAGAATAAATAATTCGATCTAAAATATTGCTTTTTGACAGAATGATTTTTTTCACATGAGCCAAATATACCTATTAGGGTGAAATGCAGCGATATTACGTTCTCCTCTTTCTTACTTCTGTCAATCTTTTTCAGCCTTAAATTTTGTGATCCTGCTAATTAAGTCTAAAGCAAAGGTTTATTTAAGGGAAACTAAACGGCGCCTTTACTCCATTTATAATCGGTAAACTTAGCTTTAAAAACTTCAATTCCTGCACCAGTGGGATAAAAACAATATGTTTTGCATAGCCGGCAAAATACGCAAGAACACCATTCTGTTTAAAGGCTGGCATTCTATAGCTGATCACTTCTTTCGCCTCTGGTACAGCTTCGTGTATCGTATCTCGGACTTGCTTTAACAGTTTTTGTGTTTCTATTGGAAAGTTGGCTATATATTGATCAATGTTTTCTGTTTTGGGTTGTTCCATTGATGATATTTTTGAATGGTGATCCTGTTTTAAGATGTAACAGATATTTAGCGAAGGCATAGGAGTCAATATTTTTGCAACAGAATATAAATCGAACATATCTTCAAGAAGATGAGTATAAAAAAATCCCCCAAATTGCTTTGGAGGATTCACATCTAAAAGATTTTCGCTATGCTCAGATCCGATAACTATCTGATGACATTTTATTTTTTAACGTACATGACATCTTTTACCGCTTTAACCACACGCTCTGCATTTGGTAAGCTTGCTGCGATTAAAGTTGGTGAATATGGAAGTGGAACATCTGCACAGGTAATACGTAAAACCGGTGCATCCAAATAATCGAATGCATGTTTTTGTACCATGAAGGCAATCTCGCCTGAAAGTGAAGCCAATGGCCACGCTTCTTCTACCACAACCAAACGATTTGTTTTTTTAACCGATTCGATAATGGTTGTATAATCGATAGGACGTACCGTACGTAAATCAATTACTTCAACGTTAATTCCTTCTTTGGCTAATTCTTCCACCGCAGGATTTACCACGCGGGTTAACATTTTACCAAAAGTTACAATGGTTACATCTGTACCTTCTTTGGTTACCTTAGCTTTACCAAGTTCAATATAATATTCTTCTGCAGGAACGTCGCCCTTATCGCCGTACATTACTTCCGATTCCATGAAAATAACCGGATCCGGATCAAGGATTGATTGTTTTAATAAACCTTTTGCATCATATGGTGTAGCGGGAACTACTACTTTTAAGCCTGGTGTGTTTGCAAACCAATTCTCGAAGTTTTGAGAGTGTTGCGCACCTAACTGGCCTGCGTTACCTGTTGGACCACGAAAAACCATAGGGCATGAAAACTGGCCACCACTCATTGATAAGATTTTAGCTGCTCCGTTAATAATCTGATCGATCGCAACTAAAGAGAAGTTAAATGTCATGAACTCTACAATTGGAATGAGGCCCGCTGTAGCTGCACCAGTTGCAATACCTGCGAAACCTAATTCGGCAATCGGGGTATCGATAATTCGTTTTGCACCAAATTCATCAAGCATACCCTGACTTACTTTATATGCACCGTTATATTCTGCTACTTCTTCACCTAATAAAAAAACGCGGTCATCTTTACGCATTTCTTCGCTCATGGCTTCGCGAAGTGCTTCTCTAAATTGGATTTCTCTCATTGTAAATTTTAATAACGGTGGCAAATATAATTATTAATCGCTTTGAAACCAAAGGCTAAAATGCCTATGTTTTGTAATAATTATAAGTGTTTTGCCTGATTATTTAACGGTATTTTGGTGGACTTTCCTGTTAATTCCTTTAAAGAGGAAATATTATTGGGCAATTATGTTTTTGTTAAGCTAATTGTATCAAAGCTTATGCTTTTTCCGAAATATCTTCTCCAAAATGTTTACTGTGTTGACAACTTGTTACGTAAGTTTGTATTTTAGTCCATAGTCAATAACATTTTGCTTATAATAAGGATTTCTAAATTTTTCGGACATCAATTTATTATATTCGTCTTTTGCGTTTTCATATAATCCGTATTCAGCGAATATGATTAATTTGGAGAGTGGATGTATATGGCAATTAGCAGAATCAAGCCATTTGATAAAATCATCTTTTGATTCGAAATTTTTAAAATATGGTAAAATCCAATTTTCAAGATTTAAATCCATTTCGTTAATGAGGATATTCGGATCCGTGTTTTCATCAATATCAAACCAAATATCACTTTGGTTTTTGAGCTGTCCAATTCGGCTTCTAATTGCGCAATCAGGTTCGAGAGGGTATTCTGGAAGAATGTTCTTGTGGTATTCATGGGTAAGGTAGTATTCTGGGATAAATACACCAATGTTTATCGTGAAATGGATTTTTTCTTTTGAATAATATGCACTTTTCTGAATGTTTATAATCAGTCCTAAATGCTCTTTTTTTAAGTAAAAGTTATTTCCTTTTTTCTTGAAGCCCAAAGGCTTCAGTTTATTATGGAAACTCTGTTTTATAATGAAGTCAAATTTCTGTTCGGTATAGGTTTTCAAAATAATATTTAATTAAATTTCTTGTAAGATAGACCCTGAAATAAATTCAGGGTGACGTTTAGCCTGATTTAATGATTTGGATTCAATAATCCATAAATTTCGCTATCCAGAAACTGGCCCCTAAAGTAGTAATCCTGTTTAAAGTGTGCCTCTTTTACAAAACCATGTTTGAGCAGCATCTGCCTTGAAGCGTCGTTTTTTACATTGATGTTTGCACTGATGGTATGTAGATTAACGTCGTTAAAACCAAAATCGATCGTTTGCTTTAAGGCTTCTGAGATAATTCCCTGCCGCCAATAATCAGGATGTAGCATATAACCAATTTCCGCCCTATGATTCGCGAAATCGGTACGCCAATACCCAATAGAACCGATCATTTGCTTGGGCTCATTTTTTAAGGCAATTACCCAGGCAAGGTTGTCGCCATTTTCATAACCATTTCTGATTCGGGAAATAAAATCTTTGACTTCAAAAATATCATTCGGTCTTTCCCTGTCGATATATTTCATTACCGTTTCATTGGTCCGCATGGAAAAAAGTGCTTCGGCATCGGTAAGATCATGTTCGCGGAGGATTAGTCGCCCGGTTTCGAGTATGGGGAAATTTGTAAAATTTAGAGTTAGCATTTTTAAAGATCATCTTTTTCTAAAGAAAAACCATACTTATCTGCAAACTCTTTGACTTCAAATTCAAATGATTTTTTTGCATGATGAAGCTCCTGATTTTTGATGTAGTTGGTGACAGCTTGCAAACCAGATTCACCAACTGATACAGCGAAATAATCATCTTGCCATATAAAAGGTATGTCTGTTAGCATATTTTTATTGATCCAGAACGACGATTCTCCTTTTATTAGCTGGGCCACTTTTGCAATTGTTTGTTCTCTTCCTAAAGATATTAGGCAGTGCATATGTTCAGTGTACCCATTAATTGCCTGTAGAAAAATAGATTTCTCTCTGCAATTTTCCATAATGTGCTTTTGAATTTTGTAACGGATATTTTTTGTTAAATAGGGATGTCGGTTCTTGGTTGAGAACACTAGGTGAACCCAAATTCTTATATACGACATAATTCATGGTTTGATTAATCTAAATATAAGGAATTTTTGCAGTCCGCTAAAGCAGATTGCGAAGAAACGCAATTATCTATTTATATTTTCCGATTTATTGCCATTGGCTTCAGCCAATATCAATGAGAATCACTTCCCAAATAAAGTTTTATAAATAGAATATTTGTAGTTATCCTCAACTTTGCTGGCCACAAAATAGGGGGCTTCGAAAAGTTCGGTCAGTTTTTTTCTTAATTCAGTAAGGAATTCTGGCTTGATTTCTTCCAAATAATCTCCTGATAGCGTTTGCCTGCCCGATTTAAACCAAACGCCATCTGCGCTCATGGTTTTTACCACATAGAGGTTTGGTTCTACAAAACTTTTGCCCGAAAACTGTTCGTACACATAAGTATATAGCAAGGTCTGAATTAGTGCTTTGTTAATATGTTTTCCGTCAGAATTGAACAACTCTGGGATATCTTTAAAAGTTAGCTTGTCGCTACCGGTTTTATAGTCAATAATTTTAGTCACGCCATCTTTAACATCCACACGATCGATAAAGCCAAAAATTTTAACACTGGCATCTTTTCCTCTAAGTGGGAAACTGATCTCGGCCTCAACCTTTTGCTCCAGACTAATGATCGTAAAAGGGGTTTGTGCTTCATCCTGATTTAAAATGATATTCACATAGGCCTCTACAATGGATAAAATAACCTTTTGCATGCCCTTATATTCCATGATCAGATCAGGATTTTTGAACATGACGGCGTTAAAGGATTTTTGTATCAGCGTTGGAATCTGTTTACGTTTTTCTTTAATCAGCGCGGCAGTAATTTCGGCAGATCTTAAATCCTCGTAGAAATACTCCATCACTTTGTGCAGGATGGAACCAATTTCGTTGGCTTCTACCACTGCACTGATCTCTTTAGGCTCTTTAATGCCAGCAATGTAATTAAAAAAGAAATCTATCGGATTTGAAATGTATTGTGTAAGTGCTGAAGGTGAAAGTACCTTCTTTTTATCGAGGTATTTTTGAAGTGTTTCCTGGATAAAGGCATTATTGGTTTTCTCAATTTTTACTTCCTTAAAGGGTTCAGTTTTTACCTCCAGATTAAGTTCATTATAGGTAAATTCAAATCCGCTTTCGTACTCCAGTTGCTTTAAAATTCTGCTGGCTTCGCCCGAGGTAGATTCATCGGTTAAGCTGTTATAGACAAAATTGATATTCTTTGCCCGTTGTAATAGACGGTAGACCATATAGGCTGAAATAGCATCTAAATTTTCTAAAACCGGTAGCCCATAAACGCGACGTATGGAGTCCGGAATAAAGCTATTGCCAATGGATGATTTGGGGATAATACCTTCATTGAAACCTAAAATCACCACTTTATCGAAATTCAGGTTCCGGGTTTCAAGTAATCCCATTACCTGTATGCCATTCAAAGGATCGCCTGAAAGTGGTACTGCAATAGCCTGTAATGATTTTTGAACCAGGTAAATGACAAAGGGAATTTCTTCTTTGCCGATGTGGTTGCTAAAGGTATCGTGTAACCTGTTTAATTCTTGTATGGTTTTTACAAATAGTTCTGCATCAATTTTTTTGAGTGTTTTTGCATTTGATAACCGGGTTAACACATAATCCAGAACATCTAAAAGATTGGTAACCACATGCTGTGGATCGTCGATTTTTTTATAAAAGGCTTCAAAAAGTCCACTTTGACGTAACAAACGTTTATGATCAATCTCCACCTGGTTTTCTTCCAATAATGCGGTTAAAATTTTATCACGCATTTTTTGGGTAAGGCCTGTTAAAGGATGTGTTAAAAAAGCTTCTACATTTTTGTAACTTACTTTATCCCGCTGTAAGATTTCCAGCTGACTCGCCAGCCACAAATCAACCAAACCAAAAATACTGGAGGTTGATAAAGCAAAACCCATGGTTACGTTAAGGTCAATCTCTTTTCCGTTTAGGTTGGTGGGTATTGTTTGCAGCGTGGGAATCAAAAGGCTCTCATCTGCCAAAACTACCACTGTTTTTCCAACCATTTCGGCTGCCGTATAATCCTCTTCTAAAATATTGTTCAGGATTTTGGCCTGCGCAGATTGTCCCTGAACCTTAAAAACATTTACCTGGTGCGGGGCAGATTTCATTAAACTTTTTTGGTCGGCAAACTCATTCTTCAAACCAAGTTGATTGATGTTTTTACGCAGAAACAAACCTGCTTCCTGAGAAGTATCATCTAAATAATACGTATCGGCATCGAAATAAAATAGTGCTTTACCAGCTTCCTGTAACTGGGTAAATATTTTGGCTTCGGCACTGCTCAAAGCATTAAACCCAACGAAAATGATCTTTCCTTTATCAAAATTCGAGATGAATTCCTGGTGATTGGTGATATCATCAGCCAGATACCGATAAACGGAACCATTGGTTAAATAACCTTGCTCTTTAAGTTTCGCGTGGTATTTTTGATAAAGTTTAGGCATTCTGCGCCACATCCTGATAAAAAGTTCCTGTTGTTTTTTATGTTTTCCTTCAGAATACGAGGTCCAGAATTGAGCAAGAAACTCATATTGCTCAGGACTTAAATAATCAAAATCTTTATTGATGACCGATATATCTTCCAGATCTCGGTACAGTTTTTCTGCATCTACCAAATCGGCATCAATCTGATTAAAATCGCTTAAGATAATTTTAGCTAAAGGAAAAAACTTATGACTGGAAATAGTTTCTAATTTTTCTTCGGTAAGCAGTTGATTATAGATCCGGTGTAAAGTGAAAAACTGCAGGTAAAAATCGGCTATTTTATAACTGGTAGAACTGGCAAAGAACTCCTGTATGGTAAAAAATGATGGACTGAAAAATGGTTTGCCGATAATATCTGCAAAGTGTTTCTGCAAATAGGCCGAAGGCCGTTTATTGTTAAAAACGATGGCGCAGTTTTCCAGCTGATTTCCAAACCGGGCAACTAAATCTTCGGCAACTTCCTGTAAAAATGGTTTCATGTGTATTGTTTTAATCGTTGCTTTGGTTTTTTAATTGCAATTCAATAATTGCCTTATCGTTTTCAATCCACTCTGCTAACTGTTTTTCTGTAGGTAAGTACATTTGGTATTTTGATGCAAAAAGTTGTTTGCTATCCTTCAACATAGAATATTTAACAACTGTTTCTTCTTTATCAGTACAAAGGATAATGCCAATTGTTGGATTATCGTTTTCCTGTTTTTTTAAATCATCAAACATCTTGATATACATATCCATTTGGCCAACATCTTGATGGGTAAGTTTATTGGTTTTTAAATCAAATAATACAAAACATTTAAGGATATAATTGTAGAAAACCAAGTCGATATAAAAATGGCTTGTTTCGGTACTTATTCTAAACTGCCTGCCTACAAAAGAAAACCCTTTACCTAGCTCTAATAAAAATTGTTGAAGGTGGTTAATTATCCTGGTTTCTATTTCTTTTTCATTGAGTGTAGAGGGTTGCTCGATTTTTAAGAATCCCAAAACGTATGGATCTTTGATGAAGTTTTCTGAAAACTGTTTATTGTTATCAGATGGAACTACCTCTTTTTGATTAGATAGTAGTCTTTGATAATATGATGAATTAATATTTCTTTCTAGTTCTCTTGAACTCCATTGCTGGTTTTCTGCTTCATTTAAATAATATATCCTTGCATGAACGTCATCCACTCTCATGATTAGTCGATGATGTGTCCAGCTTAAATTGCTACGCAGTGCGTAGTATATTTCATTTGTTTGATTATCAGTGTTATAAGAAATGCTACGCACTGCGTAGCAAATCTGCTCTTCGGGATAAGTTAAATAAAATTGCCTGAAATTTCGAAGATTAGCATACGAAAATCCTTTGCCGAAATCTGCTGTTAATTTTTTAGATAATGATTGTAAAATTTCGTCCCCATAGGAAGCTTTTGTATTTCCCCCCTGCTCGTTTTCAACTATTTCTTTGCCGATTTGCCAATAAGAAATTACCATAGCCGTATTAACTGCTTTGTAAGCATCGGACCGATATCTTTTCAGTATATTTAGTATATTGCCATATAAATCGTTTGCTTTTTCCATATTATACTAATTTTAATTTGCCTTTAACAGCATAGAAAAGATAGGTTTTAATATTCTGGTAACCCATTTCAGTAAGCAAAACCCTGTAATTATTGACCTGCTCAATATGTTTGTCACTTTCTTCAAGGGTAAATTTATAATCAAGGATAATCACCTCATTTTCGTTAATCAAAACCCGGTCAGGGCGGTGCAGTTTTCCATTAGCATCTATAATGTTTTTTTCTACAATGCTTTCGCTTGCGTTACCTAAAATTTCTTTAAGTTCGGGATTGTTCAATACTTCAAGGGCAGATGTATTTAGTTTCTGCTTTTCTTCTTCCTTGATGATGCCCTGCAAAACCAGGTTGGCGGTATAATCATCAACTTCTTTATGTGTGCTGGCGCTTGCTATGATATCGTGCAGCAAAGAGCCTTTTCTACCTGATTTTTCAATGTTTACCAGATGTTTTAAATGTTTGTTTTCAGATGGGATATAAAGTTCTGATAAGCGCGTTGTGGTTGGATAACTATTTAAATTAATGAAATTCGATTCTTCCTCTTTACCTTCAATAATTACAGGTTCTATAATTTCATATATACCGTTTTCATCAAATTGCTCATCAAAAGTGAAATTAATTACATCACCCATATTGGATAATTTTAATTCCTTTTTAGCCATCGTAGCGATGTAGAGGTAATCCTTAGATCGTGTAGTGGCTACATAAAGCATATTCAGTGCATCCATATTGTTATAAAGCAACTCTTCATAATAAGCCTTCGCAATTGTCGAGTCGGCTAATGCCTCATTATATTTTAAAGGAATTCCTTTCAGTTCTTTATAAACTGTTTCTTCTGCAGATACCCAGAAAGTGCCATTAGGTTTGCCCTTGATTTCCCAATTGCAAAAAGGCACAAAAACAGCCCTAAAAGCTAAACCTTTTGATTTATGAATGGTAATAATTTGTATGGCATCGGCACCCTCTGGCGAAGGCAATGATTTTTTAATGCCATCTTCTTCCCACCAGGTTAAAAATGACAGGATACCTTTTTCTCCAAGTTTTGCGGCAGAGGCAGTTAAATCTCTGAAAGCAAGCAGATAAGGTAGGTTGGAGGTAAGAGTTTTTAAGCCATAACTTTCAATTAATATCTCTACCAGTTCAGGCAGGGGAAGTTGTAACCAACTCTGCCAGTTTTCGCACAAAGCAACCGGTAGAACTGTGGTAAGCGTACTTAAAGGTTTATTGTTAAGGTTAAAGTAATAATTGGCATCAATCTGTTTTTCATGGAGCGAGTGGTAAAGCGCGATACAATTGGCTTTGTAAAGAGCCGTTTGCGTTTCTAAACCGATCAGCACCTTTAACGTGTTAATGATCAGTTGTATGGCCGAGTTATTGGAAATCAATAGCGCATCGCCAGACAAAACAGGTAAGTTATGCGCCATTAATTTTTTAACAGTGAGCAGGGCTTCGCTGTTCGATCGAACCAAAATAGCAATATCTTTTAATGCATATTGCTGTTCATTTTTGAGATAATTTATTTCTTCAACAATATCGTCTAATGCAATATCCCTAAAAACAGTTTCAGTAAAACGGGCTTCATTTGGGGCATGGTCTTTACCAAACTTTTTAATCTTAATTGTCCCACCTTTTAGTGTATTCGTAGCAAAGTTTTGGGTAGAGCCATTGTAAATATCGGTTATAATCTGTTGGTAATTTTGTTCTTGCCACCATTGGGAAATACTTTCAGGTTTGGTCGCCAGATTTTCATTCAGTTCGTTCTGCAAGGTGAGGGGGATGGCCTTGTACAGAAAATTATTGAACGTGATGATGTTTTCAGCACTCCGATAATTCTCTGCTAAACTTTCTTCCAAAACATTTTCTGCGCCAACATCTAATTTGGCATGTTTATGCAGGATGTTCCAATCGCCATTGCGCCAACGGTAAATAGATTGTTTGGTATCGCCAACAATCAGGTGATCGATCAGCTCCTGGCTTGGCGTGGCCATGGCGTTAGTCAACAGGGACTTAAAGCTTCCCCACTGACTCGTTGAAGTATCCTGAAATTCATCGAACAAAAAATTGCGGTAACGGTTGCCCACTTTTTCCCAGATAAAAGAAGGGTTGTCTCCGGCATCTTCGGTAATTCCTGAAATCAGCTTTTGTGCATCACTGATCAGCAGGTTATCGTTTTCGGCCCTGTATTCTTTCAAAAGCGTGGCAATTTCCTGCATTAACCTTAAATAATAAAGGTTTTTATTAAAGGCAATAGCTAGACTATAGTTTGGTAAATGGGTTAAATAATGTGTTTTTAACTTTTTTAGTATTGGATTTACCGTGTCATAAGCTTCAGGGAAGTTTGTGTTTTTCTGAAACCATTCATCAGGCGAATCAATCAAATTAAAAAGTGGCTCGATCTTCGAAAAATCGCCTCTGGCAATGAGAATAATTTTAGCGAGCGGACTTCTCGATTTCCCCTTCAGGTGTTCGGTTTCCACACCGATTACATTCAACGCTTCGTTTGCTTCTGTTGCGAACGTAACCAGCTCTTCTTCAAAGTTCTTGATCTCTGCCTTGGTAATACTGATGTATTTTTTAAATAATTCATCAATATTTTCTAAACCAAGCGTGTTTACCGCATCTTCAAAAATCTGGAAACGTTCAGAGAAAATTTCGCCAATCAGATTGTAAAGTTCGAATTTATAGTTCCAGCTTTTATTATCGCTGATGCGTTCAATGGCCAGATCGATAATCCATTGTAAAAGCTGTTTGTTATGGTCTAAAGCCTCATCCAGTTTGTTAACCAGATCATCTTTTACCTTGTCATAATTCATTTCTAAATTATAATCGGCGTTTAGGCCCAGCTCAAAAGCAAAACCCCTGATTACTTTTTGTACAAAACCATCAATAGTGCTTACCGAAAAACGGCTGTAGTCATGCAGGATTTTACGGTATATTTTATCTGCTTTGACCTGTAATTCCTTTGTGCTCAATATCGGATAGGCTTGGATGATAAGTTTCCGATAATCATCTATTTTTTTTGATGGATTTCCCTTTGCCAGTCCTAACAACACCTCCAAAATTCTGGTTTTCATTTCCTCTGTAGCCTTATTGGTGAAGGTTACTGCCAAAATTTCCCGGTATTTATTATCACCACTAAACAATAGTGTAAGGTAATGTGCAGTTAAACTGAAAGTTTTACCGGAACCTGCAGAGGCTTGAAGAATTTTGAGGGGCTGGGGCATATCATTGTTTTTATTCCCCTCCTTTGGAGGGGTGCCCCTAGGGGCGGGGTGGTTAATTTTATTTTGATGTAATCTATATTTAATTAAGGATGTGTAATCCCATATTCCTGAATAATATATTCCTTTAAACCCATCATTACAAAATCCATTTGTTTCAACACATCATCAACTGTAATCCGATAAATTTTTAATCCTAATGAAATTAAATACTCTTCTCTCCGTTTATCATAAACCTGTTTATCATCATGACTACAGCCATCAATTTCAATTACTAAACCAAGCCGCTTGATATAAAAATCAACGATGTAATTTCCGATTATGCGCTGTCTGTCAAAATCTATTTTATGGAATTGCTTTTTGGTGACCTGCATCCAAAATAATACTTCAGGTAAATTCCCCGCCTGACGTAGAGCTTTTGCTCTTTCTTTTAGTCGAGGTTGATAAGGTAACTTGGTTATTGGTGCCAGCTTTAGTGTTATTCCATTAATTATAATATCCTTTTGTAACGTATCTTTCAACACCCCGTCCTGCGGACACCCCTCTGGGAGAGGGGAATACTGGGCGCCTAAATCGGAGGGGGTATTATTTATATCATGCATGTTTTTGCTTTGGGTTCTATTGCACTACCCTAACTTACAACAATTTAAAATTTTTCCGAAATCATGCTATCAACAATACACGTGTTTACGGCTTTTTCTTCTTTTTAGCTAATGTTTTATGGCTGATCCTTGCAGGACGTTCTGCCATTTCAATAGGGAGGCCAAGTAAATCACGGATTACAACTGATGCACATGCACCACCAAATGCGGCGGGCAGATAGGAGACTGTACCATAAGCTGAGCGTTTAAAGTTGCTCCCATCAGTCATAATCATGGAATTTTTATCCATTTCTTCGGTGGAGAAAACAGCTTTTATTTTTGCCGCATTGGCAAGTTTATTCAACCGCTTACGCACATAACTGGCAAAAACACATTGATAGGTATCAGGCAGTAAGGTAATTCTTAAACGGGTAGGATCCATTTTACCACCAGCCCCCATTGAACTTACAATAGGAATATTTTTTTCTAATGCTGTTCCTAACAAAGTAATTTTAGGCATTACACTATCAATGCAATCCATAATATAATCAAAATCGGCATCTAAAATTTCCCTGCATTTTTCTGGCGTAAGAAAGGTATTTACTACATGCAGTTTTAATTCGGGATTGATAGATAATAAACGTTCTTGCATAATTGCAGCCTTGCTAACACCATGATTGGTAGCCAAAGCAGGTAGCTGCCTGTTCCGGTTGGTCGGGTCAACCACATCACCATCAACAATGGTCATTTCTCCAATTCCTGAACGGCATATAAATTCAGCGGCAAAAGAACCCACGCCGCCCAAACCGATCACGAGAACATGTTTCGATTGAAGTTTTTCTATTCCATCATTACCTACAAGCAGGGCAGAGCGCGAAAGCCAGCTAACATCAGACATATATTGATTTTTCTATTTTTAACTATGAAGTGAACTTACTTTGTTTTATGTGCTTCTGTATCTAACTGTTCCATTTATTCCAGTCGGTAAAAATACGTGCTTTAAGTTCATCTACAGTACATTTTTTTAAAATGGCTGCTGCCTGGTAAATTTCCTCAATGGAAATATCAGCATCATCCGTTTCCAGGAAAAAATTACTGGTGCTTTGAATCAGTTTTGTTGTGCCGGAGTTTTCCTTCAAGGCAGTCAAACCAAAAGAAAGTAAAAATCCTTTATCCAACAATTGCTTGCCCAGTTCTTCGTTTTTATTAAAGCCGTGAATGATCATGGGCACTTTAACTTTTAACCGATCTTTAATCGCTATTAATTCAGAAAAACATTTAACGCAATGTAAAATTAAAGGTTTATTGATCCTTTCTGCCAATTCGATCTGTTTTTCTAAAATTATAATCTGATTATCCAGATTTTCGCCCCTTAACCGATCTAAACCACACTCACCGATCTGTTTTACATTGGTTTGATTGGCTACGACACTAAGATATTTCATCTGCTGGTCAAGATGATCAATTTTGGCAAACCAGGGATGTAACCCAACAGAGATTGGCTTGGTTTTAGGCATGGCTAAAAAGATATCGTGCGTTAACGACAGGCTTTGAATGCTGATTACCCCATTTTGGGTGGCAACTTTATGGGTATGTATATCTAGAAAATCCATTGCAAGGCAAAGATAGTTAAATGTAAAATGGTCGATGTAAAAACGCAAAATGGTTTAAGCCTTTTAATAATAACAAGTTCTATTAATGACCAATGACCAATGAATGTTTCTACTCTGTAAAGAATTTGCTAATCATCTACAATATTACTAGACTTTATTACATTTGCTTAGCCATTATTACACAACCATGAAAAGATTAATCATTTTATTCACTGCCATATTAATTTCGACCGCGGCATTTAGTCAGGCTAAAAAAGAAGGCGTTCATATTTATAACCCACAGGCTGATGCTAAAGCGGATATTGCCGCCGCAGTTGCAAAGGCAGCTAAAGAAAATAAACATGTTTTGTTACAGGTTGGCGGTAACTGGTGCACGTGGTGTATCGCCTTTCATCATCTGGTAGATAGCACAGCAACGTTAAAAAAATACATCGATGATAACTTTGAAACGGTGTTGGTTAATTATAGCCCCGAAAATAAAAATGAAAATATTCTGGCTGGTTTAGGCTATCCTCAACGTTTTGGTTTTCCGGTATTCTTAATTCTTGACGGAAAAGGCAAAGTATTACACATCGAAAATTCGTCTTATTTAGAAACGGAGGAAGTTGGCGCTAACGGTAAAAAGAAAGTAGGACATGATGTAAAGAAAATTACCTCATTTTTAAAAGGTTGGACAAAAGCAGCTGTTGATCCTGAAACTTATAAAGCTAAAGCTAAGTAGAGGTTTAAGGCTGAACCAAAAATGGAGCCTAAAAGTAGAAAGCCTTTCGGACTTCAAATCTGAAAGGCTTTCTTGTTAATCGTCTAATTCATCTTCATCCACCTCATCATCGAGGTTTAACTCATAAGAAGCTCTTGAAGCTTCATCGGCTTGCTCCAACAGATCTTTATCGTGTTCGACATTGGTATCATCACCGCTAATTTCGTTAATATTTTCTACATCATCCTCTCTGCGTAACGCATCATTAGGATCATTCGAATAATTGTCGTCTTCTGGATCTATCATAACTTTAAGGTTTTATATTAGATAATCGTTTCTATGATGAAATTGTTTTTTAGAAAAGCTAAAAGACCAAAGAAAAGCATACTCTGTAGAAATTGCCTGCTTAGTAACATGTCTATTCTTTTAAACACTCTTCGCTGCGCTACCATTGATAGATTGGTACTCACGATAATTTAACGCAAAATTCCTCTACTTCATGCGATCTGCTCCTTGCTAACCTGGCCTGGCAGATTTCCGCCGGGAAAAGCACGGAAATCTTTGCAGTTCCCAACTCGTACCCCACAACCTTAGGCAGGATCAAAGCGGGAGCAGTGGGCTAAATAAGGGTAAGAGCCTCGATGCTGCCGCTATCAAGATTCCGGTAGCTCTTACAAGGAAGGATGCAAGCCTTGATCTTTTGTTACTTTTGGATCAAGCCAACCTGCGAAGCAAGCTTGAAGACAGATAAAAACAGCTACAAACACTGAAAAAAGTAAGAGCGCTCTCGGCGGCGGCGAGCCGAGGCAAGACCGGGCTGTATGGCATAGAAATCAGTTAAGTCACTAATATTGATTTATATAAAATAAACTATCCCTCAGAATAACAAAATATCTTCCCAGTACCGTAGCGCTAAAGTCCATCACCAAATTTATAAAACGGAGCCACACTTACGGGTAACTTACCAGTTGGAACCATGCGGTTATTAATTACAGCGGCAGCTGAAATCTGCATAAAATCTTCTTTTTGATAGGCGACTACTAAACCTTTACTATTTTCTAATCCAGATAAGCCTGCTAAGTTATATGGATTGGCAAATAAGGCAAAAACAGCATTTTTAGTCGACAGTTCTTTAATAAAATTCTTAACACCTGCGTTTAGTGGCATGTTATTAGCCGGTCTTGATCTGCTATCATGAATACCTACAATTACCTGATCAAATGCGCTTACTTCACGTGCTATATTTGAAATTTGTGCGGCACTTGCATCTTTATCCAACACATAATAAACAGAGTTGTAATAACCTTTTGATATCTCTTTCTGAAAAGTTGTTACGGAAGGTACGCCAATGCTGATAATTGCTGTTCTTCTGATCGGGATCAGCCGTTTAATATAATCTTTACCTTTAAGCAAAGTTACTGATGCATTCGCCAATTCCTGTACCAAGGCATTGCTTGCATTGCGGTTCACCCCAGCCACAATACCTTTGGTTACAATGGTATCGCGTTTGGCCAGGCCTGCCCAATATTTTGCCGTTAATATTTTGCGCACGCTTTGGTCAATTTCAGCCATACTTACACGATTATTTCTTACCGCTTTACGCACCAGTTTAATGGCTCTATCGCTGTTTTCTGAAAGTTCGATGATATCATTACCGGCGATAATCCCCATCAGATCAGCTTCACCGTTTTTAAAGTATTTTACCACGCCTTTCATGTCCATAGCATCTGAAATAATCAGCCCCTTAAAACCTAATTTCTGCTTTAAAATACCGGTAACAATAGGCTTGGAAAGTGTCGAAGGTAAATTTGGAGTATTATCTAACGAAGGGATATTCATGTGTGCAATCATTACCCCAGACGCGCCTTGTTTAATCAATTCTTTAAATGGATACATTTCTAAAGTGTCCAAACGGGTGGCAGAGAAAGTGAGCTGCGGCAAATCGTAATGTGAATCTACGTCCGTATCCCCATGGCCGGGAAAATGTTTAAGTGTTGTTAATAAACCACCATCTTGCATGCCTTTCATATAGGATGCAACCTTGCTCGCTACATTATATTTATTTTCGCCAAAAGAACGATAGTTGATTACCGGATTTTTCGGATTATTATTAATATCCGCATCAGGGGCCAGGTTCATCTGCATGCCCATCCGTTTATAATCTTTAGCCACTTCCAAGCCCATTTTATATAACAGTTCTCTGTTTTGTATGGCCCCCAGGGTCATTTGGTAGGGATAAGAAATGGTGCTGTCTAAACGCATGCCCAAACCCCATTCTCCGTCGTTGGCCACAATAAGTGGTACTCTGCTCAGTTTCTGATAGGCATTGGTGGCAAGAGCCTGTCTTCCCGGACCTCCCTGAAAAAAGATCACTCCGCCCAATTGTTCTCTTTTAATCACCTGGCCAACCGAATCGGTGTATTTTTGGCCCAGATTGGTATGTGCGCGTACAAAGAACAGCTGCGCAATGCGTTCCCTACGGTTCAATTTATTAAAAACCGAATCGACCCATTTGGGTGGGTTGGCTAACATTTCTAAATAGGATTTTTGTTGTGCGCGGACAGAAAATGCCGCTCCGCAGAGGGCAATGAGGATAAAAAGATTTTTTTTCACTTATTTTGTTGTATCAGGTCAGCTAAATTAATAAAACTAAAGCCGTATTAAACAAAAACCCTTCCAATTAACGGATTTAATACAGTAAGTTAAAAAAAAATGCTTGTTAAGATCGGTACATCCCTTTTCCATCAATAAAATCAATTACTTTATCGGGCAGGAAAAACTGAACATTTTTTTTCTCTTTAATAGCCTTACGTATAAAAGTGGAGGATATTTCCATTAAAGGGGTATTGGTAAAAGTTATTGCGGGATTATTTTCCCATTCTTTCACATTCGCTCCAGGACGGGGGTATACATAAATCCGATAGTTTTTTAGCAGCACCTCGTAATTCTTCCATTTTTTAAAAGAAACGAGGTTATCAGCACCCATGATCAGTACAAATTCCTTTTCAGGATATTTTTCGTGGAGATAGGTTAGGGTATCAATGGTATATGAAGGCTGTGGTAATGCAAATTCAATATCACTCACGCGGATATGCTCTGCATTTTCGGTAGCCAGTTTGGCCATTTCCAAACGATCGTACATATTGGTTAAACCGCTTTTATCCTTTAAAGGATTATGTGGAGAAACCACCAGCCATACTTCATCCAGTTCGGTATGGTTAGCCATATAATTTGCAATTATTAAATGTCCGGTATGGATGGGATTATACGAACCGAAGAAAAGACCGGTTTTCATGTTTATAGGTTTTCAGTATTTGTAATCGTCATTGCGAGGCTGATTCAGTGATCCTAAGCAATCTAATTAGTGATAAGATAGCTCAACCTTGTCCTCTTTTTCCGCCGCTATGGTTCGCAATGATGGATTTATTAGATGATTAGTTTACCAATATATTTTAGTTTCATAAAAGCTAAAGTTTTGGTCCTTTGTTAAAATAGTTAGATTTTCCGAGATGCCTTGAGCGATTAGAATTCGATCAAAAGGGTCACGATGATGGAAATCTAATTCATTCAGTTTAATAATATGGTTGAATGAGATTGGTAATATTTCTATTTGATTTTGATCTAAAAAGTCTAAAATTTTATCAAAGTCTGCATTTAAAGAAAGCTTGTTTAATTTACATTTTATCGCAATTTCCCAAATGCTTGCAATACTGATAAAACATTCATTTTTTAGGTTTTTGATTTCATCAATTATCTTCTTTGGCAAAGATGAATCTCCATTTATGAACCAGATAAATGTATGCGTATCTAACAGAAGCTGCATCACATATAATCTTTAAAGTCTTCTAATGGCTCATCGAAATCGGCAGACATTTTAAAAAAATCTTTAGCATAACCAAATTGCCTTTCTTTCAGTTTTTTACCTGCTTTCGATTTTTTCTTTAGAGACAAGACAAAATCAGACACTTGCTTCTTCAGATCTGAAGGCAATGAAGATATTTGGCTATATAATTGAATATCAGTCATCAATCAAATATAAAGATTTCTGCCCGCTTAAGAAACTACTTTTTTAAAAAATCCCCTACCAACTGCTCTGCTTCTGCACAAGCGGTAGCCAGATCATAATTTTTTAAAATCACATCAAACTTATCTGCATAAAGCAATTCTTTCTCAGCTTTAATAAAACGTTCTTGTAATTTTTCCTGACTATCTGTTCCACGACCGCTTAAACGTTCTTTTAAAACATCTAACGAAGGTGGCTGAACAAAAATAGCCAATGCATCTTCTTCGTATTTTCTTTTTAAGCGGATGCCGCCCTCAACATCGATATCGAAGATTACGTGTTTACCTTCATTCCAGATGCGTTCTATTTCTGAACGTAAAGTGCCATAAAAGGTACCATTATAAACTTCTTCAAACTCTACAAACTCCTGGCGGGCAACTTTGTGTAAAAATTCTTCTTTGGTAATAAAATAGTAATCGTTTTCGTGTGTTTCGTCACCTCTCAATTCGCGGGTAGTTGCAGAAATAGAAAAGCTCAGTTCAGGAAATTTCTTTAATAAATGATGTACTATGGTGGTTTTACCTGCTCCTGATGGTGCTGAAAATATGATTAATTTGCCTTGCATTTTTAAAAGTTTTGTGACTGGCGTCTGGCGTTAAGCACTTATCGCTCTTCGCTTAACGCTACAACACATTCAGTAACTGTTCTTTTATCTTTTCTAATTCTTCTTTCATCCCTACCACAAACTGCTGCATTTGAGCATCGTTTGCTTTAGCGCCCATGGTATTGATTTCTCGACCTATCTCTTGCGAAATGAAACCCATTTTTTTACCGTTTGCTTCTTTGCTTGCTAAGGTTTGTAAGAAATAATCGCAATGGCTTTTTAAACGTGTTTTTTCTTCCGTAATATCGATTTTATCGATGTAGTAGATCAATTCCTGTTCAAAACGGTTTTGATCAATATTTACCTTACCTACGGCATCTTCTAAAAACTGGTTAAATTTATCACGGATGGCCGAAATCCTTTTAGGTTCAAGTTCTTCCACAGATTTAAAGTACGACAGGATATTTTTAATCCGCAGTTCCAAATCCGACTTTAAAACAGCGCCTTCATCCTCCCTGAATTGGTTAAAATTGGCCAGGGCTTCGGTAAAGATCTGGTATAGATGGTTCCACTCATCTTCGCTAACACTTTCTTCTTTGTAACTAATTACATCAGGAAAGGTTAAGGCTGTTTGTAATAAATTACTGCTATCCGCACCTAATTCGTTGTTAACCGCAACAAGCTGCTGGTAGTAGTGACTTAATAAAGCGGTATTAATGGTGGCACCGGTAACTTCACCATTAGTGCGTTCTATTGTGATGCTTAAACTAACCTTTCCACGTTCGATATCTTTGCTGCAGATGTTGCGCAGAATCAATTCTTTATCAGAAAAAGCTTTCGGATATTTTAAATTCAGCTCCAGGAATTTACTGTTGAGCGATTTAATTTCGACACTATACTTTGCATTTGCATAATCGGCTGTTGCTAAGCCGTATCCTGTCATGGATTTTATCATGCGCAAAGATAGGGTTTTCAGCCGAAAGGAGAAATAATAATAACCAAGGAGCCAGGGCTGTAGGGTTCAAGATAAAATACTTTGCATTTAGAAAACCAGCGTTCAGTGTTTCTTAGGTGATTGCAGCCCCGCTTTACGCTTTATTCCGTTATACTACGTGCTCGCTGCAATCGGGTTTAAGTACAAAGTGAAGTAGTTCTTGGCAAAGGCTTGTTCCCTACAGTGTGCAGAACCTCTATTCCTAAACCTGACAGGAACGGCAGCCTCCGATTTCTTCTATCGGAGCTACAGTGGATGGCAGGACTGATTAAGCCAAAAGGACCGGAGCATTCATTTTCTAATCAATATGAAGTTAATTTCAAAATCAACAAAAGATGCAGCCGTATCTAAAAAAAGAAAGGTTATTGCCCTGGTAAAAACTATTCTTGCCGCATATTATAAAAGGCTGCCTGTTAATTTCCTCATGACTATTAACGTTTTATTAACAACTTGAATGTGCAACAAATGTTAATTTTACAAAAATTCTCCTAGAGATATGAAAGCATTTTTTACGCTTATTTTTCTTTCGCTCTGCTTTCTAGTTGCTTCAATAAGCGTTAAAGCACAGGTTAAGGTTTCCAAAGGGGTTGTTGTTGAAAAAGGAACTGATATCAGAATTGCCCTGGCAGTAGTTACCAATATGCGCACCAGGCAGGGAGTTGGTACCAACGACATGGGGTTTTTCCAAATTGCCGCAAAAATTGGTGATACCTTATTGGTGGAAAAAAGAAGGTTTGATAATCAGATGGTGATTGTTAAAACTGATAATGACTTGATCGTAAATCTCGTTCGGGCAGATATGCTGCTGGAAGATGTAACCATCAGGGCAGAAAACAAACAAGAAAATCTATCGGTTGTAAGGTTAGCGCACAGAAAGAAAACCTATTTTTACGGGCATAACAGAAACCCGCTCCACTATATCCGTTATCCTTTATCGGCCATAATGGAATTGTTTAGTGCAGAGCGCAAAAGTGCCAGGCGGTTTGACCGCTATTATGATCGTGAGCAAAAGGAGTTAGAAATTGACCGTTTTTTTAGCCTAAGCCTTGTTAAAAGGAATACCAGTTTAACAGGCAAACAGCTCAATGAGTTTATGTTAAATTACAGGCCAAAGCTTGCACAAATTAAAAATTGGAATACTTATGATGCCGCCAATTACATTAAAAAATCCGAAAAACATTATTTAGATACTTTAAATACGCCATTAAGTCAATGAAGCATTTAAAACTCCTTCTTTTGCTAATTATCCTAACAAAAAGCCTTAATAGTAAGGCACAGAACTTTATTTTGAAAGGTGTGGTAATCGAAAAAGGTTCTAACGTGCGGATTGCCCTGGCAAATGTTACCAACATCCGAAGTAAAATGGGCGCAACCAGTAATGATATCGGTCTATTTCAGTTGAATGCCAGAATCGGTGACACACTTTTTATTCAGAAGAAAAACCTAAACGATCAAAAAGTAGTTGTTAAAACAGATGATGATATGGTTGTTTTTTTGGTAAGAGGAAGCACGATGTTAGCGGAGGTGACGGTTAAAGGACAGACCAAAAAGCAGGAGATGGAAGATATTAAACAGGATCTGAAGCATAATGGTTCTTTCTTTGCTGGCAAACCGCCATTAATTTTATTAAATCCGCTTGGTGGCAGCCCAATAACTTTTTTTTATGAGCTTTTTGGGAAAACACCAGCAAGAGCGCGTAAATTTAACCGTTATTATAAAAGAGAATTAAGTTTGATCGAGGTAGACAAGTTTTTTAATAAAAATTTAGTTTCGAATAATACAACATTAACAGGAAAAGACCTCGACAAATTTCTGCTCGATTATTACCCAACACGCAGCATGACCCTTAATTGGAGTAATTACGATGCGGTTAAATACATTAAAGAGTCGGCGAAAAAATATACCGATACTTTAAAGCACACAAATTAATACAACATGAGAACTATTAAATCTGCCTTTATAATCTTCGTTTTTACCATAATCGGCTTTGCAGCAAAGGCGCAAGACTTTATTGTAAAGGGTGTGGTTATCGAGAAAGGCTCAAATGTAAGAATTGCATTATCAGAAATTATGAATCTGCGTACCGGTATTGGTGTCGGCAGTAATGATATTGGTATGTTTCAGTTAAAAGCCAGATTAGGCGATACACTTCTGGTAACCAAGAGGGACCTTATTGACCAACGTGTTGTGGTAAATAGTGAAAAGGATCTGGTCGTTTATCTGGTTAGGGGAAGTACTACATTGGCTGATGTAACCATTCGGGGGAATACCAAACAGCAAGATTTGAATGAGATTAAGCGGGAATTTAAAAATAAGGGGGTATATAATGGCGGTAAAACCACATTGTTGTCCGCAATATTTAGTCCTTTAAATGCGATTTACAACCTCTTTGGCACTGATCCTAAAAATGCCAGGAGATTTAGCAGGTATGCGGATAATGAAATCAAACAATCGCAGATTGATGTATACTTCAATCAAAGCATCATCAAAAAGAATACTGAATTAAGGGGAGATACCTTAGAACAATACATGTTGAACTGCCGTCCTGAATTTGATAAAGCACAGTATTGGAACAGTTACGATTACATCAAGTATATTAAAGAGTCTTCGAAGAAATTTACAGATACGCTGGGAAAGGGGAAGTAGGTTTAGTCTTGAGTCTTTAGTCCTGGGTCGATAGATTTGTTTGGAGTCAGTTATCAGTTTACAGTTGGCGGTTTACAGTTGGCAATTTGCGGTTGCTCAAGATGCAATTTGGAGTTTAGTAAACCAGTTTTAATAATAACCGATTAAACAAGTTACCGTTTTCAGTTTAGCGATTTGCAATTACTGATCAACTAATGACGGCTAAGAACCATCAGATACTAAGCACTTCACAAGCTTTTTCTGCAGCAAGTTTTTCTGCATTTTTCTTATTATAGTCTCTGCCTGTACCTACTTTTTCACCTTCTACCACTGCACTGATGGTAAATAATTTAGTGCTTTCGCCTTCACCATTTTCAGCCAATTCAAACAATACATCCTTACCATGGCGCTGGCACCATTCAATTAATTTACTTTTAAAATTGGTTTCAGTAAGTTCAAGGGTATGGATATCGATATGTGGTTTTACAATTCTGCGCAATAAAAACTCCTTGGTAAAATTGTATCCCTTATCCATATAAATAGCGCCAACAATAGCTTCAAAAGCATCGCCCAACATTGAATTATGTTTGGTTTGTATACTAACGGAACGCTGATCAAACTGGATAAGCTTGTCAAAACCAATTTTTTTCGCCAATTGATTTAAATTAGCCCGGTTTACAATCTTTGACCGCATTTCGGTTAAAAAACCTTCTTCCTTGTAGGGATAGTGTTTAAAAAGCAACTCCGCAATTACTGAACCCAAAACAGCGTCGCCCAGAAATTCTAAGCGTTCGTTGCTGCTCCTGCTTCCATTTTTTAGGATTTTTGCTGCAGAACGATGTCTGAACGCCATTCTATAAAGCGTAACATTACCCGGAACAAAGCCTAAGATGTTTTTTAGCTTTTTAACAAACTCCTTTTCAGGAGAGAGATAGAGTTTATATAATTTTAATATCGGCATTAAATAAATAACACAATTAACGGCTAATTAGCATATTTAACTAAGTTATCTATTTTTAATTAGCATACAAAATTATATACCAGTACTGTTTTAATTAATCTTCGTATTTCTTGAAAATTACAGAAGCATTGTGGCCACCAAACCCGAATGTGTTACTTAAGGCAGCTCTAACGGTACGTTTTTGTGCTTTGTTGAAAGTAAAATTCAATTTAGGGTCAAATGCAGGATCGTCTGTAAAATGATTAATTGTTGGAGGGACAACATCATTTTTAACGGCAAGTATTGCCGCTATGGCCTCAACAGCTCCGGCTGCACCTAAAAGGTGGCCAGTCATTGATTTGGTTGAGCTAATGTTTAAGCGGTAAGCATCTTCACCAAACAATGTACCAATGGCTTTGGTTTCACTAATATCACCCAGCGGTGTAGAAGTACCGTGTACATTAATATAATCTATATCAGCAGTTGTTAAACCAGCGTCTTTAAGCGCATTGGTCATTACCATTCTGGCGCCTAAACCTTCTGGATGTGGCGCAGTGATGTGATTGGCATCTGCACTCATTCCACCGCCAACAAGTTCTGCATAAATTTTTGCACCCCTGGCTTTAGCGTGTTCAAGTTCTTCTAAGATAATGGTTCCTGCACCCTCACCAGCTACGAAGCCATCGCGGTCTTTATCAAAAGGACGTGATGCTGTTGCCGGATCTTCATTGCGTGTTGATAATGCATGCATGGCATTAAAACCACCCATACCAGCTTCATTGATGATGGCTTCAGAACCGCCACTAATGATGACATCAGCCATACCCAAACGGATATAGTTAAATGCATCAATCATGGCATTTGTTGAGGAAGCACATGCTGATACAGTTGCAAAATTTGGCCCACGCAGGCCATACTTAATCGAAATATGCCCTGGAGCGATATCTACGATCATTTTAGGAATAAAGAATGGATTGTACCTAGGGGTACCATCTCCCTTAGCGAAATTCGAAATCTCATCCAGGAAAGTTTTCAATCCACCTATGCCAGCACCCCAGATTACGCCGATCCGGTTGGTATCTAATTTTTCAAAATCAAAACCACCATCTTTTACAGCCTCATCTGTCGCTACAAGAGCATATTGTACAAACGGATCTAGCTTGCGGGCTTCTTTTTTCTCCAAAAAATCTTCAGGATTAAAATTTTTAACCTCGCATGCGAATTTGGTTTTGAATTTTTCAGTGTCAAAACCTTTAATAGGAGCAGCGCCACTCACCCCGTTAGTCAACCCTTCCCAAAAATCAGGGACATTATTGCCTATAGGAGTGAGCGCACCCAACCCTGTTACTACTACTCTTTTTAATTCCATTTATACTGAAAAAGCGTAATTCTATTTAACGTTTTTTTCCAAATAAGCAATTGCCTGGCCAACTGTACCGATGGTTTCAGCCTGATCATCAGGAATAGCTACATTGAATTCTTTTTCAAATTCCATAATCAATTCTACGGTATCTAAAGAATCTGCACCTAAATCGTTGGTGAATGAAGCCTCTGGCGTAACTTCGCTTTCGTCAACACCTAGTTTTTCTACGATAATAGCCTTAACTCTTGAAGCAATATCAGACATAATTTTATAATTTAATGGTTAAATAATTCTGTGCAAAGAAAAATAAATTCTTACAATTTTCAAATGTTTTTATTTCGATACGTAATTTTGGTACCTCAATAACACAGCGAATATAGAATTAGTTTTTTAATTTCGTTCTGTAAATAATTTATTTCGCTTTGAATAAGACTTACCTGAAACTTACCTTAGACCTTGATTTCATACTAATTGCGATTACAGCACCCCTTAAAGACTATGTTCTTTGCCACAAAATTAATACCCGGCTAAACACGCAATTTGAGAAAATAGAGGATCACGAAATATTTTTCAATATCGATGAGCCAGCCTGGTCTTTCTCTAAGTATTACTTTTTTGTAGAGCAGGGTGAAGTAGAGTATTATTTAATCTGCAATAAGAGTAGCGATGGCTTTCTGATTCCGGAGATGAGCAAAGTAGATTTTTTTATTATCATTAAAGAATTTATTGATAAGGAAGATTTGGATTATTTAATTAATGGATTGAATAAACTGCCTGATATACAGGTTGCTGCAAAGATAGATCCGACGAAATTAAAAAGCCGTGAAAATTTGGTAATATAAAAATTATATACATGGTGTATTAAATACACTATATTTGGCAGTTACAAACGAAGAACAAAAAAACAAAATATATAAAATTTAATGCAGTTTGATTATTTTAGATAATAATTAGTGCTTTCTTTAAGCTGCATTCCTAAAATCAATTAATAAATGAAACCTTTTCATTCGAGAACTAAAATTGTCGCCACGCTTGGGCCTGCATCAGCAAAACCAGATGTATTATATAGTATGTTTAACGCAGGTTTAGATGTTTGCCGTCTAAATTTTTCACACGGATCACAAGCAGATCATCAGGCGGTTTTGGATACCATCCGCGATTTGAACGCAAAATACGAATATAATGTAGGTATTCTTGCCGATTTACAAGGTCCTAAAATCCGTATCGGTTTAGTAAAAGAAGGTGGTATTAACCTGATCAACGGAACTACTACTGTAATTACAACGAATGAATGTATTGGTAACGAAGAACGCATTTACATTACTTACCAAAACTTCCCGCAGGATGTTCAGGCTGGTGAAATTATACTTTTGGATGATGGAAAACTTCAAATGAAAGTGATTTCTACCAATTTAAAGGATGAAGTGGTTTGTGAAGTTGTTCACGGTGGAATTTTAACATCCAGAAAAGGTGTTAACCTGCCAAATACTAAGGTTTCTATCCCTTCTTTAACTCCGGAAGACCGCGAAAACTTAGAATTTGTTTTAGAAAATGATGTAGAATGGATCGGTTTATCTTTCGTGCGTAAGGCCGAAGACATCATAGAACTTAAAAATATTATTGCTGAGCGCGGTAAAACTGCCCGCGTAATTGCTAAAATAGAAAAACCAGAGGCTATTGCCAATATAGACGAAATTATTGCTGCAACTGATGGTATTATGGTTGCCCGTGGCGATTTAGGCGTCGAATGTCCGATGGAAGAAGTTCCATTATTACAGAAAATGATTGTTGCGAAATGTAGGGCAGCTTCTAAACCGGTGATTGTAGCAACCCAGATGCTGGAAAGTATGATCACAACCCCACGTCCAACACGTGCAGAGGTAAATGATGTGGCTAACTCTGTTTTGGATGGTGCTGATGCGGTAATGTTAAGTGGTGAAACATCAGTTGGAGAATTCCCGCTGATTGTGATCGAAACCATGCAAAAAATTATTCAGAACATTGAAGAAAATAATTATCCTTTCCATCCTGATAAGTTTTTAAAACCAAAATCACCTTCTTTCTTAAGCGACGCGATTTGTGATTCGGCTTGTTTCTTAGCGAAACAGACCAATGCAGTAGGTATTGTATCGATGACTTTAAGTGGTTATACTGCTTTCGAGATTTCAAGCCACCGTCCGGAAGCCCTAACTTTTATTTTTACCAGCAACAGGGCCTTATTAAATGCAGTAAGTTTGCTTTGGGGGGTAAGAGGTTTCTATTATGATAATTGGGAAAGTACTGATAATACCATTATTGAAGTAAATGAATTCCTGAAAAGTAAAAAGTTGGTTAAACAAGGTGATATCATTATCAATACCGCCGCTATTCCAATCGAAGCAAAAGGCAAAACCAATATGTTGAAAATTACCGTTATAGATTAATTATATATCATTTATTACAAGGCGCTTCATTTTAAATGAGGCGCTTTTTTTTATGCCTGATCTTTTAAACATTGGGCAAATTGCTTATCCTTATCTAGAGGTGTAATACGGATTTAATTCAGACTTTGGTCAGGTGAAACTGTCATAAGTCCGACGAAACCCCGACTTAAGTCCGGCTAAAGTCCGTCAAAGGAGTTAAGTTGTTTACTTGCAAACTGTACTTTCGACCGCAGTGGAGAAATCTTTGCAATGCGTTTTATACGAATCAGCTTTACAAAAAACAAGCGATAAACGGGATATAATTTAACAAAAGAATAAATCCATCAAACTGAATTTATTGTCATTAATTTTTGTGGAGATATGAATAAAAAAATTACTTTTGCAGTCCAATACGGAGAGGTGTCTGAGTGGTCGAAAGAGCAAGCCTGGAAAGTTTGTATACTGGCAACGGTATCGAGGGTTCGAATCCCTCTCTCTCCGCGAATTGATTTTTTTTGAGTGAGATTAATGCCTGCATAAATCTTGGTGAGACTGGTAGTTAACAGAATTAAGTGGACAACGAGTTAGATAAATACTAACCAGATAGTGAAAGTTGGATTCTTAAGGACAAAACAAGTTTTAAAGTTAACAACATAAGTTCTCTTTGCTGCATACTTAGGCGGGCAATTAATGGGCTATTTTCGTTGATGAATAAGCTTAAAATGTTTTTGAAACGGGAGGCTGTGCTGTTAAAGCAGACTAAATAGCTGCTATTTAGAATTCTGAATTTATTTGACGGGAAAGCGCTTCACTAAAGTCGAGTTCATTTATATTAAATCGAATGATGGTTCTATCTTTTAGGCAAATCGTCCACGACAAAATCGATCCACTTGTTTTCGGGAAGCCTTATAGGTACATCGGTAGCAAAACCGGTTTGATCAATTGGATTAGTGTCAGTCCAATTAGACTTTGCGATGGGTATAGTCAAAATAAATTTATCATAGGGCAATGGGGTTGGGTTAGACATCCCTTCATAATCCATCATTCCAATGGTATTTGATCCATAAGTAATTACTTTTTTTGACTGGTCGGAAAGGGATATAAAGTATTCCGTTGAGCTACCACAGAAGTTATTAACAATCACAGCAACTTTTTTGGGCTGTTTAGCTATTGCCTCGAGCGGGAAAGTAACAGCGGGGATCGGGTAAAATTTTTCTTTTGTTGTGGGTAATTCGGCATAAGCTTTTTTATATAAGCTCAATACCTGTTCTGGAAAATACTTTTTATATTCAGTATCTATGGGATTTTTAACAAAGTATTCTAATTCGGGTAACTTGCGTTTAATATTGTCCGGAGTTACACGGATCAATGCGGGTCGCTGAATGATTGGATTAGTCATAAGATAGGGTAGAAAATATACCCAACCAGTATTACCTCCACCGTTGTTTCGCAGGTCTACGATAAGATACCTGGTGTTCCTAATGGTGGAATCACTTGCAGCTATCAATTGTTGGATCCTGGTGTCATTATTATAGAAAGTAGGGATCTTCAAATAACTTGTTTCGCTGTTTATTTTTTTAAATGCGAGGCCATTGTTATTATCTCTCCAAGTTGAAAGTTCTTCGTTTTCTGCTTTTGTCATCTGTTGAGGAAATACTTTACCCCAGACTGTATGATTCCAGATATGTAATAGGTTTCCGCTTTGTTTGGCGGGGAAATCTGTACTGACAAATGCATCATATTTTTTCACAACGTATTCATTTCCTTTAGGCGTAAGGGTGAAATAAACAAATCCTTTTGGGAAGCTATCTGTAGATGATTCATATTTGATCGCGTTGAAGGTGCCATTGGTGGATTTTTGGATGGCGATTTTGGTGGTGCTATCAGGACTTATCCAGATACCTTCAATTGGTAAAACCGCTTTGCTGGAGTAAGAGACAATAGTACTGTCAAAATCCCTGCGGTTAGCATAAGATATAATGAAGTGTTTGTCCTTGAAAAATCTTACGTAGTCACGGATAAGATAGTAGCATTGTTTAGGAGCTGTTACTGTTGTGGCTTCTGTTTGAAGACTTGAAACCAGTTTTTTGTAATCGGCATTCACTTTTGCAGGGTAGCCTGCGTAATTAAGTTCGGTTTCCTGAATAGTTTTGTTTAAGTTATCAAGGCAGTTACATGTATCGGATTGAGCCTTTAATTTGGGCGTGTTTAGTACGAACGTTAAGAGGAAGATCAGAGGTGGAAATATTAGATTATTCATGGTTGGCGAAATTTGATGTTACTAACCTTACTTTCTGAATGCAGGGTTAAAATAATGCAATAATTGTAAAAATGCAAGTCGGGGATGGGATTTTGTGGGGATACGATTTATGTAGAAAATGGCCACGTGCCATCCTTTCTATATTTCATTTACCATTAACATAAAGATTATAGGTATAATTAAAACCTTGCCTTGATTATTCTAAGCGAATACTTTGGGATTTTTTATTTATGAATAAGCTTCTCAAAGGTGAAATTAAGCTGATGCATTTCTATCTCGTTTCTTACTGATGCAAGTTGTGCTTCGTTGGCATAAATAAACATTTGCTGTTCATAGTCATTTATAGCATCTTCTAAGTTTTCGAATTTTCCATCCGTTAAATTACCAGCTAAAATTAGTGCATCCATTAATCCGGTATTTACACCCTGACCTGCAAAAGGTGGCATTAAATGCGCTGCATCTCCGATAAGCGTAATTGGTAGAGGGCGGTCTTTTTTCCAAGGTTTACCGAGTGATAGTTTTCTTGTCGGAAGTCCCCAAAAAGACGAGGTTGAACGGAATAATTGTTTGTAATGTTCATTCCAATCCATAAATCTGTCTAAAAGAAATATTCGAATACTGTCTTGATTCTGAAAGTTTAATCCACTATAATCATCATCCCAATTTTCAGGCTTTTTAAAAATCACACCATAGGTTAACACACCATTATTATCCGGGTTTGCTACCAATAAATTTCCTTCGTAAGCAGCCATTAATCTGTTACCATTACATAGTCGGAAAAATTCAGGACAATTTAATTCAGGTTGAGGTACATCGCCTTGTATGATAAAAGTTGCTGTGTTTTCAGCGACTGTATCCGTAACGTATGTTCTTATTTTAGACATTCCACCATTGGCCACGATAACAAAGTCAGCAATTACTAATGTTTCGTTTTCAAATCGCAAATGCCATTTTTCATCACAAACTTCGAGTTCTTTACATCTGCTGTCCCAGATTACCGTACCCTGTTTCAAACTATTTAACAATATATTTCTGAGGTCATTTCTGTTTATTTCAGGATTATCGTATTGATTTTCGGGTTTAATCTGTTTGGCAAATAATATTTTTCCTTTTTCATCAGTTATCATCGTGCCCATGGGCTTTGCTATGTCGTAATAACTTTCCAGTAAACCAGCTTTTTTCATCACTTCCTGTCCTGAATCTTTGTGCAAATCAAGCGTACCACCCCAAATTCTGGCTTGTGGACCTTTATCTCTTTCATAAACGCTTACATCAACGCCTTTCTGTTGTAATAATATTGCCATGGTCAGCCCAACTGGTCCTGCGCCGATAATAGCTACTTTTTTTTCTTTTGTTAACATATCTTCATTAATTGATGGTGTAAAATTACGGGTCGATCCAGCATAAAATATCTATATTAGACATAAAAATAGTCGTAAAAGACTTTATGGAAACAGCAGATCAAACGGTTCCCTATGTGTTGAAAAGATTGGCGCGCCTATTGGGAACACAACTAATCAATAGAAAATTAGAGATACCACCACAGTATGGTAGCGGATATTGTATTGGATTTGTTTTTAATGAGCATATACGCATGCTTATCAGTAATTACGAGCTTAATAAGGATGTAGTTATTCAAAATCCTGATGTCAATACTGCTAAGAGAATGATATTTTTCAAGTTTCAAAACATATTCTCCAGAGCGGAGACGTTATCAATCCTCAAACATACCACCCCTTCGGTTTTAATAGGAACCAGTCGGATCAATACAGACGATATAATTTCGATCCATACCAATACGGCTACGATTAATATAGAAGTTGATGCAGATTATCTAAGCAGCCTGTTTACTGCGCCACAAGAATCATCAGTTTTGAAAGGCCTTTTGCAAAATAAACACCCCTTTTTGTTCGAACAGATCATGTATCCGTCTTTACAAAAAAACGTGGATGAAATCCTGTCTGAACCAGCCAATGAAGCATTTAAACTTTTCTTTTTAAGGGTAAAGGCCGAAGAACTTATTTGCAGGTTATTGATGGAACTGGAAAACCGCGATGAAAAACAATTACATGCTTTAAATACTCATGATATACGAGCCATTTACCGCGTAAAACAGCAAATCCTGGAACATTTAGAAACACCGCCAGTGATTAAAGAGCTTGCGCTTGTTGCGCATATGAGTCCAACTAAACTGAAACGTTTATTCAGGCAAATTTTTGGCGACAGCATTTTTAGTTATTATCAGCAGTTTAGAATGCAGGAAGCTGCCCATTTGTTGAGGGCGGAAAAACTATCTGTATCAGCCGTTGGTTACCGGCTGGGTTTTACAAACCTCAGCCATTTTTCCAGAATATTTAAAGCGCACATTGGCATGAACCCTAAACATTATGCATTAAATGGATCAAAATAATGCGTATTTCAAAAATTTACCGTCATTTTGCTGCTAAAGTCACATTCAAAAAAGAACGAAAATCTGGTTCTCACCCTTCATCAGTTAAAAGCCTGACGAAATTCCAGCGGCGATAAACTTGTTTTCTTTTTGAAAAGTGTACTGAATGATTGCGCATGTTCAAAGCCCAGGGCATAGGCAATCTCGCTGACGGAAAGATTAGTGGTGGAAAGTTTTTCTTTTGCTTTTGCAATCAGTTTTTCATGAATGTGCTGTTTTGTGTTTTGCCCGGTATGAATCCGAAGTAAGTCACTCAGGTAATTTGGCGACAGGTTCATCTGCCCGGCAATATATTGTACCGTGAGTAAACTGTTTACGTCGCTGTTAAAGTAATCATCTATCAACTGTTCAAACCTGGTCAAGAGGGTCAGATTACTATTCTTGCGAGTCAAGAACTGCCGCTCGTAAAAACGGTTGGAATATTTTAGAAGGCTCTCGATCTGTGTGAGAATGATTTCCTGGGTATGTTTATCGATATGCTGGCACTCCTGATCAATTTTATGGAGAATTGAGATCAGATTATCTTCTTCCTCTGCAGATAGGTGTAATGCCTCATTAACCGCATAATCGAAAAAGCCGTATTGATGAATACTATTTGCCAGTGGGTGCTGTAAAAGAAAGTCTGGGTGGAAGATCAGGAGATAACCAGACCCGCATTCCATATTTTGCAGGTCTAGTTGTTGCACCTGGTTGGGCGCGGTAAAACTCAATACACCTTTATCGTAATCGTAATGCTGCTGCCCATACCTGATCTTACCTTTGGCTTCGCGTTTAAGTGCTACGCAATAAAAGCGGTTAACGAAACCTTTCCAGATTTCATCTTCCAAGAAAATACTTTTTGCCAGGTTGATCACACTTACCAGCGGGTGGCGAGGTTCTGGCAATGAAAGTAAACGGTGAAATTCGGATATGGAGTTGATCGCATTCATAAACAAACTTAATCAATTAAGCCCATACTAAACTCATCATATGGTGCACCGGTATCTGTACCCAATGGTACGATGCTTTCCAGTTTAGAAAGATCTGCTGCCGTTAACTCAATGCTGGTTGCTGCGATGTTTTGTTCCAGGTACTTTCTGCGTTTCGTTCCCGGAATCGGTAAAATTCCTTTGCTCATGATCCAGGCTAAAGCGAGCTGCGAAGAAGTGACATTTTTTTCCTCGGCCATGGCTTCAACCGCTTTCACCAATTCAATATTCTTATTAAACATTTCACCCTGGAAACGTGGAATTGCTCTTCGGAAATCATTCTCCGGCAGGTCGTCGATACTTTTGATATGACCCGATAAAAAACCACGTCCCAGCGGCGAGTAAGCTACAAAGCCGATACCCAGTTCATTTAAAGTGGCTAACACTCCGCGCACTTCAACTGTCCGTTCAAATAAAGAATATTCACTTTGCACGGCGGTAACTGGATGTATGGCATGCGCCCGCTTAACCGTTTCAGATGAGACTTCTGACAGACCGATATAGCCTATCTTCCCTTCCTTAACCAGTTCGGCCATGGCTTCAACTGTTTCCTCAATTGGCGTATTTTTATCCAGGCGGTGCAGGTAATATAGATCGATGTAATCGGTATGAAGGTTCTTTAACGAACGCTCTAAAGATTTCTTTACATAATCTTTTTTGCCGTTAATGGTCCAGGTTACTTTATTATTGTCGTCGATTTCCCAGCCAAACTTGGTGGCCAAAATATACTGATTGCGTTTTCCGCTAATGGCCTTAGCGATAAGCTGTTCGTTTTTAAACGGTCCGTACAAATCGGCGGTGTCCAAGAAATTACCGCCCAGCTCCAGCGAACGGTGAATTGTTGCGATAGCTTCCTGTTCATCCGCCGGGCCATACATATGTCCATCTTCAAAACCCGTCATGCCCATACAGCCTAGTCCGATTATTGGTAGAACCAAACCCTGGTTGCCCAATGCCATTTGTTTTATTTCCATAATTCAAAGATCAGCAAGTTAAATTGCCTTGATGTACGCAAATCCCTGAAGTTTGTAAGCAAATCAAGGAATGATTTTTTAATGGGTATAAATAGTTTGGTTGTAAGGATAACGTTTGCAATTTTCGCTGAATACAAAAGCCTGTTGATTTTGTATCATGATTAATACCAATCATTTGCCGAAACAGTCTTATTTTTATCGCAAGATTAACTAACATGATGAATAAATATTGGTTTACTGTAACGGCTTGTACCTTGGCTTTTACCGCAAATGCCCAGCAGAAGGCTTTAACCGTTAAAGATTATGAAAGGGCGGAAAGTTTGATGAGCTATAATACAGCAAAGTACATCGATCATGCCAACGTTCAACCAAACTGGCTTGAGGGCGATAAATTTTGGTACAGCACTAAAAGCAATGATACAGAACAAACTTTTTTGGTAGATCCGGTAAAGAATACAAAAACTTTAACTACTGATTATAAAGGCAGTGCAGCACCATCACGCCGGGGGGGCAGCCGGAATGAAGTTCTTTCTCCCGATGGGAATAAAGCCATTTTAATCCAAGATTATAACCTTTTTGTTAGAGAGTTAGCCACCAGAAAATTAACCCAGCTAACTACTGATGGCATTAAGGATTATGGGTATGCAACCGATAATGCAGGTTGGAAACATAGCGATGCGCCAATTTTGCGATGGTCGCCTGATTCGAAAAAGATAGCCACCTTTCAGCAGGACCAGCGGAATTCAAAAGACATGTATCTGGTAACCACGAATGTGGGAGCACCAACATTAAAAGCCTGGAAATATCCTTTACCTGGCGATAAACAAATTGCAACAATTAGAAGAGTGGTAATTGATGTGGAAAACGGGAAAATGGTTGCACTCAACATTCCTGCAGATCCACATCGGGCGACCTTAAGTGATGATATTTCGAGCAGTGGTACTTTTGATGATATTGATTGGAAAGCTGATGGTACTGAAGTGGCATTTGTATCTACTTCCCGCGATCATAAAAATGAAAAGTTCCGCATAGCCAATGCTACAACAGGTGCCGTTCGTGAAGTTTTCGAAGAAAGCGTAAAAACACAGTACGAATCTGGTCAGGGTGCCATCAACTGGCGTTATCTTCCTGCCTCAAAAGAGATTATCTGGTATTCGGAAAGGGATAACTGGGGACACCTGTATTTATACGATTCGACTAACGGAAAATTGAAAAACCAGATTACGAGAGGCGATTTTGTAGTTACCCGTCTAATTAAGGTTGATGAAAAAGCACGTACACTTTATTTCTTCGCCAATGGTCGTGAAAAAGGTAACCCTTATTTCAGCTACCTATATAAAATTGGTTTCGATGGTAAAAACTTAACTCTTTTAACGCCGGAAGCCGGCAATCACCAGGTTGTATTTTCGCCGTCTTTTAAATATTTTGTAGATAGTTATTCTCAGCCTGATGTTCCTACGGTTACGGTTTTAAGAAGCATCAGTGGTAAACTGATCAATACTTTAGAAAAAACAGATGTTTCCAGGTTAGCTGCTACAGGCTGGAAAGCACCAACTCCGGTATCGGTGAAAGCCAAAGATGGTAAAACCGATATTTATGGCCTGGTTTTTACACCAACAAAAATGGATGCCAATCAGAAATATCCGGTTATCGATTATATTTATCCGGGTCCGCAAGGTGGTAGCGTTGGCAGCTGGGCTTTCGTTGCTTCGCGTGGCGATCATCAGGCTTTAGCCGAGTTGGGCTTTATTGTAGTGGTAATAGAAGGCACCAGTAATCCTGACCGGTCTAAAAGTTTTCATGATATGAGCTATGGCAATATGGCTGAGAATACGCTGCCTGATCAGATTGCAGCCATCAGACAACTTTCATCAAAATATCCTATTGATACCAACAGGGTAGGGATCTGGGGACATTCGGGCGGAGGTTTTGCCACTGCTGCTGCGATGTTCCGTTACCCTGATTTTTTCAAAGTAGGCATTTCTGAATCAGGTAATCATGACAATAGAAACTATGAGGACGATTGGGGCGAACGTTACAATGGTTTGGTAGAAAATTCGGATTATGAAGCACAAGCTAACCAGAATTATGCTAAAAACCTAAAAGGAAAATTGATGTTGGTACACGGTATGATGGATGATAATGTGCCACCGTACAATACACTTTTAGTTGTAGAAGCCTTGGAAAAAGCGAATAAATCTTTTGATCTTGTTATTTTTCCGAATAGTGCACATGGTTACGGCGCCTACTCGCCTTATATGATGCGCCGTCGCTGGGATTATTTTGTTCAACATCTTTTAGGGGTGGAGCCACCTAAGGATTACCAGATGAAAGGCTCATTGGTCAGATAATTTTGAAAACTATAATTTATGATTAAACCCCGAAAGTTTTAAAAAGCTTTTGGGGTTTATTATTTACATCAAATTGCCAAATTTTATTTCCATGTCTACGTGGGAGCGGTAACCAAATCCATAAACCAATAAAGTGATATTTGTAGCTGTTTTATTGCATTAAATATCTTATTGTTTTGCAATTATTAATAATGCAAACCCCTCATTAAATAGCGTGCAGCTCTTTCTTAGTAAATTTTATTAATAAATAATGATCCTTTTTATGGTTTTATATAATTTATAAGGTATATTCATATTATAAAATGGATAAGCTTTGTAAGCTTAACGGTTCAACAAAGACACTTAACTATTACGTTAACCAGATACTAAACTAAATCACAATAGCTCAGGGTTCTCTATTCTCGGGACTCGATTTATTGTACCGAAAATTATGAGACCACTACAAATGTTTATCATTTTATCTCAGCTGTTTTCTCTCACTACTGGCTGTTTGCAGCCCTTAACTAACAATTTTCAAATTAAAAGAAACGATTCATGCGATCTGGATGTGCTAAGAATATGTTTATCTCTGGATGAATATCAGTTAAAAATGCGCTATAATTTTGATGTCATTAATATCGGGAACGATCCCAATGATTTGGAATTTTCTTAGCTGCATAAGCTTAAAAGTATAATCAACTAATCCAAAGTACATAAATAGAAACTATGAAATACAACCCACCTTAAATCCGAATCTCCTAAATCGTTAAACGCCCCTATTTTCTAACCAATTAATAAATCCATTATGAACATTACTTTACCAGGCAATTGTTCTGTTTTGTCCTTAAAACAGAAATTGTATTCATTAAAGAAATTTATAGGCTTAAATCTCCTGATGCTCTTATTTAGCACAGCAGCCTTTGCGCAGATTACTGTTAAAGGTATAATATATGATAGTGATAAAATACCCTTAGCAGGCGCAACCATACAGGTAACGGGTACCAACACCAGAACCCAAAGCGATGTTGAGGGTAAATACCAAATTACCGCTCCCACCGCAACATCTCGGCTAACAGTGAGTTTTGTGGGCTATGAATCGCAAACGGTAAACATCAATAATCAAACGTTATTGAACATTACCCTAAGTTCGCTGAATAATTTAGAGGCGGTTGTGGTTGTGGGCTATGCATCAGTAAGAAAAAATGATTTAACCGGAGCTGCAACTACGGTATCGGCAAAGGATTTTAATAAGGGCCCATTAAATGCCCCCGATCAGTTAATACAGGGCAAGGTTGCAGGTGTACAGATGATCAATAACAGTGGTCAGCCAGGTGGTGCCTCTACTGTGCGCATCAGGGGTAATTCAGCCATTACCGGAACCGGCCAGCCTCTGTATGTGGTGGATGGGGTAGCACTTGATGGACGATCGGCAAGACCATCAACCAGCGCTGGTATCGGTACAGCACCGGATGGTAACCCTTTAAACTTTATTAACCCGGCAGATATCGAATCGATGGAGATATTAAAAGATGCATCGGCAACAGCAATTTATGGCTCGCGTGCTGCTTATGGTGTTGTTTTAATCACCACTAAAAGAGGGAAATCCGGAGAAACCAAAATTGATGTAAGCGCCTCGGCAGGCATAAGCAATATTGCTAAAAAAGTAGAAGTATTAACGGGCGATGAATACCGTGCGGCATTATCGAAATACAACCTAAGTACTGGTAATTTTGGTGCCAGTGTTGATGCATTAGACGCCATTACCAGAACTGCTTATAACCAAAATTATTCTGTTGGGATAAGTGGTGGTAACAATGGGAATACCTTCCGTGCTTCAATTGGTTATCAGGACCAGCAGGGGATTATCAAAACTACCGATTTTAAAAAATACAGCGCCGGCTTTAACGGTAATTTTAAATTCCTCGAAAGCAAAAAGCTGGGTTTGGATGTAAACATGATCAGTAACCAATACTTGGAAAGTGTAGCGCCAATTACCACGGACGCTGGTTTTACAGGAAGTTTAATTTCACAGGCACTATCCTGGAACCCTACCCAATCTTTTTATAATTCCGACGGCAGCTTATTTATAGATTATGGCTCTACTACGATCAATCCTTTGGCTGCTTTAGCTGCAAATAGCGATAAATCAAAAGTTTCTACCATTTTAGGAAGTATTTCACCATATTATAAAATTACGCCCTGGTTAGAGTATCGTATGCTGGCCAGTGTAAATTATAGCACGGGTATCAGAAGGGCGTCAACCAGAAGTACTTTAAACCTGCAGGGTATTCAGCCATCAGGAACTTTTCTGGGCGGTTATGCGAGTTACTCCAATAACGAGTTGATTACACAACAGTTTACCAATACCTTAAACTTTAATAAGGAAATTGTTAGCAAACTAAACCTAAATGCCATTTTGGGTTACGAATATTCTAACTTCATCAATAAAGGCGCAACCAATACAGCAACTGGTTTTGGTGATATAGCGGCTGATTATACGGATGCCTTTCAAACTACGGCCCCGGCCAATCGTACATTTTCCACCTTCAACAATCCTACAACACAATTACAGTCGTATTTTGCAAGGGCAATTTTTAATTACGATAATAGGTATATCTTAACCGCTACATTTAGGGCTGATGGTTCAACCAAATTCGGTAAATCAAACCGTTATGGTTATTTTCCATCTTTTGCTGCTGCGTGGGATATCAGAAAGGAAAATTTCATGTCTGATATCCAATGGCTGGATCTACTAAAATTACGCGTTGGCTATGGTAAAACCGGTAATCAGGATTTTCCTTCAGGTTCTGCACAGCTCCGTTACGATTTTGGAAATGCGAACGGTTCGCCAATTTTAACGCCAATAAACAATGAAAATGCCGATTTAAAATGGCAGTCAGATAAACAGACCAATGTGGGTATCGATTTCGGTTTTTTTAAAAACAGATTAACCGGATCGATTGACTATTTCAACAAAACAACAAAAGACCTATTATTCCCACAAATTGCATTTTCTCCGGCAGTTGGGGGCAATGTTCCTACATGGGTAAATTTACCGGGCCAGATCATCAATAAAGGACTGGAGCTGACCTTAAATGGTACCATTATCGATCAGGATAACCTAACCTGGTCTTTAGGAGGTAATGCTACTTTTATTAACAATAAAGTGCAGAATATTAATGGTATTATCAAAACAGGCTCTTTAAACGGGCAGGGGTTGAGTGGTGTAACCACAGAGGTGATCCAAAACGGGTTACCGCTTTTTGCCATGGTAACCCGCCAATATAATGGTTTGGATGCCAGTGGATTTTCGAAATATACAGACGATGGTTTTACCGCTTATTATGTAGGTAATCCAAATCCAAAAGTAATTTTGGGTTTAAGTACAAATTTGAGGTATAAGAAGTTCTCGTTAACAGCAAATTTTAATGGTGCATTTGGTCAGGATATTTATAATAATACCGCAAACTCGGTACTGGCGATATCCAACCTGGGTGCTCAACGCAATATCTCTGCCGCTTTGATCAATTCGCCTATACAAGAATCGCTGGCCAATCCAATCGCTGCCTCATCCAGGTATATCGAAAAAGGCGACTACCTAAAATTAGCCAACGCTACGCTTAACTATAACATAGGCAATATTGGTAAATCGATAAAGTCGCTTAATGTTTATATTAATGGCCAAAACCTATTCGTAATTACCAAGTATACCGGTTTTGATCCGGAGGTAAATGTAAACAAAAGTGTAAGCGGGGTTCCATCTGCAGGTATAGATTATACGGCTTACCCAACGGCAAGAACTTTCAATTTTGGTGTTAATTTTTCCCTTTAATCTTTTAACTATAATAACATGAAAAATAAATATATTTTCACTTTCGCTGTGGTTGCCTTAAGTTTTTCGGGCTGTACCAAGCTGGATGAAAACCTGAATGGCCAGGTTGGCAGTGGGGCCGTATCGTCAAATAATGTTGCAGGGGTACTGGGTGCCACTTACGCTGCAATGATCGGCCCTTACCAGGCACCATGGAACTGGGCTGCTTTGCAGGAGGTTACATCAGATGAAATTATAGTGCCTACACGTGCAGGCGATTGGGACGATAATGGTGCCTGGCGGGCGCTGCATTTGCATAAATGGGCGCCTGATCATACCCGTATTTCGGATGTGTTCAGGGATTTAAACAGCATCTCTTATGTAGCTACGAGTGTTTTAAATGCCAGCCCTAATGCTGTTCAGGCAGCGCAGGCGCGTTTCTTACGTGCATTTGCACAGTTTTCGGTTTTAGATGGCTGGGGGCAGGTTCCATATCGGGATCCGGGAGAAGGTGTAACCAAACCATCGCGTGTTCGGAATGCTGCTGACGAAATTGGGTACTTAATCAGCGAATTAAATGCTATTATCCCCGATTTACCCGTTGGTCCTGCAAATGTGGCCAATAAAAATGCGGCCAAAACGCTTTTAATGAAACTTTACCTTAATAAAGGTGCTTTCTTAAACCGTAGTAACCCAACTTTCGATGCTGCTGATATGGCCAAGGTAATTTCACTCGCTGATGAAATAGCAGCAGCAGGTTATGTGCTCACGCCAAATTACTTTGACAATTTTGCGCCAACAAATGATAAGCTTTCCACCGAAAATATTTTTACCGCGCAAAATTTAGGTGGTGTAAGCGGGAGCGATTTAGATGGACAATGGAAGTGTACTACACATTATAACCAGGACCCCAGCGGTTATAATGGTTTTTCAACCCTGTCAAACTTTTATGCAAAATTCGAGGCTGCCGATCAAAGAAGAGGAGGATCTTATGCAGGGCAAACCAATGTTGCCGGCGTAAGGGTTGGCTTTTTGGTTGGGCAACAAGTAAACCAGAACGGTGTAGCCTTAAAAGATCGTAAAGGCAACCCATTGGCATTTACACCAGAGGTAAGCATTATTGAAAGAGATCCCAACCATTTGGAAGTGGCGGGTATCCGTGTGATTAAATATCCGATCGACTATGCCAACGCTGGATCTAAAAAACCTGATAATGACTGGGTTTATTTCCGTTACGCCGATGTATTATTGATGAAGGCTGAAGCACAATTACGAACATCACAAACGGCAGCTGCCTTAACCATTGTAAATTCGATCAGGACCATAAGGGGTGCTTCAATTTTACCAAGCCTGACATTAGATATCCTGCTGGATGAACGCGGCCGTGAGCTGTATTGGGAAAGCTTTAGGAGGCAAGACTTAATCCGTTTTGGAAAATTTCTCGCTGCATGGCAGGAAAAACCTGTAAGTGAAGCTAAATACCTGCTTTTTCCTATCCCGGATAATCAACTGGGTAACCCCAATCTAATCCAGAATCCTGGCTATTAAAATTTAGAATTCACCAATAGGGGCTGTAACCATTAACATATTTCATATCTGTTTTGGTTCAGCCTCTGTTTTTCGTACAGGTTAAAAAGAGAGCGAATAAAGAATTATTTTTTCATTAGCTTTAAAAGTACGCCATTTGTCCAGCCAAATCCATCCTGTAGTGGATATTCTCCGCCTCCGCCTTTGCTATTCGGTTGTGCCACATTATATTTCTCCATCAATTTCCCGGTTTCCTTAAACACCGAAATATTAAGGTTTATCCATCTGTCACTAATCGTATCGGCTAGTTTATTGTATCCGTAATTGCGCAATCCCACAATGCTGATATATTGCAGTGGAGCCCATGCATTTGGTGCATCCCATTGCTCTTTTGTAGTGGTTAATGTGGTAATTAAACCACCTGTTTTAAGAAAGTTTCTTTCCAGTTTTTCTTCCACAGCTTTGGCCTGTACTGGTGTTGCCAATTTAAAATACAGCGGAAATGCTGCTGCAAGCGTGAGCTGATTAGAAAATGATCGGTTTTTCCAATTATAATCGGTAAAAAAGCCCTGTTTTTTGTTCCAGAAATATTTCAGGATAGCTGTTTTACGCAAGCTTGCTTTTTGGCTAAATGAAATAGCTTTTGTTTTGTTGCCTGCTTCGCTGTTTGCTGCGGCAATAGCCATTTCGAGATTGTATAATAAAGCATTTAAATCAACTGGAAGCAGATCTGTAGTGATAATCTGGCTATAACTTTTCCCATCAGCAAACCACCGGCTGCTAAAATCCCAACCCGATTCTGCAGCAGCGCGTACATTTCTTAAAAAAGTGGCCGGAGCCTGTTTGGTTAATTTAGCTGCTTCAAAATCTTCTCTGTACGATTCTTCCCTGGGCTGATCGCTAGTATCATAGTATCGGTTTAAAATGGTGCCGTCAGGAAGTTTTACCACATGGTTTACGGCTTTGCCATTACCTAATTGGCTGGCGCCTTTCATCCAGAATTGATATTCTTTTTCAAGGACATCCTTATAATCTCCAAGTTTAACATCCTTATCATGCTGGGCAAGCAATTGAACCATAGCTGCAAAAAATGGTGGCTGCGAACGTGTGAGGTAATAAGTGCGATTTCCATTGGGAATAAACCCATATTTATTGATAAGATAAGCGAAATTATCAACCATATCTTTTATGGTTTTTGTTCTGCCGGCTTTTTGCAGTCCAAGCATGGTAAAGTAGGAATCCCAATAATAAATTTCCCTGAACCGACCACCGGGAACAATATAGGGTTTCGGCAATGGCAGTAGTGAAGTTTGATAGGTAGAAGCTGTATCAGGATCCCTTTGTAAAACCGTCCACAAGGTGTCCAGGTGTTTTTCAATGCCTGCATTAATATCAGATTGGTACGCTGCATGATGACTTTCCGGGATATAAAAATATTCATTTACAAAGGCCTTCAAATCAAAATTTTGTTTGTTTTTTGAAGTATGATATGCCTTCATAATTTCTGAAGTACTTTTTTTCGGAATGGCGTCTGCAAAAGATTTACTATCTGGATAAATTCTTGCCATTTGAACTTGCTCAAATAAATCCGGATAGGTTTGCCTCGGACTTAATTCGTTTTGCGCAAATAACTGGCTAGAGATAAATAATAAGCAAGTAAGCACCATCATTTTAATGCTTGGCAAATTTCGACACATCATGTTGCTGTTTTATTAAATATAATTAATTTATCTTTTTTTTCCGCCTTGACCTATCGTGTGGACACAATTAATAATAATATTTTTCTGCCGCTCTATGCCGCGGTGGCATGGTACTTTGGAGCACCAAAGTACCCAAAGCGCTTTGTCAATCCAGCAATGAGCCTTTTGCACAATCCCATACGCATCAAAAAAACAGCGGCACTTCGTTTTGTGTTCAATATTTTTTTAAAATTTAATCATCGTGATGAACACAAAACCACTGCGTTTCAGGTTTGTTAGTGCTAATTTACCTAAACTGCAACTGTTTTTTTGATTTCCCTGGCTCCTGGGATTGACAGCGTCCTTAGCTAAAATCAGTGCTTTATTAAAGTTGCTCAGCAAAATGCCTAAACTATTCTTAAAAAGATGTGTCCACAGAATAGGTATTGACGTAAGCAAAAAGAAATCAACAGTTTTATTGGCAAACAAATATTCACTTGTCTTCGTTTTGACTGTAAACAACTTTCAATGGGAAAAACCAGAAATCAGCATAACGTAATCATTACCGGCACAACCGGAATGGTTGGAGAAGGGGTATTGATACAATGTTTAAACAGTCCTGAAATTGATCACATCCTGGTCATCAACCGTAAGCCTTGCGGTTATGCACATCCCAAATTAAAGGAAATTATTCATTCAGATTTTTTTGACTTTTCAGGCATCGAGAATCTGTTAACAGGTTATAATGCCTGTTTCTTTTGTTTAGGCACTACTTCAGTAGGTGTTGATCAGGAAACCTATTACAAAATGACTTATATGCTGACCATGCATGTTGCGCAGACATTAAGCAAGCTCAATAGCGATATGACTTTTTGTTATGTTTCTGGTGCAGGAACAAATGAGAATGGCCGTTTAAAATGGGCTCAGGTAAAGGGCAAAACGGAAAATGATTTAACAAAATTACCTTTCGTACAGGTTTTTAATTTCCGACCGGGCTTTATTAAGCCATTGCCAGAGCAAAAATATGCACATCAATTTTATAAATATATTAACTGGTTATTTCCGATTGGTAGGGCGATTTATAAGAATGGTTTCTGCACAATGGCTGAACTTGCCCAGGCGATGATCAATACATTAAGCCATCATAAGGAAAGACGAATTTTGGATGGGAAAGACATCATTGCTTTAGCTAAAGAATAAGTCCAGGAACTGATGAGAATCTACAGCTATTCTCTATCCTTAAAACAAGGTATGGTGACAATTGGTAAGTCAAATTTTATACTACCGAAACTTCCATCGGTATAAGGTGCCATTACATTATTCTAACTAACGGATGTTATCTATCAGATCCTATGGATTAAAATCAGCATAAAAAAGGGGATAATCTTGCCGGATTACCCCCTTTTTGTTATTTCTTGTTGTCGTGTTTTCTTTGATTGTCTTTGTTCGAAGTCTGATCAGACCTCTGTCCGCCGCCATTTGTAATGCCCTGGATTTTTTTATCCGTTTTAACATCATGATTAGCTCGGTCGGCTATTGAACTTCCTTGAACCGTTGGATTGTTTTTTGGTGTGCCTGTATTTTTCATAACTCAAAGATTTAGTAAATAAATTGAAGAGCGATATGATAACAACCAATTTAAGATTCGATATGTTTTGATTTTTTTGAGCTAGTTTCTAATCCGTTAAGCAATATGCAGTTTTCAGTTGCCGGTTTTCAGTTTTCAATAAACCAATAGTTTATAGTCAATCGTTTGGCGTTAGTTAACTAATTTGCTGTTTATAATTACCAATTAATATCAGGCCAAAAAGTACATAAACGCAAATAATGACCTGATTTTGAGCGATCGTCACCCTGACCTGTAGCGAAGCGGAAAGCTACGGAGTAAATTTATTTCAGGGTCTTTCCTGCTAAAAAGATGCTGAAATGAGTTCAGCATGACGAATTGGTCTAGTCAATGGCGTTCAAAAAAAATAGGATTTCTAAATAATTATCAATTGCAGGTTAATATAATAAAAATATTGTTGGTTTTTTATGAAGGTCTATTTCCTCCTTGCGCCAGTTGTAAACACTTTGTGTTTTAATAAATTCATCTGCTGAGGTAAGGTTGCTAGCTACGCAAACCTGCGTGTTGGGTTTACAACTTTTCAGTACCTCTTCAAAAAGCTGGTTATTGCGGAAAGGTGTTTCGATAAAAATCTGTGTTTGTTTATAACGGCTGGCCGATAAATCCAGGTCTTTAATACGCTTTGTGCGTTGTTCTTTATCAATGGGTAAATAACCCCAAAAAGCAAAACTTTGTCCATTAAAACCTGAAGCCATTAGGGCTAGTAAAATAGAGCTGGGCCCTACCAATGGCACTACCTTTATACCGCGTTTATGCGCTTCGGCAACTATATCCGCACCAGGATCGGCAATACCAGGGCAACCTGCTTCGCTCATTAACCCAACGTCTTTTCCGGCAGTAAGTTCAACAAAAAACTGCCCTAAATCTGTTCGGTTGTGTTTACCATAATCGTGTACCATTAAATCTTTCTGGGGTATTTTTAAACCTGCCTCTTTTAAAAAACGACGTGCAGTTTTACTATTCTCTACGATGTAGGTATCAATCTGGTTAATGGTGTCAACCAAATACGGAGTAAAAGTTTTGTGTGCTACCTCTTCTGCCAATGGTACTGGAATGAGGTATAAAGTGCCTTTTTGCATGCCACAAAAATACGTACAATAAATAGAATTTAAGTTTTAAAACCTATGGAATTGGCAGTATAATCTCTTTCGTGTGTGGAGGTGTAGCAAATTTTATTTTTAACTGACTTCTTTTCTACACAATTAAACTTGGCCTAAAGCGTTAAATATTAGTTAAATATGCCTTGTATGGCAATATTAGCAAGAAAGTATAAAAACTATGCTTGCATATTAAACCTTCGGCATTTTTGGTTCTCTAATTGATACACACACATTAGGTTATTAAAATAAACACACAAATGAAAACACTGAAATCTACGGCACTTGTGCTGGGGCTATTTTCGCTCCTTGCCGGAACCACAACCCTTGTCAGGGCACAAGACTATCAAAACGATTACCAGTCTGATGGTTACAGTACAGGAAACATCTCTTTACAGACATTTTACGATGAACTTTCGCCCTATGGTACCTGGATTCAGGATCCACAATATGGTTATGTTTGGCGTCCGGATGTAGATCAAAGTGAATTCCGCCCTTATTATACCAACGGACGTTGGGCGATGACCGAATATGGTAATACCTGGGTTTCCAATTATGATTGGGGCTGGGCACCTTTTCACTATGGCCGTTGGGTAATTAACAGTTACCGTCAATGGATTTGGTTACCTGATACCAATTGGGGACCAGCATGGGTAGATTGGAGAAGTGGCGATGGTTATTACGGATGGGCACCTATGGCGCCAAGCATCAGCATAAACCTAAGCTTTGGCCGCCGTTATGTGGTGCCTGCTTTCTGCTGGAACTTTATCCCTCAGCGAAATATTTATATCAATACTTTCCCAAGATATGATTACGGCCGTAATAATGTGTATATCCGCAATACCACCATCATCAATAATACTTATGTATATAACAGAAGAACTTATTATGGCGGTCCAAGGGTTGAAGATATCAGGCGCGCAACCAACAGGGATGTGACTGTATACCGTTATGCCGAAAGTTCCAGACCTGGTGCAAGCCGGATTGGTGGTAGAGAGGTAGCGATTTACAGACCAAAACCTGAACGTAATGCGGTAGTAGACAACCGTAATGCTGCGCCAAGGAGATTTGAGCAAGGCAATGCTGGCATTAGCAGAGGCGGAAGAAACGAAGGTTATACCAACCGTGATCAAAGAGGAAATACTCCAGGCAATAATGACAACCGCTTTGGATCAAGAGATAACCGAAATGTAGGCCGGGATAATAACAATCAGCCAAACAATGGGAGTGAGGCTTATAACAGAGATGCAAACGGACGTATTAGCCGTGGCGGTGCCAATGGTATTGATAATGGAAACAGACAAGATCATGCAAATCGTGGTCAGGACCAACAACGTTTGGAGCAGATGAGACAACAACGTAATCAAGACCGCATGGGGATAGATCAACAACGTGGTCAACGTGATATGCAGCCACAACGAGGTCAGGATGATCAACGTGCTCAAATGGAGCAACAACGAGCCCAACGTAACGAGCAGATGCAACAGCAGCGTGCGCAACAGGCCCAACAGCAACAACAGGAAAGGGCACAGCGTGATGCACAAATGCAGCAACAACGTAATGAGCAAATGCAACAACAACGTGCACAGCAAGCCCAACAGCAACAACAGGAAAGGGCACAACGCGATGCGCAGGCTCAACAACAGCGTAATGAGCAAATGCAGCAGCAACGTGCGCAACAGCAGCAAGAAAGAGCACAACGTGATGCACAAATGCAGCAACAACGTAGCCAGCAAATGCAACAGCGACAAGAACAACGAAGAATGGAAGCGCCACAACAACGTAGTGGTGGCGGTGAAAGAGGTGGCGATGGTGGAAGACCATCCAGAGGTGGCAGAGGATAAAATGGGAAGTCCCGATGAAAATCGGGACTTTTTTGTGCGGTAATTCTAATAAAGTTAACGTCATTTCGAGCGAAGTGCAACGAAGTCGAGAAATCTATTAAGATAGATCTCTCCCCGCCTGTACGGGCAGGCCTGTCCGCACAGGCGGGCATTCCACTGGGTTCCAGCCGAGATGACGATCTTCATTTTATTACTGCTCTGCCGCTATGTGCAAATTACTTAAATCATTTCCTCTAAAGGTGCTTTCAGCATTAGGATGCAAATTTTCGGGATCCAGCAAAAAAGTGCTTAGTCCCAGCTCCAATCCAAATTTGATTTCCGATTCGGCGTCATCGCCAATAATTAAAATATCATCTTTATTAAGTTGATGCTGATCGATCAGCATTTCAAATTTTTCTTTCTTATTGCTTTTCGATACATCTACCACATGTACTTCTTCAAAATCATCGGCAATGCCTAACATGGTAACCTTCGACAGTTGTTGTTTGGGGAAACCTGCTGTTACAATAAATTTTCTGCCGGTTAAGCTTTTGATATAATGGTAATCATCGCTTGGTTTTAGCAGATGGGTTACAGATCTGTTTTGGAGGTAGGAGATCACTTCTGGCATCACGTCCTCATTGAAACGATATTTCTTAGCTACTTTCAGAAAAGGGGTCCTTAACATTTCCTGTTTGGCTAGTTGAAAATCTTTCTCACTGATCCCTAAATCCAACTTTTTTAGGAAACGGTATAGTTCACCCATTAACTGCTCTTCGTTCTGCTTGGTAAAATAAATGGTATTGTCTAAGTCTATAAAGAATATTCGCTTCATTATGGATTGGTTTTTGTAAGATGAAAAAAATAAAAACACCTGTTGGTTAATTATGTTTAATAAGTAAATCACTAAGACCATGAAAAAAGAAACAAAAATCATAGTAGGCGTATTAGCCGGAGCAGCATTAGGAGCAACTATCGCATTAGCATTATCTTCAGATTCGAGTAGCGACCTGAAAAATAAAGTATCAGATTTTTTTGCTGATCTTTTAGATGCTTCAAAAGATAAACTAGCAGGTTTGGCAGATAAAGCCACAAGCGTTGCCGATAAGGTCAAAGATAAAGTAGCAGAAATAAACGCGTAATGAATTGAAAGTGCCGGAGATATCCGGCACTTTTAGCTATACATATTCTCTAACCAATAACTTGATGACCATTGCTTTTCATGGTGCTGCCCGTACGGTTACGGGAAGTAAGCACCTTATTGCCTTAAAAAACGGCACCCAGATTTTATTAGATTGCGGCTTATTCCAGGGGATGGGCCGTGTTACCGATAAACTAAATGATTATTTTGGCTTTAATCCCAAAAAAGTCAACTACCTCATTCTATCACATGCACACATAGATCACTGCGGCCTATTGCCTAAATTGGTTGCTGAAGGATTCGAAGGGCAGATTTTCTGTACTTCGGCCACCATGGATCTTGCGCGCATTTTAATGATGGATTCTGCTAAAATCCAGATGCAGGATGCTGAATATGCTAACCGCAATCTGCGTGAAGGCGAAGAAATGGAAGAAGCGCTTTATACAGAGGAAGACGTGACCAAAACTGTTGGCCAAATGAAAATTGTGGAGTATGAGGAAGATTTTGAAATTGAAGAGGGGATTCGATTGAAATTTACCGATGCAGGTCATATTTTAGGTAGTGCTGCTGTTCATCTTACCATTACAGAAGAGGGGAAATCTACGAGAATTACATTTTCTGGCGACGTTGGCCGTTATGGCGACCTGCTATTGAAAAGCCCGCAACAATTTGATCAGGCCGATTATATTTTAATGGAATCAACCTATGGAGATTCGCTACATAAAGATCTTGATCCGATTGAAGATATGCTTCTGGAGGTCATCAATAATACCTGTAACATCAAAAAAGGAAAGGTAATTATTCCTGCTTTTGCCGTTGGCCGTACACAGGAACTCCTTTATGCTTTAAATGGCTTAGAGCTGAAAGGTAAATTGCCTGATGTTCCTTTTTACGTTGATAGTCCTTTATCATCAAAAGCTACTCAAATTCTTAAAGATCATCCTGAAGTATACAATAATGGGGTTAAAGAAATTTTAAAAGTAGATCATGATATCTTTGGTTTTAAAGGATTGCGTTTTATCGAAGGTGTGGAAGAATCAATAGCCTTAAATGCTGATCCCAGGCCTTGTGTAATTATTTCTGCATCAGGTATGGCCGAAGCTGGGCGGGTAAAACATCACATCAGGAATAATATCGGTAACCAGAAAAACACCATTTTAATGGTCGGTTACTGTGAACCGAATTCGCTTGGTGGAAAACTGATCGCAGGAGAGAAAGTTGTTGAAATTTTTCGCGATGAATATGAAGTTAAAGCCGAAGTACAATCTATAAAATCAATGAGTGCACATGGCGATTATGATGATTTATTGCATTTTTTGTCGGGCCAGGATCCTGCGCAGGTGAAACAATTATTTCTGGTTCACGGAGAGTACGAAGTACAACAAAATTTCGCTACCAGGTTAAAAGATCATGGTTTTAAACATGTAGCCATACCAGAATACCATCAAGAGTATGAGTTGGAATAAAGTTGATATGAAAATTGTTGGTCTGGATTTATAATCCGGACCTTTTTTATCTGTTTTTACCAGGATTGCAATTCCTTAGCGCTTAGGACGGGATTTAAATCCCGACCAACATTATATCTATTGCCTTTGCATAAAATTTACCTTTTCCATCTTCCCTCTTCCATCATCCATCTCCCATTTTCCCTATCTTTGTATTATGGATGTTTTTGGTAAAGCGCTAACAGATATTTACAGAACAGGTGAGGCAGATACGCTTTGGTTGCATAATTCTTACGGAGAACCAGAAGAAATGCCGCTGGAATTTTTCTTCCGTGATGATGAAGATATGCCCGTTTTGGAGCTTCAGGCTTTGCACATGTGTAATGGTAAGGTACTGGATATTGGCGCCGGTGTCGGGAGTCATGCCTTACTGCTGCAGGCATTTAATATTGATGTTACAGCTATTGATATTTCGGAAGCTGCGGTGGGCATTATGAAGGACCGCGGCGTAAAAAAAGCATTTGTACAGGATATTTTTACTTACGTGGAGAAATTTGATACCATTATCATGCTGATGAACGGTATCGGTTTGACAGGAACTTTGCCCGGTTTCAGGAATTTTCTGATTAAGTTAAAAGACCTGATCAACCCCAGCGGACAGGTTATTTTCGATTCGTCTGATATAGCTTATTTATATGAAGATTTGCCTAAACCACAAAATCAGTACTATGGTGAGGTATCTTACCAGTATGAATATAAAGGGGAAAAAGGTAATTGGTTCAACTGGATTTATATCGATGAAGAAACCATTAAACAGATTGCTTCAGAAACAGGATGGAATGCTGAACTGATTTTTGATGATGGTGAAGATCAGTATCTGGTTAGGCTGACTTTAGCATAATAACCTAAAAGTTAAAAATCTTAAAAAACCCATCTGTCATTCTGAACGCAGTGAAGAATCTTTTGGAAACAGCAAGGAATCCTTCACTACATTCAGAAAAAGCAGTTAAAAGTTAAAAAATGTTTGTCTTCCTCCCACTTTTTGACCAAAGTTCTGGATATTGTAAGTAAGTGTAAGCATGCCGTATCTGCCCAAGTTATTGCTTTGCGCATCAATAACGCTATTGCCTATAATCTGGATGTTCCTGCGTACGTTGCTCTGTAAAATATCGTTCACCGAAAATTTTAACTGAGCCCGGTCATTTTTCATAAATAGATAAGTAAGCGCGGCATTCCAGAATTTAATGTTATTGTTAAAACCAGCAATTTTTTGGTCGTTTATAGTTAAAGCATAACTCGTTTCGAAAACCAGTTTTTTAGGATAACGGATAATCAGTTCGGAAGTGCTTTGATGGGTATTGTAGCTAATGTTGGTGTAAAAACTGTCATCGTACTTGCTGCGGTTTAAATTGATGGAATACGATTGATTGATTTCTACTTTATCGTTTAAGTTTAATCTAATGCTCCCATTTGGTCCAACATAAAAAACATCAGCATTGCTGCGGATATTGTTGACAATAACAGGTGTATGATCGAAATTGGCCCAAAAGCCTATCCCAACCTTTAAGCTTGTTTTGTCTTTCCTGAAATCTTTCGAAACATTAGCACCGCCCTGAAAGTTGTAGAGGCCGCTCATGTTAATTGGATTAATGGTCTGAACACCATTATTGATGGTGATGCTATTAACGATACCATTTTTGGTGAAATTGCCATAGCCGTATAAATTATAATTAATAAGGTTTTTAGGATCATATTTATACATATTCATGCTTAAACTCTGCATACGGGCTGGCAATAAATTAGGATTTCCATTTCTGATATAAAGTGCATTGGTATTATCAGCTACCGGCTGGAGGTAACTCACGTTTGGCTCTGTAAAACTGGCCGTATAATTAAAACGGAATATTTTATAAGTCAATTGAAATGTTGGCCACATAAAATGATAACGTTGATCAATATCTTCTTTAGTTGTGAAACGGTTATTCAACGAAATATAATTGTGCACTAAACCTGGTTGGAGGTAGAGGTCTTTAGTTGCTTTATACCCGAGACTGATGTTTGTATTGGTTTTAAATCCATTCTGTTTAACAGTTTGTGATAAATTTGGTACCACAATATCATAAAGTTGGTTAGCCGGATTATGGTAAAATGTACTTAATGCATTTTCGCTATTGATTATATTTCCATTGATATCGGCTTTAAATTTCAGTTTTTTGCTGATCGGTTCAGAATAGTTGGCATAGAGGTAAGACCTGAAGTTATCTACATTATTTTGCCTTAACTGATCAAGTTCTGAAGTTGATGGCGTGAGGTAAAAAATACTGGTGCTTTTGTTATAATTGTTTACGGGATTTGGGCTGGCAGAAATATCGGCGCCAATATTAAAAGATCTTCCGGCTTTCTTAAAATCCTTATTAAAATCGGCGCGAAGCTGATATTTATTGCTGGAACTGTTTCTATCATTCAAATTTTCGAGCGTATTGATCAACTGGTTATTGGCATTGCTGTTGTTTGAAGACACTTTACTTATCGAATTATTGGAATTTAATACAATTGCGGGTTCAATGGTGAGCTGTGTTAAAGAATCGATCTGCCAGTCTAATTTTCCTCCGATGTTATGCTTTAGAATAATAGAGGTGGTATTTTCATTGGCGTTGGTAATTAAACGATCCGTACCAAGGGTTTGGTTGGTGTTGGAAAGTTTTTCTAACAGGTTATTAGACTTTCCGAAGAAATATTGCGTATTAAATTTGATCCCTTTTTTATTGATCGTGTTAAAGTTAAAACCACCGCCAGATGATGTTTGAACACCGTTATAACTTCCTCCGAAATTGATGCCGTTAAACTCGAAATAACCGCTCGAACTCATCATCATTGAGTTGACACCACTTCTGTTAAATCCACCTATCCGCTGCACATCATTGGGGTTAAAACCCGGCTGATTGATATTGTTTCCATAAGCCAATACACTTACCTGAGTAGTATCTCTAAAGAAGTTCATTAATCCACCAGCCTGGTATAGATCTTTTAAGCCTCCTCCGGCGTAAAGTTTACCGAAGGCACCTTTTTTAATGGCTTTCTTTAACTTTAAATTGATAATCTGCGGGATTTCTGCTGCAGTTAAATCAGGGGCACGTCTTTTAGCCTGCTTATCATCCACCACCTGTACCTTATCTATAATATTTGCTGGCAGGTTTTTGGTTGCAATCTGCTGGTCACCACCAAAAAACTCTTTGCCATCAACTAAAATTTTACTCACTGTTTTGCCGTTAACCTGTATAGAACCATCGGTTGCAATGGACACACCCGGAAGTTTTTTCAACAGATCTTCCACCACCGCAGATGGCAGGGTTTTAAAAGATTCTGCGTTAAATTCAATGGTGTCTTTACGCACAATTACGGGTGGCCGTTCTGCTGATATAACTACCTCATTTAAATCATTTGCTTTTGCGGAAAGGTAAAGTGTGCCCAGATTTAATATCGGATTGGCTGTGCTTAGTTCTACTTCTTTTCTGAAAGTTCCATATTGCCATGCGGTTACCACCAGGCGATATTTAATACCCACCGGCAGACCATTGATTTTAAAAACGCCTTTATCATCTGATAGTTTATAAGTAGTTAATGCACTGTCGCCAACTTTATAAACCGAAACAGTAGCATAATTTAAAGTGGTTTTTCGATTAGCGCTATCGGCCAATATTCCGGTAATGCTTCCATTTTTTTGTGCAAACAGGCTAAAGATAGTTAGGCTAAAGGCGATAAAAAGTAATAGTTTTTTCATGTATGGCTTAAATAAGGAACCTAAATTATTGGGTATTTTTTTATGGAATTGATAAATGTGACGAAATGGACTAAAAATGTGATGAATCAGTGGTTTGTTTAAAAAGCAGACACCAAATTCTTCTATATGTTGCATATAAAGACATTTAACTAATATTTTAGTTTAAAAGTAGGCTGATTTGCCTGCATTTGCAAATAGCAACTAAAAAATTACAAATTTAAAAACAAAAAAGCCCCTTTGCCAAGCAATGGGGCTGATAGAGCTCATTATTAATCTAGTGCAGATCGTTATAATTAATTATTTTTACATCCGGGTTTTTAGCTAAAATTTCTTCCATCCACTTTCGGTGTGATGCTCCAACACCTACCACAACCCTTTTTGCTTTTTGCGCCTTTGCCTGCTCAATAATATTTTTACACATCTCTTCGTTTCTCAAGGACCACTGTGCAATCATTTCCCTTACCGTTTCAGTTGGGAAACCTGCATATCCATAAAAGTGGGGTCCGCCATAAAAGTTCCAGGCTTCGTCCAGTGCCCCATATTTTACCGTATTCATGCCTGCATAGGGGTCAGCATTAAATACCTTTGCTTCATCCTTACCATAAGACCAGTATTTTTCTATTGCCTTAACTGTAGCGCCTTCCTGCGAGCTGCTGTCGGCTTTTGCTTTGCTGATCAAAATCTTGTATAAAGAGTCTGTTTTATTCCAGGCCTCACCCCAGGGTTTATCATAGGTTTGGCAATCCATATTATAAATGCGATCTTGTTTTAATTGATAAATGAGCGGGAAATAAATTTTGCTGTATTCGCTTCCTGGTCTATAGAAACCTATCTTTTTTAACGAATCTATTCCACCAAACATCTTTGTATAGGTTGCCAGTTCTTCTTTGCCAAAACTCTGTTTCATGTAGTTCTCCAGCACAAAAATTTGATAATCAGCATTTCCTCTATCCCAGTTTTTTGCATAATTAACCGCTAAATTCATTCTTGTTTTATGATAGTAGGCAAATTTAGTGAGTGCCCGCTGGTCTTTTTTAATTTGTGCCTCCATATTTTGAGGAGATTCAGGGTTTAGTTTTTGCAGGTAGTCACGTTCTTTTTTAAACAGTTTTTTGGCCCAGTTACTTTCTTCCAATTTAGCATAATCATCCTGTGGAAGGTATTCGCCAAAAACCATATCGGGTTTAAAATTTTTAAGTTTATCAATGATGGCCTGAAAATTGATGTTCGATTTTGAATTGTCGTGGGCGGAGCCTACAATCACAATTTCGATTTGATTTTGGGCATTCAATTTAATGGTTAATGCCACTAGCAGTAATAATGCAAGGCTAAGTTTTTGTATAGTTCTCATAATTTTGTTCGTTTTTGTTGATTCAAAGATGAGTATACAAGCTTTACTGCTCAATTTAATTATCCCAAAGGCCTATAATATTATCCCAATCGGTGATAGGGGACTTTTAACTATTGCGTGTCCAAATAACGTGTTTGAATAGGGATTTAGGATTTTCGTACCGAAAATGATGCTATTCCATCAACTTCTGATTAAAACCAACAATTAGTTTAAACAGATCCTTGTAGCTGGTAAGTGGTAGGGTTTCGGGTTTATCAAATATATCATGATAGGCAGAAGGACCGCCCTGAGTGTAAATGAAGAATGCAGGAACACCTTTTTCGGTAAAGAAATAATGATCGCTATTGGCTGCTTTGCCCCTCGAATTGATTTTGGAAATATAATGATGTTCATTATTAATTTCATTAAGTTGTGCGAAGGCTTTTGGGTACACAGAAGCATTCACCACTGTCATTCCGGCTTCACCTGTTCCAACCAAATCAAGGTTGAGTAGGAATTTAATTTTACTTAAAGGAACCAACGGATTTTCTACAAAATACGCTGATCCTAATAATCCGGCTTCTTCCGCTGCAAAACAGATAAAACCAATGGAATAGGGCTGGGGGTTCGCAGCGTAGTATTTGGCGAGACTCATTAAAGTGGCCACACCAGCTGCATTATCGTTTGCGCCTGGGAAATAGGTATCGGCACCCATACCACCCAGATGATCGTAATGTGCGGTAATGATTAACAATGAATCGGGGTATTTAGTTCCTTTAACCCAACCACAAATATTGGCTGCCTTAAAATTGGGGATAAACTTGTTTTCAATATCAACGCTGATTTCTTTTGGGATGGCAGCGAAACTTTTTTTATTGAGCTGTATGGTGGTTATCTTTCCAACTTCGGTCGCTACAGACCATGTCAATTTATCTTTAAGTAAAACTTGTAGTGATGATGTAGCTCGATAGGTAAGACTATCCACGGAAGTGAGTTTTGATACCTGTTTAGTACCCGGACTCTCATTATTTACAATGAAATCTTTACCAGGAATCAATTTTTTGCCGTCAATGCTTACCATCATTTTGCCCGGGAAAGTATTTACAGGAAAATCAAAGCTTTGTTTATATGTTGTGCCCAATGGCAATAAACCAATTTTCTGATAGGTATCGGCAATATAATCAGCCGCTTTCTCCATCCCATTTCTGGTATAGCCCCTGCCCCAGAATGCTTTTGTGGTGAGCGTATTAATGATCCCTCTGGTATAAGTAGAATCCTGTGCAAAGCTGTTAACGGCGCAAAACAGGAATATGAAGAAACCGAATCTTTTCATGCCGGAATTTAGCAAAATAAAACCGGGGAAGGGTGATCGTCACCCTGAATTTATTTCAGGGTCTTGTTGGATTGAATGAATTCAACATCATAGTGATTGATGATGCTTATAAATCTCTGTGATTTATGAGGTTGTGGTAATTTTTATATAGTTACGGAATTTTTCTTCTTTTTCTTTTTGCCCCACCAAATGATAAATCCGGTTATAGGCAAACTTGCTGCGATTAAACTGGCAAAAAATGCCATTATTTTCCCGGGAAGGCCCAAAATGGCGCCAACGTGAATGTCGTAATTCATACCGATAAGTGCCTCACCTGCGTTTTTATCGCTTTGGTTTTTACGGGCCAGCAATTTACCGGTATACTGATCGAAAAGCAAAACATCAAAATTCCAATAGGTTTCTTTGCCTTTATAGCCAGTTGCATAAATGGCTGCCGTACCACCTTCGGCCGGCGACATCCCAATGCGTTCTGCATTTTTAAATAGCTTTTGCGCCGTTTCAAAAGCAACATCAAACGGAATGGCTTTAATGGTTTTAGTCGAATCTGATTGAGCTACAACTTGTTTTGGAGGTGACACACTGCGAGATGCCACTACATAAACGGTAGTCTGAAACCACTGAAAGGCCCAAACCAGACCGGTTAGCGCCAGCATGAAGCAAATGATCATGACATAAAAACCAAGTACATTGTGCAGATCATAGTTGATGCGTTTAAATTTGGCCTTCCATTTGATTTTAAAACTTTTATCGAAGTTTGATTTCTTGAGGTTTTTGGGCCACCACATCACCATACCAGAGATTAACAGAAACACAAAAATGATGGTACTCCAGCCGATAAACTGCTGCCCTATGGGGTGGTTGATGAGAAAACTCCAGTGCAGCATTTTAATGACGCTGAAAAATTCGTATTTATAATCCGATATCAATGTCACCTGGCCCGTGTATGGGTTAATCAGTACAATGTCGTAATAATCTATAGAATCGAAATACCAAAATGCTTTAGGATTACCAGCCTTGTAAGTGCCAAATTCCCATACACGATTGTCTTGTGTATAGCTTGATATGAAGGTTATCTTTTTATTGCCGCCTAAAGCTTTTTCGGCTATTCCTTTTAGTGCGCTTAGGGGAATTGTTTTTTTGTTCGCTGGGACGTCAACAAAAAACGCTTCTTTATGGATAAACTCGGTAATCTCTTTCTGAAAGGCAAAGATACAGCCTGTTATACCCAAATGAAAAATCACAAGACCTGATGTTATACCCAGCCACAAGTGCAACCAATCACTGATTCTTCTTATCCGTGATTTCTTTGTTTTCTGTATAGGTTTTGTTAGCGACATCAGGTTTTTTTTTAACGAAAGAACCAATTGAAGTTTTTGGCAGCCAATTGGTTCAAAAATTTCAGTTGATCTGTTTATTGAACTTGGGTGGTGTAGGTTACCAGATGCCACGTTTTTTCGTAATCCTTTCCGTTCAGTTTACCGGGCGTTTTATCTTCGGTAAAGGCTTCAAGAAAGTAATTTCCTTTTGCAGCTGGTTTGAAGGTAAATTTACCTTGTGTATCGGTTTGGGTAGGTTGGCCTTTCTTGTCCGGACCAACAACGGTTAATTTTTGGTTTGCAAAGGGTGTTTTATTATAAATCACCTCGTGAATTGCTGTTTCCCCGACTTTTAAAACGTGTTTTGCTGGTCTGATGGTTAAAGCTGCTCCGGCCGGAAAAGTGGCGTTGATTTTTGAGGTGCCAACAGCAACATCGGCAAAGGCATAATACTCGATTTTTGCTTTTTCATAAACATCAGCTACTTCATGCACAATAGAAATTTTGTACGTTCCATCCTGGTCTGGCGTAAAACGCGCCTTATAATAGAGTACCTCTGGTGATGCTGTTAAAACCTTTGTCTGGCCATTAGGTGCCGTTAAAACCATTTTGAATTCTTTCAGGTTGCTGAACCATTTTGCCACAGAATCTGGTTCGTTACTTTCATATTCTCCAAAGAATACTTTTACTTCCATAGGCTGCCCTTTTTTGCCTGTTAACGCTGTTTCTATCCACAGGGCATGTGCAAATACATTCGAAATGCTAAAGACAAGGAATAATGCCAATAATGAGATCTTAGTTTTCATGTTTTCGGTTTTTAGTCCCTGGCAGCTGATCTGATCCGGTAGCCAGGGATGGATCATTAAAATTTATAAGCTACACTTACACGGTAGTTTCTTGGTGCCTCGGCCTGCCACGAGTAAACGGGTTGATTATAATCTGGCGCATTCCAGTAATTGGTATAATAAGCGCCGCTATATAAATACCTGTCTAAAATGTTAAATGCGTTGGCTGTTATTTTTAGTTTTTTGTTTCCCCAAAACAGGCCACCATCAAGTTTAAAATAATCGGGTAGGTTTTCATTCGAATTTTCTCCGCTATAAGTACCTACCGCTCTTCCGGCTAAATAAGTAAAACCACCAGAAATTCCTGCACCCTTAAGCAGGCCATTTTGTAGGGTATAGGTTAACCAGGCATTGCTGGTGTGTTTAGAAAAACCCGGTACCACCTGACCAACAAAAACGCCTGTAACACCATCGGCCACTTTGGTTACCTTACCATCGGTATACGCATAGTTTGCAATTAGATTTAATCCTTTAGCTAACTCTCCACGTATATCAAATTCCATACCTTGCGCTCTTTTTTCGCCAATTACAATGCTGTAGGTTTCCCCGGCTTTGTTATATGGATCGGCGGTGATTTCATTTTGTTTGGTAATTCTGTATACCGATAGGGTGGTATTCCAGCGGCCATTAAACCAGTCTTTTTTAATGCCAAACTCTTTATTATTGCCCGTTATCGGTTTGGCCGTAGAACCATCACGGAAGAAACCTGTTTGAGGTGTAAAAGCTTCGTCGTAAACCGCATAAACAGATGTGTTTTTATCAACCGATACACTTAAACCAACCCTTGGCGTTACATGTTTGGCTTTGTCAGGAGCACCACCCCATGCCGATTGGCTAACATAGGTATAACGACCGGCAAGGGTTAAGCGAACGACGTTATTAAAGAAACCCAACTCATCCTGAACATATCCACTCAGGTATTTCTGATCCATTAAACCACCTGCGGCTAGTGCTCTTTCCGATAAAGGGGTGATGCGATCAAATTGAGGGTAGCCGTTTGATGGGAAGCCATAGTTAGGATTGTATAAATTAAATGGGGAACTGGCAAGATCCAAATTATGCGATTGGCCCCAATCGGCCATGTAATTTTTCTTGCCACCATCAAAACCTGCTAAAATGCGATGCACAATTCCACCGGTTTTAACCGTTCCGTTTACAAATAACTGGCCTAATTTCATCGAACTTTCGGCATCCCAAATGGCCACATTACGGATAATCGTACCATTTGTATTTACAGTTGTTGGCCAAGAGCTGTTTCCAGTTTGCAAGTATTTGTAATAAGCGGTCTGTGCAGTCACTTTCCAGTTTTGCCCCAATTGCTGGGTAAGGTTTAAGGTTACGCTATGGTCGTTAATTCTGGTTGGTTGTACACCTGGTTGTGTTAAAGTAAAAGATCTGGGTAAGCTGGCATATCCGGCAGTATTAAAAATGTAATACGAGCCTACTTCGGTCATTTTTGCATTTTGTAAAGTATATTCTGCTGTTAATTTTGTACTAGGCGTGATTTGATAGCTTAACACAGGTGCAAAACTGTAACGGTCGTTTTTTTCATAAGGTCTGAATGATCCTTTGTTTTGTGCTGCTGCATTTAACCTAAACAGAAATTTACCATTGGCAGTTAATTTATGGTCGAAATCTATAGCCGTACGGTACATATCGAAACTGCCTGCAGTAAATGAGACCTCACCCTGATTTAACCCGGTAGGTTTTTTGGTTACTACATTGTACATTCCACTCGGATCGCCATTGCCCAACATAAATCCGGCCGGACCTTTCACAAATTCGATATGATCAACAAAGCTCATATCTTCGGTAAGCGGCCCCCAGTATGAAGAAACCACATTAAAGCCATTGCGCATCGCCTGAATTTGTGAACCACGCATTAAAATATTGGTGTATAAATCGCCCCAATGCTCTAAGCGGACCGCGCCGCTCACATTTCTGATCAAACCATCACTCATGCTAATAATCTGCTGATCTTTAATGATTTGGTTGCTTACAATTTGAATGTTTTGAGGCGCTTCTAACAAAGGCTCGTTTAGCCGTAGTGTTGCCGATGGCAAGCTTACTTTATACTTTTTGTTGATGCCGGCTACGATTACCTCTTCCAGTACCTGATCATTTTCTTTTAACGTAAAGTCAACTACAAGGGTTTGACCAGTCGTGATGGTGATGTTTTTTTCTGATGGATCGATACCCACAGCCGATGCTTTAATGGTATAGGTGCCTGCCTTGACCCTGTAAATTGTATAGGAGCCATTTTCATCAGAAGTAGTGCCTAATCCTTTTCCTTTTAATCCGATTGAAATAAAAGCTGCGGGTTTTCCGTTTGAAGTAGACACCTTACCTTTTATTGTACCAAATTGTTGTGCAAATGAAAACGAACTTAAAACGGCGAGTAGGAACGTTAGGCCAATGGTTTTGATTTTATTCATTTTAAATAATTATATCGGATTTTATTAGAATTTGTAGGTAACACTTCCGGTAAAGGTTCGTAAATCCTGTGGATTCATGGTGCTGTAACCTGTCCAATATTTTTGATTGGTAAAGTTGTCAACTTTTGCACCGATCCTGAATCGTGGATAATCGTAGAATACGGAAGCATTAAAAACTTCGTAGGCAGGTAAGATAAATACGCCCTGGCTTACACTGTTTACAATTTTGTTATCACTGGCATAATTACCACCGGCCCCTAAACCAAAGCCTCTTAACGAACCTGCAGCGAACTTATAACTAATCCATAAGTTTGCCGAATAAGGAGCCGCTGAATAGGCATCGCGTCTTCCTTCAACATCCGGAGATGCGTTTTGTAAGTGGTTGTCATTATAAGCAAAACCTGCAATAATGTTTAAACCATTTAAAGGATTAGCTATAATTTCAGTTTCTATACCTTTGCTAATTTTGTTTCCATCCTGAATCTGAGCATTTGGATTAGATGGATCTCCATTGTAACCCCTTACAATATCTTTCACTTTAATATAGTAATAAGATACCGACCCGGTTAATTTTCCATCGAACAGATTACTCTTAACGCCGCCTTCTATTTGATTGGCTTGCTCTGGCTTAAATGCTTCACCTTTATAATCTATACCATTAAGATTGTTAAAGCCGTTTTGATAATTGGCAAACAATGATAATTGGTCTTTAATAGGCTGAAATACCAAACCAAATTTTGGTGAGAAAACAGTTTGTTTATATGCTCCTTGAGGTACCGAACCTGCACGATCGGAATTACCTTTGTTATCAAAACGGTCTACTCTAATGGCCGCTAAAGCAATTAATCTGTCGGTTAGGTTAATTACATCAGAAGCATAGGCACTATAGGTATTGGTTTTAAAGTTATAGGGATATTTTGGCACATTAGGGATTGCCGCATAAAAGGCAGCCAAATTGGTTTCTGTAAAATTGTTATAGTTGGCGCCTGTTCCATTTTTATTTGTTAAATCGAAGCTATCTATCGAATAAAACAATTGATCGGAGTTTTGACGCAGATAATCCAACCCTAAAACGAGTCGGTTTTTGATGGAACCCAGGTTGAAGGTCCCATTAAAATTTTGTTGTACTTCGTAATTAAAAAGCTTACTGTTATCAGTTGATTGATCTGCCCTTGAAATGAAGTCGGCACCTGGTGCCGCAGTTGGATTTCCCAGTGGCGGATAGTTATTTGGAACTAAGAATAGATAAGTGCCGCGGCCATTAGAAAAACTATAGCTGGATGAAAAGCTGGTGTGTGATGACCAGTTTTTGTTAAATTTATAATTGGCCTGGCCAAAGAAAGTTGTACTGTTGTATTTTTGCTTCATCACACCACCTGTAAACGATTTATCGTAAGGTATTCCTGCCTGATCTGCCCGATCAAAACCAAGGTCTTTCACAGGAAAATAGAAGAAAACAAATGGTTTTAATGTGTTGCTACCATTTGCTATTTCAGCATCAAAAGTGAAATCCAACTTATCATTTACTTTATAGGCTAAACTTGGGGCTACAAAGAAACCCCTGTCAAATACATTTTGCTGAAAAGAGCCTTTATAATTATAAGATGCGTTGATACGGGCATAAATGTGGCTGACCTTATCAACAGGGAAATTAAAATCGGTACTCACCCTGTTTAAATCATAGCTGCCTGCGGAATAAGTTACCTCTCCGCCCAGACCTTCGAAAGGTTTTTTAGTGATGCGGTTAATTAAACCTCCATAAGAAGTTAAGGTGCTGCCAAATAAAGTGGCCGATGGGCCTTTAATAACTTCAACGCTTTCTATATTGGCTGCATCGTTACGGCTGGTTACATTACCTGCAATTCCGTTTCTCAACTTCGATTGTACAATAAAGCCCCTCGATGCATAATATGCGCCTCCATCTCCACCACGTCCGGTGGATTCCCACATTTTCTGAATACCAACTGCGTTACGGGTAGCATCATCAACCGAAAATATCAATTGATCATTAAATGTTTCTTTGGTTATTGTGGTATAAACCTGAGGATTTTCGAGGTTGCTGATCAGCATTTTAGCTACATAATCACTGTTTGGGGCGCCATATTTATTGGCTTTACCTTTATTAATATTTACCTCGTTGAGCTGGTTTGAATTCTGGCTGATCGTAAAATCAACCGTTTTGTTTTCACCTGCATTGATGGTAACTGATTTTTCTATACTCTGAATGCCAACGCCTGATGCGCGTAGGACATAGGAACCGGGTTTAACCCTTTGTATTTCGAAGATACCTTTATCATTGGTTACGTTTCCAAGGCCTTTTCCCTTCAAACCTATTGTAATATAAGCTGCCGGTTTTCCATCGGAAGTGTTAACCGTACCCTTAATGGTTGCAGGCTGTTGGGCAAAGCAAAGTAAAGTGACAAAAGTGAATAATAAAGTAAAACTAGATAGTTTGATTTGAGACATTACAGTATTTATTTGGATTAAATCTAAACAGCTGCAAAATAACGGTAGAATCTTCTATAATCCAAATTATTTTGAATTATTCTAAATTAGAGAATATCGGCAGGTGTCTAAGCTTTCTTATCCCGGCAAAGTATGATGTACTAAAATATTAGTTTATCGTTTTAGCTATCACTATCTGAAGATTTTTTCCTGAATCTCCTATTAAAATCTGATTGCTAATTAATTAGCTTTATGTATTCTTAAAATGACTTGAAATAAGACTAATTTCAAGAAAAATGTGCCTTCATTTGTTTAGAGGGCATATTTTATGTTGTTAAAACAAAGTGCTAAAAAATCAAATGTTAATTAATGTTAAATTTTTGAGTTAAAATATGGTTTTAGTTAGCTAAAAATTAGGTAGCCGCCAGGTAAAAATGTTGATACTTTAGATTAAAGTCAAACATAACTAATTAACTAACTAACCATCAATGGAAAAAAATTCTACAAAACAACATTGCTATGTGAAATTTTTAATGGCAACATTATTTTATCTACTCATTCCTTGGCTGGCCTTTGCTCAGAAAACCATTAAGGGAACAGTTGTAGATCAAAGCAACAAACCGATACCAGGGGTTTCAATCATTGAAAAGGGTACAAAAAATGGTACGGCTACCAACGCTGAGGGAAAGTTCGCCTTAACAGTTCAAAAAGAGGGTTCAGTTATTACTGCCAGAATTGTAGGCTATCGCTCGGTAGAGAAAACGGCTTCGGCAAGTGGCACAGTAAACTTTTCTTTGGAAGAAGATAATAATACGCTAAGTGAAGTGGTTACTATCGGTTATCAGAAAATTACCAGAAAGAAAACTACGGCAGCAATTTCCAGTATTTCCGGTAAAGAACTGGCCAACTTACCAGCTGCAAGTTTTGATCAGTTGTTGCAGGGCCGTTTATCAGGTGTAAACGTTCAAAACTTTACCGGTCAGCCAGGTGTGGCACCAACAGTATCTGTTAGGGGTAACTCTACAGGTAGTACAGGGTACGATCAGTTTAATGTGATAAGATCGCCGCTTTATGTAGTAGATGGTGTTCCTCAGTCATCTGATGATTATGTACCGCCAGGTACAGGTACGGGAACTAACTACATGGCCGGCCTTAATCCGAATGATATCGAATCTATTGATGTATTAAAAGATGCTTCTGCAGCGGCTATTTATGGTTCAAGAGCTGCTAACGGTGTGATTTTAATTACAACCAAAAAAGGTGTAGGTGGCGATACAAGAGTAAGCTTTAACTCTTATTATGGTATGGTGCAACGTCCTAACTTAAGGCAGGCTACCATGGGTACTACCGAGCGTAGACAAAAAATGGAAGTACTTCAAAGACAGCTGAGTTACGACCAGCGTGTACAATTGCCTTACATCCTTACAGACAGTTTAAATCCAGCTTTTAATGGACATACCGATTGGCAGGATTTATTTTATCAGACGGGTAAAATCAATGATAATAACCTGAGTATAAGCGGCGGTACTGATAATGGAACAACTTATCGTTTCAGCGGAGGTTATTATGATGAAGATGGTATTATAAAAGGAACAGGCTTTAAACGTTATACCACACGCTTAAACCTTACCTCAAGGGCGATGAATAAAAAGTTAATGATCAACCCCATATTTTATTATTCAAGTTCTAGCAGAGGTAGAGGTAATGAAGATCCAAACGATCCATCTAAGCCTACAAAAGTTGGTTCAGGGAATTTGCCCTCCTCGTTATTTAATATATCTCCCGAAAAATTGGATTATTTTGTAAGTAAAGATGGTGAAAATTTAAATAGAAATGTGTCTAACCAGTTTGGAGCTAACCTCAACTTGGCTTATGAATTTAATAAACATTTTACCTTAAATTCTCAATCTTCCTATACTAATGATAATACGCGCAGGGATGTGAGCATGAGTAATTTGTTAAACAATGGTTTTGGCAACAGCTCTTCCAGTTTCTCTTCTAGCGCTATAGGTTTAAGGACATCAAACTATCTGGCTTATAATGGTTCTATTAAAAAACATTCTTTTAGTGCAGTAGCGGGTCAGGATATCGAGTATAGTTTGTTTCAATCTACCCAGGCATCTGGCTATGGAGGCGCTTCAGACAATATTCAAACGGTTACAGGGTTTAAACAACAGAATATTTTTGCCTATTCAAATTACATTGCCCATGGCCTAATCGCATATTACGGCCGCTTCAATTATGACTATGACGGCAAATATCTTTTATCAGGAACAATCAGAACGGATGGTTCATCTGGTTTTGGTGAAAATAACAAATATGGCGTATTCCCGTCCATTTCAGCAGGCTGGCTTCTTTCAGAAGAAAACTTTATGAAAAACTTAACCAATAACCCTTTTACACTCATTAAAATAAGGGGAAGTTATGGCGTGACAGGAAATGAGGATAAAAGAAATGCTTATGTGCAATATAATACCTATCAGGTTAACAATGGTTATTTTAGTGGGAATTCTGGAGCAACATCATATAACGGTGTAACCGCAATTACACCAAACTTTAGAAACGGTGTGGCACAAAAAGATTTAAGCTGGGAGAAATCGATCCAATGGAATATTGGTACCGATCTGGAAATCGATAATGGTAGATATGCCATTTCATTCGATGTATATAACAAAGAAGTAAGAGAAAAACTTTTTAATGTTGATTTGCCGGTTACATCAGGCTATGACAATGCCTTTACAAATGCATTTGCGGTTCGTAATGCAGGTTTGGAGTTGGTTCTAACTGCTAATCCAATCCGTAAGGAATTTAAGTGGAATAGCTCTTTTAATATCTCTTACAATAAAAATCAGATCATGAGTTTGCCGAATGGTGGCCGTGATATTATTTTAAGTGGGGATCGTTTTGATAAAAACCACGTACTTTCTGTTGGTAGTCCACTAAATGCCTTCTATTTATATCGAACAAAAGGCGTATTTTCTACTTCGGCAGATATTCCTCAGAACCCTTATACCGGAGAAAGGTATAGAAATAGTAACGGAACGTATAGTGCAGGTGATTTTTATTTGGCAGATTTGGATGGAGATTATTTTATTGATGTTTTTAATGATGGTATCAACCCGGATAAAGCACCAATCGGCGATCCCAATCCACGTTTTACCGGTGGTTGGACCAATAACTTTTCTTACAAAAACTTTAGCTTAAGTATTTTTGTAAACTTTACACTTAAACGTGACGTACTCAACCTATTTGATTCAGATCGTTTTACAAACTCAACTGATGCGAATGCAGTATATAATTTTGCCAGTGTTTCTTCACCGGATCTAAGTCGCCTGAACATCTGGAGAAACCCTGGAGATCAAGCTGAATATGCAAAACTCGATTTGGGATCCTATCGATATTATTATACAGCTGCACAATCTTTTTTCCTAGAAAAAGGTGGTTATGCAAGGATCAGAAGTATCAATCTTAGTTATGATTTTAGTCCTAAAGTCGTAAGAAAATTAGGCTTAAGTCAACTGAAATTATACGCCGTTGCTGATAACGTATATATGTTTCAGCAATCAAAAAAATTACCAGATGCCGAAGCTGTTAGCGGATATGGAGAGTATAATGGAACCGGATATCCTATTCCAAGAAAATATACTTTAGGTGTACAAGTTCAATTTTAATATCGTTAATAAATGAAAAATATAATCACAAAAATCGGTGTTCTTATCGCGTTGGGCATAGCAGTTACCGTAAGTTCCTGTAAAAAATTGTTATATGAAGAACCTAAAGACGCACCTTATGAGCAAACCTTCTGGCAATCGTCCAGGGATGTAAGAAGTGCCATCGCCGGTAATTATGCCATGATGCGTAGTGCGATTACCAATAAAAACAATCGTTATTTTATGTACGGTGATGCGATCGCCAAAAACTATTTTACGATCCAATATTCAGGAGATGGTTTAGAAGGAATTCAGGGTGGAGATTTTACCTTTCAATACAATCTGAATACGCTGGCAAATTATACTTTGTATTATAAAAGCATTGCCATGTCTAATCTGATTTTAAAGAAAGTTAATGCCATGAGCGATACACAGTTGTCTGGTGAAGACGATCCTGCACAATTCCGGAATTCGGCGATTGGCCAGGCCTATTTTCTTCGCGCATTAAGTTACTTTATGATGGTAAGGGTATGGGGCGATGTACCGCTGGTTACAGAAGCTTACGACGATCCAATCAATGCGCCTCAATTGCCAAGAAGTTCGAAATCAGAGGTAATGAAATTGATTGAAAATGACTGTAAAAAAGCCATTAACCTATTAAGCTGGAATTATACCAGTACCGGCGACGCCAAAGTTACGGCAAATAAAGGCTCAGTATATGCCCTTTTAGCCCATTTGTATCTTTGGAGAGCAACCATGTCTGACGTTTCAGTGGATGCGCCAAATTTGACGGATGTAAATAATGCTGATACCACAATAAATACCCTAATCAATAAAGGCGGTTATTCGCTAGTTGATACTGCCAATTATAAAAACACTTTTATTGGTCGTTCTTCTGAAGGCATATTTGAAATTAACATCAGCGAGAATACATTGGAGGGTTCTAATAGTTCCATAGGTTCTTATTTTTTAAATGAGAATTATATTAAAGGTTATGGAAACAACCCACGTTTTTATACCACGCCTTTGTATCTTAATAATCATTTCGAAACAACCACTGATATCCGTTATAAAAAGGGCTTTGACCTTGTCAACCCGGATAAACCAATGAGTATAAAGTACAGTAATGTAACGTACAGAAATCCTGGGCAAAAATTAGACCCTTACCTAAGTAATAACATTATCATTTTCAGATTGAGTGATATGAAACTACTTAAGGCGGAGATTGCACTTTACAAAAAGGATGCATCAACAGCCATCAGTATCATTAATGATTTCAGGAAAAGAAATGATCCAAATCCGGTATTGATTCCTTCTGGAAGCTCCGTAGATCAGGTAATGGATGAATATGCTTATGAGCGTGGGAAAGAAATGTACCTGGAAGGACATTTGTTTTATGATTTGCTAAGAACCAGAAGATACGGTCTTATTGTGGATTGGCTTACAGAAAGCAGGTTCAGACGAGAAGGTTTTTATTGGCCTGTAGATCCCGCATTGTTTAGAAACAATCCGTTATTGAAACAAACACCATATTGGTTGGGTAAAGTATAAGTTGTTTTTATTATAGATTAAAAAATATGAAAAATAATATATTAGTATATATTTCATTACTATTACTGGCGCTAACGGCTTGTAAAAAAAATGATTATAAAAGGGATGGCGGCCCTAGTAATCCCAATGTAAATTTAAGTACTTACGATTACTTAAAGTCTAACCGCAATTTCGATTCCTTAGTGAAAGTGATAGACAGGGCAGGTTTAAAAGATGTGGTAAATGGCAATGTAACCTTTTTTGCAACTACAAATTATGGCATAGCGGAGTATGTAAAGGCCAAGAAATATCAGAAATCTCTCCAACTTGGGAAGGAAAATTTTGATTTTGGGATCAAAGATATTCCGTCACAGGAGCTGAATGATTCACTAAAGACTTATTTGTTTGCAGGAAAGATCAACAGAGACCAGATGACTGTTAGTGGTAAGCTTTACAACAGTTTATTGGGGGCTATTCCAAATGTTCAATACCTGATCAAATTGAGACGTTCTTATGAATATACACAGTACCTTAATTATGTGGATTATGTAACATATACCAAAGTGATAGGAACCCGTGATGATCAGGAGGCGGATCAAAGTACTATTCCCGATTCACAAAAAGATAAGGCTGTGGATTGTCAAACGTCAGGAATCGTCACAACCAATGGTATAGTTCATGTGTTAAGTGGATACCACAGGTTATTTTTTAATGCACAGTCTTTGGGCAATTAATTTAATCGCAATTATGAAAATGAAATATATTTTAGGCTTATTATTCTTATTAAGTGTAGTGGCCTGTAAAAAAATACAGAATGGTTATCTGAGTGATTCTATTCGATATAAAGACAATAATATTTATGCAAAAAGAGGCTTAACTCTTTTTCAATCAGATAGAATCAATGCAGATGGTTCTACACCGCCTTTTACCTATAAATTGCTCAATTTGAGAAAAGAAGATGGTTCTCCGGCGCCTGCAGAGTTTTCGAAGGAATATGAAATTACTGTTTTTAAAACAGGTGCCAATTTTGATCCTGAAACAGATGTAACCCTCGAGCTTTTGAATAAGAAAAGGGAAGTGGTTAAAAAGAAACCAATGGAGTTTAATGAATTGAGCGGACAGCTTACCTTTAACAAAGCATCTGGTTTCTTGCCCCTGGGAAGATATGTATATGATGTAGAAATGACTAATGGTACTGGTACCAAGTTGTTTCCGAAATTAGCAACAATTAATGTGGTAGATCCAACTATAGATGACCTGTTTGAAATTACTGATAATGTAGCAAATGGCTTTAATGATGTTACCGGTGCGGTAACGCCAATGAAAAACCCAATCATTACCTGTACAAAAATTTCATCTTCAGGTGCAAGAGCTATACTGAAAATGGTAGATAAAAATGGAAATGTTTTTAATCCTAAAGCAAAGGAAATTATAGCAAGGGGAGATAGGCCAATTTTTGAAAACTATGCGAAATTTAATCCGGTTATTCAAACTGATACCGCTATGATCTGCGATTTTGAGGTAGCACCATTTCCTTTAACAAAATATGTTACACCGACTACCGACTGGGGTTTCTTAATGTATTACAGAATACCGAGTACCTTTATAAAATCAATAGATGGCTTTCCATCATCACCAGGTTTCTCTGTAAACCCAAGGTGGTCTTGGAGACTTAAATTAGAAGGTACTTATGTCATTCAGGTAAAATTTACTGATGTAACTAGAAAATAGACAAGAATAGCTGTTACTTAACAACCTGCGGACGTCACCCTGAATTTATTTCAGGGTCTTTCCTGCTAAAAGATGCTGAAATAAATTCAGCATGACGATTTGGTCTAGTCAAGGCGTTTATGAAACAGTTTTTTTAAATAATTATCAAGTTCAGGTTAACAGGAAAATGCTGCTCTTTTTAATGTCTTTTATCTAAACAAAAAAGGCAATTTTCGATATGAAAATTGCCTTTTTTTATGAAATGGTAACGCCGATTTTCCTATTTGATCATCATAACCTGCAAACTCAATGGTCGTTCTGTATCATTAGCAGGTGTTATCAAACCTCCGCAAATTATATCATAATGGTAACCAGCTGTAAAGTTGGTACTTGCCGAAGTAGCTTTAACTATGCCCGATGACGTTTCTTTTGCATCCAATGTATAAGTTCCTGCATCTACAGCAACAAATGCACTTGCATTTTTAAAGGCTTTATTGGTAACCAAAGAAGTAGTTGCGCTGGTTTTTGCCAGGTCTAGTGCAGGGGCATCAGGCGATAAGTTAATAAAACGTACATAGGCTTTATCAGTTGACGGGATAGAAAGGTCATCGCCAATCGTATAAACATCCAGTGCAGCAGGTTTATTAATTAAATAAGATGAGTAATAGGTACTTGCATTCAAAGTAATGTTTTTGGTCAATAAGCTTTCTGTACTGCTGGCTGTTGTAAATTTTAAACTGTAAGTGCCAGCGGGATATGAAAGATAACTAATAGCACCTCCAAATGGCAAAGCTGCCGAGTTTACCATATTACCATTGAAGTAAGCATTATAAGTTGCCAAAGATGGCGATGCATTGATTACCCTTAAATACGATATGGTAGGATCTACAGTTTCGGTTTTTTTGCATGAACTTAATGCTGTAAAAGCAATTAGTACAAATAGAGCGATCGGTTTGAAATGAAATGGGTTGAAATTATTCATATAGTTAAAATTGATTTAATAATTAAGGAGTACCCATAAAACGATAATCAGATGGTATTCGCTACAGGCATGTAAATATTGGATTTAAACAATATTTGAAAATGTTAAATGATGTTAAGCAGATGTTAAAAAATAGCGTCTTTTTTAACAAAAGTTGAATTGACCATCGAAACGATAACCTCAACGTTAAGTGACAGATTATTTTGAGGTCATATAAATCCTGATTCAGTCAGAATAATCCAATAAAACCGAAAGCTTAACATAAAAAAAATACAATATTATTGCGTAACTCGATTTTTATTTAAACCTTTGCACCTCAATAGAGTTAAAGCCGTTTTGATACGCGAGAAATGATTAAACCAATTTTACATAAACTTACTGTTTCCAATACACAAACCGTGTGTGGAAAGGGTTTGTTTATTAATCATTTTCAATCCGTATTTTATTATCCCACAAGCCGGCAAAATTTCACTCCACGTATTTAGTACCCAACTAAACGTAACGAGGAATTGATCCTCTCTAAAAACCCAATTAACAAGAATACTTATAATTTTTCGTTAGAAAACGAATGGATATTAACGAATTTATAGTGCAGGTTGCACTTCCTGAACATCGTGTATTTGCAGAAGAAATTGTAACCGAGATGGCCGAATCTGCGAAAGCGCGTGGTACGGGCATCGCAAAACGTTCGCCAGAATACATATCTAATAAGATGCAAGAGGGCAAATCGGTTATTGCTTTTCACAAAGATGGTTCATGGGCAGGGTTTTGCTATATCGAAACCTGGAGTCACGGGCAATTTGTAGCCAACAGTGGTTTGGTCGTAAGTCCTAAATACCGCAAAGCCGGATTGGCAAAAGCCATTAAAAACGAAATTTTTGGCTTATCAAGAAGGTTGTATCCCAAAGCAAAAATATTTGGTTTAACAACAGGTTTGGCCGTAATGAAGATAAATTCAGATTTGGGCTACGAACCGGTAACCTACAACGAACTTACCCAGGATGAAGAATTTTGGAAAGGCTGCCAGAGCTGCGTAAACTTCGAAATTCTAAAAATGAAGGAACGTAAAAACTGCATGTGCACGGCTATGCTTTATGATCCGGCCGAGAAAAAACATGAAGTAGCCAAGCAATTTGCCGAAGAACTGCAGAAAAAACCCAAATTATATGAGCGCTTTATGCGCATCAAACAACGTTTGGTGGTTAAACCAAAGCCCAAGACAGGCTTAAAAGCCCTTTTATTTTTATTTACCCTTTTATTTAAATAGCATGAAAAAAGTTGTTTTAGCATTTAGCGGAGGATTGGATACCTCATTTTGTTGTATATACCTGGCGAAAGACCGCGGATTGGAAGTTCACTCGGTGATTGTAAATACCGGTGGTTTTTCTGATGAGGAATTACAGGAAATTGAGAAAAGAGCTTACGCTTTAGGGGTGAAATCGCATGCGGTGGTAGATGAAACAAAAGGTTACTATGATGGTTGTATTAAATACCTGATTTTTGGCAACGTATTAAAAAATGCAACTTATCCACTTTCTGTAAGTGCAGAACGTGTAAGTCAGGCTACTGCCATTGCTAATTATGTAAAGAAAATTGGTGCTGATTATGTGGCACATGGCAGTACTGGCGCGGGCAACGATCAGGTTCGTTTCGATATGATTTTTAATATCCTGATTCCCGGTGTTGAAATCATTACGCCAATCCGTGATCTAAAATTATCACGCGAAGCGGAAATTGAATATTTAGCTGGTCACGGCGTTGAATATAGTGCCGAAAAAGCAAGATATTCCATCAATAAAGGTTTATGGGGTACTTCGGTGGGCGGTAAAGAAACTCTGACTTCTCACGAAACCTTACCAGAAAGTGCATGGCCTACCCAGGTTTCCGAAACCGGATCGCGTAAAATTGAACTTACTTTTGAAAAAGGTGAATTGGTAGCGCTCGATGGTGAAACCTTAGCGCCGGTAAAAGCCATTCAGAAATTACAGGCTATTGCGCAACCTTTTGGTATTGGTCGCGATATTCATGTGGGCGATACCATTATTGGTATTAAAGGCCGTGTAGGTTTCGAAGCTGCAGGGCCGGTAATTATTATTAAAGCCCACCACGCTTTAGAAAAACATACGTTAACCAAATGGCAGTTAAGCTGGAAAGAACAATTGTCTTCTTTCTATGGCAACTGGTTGCATGAAGGCCAGTTCCATGACCCGATTATGCGGAATATTGAAGCATTTTTAGCTGATACGCAGAAGTTTGTGAGCGGTAAGGTTTTCGTTGAGTTATTGCCCTATCGTTTTCAGATTATCGGTATTGAATCTAACCATGATTTAATGAGCAATAAATTTGGTAGCTACGGCGAAATGAACAATGCCTGGAGCGGTGAAGATGTAAAAGGTTTCTCTAAAATCTTCGGCAACCAGGTAATGATCTGGCATAAAGTAAATAACGAGGCATAGCCTCGAGGCTTAAGGTTTAGGGTAAAAAGGCGTAAGGTTAATACGCTCAGTCCCTACACCTTAAACCTATACCCTAAACCTTAAAAAAATGATTAAAGCAGGAATAATTGGTGGTGCGGGTTACACTGGTGGCGAAATGCTCCGTATTCTGGTTAACCACCCAAATGTTGAAATTGCTTTTGTAAACAGTACTAGCAACGCCGGAAACTTGATTTCTGATGTGCATACTGATCTGATCGGCGATACAGATTTAAAGTTTGTAAGTAATGTTCCGCAGGATATCGATGTGCTTTTTCTTTGTGTTGGCCACGGTGATGCAAAAAAATTTTTAGCCGCTAATCCTATTAACGATAACATTAAAATTATCGATTTGTCTCAGGATTTCAGGTTGCATGCAAATGCTCACTTTTCGACCAAAAACTTTGTTTACGGATTACCCGAACTAAACCGCGATAAAATTAAAGCGGCTAAAGATATTGCTAACCCTGGCTGTTTTGCAACTTGTATCCAATTGGGTTTGTTGCCTTTGGCTTCAAAAGGGCTGATTAAAAATGAGGTTCACATTAATGCTACTACCGGATCTACCGGTGCAGGCCAGAGCTTAGCTACAACGTCCCATTTCAGCTGGAGAAACAACAATCTTTCTATCTATAAGGCTTTCGAACACCAGCACCTGAATGAGATCGGCGAGAGCATTCGTCAGGCTGGTTCCCCTTTAGGGTCGGAGTGGTTAAATTTCATCCCGCAACGCGGTGCTTTTACACGCGGTATTTTGGCGGCAATGTATTTGGAAAGTGATTTAAGTTTAGAAGAGGCACAAAATATTTACGAAACATATTATAGTGCTCATCCTTTTACACATTTAAGCCGTAAAAATATAGATTTAAAACAGGTAGTGAATACCAATAAAGCACTGGTGCACATCGAAAAACACGGCCGCAAATTATTTGTCATCAGTATTATCGATAACCTGTTAAAAGGAGCTAGCGGACAAGCGGTTCAGAATATGAACTTGATGTTTGGACTGGAAGAAACTGCAGGACTGAAATTAAAAGCAGCAAATTTTTAGACAGAGGCTGGAAGGTAGGAGGTTAAAAGGTCTGGATTCAGATTTGAAAATTTTAAGATGTATGAGAGATTATCAAAAACTAGATGTTTGGAAAAAGGCTCACTTATTTACCTTACAGGTATATAAGGAAATACTCCCTATTATGCCTATTGAAGAAAAATTTGCCCTTACGCAACAGATTCGGCGGGCTACCTATTCAATCCCTTTAAATATTGTAGAAGGAAGTGGCAAAAATACAGATAAAGATTTTGCGAGATATCTTGATAATGCTCTTGGTTCTACAAAAGAAATAGAATATGCTTTTATTCTTATCCGCGATTTAGCTTACATCAGTTTGGAAGTTTACGAAGCTGTAAATAAAAGTGTCAATGAAATTAAGGCGATGTTAATCGCATTTATTAAATTCTTAAGAGGCGGAGGCAAGAGCTAGACAGTGTAAATAAACCTTCTACCTTCCAACCCTCAACCTTAAAAACCCTTTTAAAAAATGAACTTATTCGACGTTTACCCCCTTAACGATATAGAAATTACCCGAGCAGCCGGCAGCAATGTTTGGGATGCCAATGGACAACAATATTTAGATTTATACGGCGGTCATGCTGTAATTTCTATTGGTCATACCAACCCGCACTATGTAAGTCGCCTAACCAATCAATTGAGCAAAGTTGGTTTTTATTCCAATTCGGTTAAAATTCCATTACAGGTACAACTAGCCGAGAAACTCGGCGAAGTATCGGGCAAAAAAGATTTCCAGTTGTTTTTGTGTAATTCTGGAGCAGAAGCCAATGAAAATGCACTTAAACTGGCTTCGTTTTACAACGGGAGAAAAAAGGTAATTTCTTTTACCGGTGCTTTCCACGGACGTACTTCTTTAGCCGTTGCTGTGACCGATAACCCTAAAATTGTAGCTCCTGTTAATCAGACCGAAAATGTTATCTTTTTACCACACAATAATGAGGTGGCTTTAGAAGAAACTTTTAAAGCGCAGGGCAATGAAATCTGTGCGGTAATTATTGAGGGGATACAAGGTGTTGGTGGAATTAAAGAAGCATCAAAAAGCTTCCTGCAAAAAATCCGTTCACTATGTGATGAGTATAATGCTGTTTACATTGCCGATTCGGTACAATGTGGTTATGGCCGTACAGGTTTATTTTACTCGCACGACTGGGCCGGAGTAGAAGCCGATGTGTACACCATGGCTAAAGGTATGGGTAATGGGTTTCCGGTAGCCGGAATTGCTATTGCCCCTAAATTTAAACCTTGGCATGGCGAGTTAGGTACAACCTTTGGCGGTAACCATTTAGCTTGTGCTGCGGCATTAGCTGTTTTGGAAGTGATGGAAAAAGATAACCTGATCCAAAATGCCGAAGAAGTTGGAAATTACTTAATTGGTGAATTAAAGAAATTTGAGCAGGTAAAAGAAGTTCGTGGTCGTGGTTTAATGATTGGTATCGAATTACCAGAAGAACTGGCGCATGTTAAAAAGGAGCTTTTATTTAAACACTTTATCTTTACAGGCGAGGCAAAACCCAATGTAATCCGTTTACTGCCAGCATTAAACTTAACCAGAGCACATGCTGATGAATTTTTGCAGGCGTTTAGTCTTGTGCTGAAAGCTTAAAGACTAAAGCTGAAAGCACAACTTTATATTTGTGAACTTGATTTGAATAAATAAAAGCTAGATTAGTAGTATCCCTATTTTCGAATAGAAGGGCCCTGGCCTTTCTAGTTTACTTTTAAACTAAAATGAAGATGAGAGATTACCGAAAACTAGATGTTTGGAAAAAGGCACATGTAATGGTATTATTTGTTTATTCAGATATATTGCCCATGTTTCCCGCTTCTGAAAAATATGATTTACATAGTCAGGTTAAACGAGCTGCTTACTCAGTACCACTCAATATTGTTGAAGGCGCTGGTCGAAATTCGGATCAAGATTTCGCAAGTTTTTTAGATATGGCATTAGGATCTTGTCATGAAGTTGAATATGCTTGTTTACTTGCTAATGATTTGAGGTACTTAGACGAAGAGAAGTATCTGAATATAAATAATAAAATAAATGAAGTTAAGGCAATGCTTATAGGCTTGCTGAAACGTTTAAGACGATAATTGTTTAAGCTTTAGATTTGTATCTGTTTAAAATTTTGCAGGAGCTTTAATCTTTAAGCTTTAAGCTTTAAGCTTTAAAAAAATGAAACTTTTCACTTCCGTACATGATGTTCCGAGCATCAAACAATTTGTAAATGATGCACTGGCATTGAAAGCAAATCCTTATGCACATCAGCATTTAGGCAAGAACAAAACCTTAGGCTTAGTTTTTATGAATCCAAGCTTACGTACTCGTCTAAGTACACAGAAAGCAGCCTTAAACCTAGGGATGAACGTAATGGTGATGAACCTGGATAAAGAAGGCTGGGCCTTGGAAACACAGGATGGCGTAGTGATGAATGGTTCGACGGTTGAACATATTCGTGAAGCGGCTGCAGTGATGGGTCAGTATTGCGATATTTTAGGCCTGCGTTCTTTTCCGAAACTAACTAATCGGGATGAAGATTATAGCGAGGATTTTTTTAACAAGTTTGTCAAATATTGTGCGGTGCCGGTAGTAAGCTTGGAGAGTGCAACACGCCACCCCTTGCAAAGTTTTGCTGATATTATAACCATTCACGAAACCTGGACCAAGAAACCTGATGGCCGCAAACCCAAAGTGGTTTTAGCCTGGGCACCTCATGTTAAGGCATTACCCCAAGCCGTGCCTAATTCTTTTGCAGAGTGGATGTGCAAGGCACAGGCCGAAGGAATGATCGATTTCACGATTGCGCAGCCTGAAGGATATGAACTTGCGGAAGATTTTACACCAGGTGCCGATATTCAATATAATATAGAAGAAGCGCTTGTTGGCGCTGATTATGTATATGTAAAAAACTGGAGCAGTTATAATGAATATGGTAAGGTGTTAACTTATCCGGATGGCTGGATGATGAATAACGAAAAGTTAAAAATTACCAACGATGCAAAGGTGATGCACTGTTTGCCTGTGCGCCGCGATCTGGAGTTATCTTCCGAGATTTTAGATGGACCAAATTCATTGGTAATTCACGAAGCCGGAAATCGTTTATGGGCAGCACAAGCCGTAATTAAAGCGGTGCTGGAGGAATTGTAAATTCTACAGCCTCGGTTCGTGTCCTCAAGAACCGAAATCATTAAAATAAAAAATTAGAGTGGTTCGTGCAGACACGAGCCACGGCGAACATACATGATGAAGCAACTTACAATCATAAAAATAGGTGGAAACGTAATTGACAATTCGGAAAACCTGCACCGGTTTTTACTGGATTTTACGGCATTGCCGGGAGATAAAATTTTAGTGCATGGCGGTGGCAAAATTGCAACCGAACTGGGTGAATCGCTAGGCATTGAAGCTAAAATGGTTGAGGGCAGAAGAATTACGGATATCGAAACCCTGCGCATTGTAACCATGGTTTATGCCGGATTAATCAACAAAAATATGGTTGCCCAATTACAGGCCAAAGGTAGCAATGCCATTGGTTTAAGCGGTGCTGATGGTAATGTGATCAAAGCAAAAAAACGCCCGGTGAGTACCAAAACTTATGGTACTGAAAGTGGGCCGATGGCGGGAGCGGTAATTGATTATGGTTTTGTTGGCGATTTGGATGAAAACTCAGTGTCTTCAACAACTCTAGATAGTTTGCTGAAAGTAGGTTTGGTACCCGTTTTATGTGCCATTACACATGATGGAGATACCCAATTGTTGAATACCAACGCCGATACTATTGCATCGTCTGTAGCGGTGGCGATGTCGGCTTTATACGAAACACGATTGGTATATTGCTTTGAGAAAAAGGGCGTACTTAAAGATGTAAATGATGATGCTTCTGTGGTGAGGGAAATTAAAGCAGATGAATTTGAAGGTTTCAAAGCAGATGGAACGGTAGCAGGTGGAATGATCCCAAAATTGCATAATGCTTTTGAAGCCATCAAAAAAGGTGTTTCGGCGGTGTATATTGGAAAAGCTGATGAATTGGCCGAACTTGCAGAAGGAGCTTTTGGTACCAAAATGCTAAAATAAGGCGGAAAGTAACAAGGTTGAAGGTAGAGGGTGAGACATTGCATCAACATAATGCTTTGAGGGGAAAAGAAACCGATTAACTACTGCTTTTGCAAGCTAAACCTGATAGAAGCGGAAATACTTTTTTAGCTCAAACGAGAGAAACTGCAGCGTCGTTCCTCCTCGCAATGACGATAAATGGATGAAATGGCAGAAGTTAAAAAGATTGAAGTGGATAGCAGGACTAACATTAATAGTATTACTGAAACCGCTTTTCAAATAAACATTAATTGATTAAAATCGGTGAAGTCACCAAAATCTTTGTAATCAAATGAATAAAAAAATAGCCATCATTGGTAGTGGAAACATTGGTTTATCATTAGCGAAAGGTTTGGTGAAAGCCAACTTTGCCCAGGCTGCAGACATTGCCTTAACCCGAAGGAACACCGACCATTTAAAATCTTTTGCTGAAGCTGGTTTTAAGGTTAGCCATAATAATAAGCAAGCTGTGATTGATGCAGATGTTGTAATCCTTGCCGTTTTGCCCCAACAGTTAAACACGGTTTTAGATGAAATTCAAACCTCAATCGTTCAGGCTAAACATTTGGTTATTTCGGTAATATCGGGTGTGAGCTGTGCTGCTGTAAGAGAAAAATTAGGAGAGGGTGTAGAAGTGGTACGCGTAATGCCAAATACGGCAATTGCCATTGGTCAATCTATGACTTGTATAGCCAGCGATAATGCATCAGCAGACAATATGGCTGACGTGACCAAGATGTTTGAAACTGTTGGATCCGTTGTAAAGATTAATGAAGATTTAATGACTTCTGCAACAGCGCTTTGTGCATGTGGTATTGCTTTTTTCTTAAGGGCAATAAGGGCTGCATCGCAAGGTGGCGTTGAAATAGGTTTTCATGCAGATGAAGCTTTAAAAATGGCTGTTCAAACCGCCAAAGGTGCGGCCGATTTGCTTTTATTACATGGAACACACCCAGAATCAGAAATAGATAAGGTAACTTCGCCGAAAGGTTGCACGATTGCTGGCTTAAATGAAATGGAACACAATGGTTTTAGTTCATCATTGATAAAAGGTATTAAACTTTCGGCTTTAAAAGCTGGCAATTTATACACAAAGGAAGGTTAAAACGGATGTAAAATGGTTAAAGTAAGATGGATGATGTGCCTAGCCATAAATTAAAAGTAACAGGTTAAAGATAAATCCGTCTTACTACTTGCTACTAACCACTTGATACTATATGTTACTAGAAAATATACAAAAGGAAAGCCTGGATTTATTGCGGCAATTAATCCGCATACAGTCTTTTAGTAAAGAAGAAGACCGGACCGCTAATTTAATAGCCCAGTTTTTGGAGGAGAGAGGGATCAAAACCCAGCGTAAGATGAATAATGTTTGGGCTTACAACAAGCATTTTGACGCCAATAAGCCAACGTTATTGTTAAATTCACACCACGATACGGTTAAACCAAATTCGGGCTATACTCGCGATCCATACGATGCTGCAATTGAAGGCGATAAGCTTTTCGGTCTGGGTAGTAATGATGCCGGTGGTTGTCTGGTTTCCTTAGTCGGGACGTTTTTGTACTTCTACGAGCAGGAAAATTTAAAATACAATATTTGTTTGGCAGCTACAGCCGAGGAAGAAATTTCGGGCAATAATGGTTTGGAACTGGTATTGCCTGATTTAGGCGAGCTTGAATTTGGTATTGTAGGTGAGCCTACAGAAATGAATTTAGCTATTGCTGAACGTGGCTTGCTGGTGTTGGATTGTGTATCGCACGGTAAAGCAGGACACGCTGCCCGAGAAGAAGGGGAGAATGCGATTTACAAAGCGTTAAACGATATTGAATGGTTCAGAAATTATCAGTTTCCTAAAGTATCGGAAGTTTTCGGTCCGCTGAAAATGACCGTAACCATCATTAACGCGGGTTCACAGCATAATGTGGTGCCAGCCAATTGTACTTTTACTGTTGATGTACGCGTAACGGATGCCTATACCAACGAAGAGGTATTAGAAATTATCCGTGCAAATGTAGATTGTGATGTTACACCACGCTCTATCCGTTTAAAACCATCATCTATTGATAAAAACCATCCGGTTGTGCAGGCCGGTGTAGCTTTGGGTAGAACAACTTATGGTTCACCAACTACTTCCGATCAGGCTTTATTGGATATTCCATCCGTAAAATGTGGTCCGGGTTTTTCAGGTCGTTCGCACATGGCCGATGAATTTTTGTATGTTAGAGAAGTAGCAGAAGGGGTGGAAGGATATGTGAATATGTTGAAACCGGTTATGCAAGGTTAAAGGTAGAGGGTTTTAAGGTGTAAGGTTTGATACTTAACTTAAATATCGAATGCCTTGTGTTCTCCGTGAAGAACTCGGTGTACGCTGTGATAAAATGATTGTTGCTTTGTGTGCTTTGCGAACAACTTAGCGCTCTTTGCGGTTAAATAAAAAAGCTTTAAATAATGTTTATATTTGGGATATGAACACCTACGCTAATTTTATCGAGATTAATGCAGATAAACGGTTTGGTCGGCCATGTATAATTGGGACTAGAATTGCTGTTTATGATGTTCTAAATTGGTTTGCGAACGGAATGACCCTCGAACAGATTTTGGAGGATTTTGAAGAATTGACCAAAGCACAAGTTTTAGCTTGTTTGGCTTATGCTGCCGATCGAGAACATAAAATACGGGTTGCCTAGTGAAATTACTATTTGATCAGAATATCTCTTTCCGCATTATTAAGCTTATTCAGCTAGCTTTCCCACAGCGTGAGCAGATTAGGAAATTAAATCTGGAAAATAAATCGGCTAAGGAGATTTGGACATTCGCTGGCCAAAATGATTTTACAATAGTTACGTTTGACGCTGATTTTTATGAGTTTTCTAATTTATATGGGGATCCGCCTAAAATAATCTGGCTCAGAACAGGCAATAATACAACCATATCCGTATCACAAATACTTTTAGCAAAAAAAGAATTAATAGTAGAATTTATAAACAAGCAGAATTTTCTTGTTTAGAGATTCAATAAAAGCTTAGCGTGCTTTGCGAACAACTTAGCGCTCTTTGCGGTTAAATAAATTAAAATGAAAATTTGGCAAAAAAATATTGATGTAAATCAGTTTGTAGAACATTTTACCGTGGGTAAAGACCGCGAACTTGATTTGCAAATGGCAAAGTTTGATGTGTTGGGCTCGCTGGCCCATACTGAAATGTTGGAAACGATAAATTTGCTTACTGCAGAGGAGTTAAAAACCATTCAGCAGGAATTGAAAAATATTTACGTCGAAATTGAAGCCGGTAACTTTACCATCGAAGATACGGTTGAAGATGTACACTCGCAGGTGGAATGGTTGCTTACACAACGCATTGGCGAGGCGGGCAAAAAAATCCATAGTGGCCGTTCACGTAATGATCAGGTTTTAGTTGACTTAAAACTGTTTTTCCGTGCCTGCATTGAAGATATGGTTAACCAGACCTCCACTTTGTTTAATCAGTTAATCCAGCTGAGCAATACCCATAAAGATAAATTATTGCCAGGCTATACGCATTTACAGATTGCCATGCCTTCATCATTTGGTTTATGGTTTGGCGCTTATGCCGAAAGCCTTGCCGATGATATGGAACTGATGCTGGCCGCCTGGAAAATCACCAATAAAAATCCCCTGGGTTCTGCAGCAGGGTATGGCTCATCATTCCCATTAAACAGAACATTAACTACCCAATTATTGGGATTTGAAAGCTTAAACTACAATGTGGTTTATGCACAAATGGGACGAGGCAAAACCGAAAGAATCCTGGCGCAGGCCATGAGCGCCGTTGCCGCAACGCTGGCAAAAATGGCTATGGATGTTTGCCTTTTCATTAACCAGAATTTTGGCTTCATTAGTTTTCCTCCCGAATTGACAACAGGTTCGAGCATTATGCCACATAAAAAAAATCCTGATGTTTTCGAATTGATCCGTTCGCGTTGCAATAAAATTCAGGCTTTGCCAAATGAAATTGCCATGATGATTACCAATCTGCCATCTGGCTATCATCGTGATTTACAGTTATTAAAGGAAAATCTTTTCCCGGCAATTACTTCGCTTAATGAATGTTTGGAAATCGCCACCTTTATGTTTCAGAACATCACCATAAAGGATGATATTTTAAAGGATAAAAAGTACGATTACCTCTTTAGCGTTGAAGTCGTTAATGAGCTTGCTTTACAGGGTGTGCCTTTTAGAGAAGCTTATAAGATAGTTGGAGAGCAGATTGAAAATGGTACATTTGCACCATCTAATCAAATACATCATACCCATGAGGGAAGCATCGGCAACCTGTGTAATGAGCAGATTAAAGATACGATGAACGCTGTACTAGCACAGTTTGGTTTCGAAAAAGTGAATAAAGCAATAGCAGATTTAATAGCATAATATGAAAGTTTCAGTAATAGCCAACTCATTAATTGGTTCAGAAATTATAAAAATTGGTAACGAAGTTAACGAAATGAAGCGCAAAGGTGCATCAATTGCTAACCTGACCATTGGCGATTTCGATTCGAATATTTACCCAATACCGGCTGAGTTAAAAGCTGGCATTGTGGAAGCTTACAATGCCAACCAAACCAATTATCCGCCTGCTGATGGTGTTTTGCCTTTACGTGAAACCGTTTCGGAATTGTTGAAAGATAGGTTTGGACTAGAATACAATACCAACAGCATCTTGGTTTCAGGCGGTTCGCGTCCTTTAATTTATGCTACTTTTCTGGCACTGATTGATCCGGGAGATATAGTAGTGTTTCCTGCACCATCATGGAATAATAACCACTATTGCCATTTAACATCGGCAAATGCCATTGCAGTTGAAACTGACGCAGCCCATAACTTTATGCCAACTGCGGCACAGTTGAAACCACATTTAAAAGGTGCAACTTTATTGGCCCTATGCTCGCCTTTAAATCCGACGGGTACCATGTTCGATGCGGATGCGCTTGCCGAGATTTGTGATGCAGTTTTAGAAGAAAATGCAAGTCGTGGAGCCGGGGAAAAGCCACTTTACCTGATGTACGATCAGATTTATTCGCTTTTAACTTTTGATAAAGTACATGTTAATCCGGTTTCATTACGTCCGGCGATGCGTGAGTTTACCATTTTTGTGGACGGTAGTTCTAAATGCCTGGCTGCAACAGGTGTACGTGTAGGTTGGGGATTTGGTCCGGAAGATATTGTAAACCGGATGAAGGCGTTGGTAGGCCATATGGGAGCCTGGGCACCAAAAGCGGAGCAGGTTGCCATGTCTAACTATTTTAATAACAAGCCACAGGTTGATACTTTTTTAACCAGCTTTAAAGCACAGATACAGGACAGTTTAAACGCGCTTTATAATGGCTTTAATGCTTTAAAAGCTGAAGGTTTTAATGTAGATGCAGTAGAGCCAATGGGTGCCATTTACCTGACTATTAAAATAGATTATATTGGTAAAACTACCGAAGATGGTCAGCTTTTAAAAGATAGTGCCGACGTTAACTTCTATTTAATTAAAGAAGCAGGCGCAGCACTTGTACCATTCTCTGCATTCGGAAACGAACACAATATGCCATGGTTCAGGGCTTCGGTGGGCGCTTGTACGTTACAAGATATTAAAGACATGCTGCCTAGGATAAAAACAGCTTTGAGCAAATTGAAATAGAAAATTTGAACACTCCATCAAACAAAATGAATGATGGAGTGTTCAAATGAAAATCTCATTTCACGCTTTATGGAACCAAAATACACGCCTCAAGGTTACGCCTCGACATCAGCTATTCTTACTACACTTGCCATTGGTATTTTGGCATCTTTTATTCTTCCTCTTTTTTACATTATTCTCGGAAGGCTTATTCCTAATATTTGGTTCATTGCTATTATCGCTTTGCTTTTAGGCTTTGGTTTAGGGTTTTTTATTGATCTTGGCGTTAAGATCGGAAAAGTCAGGAATAAAAAGATCGTTGCAATTATTGCCATCTTTTGTGGACTATTTGCCTTTTATATTCAATGGGTTTTCTTCGATACCCTGGCCTACAGTAGAAAGGGTTTTACTTTTAACCTAAATGGTACAGATTTAAAGTTTTTGGCTCAAGATTTCTTTTTCCTTTTTACGCATCCTAATATTTTGATTCAGGAAATAATTAATCTGAATGAAATAGGTACATTCCGCATTGAGAGCACAGGTACCATCAGTGGTTTATTATTGTGGATTATTTGGGCGGGAGAGTTTATCGTTATACTTGGAGGAGCTGTTCTGGCTGTTCTGAATGGTCAGGTGAGCATGCCATACTCTGAAATAAACGACCAGTGGATGAAGAGACGTAAAATCCATAACCGTATTCCTGTAGTGGTAAACAAAGAAGAGATTTTAAACGAACTTGGTAAAAGAAATTTTACTGTTTTGAATGATCAACCCTCCTTGAGTAGCGAAACAAATTATGCAGAAGTGATCATTTTCGAATCAACCGAGGATCCAACAAAATATATCAATATCATTAATGTGACCAACCTTACCGGTAAAGCAAAAGATAAGAAATTAAAAAGTGTTCTAAAATATTATCCGCTTCAGCATGCTAATATTTAACTGTAAAAATTTTTAAGAGGAGATTTTAAAAAAGCTGTCGTCACCCTGAACCGAACCTTAGTGAGCTCACCGAAGTTAATTTATTTCAAGGTCAATGCTGGATAAAGCATGCTGAAATAAATCCGATTGCTATCGGATCAACATGACGCGACTCCTAACTTAGAAGCTATAAAAAGTAGATACTTGCTGCAAATAATAGCGAGAAACTCGGGTTAATAATCTTTAAATTTGTATATTAGTTTAAAATCAAATTGATATGGAAACTTACCTTGTACACCCGGATAAAATACAAGAAAAGGCTTTAAAGGCATTTCTTAAAGCTTTGGATGTTCCTTATGAAATTAAAAAGAAGGATGCCTTGCCTGAGCATGTTAAGTCAGGAATAAGAAAAGGACAAGATGATATCAAAGCAGGAAGAAGTTTTTCTTTAGCAGAATTTAAAGATAAAATCTCTACAATCTGATGGCACCCCTGCCTGTAGTCATATCAGAAACAGCATTAAAACTTTTGAGTCAATCTGTGCTCAGATAAATGAAGATTAGGGGCAAAAGCATTAACTGATTTTAAAAAGAATACCATTAAAACACTGGAATTAATCGGCTATCCACCGTTCATTTATAAACAAACTGAATTTGATCCTAACATCCGACAAGGATTAATTAAAAAGCTTTCTTCTGTATTTTATGAAGTCAAACCCGATCGAATAGAAGTTCTTTTCTTTTGGGACAATAGGCAAGAACCCATGTTTTTCTAATTTTTTATTCTAACAACATAAAAAACCTCGAAGGTTTGAAAACCAACGAGGTTATTAGGTTTTAGACTGACGACTGAGGACTAAGGACTCCAAACTCAAAACTTCCAACTCCGAACTAATCCTCCCTGCTTCCATCATCAGCCATTCTTACCATTTTAGGTTCGAATTTAGCCACCACATCAACCAGTTCGGTTTGTGCCGCCATTACTTTATGGATGTCTTTATAGGCCATTGGGGCTTCGTCTAACCCTGCACCAATTAGGGTTACATTGTGATCTTTCAAAATCGCTTTCATATCCGATTTAGTAATCGATTGAATCGCTTTCGTCCTGCTCATTTGTCTACCGGCACCATGTGATGCTGAATTGATTGCACTGGTTTCGCCTTTCCCCCTCACCAGAAATCCTGGGGCAGTCATACTTCCTGGGATAATCCCCATTACGCCCTTACCAGCAGGCGTAGCACCTTTACGGTGAACAATTACTTCCTCTCCATTGATCAACTCTTTCCAGGCAAAGTTATGGTGATTTTCTACCTTGGCTAAAACCTTTGCACCGATGGCTTTGGTTAACCTTTTATGAATTACTTCATGACAGGCAGAGGCATAATCGCCAGCTAAGTTCATCGCAATCCAATACTCTTGCCCTTCAGCAGTATCCAGGTCTAAATAAGCCAGGTTTGCAGCCTCTTTCGGGAGTTTACAGATCTCTTTTGCCAATTTGGTATAATGACCGGCAATGGTAGCGCCTAAGCCGCGCGAACCGGAGTGGGTTAATAAAGCCACGTAACGACCTTTATCAATATTTAAAACCTCATCACGTTCAGCGAAATCGATAATCCCCCATTCTACGAAATGGTTACCACCGCCAGATGTACCTAATTGAGCCCAGGCTTTTCCATGCAGATTTTTCAAAAAAGGCGTGCTGTTAAAAGCTTCATCTTCTAAAACCTCATGATCTGCTTTTTCAGTTCCTTTAAAGTTTTGCCCGGCACCAAATTTGGTAAAAGCAATCAACTCGCGCTTGTACATGGCATCTTTACCAAAATAATGTTTCTCGGAAGTATCGAAAATGCTAAGTGCCATTCGGCAACCAATATCAACACCTACACCGTAGGGGATAATGGCATTTTTGGTAGCGAGCACACCGCCAATAGGCAGGCCATAACCTTGGTGGGCATCAGGCATTAAAGCACCCGCTACAGATACTGGCAATTTCATGGCGATATCCATTTGGTTTCTGGCGCCTTCTTCAATATAATCAGCGCCAAATACTGCATAGCGTTTCGCATCATTTACGAGCGCGATGGTTTCGTCTTTTGGTGCATTGGCTTCTTCAATCATGGCTGTTGCCAATGGTTTTAAAACCGGATCATCCAAAAAACTTTCGGGGTAATCCTTTACTTTTTTAAACAAAGCCAGCAATTCTTTTTCTTCGATAGCTGAAAAATTTGCGATCAAAGTGTCTAAGGCCAGGCCTAGTATTTTTCCTTCGGAGTAACCTATTTCTATCAGGTTGCTTCCTGTTATGTTGTTTTTCATTTTCGTTCCTTGTTAATCCCCACGGCAGGCATCAGTCACTGCCGGGGGAAGCTTCTAAATTTAATTTATTTTACGAAGATTTGCTTCAATTGATCCACAATTTGGCCACTGCCCGATAAGCTGATGTTATTGATCTTCTCCGCGATCTTCTCTACGTACTCCATCTCTTTTAACTTGTACAACATGTTGTTGTCTTCCATTAATTTGGCGGTGTTCAATAAACTTCTGGTCGAGGCCGTTTCTTCTCTTCGGGTAATGATATTGGCTTGTGCCCTTTTTTCGGCAACTAAAACCTGATTCATAATCTCTTTCACATCACCTGGCAAAATAATATCTTTAACACCACAGTTTGTTAATTTTACACCCAAATCGGCTGCTTTAGCCAAAGTTAATTCCATTACTTGTGCGGCAATCTTCTCCTTACTTTCCATCAATTCATCAAAAGTCATCAAGCCAACCGACTCCCTTAAGGCCAATTGAATGGTAATGTACAATTGCTTATCAAAATCTTTATTTTGCAATAATGCTTTGATGATGTCATCAACTTTATACTGAATGCTGAAGTTTACCCTCAATTGTGCTTTATCTTTTGTTAAGATTTCCTGCCCGATAATTTCCATATTCAATTGTCTCATATCGGTTTTTAAAACTTGAATGGTAGTCACATTTTTCCAGTAAACATAGTTTCCTGCCTCCAACATCCTTTCAAATTTGCCGTCTATAAATAACAAGGCTTTTTCAAATGACTCCACTTTATAAGCCCTGATGTAACTCAATAATGGTGCTTTTTCTAATAGATTTTTATCAACTGTTTCATCAATGTTGATGTTACTAACATCGACCTTCACAAAGGTATATGTAGACAAGCCTTTCCAGATGGCATGTCTGCCTGCCGTTAACACGTTCTTGAAATTGCTGTTTTGATAAACTAAGGCCAATTCGTTATCGGCAACATTTACCAAGTGAATTAAATTCACGAAGTCTTCGTTTTCCAATAAGATATCCAATTCAGCAACCGTATAAAAATACTCTTTGCTCATATCGTACAACGTGATATCCTCTCCAAAACCTAACCAGTAAGTTCCTGTTGTTAATACGCTTTTTAATTTTCCTCTTTTAAACACCAATCCAACATAATTGGTGTTAATGGCTACTCTTTTCATGTTTTTTGATGTTAAGATTTATAATTATTTAATTTGTTTGCTTACAAAGCCTTATAAAAGCACATTCATCTGGTTTTTGCGGAAATAAATTGAATCCTGATGTTTTTAAGAATGAAATTATTTTTCTTTAGCTGAAATCCGGAGATTGGTTCTAACGTTTAAAATAATTTGATTTTTAAATCTGTTCGTTCATCGCTTTATTTTCAAAGCAAAGGCAAATTTGCTTTTCAGGAACATAAAAGAACTATTAAGCAGAATGTGGTTTTACAGGCTAATCAATGAGAAATTTGAAGTATCTCTTCTTTTAAGATGGAACCTAAATCCATTGCATTACCCTTATGCGATTCCAAGTGATGGTTGGAAGCAGGATTCGAACCTGCATGTTTTGTTGTTACTCTGACCACTGAGTTATTCCGGATTTCCCGGAAGCGGGAATCGAACCCACGACACACAACGTGTTGAGACAAACTATCATAATCCTGATCAGTATATTCCATGTTATTGCATAAATACTTTGGGGCTATATCGAAACCCGCAACTGGGATCAGTTTCCATGTAGTATTGCCATCCCGGTTATTAACCGGAATTTCTTTATATAGTACTGAGTTACTAAACTAGTTAAGTGCTACCGTTAACCCTGTTCCGCAGATCCGGAACAGGGGCTTCGTATTAAGGTACTATTCGAAAATGAGCAGCACCATGAGAGCGGGTAATTCTTGAAACACTCTACTTTTCCTGTAAATCAGTTATTTATTATTAATATTTTTCAAAGAACTTCAATATCGACTGGCGACATTACAAAGATGCCACTATCCCTGCGCGGAGGAATTGCGCAGTTGAAATTATTTTATTGAAAGTTGACTAATATGTTGATTTTTAATGAGATAAAATTTTATTTTTTATCCTATTTGTGTTTTTGATATTTAATTGCGCAATTGTATTGCGTAGTTAAGTGGAACTTGTTTATCTTTATAGGAGGCTTAAACGCCAGCTTTTAACCTACCGCTATAAAACATTCAAAATGGCCATCAATAAATTAGCCCTCATTCGTTACAAAACCATCGATGATTGTTTAAAAAACCGTTTCCGTAAATGGACCCTAGATGATCTGATTGAAAAGGTTGCCGAAACCCTTTATGAGCTTGAGGGTATCACCGGTGGGGTAAGTAAGCGTACCATACAGGCTGATATTCAGTTGATGAGGAGCGATAAACTTGGTTATAATGCCCCGATTGTAGTAAAGGATAAGCGCTTTTATGCTTACGAAGATCCAGGCTTTAGCATTACAAAAGCACCAATTAACCATGCTGATGTAGATAAAATGAAAGAAATTGTTGGTGTACTAAAGCAATTTAATGCATTCAATTATTTCGACGAGATGAGCGATATGATTGCGCGTTTGGAAAATAACCTTTATAAATCGACTAAACAGAGTGGTAATAATATCCAGCTGGAAAGTAATAAATTGGTAAAAGGTCTGGAATGTATCCCGCCACTTTATCAAGCGGTTTTAAATAAACGATCGTTGTTAATCGAATACAAATCTTTCAAAGCGCAACAGGCTCAGCAAGGCATTTATTACCCATACCTTTTAAAAGAATATCGCAACCGCTGGTTTTTGATCTGCAAGGCTAAAAAAAGATCTGGTATTTTAAATCTTGCGTTAGATCGTATTGTAGAATTTCAGGAATTGCCTAATGAAACTTTTATTGCCCATGAAGGGGTAGATTTCGATCGTTATTACGATGATTTAATTGGGGTAACCAAAAGCGAGAGAGACCGGCCACAAAAAGTTATTTTGGAATTTACGAATGATCATGCCCCCTATGTTATTACCAAGCCTTTACATACTTCGCAGGTAGTGTTGAATAAAAATGTCAGTACCACGACGATCAGGATTGACGTGGTGCTGAATTATGAATTGGAACGCGAAATATTGGGTTTTGGAGAATGCGTTAAAGTACGATCTCCACGATTGCTGATTAATAAAATTAAACGCCGTTTGGAACAAACCTATAAACAATATGAAATAGCAGGGGAAAAATAAGAACCAGGGACTTGAGGATTGCGATTGGGTTAAACGTTTTAGTATATGGGTTCTTATTTGTACTTTAAGGGCTTAATAACCAATTATGAGCAGAATGAAATATATTTTATCTATCCTGATGGCTTGTTCTTTTAGCGTATTTGCGCAGCAAGCTACTCCTCAATGGCGTCCCAGCTATCATTTTACTGCGCCGACCAATTGGCTTAATGATCCTAACGGATTAATTTATCTCAATGGCGAATACCATTTGTATTACCAGTATAATCCATTCGAAAATAAATGGGGACACATGAGTTGGGGTCATGCAAAAAGTAAAGATCTGATCAATTGGGAGCACCTACCGGTTGCCATCCCCGAAAAGATTACTAAAGATACCACCACCATGATTTTCTCTGGCTCGGCAGTTTTGGATAAACAAAATGTGAGTGGTTTAGGGAAGGGTAAAGCGCCTATTTTGGCTTTTTATACGGCTGATTTACCTAAACAGCAAAATGAATCGCAGTATATGGCCTACAGCAATGATGGCGGTTTAACTTTTACCAATTATGCGAAAAATCCGATTATTGATTTAAATAAGAAAGATTTCCGCGATCCGAATGTATGGTGGCATGAAGCTTCTAAACAATGGATTATGACGGTCGCAATGGTTGATGAGCATCAGGCCCGGTTTTACGGTTCAAAAAACCTGAAAGATTGGACAATGTTGAGCGATTTTGGCAAACAAGGCAATCAGGGTAGTGGTTGGGAATGCCCATTTATCGTTCCGCTGGCGGTTGATGGAAACAAGGGCAATATGAAATGGGTATTGATGATTTCACTCTTTGGACCAAAAGGGCCCACCATGCAGTATTTTGTAGGTGATTTTGACGGTAAAACTTTTAAAAATGATAATGATGGCCAGTTAACCTTATTGGTAGATGATGGCGACTCGTTTTATGCGGCTATTCCGTGGAACAACGCACCAAATAATAAACGCATACTTTTGGGCTGGTTGCAACCTGGCGGTAAAGAAACTTTTCCATGGAAAGGACAGATGTCTATTCCGAGGGATTTAGCTTTAAAAACCACGCCTGATGGCGTAAGGTTGTTTCAGCAGCCAAGTTCGGTTATCGCAGGCAATCTGAAAAAACTGGCCGAAAACCGGGTAATTTCTAAACAAAATCTGGCCATTAGCGGCGAATTAAAACTAGGCGAAATTACGAATGCAAACTGGATTGAAGCAGAATTTGATTTGAGCGGTACTAAAAATTCTGGTTTCAAACTCGCCCAATTGAAAGATGATCAAGGGAAAGTGATTAAAGAAATTGAAGTAGGTTATCAGGTCGATAAAAATGAGCTTTATGTCGATTGTTCACGATCAGAAAAGGGGATTAAAAACGATAAGAATATCGTTCAAACGGCCAGAATAAATCCTGTTGGTGGTAAAGTGAAAATTCAAATCCTGATTGATAAATCATCACTCGAAGTTTTTGGTAATGGTGGTGAAAAAGTTATTTCGACCATGATTTTTCCTGATGAAAAGGCTACCGGAATTGCGGCATTTTCGAAGGATGGAAAAAGTATTTTAAGTAGTTTAAAGATCTGGGATTTGAGCAAGAAGTGATAGTATGCACAAATCGTTGCGGAGGCAACAAGCAATCTTAATACGCACGCTACTAGCGATCGTTGTAAGATTGCCAGCCTGTTGCCGGCAGGCTTCGTCGTTCCTCTTCTCAATGACGGAGGTATATTATACAAAAAAAACCTTTTCTAAACAATTAGAAAAGGTTTTTTGCGTTTTAGACTTCCGGCTCCGAACATCTGACTAAAAAACTAACTCTTAAACTCACTGGTTTTATGGAACTCGATATCCGGATAATCTTGTTTGGTCAGATTAATCATATATTCACTATCTGCCAGGTAAACAGGGTTAGCCTCTTTATCAAAACCAATATGCTGTTGTTTACGTTTTACAAACTCATCCAGCTTCTTTTTATCCTCTGAAGTTACCCAGCTCGAGCGGGTATAACTCAGCGTGCGAAAACGGCATTTTGCACCATATTCATGTTCCAAGCGGAAATTGATTACCTCGAACTGAAGCTCGCCAACGGCTCCGATTACTTTCCTGTTTCCCGGCTGCATCACAAATAATTGTGCTACTCCTTCGTCAGTTAACTGTTCAATTCCTTTTTCCAATTGTTTGGTACGCATGGGGTCCATATTTTCTACTTCTTTAAAAATGGAAGGAGAGAAACTTGGAATTCCTTTAAACTGCAGTTTTTCGCCTTCTGTTAAAGTATCGCCAATTTTGAAGTTACCGCTATCATACAAACCAACCACATCACCTGGCCAGGCCTCTTCAACAATACTTTTCTCATTGGCCATAAAGTCCATCGGATTAGAGAATTTCAGTTTTTTATCCTGGCGCGTGTGGTAATAGAATTTATTGCGTTCAAATTTACCAGAGCAAATCCTCAAAAAGGCAATCCGATCGCGGTGCTTAGGATCTAAGTTGGCGTGAATTTTAAATACAAAACCGCTGAAGTTTTTTTCTTCTACCAACACATCGCGCTCTTCGGCTTCACGGTGACGAGGGCTTGGTGCGATATCTATAAAGGTGTCTAAAAGCTCTTTAATCCCGAAATTATTAATCGCACTGCCAAAAAATACAGGCGCAACCAAGCCATCGGTATACAAATCTTTATCAATCGTGCCATAAATACCGTCAACCAGTTCAACATCATCTTTCAGCGTGTTGATTTCATTTTCTTTCAGGTAATTTAATAACGAAGGATCGTTTAGATCGTTTGCCGCCACAACCGAATCAGTCACTTTGGTCTTATCAGAATTAAATAAATTTAAATGCTTGTTATAAATGCTATAAACGCCTTTAAAAGTATGTCCCTGCCCGATTGGCCATGAAAGTGGGCATAAACTGATGTTCAATTTTTCTTCAATTTCATCCAATAAATCGTAAGCTTCTTTACCTTCCCGGTCCATTTTGTTAATGAAGATAATTACAGGCGTGTTACGCATGCGACAAACCGACATCAATTTTTCAGTTTGTTCCTCCACGCCCTTTACACAATCGACCACCAAAATCACACTATCCACAGCAGATAGCGTACGGTATGTATCTTCCGCGAAATCTTTGTGACCAGGGGTATCCAGAATATTAATACGTTTACCGCTGTACTCGAAACCCATTACGGAAGTGGCAACAGAGATCCCACGCTGTTTTTCAATCTCCATAAAATCGGAGGTATTGCTCTGGTTTGCCTTATTTCTTTTTACCGCACCGGCTGTATTGATGGCCCCGCCAAAAAGCAGAAACTTTTCTGTCAATGTGGTTTTACCGGCATCGGGGTGGCTAATAATGGCAAAGGTTTTACGTTTTTCTATTTCAGGGTTAAGCATAATAAAATTTTGGATGTAAAAGATGATGAAACCTTGTTAAAGGAATTTAACAGCGATAAGATTTGAATATTGTTGTTTCATCAAGCTGCAAAGATAAGGATTTTGATTAAAGTTTGAACTGGTTAATGGTTTAATTGAAAATAGATTACGTGATTAAAATTTCAAGAAGTCAAGTTTTAAAACTACATTTTTGCCAAGCAAACTTGATTTCTTTCTCCAAAGCAATAGCGATTATAGAAAATTAAACACCTAAACTTAAAATTTCTCAACAATCATTCTTTAGTTTTGTGCTAAAATGTTTAGCTTTATTTATCCTCCCTGATTTAGCAAACTAAAATTTTATTGCAGATGCCTACATTAGAAGAAACTTCTATGC
>NZ_JAQIIV010000014.1:0-125359 GCF_036946585.1 Pedobacter terrae | reverse complement strand
GAACTGCCAACTGTAAACTGCCAATTGCCAACTGTAAACTGCCAACTGAAATGTTCACCCCTACCCCGCTTAATCTTCCTCCATATCCCTTTAAAATCACCAGAAAAGATGATGTGCTTTTTATTTTCGATGAGTTAAGGAAGAAACACCTGGTGCTTACACCAGAGGAGTGGGTACGTCAACATTTTATCCAAAGTTTGATTTTGGAAAAGAAATTCCCACGGACATTGATCCAGATTGAAGGTGGTTTGGTGTTAAACCAACTGCAAAAACGAAGTGATATTTTGGTTTACAATGCTGCTGGCGAAAAGTTGATGTTGATTGAATGTAAGGCACCAAAAGTAAAAATCACACAATCTGTTTTCGATCAGGCCTCGCGGTATAATTCCATACATCAGGCCAGATGGGTGGTGTTAACCAATGGCTTACAACATGTTTATGCGAAGATGGATACAGAAAAGGGCAGCTTTAAATTTATACCTGAAATGCCGGAATATCTGGCGCTTTAGTTAAGATTATTAAAATTGCAGAATAAAATCCGTCATTCCCAGCCGATCGGGAACGTAATGCGGTATCTGGGTCCAAATGATTGGATTACAGAGCCATTACTTATTTCGCTTTAAGATTCCCTTTTTCAAGGGAATGACGATTCTACCTAAAGAAAATCCATCATTCCCAGCTTGACTGGGAATCGTAATGCTGTAGCTAAATCTGCGAATAAGATTCCTTTGCCGTGGTCTGAGTCCACACTGACCACCTCTAAAAAACGACCTAACGCTCATTTTTCAATATCTTAAACCATATGAGAAATATAAGCACCATATAAGCTTATATTTACTACAATATCTTATAGGATAAAATTAGTTGGTTTTACAAAAAAGCAGTTTTCAGTTAAGGTTGCGGTGGGCACCAACCTTTGTTCATAAACCCGATTGAGCGGAATAGCCCACAGCGCAGCGAGGACTATAAGCGAAAGCGGGACTGAAGCTGCCAAGAACCTCAGAACGTTCATTTCCAAGAACCGACAAGAAACAAACCAATATTACTTCGCACCATGTGCCCACATGATCGTCAAAATTTAACCCTTAGTGCTGTTCATATCTAAAAAAAAATTAAATGTCTCTACCGTATCAATTTCCATTGCTTACCTATATTTTTCAATATGCAAGACTCTAGAATTACCAGGAAAATAAAAAAATAAATGTTCTTATGACGGTTATTATTTTAAATATTTTACTTTTACTTTGAGAATCTTCCAGATATTAAACCGTATGAAATTGAATTACCCTGTAAAAAGTATCTTTTCAGCATGCATCGCGTACGCTGCCGTCGGAATTGGATACACTACAGCCGTGCAGGCACAAACTGCAAAAGTTATAAAAGTTAAAACAGACCAAAGTATTGCCAAAGTGCAACCCAATATGTGGGGTGTTTTTTTTGAAGATATTAACTTTGGTGCCGATGGTGGTATTTATGCCGAGTTGATCAAAAACCGCTCATTCGAATTTACCAAACCATTAATGGGTTGGAGCATTCAGCGCAAAAAACAGCAGGAAGGCGAAATACTGGTGGTAAACCGCAAAGAAGTAAATACGGCCAATCCCAGATATTTACAGGTAAAAAAACAAACCGATGATTTTGAACTCATAAACGAAGGATTTAAAGGTATTGGTGTAAAAAAAGGATTACGCTACGATTTTTCATTCATGTACCGCCAATCAGCCCCGGGGGTTAAACTGGTGCTGATGTTAAAAGATGCGAACAATAAAATCATCGGTCAGGGGACTTTAACACCTGATCAAACCGGTAACGACTGGAAAAAACAATCAGCAAGTTTTACCGCTACCGAAACCGATCCAAAAGCTAAATTCTCTATTCTGTTTCAGGGAAATGGCAATATTGATGTGGATATGATCAGTCTTTTCCCTGGCGATACCTGGAAAAACCGTCCGCAAGGACTAAGAGCTGATATGGTACAGTTATTAGCAGATATGAAACCTGGTTTTATCCGCTTTCCTGGAGGCTGCATTGTAGAAGGTACCGACCTGGCCAACCGTTATCAATGGAAAAAAACCATTGGCCCGATTGAAAACAGACAACTGATTATTAACCGCTGGAATACCGAGTTTCCGCACCGTGTAGCGCCAGATTATTTTCAAAGTTTCGGTTTAGGCTTTTTTGAATATTTCCAATTGGCTGAAGATATAGGCTCTGATGCGCTACCGATATTAAATTGTGGTATGGCCTGTCAGTTTAACTCTGCTGAAGTAGCCGAACTTGACGAACTGGATCCTTATGTTCAGGATGCCCTGGATCTGATTGAATTTGCCAATGGCGATGTGACCACCAAATGGGGAAAAGTGCGGGCCGATTTAGGTCACCCGAAATCTTTTAACCTGAAAATGATGGGTGTAGGAAACGAAAACTGGGGACCACAATACCTGGAAAGGCTTGCCATTTTTACCAAAGCCATCAAAGCTAAATACCCTGATTTTAAACTGATCAACAGCTCTGGTACCGATCCGGAGGGCGACCGCTTTAACTTGCTAAACACCACGCTAAGGAGCAATCATGCCGATTTTATTGACGAACATTACTATCGCCCTGCCGATTGGTTTTTAAAAAATGCAGGCCGTTACGATAGTTACCCGCGCAATGGCTCGAAAGTTTTTGTAGGTGAATATGCGGTGCATGCCGATGGCAAAATTGAAGGCAGCAATAGAAACAATTGGGAAAGTGCCTTGGCTTCGGCATCATTAATGACAGGGTTGGAACGCAATGCCGATGTGGTACAAATGGCTTCTTATGCCCCCACTTTTTGCTAATATTGATGCCTGGCAGTGGGCGCCGGATATGATCTGGGTAGATAATTTAAAATCGTATGGCACCCCTGATTATTATGTTCAGAAACAGTTTTCTACTAATAAGGGGACCGATGTGGTTTCGATTACACTTGATAATAAGAACATTATTGGTCAGGATGGACTTTACGCTTCTGCGTAACCGATCAGGTAAAAAAAGAACTTATCATTAAAATTGCCAACAACTCCGGTCAATCGCAGCAGATCGATTTCGACCTGGACGGAAAATTGAAGTTAAAAAGTAAAGCCACCAATGAGGAAATAGCCAACAGTAACCTGAAACAGGTTAACTCATTCGAAAATCCTGAAGCGGTAAGCCCGAAAAAAAGCACAGTTAACCTCAAAGGGAAAAAATTAAATATCGCGTTAAAACCTTATTCTTTTAACGTCATCAAAATTCCATTTACCAAATAGATTTAACGAGATCAACATGAAAAAATTCCTATTATCTGCAGCTTTATTCTGCGGTTCTATTTTAGCGCAGGCACAAAACGAAACCCAGCTTACCATTAAACCTGCAGGCGATCAAGTGGTGAGCAAACACATTTACGGCCACTTTTCAGAACATTTGGGCCGCTGTATTTACGACGGTTTTTGGGTAGATGAAAATTCGACCATCCCAAATAAAGGTAGAATAAGATTAGATATTGTAGAGGCGTTAAAAAAGATAAAAGTCCCGAACCTGCGCTGGCCGGGTGGCTGTTTTGCTGATGAATACCATTGGAGAGATGGCATTGGACCAAGAAACCAGCGACCAAAGATGGTCAACACCAATTGGGGCGGTGTAACTGAAGATAATAGCTTTGGTACACACGAATTTTTGGATCTCTGCCAGATGCTTGACTGCGAACCTTATATTGCCGGAAATGTAGGTAGCGGAACGGTTGAGGAAATGGCCAAATGGGTAGAATACCTAAATTTTGATGGCGTAAGCCCAATGACGGCCATCCGCAGCCAAAACGGAAGGGAGAAACCATGGAAAGTTGCCTTTTGGGGGGTTGGAAACGAAAGCTGGGGCTGTGGCGGCAATATGACACCTGCTTATTATTCTGATTTATACCGTAGATATGCCACCTACGCACGCAATTATCCAGGCGCTCCGCTGAAAAGAATAGCCAGTGGTGCTAATGCCGGCGATTATAACTGGACGGAAACCTGTATGAAAAATATTGGCGACCAAATGTGGGGACTAACCTTGCATTATTACACACTTCCAACAGGAAACTGGAATGCAAAAGGATCTGCTACCAAATTTGATGAGACACAATACTTCTCAACCATGAAAAATTGTCTACACATGGAAGAACTGGTAAGCAAACATTCCGCAATAATGGATAAATACGATCCTAAAAAGAGAGTTGCTCTTGTAGTTGATGAATGGGGGATCTGGACGGATGTAGAGCCTGGAACCAATCCTGGTTTCTTGTATCAACAGAATAGTTTACGCGATGCTTTAATTGCGGGTACAACCTTAAATATCTTTAATAACCATTCAGATAGGGTTAAAATGGCCAACCTGGCGCAAACTGTGAATGTTTTACAGGCTTTAATCCTGACCGAAAAAGATAAAATGATCCTTACCCCTACTTATCATGTTTTCGATCTTTATAAGGTGCACCAGGATGCCAAATATTTACCAATTGCCTTTACCAGCCCTGATTATGTTGTGGGTGATCAAAAAATCCCAGCATTAAATGTTTCAGCGTCGCAGGATGCCAGCGGTGCAATCCATATTTCATTGGTTAATTTAGATCCAAATAAAAAAATTGCATTGAGTACGGTTTTAGATGGCTTGAAATGGAGCTCAGTTACAGGACAGATTTTAACCTCGGCTAAACTTACTGATGTAAACACCTTTAATAATTTGAATAAAGTACACAATGCAAAATTTACCGGCGCCAAAAAATCTGGAAATTCGTTAAAAGTCGAGTTACCAGCGCAATCTGTCGTGGTTCTGGAATTGAAATAATATAACAACGAAAAGGAAACTTGGTTACCTATTACAAACGATGCTGTATCATGAGGAATAATTTATTGTATAAAAATCAATATGATTGACAACTAATTTTAATTAGGTAATAACCCTCGAGAGGTCGTCATCCCCAACTTGATCCGATAGCAATCGGATGGGGATCTTAATCCAAACGTATTAAGATTCCAGCATGCGCGAGAATGACGACCGACCTGGTAAATCCTGTTAATGGAAGATTCCCGAAATTTCGGAACAAGTAGTCTAACGACCACTTTAAATACTTAAAGGCATATCGACTGGCTCAATGTGACAAAATAGGAGAGTAATGAAACTTATGGACGATACAGCATCATTTCAGTTGATACTTATACGCTAACTCCATTTTTAGATCTGAAACACCCGTCTGGCCAGGCGGAAGTTCAGGATGACCGATTGCAACGGATTTAGTCATATCCAAGCGGTCTGTGCAAACACAGACCACTTGGACAAAAATTCACTTTACCAATCTTACTTCATATATATTGGCAATGGCTGATCCCTGATCGGCAACAAATTTCACTTCTAATTCTGCTTTCAACAGCGCTTTTGGAATAGGATATTCCTGCGTGTAAAAAACATCTCCCTTGCTTCCATCTAACTTTACGTTTTCAATTTTAACACCATTGATCAGGATCGCGAAACTTTTATCCTTTTCTTTTCCAAAATAGGTTAAACTGAGCTTGTTCCCAGATAAATCTTTGTTTTTTAGCACATAACTAAACCAGGCTTTACCATTTCTGAAATGCCTTTCCTGGTAGGTTCCATTATCAGTTTGTTCGCCTTTAAAATTGTGATCAGATTCAGGTTGCTGCTCGCCAGGATTAACCAAATCAACCGTTTTCTGTTCAATCTTCATCTTTTCTTCTTCAGCCAGTTTGATGGCCTTTGCGCGTTCCGGCAAAGCCTGTTCATTGCTGTAAGGGAAATAAACCACATACCGCTTTTCGGCTAGGGTGTAAAATGGAACCAATTTTAGCGATTTGTATCTGGGTTGATAAATGGCATTTCTGGCACTGAACGTTAAATTGTTTTTGTCAGTTAGCATAATTTCATTGGCCAACGCATTTTTTGGTCCGGTAACCAGTGGCGCATCGCTGATCGGGAATAAAGCACCAGAGGCAATATGCCCCATTCTGCTACCATCAGCAGTTAAATTAGGTTGATTTAAAGTATCTATCTCTGCAGCAAGTACAATTGGTCCACGCATAAAGGCTACCCAATCAGAACCATCTGGCATAAATTCAGTAGTGGTATGCATTGGCAAGGAAATATTAACCACATCGCGTGTACCCCAGGTACGATCGATACTGGCATAACCATTTGCTTCACTTTTAGCCGTTACCTTTTTTCCATTTACCGTCACAACCATTTTCCCTTGCGCTACCCAGGCAGGCTGACGGAAATGTAAGGCAAAACGTAGCTTGTTCTTGAGCTGAAGTTTAATCGTTGTTTTTTCCGCATCCGGGAAAAGGGTTTGCTGTGTCAGTTGAATACCTTTTTCTTTCCAGTTCAAGGTTGAAGGGATAAAAAGATTTACGAATACATCATTCGCACGGTGGGCATAAATCAGTTCTCCGTATTTACCATGGTTTTCCAATCCTGAGCCTACACAGCACCAGAAACTTTCCTGAGGATTTGAATAGGTACGGTAATGCCCTGGCCGCATCGGCGTAAAATATACAAAACCACCCTCTGGCCTTTGCGATGAGAGAATATGATTATAAAGTGTACGTTCGTAATAATCGAGATAAGTGTTAGAAGGAGCGGCTAGAAACAGCTCTTTCGTCAACTTTAACATATTGTAGGAGTTGCAGGTTTCAGGTCCCTCACGCGATTCTGTCATAGACGAAAAGTCATTAGCAGGATGAAAATGCTCCCTAACGCTATTTCCTCCAATGGCCACGGTTCTATGCTCCACCACCGTTTTCCAAAAGAACGCAGCTGCATCAGCCCAGGCGGCATCTTTATTCAACAAGGCAATCTGCTCAAAACCAATCACTTTCGGAATTTGTGTATTGGCATGTAGGCCATTAAGGGCATCCGTGTTTTTTAATAGTGGATTAAGCAGGGATTGATCCGAGAACTGTTTGGCCAATTTTAGATACTTCTGATTTCCTGTTATCGCATAAACATGAGCGAAAGTTTCATTTAACCCGCCATGCTCACTCTTTAACATTTCCTGTACCTGCTGATCAGACAAATTTGAAACGATATCTACGCACCAATCTGTTAATTTAATGAGCATTTGCTTTGCTTTTACATTGCCCGCAACTGCATAGGCATCATAAAGCCCTGCATAAATTTTATGGATATTGTATAAAGGCACCCACTTTCCATTAAGCGAAAAACTGGATGATTTAATATTGCCTGCTTTAATTTCTTTCCAGATTTCCTTACCACCCGGGATTCCAGCCAGATAACCATTTCCGTTTTGGCGCTGACATTTGTCCAACTCGGCAATCATATAATCTATCCGCTCCTTCACCTTTGCATCGCCGGTAGCAGCATACATTAATGATAGGGCCGACAGATAATGGCCACCGATATGACCGTCCAACCCCGTATTTTCCCAATTTCCGTAAGATTCTGCTTTTGGTTTCAGACCTGCTTCCCTTAAATAGGGCGCTAAAAGCCTATCTGCATCCAGCGACAATATGTACTTCTTATCGGTTTCCTGTGCCTGTTTAAAAGGCCCATCAAGCAAGCGGACTTCCGCTAAACCAAATGGCTGTAAGGCAGTTTGCGCGAATACGGTTCCGCATAAGGCGGTAAACAAAATGGCGGTAATTGTTTTTTTAATTTTTAAAAACTTCTTCATAACAATGATGATTGAACGCAGTTGGTAAGGCTTAGGTATTATATTAAAACTTTTAATAATTAAAATTATCGTTCGGTTATGCCTTCGATTGATCATTAAACCCAGGATAATGAATGGCCTGATGGATAATTTGAATGCTCATAACATTAATGGTTTAGTAAACCATCGGCTTAAGGATCATAACCAGCCGAAAGCAGCAATATTAAATTTGGTTAAATAAACGTCTTTAAGACATTTATAAAACGAAGATATAAAAACAATTGCCAATTACGTCATGATTGAAAAAAATCATTTAGTGTTGGGGATTTTTTATCAAACTCCAGAATATACTCACCAAAAAAAGAAATCAGCATTTACATAACTAACTGGTGTTACGCATGTAAATATTTCAATAGAATACAATAACCAACCTAGATTAACCATCATGCATTAGAGGAGTGAATGAGTCAACTTTATTATTCATCCATTGCAATCAGGAACAATATACTGGATCATCGCAAAACTACTCCAACCAAACCATCTGTGTAAAAGCACCATTGGTGGCCACATCCCAAACCTCTACCCTCACCCATTTACGGCCTTTTAAATCAATCTGCCAGCTAAAATCTTTTTTGCCAAAGGCCTGCGTTGTATTTAAATTGATCTGTTTACGGTATACTTCTTTTCCATCACCTGATACAATTTCCACAAAACTTAATGGAAATGTCCAGTTGAGCTGAATATTTATCCTTGCTTTTCCACTATGATTAACCTTCAAAGTCTCACCTGCACCTTTGCCTTCAACATTAAAACCTGGGATTAATATTTCGCCTGTTGAAACGAAAAATTTTCCTTTTTGCATTACATCTAAAACAGGCTGCCATCCATCAGCATAGTTGGGCACTTTATCCAGCTGCAAGTAATTTACGTTGAGGTGCGCATACATTTCATTCTGTTCAGTAATGGTAAAGATGTCGGCCTCAGAGATCACATGTTTCTTAAAACCCCAATTGGCCATATCATCCATCAGGTTTAATACCCTTTTACTTAAAGTGGGTAAAGAAAGATCAGCCGGAATAGCCTTCCACGCTGCCCCCATAAAGGTTTCTGATTTGAAAAAATCTTCTTCCTTATATTTGTCCGGATAACCCGTTGAGGCCTTTGTACGGGCATGGGCAGTCCAGGCTAATCCATTTTCCTGCTCCAGTAATTTAAGCATTTCGGACTTATTACTTACCCGATAAACTTTACCATATTTCGGGTCATTGCTTTCGAAAGGTAAGTCGTTTTTCCTCGACATGACCCAGTAAATCGGTTTAGGAAAAAATGCCAGCCAATGTCCGCCATAAAAATTATTGGCCTCTTCTCCCGGCAAAATAAGAAAATTGGGATCTGAAAGCCTTTTGGTTTGTTTAAACAGGGCATCTAATTCTTTTAACCGGGTAGAATCTGGTCCTTTAGGATGCCCCGGCCCATGAAATTCAGCTAATTTTACAATATTTAATCCGGTTTTCTTTAGTACATCAACAAATTCCGGTTGCTCCGGAACTGGTTTACCACTCAACACTACATCAGAGATAAACTCATTATGGAAATGGCTGGCCATTGTTTTGTAACCCGCCAAGGGTACATAAGTATCATTATGCGTAAACTTTTTAACTTCATTTAAAACCACACCTGCTTTCTCCATACTTAACAAACAGAAAAAATTGAGGCGTTGAGGGGTATTAGGAGGTGCATTAAACCAGGGCACATAACGTTTATCACCTAACGGATCCTGACGGATCCCAATCCCAAAATCAGAAACCAGGTTTAAATAATTGCTCCCTTTCCAAGTAAATTTAAGATTAAAAGCTTCATCCAAAGGATAAAAATATTGATGTGGGGCAGGAAAAACAGCTAAACTGCCTCCGCTATTTTCACCGATTACTGTTCGATATTTTACCTCTAAATTTTTACTTCTATCAGTTTTAACAACCTTTTCGGCTTGAAGATTACCTTTTACATCAGACCAGACTACATTAGCCCAGCTCTCTTCTTTGCTTATCAATCCGGCGTCGTACAAAATAGCAGTTGAATCCTTTTGGGTAGATACCACCGCAGCAACATTAAACAAGGGGCTTCCATTGTAAAGTGTTATTTCCAAATTACCGCTGAAATTTTCAGACTGTATACCGGCAATTTTAACCACTGTTTGCGTACCCCTGGTAAATACACTTGCACCCCCTTTTTCGAATTTGACCAGATTAGTCGTATAAGGCCGCGTGGGTACACGGTCAAAAAATACATCCCAACCCCCACTCTCAGGGCTTAAGGTACGTTTACCTACCCGCAAGATAAAAACAGGATCAAGATTTGCTGCGACTACTTTTAACGCACCTCTTTTACCCATCTCCAAACTGCTAAAAAGTGGTTTCCCTTTCTCCAGATCAAGAACCATTTTGCCAATTGCACTATTGCCAACGGGCCAGCTTAAAACCAACCCTTTTTGCCTGACAGAAACAGTCGCTCCATTAGGTTTAAAAGCTTTTAAATTAACCTGGGCAGACGCAATTAGAGAAAATATGCAGATAATAATAAAAAGTGGAAAGATTTTTTTCATCAGGAATACTTGTTTTCTGGTTAGTGTAGGATAGGCAAGATAATGATTATGAGCAAAATATGTGATTCTAAAACATAGACTTCAATTCTCACAAACATTTAATTTCCAATTGTAAAAACCCTATGTGCGTAAATTTCGTAATAAGAAAAACCAACAAGCATTTGACCGTTAAGGAATTACAGCATTAAAAGAAAATTAAAAAAGCCTATTCACAGATTATCCTGGTGCATTTTGTTCATTTTTTATTTTTTTATAAAAAAACCGTTACATTTCTTAACTTGATAAAGAATTTTAAAATCAGACACTTTGCACCCAACACTCATCAGAAATAATGTAAAAATACTTGGCGAAGGTAGCCAGGTACTGATATTTGCTCATGGCTTCGGCTGTGCACAAACTTCATGGAAATATGTTACAGATGCATTCCTTGAAGATTACAAAGTGATCTTATTTGATTACGTTGGCTCTGGTGATTCAGATCTCAGTCAATACGACCAAAAAAAGTATGCTACACTGGAAGGGTATGCCTGTGATGTAATTGATATTATACAGGCACTCGACTTAAAGGATATCATATTTATTGGACATTCGGTTAGCAGTATGATCGGCATGATTGCCGCCCAGCAGCTACCAGATGTGTTTAAAAAATTGATATTTATTGGGCCTTCGCCTAGCTATTTAAACGATGGCGATTATATCGGCGGATTTAGTGCTGATGACATTGAAACCGTTTTTACGCATATTGCCCAAGATTATGTAGCCTGGAGCAAACAGTTAGCGCCAGTACTGATGGACAGCGCTTGGAAACCCGAACTATCTGATTTTTTACAGGAATGTTTTGAGGCTACAGAACCAAGTGTGGCCCTTGCTTTTGCTATGGCTACCTTTAAAGCCGATTACAGAGATAAATTGAAACTACTCGAAGTACCGAGCCTAACGCTACAGTGTACAAACGATGCAATGGTTCCAATATCGGTTGGAGAATTTATTCACAAAAACGTGCCTGACAATTTTTTGGTAGTGATGAAAGCTACCGGACATTTTCCTCATGTTAGTGCTCCTGATGAAACCATCAGGGAAATAAAAGATTTTATCAGGGATGGCAGCTTAAAATCAGTGTCAAACCATACTCATACTCCAGAAAATTTTGTTCATCAATAACCTGTTCCACCAGAAAAGTATCCAAAGGTTAAAAGCCAGGGTTATAAATTAACGAAGCGTAGCATTTAATTGTAGTTATATGTGATAAATAACAGAAAGCGCAGATAAGTTTGAAAAAAACTAATTTATGATATATTTACCTGTACAATCTGTTAAAAAAGCTAAATATGAATTACGCATCAGTTATTGCATCGCCTATTGGCAAGATTACCATCCTTGCCGATGATGAATTTGTGCATGCCGTAACTTTTGCTGAAATAGACACTACAGGACTTACCGAAAATCCGCTTACGCTAAAACTTGGCCAACAATTAGGTGATTATTTCAATGGTAAGTTACAGCAATTCAATCTTCCAATAAAACAAAACGGTACTGAATTTCAGCAAGAGGTTTGGCAGAATTTACTCACTATACCTTTTGGCGAAACCATTTCTTATGCTAAATTCTCTGCGCACCATCCATTAGCAATACGGGCTATTGCGGCCGCTAACGGGAAAAACAATATCGCTATTGTAGTGCCTTGTCATAGGGTTATTGGCAGTAATGGCAAACTGGTAGGCTATGCCGGTGGTTTATGGCGTAAACAATGGTTGTTGCAACATGAACGGGAAGTTGTCCAAAAGGGGCAAACTGAATTAAAATTTTAAAACCATATTTTTGAAGATGAATATAGATCAAGCCGGCACACACAATAATTATCTTAAAGCAATCCGTTTAATTAACATCGAAGAAGATCAATGTACCTTTGAAACTGGCAAAATCCCTATTCGTCAGCATATCAATGCCAATTACTTTTTCGCCCAGACAGATGTGTCTACCTTAGAGCGCATTCCACATCCTGCCCCGCGACGTCAATATGTAGTTACATTAAAAGGAAAACTCCGTTTTACCGTAAGCAATGGCGAAACTTTTATCATCGAACCAGGGATTTTACTTATTGCCAATGATACTGCCGGAGTAGGCCATACCTGGGAAATTGTAGACGGAACTGAATGGGAGAGAATTTACATTCCGCTGGATGAAGGTAGCGATGATTACTTTATAGCTGATTAAGCTCAAAACCAAGACGGGGTCTGTTTCGTAAATCATATTCAAAACCGATGATATGATGAAAACGATCTGCTCCCTCCTTTTTATTCTTTTTACCCATTTGCCAGTGGAAAAAAATGTTCCCGTTGCTAAATTAGATTTAAAAAAATATGCTGGAACCTGGTACTCATTATATTCTATCCCTACCATTTTTGATAAAGGCAGCAGAGAAACCACGACAAGGTACACCTTAAATAAGGATGGTTATTACAATGTTGTTACCACTTATAAAAAGCCTGGAGAGGATAAGGTTTATTCCAGGAATTCGAAAATGTTCCCATCAGAAAATGGAGATAAAGGCGAATTACAGGCACAATTTATCTGGCCGATAAAGGTTGACTACTGGATTATTGAACTCGCGGATGATTATTCCTATGTAGTGGTAGGGCATCCTGATCATAAGTTTTTATTCATCATGAGCCGCAACCAGACAATGCCGAAGAAAACCCATGATGAAATTGTGGCCAGATGCAAAGCTAAAGGATACGATGTGGCAAAATTAACCTCACAGTTGCATGAAAAAGCTTAAACTGCTATTTTTTCGCCACGTTTAATACTGAAAAGCATAAATATAACACCTACCAAAAGTACAATCCATCCCCATTGAAAATGAACCACTTTGCCAATCAGTTTATTCGCAAAACCATATTTGGTGTAATTATTTGCGGTAAAATATACAGCAATAACGGCTAAAATATACCAGATAGCCATGATGAAACTCATGAACCTGAATGCCCCAACCTTTCTGATAAACAGGAACAATACCGAAACAGCGATAATGGCATATGTGATTAGAAACAAACGTGCATCAGATTGATATAAGTTCCAGTTACCCTTGATCGGGACTTTCAACATTGGGCAAAATCCCGCAATAACGCATAACAAAATGCCTAACCACGCCCTGAATTTGTTTAATACTAACATAGTTTAAGATGATTAATTTGATTTTAATAATTGGATGGTTTGCGAAATAAGGCAATGATTTATCACTAACTTGTCTGGCTTTTTTTAATGACTAATGACAAATTACCAAACTATTGTCCTTCAATAATCCCCATCTTATCAGCGAAATGTGCACAATAATCGCGCAAATCCTCTACAATCAGCGTTTCGCCTGTTGCTTTTAAAAAGCTATCGCCCATGGTTTGCAGGGTTTCATAGAAAAAACGTTTCATTTCATCTACAGGCATATCTTTTGTCCAAAGATCTATCTTTAAAGTATTTTTGTAATTATGATCCCAAACTGATAAAAATAGGGCCTTTGCAGGCACTTTATCGGCATTTCCAGAATCTGTACTCTCCCAAAGGATATTATCCGGGTTGTTGCCTTCATCTAACTCAACAGTTAGTTTTATTTCTGCTTTTTTCATATCTCTAAAATGGGTTTCACTAATGATGATTACATCAATTTATTATTATTTTATTCGGGGGCAAAGATGATGATTTTACCAAATACTTTGCTTTGGTATTATACCAGTTTTTGTAATATTAACATCAATATTGCGGCTATAATGATAAATAACAATTCTACCATCCAGATCCGCTTAAGATCTTTTAATGTAAAACGAAAAATAAGGTCTGTTACGAAGGTGACCCCAACAAGACAGCCCAAGATAAGCAGATAGAAACCACCGAAGTTGATCTGCCTTGGTGCTGTACTTTTTTCAGTAAAAAGACCAGCAACCATTAAGCCTAAGCCAATGGCACCCACAATGTTTAATGGCGTAACGCGAAGTTTAATCATCACTTTTTCTTATCAAAACGTTTACCTTTTTTAAAACTTTTAACCGCCTTACCTGCCTTTGCTTTAGCCTTATCCCTAGCTTTCTGTTCTATAACTTTTGCATTTTTCTTTTCGTGGAAAGCGCCTTTAAAATCAGGATCTTCCTTACGTTTCTGCAGATCAATCTCTTTTGCTATCTGCTGGCGCTCTTCATAAGAAGTTTCCTCAATAAAAACGCCCTGTGGAATGGTTTCAACCGGAATGGATTGGCGGATTAGCTTTTCTATTTTACGGATATAGTATTTTTCGCCTTCAGTAGCAAACGTGATGGCATCGCCCTTGGCAAAAGCCCTACCCGTACGGCCAATACGGTGTACATAATCCTCAATAATGATAGGCACATCAAAATTGATGACATGGCTTACATCGCTTACATCAATCCCCCTACTGGCAACATCTGTAGCGACAAGAAACCTTACATTCCCTTCTTTAAAACTGTTGATGGAATTGATCCTGGTATTCTGACCTTTATTGGCGTGGATTACACGAACATGATCAGCACCATATTTACGTTCAATAAAACTAAAAATGTTATCGGCAACTGTTTTGGTTTTACAGAAAATGATTAAACGTGTAAAGGCTTCATCATTTTTCAGCAGATGTTGAAGCAAATTCAGTTTCGTTTTAAAATTCGGAACAAAATACAAGGCTTGAGTTACATTTGCTGCAGGTGTTGCCTGTTGTGCCGTTTCGATAATGGTTGGATTTTTCAGGAAATCGCCTGCAATTTTCTGTACCAGATCGCTCATAGTTGCAGAAAACAATAGATTTTGTCGTTTACGGGGAACAATTTCCAATATCCTATGGATAGAGCCTATAAAGCCCATGTCCATCATTTTATCGGCTTCATCCAGTACCAAGAACTTTAAACTTTGGGTGTTGATATCGCCGGTTAGATATAGTTCAAGGAAACGGCCCGGCGTAGCAATCAGAATATCAACGCCTTTTGCCAACTGTTCTTTCTGTGTTTTAGGTCCGATACCACCAAAAATTACCAGCGAACGCAAGTCGGTATAAGTAGAAAATAGTTTTACCTGTTCTTCAATCTGCATGGCCAGTTCGCGGGTTGGTGATAAGATCAAAGCACGTATATTATCGCCCTGGGCATATTTCAACTGCATTAAAATCGGTAATACAAAAGCAGCCGTTTTTCCGGTTCCGGTTTCGGCAATACCAAAAATATCCTGTCCGGATAATATGGGTGCAATTGCTTTTTCCTGTATCGGCGTTGCAACGGTGTAACCCGCATCGGCCACAGCATTTAAAATTTGCCTGTTTAACTTAAAGTCTTCGAACGATTTTGCCATAGCGCACAAAGATAGTGATTAAGGTTGAGGGTTTGAAGGTGTAAGGCATAAGGTTTCAATCCGATGTGGAATCCAATCTTCTTTTTTTCAAAATCAGGAGTAAAGCAATTTCAGTAAGTTTTCGGTCGCAGCAGCCCTGCTATCCGTTTTACTCCGTTACACTACGTGCCCGCTACTATCAGGTTTATTTAACCTAAAACAGTAGCATTAAAACATAATTTCCCATTACTGCAGCATCAAAATCTTAATACCTGACATTCGCTACTTAACACTAAATTACTACCTTTGAAACCATGAATACTTACCTGATAAAAGCCGCCACAATTGTAAATGAAGGACAAAAAATTGTTGCAGATGTATTGATAAAAGATGGATTAATAACCAAAATCGGTCAAAACCTGTCTGCACCCGAAGCACAAGAAATTAATGCAGAAGGGCAATACCTTTTACCAGGAATGATTGATGATCAGGTCCATTTCCGCGAGCCTGGATTAACCCATAAGGCCGATATTTTTACCGAAAGTATGGCTGCGGTTGCCGGAGGGATTACCTCCTTTATGGAAATGCCCAACACGGTACCCAACACGTTAACGCAGGAATTGCTTGCAGATAAATACGATATTGCGGCACAAACCTCGCTGGCCAATTATTCGTTTTACATGGGTGCCAGTAATGATAATATTGAAGAGGTATTAAAAACCGATCCAAAAAATGTTTGCGGTATTAAGGTTTTCATGGGTTCATCCACCGGAAACATGCTGGTTGATAACGAAAAAACTTTAGAAAATATCTTCAGCAAAGCACCGATATTAGTGGCTACACATTGTGAAGATGAGGCTACTATCCGCCATAATCTGGCTGAATATAAGGCTAAATATGGTGATGACCTAAGCATTCAGATGCACCCATTGATCCGCAGCGCCGAGGCTTGTTATAAATCATCATCACTAGCGGTAGAATTGGCAAAAACTTACCAAACACGTTTGCATATCCTGCACATTTCTACCGCAAAAGAAATTGCCCTATTTGATAATATTACTCCGCTAAAGGATAAAAAAATTACAGCCGAGGCATGTGTGCATCACCTTTGGTTTAATGATAAAGATTACGCCCAAAAAGGCAATTTTATCAAATGGAATCCTGCGGTAAAAACTGAAGATGATCAGAAAGGCGTTTTAGCTGGCGTTTTAAACGATCACATCGACGTTATTGCGACAGACCACGCTCCGCATACTTTAGCCGAAAAACAACAAGCCTACGCGACAGCCCCTTCGGGTGGCCCCTTGGTACAACATGCCTTGCCAGCTTTATTGGAAATGCATTTACAGGGTAAAATCTCTTTAGAAAAAATTGCTGAAAAAACGGCGCACAACCTAGCTATCTGTTTTGATATCAAAAAACGCGGTTTCATCCGCGAGGGTTACTGGGCGGATTTGGTGCTGGTTGATTTAAACGATCCCTGGAAAGTAACCAAATTGAACAATTTTTACAAATGTGGCTGGAGCCCTTTTGATGGTGATACCTTCCAGGCCAGCATCACACATACTTTCGTATCAGGTAATTTGGCTTATCAAAATGGCAAATTTACGACTGATCAGATCGGAAAACGTTTAACTTTTGCGAGATAGATTTGTTATATTTGTATTTCACAATGAAACGACATGGAAACATTAATAGTACATCCAAAAAATAAAGAACAACTATCTGCTTTTAAGGCATTTATAAAAGCCTTAAAGATTGATTTCACTACTGAAAAAAGTACTTATAATCCGGAATTTGTTGAGAAAGTTCTAAGAGGAGTAAATGCTAGAAAAGCTGGAAAACCTGGACATAAAATTGATGTTGACACGATGTGGAAATAATATAAGTCATTTCATTTAACCTAGTAATTGTATGCACATAGAATTACATGAGCAAGCAATTACTGATTTAGAATTTTGGAAGAAATCAGGTAATAAGGCAGTTCAGAAAAAAATACAGCAATTAATCCTATCAATTCAACAAAATCCATTCATGGGTATTGGTAAGCCAGAACAACTAAAACATGATTTATCTGGCCAATGCTCTAGAAGGATAAATGCAGAGCACAGAATTATTTACGATGTAATAGACGATATTTTAAACATCTATTCATTAAGAGGGTCATTATAAATAATTAATGATATCACGTCCATTATTTTATAAATCATTTATTTTTATTGGGCTTGCAAACCTTATCTTTCTTTTCGGCTTCTTTCCTACCCTTGTCCAAAAATATTACTCGACAGGTTTTTATCCTTATATTTCTTCAGCTTTAAGGTTTATATCCGGTATTTTCCCTTTTGCTATCGGCGATATCATTTATGCTTTGCTAATTGGCTTTGTACTATACAAGATGATTAGATTTTATAGGCAACGAAAATCACTAAAAAAGACAGATAGGTTGCTTGTTCCTGTAAAGGTTTTAAACTTCTTTTTAATACTCTATATCGTTTTCAAAATAGTTTGGGGTTTAAACTACAGCCGGCCAAGCATAAGTGAAGAATTGGGAATCGGCAACGAAAAATATAATGTTAAAGAACTGGTTGTTCTGGGCAATTATTTTGTTGATAAAACCAACAGCTTAAAATTGAAGCAAGTTAAAGTGCCTGCCTACACCATTAAGGAGCTAGAATCTAAATCTGCAGCAGCATATTCACTCATGGCTAAAAGAAACAAGGTATTCAGTTATGATAATCCCTGTTTAAAGGCCGTTTTAAATTCATGGATAGTCAGTAAAATTGGTATTGAAGGCTATTATTCTCCGCTTACCGGAGAAGCCAATATGAACATGAATCTGCCGGATTTTGTAAAACCTTATGTTAGCTGCCATGAAATTGGACACCAATTAGGTATTGCCTATGAGGATGAAGCTAATCTTCTAGGCTACCTTACAGCAAGCAACAGCCCCGATTTAAATTACCAGTATTCGGCCAATTACGAAATGCTCCGGTATATATTGTTTGAGATCAGGATGAAATCGCCGGATGATTATAAATTATTGCACAACAAGCTTTTGCCACAGGTATTAGCCGATTTTAAAACAGAAAAGGAATTTTGGCGAAAATATAATGGCGATATGTTCGGTTACATGGATGCCGCTTTCGATAGTTTTTTAAAACTCAACAACCAGAAAAAAGGAATTGATAGTTATCAGGATATTGTAATTTGGTTATGGAATATTTATAAGTCGGAGGTCAGAAAGACCGAAGTCCGAAGACAGTAAGTAGAATTTGTGCATTAAAACTTCCGACTTTCGGACATCCGACTTCTGGCTAACCATGTATCGCCTCCTTTGTCCCAAAACTCTGGATCAATTCTCCTTCAAAATCCAACCATTCTTTCCAACGTTTATCTACATCCACATCAGTACTGTATTTGCGGGCAAAGTTTAAGAAAGTAGTATAATGGCCGGCCTCCGAAACCATTAATTCATGGTAAAATTTGGCCAGTTCTTTATCCTGGATGTTTAAAGATAGCACACGGAAACGTTCGCAGCTGCGGGCTTCAATCATTGCGGCAAACAAAAGCCTGTCTATAAAAGCCTGGTTACGGCTGCCATCTTTTTTGCTGAATTTTACCAGTCGACCTACATAATCATCCTTTCGTTCGCGGCTCAAAGTATAACCACGTTCTTTAATGATATTGATGACCATCTGAAAGTGCTGCATTTCTTCAATGGCAATAGCTGTTAATTCATCAACAAGATCCTGGTGTTCAGAATTTTGTGTAATTAAGGTAATGGCATTACTGGCTGCTTTTTGTTCGCACCAGGCATGGTCAGCTAAAATTTCTTCTAAATTCGATTCCGCAATATTTGCCCAACGCGGGTCTGTCAATAATTTTAATCCTAACATGTAATGGTGAATTGAGCTGCAAAATTAAGAATATTTAAGATACGTTTATATATCCCGCAGATTTAGTAGACAATCGCAGATCTGGATTTTAATCTGCGATTATCACATTTATCTGCGGGAGCAAAAAAAAAGAGCTTATTTTGTAGAAAATTAAATCATGACCCCTCAGAAATTATTAATTATTGGATTGGTTTGGCCCGAACCCTGTTCATCAGCGGCAGGTACAAGAATGATCCAATTGGTTGATTTGTTTCTGGCCAGCGGTTATCACATTACTTTTGCTTCAGCAGCGTCGAAAAGCGATTTCAGTTATGATTTTAGCTCTACACCAGTTGCAGAACAGGAGATTAAGTTAAATGACGAAAGCTTCAATACTTTTTTAAAAACTTTAAATCCCGATATCGTGCTGTTTGATCGTTTTATGATCGAAGAACAATACGGTTGGCGGGTGCAGCAGGAATGTCCAGGTGCCTTACGGATCTTAGATACCGAAGACCTACATTTTTTAAGACAGGCCCGCCAGCAGAGCAATAAAAAGCAGGAAGCACTGGATCTGTTTTCTGATACCGCTAAACGAGAAATTGCAGCAATCCTTCGTTGTGACTTGTCTTTGATTATTTCTGAAGCAGAAGTAAAGCTTCTTAAGGAGCTATTTAAAATTGATCATAGCTTATTACATTACCTGCCCTTTTTAGAACAGGAAATTACGCCAGATACCGTTCAAAATTGGATTTCGTTTGAAGACAGGTCGGACTTTGTTTTCATCGGCAATTTTCTTCACGAGCCCAACTGGCACACGGTGCAAATTCTAAAAACAAAAGTATGGCCGATAATTTGTAAAGCACTACCCAAAGCCAACTTAAATATTTATGGAGCCTATCCCTCGCAAAAGGTATTACAACTCGAAAATAAAGCTGAACGGTTTTTTATTAAAGGTAGAGCCGTAAATGCAAAGGAAACTATTGCCAAACACAAAATTTTACTTGCACCGATCCAGTTTGGCGCAGGTGTTAAAGGCAAATTTATAGATTCGATGTTAACAGGTACGCCATCTGTAACCACCACTGTTGGCGCCGAAGCCATGAAAGGTGATCTACCCTGGAATGGTATTATTGAAGATGATTTAACTGCTTTTGCCGAGCAGGCTGCTCAACTATACCAGCGTGAATCCGAATGGCTTGCCGCACAGCAACAGGGTATTCAGATTATCAACCAACGTTACGCCGCTTCCTCTTTTGCTGATCCTTTTATGCTGAAGGTAAATGAGTTGTTGTCTGGTTTAACTGCACACCGCCAGGCTAATTTCATTGGTCAAATTCTAAATCACCACACCGTTCAGAGTACAAAGTATATGAGCCTTTGGATTGAAGAGAAGAATAAATGAGTCGGAAAGTCGGAAGTCAGAGGTCCGGTGATATAAGAGCTAAAGAATCGGAGCAATTTTATGCTCTACCATGTTCTTAAATGTCTTATATGGTAAAGAGTCCGGAAGTCGGAAGTCAGAGGTCGGAAGATAAAAGCACAAAATTTTATAGCAATAGTCCATACCCTCTTCCGAATTCCAGCTATAGCACACCCTATCATCCGACTTCGGTCTCCGGACACACGACCTCCAACAATACTAATTGACTTTTAAAAAACATTCAGGTTCTGAAAGCTAGGAACAATATTGTAAATTTGCGCCTATGGCAAAAATATCAATTAACCTTGCTACAGGTTCGTTTCAAAAGGAAGAAATTATCGTCGGAATAGATTTAGGTACCACCAACAGTTTGGTTGCATTTATTAACCCTGATAAAAATCCACAAGTAATTAACGATTCGGGCAAGGGTGTATTGGTACCATCTGTAGTTTATTTCAACAACCAGAACGAAGCTCTTGTAGGTAACGAAGCTAAAGAATTTTTAACCACTGATCCCTCGAACACCATATTTTCGGTTAAAAGATTATTGGGTCGTTCGTATAAAGATGTAGCCGATCATGCTGCTACTTTTTCTTATAAAATTATTGATGACGATACCGATGCATTGGTAAAAATCCAGGCTGGAAACCGTTTTTATACGCCAATCGAATTATCTGCAGAAATATTAAGAGAGCTAAAAGCCAGAGCCGAACATGCCTTAAAAACTCCTGTTAACAGGGCTGTAATCACTGTGCCGGCTTATTTTAACGATAGTCAGCGCCAGGCCACACGCGATGCCGGAAAACTGGCAGGTTTAGATGTGATGCGTATTGTTAATGAACCTACCGCAGCCAGTTTGGCTTATGGAATTGGTTTAGATCCTACGCAACAAAAAACCATTGCCGTTTACGATTTGGGTGGCGGTACTTTTGATGTTTCTATCCTACAGATCCAAAATGGGATTTTTGAAGTATTGGCAACCAACGGAAATACCTACTTAGGTGGTGATGATTTTGACCGGGCCATTTTAAATTACTGGATCGAGCAAAACAAACTTGACGTAACTGCCCTGGCCCAAAATAATATATTGATGCAAACGCTAAGGCTACAAGCCGAGGCAGCAAAAAAAGCCTTATCAAGTCAAAATTTATATAATGAAAAAGTTGGCGAAATCTGGTGTACACTTGATAAGCAAACTTTTGAGCAATTGATTGCAGCAAAGGTAGAAGAAACCATTACCGCCTGTAGAAACGCACTAAAAGATGCAGAATTATCTGCTAATAATATAGATGAGGTTATTTTAGTGGGAGGTTCTACCCGTACACCCTATGTAAAGCAGGCAGTAGAGAATTTCTTTGGCAAAAAACCTCAAGACAATATTAATCCTGATGAAGTAGTGGCTTTAGGCGCAGCCATCCAGGCTGATGTATTGGCCGGAAACCGCTCTGATATTTTACTGCTGGACGTAACCCCGCTATCTTTGGGTATTGAAACCATGGGTGGCTTAATGGATGTAATTATTGCACGTAATAGCAAAGTGCCAACTAAAGCAGGTAGGCAGTACACCACTTCAGTTGATGGCCAGGTTAACATGAAAATTTCTGTTTACCAGGGGGAACGTGATCTGGTTAAAGAAAACCGTAAACTTGCCGAGTTCGATTTAAAGGGAATACCGGCTATGCCTGCAGGTTTACCTAAAGTAGATATCAATTTTCTGCTGAACGCAGATGGTATTTTAACGGTACAGGCCATTGAATTACGTTCTGGCGTAAAACAAGAGATTGAAATTACGCCAAGCTATGGCTTAAGTGACGATACCGTTGAGAAAATGCTTTTAGACAGTATCGAGCACGCACAAAGTGATGTACGCCAAAGAATGCTGATAGAAGCCAGAAGCGAGGGCGAGCAATTGCAATACACAGCAGAACGCTTCATCGAAAAACATGCTGAACATTTGACTGAGGCAGAAATAACAGAAACTAAAACACATATCGAAGCGCTTAAAACAGCTTTGGGCAGTCAGGATAAAGATACAATCCTTAAAAAAGCAGATGAACTAAACGAATTTACCCGCCCTTTTGCCGAGCGCGTAATGGATGCTGCTATTTCTACAGCCATGAAAGGCAAGAAGATAGAGTAAGTTTTCAGTTGGCAATTGGCAGTGTTCAGTTTTCAATTTGCAGTTTTCTGTTAGAAGTCTCAATTTCGAGATGTCATTCTGAACTCGTTTCAGAATCTTTTCAGGTATAAGTTGATATTGACTTTATGTTTCTCACATCTTTCAAATCTGCTTTAAATCTTTACTCCGATATTTGGAAAGCAATGCAATTCTAATAGCTCCTACCATTTTATCGCGACTGAAGAATCTGCGTGTTAGCTATAATCAAGTTTAGCTGGCTTGGCAACCTTAAAACTCAACTGCAGTATTTACAAACTAAATTGTAATTGTTATCTTCGGTTATGCACCATAATTTTAAAATCTTAATTAGCTTTCTCTTCATTCTGATTCTTCAGGATAATGCCTTTGCACAATCAGATACGACACTGATCCAAACTTACCTCAAAGCAATCACGAAAACCGCAAAATACCGAAACCATAGCAATATTGATCAACTCGATTCAACAGCTAATTATATTAAAGCGATATTTAAAAAGTCCGCAGACAGTACTTCGGTACAAGAATATAACGTTGATCAAAAAAATTATCAAAACATCATCTGCTCATTTGGCACCGAAAATAAGAAAAGGATTATCGTTGGAGCCCATTACGATGTCTGCGGCGATCAGGAAGGTGCAGATGATAATGCCAGTGGTGTAATCGGTTTATTGGAACTTTCCAGATTGCTTAAGGGCAAAAAGTTAAATTATCGTGTCGATTTAGTCGCTTATACTTTAGAAGAACCGCCGTATTTTCGTACGCAGTATATGGGTAGTTACATTCATGCCAAATCGTTAAATGAAGCTAAGGCTGATGTCTTCGGCATGATTTCACTCGAAATGATCGGTTATTTCAAAGATGAACCGAACTCACAGGCCTATCCGTTAGGTATCTTATCTGTTAAGTATGGGAACAAAGGAGTCGGTTTTCTAAAAGTTTTCGGGCTGCCAAAAGTATCCAGACCAAAACCTTTGCCAGTCCGCCATCATTACCAGGAATTGATTTCTCTGATCACTTAAACTATTGGAAATTTGGTTACGATGCCATGATGATTACTGATACATCCTTTTACCGCAACAAAATTATCACCAGAAAACCGACACGATGGAGACTCTCGATATACAGAGAATGGCCAAAGTAATTGATGGGGTATATAATGGGTTAATTTCCTTGAAATAAAGTTAAATGTAAATAATATTCTTTGTGAGGCGGTCATCTCTATCGGATTGAAATGTAGCTAAGAAGCCTATCATGGTAAACGCTCTTTAAACGTTCGGGACTTTGCTACAGAGATGATGAACTTTCTATATAAATCTGTCCCTTTTCTTACCATACATCAAAAACTGCTTCCAAATTTAGGATTAACTTTGTTAAAAATATTTATCAATATGGAATTAGGTATCGGTATGTTTGGCGATTTGCAGATTAATGCAAAAGGAGAAATTCAACCTGCGCAGCAAAGACTTCAGGAAATTATAGCAGAAATACAACTAATGGATGAAGTTGGTCTAGATTTCTACGGCATTGGTGAACATCATCGTCCTGATTATGCCGTATCAAGTCCTGAAATTATACTTGCCGCTGCTGCCACGGTAACCCAAAATATTAAATTAAGCAGTGCTGTTTCGGTTTTAAGTTCATCTGACCCTGTTAAACTATATCAAAATTTTGCAACCATTGATCTGATTTCGAATGGAAGAGCCGAATTAATGGCTGGTCGGGGAAGTTTTATCGAGTCTTTTCCGCTGTTCGGTTATAACCTGCAAGATTATGATGAACTTTATGAAGAAAAGTTGGAATTACTCCTTAAAATAAATAAGGAACCCAAAATCAGCTGGAATGGTAAATTCAGGCCGGAACTGGATAACCAGGAAATTTTGCCAAGAGCAGTAAATGATAATTTAAAAATTTGGGTAGCCGTTGGTGGAACACCAGAGTCAGTAGAACGTGCCGGCAGATTAGGATTACCCGTAATGTTTGCCATTATTGGAGGTCAGCCTATACAATTTAAGCCGCTGTTTGACTATTACAAAAAAGTTTACCAAGCATATGGACACGATATGAATAAGTTCGAAGTCGGTGTTCACATGCATTCCTTATTTGGCGAAAACAGTAAAGAAATTGCCGACTATTACTACCCCCTTTATTCTGCGCAGATGAACCGCATTGGCCGATCGCGTGGATGGGCACCTTACCAACGCAAACAGTTTGATGGTGGCAGAAGCAGTAATGGTGCTTTAATTATTGGCGATGCAAACGAATCGGTAGATAAAATTTTGGCCATGCAAGAAACCTTCGGATTGACGCGCTTTTCCGCTCATATGGATGTCGGCGGACCATCTCACGCTGCAATGATGAAATCAATAGAGATTTTTGGGACGAAAATTGCTCCGGAGGTTAGAAAAGCGCTAAATAAATAAAACTGATTAATTAGAACCAGACTGCCCTCACTAAACTTAATAGATTAAAATGAACGATACTGTTGAAATTAGATTTAAAAAAGGTAATATTATTTTCATTATTGTTTTAACTCTTTTAGGTTTAGTGCTTTCTGTATTTTTTCTCTTTCGCTCCTACTTGGCTGTTAAAATAATATGCGTAATATGGATTATTCTGATGCTAATTTTTCTTACCGAACGAATTGTACAGCTAAATAAGGCATTAAAAAGAAATGTAGCTTTAAAACTAAGTGAGGAAGGATTAATAAATTTTACGCCCATAAAAACTGTGTACATTCCGTGGAATAAGATTGAAGGTTTCCAAACAGGACTTTACAGAACCAGTTCAATTTTAGTAAATGTGAGTAACCCTGCTCAATACAAACCAAAAATTAAAGATTATGTTTCCTCAATTGCCTACCTTAATGATATGTTTAGTTCAAAACGATATTTATTATGGATAGATGTGGATGTGCTAGACATCAAAAAGGCCGAGCTACTGGCAATTTTGCAAAAGCGGAAATTACATGCTGCTTAGAAAAGTAAAACAATCAGGCTTTATTTTTAGTGATCAAATTAATAAACGTATACACATAACAACCAACACAAACGCTAAATAAACTTTCTAATAGTGCAAATACTGTCAAGACCAAAGTCAAGATCAGCACAGCAGGAAGAAAGTTAAGCATAAATACCAAGGTAATCAAAAGGCAAAATCCGAAGCCCATGGCTGCCGCGAACTTTTTTGGGGCCAAATCCTTCATTTTTGGCTTAATCGAAAGAACGTCAGCTATTTTAATGGCAACAAACTTCAATATACTAAATTTACCTGTAGTAAATGCCCTTAAAGCGAAATCAATTAACAGGAAGACAATTGCCCAATAATTTGAAAACACTACACAAGAAATAGCGATTACCGCCACCATAAAGGCAATAATTCTTACTACATTTTCATTTATTCTTTCCGCTGATACTGGGCAAGATAATTCCATTGGATAAATTTTCAGTAAAATTAGTGAATTAATTTAAATGAGCATACAATTCAACAAACAACCATCCCCAGCCCTTCCTTGATAAAGAAAGGAGCTAATTCCTCTATTGAATTATTGCAGTAAAAGATTCATACCAACAACTCAAATACATTTTTTGAGTAGATAGTAGAAGTATTTCATCTTATAAAACCGTCTAGCCAAAGGGGTTCAAACTGCAAGCTTCAATATTGAAAACTGATTATACCTCCGCAATTCCTACTCCCCTCCTATTTTAGGAGGGGTAAGGGGGTGGTAAACTGAACAAAAATTAATTTAAAAATAATTATATTGAAACATGGCAATCCATAACCTTAAATACCTGAAAGATAAAAGAAAGGAGTTGAGGAACAACCTCACCCCTGCTGAGGCTACCATGTGGATGTATCTACAAAACTCAAAACTTGATGGCAAAAAATTCAGACGACAGCATAGTGTTGGAAATTATATTTTAGATTTTTATTGCCCATCTGAAAAATTAGCCATTGAAGTTGATGGAAGTAGTCACGATGATTATTCAGCAGAAGTATATGACAAAGAACGAACTGATTTTTTAAACAGCAAAGGAATAACAGTAATCAGATTTGATAATCTTGAAGTTTTTGAATCTGAAGAATTGGTTTGTGAAGCCATTAGAAACCATTTTAAAAACAAGTAACCACCCCCAGCCCCTCCTCGATAAGGAGGGGAGCTAATTCATCCAGAAAATTATATACAACAAAAGATACATATCAATAATGAGCCCAAACGTCTATGTAATAAAGAGTAAAGTTATTCAATTCATGACCAAGAAGTTCGAACTACAAACTATTATAATCCGAATAGATTTTGCCTCAGCACATCCTACTCCCCTCCTATTTTAGGAGGGGTAAAGGGGTGGTAAACTGAACAAAAATTAATTTAAAAATAATTATATTGAAACATGGCAATCCATAACCTTAAATACCTGAAAGATAAAAGATAGGAGTTGAGGAACAACCTCACCCCTGCTGAGACTACTATGTGGATGTATCTACAAAACTCGAAACTTGATGGCAAAAAATTCAGACGACAGCATAGTGTTGGAAATTATATTTTAGATTTTTATTGCCCATCTGAAAAATTAGCCATTGAAGTTGATGGAAGTAGTCACGATGATTATTCAGCAGAAGTATATGACAAAGAACGAACTGATTTTTTAAACAGCAAAGGAATAACAGTAATCAGATTTGATAATCTTGAAGTTTTTGAATCTGAAGAATTGGTTTGTGAAGCCATTAGAAACCATTTTAAAAACAAATAACCCCCCCCCAGCCAATTTATCTATTAATTAACATGCAGCAACTCATCTTATAAATATTGTCAGTGGGTCTTAACCACACATGGTAGTAGTCCTAACCGATTTTGCTTTAGCACATCCTAATCTTCTCCTGTTTTATGAGGTGTAAGGGGTAAAAGACTAAAATTACAACCTTAACGTATAATTTTATTGTTATTCCCTATAAAGTTTAAAAAAATTATTTATATTAGGTTATATGAAAAGATTAACGATTTTAGCCGCGTTAATCATCCCTATATTTCTTTGTACCTCTTGGGGTTTCTTTGCACATCAAAGAATAAACAATCTTGCTGTCTTCACTTTGCCGGCAGACATGATCGGTTTTTATAAAAGAAATATCAAATACATTACCCAACATGCCGTTGATGCAGATAAACGTAGATATGCGGATACGCTTGAGGCACCAAGGCACTACCTTGATGTAGAAAACTATGAGCAAAATATTGATAGCATTCCAGAAAAATGGGACGACGCTCTGGCTAAATATGGCCTGAAAAAGCTAAATTCTGATGGCATCGTTCCATGGCAAATACAGCGTAGCTATTATAGTTTAGTAAAAGCCTTTAAAATGCGTGATTCGATAAAAATTTTAAAATATTCTGCAGATCTGGGTCATTACATTGGCGATGCTCATGTCCCATTGCATACGACTGCCAATCATAACGGGCAACTCACCAATCAGGTGGGCATACATGCTTTTTGGGAAAGCCGTTTGCCTGAGCTGTTTTCAACTCAATACAATTTTGTTGTAGGGAAAGCACATTATATTGAAAACCCTTTGCAAGAAATCTGGAAAACACTTAAACATACCCATAGTTTGGTTGATACGGTTTTAAGCTTTGAAGCAGCATTAAATGCCTCATTTCCAGCTAGCGAAAAGTATAGTTTTTCAGAAAGGAACCACACAGTTCTTAAACAATACTCCAGAGAATATGCAAAAGCCTATCACGATAAGATGAACAATATGGTTGAAAAACAGATGCGTGCTGCCATATTAACCACAGGTTCATTTTGGTATTCTGCCTGGGTAGACGCCGGACAGCCAGTACTAAAAAACCTGGTTAAAACCGAAGTACTAGCAAACGAACAGAAAGAAGAAAAAGAAATTGAAATAAAATACCAAAAAGGAAAACTTATCGGTAGGGAACTTTAGCTATGCGTTTGGATCCTCTCCTTCAATAATTTTTTCAACCTTTTTAGGCTGTAAACGGCTTTTGACGGCGGCCCAAATGGCAGGAACAAATGTTACCACTGCAATAAAGATGATTACAATTTCAAAATTGTTCTTAATTACCGGAATCTGTCCTAACAAATAACCACCAACTAATAACGCAAAAATCCAGGTTACACCACCAATGATATTATAATAGGTAAAACGGCCGAAAGGCATTTTAGCTATACCGGCAACAAAAGGGGCAATTGTTCTGAAAATTGGTAAAAAACGGCTTAGCATAATGGCTTTACCGCCATGTTTTTCAAAAAATTCGTGAGATTGATGGTAATATTTGAGTTTTAAGATTTTGTTATTCTCCTTGAATACCCCGGCGCCTAACACACTTCCTAATTTGTAATTAACCGTATTTCCTAAAATTGCTGCTACAATTAATATCAGAAGCATAATCCAAATATTTAAGCCTGTCTCATGTTCGCCGGCAATCAAAGCACCCATTGCAAAAAGTAAAGAATCGCCAGGGAGGAATGGTGTTACCACAAAACCTGTTTCGGCAAAAATGATCAGGAATAAAATAAGGTAAGTCCAGGTACGATATTCGTTAACAATTTGCGCTAAATGAACATCGATGTGGAGAATAAAATCTAAAAGTTGCTGTAGTAATTCCAATTTATCTGATTTTGGGCAAAAGTAAGCATAGTAAAAGAATTATGTGCTTTATATTTTAATAAATAATTAGTTTGCAGGGATGATCCGATTTTTAAGTTCCCCCTTTTTATCACCATCAAATAATATCAGATAAACCCTTCCATTATTAAGTGTCGAGTCTAGGCGCGTTACCACAGGTGGTGGATTTGTTGCCGTCGGACTAGACAATTTAAACGCATACTTGGTGATCCCGCTAACCTTTACTTTAAAACTTTTAATCTCACCATAACCCAGCAATGATTCAGTTGGTTTAGCGGTATTTGTACTATCTGTAATAATAACTTTGGATCCTAGTGTATACCCCAGATTTAAAAAAGTTAGCCTGGCAGAATCCAGATCGGGTCTTACATCATCCTGATAAACCCTCAACTTAGCAGGCTGATTAATGGCTTCTTTTAGATAAAAAATAGAATAATTTTTACCGATTTCAAATTTCTGACCTGCAAGAGAAGCAACATCTACTCCTGTGCCAATATTTTTGCTGGTGATGTTCACCACAGAATCGCCAGGTATAACCACATAACTTGTATTGGTATTATAAGCTACCGAAGCTCCAATCTGTCTCCCGTTCAAATAGAAATTTTGAGTCGTATCGGTAGAGGCCACCTGAAAAAAACGGATTTTAGCATCACCTTTAATGAAATTATTGTTTTTGATACAGGAACTGACTGATAAGGCACATGCAATAAGAAAGAATATTCTGGAAAACAATACTGTATTTTTCATATAAATTACCAATGCTAATAAAACGTAAAGATAGCAGAAAGCGCACTAAACTGTGAAATTTAATTATCGGTAATGATATGTGCCATCAAAGTTGCAGCGGTGGTACCACTAAACCAAATGGTATAAATTTTTCCTCCCTCCAGGCTTTTAGCATCAATGGTTTTTATACTACCTGAACCAACTACGGAATACCTTAAGTTAATTTCAGGATCAACCGTAAAATAATTCGATGCTTCTTTAAAAGCCAGGCCATTGACAAATTGTGTCCCCCCCTGCACCATAACATTTATACCTGTAGAAAAAATAGGAGTAAGATTAATCAATTTGATTTTTGCCTTGTTCGTTTCTGTATTGCTCAGGTTATCCTCATAATTCGCAATTTCCAGTTCGCCTTTTCTATTGGCAACCGAAAAAGCAGTATAGGTAATAGACGGTGTAAAGTTTAGCAAAGTATCAATACTAGTATTATTTGTTCCTGTATAAGAAACGCTTCTATTACCTGAGGGAATTTTTACATAATCACTGGTTTCGCCAAAAGCCAAAGCAGAAGTGGTTAGTTTTTCATTATCCAGATAAAAATTCTGATGTACATCGGACGCCGAAGCATTAACCATTTTTAACTTGGCTTGCCCTTTTGCTACTTCAGCTGGATTGTTCTTCTTACATGATGATAAACTTATGCCAAATATTGCAATAAGCAAAATCAGTAATGTAGAGCGTTGGCTATAGATTTTCATTTGGTTGATGCTGATTGATATAAAACAAAAATGGCTCGGTCAAAAACCAAGCCATATTCTTATCAAAACTAATAAATTAGTTTTTTTTTAGTAACTATTGTTTAGCATCACTGGCATCACCAACATTAAAACGTCTTCATTGTCGTCATTGGTTTGCGGAATTAAAAGCCCCGCCCTGTTCGGTGTAGAAAGTTCTAAAGTAACTTCATCACCGCTTAAATTACTCAACATTTCAATTAAAAAACGTGCATTAAAGCCTATTTCAAGGTCTTCGCCATCATATTGGCAACTCAAACGTTCATGAGCCTCATTAGCAAAATCCAAATCCTCCGAAGAAATATTTAATTCACTACCGCTGATTTTCAATCTTACCTGATGCGTTGTTTTATTGGCAAAAATTACAACCCTACGCAGTGTATTTAAAAACAAACCCCTGTCAATAACCAGTTTGTTAGGATTATTGGTTGGAATCACCGCCTCATAATCTGGATAGCGCTCGTCTATTAAACGACACACTAAATTTATATTTTCGAACTTGAAAAAGGCGCTGGTTGCATTATAATCTACAGATACATTAATATCAGTTGAAGGCAAGGCCGCTTTTAAAAGTGTTAAAGCTTTTTTTGGAAGAATAAAAGAAGTGGCTTTATCCGCCTTGCTATCCATACGGCGATATCTTACCAATTTATGCGCATCAGTAGCTACAAAAGTAATGTGCTGAGGAGATAGTTGACAAAATACGCCTGTCATCGCCGGGCGTAACTCATCATTACTTACCGCGAAAATAGTTTTTGTAATGGCTTCCGTTAGAACTGATGCAGGCAAATTTACAGAAGAGGCATTTTCTACTATCGGGATCTTTGGAAAATCGTCACCATTTTCACCACTCAGTTTATATTTACCATCACCAGCACTGATCTCAATGGCAAAAGTACTATCGTCGATATTAAATGCAATCGGTTGATCTGGTAATGTTTTTAGCGTATCTAATAAAATTTTAGACGGGACGGCCACTTTACCTTCTTCCTTTGATTCTACAGCCAAAGCTGTTGTCATGCTGGTTTGCAGATCGGTAGCAGAGATCGTTAAGTTTCCATCTTTAATTTCGAAGAGAAAATTTTCTAATATAGGCAAAACCGTACTGCTGCTTGATGCACCATTTACGGTTTGTAAGTGTTTTAACAGCGTTGATGTGGATACAATAAATCTCATGATATTATTTAGTCTTCTTCAAAAATATAAAAATTATTTAGCGTACTTGTATTTGCGATAATAATGTTGAAAAATCGCAAAGAATATTAACAATAGCAAGGGTGCCACCACATTTATAAATTGCCACTTCGTTTTTTCGAGCTTAATTTTGGCTTTATCCAGTAACCTAATTTTTACTTCCTTATTTCGCAGTGCAATTAAGTTGTCATTATCTGTAAAATAATCAACAATATTAAGCAGCAGGGCTTTATTGCCAAAGGTACGTTGCGAATAACGGTCAAAGCCCAGCGGAAAGGGTGTTCCGTTTTGCTCGGATACCTGATTTTTAAAGATATCACCATCACCTATCACGATCATTTTAGCCGGCTTGCTGGTGCTTGCTAAAGTATAGGGCTGCGTAATCGTAGCCGGTAAGGGTCGTCCTGTAAAAACTGATGGGAAGTTACCCTCCAACATCAAACCAACATGCTGCGGTTTACTTTGGAAAGAACGTGGCTCCAATGGTTCGCTTAGCATTTGTAAGCTAAATAACTTCGGCACACTATACACTTTATTATACGGAGAAGTATTTAAAATGTACGATTTCCTCACGCCTTTAACTCCGATCGTATCTACTGTACTTGGAAATTCAGATTTTACACCATCCAGCTTTTTCACCACACTTTCGGCCGTATCGGGCAATAAGATCGGATAATAAATCCATGGAACCAGCTGCATCTGGTTTTGTCCACCTACAACTCCGGTTGACACCGGAATTTCGGCACTGTTTGCCGGATCAGCGATAATATTATAATTAACCCTTGCGCCATACATAAATAGCATATCATCCAGATTCAAATTATTATTAATGGCCATTTGTCCGCTTTTACCACGCAAACTATCCAATTCGGCATTTACCTGATCAATGCTCCATATTACTCTACCACCATTCATTACAAAATAGTTGATTTTGTATTTCTCCGCTTCGGTAAAAGGTTTTTCAGGCTTAGCTACGATGAGCATTTTCAATTTATCAAGTCCTGCTTTATCAATACTATTTAAATCAATACGGCCGACCAAATAACTGTTTGACAGGGTATGAATAGCGTCAGCCAGTTGCAGATCAGAAAGTTCGCCATTTGATTCAGAAAAACCGATCCGTGGGTTATCACCCGAAATTACCTTCTTTAAACCAGAAGTAAAAATATACTCCAGATTTTCAATCGCGCGATTGATATTGTCTTCGTAATTTCCGCGGGTGTCTAAATTCTGAAAAAGTTTAATGGGAAATTCCTTGCCACCGCTTTCCATCATCGCCATCGGAAATACGAGTTTCTGCGTTAACCCACTTTCCGTTTTCACACTCAAATTGGTTGCCTCTATCCCCCTTTCGTACAAATTATTGATTACTGTATCCTGATCGGCCTGGTTAAGTCCCGCTAAGGGGTCGACAAAAACCACCTTGACCTCCTTTTTAGCATAAGCTTTATAATCTGATAAAATATCAGATACTGCAGCCTGCAGGCGCTTAAATGCGGGGGGTAACTCTCCTGCTAAAAATACAGTAACAGTTACCGGTTTTTCATTTTGCTTCAGCAAGTTTTTTGTTTTTTCGCTCAGCGTAAATCGTTTATCAGCAGTAAAATCAAAACGATGGAAAACGTACTGACTTAAAATATTTATACTAACCAGTACTGATATGAAGATGATAAAATTAATCCATTTGTGTTTCAGCTTCATTATCGTTTCCCTCCTATGGTTAATTTGGTGAGCAATAAAAAAAACGCTGAAAAGGAAATAAAGTAAACCAGATCTCTTGTATCTAGCACTCCGCGACTGATGGAAGTGTAATGTTGATTAATCCCTAGGTTACGGATGATATTTTCGATACTTTGAAATGCAGCTAGCTGACTACTATAATCGAATCCTAAAAAAGCAAAAGCAGACAGGGCCGCGCTGATGACAAAGGCAATAACCTGATTTTTGGTTAACGCAGAGCAGAAGATACCAATGGATGTAAAGGCAGCTCCCAACAAAAATAAACCAATATAAGAGCCAATAACTGCTCCCGGATCGACATTTCCCTCTGGTAAACCCAATTTTGAGATGCTGTAGTAATAAACTAATGTTGGGATCAATGCAAATAACACCAAAACCAGGCTCGCTAAATATTTTGCCAAAATGATCTGCCAGATCTGGATGGGCCGTGTAATTAAAAGTTCGAAAGTGCCTTCTCTCCTCTCCTCGGCAAAAGAGCGCATCGTAACAGCTGGAATAAGAAACATAAAAAGATAAGGCACTAGGCTAAAAAAGCCATCAAGTTCGGCATAACCATAATCAAGTACCGATGTATCTGGAAAAAACCAAAGCAATAGGCCGGAAACCAATAAAAAGATGCCTATGGTAATGTAAGCTACCATCGAACTTAAGAAACTGAATAACTCGCGTTTAAAAACTGCGTACATAGTTAAATTTAAATGCCGAAGTTAAGCATTATTTTTTCGTTAGCTTACCTGTGTTAGCATCGCTGAGTGTAACTTACAGCCCGAATACATAAGCAAACCTAACGCCAACAAATCCTTTGGTGTTTGTTTTGTTAAGTCCAAAGATATCGCTTCTACCTGTCCAGCCTTCGTATCTGATTCCAAAATCAAGTTTGTTTTCACCAGATAATTTAAACTGGTTTCCAATACCGGGCGACCAAGCAAATAATGTTTTTTGGCCTTTATTTAAAGGCAATGCAGTTCCCAGTTGAGCTTCAGCATAAAAGCTCTCGCCTAACTGATATTTTAATCCGGCTTTTGCAGGGATATAGGTTAAATCCTGCACATTAAACAATTGATTTCTTTTGCCAAAAAAATTCATAAAACCTGCATTCAAAGTAATTGCGAAATTTTCGGCAACCGGAAGATCAGCTTTTACTGAAGCACCCAGGCCAATGCCAGATAGGTTAGAAAAATTGCCTGAAGGTAACCCAATTTCTGCGGCAACACCAATGCCTGGATGATTTTGAGCTTTTAAAAGTCTTGGAATTAAAAATAAAAGGCTTACAAATAATACTTTGATGTTTATGCTGCGCATGATTTTAAGCGGTAAGTTTTCTAAAAATATCTTCTAATGATTGTTGCTGATGTACTTTTTTAAGTCCCTCAAGTGAGTCATTTGCCACAATTTTACCTTTATTAATAATAATGATGTCATCACAAATGGCTTCAACCTCCTGCATAATGTGAGTAGAAATCACAACCGTTTTAGCTGCACCAAGTGTTTTAATGAGTTGCCTAATATCAACTAGTTGGTTCGGATCAAGTCCGGAAGTGGGCTCATCCAAAATCAAAACCTCGGGATTATGAATGATGGCCTGCGCTAAACCTACCCTTTGCCGATAGCCTTTAGATAACATACCAATTTTCTTATGCTGCTCTGGGGTTAAGCCTACCATTTTCACCACTTCATCAATCCGCACAGGTAAATTGACAATTTGATAGGTTTGCCCAACGAAATTTAAAAATTCCTTTACGTACATATCTGCATACAAAGGCGTATTTTCGGGGAGGTAGCCAATATGCTTTTTTGCTTCGATCGCATCAGAAAGAATGCTCTTGCCAGAAATTTCCGCCTCACCCGACGTTGGCACCAGATAACCGGTAAGCATACGCATGGTAGTGGATTTGCCAGCTCCGTTTGGCCCCAAAAAGCCCAGAATACGCCCCGGTCTGGCTTCAAAACTAATAGAATCGACTGCTTTTTGCGTGTCGTAATGTTTAGAAAGATTTTTAACTGAAATACTCATTTTTATGTCTTTTTCACTACAGATTTGTACAGATAAAATCTCTTTAAGCTGTCTATAACATATGTGTTTATCTTTTTTATCTGTGGTTAATTGATATGCGCTGAACTTATTTTTTTATTGTACCTAAACTTATCCAGTTCTTCTGCTGCCTGTGGCAAATTATCTCCAGATAAAATGTCTGCACCATTATTAACCAAACGATAATAAACATTCTTCACCGGACTGGCTATTGCACTTTTATCGATATTACCCATCGTGCCTAAAATAGTGGTAATACCTTTATCATGTAAGTATTGATATAATTCTTTATTTGGAGGAGAAACACCAACAAAAGCTACAATACGGTTATTTGGAATGCCCATATTGTTTAGACGTTTCAATTCTGCTTTCTTTTGAACAGATGCAGAAATCACTAGATCAGGTGCCAACTGATGCACCTCTTTTGCCTGATCTGCAGTATAGGTTATGATAATGGAGTTACTTTCTACCTGATATTGCCTCACTTTCTCGACCACTTTTGCATACGAAACACCTTTTTTCAAATCGATGGTCAATAAAACTTTTCCCTTGCTCCAGCTCAATACACTATCCAGCGTGGGGATTTTAAACTTTGTTTCTTTTCCTTCATTATCTTTAAGGTTAAAGGTTTTCAACTCATCATAGGTATAATTGCCTATGGGTCCATTCCCTGTAGAAGTACGGTCGAGCTGATCATCATGCATAATCATCATAACGGAATCTTTACTGTAAGCGATATCAAATTCGATTACGACCGGATTATAAGTGGTGGCATTATCGAAGGTTTCGATACAGTTTTCGGGATAACCAGGCATTGGCCCTCCGCGATGGGCACTGATTAGTGGAAAGCGGTTTTCTGGCCTCCATTTTAGAAATTGATATAACTCCTCAACGGTATTAAATTTAATATAGTGATGTTTTTTCTCTTTTGGCTTGCATGAGCTAAAAACGATAATAACAAACATGAATAACAAATGATGGAATTTCATACATCAAAAGTAGAAAAAAATGGAAATGGAAGCGGCAAAATGGAATCTAAATATCTGTCGGGTTAAATGGATAACTATTGAAGGGTTAATTGGTGAAATCGGTTAATTGGATTACCCTTTAGGCCATTGATAAAATTAGTATTGCATCTAATTGTAATGATCTTTTTGTAGTTGATATCTAGAGATCATTGCTCCAAATTGGCCACCTAAACCTGATTGCAGCGGGCGCGATCCGATTTTTCGTCGGGAGAAGTAGGAAAGCAGGAAGTTTGAAACCGATTAACGCTGACCTTGCTTTCCTAAATATTAAATTATATAAGTGATTTTAAGAAAATATAAGCTGGCTGGTCAAGCACATAACTCCTTAAAAGATGCTGGAACAAATTTGAAAGTTATGCATCAGCCTGGCGGCAGCATTGCCTTTTGCGTTGATCAAAAACCTTCAACCTTATACCTTTAAACCCTCCGCCTTTTTATTATATTTGCTGCATTATGGCTCAAAAGAATAACGACGAACAATTTAAAAATGTAATATCACACGCTAAAGAATACGGTTTCGTATTTCAGAGCAGCGAAATATATGATGGCTTAAGTGCTGTTTACGATTATGGCCAATTGGGTGCCGAGTTAAAAAATAACATTAAAACCTATTGGTGGAAAGCCATGGTACAAATGCACGAAAATATTGTAGGGATTGACTCTGCAATTTTTATGCACCCAAAGGTTTGGAAAGCCAGCGGACACGTAGACGGTTTTAACGACCCGATGATCGACAACAAGGATTCGAAAAAACGTTACCGCGCCGATCAGTTACTGGAAAATAAAATTGATGAGCTGTATTCGGAACTGGCGAATTTTAGTGCAGAAAACAAAGCCAAATTTGAAGAATTCCAGCAAGAGATATTAGGTTTAAGCGACGAAGGACAAGCAGCCTGGATCCCGGGTTTTAAAGATGAAGAGACGATTTTAGACAACGCAAAATATCCATTTGTAGATGAGGCCGGCTGGAGATTTGTAAGAAAAGGTTTAGCCCTTGAGGTAGAGATGAATCTTGCACTTAAATCTGAAAACTTAGCGCAGCTTAAAGATTTAATCGTAAATTATAAAGTAATCTGCCCGATTTCTAAAACATCTAACTGGACAGATGTACGCCAGTTTAACCTAATGTTTAGCACCCAGTTTGGGGCCATGGCCGAGGGCAGTGATGAGGTTTACCTGCGTCCGGAAACTGCTCAGGGTATTTTTGTTAACTTTTTGAACGTACAAAAATCGGGCAGGATGAAAATTCCCTTTGGTATTGCGCAAATTGGTAAAGCTTTCAGAAATGAGGTAATTGCCCGCCAGTTTATTATGCGTATGCGTGAGTTTGAGCAAATGGAAATGCAGTTTTTTGTGCGCCCGGGTGAAGACAAAAGATGGTTTGAATATTGGAAAGAAGCACGTTTAAAATGGCATAAAGCATTAGGTACCAATCCTGAAAAATACCGTTACCACGATCACGTTAAGCTGGCACACTATGCCAATGCAGCAACTGATATCGAATTCGAATTCCCATTCGGGTTTAAAGAGGTAGAGGGAATCCACAGCCGTACCGATTTCGATTTAACACAGCATCAGGAATATTCTGGTAAAAAAATGCAGTATTTCGACAACGATTTGAACGAAGAAGGTAAACCTTATGGCAATTACGTCCCATATGTAATCGAAACTTCTATCGGTTTAGACCGTATGTTTTTATTAACCATGATCAATGCTTTTGAAGAGCAGGATTTAAGCACCGACGATAAACAGGACAGCCGTACTTTATTGCGTTTGCATCCTGCTTTAGCGCCATATAAAGTAGCTATCTTCCCATTGACCAAAAAAGATGGTTTACCGGAAAAAGCGCGCGAAATTATGGATGAATTGAAATTCGATTTCAACTGTATTTATGAAGAGAAAGATGCCATTGGCAAACGTTACCGCCGTCAGGATGCAATAGGAACGCCATTCTGTATCACGGTTGACCATCAAAGTTTGGAGGACCATACGGTTACAATCCGTCACCGCGACAGTATGGAGCAGGAACGTGTATCCATCAACGATTTAAAAAACATGATCAACTCGGCGGTAAGTTGGAAAACACTTTTAGCTTAAGACGAGAAACTTTATGCTGATCCGAAGCTATCGGATTTATTCAGCATACAACTAAATCATATTTAGTCGCAGGTCTAAAGCCTGCGACTTTTTCATTTACAACAATTAGACTAAAGGAAAGATTTTTAAAAACTACATTTGTTTAAACTAAAATAATACTATCAATTGATCAAACGGTTGATAGGACGAAATTTAAATTTGTTATCGGTTGGGCAAATTCAGTGTAAGTAACCTTTTAGTCATGAACGAAAATGGCATGAAGAAGTATTTTTATTCATTTATATTTGTTTAAACAGCAATCACCTTGATATGAAAATTCCACAAAAGTTTTTTGCCCGCCGACATGAAATTGCAGCTGATTTTTTAAGGGAATTAGACAAACACCTGGATGATGTGGTATCAGGCCGGGCAACCGAGATGTTTGAAGTGAGAGATTTTGCCGAGCTTATTCACGTACATCCTACACATCTAAGCAATACCATTAAGGCCGCTACCGGGCATTCGCCTTGTTATTTCTTCGAGGAGCGTTTAATGGATATTTCAAAATCGATGCTACAGCGTGTGAGCATGCCTATTGCCGAAATAGCCAGAATTTTAACCTACGATCCATCTAATTTCACCAAGTTTTTCAAACACTTTGCCGGCCAAACGCCAAAACAGTATCGCGAAGCTTATTTACAATCGCTGGCTACCAATAAGGAAGTTATCACCACATAAAACTTAAACAATCACCATTTTTACTTAAACTGTCACCATTTTAACAGCCAATTTCCATCTAATTTTGTTTAATAAATAAAAAGAAAATGGAAACACAGAATAAAATCGCCCTGGTAACCGGTGGTAGTCGCGGACTAGGAAAAAACGCAGCGTTAAAAATTGCCGCAAAAGGAATTGGGGTAATGGTCACCTATCAATCGAAAAAAGAGGAGGCGGCTGCTACAGTAAATGAAATAAAAAATTTAGGTGTACCAGCAGCAGCAATACAATTAAATGTTGGTGATGCTAAAACTTTTGATGCTTTTTTCGGCGAGGTTAAAAGTGTGCTAAAATCTGTTTTTAATGCAGAAAAATTTGACTTCCTAATTAATAATGCAGGGATTGGCATCCACGCTTCGTTCGTGGATACTACTGAGGAACAATTTGATGATTTGGTAAACATCCATTACAAAGGCGCTTTCTTTTTAACCCAGAAAGCCTTGCCCTTATTAAATGATGGTAGCGGAATTGTTAATCTCTCATCGGGGCTGGCCCGTTTTGCAACACCAGGTTATGCCGCTTATGCTTCTATGAAGGGCGCAATGGAAACCCTTACCAAATACCAGGCTAAGGAATTGGGTTCAAGAGGAATCAGATCTAATATTATTGCTCCAGGAGCAATAGAAACCGATTTTGGTGGTGGGATGGTTCGGGACAATGATCAGATCAATGCCGCGATTGCCGCTAACACCGCCTTAGGCCGTGTAGGATTGCCTGATGATATTGGTGGCGTAGTCGCATTTCTATGCACCGAAGATGCAAAATGGATAAATGCACAACGGATTGAAGCATCGGGTGGTATGTTTTTATAAATTATTGCAATTTAACTACTAAGGCACGAAGGACACAAAGAAATTATCCCTTGTGCCTTGGTGGCTTCGTGGTTATTTTGGCTATAGTTTCGAACTAAACAATATCTAAATTCCCACAATCAAGAAATAATCTGCATCAAACGGCGTTTATCCATGAAAACCACCCGATGTATAAAATATTTCCACCTATTTTTTTATTCTTTTTTGTTTCTAGCGTAAATGCTCAAAAGTGGACTGGTGCCGAGTTCCAGAGGGCAAATACCGCAGCAAATGCTAATTATTTAACCAACGAAGAGAAAAATGTGGTGATGTATATGAACCTGATCCGCATTGATGGTGAGAAGTTTTATTATACTTTTTTAGAAGATTACATCAATAACTATAACACAAAGGTTAAGCAATATAGAAATTACAATGAACTGCGCATTACCCGTAATAACAGCTATTATACTTCTTTATTAAAGCATCTGAGGAGCATAAAAAATCTACCGGTATTTTACCCTAATGATAAACTAACCGCTTTAAGCCGTAGCCATGCCCAGGACCTTAACCGAAACAATCTCAACACACACGAAAGCAGCAACGGAGATCAGTTTTCAAAGCGTTTATCCAAATATTTTCCGAATAAAGTCATGAGCGAAAATATTAACTTTGGTTTTTCGAATAGTTTGGACATTGTATGCCATTTATTGTTAGATTGTGGCGTTCCCTCCCTTGGTCACCGGTTTACCCTGATCGATCAGAAATACAAACTGAATACCGTTGGCGTAAGCATTCAGCCCCATCCATCTTACGCCTGGTGTGCGGTGATTGATTTTGTAGCTTTAGCCCCTACCCAGCATGATGAAAAATAAACACCAAACGATCTCTTACCGGACAATAGAAATTTATTGTAAATTGCGCCTAAAATAACAACGAACAGTTTAAGTAATGCGCAAAGCAATTTTAGCTATAATAGATTTTTTTCACCCCCCTTTTAAAAAGTTTATTTCCCTTCATAATTTCAGGTACATGGTTACTGGTGGCAGCACATTGTTACTGGGTATCCTGGTCTATTATTTCGCTTATTTTGTTATTTTTAAAACAGAGGAAGTCAGTTTTGGTGCCATTGTGCTTCAAAGAGAAACCGCTTCTTTGTTGGTTGACTATTCGGTTGCTATCCCAACCAGTTTTTTGCTCAACAAATACGTTATATTTACGCATAGCGAATTAAAGGGAAGGGTACAGCTGTTCAGGTTTTTAAACCTTCAATTTATCACTATTCTCGCCACTTATGTTTTCCTGAAGTTTTTGCTGGAACTTTTGAGAGATTATCCAACTTTATCTATACTATCTAGAATACTGGTCTCTGTTTCAATGGCACTTTTCAGTTATTTATACCAGCACTATTTTACATTCAGTGTAAAGAAAATTGGAGATAAAAAAGAAAAAAAGGATTTGTAGTTGTTTGCCACGGAGACACAGATTTACACGGATAATTTTAGCGACTACTAAAACCAGGCCCATCACCACAAACCTTTATACCTAAACGGGATGGAAGCGGCATCCTCCGATTTAAGCACTATTTTTTGTTTTTTTTTTGGAGTGATTGCTTGTTTCACAGATTTCATCGGAGATATAGCGAACAGCCCGACCGGAGCCTCCCGATAAAATGCTGCAGTGCCTTTCCAAATTATTAATCCATCATTTTTAGCTAACTGAAACCTTTATTACGTTAACCTGTTAATTTATGCAACGGCTTTCTTGTTAAGATAAAAGCAACCGCCTAACTTAGCTGCCGACCAACTTATTTCATAAATAACCATGAGCCATTTTAATGATTTTAATAATGCGCAGGTAGCTAAATTGCCCAATCATTTAAAGCAGTTTATTGTTGCACAAAATTATGAGAAATACACGCCTATAGACCAGGCGGTATGGCGGTATGTAATGCGCCAGAATTATAGCTATCTTAAAAATGTTGCCTACTATCCTTATATAAAAGGTTTACAGCGGGCTGGTTTGAGTATAGAATACATCCCCGATTTGCAAACGATGAATGATAATCTCGGCAAGATTGGTTGGGGCGCCGTAACAGTTGATGGTTTTATTCCACCTGCAGCCTTTATGGAATATCAGGCCTATCGCGTATTGGTAATTGCTGCCGATATCCGCCAGATTAACCACATCGAATATACTCCTGCGCCTGATATTATACATGAAAGTGCCGGGCATGCACCTATTATTGCCGATACCGATTACAATAATTATTTAAGTTATTTTGGCTCAATTGGTGCAAAAGCCATGTTTTCGGCAAAAGATTTTGAGCTTTACGAGGCCATTAGAAAATTATCCATTCTGAAAGAAGCCATAGATGCTGACGAATTGCAGATTGCCCAGGCAGAAAAGGAACTGCGATACATTAGTGAAAACATGGGCGAGCCATCTGAAATGGCATTACTTGGTCGTTTACATTGGTGGACAGTAGAGTATGGCCTGATCGGCACTTTAGAAAATCCGAAAATTTATGGTGCCGGCTTACTTTCTTCTATTGGGGAAAGTGCAACCTGCATGCAAAAAGATGTAGCGAAACTTTGGTACAACATGGATACCGTTAACTATGCTTACGATATTACCAAGCCGCAACCGCAGCTTTTTGTAACCGAAACTTTTCAAAACCTGATTGATGTTTTGGAAACCTTTGCCAATACCATGGCCTTTAGAAAGGGTGGAGCTGAAAGTATAATGAAAGCAATTGCCTGTAAAAATGTAGCTACCGCTGTTTACAGCTCTGGCGTGCAGGTTAGCGGTATTTTTACCGATATGGGCATTAACCCTAATGATGAAGTCACGTTTATTAAAACTACAGGACCGTCTGCCCTAGCTTTTAACAATACACAACTGGCTGAACATGGTAAAGATTACCACGCTGATGGCTTTTCCTCACCTGTGGGACGCTTAAAGGGAGCGGGTAAACCATTTGAGGATTACAGCCTATCAGAACTACAATCGCTGAACATCATCAAAGGTGTAAAAAGCGCACTAACTTTTGAAAGCGGTATCAGCGTAACAGGTACAGTTAAAGATATGGTTATAGAAAACAATAAGCTTCTCTTAATTGCCTTTAATGATTGTACAGTTAGCGAAAGTAACGGAAATATATTGTTTAAACCTGAATGGGGTATTTACGATATGGCTATAGGCGAAACCATATTTTCGGTTTTTAACGGAGCCGCTGACAAAGATGCTTATGAAGAGATCACATTAGTTAGCAAGGAGAAAACGCATCAAATTACTTATGACGATAAAACATTAAAACTGCACGGTTTATATCAAACAGTTAGAGCGATTAGGGAAAGCGGTGAAAACATGGATCAGCTTAGCGAAATCTTCTTACAACTAAAAGCAAACCACAGGCAAGACTGGCTTTGTGCCTTAGAAATTTTGGAGATTATTTACCATAAAGATGCTTATCATCAACTGGAAAAGGAAATTCAGGTCTATCTTGAAATTAAGGCCGGCAAAGAATCAGACCACACCAAATTGATCAATGATGGTTTACATGTAATTAAAAACCCGGTAAGTCAGCTACTGGTGGAAGATTGATTTATCACTTTAAATTCGTTAACTTTACTTTATGACAACTATCACAGTACAAGTAGATAATGAACAAAATGCTGCGCTTCTTGAAAAGATGCTTAAGGCATTATCTTTTGTAGAAGATGTTGATATCAAAACCCATCAGCCCAATATGGTTGAGGAGCCCAGGGGATCTTATCAGAAATTAAAAAAAGCAATTGATAATACAGAAGGGAACTTAATGTTTAAGGATATTGAAGATCCATCTAAATGGCAAAGTGATTTAAGAGATGAATGGGAACGTAATATTTGATACGAACATTGTTATCTATTTATCTAAAAAACTTTTAGCTCCCGAAAAAGTATTTGCAGAAAATATCATTTATTCAATTTCCATCATATCAAAAATGGAATTGCTTGGGTATAAATTTAAAGACAGATTGGAAGAAAAATACATCAGCAAGCTAATTGGTTCTTTAAATGTCATACCTTTAAATGATGCTATAGTAAATATGACTATAGCTCTAAGAAAAACTAACAAAATCAAACTGCCGGATGCTATTATCTACGCTACAGCACAAGTAATGAATGGAAAACTCTTAACAAATAATATTGCTGATTTTTAAAAATTAAATAGCACTGTTATACTTGTTAATCCGCTCAATTCGTAAAAATATTTAATTCCTATATCTTCAACCTTTTAACTTTACAAACAATTTTTAACATTTTTTAATGAACATTATAATTACAGGTGCCAGTAGCGGAATCGGTTTCGAAACCGCTTTAGAGTTTTGCTTACATAAAGAGAATAAAATTGTCGCCATTGCCCGTTCGGCAGATAAATTACGTAAACTGCTGGAGATTGCCCGTGGCATTAATCCTGATTGTACACTTTTACCGGTAGAATTTGACATTGTAAACGATGATTACGCAGCGCTGATTCCTTTTTTGAAAGAACGTTTAGGTACGATCGACATCTTGATCAATAATGCAGGTGCTTTAATTAACAAACCATTTTTAGAAACTACAGAAATTGATCTTGGCGAGATGTTACAGAGTAATGTGATTTCACATTTCAGAATGATCCAGAACCTTTTACCTTTAATGCAAAGCGGAAGCCACATTGTCAATATTGGTAGCATGGGCGGCTTTCAGGGAAGCGTAAAATTTTCAGGACTTTCTGCTTACGCAGCAAGTAAAGCGGCCCTGCATACCCTAACAGAATGTTTGGCTTTTGAACTGGCAGAAATAGGAATAAAAATTAATTGCCTTGCTTTAGGATCAGCCCAGACCGAAATGCTGGAAGCAGCTTTCCCGGGATATCAAAGTCCGGTGATGGCATTTGAAATGGGAAAATATGTTGCTGATTTTGCTAAAACCGGACATAAGTTTTTCAATGGAAAAATTTTACCTGTAGCCGTTACCACGCCATAATTTGATATTTTTTAGTAATTTGCGGCATCGAAAAACTAAAAAAATCTATGGAAACAAATTCTCCCTTTAAAACAGTTGACAGCGGTAAAAATGCTGTTGTTGTAAGTTACATCTTTCTAATTGGTTGGTTAATATCGTACTTTGCTATGTACAAAGACAATAAAACAGCGCTATCCAGTTATCACTTAAGGCAATCTCTATTGCTTCATCTGGCTATAATCGTACTTAATGTAGCAGTAACCGTGTTAGTTATGATCATACCAACTGCAATATTCGGCTACTTAAGTTATGTAGTTTACATCGGCTACCTGATTTTAATTATTATAGGTGCGATAAGCGCAAATAATGGCGAACTAAAACCGCTTCCGTTAATTGGCGACAAAGCTCAAACGATGTTTCCAAGCATTTAATAGAAGCTAAATATCTTAATTTAAGTCCGGGTAGCCATCCGGACTTTTTTGTTTTAACTGGTTTTCAACATTTTAATACACTTTATATATTTTTCATATCTTTGGCCCCAACATATGAAGAAAATAATAGTCCCAATTTTGTTTTTCATTTTGTCTGCCTCGGCAGGAAAAGCCCAAACAATTTTACCTGCACAATACCAGGAACTGGTTAAGAAATTAGTGGCCAATCTTCCTAAAAATACTACAGTTACGGAAAACAGTTCTTCCACAAATTCGACAACCCTTATCGATTTTGCTAAAAGTATGTTAGGCATCCCTTATCGTTACGCTACAAGCAACCCAAAAGTTGGTTTCGATTGCTCTGGCTTTGTGAGTTATGTATTCAGTAATTTCGGATTCAAGGTTCCGCGTTCTTCGAGAGAGTTTAGCTATGCGGGTAAAGAAACCAGTTTGGAAAATGCAAAAGTGGGTGATGTGTTGATTTTTACAGGCACCAATTCAAGAGTAAGAAGGATCGGTCACGTTGGGATTGTTTATTCGATTGATGAAAACGGCATCAAATTTATTCATGCTTCATCGGGGAAAGCCCACCAGGTAACCATTACCGATCTTAACGGCCACTATAAAGACCGTTTTATGAAAATTGTGAGTATCCTTTAATTACTTTTTATACTTCCACATCCTTGTTTTGCCTTCAGCCAGCCATGTTAGTGTGGTTTCCAATCTTTTTAATCTGGTAGCTTCTGTTTTAGCCTCTTCCAACCACAAAATATAATCTTTTTTATTGGAAGGACTAAAATTCTGGAATACCGCTAATGCTGCGGGATCTTCCTGTAAAGCCTCCATAAAATATTCCGGCACCATAATTTCCTTTTTCTCTGTAGATTTTGGTTTTGAGGGCAGCTTTACATTATCCTCATTTAATTGAATAGCCTGTTGAATGTAAGCGATAAGGATTTCATCCGCAGGCAGATCGTCAAAAGATTTTATTTTGCCCAATAAGCCCATGGATTCAGACCGTTCTTTGAAAATACCATATTCATCGTTAATTAAAGCACCTTTCCAAAAACCGAAAGCGCAATGATGTTTGAACGAAGCCATATGGCAAACCGTACCTTTATAATCGAAGAACGGCATCCCCCATTTAATTTTCTCTTCAATTCTTGCGTCGGCTTTATGCACCAGATTTCTTAAATGGTCTAAAATCGGGATGGCAAATTCTGCCGAATTGATAATGTATTGGTCTACTTGAACAATGGTATACATAGCAGAAAATTTCGCTTATAAATTTACAATAAAACAACCTTTAAAGCAAAATCAACATCCCCTGTATGCAGGAACTTCTTCGCCAGTTCGTGCAATTCCCTTTCACGGTTAGTGCTGTCGCCAATGGTGGCATCAAGTATTTCTTTTACTTCAGGATTTGTGCTGATGAGATCGATTTCTTCATCTGCCGGTATTTGTTCAACATTGCCGAGCATACCCAAATCATTTCCTGTTAATACTTTAGAATAACGAACTGATTGTGGTAAACGGTCTACCCCAATCCCCAGTTTCGCCAATGGTTTTGCTACTTTAAACAAGTTATCGCTGGTAACCCTGCAATACCAGTCGCCACCCAAACGTGCAACAAGATCCATTTTATGCTGATCTATCCTGCCATTTTCATCTAAAACCGCTTCGTTAATATGAATCACTTTTATTTCAGCCAGTACCAAGTTTCCGGCACCGTGGCTATCACCTAAAGCAATCACTTCATTTACCACACACTCGAACTGTACAGGCGCTTCTGCAACTCTTGGTGGCCGTACAAAATCAGATTTTAACATCGTAAACCCTGCCTTCTCAAACTCATTTACACCTTTAGCATATTCGGTACTGGCCAAACTCATCTGCTGCACCATATCGTAGTTTACAATATTAATTACACATTCTTTAACCTGCAGTACATTTTCCAAACTATGTTTAGTGGTATTATCGCGCACTCTCCTCGATGGCGAAAAAATACAAATAGGCGGATTGGTGCTGAACATATTAAAGAAACTGAAGGGACTTAAATTTATATTTCCTTCGGCATCAATAGTTGAGGCAAAACAGATCGGTCGCGGAGCGATAGCGTATTGCAGGTAGTTTTGCAGTTCTACCGGGGTTAAATCTTCGATTTTAATTGAAACCAAAACTTTAAATGATTAATTTAATATTCGTTTTAAGAAAATGCAATTAGTTATTGGGAAATAGCTGTCCCTGCAAAAGATATTATTCTAGATGAAATCGGATAATAACCGTGGCTTTCAGCTATATAGAAATGCTAAGCTAAGTAGTCTAAGTTCCTTTGATTATATTATTGCTATAGGTTTTTAGTAACGATCGTCATGCTGAACTTGTTTCAGCATCTAATCAACAAGGTCCTGAAATGAATTCAGGATGACGACTGCATCATAATCCACCATTAAATAAATTGACCTCAAAATAACTTCAGTCAATTTCCGCAATTTACAACTTTTGAACTTTCAACTTTAACCTTACTACTTCTTCAACGCCAGGATCGAAAAATCCGTATCAGCTTTCGTAATCGTATTGGTTAATGCACCTAAACCCGTTATCTCCATCTCCACCACATCACCAGGTTGCAGCCATTGTACTTTATAATTTGGATCATTAAGTAAGCCTGTACCGTTTAATTCCAGAAAGCAGCCTGTTCCCACTGTTCCAGAACCAATAACATCTCCAGGAAGAATATCTACACCGTAAGCACAACGTTCTATAATTTCAGCAAAAGTCCAGTCCATATCGGCAGCATTTCCTTTAGAAACTTCAACCCCATTTACCCGGCAGGTCATTTTAAGGTCGTAAGCATTGCCAACATGTCCTTCCTTAGGAGCCACTTTGTAGGGCAACAATTCATCAGGCGTTACCAGCCATGGACCAATCACAGTCGAAAAATCTTTTCCTTTTGCAGGGCCTAAATTCAATAACATCTCTTCCATCTGCAAAGTACGGGCACTCATATCGTTCATTACCATATAACCTGCAATGTATTCATCAGCCTCGGCAGCTTTAATATTTCTACCTTTTTTACCAATAACAATGGCAAGCTCCAGTTCGAAATCCAGCTTATCAAAATGATCTGGCATACATTCAATTTCCCCTGTTCCCTGGATAGCATTATGATTAGTAAAATAAAAGATCGGATATTCATCAAACTGAGGAATCATATCTACCTTTCTGTTCCTACGCGCCGCAGCAACATGCTGCCTGAAAGCGTAACCATCACGACAACTTGTAGGATGTGGAACAGGTGCCAGAATCTCGTAAAAAATCTCCTCTTTAGCGGCTAAACTTCCATCTTTTATTTGATCATCTATCCTTTTTGCCCGCTCCATTAACACTTCGCCACCTTCGAGAAACATACTCATATTATCCGGAAGCAATTTATCGCAACTATTTAAGTTGTAAATATGTCCATCGATAAATATGCCAAGATGCTCCCTTTCTTCGGTTTTATAAGATACTAATTTCATATATGATTTGGTTAAATACGCGGTAAAGCTAAGCAATTAGCCCATTCAAAATAAAACTTAAGCATGATTATTTTGATAAAGTATAATTTGCAGATGTAATTAAAGCTAATTAAAATTTTAACTTCTAAATAAAATACTTACCTTGGTACCATTAAAAGCATGATCTTAAAAGCATTACATATTAATCTGGTAAACGACGCCATTGCGGCCCGTCGTTATAATATGCTATCCAAGCTGATCATGGCTCAATACTCTTTGTAGTTTTCATTCATTCTTCTTTTTAAATTGAAACGCGTCGCCGTTTTAATTGTTAATTCATTAGGATTTTTCTTTCTAACCATAACACCATTTAATTATGCCTGTTTATCATAAATTGGGGCAGATTCCGGCAAAACGTCACACGGTTTTTCGTAAACCTGATGGAAATCTTTATGCCGAAGAATTGGTATCAACCGAGGGTTTTTCCAGTTTATATTCATTGGTTTATCATTGCCACCCGCCAACCATCGTAAAACATTTAGGTGAGCCTTACAGCGTTGAACCAAAAATAGCGCGCGAAAAGCACCTGAAGCATACCAGTTTAATTGGTTTCAACGTTAAACCAGAAGATGATTTTCTAGAAAGTAGAAAAGCTGTTCTAGTCAATAGCGATCTGCACATCGTTTTGGCTGCACCACGAAAATCGATGACCGATTATTTCTACAAAAATAGTCAGGCCGATGAGATGATCTTCGTACATGAAGGCTCTGGAAAGCTGAAAACAGGATTTGGAGAAATCAAATTTGCATATGGCGATTATCTGATTATCCCAAGAGGCACTATTTATCAGATGGACTTTGATACTGAACAAAACCGGTTGTTCATTGTTGAAAGTTTTAGTCCTTTAAGAGCGCCAAAAAGATATTTAAATCAATATGGACAGTTAATGGAGCATGCGCCTTATTGTGAGCGCGACTTAAGGCTACCGGAGAACCTGCAAACACACGATGAATATGGCGATTTTAAAGTGCTCATTAAAAAACAGGGCTTAATTTATCCATACACTTATGGCACGCACCCTTTTGATTATGTAGGCTGGGATGGCTATCATTATCCCTATGCTTTCTCTATACATGATTTTGAACCGATAACAGGCCGGTTACATCAGCCACCTCCGGTACATCAAACTTTCGAAGGACACAATTTCGTGGTTTGCTCTTTTGTTCCCCGTAAATACGATTACCATCCTGATTCGATTCCGGCGCCTTACAATCATAGCAACGTAGATAGCGACGAAGTGCTTTATTATGTAGATGGCGACTTTATGAGCCGCAAAAGTGTAGTAAAAGGACAGATTACTTTACACCCGGGGGGTATCCCACACGGACCACATCCAGGTACGGTAGAAAAGTCAATCGGTAAGGAAAAAACGGATGAGCTGGCGGTGATGATCGATCCTTTTAAGCCATTGATGCTTACGCAGGATGCCCTCGATATTGAAGACGAAAACTATCATAAAAGCTGGCAAATTAACGTAGAATAAATGAGTCAGAAGTCCGGAGACCGAGGCCCGAAGATAAAGTGCATTTAAATAGTCAGAAGCCAGGAAGACAGAGGTCAGAAGATAAAGTGCATAGCAATAGTCAGAAGTCCGGAGACTGGGGTCAGAAGATAAGGTGGCCTAGAAATATTCAGTAGGAACATAGACCGAGGATAAAGTGCAAAGGAATAGATTTGAGCAATTATCAAACATTTAAACTTTACAACATTCAACTTTATAACATTTAACAACAACATATCATATCCGACTTCGGACCTCCGACATCGGACTTAAATAACAAACAAATGGAGACACAAACATTCGCAGAAAAAATATCAAAAGCACCAGATTTTCTGCCTATTAATGGAACAGATTATGTCGAATTTTACGTGGGTAATGCCAAGCAAGCTGCTCATTACTATAAAACGGCATTTGGTTTTCAAAGCTTGGCTTATGCCGGACCAGAAACTGGCGTACGCGATCGTGCATCTTATGTATTGCAACAGGGTAAAATCAGGCTGATCTTAACTACAGCGCTAAAATCTGATCATCCAATAGCAGAGCATGTTAAAAAGCATGGCGATGGCGTGAAAGTATTAGCGCTTTGGGTAGATGATGCATACAGCGCCTTTGAAGAAACTACAAAACGTGGCGCGAAACCATATATGGAGCCAAAAACCTTAACAGATGAATATGGCGAGGTTAAAATGAGTGGTATTTACACTTATGGCGAAACCGTACACATGTTCATTGAACGTAAAAATTATAACGGAACTTTTATGCCAGGTTACCGTGTGTGGGAAAGCGATTATCAGCCTGCTGATGCCGGTCTTCTATACATTGATCACTGTGTGGGAAATGTGGGTTGGAACCGCATGAATGAAGCCGTACAATGGTATGAGGATGTAATGGGTTTCGTAAATATTCTATCTTTTGATGACAAGCAGATTAATACAGAATATTCTGCCTTGATGAGTAAAGTAATGAGTAATGGAAACGGCTATTCAAAATTTCCGATCAATGAGCCTGCAGAAGGTAAAAAGAAATCGCAGATTGAAGAATACCTGGAATATTATGAGGGCGAAGGTGTTCAGCATATTGCCGTAGCCACAAAAGACATTGTTAAAACGGTTAAAGAATTAAAATCACGCGGTGTGGAATTTTTAAGTGCTCCACCAGAAGCGTATTATGATATGATGCCACAACGCGTAGGTAAAATTGATGAAGAAATATCTTTATTGGAGAGCCTGGGCATTTTAGTTGATTGTGATGAGGAGGGTTATCTTTTACAGATTTTTACCAAACCAGTTGAAGACCGCCCTACCCTTTTCTTCGAGATTATTCAACGTAAAGGTGCACAAAGCTTTGGCGCAGGTAACTTCAAAGCACTTTTCGAATCTTTGGAACGCGAACAGGAATTAAGGGGTAATTTATAGCAGTTCAATACTCAAAGGAATCCGTCCTCTCGACTGAAACGCAGTGGAATGCCTGCCCGTACAGGCGGGGAGAGATCTATCTAGGCAGATCTCTCGACTACGTTGCACTCCGCTCGAGATGACGTTTTCTTCGTTTATAATACCTCTCCCAAATGTTTATAATTCGATTTTATCGTATCCAGAACCTCGCTCATTTTTCCACCCAGCATCAGTTTTGCCATCGATTCTGTCATGCCTTTTATTTGTTCCCATTCTATTTTTGGTGGCATTGCCAAAGCATTCGGATTGGTCATGATATTTAACAAAACAGGACCATTTTCATTCAATGCATAACTAATCGCTGTTTCTACTTCTTCAGGTTTGGTTACCGTCATTCCTTTAAATCCCATGGCCTGTGCTACCAGGGCAAAATCTGGATTGATCATATCTGTTTCATTATCAGGCAAACCATCAACCTCCATTTCCAGTTTCACCATACCTAAAGCCCTGTTGTTAAATACAATCAGTTTTATTGGCAGGTTATATTGTTTAATGGTAGCCAAATCGCCCAACAGCATGGATAAGCCACCATCACCACACAGTGCAATTACTTGTTGTTCAGGGTGTGCCAATGCTGCACCAATGGCCATTGGCATCGCATTCGCCATAGAGCCATGGTTAAAAGAACCCAGCATTTTGCGTTTACCCGTTCCATCTATAAAACGTGCTCCCCAAACGCAGCACATTCCAGTGTCTACCGTAAAAATAGCATCATCAGCCGCTAAACGATTTATAGTTTCAGCTACAAATTCGGGTTGGATTTTATTTTCCTCACCCTGATCTTTAACATAAACCTGCTGCCTTTCCTTAACTTTCTGATAAAATTCTAATTGAGATTTTAAGAAATCGTCGTCCTTTCCTTCTGTCAGCAGCGGTAATAACGCCTTTATCGAATCGCTAACGTTTCCGCATAAACCCATGGTCAATTTAGCCCTTCTGCCCAAACGCTCCGGTTTTTCATCAATTTGTACAATTTTGTTCTTAACAGGCATAAAATTTACATAAGGAAAATCGGTCCCCAATAAAAGCACCACATCGGCCTCGTGCATGGCATGATATCCAGATGGCTGTCCTAAAAGTCCTGTCATCCCTACCTCATAAGGATTATTATATTGTATGCCCATTTTTCCTCTGAAAGAAAATCCCACTGGTGCTTTGAGTTTAGCTGCTAATTCTACCACCTCATCATGCGCTTCTGCGGCACCTATCCCACAGTAGATCATAATTTTCTTTTCGCCATCAAGCAGGTCTGATAAATCTTTCAACTCCTGATCAGAAGGACGGATTATCGGCTTATTGGTGAATAATTGCATAGAAGTAACACTTTCCACCGCATCCAGTTGGGCTACATCGCCAGGCAAACCGAAAACGGCAACCCCTTTTTTATGAATGGCATGTTGAACAGCCGTTTGAAACATCCTGGGTGCCTGCTCGGCCGTAGTGGCTACCTGGTTGTAATAACTACAATCGTCAAATAATTTTATGGTGTTTGTTTCCTGAAAAAAGTCCATTCCAAATTCGCCTGTAGGAATGGTTGAAGCAATGGCAATTACCGGGACATGGCTACGGTGCGCATCGTAGAGACCGTTAATCAGGTGCACATGACCCGGGCCGCAGCTACCTGCACAACAGGCAATCCCGTCAAGCTCTGCTTCGGCTGCAGCAGCAAAAGCACCAACCTCTTCATTGCGTACGTGGATCCACTTTATCTTGCCATTTCTTCTTACTGCGTCGTTAAAATAATTTAAACTGTCTCCAGTAACGGCATAAATTCTTTTTACGCCAAACTCAACCAGCATTTCAACCAATTGTTCTGCAACATTTTTACCCATGAAAATATTTTTAAATGATGGATTCTATCTAGCTAATAAATAATAGAAGCTGATGTATTGTTTTACACTAAAAACAAAAAGAACCAATCTGACCTTGAAAAGACTTTATATCAAAGTAATATCATTAAAGCTGCAATAGCTGGATGAAGTTTCTTCACTAAAACTTCATAAATGAAGTGCACCTTTGATATAACAAAACACGAAGCGATTTCAATTTTGTTAAATTCTAAAAACTCATAATTAGTTTTTTAGTTTTCCGGTTACCCTTATCTGATACCTCATGTATTGCAAAATACATGAGGTTTTTTGTTAAAATTAGTCAATAATACTCCATTTAGATTTATATTTGAAGGTTTCCTATAGATATTTTAGCCATAATCATCACCATGAACTGAGCCTTAGCGAGCTCACCGAAGGTAATTTATTTCAGGGTCTATCTAGCAAAAAAGATGCTGACCACGTAGTAGCTACAAGACAATTGAAAACACTCTCCTTACTTGTAAAATAAGTTCAGCATGACGATCTCATTAAGGCAAAAAGTTCAAATGTTAGTTAATTCGCATAAATGTTAATTGAGCCTAAGTAAAATCCTACAATCTAATTTTTATGAAAAGCCAATTAAGGTGCCACAAACTTTAATTTTTATAATTATTAAATTTTGGTTTTACCAGATCAAAATCAAGTGTTCGCAGCTATTTTTCAAAACAGAAAGAAGTTGATTTTCTGTAAAAAGAGAAGTCAAGTTTTGAAAACTTGACTTCTCTAAAATCATTCAGCGCTTTCTTTAAGCATTTGGTAAAGATCTGTTGCACCACCATCGAATTTAGTTCCATTTATATAAAATGAAGGGGTTCCATTTACACCACTTCTTACGCCGCTGTCAAAATCATCTTCTATTTTTCGTTTGATCTCTTCTGAAGCACTATCTTGTTGAAATCGCTCTAAATCCAAACCAATAGTTTCGGCCAATTCATTAAATAGCTCACCATCTAAGCGGTATTGATTTTCGTAAAGTGCATCGTGCATTTCCCAGAATTTACTTTGTAAACCCGCAGCTTCTGCAGCAATAGCAGCCGGAAAAGCAAATTCATGCGCATTTGCCAAAGGAAAATGACGAAAAACAAATCTGATCTGATGGCCAAATGTTTCCTCAATTTCTTTCATAATCGGGTAGGCATCTCCGCAATATGGACACTGATAATCGCCAAATTCAACAATGGTAATACTTGCAGAATCAGTGCCCTGAATATGATCAACACTGCTTATTTCAGGTTTTAATGTACTCATCTCTTTATTTCTTGCTTAATTCTTCCAGTGCATCCAAAATACCATCTGCACCAGGGTTAACGGCTACAGGCGACAAATAACTCCATGCAATTTTACCTTCTTTATCAATAACAAACAGTGCCCTTTTGCTTTCGCCAACTTCATCATCATATATTCCATAAGCCTTAGATACTGCACCCTTTGGTTCAAAATCAGCCAGTAGCGGGAAATGTAATTTTCTATTTTCTTCAAAGGCCAGGTGGCACCAAACGCTATCAACAGAAACACCAAAAATCTGCGCATCATATTTATTAAAATATTTTAGCATTTCGTTATAAAGTGCCATCTGGTCGCTGCATACCGGGCTCCAATCTGCAGGGTAAAAAGCCAGTATAACATTCTTACCCTTAAAATCCTGAAGTTTTATTTTCTGATCGGGGGTAGCATTTAATTCGAAATCTGGTGCAGTATCGCCTTTTTGTAACATATCAGGAAGCTTAAAATTTAAATCATTAATAAAACAGCACCTAAACCGTCTTGTTTTGTAACAAAATTTTAACCCAATTTTTGCCTTTTGATTAAATAAGACTGAAGGATTGGATAAAAACCCTCATTCATATCAGCATCAATTAAGTCTATTTTATATTGAGCACATTTTAGCGCAATCTCTTGTCGATAAGTAGAAACCGCGGTTACATAGTTCTCCTTTACCTGATTGGTATGTACTTTAATGGTTTCGCCGGTTTCCATATCAATAAACTGGTACGGACGGTTTTCAAAATTAAAATCTAATTCTTTTGTTTTATCAACCACATTAAAAACCACCACCTCATGTTTATTAAATTTCAGGTGTTGCAAGGCGTCAAAAAACTGATCGGTTTTATCGGTATTGGTCTGCGTGTTAAACAAGTCGCTAAAGATGATCACCAACGAACGCTTATGGATCAGTTCTGCCACCTGGTGCAGCGCCTCACTTAAATTGGTATGTGCATTTATCTTAGGTTTCTGTAGCAGTTCTTCCAATTGGGTAAATAAATATTTCTGATGTACCGTTGTGGATTTTGCAGGAGAATTGAATAAGATCTCATCGGTAAATAGGCTTAGTCCAAAAGCATCGCGTTGTTTCTTTAACAGGTACATTAAAGACGCTGCAGCCTGTATAGAGAATTTCAGTTTATTGTTTTTAGGCTCGGGAAAGTACATGGATGAGGAAACATCAATCACAAACTGACAACGCAAATTGGTTTCTTCTTCGAAACGTTTGCTGTAAAGTTTATCTGTTTTGGCATATAGTTTCCAATCTATATTTTTAACGTTATCGCCATTATTGTACTGACGGTGTTCGGCAAACTCAACCGAAAAGCCATGGAAAGGACTCTTATGTAGGCCTGTAATAAAACCTTCTACCACTTGCTGGGCGAGCAATTCTAAATTACCATAACTTGTTTCGATCTCATAGTTTACAGCCTGCATATCGTAAAGCTAATAAAAGATTTAGAAAATAATTGTAAAAACTGATCAGGGTTTGATGGCGAAAATATATTGATTAATGAGCAAAGTTCTGATATACATTATATTTCCTGTGATTTGGAAAGCAATTGCAGTACTTAGAGGCTTATGCATCCCTGCCCCCGCGTCTGCCGATTGAAAATCGGCATCTCGCTACGGTCGGGTTTTAGGTTGCAAAGATTGTGTTACTATCCTTGGTAAATAAACCCGATGATAGTGGTAGCTACCGGCCTCGTGCGGGTACTACAAAACGAACAGCGGGACTGAAAATGCGATGAAAAACTTAACCCCAAATTTCCTTAACCAGGAAAATGTATAAAACATAGAATCTCCAATGTAGAGTCTATTATTCACACTGAAATCATTTAAGCATTCATTTAACAAAAAAGATCCTGAAATAAATTCAGGGTAACGACCAATTTAGTAATTATCAAAACCAAGCAATTATTTCGAAATATAAAAAAACCTCGCAGGCCTGTGAAACCTGCGAGGTCTAATAATCAAATTCCTTGTTTGGTGGCTCACCAAACAGTATATAAATATTACTTCTTGGCTATTCTGTACAAATGTCCATTATCGGTTACTGAATAAAGTGCTCCATCTTTTCCTTCTGCCATATCGCGGAAACGTTCGCCTTTGCCTTCCAATAAACGCTCTTCGCCAACAATTTTATTATCTTTTACCACCAAACGGATAATGTGCGAACCACCTAAACCGCCAACAAATAAATTGCCTTTCCATTCGGCTATACTGTTGCTGTTATAAAAAGTGATACAACCAGGTGATATACTTGGGTTCCAATAATAAACCGGTTGTTCCATCCCTTCTTTCTGTGTAATGCCTTCGCCAACTTTTTTACCACTGTATTCTGTTCCGTAGGTAATAATCGGCCAGCCATAATTTTTTCCTGGCTTAATGATGTTTACCTCATCGCCACCTTTAGGCCCAAATTCTGCTTCCCATAAATCTCCCGTTAATGGATTTATGGCTAAGCCGTCAGGATTGCGGAGGCCGTAAGCATAAATTTCAGGTCGGGCATCTGCTTTACCTGCAAATGGACCGTTTGCCACTGCTTTTCCCTCTGGCGTGAGGTGTAAAATTTTACCTAATGAAGAATTTAAATACTGTGCCTGTATTCTGATATCGTTACCAGAACGTTCGCCCGTACTCACAAATAAGTTTCCATTTTTATCGAAAACAATTCTTGATCCGTACTGAAGTTTACCAGAATAAGCTGGCGTGGCACGGTAAATAATGGTCTGGTTTTCGATCGTAGTTTCGTTTGCGGCCAATTTACCTTTGGCGATGGCTAATAAAACGCCTTTTTCCTGTGGCTCTGAGTAAGCCCAATAAATCATCCGATTTTTAGAAAAGTTGGGATCTAAAGTTACATCCAATAAACCTCCCTGACCAGATGGATCTACTTTTGGTAAACCAGTAATCTTTTTGCTTAGTTCCCCATTAGCATTTAAAATCACCATGGTTCCCTGTTTTTGGGTAATTAAAAACCGGCCATCAGGAAGTACCGAAATTGCCCACGGGTTTTCCAACTTCTCATTGATGACTGTAATATCCAATGGGGTTTTGGTTTTCACACCTGCAATACGGGTCTGCCCGGCAAAAGCTGGCTTATAATCAGCGGAAGGAGGATTAGTTTCAACCGGATTTTGCGCCGATACACGAGCAATATTAGCACAGTTTATGGCCAGTCCAGCCAATAAAATGGATAAAGTTTTATTATTAAATAGGTGAATAGACATGATGGTTAGTTTTTTTATTAAAGAAACGAAATTATGCCGGCAATAAAAAACCCAAATTCTTAATATGAACCTGGGTTTTAAATATGTTACAAGCCTTTCAGCTTTGATCTTTTTGCTTTAAGCTTAAACTAAGCCAATTGCTTGTTTAACTTCTCTGCTAATACCGATTTTGGAACAGCGCCAACTTGTTTGTCAACCACTTCGCCACCTTTAAAGTATAATAACGCAGGAATATTACGGATACCGAACTGCATTGAAATTTGAGGGTTGTTATCAACATTTACTTTTCCAACTACCGCTTTCCCATCATATTCTTTAGCGATCTCTTCTACAACTGGACCAACCATGCGACAAGGGCCACACCATTCTGCCCAAAAATCTACTAATACGGGTTTATCTGATTTTAATACAAGCTCCTCGAAGTTTGCATCTGTGATTTCTAATGCCATAATTAATTTTTTTTATGTTCAAATATATGTATTCAATTGTAATGCCACCAATTCTGTAATGCCAATTTGACATTATTTTAGTAAATGTGTTGAGCGCTTAGTGGCTAGCGTGGAGCGTAAAGATCATCCAAAACGCTTAACGCCAAACGCAGGACGCTAATTCAATTTATAGTTTACAACATTCATCCCCATTAATTGTTCTAAGAACTTATTATTGGGGTTTATCTTTAAATTTTTAGAAGGCAGATCGAGCATAATCTGCTTTTCGCTATCAAAAACAGCAAAGTTAAGTTGACAGTTTTGCTGCTCGGAATTTGCCTTATTGTCTGCTAATATAGCCTCAATTTCTCTCATTAACTGCTCGTTAACCCGCTCAATAGGCACCTGGATAGTTAAACTCTTTGCTAACTTATCACGCAGCTCTGACATGAGGTTAATAGCTGTTATCTTAAATTCCCAATCGCCGGCTTTTCCGAAACGTTCGCCTACCCTTCCCCTAATCTGCAAGAAATACCCTTCGGTTAAAAACGACTTAAACTTTAAAAAATCTTCGCCAAACAAAGCCATTTCACAGGCATCATCATAATCTTCAAAAACAAAAGTTCCGAAAGGTTTACCCGTTTTGGTAATCCGTTGCGATGCCGTTACCACCAGTCCACCTACACAAAGCTCACGGTTTTTCAATTTTTCGAATTCGGCCAAAACCTCTTCGTTGCTATCGCCCATGCGCACCTTATTGATGATACTGAGCTGCCGGACACTGTTGGTACAAAATTTATCGAGTTCGAGTTTATAGTTATCCAAAGGGTGACCGGAAAGGAAAATCCCGATCGCATCTTTTTCATATTTCAAACGGTCCATTAACGCCCATTCTGGTGAAACAGGCAAACTAGGCTCTAAAATCAAATCAGCTTTTGATCCACCGAAGAGCGAAGCCTGAGAAGTGCTTTCATTGTTTTGAAAATCATTAGCATATTTAATAATCTTTTCAATGCCATTCATTTTATCGTTCGGGCCGATATAAAAATACTGCGCCCTGTGTCCGCCAAATGCATCAAAAGCCCCACTATATACAAAACTCTCGTAAGCTTTTTTATTTACAATACGTGTATTAGAACGCTTGGCAAAATCGTACACGCTGGCATAAGGTCCGTTGGCTGAGCGTTCTTCAATGATACTCTCCACCGCCTTCTCACCCACTCCTTTTACTGCCGACATCCCAAAACGGACTTCGCCTTTGGCATTAACTGAGAATTTCAGGTCAGATTCGTTCACATCCGGGCCTAATACGGTAACACTCATCTGGCGACACTCTTCCATAAAGAATGCCACCTGCTTAATATCGCTCATGTTATTGGATAGTACCGCAGCCATGTATTCAGCCGGATAATGTGCTTTCAAATAAGCCGTTTGGTAAGCAATCCATGCATAACAGGTAGAGTGCGATTTGTTAAAGGCATAGGATGCAAATGCCTCCCAATCCTTCCATATTTTTTCTAAAACGGTAGCATCATGGCCTTTTTCCGAAGCTTGTTTCACAAACTTTGGTTTCATTTTATCCAAAACGTCTTTTTGTTTTTTACCCATGGCCTTACGTAAAACGTCCGCCTCACCCTTGGTAAAGCCAGCCAGCTTTTGCGATAAAAGCATTACCTGTTCCTGGTAAACCGTAATTCCGTAAGTTTCCTTCAAATATTCCTCGCAAGCATCCAAATCGTACTTAATTTCTTCCTCGCCATTTTTACGGCGAACGAAACTTGGGATGTATTCCATTGGTCCCGGGCGGTACAAAGCGTTCATGGCAATTAAGTCATCAAAAACCGTTGGTTTAAGCTCTTTCATGTATTTCTGCATACCCGGACTCTCGTACTGGAAAATACCAATAGTTTCTCCGCGTTGGAAAAGCTCATAAGTCATCACATCATCAATCGGGAAATTATCGGGATTGAGGTCAATACCATGCCTTTTCTTAACCAGTTTTACCGTATCCTTAATCAGGGTTAAGGTTTTTAACCCCAGAAAGTCCATTTTTAATAAACCGGCGCTTTCCACAACCGAGTTATCAAACTGGGTAACATATAAATCAGAATCTTTGGCTACTGATACGGGAACGAAATTGGTAATATCGCTCGGCGTAATAATCACACCGCAGGCGTGAATACCCGTATTCCGTAACGATCCTTCTAAAACCTGTGCCTGCTGAATAGTTTCTGCGCTTAAATCTTTCTGGCTGCCCAGGTTTTTCAGTTCTACAACTTTCTCATATTCATCAGGGCGTAAAGCATCTTTTAAACTTTTCTCGTCGAGGTTAAATATTTTAGCCAGCTTCATATTCGGAATCAGCTTGGCAATTTTATCGGCCTCAAATAATGGCAAATCCAATACACGTGCCGTATCGCGGATAGACGATTTAGCGGCCATGGTACCATAAGTAATAATCTGCGCTACCTGATTGGCACCATACTTATTAATTACATACTCCATTACACGGCCACGCCCCTCATCATCAAAGTCGATATCGATATCGGGCATGGATACACGATCGGGATTGAGAAAACGCTCAAAAAGGAGATCGTATTTAATCGGATCGATATTGGTAATCCCCAGGCAATAAGCCACCGCTGAACCTGCAGCTGACCCCCTACCTGGCCCTACTGATACATCAAGGTTACGCGCCTCAGCAATAAAATCCTGTACAATCAAAAAGTAACCCGGATAACCTGTTTTTTCGATAGTGGCCAATTCGAAATCCAGACGTTCAATTACGTCATCGGTTAATGTTCCATAACGACGTTTTGCACCTTCGTAAGTTAAATGCCTTAAAAACTTATTCTCGCCACGTTTACCGCCGTCCATTTCATCTTCGGCTACCAAAAATTCTTCAGGAATATCAAATTTAGGTAACAGTACCTCACGGGCCAGTTTATAGGTCTCAATTTTGTTCAGAATATCCTGAATATTTAAAATCGCTTCGGGCAGATCAGCAAAAAGTGCCTTCATTTCATCAGCTGATTTAAAATAGTATTCCTGGTTAGGTAAACCATAACGATAACCACGACCGCGACCTATCGGTGTAGCCTGCTTTTCGCCATCTTTAACACAGAGTAAAATATCATGTGCGTTGGCATCTTTTTTACTTACATAGTAAGTATTATTGGTGGCCACCAGTTTAACGGCATGTTTGCGGGCAAAAGCAATCAATGTTTCGTTTACACGGTCTTCATCTTCCTGGTTGTGGCGCATCACTTCCAGATAAAAATCGTCGCCAAACATTTCCTTCCACCAGATCAGCGCCTCTTCTGCCTGGCTTTCGCCCATGTTTAAGATCTTACTCGAAATCTCACCACCCATGTTACCCGATAAAACAATAATATCTTCCTTGTATTGCGCTATTACCTCCCTATCAATACGCGGCACGTAATAAAATCCTTTGGTATAGGCTATCGACGACATTTTGGCGAGGTTATGATAGCCATTTTTATTTTTGGCCAGCAATACCATCTGGTAGCCATTGTCTTTCGCTGTACGGTCCAAATGGTTTGCACACACAAAAAACTCTACGCCAACTATGGGTGTCATCACTACCTCAGTAGGGCGTTCGCCAGCTTCTATTGCTGCAGCGTTTTTGGCTTCAGCAGCTTTATTATGATTCAGTACGTTATTAACAAAGTGGAAAGCACCCATCATGTTGGCATGGTCAGTCATGGCAACGGCAGGCATTTTCTGTGCAGCTGCGGCTTTGACCAGATCAGGAATGCTAATGGTACTCTGTAATACTGAAAACTGCGTATGGTTATGCAAATGCACAAAGGTTGCGGCTGCAAGTTCCTGTTTGTTATCGGCTAATGTTTGTTTAGAAATTCCGCTGCCTTCGGTTTTTTGCTGGCGCTTGCGGATTTCATCAGATGCAGCCTTTAAATTAATATGTCTTAATCCTACGCCTTGAATTAAGCCAGGGTTTACCTCTCTAAAACGAGGGAAATATTCTACATCAACAAGCAGTTCTTCTTTTTTGAAAACCTCTCTTTTAATCAGCTCCAGGAAACAACGCGTGGTTGCCTCCACATCGGCAGTAGCATTGTGGGCTTCATTAAAGGGTTCACCAAACAAATAGGAATGTAATTCGGTTAAGGTTGGCAATTTAAATTTACCGCCCCTACCTCCAGGCAGTTGTAAAAGTTGTGCGGTAACTTCGGTACAGGTATCCAAAACGGGCATTTCAGCCAGGCGGTTAGCCACACCAAAACGGTGAAACTCGCAACCCATAATGTTCACGTCAAAACCAACATTTTGCCCGACAATAAATTTAGCTTTGTTTAAAACCTCGTTAAACTTAGCCAACATTTCGTCAAAACCAATACCTTGTTCTGCTGCTAGTTCAGTTGAGATTCCATGAATCCGTTCGGCATCGTAAGGTATATTAAATCCCTCTGGTTTAACCAGATAATCCTGATGTTCAACCAATCTCCCCATCTCATCATGCAGCTGCCAGGCGATCTGTATACAACGCGGCCAGTTATCCGTATCGGTAATGGGTGCATTGTAATTGCGGGGCAGACCCGTGGTTTCAGTATCAAAAATTAAGTACATATTGTGCGGCAAAGAATTAACCGTTATCAAACAATAACGGTTTTTCAAAAATAAGGATTTTGAGGGTTGAAGTTGTCAGTATTTTATCAACAAAATCGGCCGACAGACCTTACAGGTTTCTAAAACCTGTAAGGTTTAAAATAGAAAGATGATTATCATCGTTTCCTAACGATTACATCCATATCGAAACGATGCTATCGTTTTTAAAGGCAATTATTCAATGAAATATTTATTTTTTCTGGAAATGTAGGGTTCGGTTTTTCATGGAGGATTTCAGTCCCGCTTTCCGTTTTATTCCGATGAAGGATCGGAATGTTCACTGCAATCGCCCGCCTGCAACGGCTACTATTAGGACACAAATAAAAAATATCTTTGCAGAATGGATCGCATAGGACATAAACCAGATTTTGATGGGCTTTTGGGAGATAAACGATTAGAGCGTCGAGCAGAGCTGATATCTTCATCCCTACTTCAAAGCAGGAGCTCCAGCATTCATTCAGCTACAAAAAATGAAGCAGAACAGAGAGGTTTTTATCGTTTTCTGGGCAATGAGGCTGTTAATGAGTCCGTTTTGATTAAAGAGATGATACAGCGGTGTGTTAAAAACACGATGGGTAAAGATGTATTGGTAATTCAGGATACCAGTTCCTTCGGTCTAAGCAAAAATGCCAATAACATTAAACCTGGAAGTGGACTCGGTTTGGTTGGGAATAAAACAGGTTAGGATTTCTTTCCCATGTGAGTTTGGTACTTGATGCCGGTAGTGAAGACATATTGGGCTATTGCGACCTCCAGTTATGGCACAGAACCAGGGACAAGTCGAATAATACCACCAAGGTTTACAAAACAGAAGCGATTGAAGAAAAGGAATCTTATAAATGGATTAAAGCGGGCAAGAAAACCAAAGATGTTTTATCACAGGCAGCCCATGTTACCATTATCCAGGATAGAGAGGGCGATATCTATGAGCAGTTCTGTTTAGTTCCAGATTCCCGTACCAGTTTGATCATCCGGAGCAGGGATAACCGAAGACTGGCTGATGGTTCCAAATTACATTCGGTATTGAGGAACGCCCCAGTTCTGGGCGGATACCTACTAACCTTACCGGCCGACCTGCGCAAAGATAAAACCAAAAGAGTCGTGGAAATGGAGGTAAGGTGTCAAAAGGTAAGTATCAAAAAGCCAAGGAACGGAGTTGGCAAAGAGATAGCTGAAGAAAAAGAACTATATGCTATAGAAGCAAGGGAAAAGAATAATGACACCAAAGATGGCGTGTGCTGGAGGCTGCTCACAGACCAGCCCACCTTAAGCTTAGAGGAAGCCCTGAAGATAGTTTATCGGTATACACAGCGATGGTATATCGAGCAACTGTTCCGCATACTAAAAAAACAAGGTTTTCAGATAGAAGAGAGCCAGTTGGAAACAGGATGGGCAATTAGAAAACTATTTTTGATGGTATTAAATGCAGCACTGAGGGTGATGCAGCTTTATCTGGCCTATGGCAAAGAGGACTGTCAAGAGCTTAAGGAAGTGTTTGATCAACAGGAAATTGATTGTCTGGAAGCTATTGAGAAAAATCATCTGCCAAAAACACCGAAAACGATTAATCCATACCGAAAAGACAAACTCTCCTGGGCAAGTTGGATTATCGCAAGACTTGGGGGATGGAAAGGAAATGTTAGATCCCAACCAGCAGGACCCATTATAATAAAAAGAGGATTGGATAAATTTGAAGATATCTATCAAGGCTGGAAACTTGCGGCATTTAAAACTTAAGATGTGTCCTAATAGTAGCTGCAACGGGCAGGGGTTTAATTACCAAAGATAGTAGCACAGTCGGCGCCACCTAAACCCGACAGCAGCGGCAGCGCCCGATTCTTCATCGGGCCTATAGCGAATGGTGGGACTGCATAAACCCAAACGCTTCTGCACTTCCTTTCCATAACACATTAATAAATCTTTAGCACTTAGAACAATGATAAGATTCTTCGCTGCGCTCAGCATCACAAACATTTTATTAGCCGATTTTGACAGGAAATATTCCATCGAGGAATCGTCATTCTCAAGTTGATTGGGAATCTTAAAGCGCTTGCATTAAGATTCCCGCGTGCGCGAGAATGACGGAACGGACTAATGGATTATGTCAATGGTAGTGTAGTCGAATTTCTTCCTAATACCATTAAATAGTATTCGGCTCCGCTCAGACTGACATACGGAATAAATTTAATTTAACTTTAAATATGCTCTTAGCGTGCAAACTGCAAATTGTAAACTGTTAAAAATGCTCCTGGCTCACCAACTCACTTACCTCGTATCCCTTTTGCCTGCATCTTTCTATAATATGCACTAGTAAATCTGCTTCCATCTTTGGCTCACGGGCCATAATAAAAAGGTATTTTTCATCGGGATGCCCTACAACCACATAACTATAATCATCAGCCAGTTCTATAATCCAATAGCCTATTTTAAAAGGCCATAGAAACTGGGCTTTCATATCACCATCAGCTTTTTCCCCGTCAAAAAATAGTTTTGAGGTGATCGATTTTTCTTCAGGTTTCCCATCCTTGTGATAAGTAGTATATACATCGAAATGATCATCATCAACCAAAGTGTAGGTTTCGGTCGTCTGTTTCCAATGTTTATCCAATAAAGTCGGGATTGAATATAAAGAATACCATTTACCCTCAAAGGCTTTATAATCGATATTTGAAATGGGTTTGTTTTCCATAATTTCTGAACACAAAAATTGCTGTTTAGTACTTACTAAGTAAACCCCGATTAAATTATAAAGTTTTAAAATGCATTTTTTAAACTTATATTTATTTATACCTTCGGTAGGTATTTAACGAAAGCAAACCACTAAAATATAATTATATGAAAGTAACGGTTGTTGGCGCAGGCGCAGTTGGTGCCACTTGTGCAGATCACATTGCCCGCAAAGAATTGGCGAGCGAACTTGTATTATTGGATATTAAAGAAGGTTTTGCCGAAGGTAAGGCAATCGACATGATGCAGACTGCAACCCTTTTAGGCTTCGACACCAAAATTACTGGGGTAACGAACGACTATAGTAAAACTGCTGGTTCGGATGTAGTGGTGATCACATCTGGGCTCCCACGTAAACCCGGAATGACCCGCGAAGAATTAATTGGCATTAATGCGGGTATTGTTAGAGGTGTTGCCGAAAATATTTTAAAATTCTCTCCTGATGCCATTTTCATTGTGATCAGTAATCCGATGGATACGATGACCTACCTGGCTTTAAAATTGTTGGGCTTACCTAAAAACCGTATTATTGGTATGGGTGGAACTTTAGACAGCTCACGTTTCAAATTCTATTTATCACAAGCATTAAATTGTAACCCAAATGATTTACAAGGATTTGTAATTGGCGGCCATGGCGATACCACCATGATTCCACTAACCCGTTTAGCCACTTACCAAAGTTTACCAGTAAGCAATTTATTGGATCAAGCTACGCTCGATCAGGTCGCTTCAGATACCATGGTTGGTGGTGCTACCTTAACAGGTTTAATCGGAACATCGGCCTGGTATGCTCCAGGCGCTGCAGGTGCGGCATTGGTTGAAGCTGTTTTACGCGATGAGAAAAAACTGTTTACCTGCTGCGTTTCACTTGAAGGAGAATACGGACAAAACGATATCTGTTTGGGTGTACCGGTAGTTATCGGCCGTAATGGGTGGGAAAAAATCATCGATTTTAAACTAACCGAAAATGAACAGGCAGCATTTAACAAAAGTGCTGATGCGGTAAGAAATATGAACAGTGTACTGGCAGAAATGAAGCTGGTTTAAAATCATTGAATCGTCTTTTGGAGCGGAGTGCAACGAAGTCGAGAAATCTAACTATAGAAATCCGTCTACATAGATTCCTCCCCGCCTGTAAGGGCAGGCCTGTCCGCGCTGGCGGCCATTACACTGCGTTTTAGTCAAGATGACGATTCTATCTAGTCCATTAATTTAAACAATTTAAAATTGAAAATCAAAGATGTAGATAATACACTAACTGATACACACAACATCAGTACCTACCATAAAATCCCGATTTTGGATGGTCTGGAGTTGTTAAACGCTAGAAAACACACCATTGATTTTCCCTTTCATACACACAACAACTTTAATATTACGCTGATCTTAAATCAGACTTTTTATACCAAGCTCAACGATAAATTTCTACAGGCACCTATTGGAACAATTTCAATTACCAACCCAAACGAAGTACATGCAACACCTTGCGACAATAAACTGGGCAATTCATTTTTTACATTTTACATTGCGCCTGATGTGCTCAGAACCTTAAACAAAGGTCGCGATGTATTTTTTGAAGATAAAATCATTTACGATCGGGACCTGGTGAACTGCTTTCATTATTTGTCCAAACACTTTAACAATTCAGCGCTTAATCTCGAAAAAGAGTTGTTACACGTCCTAGAAAGATTGGTTGCCCGTTATGCCTCCAGTATGTATTTCAATGATAAGAAAACAATATTATTTCAGGATTTTATCGGTGAAAACCTAATGGAAAAATTCTCATTAACAGACAGCGCAAAACGTTTCGGATTGGATAAATATAAATTCCTGCGTTTATTTAAACACGAAACGGGTTTAACGCCAAACAATTATATCCTTTTACAGCGTATAGAAAAATGCAAAAAGCTGCTCACTAAAGAAACAGATTTAATGGAGGTGGCTATCGAAACCGGCTTTTATGATGTGGCGCACCTCTCAAGGCATTTTAAAAGGTTTACCGGAGTAACACCATCCGAATATAAAAGGGCTTAAATCCAATTGCAATATCGTACAACGGATGAAGGCATTTAAGCTTTAATTTTGCTATCATAGCTCACAAAAAATGAAAAAAGATAGCCTTACCATCCTTATTATTTTGTTTTTCAGCCTCGCAGTACGTGCGCAAGTAGGTCGAAACCTTATTCCAATCAAAATAGATAAAACTACTGCTGATTTAAACATCAAACAGAGTGAAGAAACTTCGTTCAGCTTCCATTTAAAAAAAGATTTTTACTACCTGATCACAGTTGAGCAAAAAGGAATAGATGTTACGGTAACATTAAAAGATCATCATGGCAAAACCATACAAGATGTAGATTCGCCAAATGGCCGGTTCGGCAGCGAAAAAATCGTCTTTTCGCCAGACAGTACGGAAAACTTTATACTTACGGTTAAACCGCTATCCGAAAGCACCAATTCAAAAGAGGGTCACTATTCGGTTGTGGTACAAAGCCCGCCGAAAAAGTTAAAAAACTTAAGTTACAAAGCCCTTCATCAAGATTTCGATATCCTGAAAAATGCTTTTATAGAAACACATATTGGTTTGTGGTACAATACCTACACGCAATTTGATAGCCTTTGTAATGTGCAAAAAAGCAAGATAAAAGATCAGATGAACGCTTTGGATTTTTATCAGATTGTTGCGCCCGTTGTTACCTATACCAAAGAGGGCCATTGCGCAATCCAACCTTCCGAAGAAACGAGTAATTACATCAGGCAACATGGTAAGTACTTTCCGTTTTTGGTAAAGATTTTGGATAAAAAGGTTTACATCCTGAACGATCTGGGCAATTACAAAACCAAAGGAATGTTGATTTCTAAAATTAATGGCAACAGCATTGAAAGCATTCTGGAGAAGCTTCTAACAATTGAACCAGCCGATGGTTATAATACCACAAGCAAATACCATTGGATAGAAACAGCATTTTCCAAATATTACCTGCGTTTCTTTGAACAACAGCCCAATTTTTTTGATGTTGAACTGATTAACCCAAAAACCAGTGAAAAGATTAACTATAACGAGATACCAGCTTTAAGTTTTAAGCAATACGGAAAATTTGTATCAAAAGAATCAAAATCTATCCCAAATTACAATTATAAAGAACCCGCTGCATTAAAGATAGACACACTGAACAGCACGGCAACACTAACCGTTAATACATTTTCGACCAACGATTATACAGGCGGCAGAAAGGGCTTTAAAGAATTCTTAGCCAAGGGTTTTCAGAACATTGCTGATCGTAAAATAAAACATTTGATTATTGATATCCGGAGAAACGAAGGCGGCGCGCAGGCCATGGAAGACCACCTGATGTCGTACCTGGTCGACAAAGAATATCCAAAATACAAATACGCTGAAATCCCATCTTTTACTTATTCGTTTCTCGATTATACCGAATATCGCGATAAAAACTCACGGGATGATTTCGAGAAAGATTTGAGAGGCGAATTTTATCGCAGCAACGATGGGCGTTATCTGGATCTTCCTGAAAAGTACAAAAGCGATACGCCACAGACCATTCGTTTCAAAGGCGATTTATATATCCTCATCAGTGGTTTATCTTTTTCAGGAGGTTCGGAATTTGCAGCACTGGCAAAAAACTATACCAACGCCCGTTTCATCGGCGAAGAAACAGGTGGTAGCTATTATGGCAATACCAGCGGCTTTTTTATTAATTATACCCTGCCAAATTCTAAATTAACCGGCCGGATCCCACTCATTAAATTTGTTGTTGAAGAAAAACAAAATGGTATCCCTTTTGGTCGTGGGGTAATGCCAGATAATGAGATACAGCCAAAAATTGAAGAATATTTAAGCGGCTACGATACAGAAATGGAATTTGTAAAAAACATGATCAAAAACAAATAACGATTACCTGACATGGTTTTCGGGTTAATTAGCCTAATTTAGGCTTTCAAAACATTTGCTATGAAAGCCATTTCAGTCCCTTTAAAACTGATTAACTTACAGGATGACGGCTTCCATCTTTTGATGGAAGTTGTTGTTTTCAAAGAGAAACATCTGGCCGTACTGGATACCGGCGCTTCAAGGAGTGTGTTTGATAAATCTTTGATTGAACAGCACCTTGCTGAAACATTAAAGGTATCGGATGAGATTAACGCGGCTACACTTTTTACGACTACAACTACCATTCAGGCTACAATTCCCCTTTTAAAAATCGGGACCTTAAAAATCAGGGATTATGAAACCGTTGCCTTCGATCTTCAATCAGTTAGCGATACCTACCAACAGTTTGGCCACCCACCCATAATTGGTATCATTGGTGGCGACATTTTGATTCAGTATAGTGCTGTTATCGATTATAAAAAATTGCGGTTACGGCTTTACAAACAGAAATAACCCAATTAATGACTTTAATCATTCTTTCAAGCGTGGTTCAATCTGATATTTGCACTGAATGAAGAAGTTAATCGCAATTTTTTGTGTTATTTTTTGGGCCGGATTAATTTGCGGAATTAGCTTTTTAGAAGCTCCATTAAAATTTCAGGCGCCAGGAATTACCATCCGATTGGGCCTAGGCATAGGGCAGTTGGTTTTTCAGGCACTAAATAAAATAGAAATTGTATTGCTACTTATCATTCTAGCCTGCTCTTTACCAGCACCATTAAAAAACATTTGCAGTATTTTGCTTTTTTCGGTTACCATCCTGTTAATGATAGATAGTTTTTGGTTATTGCCATTACTTGATGAAAGGGCAAAACTGGTTTTGGCAGGCCATGCCCCCGTAAAAACTTATCATCATATCCTGTATATCGTTATTGATACCATTAAATTCCTGATATTAGTTGCACTAGGTTTCTTAAATTTAAAATCATTGCACCATGAAAAAAGATATTCATGATCGAGCAGATATCATCGTTTTGGTGGATACATTTTACAAGAATGTTGCGCTTAACCTACAGATAGGCCCGATATTTACTGATGTTGCCAAAGTAGACTGGAGTCGCCACCTTCCGAAAATGTACGATTTTTGGGAAAGTATCCTTTTCGGTAAAGCAATTTATAAAGGGAACCCCATGTTAACCCATTTTGCGCTTAACAAACAAACGCCATTGCAGCATGAACAATTTGAAATTTGGAAAGATCTCTTTTTTCAAAATGTAGACGATTTATTTGCAGGCCCCAATGCAGAACTGATTAAACAAAAAGCACAATCTATTGCAGATCTGATGCACTTTAAAATCAATACTCCCTCATCGAAAATCAAAATTGTTTAGGTTGATCTGCTTTGAATTCAACTGCTTTATTTATAAATTTAGTTAACCAAACTAAAATTATGTTATGAAATTTCTCAAAATCTTTTTGAGCATTATTGCCGTGCTGGCAGTAATCATTATTGGGGGCAGTTTTTTTCTTCCAAAAAGCTATTCGGTTAATCGGAGTATCACCATTCTTGCACCCGACAGTATCATTTATAAAAACATTGCTGACTATCATGAATTCTATAAGTGGAATGCCTGGTCTAAGATGGATCCAAAAGCCAAAATCACCATCACTGGTGCTGTTGCTCAGCCTGGTCACCTGTACCAATGGAATGGAGAAAAAAATGGTACGGGACAAATGTTGATCAATAAAGTAGAGGCGAATAAAATGGTTGACATGGAACTGAAATTCATCAAGCCCATGGAAAGCATTGCAGATACTCGTTTCGACATAGAAAAAGCCGGAAACGGACATAAAGTAACCTGGACCATGAGTGGAGAAAGCAAAGGCATCATCAACAAATGGTTTGGCTTATTTATGGATAAAATGATCGGCAAAGATTTTGAAGATGGATTGAAATCACTGAAAGAGAAATCAGAGAAAGGGAATTAGAAATTTTACCACGGAAGCACGCCATATTTTTGACGGAATATTAGTTGAAGTATAATTCAACATAATCCACCTCACCGTGGTATCGTCATTGAGAATAGACTTTTTAGGCCGATAGCCAGTCCCGACTTTTCGGGGAAGCAATCTTAATTACCTGAATTCGATTAATAATGTGCTTTAATTTGGGCTATTTTGCACCTTGCATAAACGGTCGTCACCCTGAACTTCCGCCCGGCCAGGTCGGACAGGTGTTTCAGGGTCTTATAGCAAGGAGGTTTAACAGGAAAGATGCTGACCACGAAGTAGCTACAAGGCAATCGAAAACATCATATCTACTTGTAAGATAAATTCAGCATGACGATCTCATTATTATAGGCATCTAAAAATTAGCTATTTATATTTAGCGAATAATCGATCTGAGGTTGATAGGAAAAATTACCAACATGAAAGATTGCCAGCCTGTTGCCGGCAGGCTTCGTCGTTCCTTCTCGCAATGACTACCATTTTATTGTATCCTGTCGATAGTTCTTTTTGTTATTTCAATAGAAACCCAATCAAACAATTATCCCTGCTTTGGGTTAAAAAAGTATTAAAGCTCTTCTGTCCATCAATTAATATTTTGCAATTTCCTGTTTTTTAGATTACTTTTCCATCAAATGAATTTATTACTTGTAGAAGATGAACCGAGCGTTGTATCTGTAATTTCGAGAGGTTTAACAGACGAAGGATTTACCGTAAGTATTTCCCCTGATGGGCTAATCGGAAAACAGATGGCATTAGAAAATCAGTTTGACCTGATTATCCTTGACATCATGTTACCTGGAATAAACGGTTTGGAACTCTGCAAAATCATTAAGGAACAAAAACCCAATACACCTATTATTATGCTTACCGCTTTGGGCACTACTGAAAATGTGGTAAACGGGCTGGATAATGGTGCAGATGATTATTTAATCAAGCCGTTTAAATTCGCTGAGCTTTTTGCAAGGATCCGAATGCTGCTGAGGCGATACCACGGAGCAGTTTCGCAAGATCAGATTATTTCTATAGGCGACCTGCAGATCAATTTAAGCGCAAAAACCGTAAAAAGAAACCAGCAGGAAATCGTACTTACCGCAACCGAGTATCGGCTATTGGAGTATATGGCCAAAAACAAATCTAAAATTTTATCCCGAATAGACATTTTGGAAAACGTTTGGGATATCGATTTTAACCTTGGTACCAATGTGGTGGATGTTTATGTTAATTATCTCCGCAAAAAAATAGATAAAAATGCAGATCAAAAGCTAATCCATACCGCGGTAGGTTTAGGTTATATATTAAAGGAAAAATAAATGGAGATAGCCAAGAAAATCACTTTACTCTTTGCCATTTTATCTGCAGTTATTATCTCCTTATTGAGTGGTTTTGTTTGGTATTTTTCTAATGAATTTGCCTTTGAAGATTTTTATAAGCGGTTAGAAGCAAGGGTGAATATTGCTGCCCAAATTAAACTCTACGAAGATGACAATAATAAAGTTTACGCAAAAATGCGCAACAGATACCTGGAGCGCCTGCCATCTGAAAAAGAATACATCGTTGAAGCGGGAAAACCAACCAATAAACTAGACCGCGAATTACCAGCCAGTTTTTATAACCGGATAAATGCAGGTTATGTAGCCCGTTATCGTACAGAGAATCACTTTTATGCTGGTAAATTCTTTAAAAATTCGAACGGAGGTTACATCGTTATCGTCTCTGCAAATGATCCTGTTGGTTTCCGTGAGTTAAAAGACCTGCAAAGAATTTTAATCATTGGCTTTTTCCTTTCTGTAATACTGTCATTTGTGGTGGGATGGAAATTTTCCAACTACATGTTAATGCCACTGCGAAAAATCATTAAAAGTGTAAAAAGAATAAAGGCCGAAAATTTACATTTAAGATTAGATGTTAAAAAAGGAAATGATGAAATGTCACAATTGGCCCAAACCTTTAATAACATGCTCAACCGTCTGGAGACAGCTTTCGAAACGCAGAATAATTTTATCAGTAATGCCTCACATGAACTAAGGACACCTTTAACCATCATTAGCGGAGAGGTTGAACTAGCCATGAAAAACATATCGGATAAGGACAAACAGGAAAAAGCATTATCAAAAATCAAGAATGAAGCAGAAAGGTTAGAGCATATTTTAACCAGTTTATTGGGTTTGGCACAATCAGGTTTCAATGGAAAAAACCAGCCTTGGGAAGAAGTACGGATGGACGAATTGTTATGGGAAATTAAAGCGTCTGTAAACCAGGTACATCCCAACAGTAAAATAGAGATCGACTTTAGTAGACTTCCAGATAATGATGAGCTGCTTTCATTGCGGATAAATAAAAACCTGATGAAACTGGCTATAAGTAACATTGTGAACAATGCCTGCAAATATTCTAACGAGAATTTAGTAAGCATTAGTATAGAAAGTAATATGAATATGCTTTCCATCTCGGTAACAGATCGTGGTATTGGCATCCCACAGACCGATATCCAGCATATTTTTGAGCCTTTCTATAGGGCATCTAACACCAATGAATTTAAAGGTTATGGGGTTGGTTTGCCACTTTCCTTAAACATTATCCGTTTGCACCGGGGAAGTATTGCCATTAAATCGCAGGAAGGGGTTGGAACTGAAATTAAAGTTTTGTTACCGGTATCAGGTTAACTGTTAAAATCGTTTAAACTGGTTAATTGTAATTTGGTTTTAATAATGGGACAATTCTTAACAACATAACAATTCAGCCAAAAGTTTAAATCATGCATTTGGCTTCCATACAAATGAACCAATGGCTAATGAACTACTCAACTATTCTAAAAAGGAGTACATTCTAATCTCGTTTTAATCTCGCTCTTATTTCGCTATAATAATATGCGGGTAAACTTGTATAAATAATATTTCAATTCATTTAAACAAGACATAGAGATGAAAACAGTATTAGTTCCAACCGACTTTAAATTAGAAAGTATAAAAATTATTGATGCGCTAGTACAACATCAAAAAAATGAAATATTAAATATCATTTTTGTACATGCCTTTAAATTATCTGATTCCATAACGGATATGTTAATGTTGAGTCGCCGTAGCCGCGACTATGAGAATGTTAGTGATGAATTTTATCAGCAAATCAATCAGGCAAAGACAAAGTACCCTAATCAGATCAACACCATTGGAATTGAATACTTTTATGGCAGTACAGTAGCGGCTTTTAAAAATTTTATCGAAGCTTTTAATGTAGAATGTATTGCTTACTTAAGGGGATACAATTTTACACCAATCAACAAATATAGTATCGACCCTAAAATATTAACAGAACGAGCAGGCTGTGAAGTAATTTTATTAAACGCTCTGACTGTTCATGCCAGTGAAAATTTAATTGATACAAAAATACACGAAACGCAGCTGCAGGAAGCAAATTCTTAATTACCAACCATTAAACTTTATATTATGCTATTACGAAATAATATTCCGCTCACTTATATATTCGGAAAGATCAAAAAAGAGCTTCTTTTTGTTATTGGTTACTCTATAGGTATTGTGATTTTGTATGAGAACCTTCACGTTACCCGCATTTCTATTCCTGTTGCAGTACCCGCATTACTAGGAACAATCATTTCGCTTTTATTAGCCTTTCGCTCTAACCAGGCCTATGATAGATGGTGGGAAGCCAGGATCCTTTGGGGCGCCATCGTTAACGATTCGAGAACCTTATCGCGCCAGATCTTGTCATTTGTAGAAAATCCCTATGAATTAGACGAAATTGAAGAATTTAAAGCCAGGTTTGTAAAACGGCAGATTGCCTGGTGTTATGCCTTAAGTCAGGCTTTGCGGGGTTTTAATCCCCGAAAAGGTTTAGAAGAATACCTTTCTGCAGAAGAATTTGATTTCATTAAGAAACGTAAAAATGTAACGGCTACCATTTTAGAGTTACATGCCATGGATTTAAAAAGAGCATTACAGGAAGGCTGGATCAATAAATATCAACAGATAGAAATAGATAAAACAATAACAGGTTTATGTAACCATATGGGTGGATCGGAAAGAATTAAAAACACTGTTTTTCCGGTAACTTACAGTAAGTATATCAACATGTCTATCCATCTATTCATTGTATTATTGCCTTTTGGATTGCTAGAATACTTTGGCTATATGGAAGTTCCTTTAGTGGTGGCAATTGCTGCATTCTTTTTACTGGTAGAAAAAATGGCGGTTCACCTTCAGGATCCTTTTGAGAATAAGCCTACGGATACCCCAACTACAACCATCTGCAGAACCATTGAACGCGATCTTTGCCAGATGTTGGATGATAATAAAATCCATGAGGATAAACCTCAAACGGAATTGGCTCAAGTGGGATCATATTACATCTTGTAAATCACCCCACAATGCCTAAAATAAATCTCTTTACCGGGATGGTTAGTTAAGCACAATGGTTTTTCTTTGGATATAGAGTAGCCGTTTGCTATAGTTGTATAATTACAAAGAAGCCGTCTCATAAGTTAATTATGAGGCGGTTTTTTATTTCAATCGATTTAGCTAGTCTATCAGAAAAGATTATTGTATGAGCCTGCTTTCATTCTTTTTGATGGTTAAGAGCGTGTTACCAGGTAAAAAGCCTTTTTTCTTAGGCTTTCCACTTTCTGAGGTTATGAGCGATGGACAATAAGCCTATTTCGACCTCGGTTTTGGACAGTTCCTTCAGCAGAAAGCGCCTGAAGCCGTGATTATGCTTTAGTTGGGCAAATACCGGTTCTACATCAGCGGGCCGTCGTTTCCGATATTTAATTCCTTGTTCGGTATTTAATCTTTCCTTCGCTGCCTGCTTGTGTTTTCTCAGGCCGTGATTGACTTCAACAATCCTGTTGCCTGCTGCTTTATTACATACACCCCGCATGGGGCAAGCCTCACAGTTCGGCGCCTGGTAACGGCTTATTAGCTGTACAAAGCCCGATGAGGTGACCCGCTGCCCCTCACCGATATGTTTCATTCGCTGACCCATTGGGCACACCATGTAGTTCTCCGCCTGGTTGTAATGCAAGCTATCGTTACTGAACGCCTTGAGGCCATTTTTTTGTTCCTTGTCGAAGGTATTGTATTTGATATAGGCTTCGATACCTTTTTCTTCCAGTACGCCATAGTTCTCATCCGAGCCATAACCTGCGTCAGCTACTATGGCTTTTGGCCTTTCATTATAAAGGGTTTCATACCCCTCAAGGTGTGATTGCAGGGTTTGGTAATCGGTTGAGGTCTGGTGAAGTGAGTAGTTAATTATGAACTGCTGCTGTGTACTGATCTGCAGGTTGTAGGCTGGTTTAAGCTGTCCGTTTAGCATATGGTCTTCTTTCATCCGCATGAATGTGGCATCCGGGTCGGTCTTGGACATGCTGTTGCGGCCTGCCAACAACTTTTCCTGCTCCTCATACTTCTTTAGGTTCTCCGGCCAGTGCTTCTTTGCATAGTTCAGCTTTTGCCTTACTTTCTTATCTACCTCTTGTTTATCATCTAAGGCTGCATTGATCCTGGCAATAGTTTCCTTTACTTTCTCCGGATTTACTTCTTCAAAAGTTAAAGGGGCTGTATCCTTCAGTTCCTCTGCGGCAATGCTCTGCGCGTAACCCCATAGTTCATCAAGCTGGGCCTTCATCTTCTCTTTATTCGCTTTGATGCTTTTGCCCCATACAAAGGTGTACCTGTTTGCCGCTGACTCGATCTTGGTTCCGTCAGTGAACACGGCCTCCTTCAATGAAACAATGCCTTCCTGCTGTAATAACAACACGATCTGTGAGAAGATCTGCTGAAGGACACCTGATAATTTCTCGCTTCGGAAACGGTTGATCGTGTTATGGTCAGGCTTTTTCATACCTAATAGCCACATGAAATGAACGTTCTGTGCCGCTTGATCTTCCAGCTTACGGGAGGAATAAGTATTGGTCAGATAACCGTAAACCAGCAACTTCAGCATCAGTCGGGGATGGAAGCTTGATGCTCCGCCACCTTTATACTTGCGGTTGATCGGTTTGACGTCTACCTGGTCAACCACGTGTTTAACGATCCGTACCGGATGACCTGCCGGTACCAATTCTTCCAGTTTGTACGGTAAGAATGTCAACTGGTCAGGGTCATATTCCTTAAAGACTACTTTGCCTCCCATGCCTTTAAGATACCAAAAAATTACCTTAAAACAAAAGAAGCTGCCTCACTTTTGAGACAGCTTCTTGTTTTTTGTAGTCAGAGTTGCTGTCTAAAGTGCTATTAACCTGAATTCGATTAAAAATCCAGTTTAAATGATCCCTGTAAGATGTTTTCAATTCAGAGTCTGAACCAAGCCTTAGCGAGCTCACCGAAGGTAATTCATTTCAGGGTCTTTCATGATAAAAAGATGCTGACCATGCGGTAGCTACAAGGCCATTGAAAACACTATTCCTTACTTGTAAAATAATTCGGCACGACGAATAGAGCGAAATCAATCGCCTTTAGCGTACTATTTTTAACAAAAGTCATTGAATTCAGGTTATTCAATGATGAGAAAAATCAGATATAGTTTAAGGGAGTAACATCTTAAACCATTATCATGCCTCCAACCGCAGTTGGAGAAACTAACGACACAAATAACAAAAACCCTCCCCAAGCTTGTCTTGAAGAGGGTTCAACATTAAAATCCTATGACGGGATTTAAGAATTAAGCATCAATTTTTGCATACTTTGCATTACGCTCAATAAAATCTCTACGTGGAGCAACCTCATCTCCCATTAACATCGAGAAAGTATGATCACATTCTGCTGCACTTTCAATGGTGGCCTGCATTAAGGTACGTGTAGCAGGGTTTAGTGTAGTATCCCAAAGTTGCTCAGCATTCATCTCTCCCAAACCTTTATACCGTTGAATATGTACGCTATCTTCTTTACCCGCACCTTTTAAACGTTGTACCGCGGCATCGCGCTGTGCGTCATTCCAGCAGTATTCAAAATCTTTACCTTTTTTAACCTGATAAAGCGGTGGAGATGCAATGTAAACGTATCCTGCTTCGATCAAGGCCCTCATATAACGATAGAAGAATGTTAAAATCAACGTGGTAATGTGCGACCCGTCGATATCGGCATCCGTCATGATTACAATTTTGTGGTAACGGAGTTTGGTTAAATTTAAAGCTTTATTATCTTCAGGTGTACCGATGCTAACACCGATAGCGGTAAACATATTTTTGATCTCGTCGTTTTCATAGATTTTATGCTCCATCGCTTTCTCCACATTCAGAATCTTACCTTTTAAAGGTAAAATTGCCTGTATGTTACGGTCGCGACCCTGTTTAGCGGTACCACCCGCAGAGTCACCCTCAACCAGGAAAATCTCACATCTTTCCGGATCACTATCTGAGCAATCGGCCAATTTACCAGGTAAACCTGATCCACCCATTACACTTTTACGTTGCACCATTTCACGTGCTTTACGGGCTGCGGCACGTGCAGTAGCCGCCAAGATTACCTTATTGATAATCATTTTGGCTTCTTTCGGGTTTTCTTCCAGATAATTACCCAGAGCCTCTCCTACCGCAACATCAACCGATCCCATTACCTCACTGTTTCCAAGTTTGGTTTTGGTTTGTCCTTCAAATTGCGGTTCTTGTACCTTTACCGAAACAACTGCGGTTAAACCTTCTCTAAAGTCATCACCGGTGATTTCCATTTTTACATTCTTTAATAAACCTTCCTTATCGGCATAGTTTTTTAAAGTACGGGTCAATCCCCTACGGAAACCGGCAATGTGTGTACCACCCTCGTGGGTATTGATGTTATTTACGTAAGAATGAACATTTTCTGCATAACTGTCATTGTACTGGAAAGCCAGCTCAACAGGAACACCATTCTTGATTCCTTCAATATAAATCGGCTCTGCAAGAATAGATGTACGTGTATCATCTAAAAAAGCTACAAACTCTTTTAAACCACCTTCTGAATGGAATGTTTCTGAAAAGAAAGTGCCATCATCCAGTTTTTCACGCTCATCAGTTAACGTTAATTTAATCCCTTTATTTAAGAAAGCTAATTCACGTAAACGGCCGGCTAAAGTATCGTATTTATATTCGGTAGTTTGTGTAAAAATGGTAGGATCTGGAGTGAATGTTACAATCGTACCACGTTTATCAGTAGTACCAACTTCTTTCACATCATACTGCGGAACGCCAATTTTATACTCTTGCATCCAGATTTTACCTTCGCGGTGTACTTCTGCTTTTAGATCTGTAGATAAGGCGTTAACGCAACTTACTCCTACACCGTGCAAACCTCCTGATACTTTGTACGTATCTTTATCAAATTTACCACCCGCGTGTAAAACCGTCATTACGATTTCAAGGGCAGACTTATTTTCTTTTGTGTTAATTCCGGTCGGAATACCACGACCATTATCTTCAACCCTGATGGAGTTGCCTTCTAAAATGCGAACATCAATGGTATCTGCATGACCGGCTAATGCCTCATCAATAGAGTTATCTACAACTTCGTAAACCAAGTGGTGCAAACCTTTTACACCAGTATCACCTATATACATAGAAGGGCGCTTACGCACCGCTTCCAAACCTTCTAAAACCTGTATATTATCTGCCGAATAATTTGACTTTAAATCCTGTTCTTCGCTCATATTTTAATTAAAAACAATAAGTATCAAAAATACGGAAATTTTGCCACTTAAACTAATATGTGGATAATTTTTGGCTGTTAAGGGATTGAGGCAAAAGCCTCTATTATTGGATTAAAAGGGGGTTGAAAAGCAAAACCAGCATTTCAATCTATGTCTCCTCCCGCTTTCCATTATAAGTCCCGCTGAAGAAGCAGGAGCTTTACATTTCTATCGGGTTTAGGAGGCCAAATTGGTGGTGCCTTTGAATGGATTATCCACGAAATGTTCCCCCGGGAATGAAAAAACATCTCGTTTTTTTTTAACGGGCAAGTGTCCCTATGGTTTTTTTTCACAATAGCAAAAATTAGCCGCTGCTTCATTGATGCTGGTTATTAATGATTACGGTTTTAATCAGTGATAAGCGGCCTGCGCCAGGGACTTAACAAATACTTGCCTTCCGTTCCGTTATGGACGATTCATGGGTAGCCAATTATTTAATTGGCGTTTTCATTCCTTAGGAACGTTTGATGCTACAAATTTGCTATAGGCATCATGCAACCCAGATAGTTGCACATCCTGCGCCACCTAAAACTGATCGCAGCGGGCATGCAATAAAGCAAACAGCAGGGCAAGCAGCCGTTTGAGACACAGCCATTGCTTTTCAGATCAATGCTACCCAAATTGAGCGACTGGCGTTAGGCGCTTAGCGATTAGTAAATTAAATGCTTACACTGCGCAAAACGCAAAGCACCCTTCTATCACAATAGCCCTTTCTTTAAATTGCATATCAAAACTAATTTATATAAGTTTGCTAAAATTTATTAAACAAGAATGGAAAGAAGAACCTTTAAAACCTTTGGTTTACTTGCAACGGCAACTTTGATAACTGCTTTCTCTGCATGTCAGAACAAAGAAACTAAAACTACGGAAACTAAAAAAACAGAGGGTACTACTGCACCGGTTTCTCCAGCGGAGAAAATTGTGTTTGTAAACTCCGACTCGTTACTTACAAAATATGAATACTTCAAAGATCTTAAAGTGAAATTTGAAGGCAAAAGTAAAAGTGCTCAGGCAGACATGCAGGCTAAAGGTCAGGCTTTTCAAAGAGAGGTAGCAGAATACCAGAAATCAGCGCAAACTTTATCGGCCGATCAACGCAAAAGTACTGAAGAGCGGTTGGCAAGGAAACAACAAGAGTTACAAACTTACCAACAAAACGCTGGTGGTGCTTTACAAAATGAGCAAGCTGCTGAAAATGAAAAGCTTTATGATAAAGTGGCTGATTACCTGAAGGGTTATGCTAAAGAAAAAGGTTATAAAATGGTTTTAACTTACTCAAAAGGCAACAGTTCCATTTTATTTGCCGATGAAAGTTTAGATGTGACTTCAGAAGTAATTAAAGGCTTAAATGCAGAATACAGCAAAAAATAAACTAAAAGATATTCAAATCTGGATGCCCTGACCCAAATCGGGGCATTTTTTTTGCACCTAGTTTTCAGATCATTTGGCAAGCAAGCCATCCACTTAAATAGAACAACATGGAAAAACAACACCAAGAATATATGCAGATGGCTATCGACCTATCGGTACAGAATGTAAGTGATTGCATAGGTGGGCCGTTTGGCGCAGTAATTGTAAAAGAGAGTAAACTGATTGCCAAATCGGCCAATAAAGTTACTTCAACAAATGATCCGACGGCACATGCAGAGGTTTCGGCCATCAGATTGGCCTGTATCGAATTAAATACTTTCGATTTAAGTGGATGTGTAATTTATACTAGCTGCGAACCTTGTCCAATGTGTTTAGGTGCTATTTATTGGGCAAAAATTGATAGCAATCTATTATGCAAACACCAAAGCAGATGCTGATCATATTGGTTTTAGCGATAAATTCATTTATGATGAGCTTGATAAAGCAATGGAAAGCAGAAGCCTACCAATAATCCAGCTAATGCGCGACGAAGCTTTAGCAGCCTTTAGATTATGGGAAAACTCGCCATTGCGGGTTGATTACTAAACAACAAAAGGTGCCGATAATTCAGCGCCTTTGTTGTTAAATCGAGGCGTTTATTTACTCGATTCTTTAGCAGCTAGCAATCCCACCATGGCGTCTATTTCTTTCACTACGCCATCATCAGAACCTGAGAATCCCACAGCTTTAAACCTGATGTTACCATCACCATCTATGACAAATTTGGTAGGGATTCCATCAACTTTATAAGCACTTACTACATCAAATTTTGAGGAGTCTTTGGCATTTTTAGTATCGTAAAGCACATTAAAATTATATTTCTTTTCGGCAATAAAATCGGCAACCACTTTTTCCCTGTTGTCCTCATTTTGCCAGGTATTTACAAACAAGAATACCACATTGGGGTTGGCAGAATATTTAGCCATGGCTTTTTGCATACCCGGAAAAGACGCTACGCAAGGGCCACACCAGGTTGCCCAGTAGTCTAAAATCACTATTTTACCTTTCAAGCTGGCCAAACTAACTTTTTCGCCTTTTAAATTCGTTAGTGAAAATGCAGGTGCAGGGATATTGATCATTTTTTTGGCCCATGCTGCCCTTTCTTTTTCTGAAGCGGCTTTTTCTAAGCTGGCAATATAGGTTTGGTAAGTTCCTTCTTTCTTTAAACTGCTGTAAAGTCTTTTAAAATGAGCCTTTAAAGAATCGGTGGCCTTACCATCTTTGATTAGTTTTTCTGCCTCCGTATAGGCTTTATTATCCTGTCCATCTTTAATCAGGTAGGTAACATAACGTTCTGAGACATCTGGCGGAACACTTGTATACATCGGTAAGGCTTTCTCTTGTGCAGCCAATGCTTCTTTAATTTTGCCCTGATGAAAAAGCAGTAAAGCATAAGTATCGGCATACATGCCATAAGCGCCATCTAGATACTTGAGGTAATCTTCTTTGGTATTGTAATATTTTGGCAGCTCATCATTACGTGATGCGTCTATAAGCTCGAGCGATTGTTTGGAAAGTTTTGCAGCCAAATCTACATTTTCCTTTTTCTCGGCAGCTTCCCAGGCAAAACTATTGTAAAGACTTGCCTGGGTCATTTTGTCGGTTACTTTCTCCGCATAATATTGAAACTTATCAAGATCTTTCGCTTTTAACGCGCCATTTGCCATCATGCCATAAACAGCATTCAGTTTGCCGACATCAGCTTTTTTGTTTTGATCGAGTTTAAATCTTAAGATCAATTCTTCTGCTTTCTGTATTTGCGCAGCAAGATCTTTCGCACCATAAAGTGCATTCATTCCATCATTCCAGGCATAGTTTCCAGTTGGATATTTTTTAAGCACAATGGCTTTAACTGAATCCGCTTGTGTTTTTTTCTTTAAAAGCGAATACAACCCGATAACAGTACTCAAATCCTCTTCTTTAGCTTCTCTCAATTTAGATAAAGCCGAAATATTCTCGTTGATGAGTTTTGTCCCTTTATCCTTATCTGCTTTATACTCGAGTGATAGGTATTGCTGTAGGTTTTTCTTCTTCAGCTCCGGCTTTAAGGCGAATGCCTGCTGATATAAAGAAACTGCTTTTTCAGGATCAATGGTAAGTCCCAAATAATAATTCCCGGCCAATCCGTATAAAAAGGCTTCGTTAAGATAGGCTTCAGCAGGTACTTTTCCACCTTTGGTAAATTCAAGGACATAACCGGCAGGAGCTTCATCTTTCTGATCGCCACCGGAAAAAGCAAGTCCAACCACAGTAACACTATCTGGAGTGGAAATTTCCCCTCTATAAATTGCCCCCTCTTTTACCAGCTCAACTTTCTTGCTTTTCGGATTGGTTGTATTAAAAAAAGTATAACTTGTACATTTTACATCGGCCAGATTTTCCAGATTGGTTCCTTTTGGATCATAGGTAAATTTAACGGTACTTCCTGCCGCAGGTTGATCAGCAGAAAATTTTACTCCCTGTGCATTAACTGCTCCCGCAGCCAACACCAGTAAACAGAACAATTTTAAGGTTTTCATCATGAAAGGATTAGATTTGAATTATAAACTAAATATATAGTTTATTTATCATTATTCATAAGTTTTTTTTGTCAAATTTTAAGGAATAATTATTGCATGATAGTAAGCATGACCTATGAACAAAAAATCAATAGCGAACTTAATTTCTGGAAGTTTAAAGCTTTACAGAAACCTTCTCTTTTAAATAAGGTGACTGATAAAGTTCAGAAGAAAATAAACAGCTACATACCTGACAAGGTTCATGATGCCATAACCTCTGCCATAAAACAAATGGTTAAGGCGGTATTATTTGGTTCTACCTTTACCACTTCGAAACCCATTACCGATTTAACTTTGATGCACCGGGAGGCATTAATTAAGCAAAAGATTGAAAATTATAAAAAAACAGGTGCTGCAGAAGGCGGAATTACAGGCGCTGGTGGTTTTTTAATGAGTCTGGCTGATTTCCCCTTATTACTGGGCATAAAAATAAAAATGCTTTTTGATATAGCTGCTGTTTACGGCTATGATGTTAAAGACTACCGCGAACGTTTATATATTTTACACATTTTCCAATTGGCCTTTTCAAGTAAAGAAGAAAGTCAGAATATTTTCATAAAAATGCAGGACTGGGATGATAAAGCGCATTTATTACCCACCAATATTGATGAATTTGATTGGCTCACTTTTCAGCAACAATACCGGGATTATATCGATTTGGCCAAATTGGCGCAGATGTTACCATTTGTGGGTGCAGCAGTGGGTGCCATTGCTAATTATAAATTAATTGAGAGATTAGGTAAAACAGCCATGATGAGTTACCGGATGAGGTATTCTGATATAAATCTTAAAATAAGTTAACGATTATGATAATAAAATATGCTTTACGCTAAAATCTAAAATTTGCTTTCACCAGTATGATTCGCGGGTTTAGTCTATATTTACTATATAAAGTACTGTAATCACTGACCAGAATAGCATCATAATTTCTGTTGTTAAAAATATTATCCAGATTTAATGATAAATCTGCTTCATTTTTCAATTTGTATATGATACCTGAACTTAAATAAACAAACTCATTGGTTACATTCTGATTGGAATGAATTATCTGATGCTGTAAATCAAACTGAATATTGATCTTGTCTATCAGATTAAAGTCCATAGTCATATCCTGATTAAATGACTTATTATTTGTTTTAACCACACCAGGTATATTATTGGTCAACAAATTATACTGAGCCATATATTTTAATCTCAGGAAATCAAAAGGTCTGCTATTTAAATTAAAAGAGATGCCATGAATAATATTATTTGACCGGAGCAACTTCTCATTCAGATATATCTGTCTTGATGAAAGGTCCAATTTATAACCGATTTTAGCTGTCGACTTTAGATTAAACAGGTATTTACTCATGCTTGAATTCAGACCAAATGTTTTAGTGTAATTAGAAATCCCCAAATTACTGTTAAGATTATAATTATTTGTTATAGAACGGTCTTCAATAAAATTGTCCCTTCTTAAGCCAAAAGAAATATTCGCATTGAAGAACAGGATTTTGACGTTATTTATTGATTCAAAATTTACCCCCAATCGATGGCTTTCCGATTGCCTCAATGCATTCCCCTGATTGGATGAGAGCGTTAGGTAGTCAGTAATAATTAATCCCTGATAGATGTCGGCTATAGTACCAAGTCGCCTGTCATAATTGTATCTGAAATTGAGTTTCTCTTCTTCTCGTCCCAGCGAGGTTTTGAACAAAAAATTAGGATTGAAACGAATAGTAGTCGAGTGATTATCCAGTTTATTTTCCGAATCATTATATGTAATATCTGTAGCACTTAAAGGCAATTGAAAAACAAATTCATTTTTTTTGTTACTACTCTGATACCTGAATTCCGGCTTAAAATAAACTTCAAAATTAGTCCACTTTAAACGATTGATATATGGAGAATCTTGTAGTCCATCAAAGCCATTTGAATTTTCGATCCAAATATTAGTATTTAACTGCTGCCTGTCGATGGAAAAACCTAAACTATAATCCTGATAAATATTTTTAGATTTCCTTTTAAAAGAAATGGAATTATCAGTTTTAAAAAATGGTAAACTTTTCAACTGATTCACTGGCTGGTTAAATTGCAGATATTCGAAGCCATTTGGTAAATCCAATATCTGGTAGTCTTTATTAAAGCTGGTTTTTGAATAAAAATTATAAAAACTCTTACCAATGTTTTTTAAAATCCTGAAATTATTTTCAAAACCATTTAGTCTGGAATAGAGATCAGGTAGAAGCCTATTATTATTTAAAACAAAGTCTCCATCCGCTGTACGACGATGCAAATTAACAGATAAATCATTCTCGATATAGCTTTTATAGGTATTAACATTAATGTTGGCATTAAAAGTGATATGATGTTCATTAATTACACTGTTTTTATTTTCAAACCTGATCAATTCTGTATTCGGGAGGTAATAGGCTGTGCGACTTGAAGCGAGCTCTCTATTTTTTGAGTACAAATAATTCACCCCTAACTTTAGAGTTAAATCATTTGACTTAGATTTAAAAAAGTCATTAGTACCAACCAATAAACTATTGTTGTTAAAGTAAGTTTGTTTGTTGATTGGTGGTGGACTAATCATTCCTAAATCTAAATTAACATTACCAGAACTATTTTCATTTCCGAACAACGACGATACTTCTGGTTCATAGTCTACGCCATTATTATTTGTTTTTAAGATATTAATGGTTTTGTATCTGGGTTTGAATGCTATTGTATTATATTGACCATTATATTTATTTTTTACGCCTGCTCCAACTTCAGCTGTATGGATAAATTTGATCTTAGCCTTATTGTTAAGTTTTAAATTTATGGCTACATTTTCACTATTAACAACTCCTTGTAAAAGTTTTATCGGCTGATCATTTTGTATCACTTGTATTTTATCAACCAGATCTCCCGGAACATTTTTAGTGGCCAGGTTATATCTACCACCTAAAACATTGTCGCCGTCAATATAAAAATTAGATATGGGCTTTCCATTAAAACTAATCTGCCCTGATTTCTCAACAGTAATTCCTGGCATATTTTTAAGAACATCTTCTACAGTTCTATCATATTTATATCTGAAATCACTAACCAAATAATTTAGCGTATCTGCATTTTTTCTGATTATCGGTTTATCTGTTTTAATAACAACTTGCTTTAATGATACAATATTCTCTTTTAAAGTAATATGTTCATTTTTTGAAAGTAAGTTCAATGTTCTTTGTATCCCAACATAACCAATCGCTGTAATTTTTAAAAATAAATTTTTCTGTGGCAAAGAATCTGGAATAGTAATGCTAAAAAAACCCTGATAATCAGTGGTCTTGTATATTTTTCCGATCGAGGTATTTCTCTCAACCACAATGATATTTGCACCAATTATCGGCTTCCCCAGCGAGTCGGTAACCTTACCCTGAAATTTTGTTTGGGCGTAAGTATTTAAAAAAGTGAAAATCATTGCAACAACCAATGAAATGCAACTTAATTTAATGGTCACTTTTTTCGATTGGATTATTTATAGGCACAGGTTTTTTAAATACAGGAGTATTGCCATTTGCATCTACGGCTACAACCGTAGCCTCAGCATTGGGATTTGAGAAAAGATCAGGATTATCATAGTAAGCTTTTACTAACTTTTTATATGCTGCCTGAGTTACACTATTATAGTTTTTAGGCAATGCAAAAGCAGATTCAAATCCGTTAGCTCCCGGCTTTAGAAATTCCACAAATTTAAAAAATACTTCTGAACGATCATCATTAGCTTCCATAATCAAGCCTGGTAAGCCATTTAACTTCCATGGCCCGAACGGATAAGGTATGTCATTACAAAACCAGACGATATAATTACGCCCTCTAAAACGGCAATCCGCTCGCTGACATATCCAGTCTCCGATTTTTTTAGTCTCGTTCTTTATTGTCCACTGAATATTCCAGCTATCATTAGTGACTAAGTATTTTTTACTTAGAATTCTTTTATATTCCAGAAGTTGTTTAATGGGATAGTTAAAAAAAATAGCATTTCCCGAAGCCGGCTTCAAGCCTGAAGTATTTACACTGCCTAAACCTTTACTTTCAGCCTCTGCATATCGCCTGTTTCGTTCTATGCCATCTAAAATTTCTTTGTAACTTTTATACAGAGAAGCGCTTTTTGAATAAAACAAAACCATTTGTTCTTTAATAGCTTTTTCTCGGTCAGCGGTATCTAAAACATGCGTAAAATTATAAATTACCCCATCAGTAATTTCAGTTTCAATATCCTGTGCAAAATTTTTAATGCTTAAAGAGCAAATCACGATCACGAATAAATATTTCATGTTCTGTTTTTGATGAATTGATAACAAATTGAAAATAAAAAACATCAGAACCATTAATAGACAATAGTTCTGATGAAAAAAACACGACAAGTTTATTCAGCTACGATAGGGCCGTTATAACAACCAGTACTGGCGTTGTAATGATCTGATTTCCATTGATCTATCCCATCTTGCAGGGCCTGCGCACTACAATTGTTACATGATGCTGTTACAGTCCATTCAACCCCGCAGTTATCAGTAAAGGTTTCTTTTAGTTCTTTTTTCCTGTGCTGTTGCTTTTTGAGGTTAATAGCATAAGCATCTAGTTTATCTTTACTAGTGCTTTTTTGAGTGTGGTTCTCGACTGCGAAAGTTGCCGTTGAGAAGAATAAAGCGGTTAAAATAAATAGGATTTTTTTCATGACTTTTAAATTTTAGGTAAAAATTAAAATACGTCAGTGTTTTTTTTTACGTAATTATAAAAGTAATTATACAAAAAATCAAATTTTATTCAAAAAAATTGTCTAATAAATCATCAGTCTCTCTTCTGTCTTTTTTGGTCGGCCTCCCTTCGCCCTTGTCTCTCTTCAAACTTGGCGCATGAAACATAGATTTAAAAGCATGTGTTTCTTCAACAGGCGTTAAATCTTTATATTTCGTTAAGGCTGTTGGCGAATCTGTTCTGTTATACGAAAGTTCTACCACTTCGATAATTTTCTTCTCAATACCTTTTGACACCTGATAAACATCACCAACTTTTACAATAGCAGAAGGTTTAATGTTCTGCCCCTTAAGTTTCACCCTACCCGCTTTGCAGGCATCAGTAGCCAGGCTCCTGGTTTTAAATAACCTGATTGCCCATAAATATTTATCTATCCGAAGTTTTTCTATCTCTGTCATCAAATACAAAAGTACGTAATTAGGTTAACTGTTTAAACCGGTTAGTCAGTTAACCAATTCAAACGATTAACCAGTTAACCAAGAACAAAACAATTTATACAATAAACCCTTTAATAAACAAAAATTGATTTATTTTGCGTAAAATTTAAAAACATCATGTATTCAGATTTAAAGAAATTAATTGAAGCCGCTTGGGAAGACAGAACACTTTTACAATATAGCAACTATTGCGAAGCCATCGAAACCGTAATTCAAGGTTTAGACAAGGGTGAAATTCGTGTAGCTGAACCAGTTTTAAACTCTTGGGGAATTAATGAATGGGTAAAAAAGGCAGTAATTTTGTATTTCCCGATCCGCGAGATGAAAGAAATTAAAAGCGGTCCTTTTGTTTACCATGATAAAATGGAATTAAAAACCGATTACAAAACAACTGGTGTTCGTGTGGTGCCTATGGCAAGCGCACGTTATGGTTCGTATTTGGCAAAAGGTGTAATCATGATGCCATCGTACGTGAACATCGGCGCTTACGTTGATGAAGGTACCATGGTTGATACCTGGGCTACTGTTGGCTCCTGTGCACAAATTGGTAAACGCGTTCACTTAAGTGGTGGTGTAGGTATTGGTGGTGTTTTAGAACCTGTACAAGCCGCTCCGGTTATTATCGAAGATGATGCCTTTTTAGGTTCGAGGGCTATTGTTGTAGAAGGCGTTAAAGTGGAAAGAGAAGCAGTTCTTGGTGCCAATGTAGTTTTAACCGCATCAACTAAAATTATAGATGTTACTGGTCCAGCTCCTGTTGAATATAAAGGTGTTGTTCCTGCACGTTCAGTTGTAATACCAGGAAGTTATACCAAAAAATTCCCAGCTGGCGAATATCAGGTGCCTTGTGCGTTAATTATCGGTAAACGTAAAGAAAGCACAGATAAGAAAACCTCACTTAACGATGCGTTAAGAGAAAATAATGTAGCCGTTTAAATGGTTAAAGGCGTAAGGTTTAGGGTGTGAGGTAACATCAAGGCCTTATACCTTATACCTCAAACCTTAAACCTCTAATGAAAATAGGATTCGATGGCAAGCGTGCTGCTAATAACTTAACCGGACTTGGTAATTACAGCCGTTCTTTAATTGAGCATTTGGCGGATCAGTTTCCGGAACACGAGTATTTGGTTTATGCTCCAAAAGTAAAATCGGCCAAACAGATAGATGCTTTTTTTGAAAAGGGAAATATCAGATTAAAACTACCCAAAAATGGAAGTTTTTTATGGAGAACGTTAAATATTCTAAAAGACTTAACTCAAGACGGATGCCAGATTTTTCACGGCCTTAGTCACGAAATTCCATTAGCCATACAGCATACAAGAATTAAATCAATCGTGACCATACATGATTTAATTTTCCTTCGATATCCGCAGTATTATAAATTTATCGACCGTAAATTGTACGAATGGAAAAGTAAATCTGCCTGCAAACGTGCCAATAAGATTATCGCCATCAGCCAAAAAACCAAAGAAGATATCATCGGTTTATATGGAATCAACCCAGAAAAGATTGAAGTAATTTACCAAAGCTGCGATGATAGTTTTAAAACAGCTTTTCGAAAAGAAACATTAGGCAGGATTAAGGCAACCTATAAACTACCTGAAAAATATATTCTGAATGTTGGCACCATTGAAGAGCGTAAAAACTTAAAATTGATTGTCCAGGCTTTAAAAGAAGTGGACGAAGAATACAAACTGGTGGTGATAGGTAAGCAAACTGCTTATTTTACAAGTGTAGAAAAGGAAATAAAAAAGCTTGGTCTTAAAAACAGGATCTTATTTTTAAAAAACATTCCTTTCGCCGATTTGCCTGGCATTTACCAAATGGCCAACGTTTTTGTTTACCCGTCTTTTTACGAGGGCTTTGGCATCCCCATCATTGAAGCCTTATATTCTAGCGTTCCGGTGGTTGCTGCAACAGGCTCGTGCCTGGAGGAAGCTGGCGGCCCTGATAGCCTTTATATATCACCTAATGATGCTACCGGATTAGCAAAAGCCATTAATCAAATTCTGAAAAACCCTCAGATGGAAAAGGAAATGAAGAAAAAAGGGCTGGAATTTGTTCAAAAATTCAATAGTTCTGTAATCACAAAGCAATTGATGGATTGTTATCTATCTCTTTAAAAGCAATTCCTTCGCATGCCAAACATTCCCGTATTACAGCGTGTTGTGAGCCTGTAATTTAGGGGGTAATTGCAGAAATTTGGTTTTTATATTTGAAAAGTAAGGATCCTGCTACTATAAACGCTAGTCCTGCCCATGCTACAAGTCCTCATCCGATAAAGGATCGGATTGCGGGCTTTCCGCGAATGTCAGGTTTAAGTTGGAACTGACTGTACTAAAACAAAAAGGGCTCGAATTATTTAAAATTCAACAGCCCTCTTCAAGATTAATTTTACTTCTTATTTTGCGGTAACACCATTTGACGGATATTGTGCCAATATTTCTTTCACACCGGTATACAAACGTTGTTCTCTTTTATTAAAGTTATCAAGGTTAAAACCTGATCCTTGCCCGTGCCAGAATAGAATCTTTTTGGCTGGATCCAGAAAATCAATAATAATGGTTCCATCGATATATTGGTTCACATAGGTACCGCCACCCCAGAAAGGATTTCCCCAGCCGCCACGCCAGCCCCATCCCCAGCCACCGTAGTAACCAGGGCCATATACATCGGTTTTTTCGCGGGCAACAACTACTAAATTAACCAACAGATCTGGGCGATCTGATTTTGTAAAGCCTTTGGCATTCATTTCAGATTCAACCGCAGCCATTAACCTGCGCTTGTCTAAATTGTTGAGCTTAATCCTTGCAATACCTTTATCGTAAAAATTGTAAGTTTTATAACCGCTTAAATCAACATCTTTATCATAATCTGATGCGGTGCGGAGTGTTGTACATCCTGCTAATGCCAATACTACTGTAAAAAGCATTAATAATTTTTGTGCTGTTCTCATTTTGTGCGTTGTTGTATAAATAACCTGACATAAATATAACGATCTTGCAAACCAAATAAAATCATTTAACATTTTTTTACAATCAGATTTTTATCTATAAAACGATTTCTATTTGATTATGTTTTGATGTTATATCACTCTGACTAAATATTTTACAATTGGATTAAATGGATCAAATCAATAAATTGGAGGATATTCTGACAAGATCTGTTTAACAGCGAGATTCATCCTGTTTTCTCTATTCTCATAATCATCAAAATTAAAGCCTGCCCTATCCCGTGCCACATGATTGCCTTGGTTTCGGGGTTCAAGAAATCAATAATAATGGTGCCATCTTGATATGATTTGCTTGTATTGAGCGGACCAAATTGCGAATTTCTCCATTGATAGGATAACGAAGTTGCATCCCATTGATACCCTCCTCCGCTGTAACCCCAATCGGCCCTGGCTTTAACACCGCTTAAAACCACTATATTCACTAAAAAAATCCGGCTGGTTAGATTTTGTAAAGCCTTTTTTGGTCAACGCAGTTTCCAGGGCATTTAACATCCTGGGCTTGTCCAGGTTGTTCAATTCCAAATGCTCAATTCCTTTTTCGTAGTAAGCAAAGGATTTTAACTTGGAAAAATCGATTTTCTTATCATAATCTGATGCGGTAAGCACAGAAATACAACTGGTAAATGCCATTACAACAGTAAACAGCATACCCCATTTAAGTGTGTGTTTCATTTTGATATTTTATTTAATAACCTATTACTAAAATACCAGTTTATTGGATTAAACCCATTAGTTGAATTAAATAAAAGATTAAAATTATGTTACGATCTTAAATATTCCTTTATTGATATCAATGTGTTAGATAGCAATATCTAATCCCACAGGAAATACACATTAAGATTATCTAAACTTCCCCTTAATAAATTAACTTTGCCAAATGCTAAAAGATGAGATTAACAAAGCTTTAGAAGTATTAAAATCAGGCGGGGTAATCCTCTATCCTACTGATACGATTTGGGGGATAGGTTGCGATGCCACGAATCCGGAAGCGGTAGATAAAGTACTTAAAATAAAAAACCGTCCGGCAGAAAAGAGCTTAATTGTTTTATTGGACGTAGACAGCAAACTGCAGAGCTATGTTGCCGAAATACCTGAAGTGGCTTACGATCTGATCGAATATGCAGAAAACCCGCTAACCATTGTTTTTTCAAACGCTAAAAACCTGGCTCAAAATGTAATAAATACCGATGGCAGTGTAGGTATCAGAATTGTTAAACACGATTTTTGTACACCATTAATCCAACGTTTTAGAAAACCTATCGTTTCTACCTCTGCAAATTTAAGCGGACAGCCGTCTCCAAAATTCTTTGACGACATTGATCCCGAAATTATCAATGCTGTTGATTATGTGGTTGATTTTGAACAGGAAAATCGCACCAGCAAAAAACCATCAACCATCATGAAACTTTCGCCTGGCGGACAGTTTGAATTTATTCGAAAGTAAAGCCCAATCTTTAAAAGGGCTTTGAATCTTATAGTCTTTACCGATCAAATGTTTTGCTTAATTTTGAACAAATAAACTACCCTTACATATGCAGTCTGATTTAAACGAAGGGAACTCCAAGTCCCCTTTAAGGGATTTAGGGGTACATCTACAAAATCCAATATTTAAAACTTTATCACAAATTGCCGATAAGAACAAAACCGAAGCATACGTAATCGGAGGATTTGTTCGCGATTTATTTTTAGACCGTCCTTCAAAAGATATTGATGTGGTTGTTGTGGGCAGCGGAATAGCCTATGCTGAAGCTGTTGGCAGAAAACTAAATGCCAAGGTGGCTGTTTTTAAAAATTTCGGCACCGCAAATATCAAATTTCAGGATTTAGAGATTGAGTTTGTAGGCGCCCGAAAAGAATCTTATCGTTCTGATTCGCGCAAACCCATTGTTGAAGACGGTACTTTAGCAGACGACCAGCTCCGCAGGGATTTTACCATCAACGCTTTAGCAATTAATTTGAATACCGATTGCTTTGGTGAATTGCTAGATCCGTTTAATGGGATTAAAGATCTCGAAAATAAACTGATCCGTACTCCACTTGATCCGGAAGTCACCTTTTCTGATGATCCATTACGCATGATGCGGGCCATCCGTTTCGCTTCACAACTTAATTTTGATATCGATCAGAATGCGCTTAATGCGATAAAAGCACAAAAACAGCGTATCGGTATCGTGTCAAAAGAACGGATTACCGATGAGATGAATAAAATCATTCTCTCCAAAAAGCCATCAATAGGCTTTAAATACCTTTTTGATACTGGATTATTACAACTCATTTTCCCTCAAATGGCACAGCTTTATGGTGTGGAAATTATTAAGGGAAAAGGACATAAAGACAATTTTTATCATACGCTGGAAGTATTGGATAACATATGCGCGGATACAGATGATTTATGGCTACGCTGGGCGGCTATATTACATGATATTGCCAAACCTGCTACGAAACGTTTTGAAGAAGGTCACGGCTGGACATTTCACGGCCACGAAGATAGAGGGGCACGCATGGTTCCGAAAATATTTGCACAGCTGAAACTTCCCTTAAACGAAAAGATGAAATATGTGCAAAAATTGGTTCAACTTCATTTACGCCCGATTGTGCTGGCACAGGAAACTGTCACAGATTCTGCCGTTAGGCGATTACTTTTTGATGCCGGAGAAGAAATTGAAAGCCTAATGTTGCTCTGCAATGCCGATGTAACCACCAAAAACGAATACAAGAAAACAAAATACCGAAACAACTTTGAACTGGTAAAGCAGAAGCTCAAGGATGTTGAAGAACGTGATAAAATCCGGAACTGGCAACCCCCAATTTCTGGTAACGATATTATGGACACTTTTGGCCTTGATGCAGGCAAAGAAGTCGGCTTAATAAAAAATGCCATTCGTGAGGCCATACTGGAAGGTGAGATCAAAAATGATTATCAGGAGGCGTTTGATTTTATGCTTAATCAGGCAAAACAAATGGGATTATATCCTGTTAATAAATAATTTGATTGCCGTAACAATATAAATACCGTGCCTTTTACGGTATTCCACGCTTGCGGTAATTACAAATTAACTTTATTTTTACGATTCCAAAATAAAATAATGGCTATTTATAAATTTAGAATTACTTTTGAAGATTTTGATGATGTTGTGAGAGAGATCGACATTAAATCAAACCAAACATTTGAAGATCTGCATAAAGCAATCCACAGATCGACAGGTTACAATGCCGAAAAACCTTCATCTTTTTATGTAAGTACCGATAATTGGCTAAAAGGTGATGAAATTGCCTATCTACCAAATGAACGTAAAAAAGATCGTGTAGTTTTAATGGAAAATTCCAAATTGAGTGGTTTTATTGAAGATCCACATCAAAAGTTTTATTATGTCTATAATTTCGATCGCCCTTATGATTTCCATGTAGAACTGGTGAAAATCGTTCTTGATGCTGACCCTAATATCGAATATCCATTTTTAGCTAAAAGCACTGGAGAGGCACCAAAAATAATGGAACAGAATAGTCCACAGGCGGTTGATCCCAGAGGTGCTGCGGCGGCTGCCAGCGAATTTGATTTCTTAAATGAAATGAACTTTGTACCAGAAGATACCGACGAATTAGAAGCTATGGGCGATATGGGAATCAACGAGGAAGAAAGGGACGAAGATGAAGAAAATGAAGAAGACGAATTTGGAGATGAATTTTCCGATGATGATAACTTCGAAGATGATAGCCATAAAGATGATTATTAATCTTCTAATCGTCATGCTGATCCGATAGCTATCGGATTTATTTCAGCATCTACTTAAACGGATAAAAACTTCAGTCAGGTATAAAACATATCTGACTTTTTCTTTTAAAATAACGATGTCAGCAGTTAAATCATCTTCACAAAAAGACAAAACTTTAATATCCATTGTTGGCCCTACTGCCATAGGCAAAACAGCCCTGGCCATTCAACTGGCGCAACATTTCGGCACAAAAATTATCTCTGCAGATTCTAGGCAGTTCTTTAGGGAAATGGCAATTGGCACCGCAAAACCCAGTGCATCGGAATTAGCAGTGGCAAAGCATCATTTTATTGATTCACATTCAGTATCACAACTATTCAGTACCGGAGATTTTGAGGTTGAAGGATTAAAAAAGCTGAATGAAATTTTCCTGGAACATGATGTAGCCATTATGGTTGGAGGCTCAGGCTTATATGTAAATGCATTGATAAATGGCTTGGATGACATGCCCGAGATCGATTTATCAATCAGGGAAAAATTAAATAAACAATTTGAAGAAGAAGGTCTAGCAGTTATACAAACTCAGCTGGCCGAATTAGATCCTGAGTATTTTGCAAAAGTAGATCAACAAAATCCACAAAGAATGATCAGAGGTTTAGAGGTATATTTATCAACAGGCCAAAAACTTTCATCAATGCTTTCAGCAACCAAAAAGGAAAGACCGTTTAACATCATCAAAATTGGATTGAATACTGATCGCGCTGTTCTTTATGATCGGATCAACAGAAGAGTAGATCAGATGATGGCAGATGGCTTAGTAAATGAAGTAAAATCGCTTGTACCATTTAGGAAATACAATGCTTTAAATACGGTAGGCTATAGTGAGCTTTTTGACTACCTGGACGAAAAAATATCAGTTAAGGATGCAGTAGCTGCTATTAAACAAAACACCCGTCGCTTTGCCAAACGTCAGCTGACCTGGTTCAGAAGAGATGAGGAGATTAACTGGTTCGAGCCTGATGAATACAAACTGATAATTAGTTACATCAATTTAAAAATTGCAAGTAATAAAATTAAGACTACATCTTAGTAAGATAAATAGATATTAATAATCTAGTTACATTTACATCATCTCCAATATAATATTTAAGTTTGGTAAGGAAAACTTAAATATAAACCTATGGAAAACAAAAACTATCCCCTTACGCTTTTGGCTTTATTACTAAGTCTGACATTTCTATATTCTTGTAAAAAAAATGAAACTTTAGCCGAAAAAGAAAAGCTAGACATTTATAAGAATATTAAGTTTGTTAACGATTGGATTCCCCAGGCAGGAGTCACATTATCCAAGGGTCCAACTAAACTTGCCGCCATTAAAGGTAGTCCATTAAATGACATTTTAACTTCATGGGTTGCTCAAGGAAGTATTTTTCAGCCGGGTAAAAATTTAAAAGTCGGATTTTTAAACAATCCAAGTGTAATGGATGCAACGACAGCCCGAGATCAGGTTTTTAACGGAATCAGAGCTTGGTTTGCCGTTAATGTTCCAAATATCAGTGTTAGTATTAGCTATATTACTTCGGTTCAATACGCTGATGTTAAAGTTGGTTGGTACAAAGGAAATCATGGTGATGGAGCAAATAATGCATTCGATGGCCCCGGAGGAACGCTTGCTCATGCCTTTTATCCAACAAATGGCGTTATTCACTTCGATGATGATGAAAATTGGTCTGCATCGTTATTTGGCCCTGAACCAGGCACAATAGACTTAGCGTCAGTAGCGGCGCATGAATTTGGCCATACTATTGGGTTAGACCATTCCGAATGTACGAACGCGACAATGACACCCAATTATTTTGGATTAGGCATGCGAACCTTAAGTATTGACGATGTAGTTGGATCCAGAACAATTTATGGCAATAATCCAAATTACGAGAATGGCATGATCGGTAACCTTGATATGCCTGTTGGACAAGAAGTAACTTTCACACTTTTTTACGGTTATGATTATATATTTTCTCCAATTGGAAACCCACCTATCATGACTTATAACCCTAATAATCAACCACCTTTCAGATATTCTTCTCTGAATTGGGTAATGCCCCCGGGCGTTGACCTGATCAGTGGTCAGGGAACCTCTCAAGTAGTAGTCAAGCCCAATGGACAATTTACAGGAGATGTAATCATGAAAGCCTATATATCAGATTGTAGTGCAACTACAGAAATCAAATCAATGGTTGCGAACATCCATTATTAATTTCAAAAAGATTAAATTAAAAAAGCCAATCCTAAATTAGAATTGGCTTTTTATTAGACAACAAAAGGTTATTTGTCAGGAAATTTCACTCCTCTATACTGTGTAACATCCACCGTAGGAATAGTAGAACCATATTTCGCATTAATAGCATCGATAAATACATTTGCAATTACCGCGTTTCCACGAGGGGTTAAGTGAATCCCATCTAAAGAGAAAGCACCACCTGAAATAAATGCAGCATTAATGCCAATACCCTGCACCATTAAGCCCGCTTTTACCTGATTAAAATAAGCATAGGTATCTGCTATAGCTAAACCTTTACTGGTGGCAATAGACTTAATGCTACTGTTATAACTATTTACATAATCTTTCACTTTTGCCACTTCATCTTTATCCAATACCCAATTGTTTGCAATCGGATTTAATGGGTGTAAACCATAAGGAATTGTGCCCTGACCAAATAAACCAGCCGATTGAAATGGTAAACGGATTAAATCTTCATCGGTTGCTACCCTTACCGTACCAGTGCCCGTCTGAATAAACACGGCTTGAGCAGCGGGATTAGCGGCCTTGGCAGCAGCCAGTAGCAGAGATGGTTTAACGGTATTGAAATATGGAATAGCCGTTACATCAGGAATGGTGGCGACAATACCTTTCTGACCACCAGCTGTTAAGGCATTTAACAAATTAGCATACAATGATGAAAAGGTTACTTTATCTGTTAATACGGTAGTTGGATCACCTACAGCAGTTACCGCACCATTTAAAGCATAACCCAATACATCATTATTTCCCAACCAGATAGAGAAAAAAGTATGGTTTCTTCCCTGGATATACTGAAAATAATTGGTTTTGCCAACTTGCGCATCAGTTAATAAACGCTCAAAAAAAGGATTAGCAAAACTAAAAGTAAGGGTTGGATCGAAAGATAAATCGACACGCATACCAGGAATACCCAAATTTTGGATTTCACCTGAATACTTAAATAACCGATTATTGGTTGGTGCATTTCGCCAACCATCCCCTGCTACTGGTGTCAAAGTTGGCGTACCTCCAACCAAGGCTGATAAACTAATGTATCCCGAACCATTAGATTGTGCATCAGTAAAAAATGGAGAAGTAAAAGCCCCTCCCCCTACTGAAGACATCTTCGCTGCAATTAAATTTGGATATGCGACTTTTTGACCTTCTAAATATAATCCTCCATCAGCATAACCTGACGTTAATGAATTACCTACAGCAATGTATTTGCTGAAATTTGCTTGTCCTGCAGAGGTACCGGCAGGTGTTTCAATTTCTGGTTTGCAGGCTGCGGTGAAAAGAATGGCAGCAGCAATGAAACTATTTAATATATATTTTTTCATCTGAAATTCTCCTACCATTTATAAGTTAATGAAATACCTGGTGCATAAACCAAAGTTTTAAAAGTACCATCTAGGCCTGTTTCTATATTCTTTTGCTTACGCGATTTAACATCCTCAAAAAAGAACGATGCATTTACTTCGAAATGGCGGGTAGGTGTATAACCTAAACCGGCACTTAAAATATAACGATCCGCATCTGGTGCTTCAGGTGTTACATAGCCATCCTGTACAGGTGAAAGTGCATAACCTACACCAGCCCTTAAAGCTAATTTTTCTGAAGCCTGGTGATTAATACCTAGTTTGAACGAAGAACCATCCCGATAGTTACGGGCAGATTTTGTATCAGCCAGTGCCGGGGTATTGGTAGCATAATCAAATGATAAATCCTGATAAATATGCCATTGTACCCAGCTCGCATCAAATGCCAATGTAGTACTTTGCGATAGTGGAATACCTATACCCAGGCTTGTAGTTGCAGGTAGAGGTAATTCAGCACTAAATGTATTTCCTGCAGGGAATGAGGACCTTAATGAACCTGGCACATCAAATTCTGCGGTACCATTATCTAATTTGGTAATTACTTTGGATTTGTGAACGAGCGCAAATGAAATATTGCTCAAGGTTTTAATATACAAGCCTGCATTCCATCCATAACCTTTTCCGGTTCCTTCTAAAGTAGCATGTCCAGACCGTCCATCAGGAAAATTAACAGGTAAAGCCCGTTGAAGATTAACATCCCCATGGTTGTATACAAAACCAGCACCAATACCAATACGATCGGTAATTTTTATACTTAAAGTAGGTTGGAAATAAATGGCTTTTAAATTTAATGAGGTTAATGCATATCTACCTGACCAGTCATTTCCCCAATCAACTAAACCACCAAATGGAGTATAAATACCTAAACCCAGTTTCCACTTATTCGATTTCGGACCCCAAACAGCATAAAACTCGAAAGGAGGGGCAATTTTGTTTTTCACATCCTCTTGAACATTAGCACCTGTTTGTTTAAATGCTGATTTAAATAATAATGGGTTTACTCCTGCTGAAACTGAGTTTTTCTCTAAGAAAGTTACTGCACCTGGATTATAAAATACAGAAGCTTCATCTAAAGCCAGTGCAGAACCTGCACCTGCCATACCAATTTGCTTCTGACCTTGTAAATTAACCTGGAAACCCTGCCCCAAAACCCATAATGGTGCAGAAAGTAATACGCTCAATAAAATTTTTTTCATTTATAAATGGTTATATCACAAATATATACTATGCTAACATAACAAACAAACTTTTGTTCGTAAGAATTTTATGCGCTTTAAGCCTGAGCAGTTGGTCCACCAAAACCCATCGGAAATGGCGGTTCCTCCTGTGTTTTAATACGTCCGTTTACGGCTTCGAATTTTTGTATGTTATCTTCCAATGCTACTAACAAGCGTTTTGCATGTTCTGGAGTTAAAATAATTCTCGATTTTACCTTTGCTTTCGGTATACCGGGCATTACGCGGATAAAATCCAATACAAATTCCGTATTGGAATGGGTGATGATAGCCAAGTTAGAAAAAATCCCTTCAGCAATTTCTTCTGATAACTCTATGTTTAATTGATTCTCGTTTTGTTGTTCTTCCATAATGGTTCAAAAATAAAAAAATCCGCTGCTTAGTGGCGGAATTTAAAATATAATATTAAAGAAAATTCTTAAAACTCTTGACTTTCTATTTTTTAATGTAAGTTAAGATTATACCCACAGTAACTGCAATTTGGCCGATCCAAAAAATAAACATCCACTTAATAATTTCAGCTTTGGCATTAGCCAGCGCTTCCTTAGTATTGCCAATATCCTCTTTTGTTGCTAAAATCTCTTTCTTATTATCCAATTCAACTCTTACTTCTTCTTTCACAAAAGAAACCAACTGCTCTGCTTCCTGTTCGCCCAGTTTAGCTTTTAATATCTGAAAGAGTTGAATTTCTGTAACACTCATGCGCTTTAATTTTTTTATTAAAGTTACAAATTCTATTCCAAACAAAAAACTCCCTCAATATGGAGGGAGTTTTAAAACGAAATATCAAAAATATTAAGCTTCTACTTCTTCTTGTTTCGAAGCTAACAATTTATCGTATTCTTCTTGTGAACCTACAATGATACGCTCGTAACCACGTACACCAGTACCTGAAGGAATTAAATGACCAACGATCACGTTCTCTTTCAGGCCTAACATATTATCGCGTTTACCTGCAATCGCTGCCTCATTTAATACTTTCGTAGTTTCCTGGAACGAAGCCGCAGAAATGAACGATTTGGTACCTAATGACGCACGGGTAATACCTTGTAAGATAGAACTTGCAGTTGCCGGTCTTGCATCTCTAACCGTAATCTGTCTTAAATCTTTACGTTTTAATTGAGAATTTTCATCTCTTAACTTACGTAATGATACAATTTGACCTGGTTTGAATTCAGTTGAGTCACCTGCATCTTCAACAACTTTCTTGTCGTACATGGCATCGTTTTCTTCCGAGAAGTCCCAACGGTCTACTGCATTATTTTCTAAGAAAATGGTATCTCCAGGATCTTCGATGTGAACTTTCTGCATCATCTGGTGAACAATCACCTCGAAGTGTTTATCGTTAATTTTCACACCTTGTAAGCGGTAAACCTCTTGGATACCATTTACTAAGTATTCCTGAACTGCAGCAGGTCCTTTAATGGCAAGGATATCAGCAGGAGAAATTGAACCATCAGATAATGGCATACCTGCTTTCACAAAGTCGTTATCCTGTACCAGGATGTGTTTCGACAATGGAACAAGGTATTTTTTAACTTCACCATCTTTGGATTCGATTGTGATCTCACGGTTACCACGTTTAACGCCACCTAAAGTTACCACACCATCAATCTCAGTTACTACAGCTGGATTAGATGGATTACGGGCTTCAAATAACTCTGTTACACGAGGTAAACCACCCGTAATATCTCGGGTTTTACCTGTTGCACGCGGGATTTTAGCTATAATCTGACCAGTTTGGATTGCTTCGCCTTCATCAACTGAAACGTGCGCACCCACCGGAATGTTATAACCTTTGATAAACTCACCTTTCTTGTCAACGATTTGAATTGAAGGGTTTTTCGTTTTATCACGGGTATCGATAATTACTTTTTCGCGGTGACCAGTTTGCTCATCAGATTCTTCACGGTAAGTTACACCATCGATAATGGCATCGAATTGTGCTTTACCGGCAAATTCTGAGAGGATAACCGCGTTATATGGATCCCATGAACAGATTTTGTCGCCTTTGGTTACTTTATCACCTTCTTTAACAAATAAGAAAGCTCCGTATGGAATGTTGTTGGTTACGATCACACGACCGCTTCCTGGCTCAACAATTCTAAACTCACCTGAACGGCCCAATACCACCTGTACGGTACCATCTTCGGTTTGTGTATCTACGGTACGGATATTTTCAAATTCGATAACACCATCAAACTTAGCTACGATATTCGATTCTGCAGCAATGTTTGATGCAGTACCACCCACGTGGAAAGTACGAAGTGTTAACTGTGTACCCGGCTCACCGATTGATTGTGCTGCGATTACACCAACGGCCTCACCTCTTTGAACACGTTTACCAGATGCTAAGTTACGGCCATAACATAATGCACAAACACCACGTTTAGACTCACAGGTTAATACCGAACGGATTTCGATACCTTCAAGCGGCGATTCTTCAATCGCTTTTGCTACGTCCTCATCAATATCCTGACCAGCAGCTACCAATAACTCGCCATTTAAAGGATTGTATACATCGTGTAATGATGTACGACCTAAAATACGTTCATATAATGGTTCAACAATATCTTCGTTGTCTTTTAATGCCGTTGTGTACATACCTCTTAAAGTACCACAATCGTCATCATTGACAATCATATCCTGTGCCACATCATGTAAACGACGGGTTAAGTAACCCGCATCTGCCGTTTTTAACGCCGTATCCGCCAAACCTTTACGTGCACCGTGAGTAGAGATAAAGTACTCTAATACCGATAAACCTTCTTTAAAGTTTGATAAGATCGGGTTTTCAATGATATCGCCACCCGAACCCGATTTTTGTGGTTTCGCCATCAAACCACGCATTCCGCAAAGCTGACGAATCTGCTCTTTAGATCCACGCGCACCTGAATCAAGCATCATGTAAACTGAGTTAAAACCTTGGTTATCTGAAGATAACTGAGTCATAACAAAAGTAGTTAGCCTGTTGTTGATACGGGTCCAGATATCGATAATCTGGTTGTAACGCTCGTTGTTGGTAATGAAACCCATATTGTAGTTGTTTCTTACCTCTTCAACTTCAGCAGCTGCCTGTTCTAATAAAGTATGTTTTTCTACCGGAATGTTTACGTCTTGTAAATTGAACGATAAACCTCCCTGAAATGCCATTTTGAAACCTAATTCTTTGATATCATCCAAGAATTGAGAAGCGCGCGCCATACCAGTCATTTTCACTACTTCACCAATAATATCTCTTAAAGATTTTTTGGTTAATAATTCATTGATATAACCAACCTCTTCAGGAACCATCTGGTTGAATAATACTCTACCTACAGTAGTTTCAGTTAATTTGTTAACGATAGAACCATCAGCTTGTTTAACATTTACCCTTACTTTGATAAACGCATGCAAGTCTAATTCTTTCTCGTTATAAGCAATAATAACTTCCTCTGGAGAATAGAAAGCGGAATCCTGTCCTTTAACCACTCTAGTTTCATCTGTTCTACGGCCTTTAGTAATATAATAAAGACCCAAAACCATATCCTGTGATGGTACCGTAATTGGCGTACCATTTGCAGGGTTCAAGATGTTGTGTGCAGCTAACATTAATACCTGGGCTTCCAAAATTGCTGCGTTACCTAATGGTAAGTGCACAGCCATCTGGTCACCGTCAAAATCGGCGTTGAATGCGGTACAAACTAATGGGTGTAACTGGATCGCTTTTCCTTCAATTAATTTTGGCTGGAAAGCCTGAATACCTAGTCTGTGTAATGTAGGAGCACGGTTTAATAACACCGGGTGACCTTTTAGTACATTTTCTAAAATATCCCAAACCAATGGATCTTTTCTATCAACGATTTTTTTAGCAGATTTAACTGTTTTTACCACACCACGCTCAATCATCTTACGGATAATGAATGGTTTGTAAAGCTCAGCAGCCATATCTTTAGGAATACCGCACTCGTGTAATTTAAGGCTTGGACCTACAACAATTACCGAACGAGCAGAATAATCCACACGTTTACCTAATAAATTCTGACGGAAACGACCTTGTTTACCTTTCAGGATATCTGAAAGCGATTTCAGGGCACGGTTACCTTCAGTTTTAACCGCGTTAACTTTACGTGAGTTATCGAACAACGAATCTACAGCTTCCTGCAACATACGTTTTTCGTTACGTAAAATTACCTCTGGTGCTTTAATCTCGATCAAACGTTTTAAACGGTTGTTACGGATAATTACACGACGGTATAAATCATTTAAATCTGAAGTAGCGAAACGACCACCTTCTAATGGAACCAACGGACGTAATTCTGGTGGAATAACCGGAACAATTTTAACAATCATCCACTCAGGACGATTCTCAATACGTGTATTGGCACCACGGAAAGCTTCAACTACCTGAAGACGTTTTAAAGCCTCATTTTTACGTTGTTGAGAAGTTTCGTTAGCAGCCTGGTGACGTAAATCGTAAGATAAAGTGTCTAAATCAATACGTTTTAATAAATCTTCCAATGCTTCAGCACCCATTTTGGCGATGAATTTATTAGGATCTTTATCATCTAAATATTGGTTTTCTTTAGGTAATTTATCTAAGATATCTAAATATTCTTCTTCAGTTAAGAAGTCCATGTAGTTGATACCTTCTTCAGCCATTAAGCCTGACTGGATCACTACGTAACGCTCGTAATAGATAATTAAATCTAATTTTTTAGTAGGTAAACCTAATAAATAACCGATTTTATTTGGTAAAGAACGGAAATACCAGATGTGCGCAACAGGAACCACCAAAGCGATGTGTCCCATACGCTCGCGACGTACTTTCTTTTCAGTTACTTCAACACCACAACGATCACAAACAATACCCTTATAACGGATACGTTTGTATTTACCGCAATGACATTCGTAATCTTTTACCGGACCAAAAATACGCTCACAAAACAAACCATCACGCTCAGGTTTGTAAGTACGGTAGTTAATGGTTTCTGGTTTCAACACCTCACCGCTTGAACGTTCCAAAATAATCTCTGGAGACGATAAGCTAATCGTGATGGATGTGAAATTGCTTTTTAATTTATTATCCTTTTTGTAAGACATACTTATGTAAGGTTAAAGGCGTAGGGTTTAAGGTTTAGGGCGTAGGGTTTAAAACCTTTCACCTTATACCTTAAACCTTCTACCTTAATTAATCTAATGTAATATCTAAACCTAATCCGCGTAACTCATGTACCAATACGTTGAACGATTCTGGTACACCTGGTGTTGGTAGGTTTTCACCTTTAACAATGGCTTCGTAAGTTTTGGCTCTTCCGATTACATCATCCGACTTAACGGTTAAGATCTCCTGAAGAATATTAGCTGCACCGAATGCCTCTAATGCCCAAACCTCCATCTCACCAAAACGCTGACCACCGAACTGGGCTTTACCACCCAATGGTTGTTGTGTAATTAATGAGTATGGTCCGATTGAACGGGCGTGCATCTTATCATCAACCATGTGACCTAATTTCAACATGTAGATGATACCTACAGTTGTAGTCTGATCGAAACGCTCACCAGTTAAACCATTGTATAAGTAGGTTTTTCCTGAAGCAGGAACACCTGCTTTAGCAATCCACTCTTCAACCTCATCGTGCGTAGCACCATCAAAAATCGGCGTGGCAAATTTAACCCCCAATTCTTTACCGGCCCATGCCAATACGGTTTCATAGATTTGACCAAGATTCATACGTGAAGGTACACCCAATGGGTTCAACACAATATCAACCGGGCTACCATCAGCTAAGAAAGGCATATCCTCATCACGTACAATACGTGCAACAATACCTTTGTTACCGTGGCGACCTGCCATTTTATCACCTACTTTTAATTTACGTTTTTTAGCTACATAAACTTTTGCCATCTGTACGATTCCTGAAGGAAGCTCATCACCTACACTGATCGCAAATTTATCGCGTTTGTAAGCACCTAGCTCTTCGTTAACACGGATACCGTAGTTGTGAAGCAACATTTTAATCAGCTCATTTTTATCATCATCAGTTGTCCATTTGTTAGGGCTGATGTGCTCATAATTAAGCTCAGCTAAAATTTTCTGCGTAAACTTAGCACCTTTAGCAACTAACAATTCTTTGTAAATGTTATATACACCTTGCGATGTTTTTCCGTTTACAATAGCGAATAACTTGTCAACTAATTCTGCTTTTAATTTCTCAGTGATATTGTTATATCCTTTGTCTAATTTCTCAATCGCTGATTTTTCCTCAGCTTTTGTAGTTTTCTTAGCACGGCTGAATAACTTAGTATCAATTACTACACCCTGGATAGAAGGAGGAGTTTTTAAAGACGCATCTTTAACATCACCTGCTTTATCACCAAAAATTGCACGTAGTAATTTCTCTTCCGGTGAAGGATCAGATTCTCCTTTCGGCGTAATCTTACCAATTAAAATGTCACCCTCTTTTACATCAGCACCGATACGGATAATACCGTTTTCATCAAGGTCTTTAGTAGCCTCTTCAGAAACGTTCGGGATATCTGGTGTTAATTCCTCTTCTCCTCGTTTAGTATCACGTACTTCTAATTCAAACTCTTCGATATGCAATGAAGTGAAAACGTCATCACGAACAATACGCTCGTTGATTACAATCGCATCCTCAAAGTTGAAACCTTGCCATGGCATGAACGCCACTTTTAAGTTTCTTCCTAAGGCCAATTCACCATTTTCAGTTGCATAACCTTCGCAAAGTACCTGTCCTTTAGTTACTTTCTGACCTTTCTTAACGATCGGTTTCAAGTTGATACAAGTATTCTGGTTGGTTTTTTTGAATTTAATTAAACGGTAAGTTTTGCTATCACCTTCAAATGAAACTAAACGATCATCTTCGTTACGCTCATATTTAATGGTAATTTCGTTAGCATCAACATACTCTACAACACCGTCACCTTCTGCATTGATCAGGGTTCTTGAGTCACGTGCAACGCGACCTTCCAAACCTGTACCAACAATTGGTGCCTCGGGACGTAACAATGGTACGGCCTGACGTTGCATGTTCGATCCCATCAAAGCCCTGTTCGCATCATCATGTTCCAAGAACGGAATCAACGAAGCAGCAATTGAAGTAATCTGGTTAGGTGCAACGTCCATCAAGTCTAATTTCTCAGGCTCAATAATCGGGAAGTCACCCTCGTAACGCGCTTTAACACGTGGTGTAGTAAAGTTACCTTTATCATCATACTCTGCATTAGCCTGAGCAATGGTTTTACCATCTTCATCTTCTGCAGATAAATAAATAACATCAGAGTCTACAACTACCTTACCATCTTCAACACGTTTGTACGGTGTTTCAATGAAACCTAAATTATTGATTTTTGCATGCACACAAAGTGATGAAATTAAACCAATATTCGGTCCCTCCGGCGTTTCAATCGTACATAAACGGCCATAGTGGGTATAGTGAACGTCACGTACCTCGAAACCGGCACGCTCACGTGATAGACCACCCGGACCTAAAGCCGATAAACGGCGTTTATGCGTAATCTCTGCCAATGGATTAGTTTGATCCATGAACTGAGATAACTGGTTGGTACCAAAGAAAGAGTTAATTACTGATGATAACGTACGGGCGTTAATCAAATCAGTTGGTGTAAACACCTCGTTATCGCGAATGTTCATACGCTCACGGATGGTTCTGGCCATACGGGCTAAACCAACACCAAATTGGGCGTACAATTGCTCACCTACTGTACGTACACGACGGTTAGATAAGTGATCAATATCATCCACTTCCTCTTTTGAATTGATCAACTTGATCAGGTATTTCACAATCGCAATAATATCAGCTTTTGTTAATACTTTAACCTCATCAGGGGTATTCATTTTCAATTTGCGGTTAATGCGGTAACGACCAACATCTCCTAAATCGTAACGTTTATCTGAAAAGAATAAACGATCAATGATACCACGGGCTGTTTCTTCATCAGGTGGTTCTGCGTTACGCAAAGCACGATAGATGTTTTCTACAGCTTCTTTTTCTGAATTTGAGGTGTCCTTTTGTAAGGTATTATATATAATGGTATAATCAGCCTGACTTGCGCCATCTTCTTTTGATAAGATGATGCTTTTTACGCCAGCTTCGATAACCATATCAATGTGTTCGTCTTCTAAAACGGTTTCTCTTTCAAGAATCACTTCATTACGGTCGATAGAAACTACCTCACCAGTATCTTCATCAACAAAATCTTCAACCCATTTTTTCAATACCCTTGCCGCCAATTTACGACCGATATATTTCTTTAAACCCGATTTACTAACCTTCACTTCGTCAGCGAGATCAAAAAGTTCCAAGATATCTTTATCAGAATCGTAACCGATAGCACGTAATAAAGTGGTAACCGGGAATTTTTTCTTACGATCGATATAAGCATACATCACGTTATTAACGTCTGTAGCAAACTCGATCCATGAACCTTTGAAAGGAATTACACGTGCAGAGTACAATTTGGTTCCGTTAGTGTGACGGCTTTGACCGAAGAACACGCCTGGAGAACGGTGTAATTGAGAAACGATAACACGTTCTGCGCCGTTAATTACAAATGTACCTTTTGGTGTCATATACGGGATCGTACCTAAGTACACATCCTGTATAATGGTTTCAAAATCTTCATGTTCTACATCATTACAAGAAAGCTTAAGCTTTGCTTTTAATGGAACATTGTAGGTTAATCCACGCTCAATACACTCGTGTATATCATAACGTGGCGGATCAACAAAATAATCAAGAAACTCTAATACGAAGATATTTCTTGAATCTGTTATTGGAAAGTTTTCAGCAAACACTTTGAACAAACCTTCGCTAGAGCGATCGTCTGATGTGGTATCTATCTGGAAAAATTCTCTGAATGATTGCAATTGCACATCCAGAAAATCCGGATAGTCTATAATGTGCTTACTTGTTGCAAAATTTACTCTTTGTTCGACTGTCTTTGCCAATGGACTAAAAGATTTTAGTTTAAGAATAAACTATTTGTTTGGTTCGAATTTCAAACAGGCTCATTAACCAAACAAAATGAGATGTTTATAAACAGGTAAAGACACCGACATTTTCAGTCGGTGTCTAATACATTTTTAGCTTAGCTAAGTTAAGTGATTACTTAATCTCAACTACTGCTCCAGCTTCTTCTAATTGTTTTTTAAGAGCTTCTGCTTCGTCTTTAGCAACACCAGCTTTTAATTCTTTTGGTGCTCCGTCTACTAAGTCTTTAGCTTCTTTCAAACCTAAACCAGTTAAGTCTTTAACAAGTTTCACAACTGCTAATTTCTGACCACCAGCTTCTTTTAAGATTACATCAAAAGATGTTTTTTCTGCAGCAGCAGCAGGTGCATCACCACCAGCAGCAGGACCAGCAACTACAGCAGCAGCTGCAGGCTCAATACCATACTCATCTTTTAAGATTTGAGCTAATTCATTAACTTCTTTAACTGTTAAGTTTACTAATTGCTCAGCAAACGCTTTTAAATCTGCCATTTTATTAAGATTTTAAAAATTTACGTAAAAATAATTGTGTTTAATTTGCGAACTTAAGGTGTCCGTTAACCTTCTCTTTCCTGAAGAGTTTTAACAATTCCTGCAATTTTGCTACCGCCTGATTGAAGTGCAGATAGAACATTTTTAGCTGGCGACTGTAATAATCCAACGATATCACCGATAAGCTCTTCTCTTGATTTCAAGCTTACTAAGTTATTCAATTGGTCATCGCCAACATATACTGATGAATCTATGAACGCTGCTTTAAGCACTGGTTTATCAGATGTTTTTCTCAAAGCTTTGATCAACTTAGCCGGAGCGTTAGCTGTTTTTGAGAATAATAATGATGATGAACCTTTAAGCGCTTCGTATATCTCAGAAGCATCGCCATCTAAACCTTCAATCGCTTTGCGGATTAAAGAGTTTTTAGCAACCTTCATTACGATATCGCCTTCAAAACATTTGCGACGGATGTTATTAATCTGCTCAACAGAAAGGCTGGAAGTATCAGCAATATAAAAATTGCCAAATTCCTGCATTTGTCCTTGTAGTTCTAAAACTACTTCGTTTTTTTCTTCTCTGTTCATGATTAGATCCCCGCTACTGATTTTGTTTCAATTGCAATCCCAGGACTCATTGTTGAAGACACGTGAATGCTCTTAAAATAAGTTCCTTTTGCAGCAGATGGTTTTAATTTAGAAATTACTTGAATAATCTCAAGTGCATTCTCATAAATTTTGTCTGCTGGGAATGATACTTTTCCTATCGAGGCGTGTATGATACCCGTTTTGTCTACTTTAAAATCAATTTTACCTGCTTTAACTTCTGTTACAGCTTTACCAACTTCGTTGGTTACTGTTCCAGATTTTGGATTAGGCATTAAGTTCCTTGGACCTAAAACACGGCCCAATTTACCTACCTTAGCCATACAAGCTGGTGTAGTGATAATAATGTCTACATCGGTCCAACCACCTTCAATTTTAGCTACATACTCGTCTAAACCTACGAAGTCTGCGCCAGCTGCTTTCGCTTCTTCTTCCTTATCAGGAGTTACCAAAGCTAAAACACGTACAGTTTTACCTGTTCCGTGTGGTAAAGTAGCAATACCACGTACCATTTGATTGGCTTTACGCGGATCTACTCCTAAAGATACATCAATATCAACTGAAGCATCGAATTTAGTAGTAGTGATTTCTTTTACCAAAGCAGCAGCATCCTTCAAAGTATAAGCTTTACCAGCTTCTATTTTAGCATGTGCCTTTTTTTGATTTTTAGTTAATTTCGCCACTGTTGTAAACTGTTTTTTAATTAATTGTTCCAGGGTGCGTCACCAGAAACGGTGATTCCCATACTGCGTGCTGTTCCAGCAACCATACTCATTGCTGATTCGATTGTAAATGCATTTAAATCAGGCATTTTATCCTCAGCAATAACTTTAATCTGGTCCCAGGTCACCGACCCAACTTTCTTACGGTTAGGCTCAGCAGAACCACTCTGTAATTTAGTAGCATCTTTTAACTGGATAGCTACCGGAGGGGTTTTGATGATGAAATCGAATGACTTATCAGCATAAACAGTAATTACAACTGGCAATACTTTACCTGCTTTATCTTGGGTACGAGCGTTGTACTGTTTGCAAAACTCCATAATGTTCACCCCTTTAGCACCTAATGCAGGTCCTACTGGTGGCGATGGATTTGCCGCTCCGCCTTTGATCTGTAATTTGATCATTGCACTGACTTCTTTTGCCATTTTGTGTTTTTTGTTTATTTAAAACTCAATGTTAAATATTGGAAGCATGTAACATTTATTTCCTTATAGCTCCTATAAAGCTTAAAGGACTGCAAAGATATGGATTAACTTACAGTAAAACAATAGTATTAATAAAATTAATTTTATTGTAGTTTTTATGCAAAACCAAGATCTGAATTCGTTTATGGTATATTTAACTAAAAGATGTTAAAAATTATTACCTATTACGATCACAATTTTCAACAAATTTATGACCATAAAAAAAGCCCCGATTATTCGGAGCTTTTTAATATCTAGTATTTTTACTATTCTTTTTCTACCTGCATGTAGTTAAGTTCAAGTGGTGTTTTACGACCAAAGATTTTAACCATTACTTTTAGTTTTTTCTTCTCCTCGTTTACCTCTTCGATAATACCAGAAAAACCATTGAAAGGTCCGTCCATTACTTTAATGCCTTCACCAACATAATAAGGAACATTCATGGTTTCACCTTGCTCACTCATCTCATCAACCACACCTAAAATACGGTTAACTTCTGCCTGGCGCATTGGGATCGGATTACCAGCTTTATCGCCCAAGAAACCGATTACACTGTTTATCCCTTTAATGATATGTTCTAATTCTCCATCTAATGTAGCTTCGATTAAAACATAACCTGGATAAAAGTTACGTTCTTTGGCAATTTTTTTACCATCTTTCATTTGGTAATACTTTTCCATTGGTATTAAAACCTGTGGAACCAAATGAGAGAAACCTAAACGGCTGATCTCAGCATCAATGTACTGTTTTACTTTCTTTTCCTTACCGCTAACCGCCCTTACAACGTACCACTTTAGATCGCTCATTAGTAAATATTAATTAGAAAGTGATTTATAAAAAGTATCTAACACAAATGTAGATCCTTTATCCATTGCAAAAATAACCAATGCAATAATTAAAGAAGCCACCAATACAAGAATTGCAGAACTTTGCAGTTCGCTCCAGGTAGGCCATGTAACCTTCTGGGTCATTTCATCGTACGATTCTTTTATAAACTCAACTACTTTAGCCATATCAAATTATTGAATGAATGAATGAGTAAATGAGTGGATGATTACTTGAAAACTAAGCCTCAAATTCAATCATTCACTCATTATTGTACTCAATCAATATTAAGCACGGGAACAAGGATTCGAACCCTGATCAAAGGTTTTGGAGACCTCTATTCTACCGTTGAACTATTCCCGTGTATTTAAAAAAAGAGCTAGCCTAAACCAGCTCTTTTTTGTATTGTTGTAGCTTAAAATTAAGCTAAGATTTCAGTTACCTGACCAGCACCTACTGTTCTACCACCTTCACGGATAGCGAAACGCAGACCTTTTTCCATTGCAATCGCGTTAATTAATTTAACAGTGATTGTAACGTTATCACCTGGCATAACCATTTCAGTTCCTTCAGCTAGTGAGATCTCACCAGTTACGTCTGTGGTACGGAAATAGAATTGAGGACGATATTTGTTGAAGAATGGAGTGTGACGACCACCTTCAGCTTTTGATAAAACATAAATCTCAGCTTTGAAATCAGTGTGAGGAGTTACCGAACCTGGTTTACAGATTACCATACCACGACGGATATCAGTTTTCTCAATACCACGTAACAATAAACCTACGTTATCACCAGCTTCACCGTAATCTAAGATTTTACGGAACATCTCAACACCAGTTACTGTAGATTTTAAGTTCTCAGCTCCCATACCTAAGATCTCAACTGGATCTCCAGAGTTGATTACACCACGCTCAATACGACCAGTAGCAACAGTACCACGACCAGTAATTGAGAATACGTCTTCAACAGGCATTAAGAAAGGAAGATCAGTTAAACGTGGAGGAATTGGAATGTAGCTATCTACAGCATCCATTAATTCCATGATTTTACCAACCCACTTAGCATCTCCGTTTAATCCACCTAGTGCAGAACCTTGGATTACAGGAATATCATCACCTGGGAATTCGTAGAATGATAATAATTCACGAACTTCCATTTCAACTAGTTCTAATAATTCTGGATCATCAACCATATCCACTTTATTCATGAATACAACCAATGAAGGTACACCAACCTGACGAGCTAATAGGATGTGCTCGCGAGTTTGTGGCATTGGACCATCAGTAGCAGCAACAACGATAATTGCACCGTCCATCTGAGCAGCACCAGTAACCATGTTTTTCACGTAATCCGCGTGACCTGGACAGTCAACATGTGCATAGTGACGGTTAGCTGTTGAATACTCAACGTGAGCTGTATTGATTGTAATACCTCTTTCTTTTTCCTCTGGAGCAGAGTCAATTGAATCGAATGAACGTGCCTCAGTTAAACCAGCATCAGCTAAAACTTTTGTAATAGCCGCTGTTAAAGTTGTTTTACCGTGATCCACGTGACCGATTGTACCGATGTTTAAGTGCGGTTTACTGCGGTCAAATTTTTCTTTTGCCATTTTATTTATAACTAATTAGTAGGTTAACTTTTTATTATTTTTATTAATTGTTTTGATGCAATGCAACACAAAAAACCTTGTCTACCCTGCATATTAAACAGATTTAACAAAGCTTTATTATTCTTGAGCCAAAGATGGGACTTGAACCCACGACCTCTTCCTTACCAAGGAAGTGCTCTACCGCTGAGCTACTTCGGCTTTTTAGTTTCTAGTTTCAGCATTCAGTTTTAGTAAACCACCAAACTGACAACCATTAACTGCTCACTTTATTTTTAGAGCGGAAGACGAGGTTCGAACTCGCGACCTATAGCTTGGAAGGCTATCGCTCTACCAACTGAGCTACTTCCGCTTTTAAAACTAGTGATTGATTGAATGAAAGAATGAGAGATTTATTCTGCCATTAAAACATTTGGTCATTCATTTAAAGTGTGGGGAGAGAAGGATTCGAACCTTCGAAGTCTTACGACAACAGAGTTACAGTCTGTCCCATTTGGCCGCTCTGGTATCTCCCCGTTTTTTACTTTAAAATGCTAACACTTTAACATAAAAAGAGCCTCCTATCGGAATCGAACCAATGACCTACTGATTACAAGTCAGTTGCTCTACCAGCTGAGCTAAGGAGGCTTTAAATTTTCTGCAATGATACGAAAAATCTTCATTTTTCATACTATTAACGTGTTTTTTTAAAACTTTTATCTTTTCACAGAACTATCCTTTTCTTCCCTGGCCTGACACCGTTTCCGAAAGGGAATGCAAATATACACACTTATATTTCACTTCAAAATAATTTTAAAAAAAAATAATGAAGTTATGGAGATCAAAGCTCGTCATACACCTTAAGAAGCTTCATAATCAATCTCTTAAAATCGAATATTTTTTTCATTTATTTATAGTCGTTTTCAATGTTAACAGGATTACAAACTGTAATCACAATTATTAACTGCGGATAAAAAATAAAATTAAGCCAAATAAAGGTTAAATTCTATGGTTTGAATAGAGTTTTGTACGGAGAATTGCATAGAAAATTAAAATTGGTTTATAGAAATTGTACGAATAGCTTCCGATTTCGTTAATTATCATCACCCTAATCCGATAGCTATCCACCTGAATTCGATTAATAATGCTTTAATTTGGATTATTAGGCGCATTGCATGATGGTCGTCACCCTGAACTTCCACCCGATCAGTCGGACGGGTGTTTCAGGGTCTTGATAGCAAGGCGGCTTAACAAGAAAGATGCTGACCACGCAGTAGCTACAAGGCAATTAAAAACACTAGCACTACTTGTAAAATAAATTCAGCACGACGATCTCATTAATACAAACATTTAAAAATAAGCATTTATATTTAGCGGATAAATGAACTTAGGTTATCTGATTTATTTCAGGGTCTACCTAGCAGAAAAGATGCTGAAACAACTGTCCGGGCGGAAGTTTAGCATGACGAAAAGTATAACAAACTAAACAAAAAAGAGCGGCGCATTAAACCGCGCCACTCTTTTACTTTTTTTTATAATTAAGTGATTTTGCTAATAATCAGTCGCTTCAATCTCACTTAAAATTGCTTTGTGCTCACTTAATTTTGCACGTGTTTTATCTTTATGTTTAGTAATCTGCTTTCTTAACGATTCGATGGCCAGATCGGTGGCTTCTTCAAATGATTTACATTGTTCTTTAGCAAAGAGGGTACCTCCCGGTACAATGAGTTTTATCTCGCTGATTTTATTTGCCTCGTCCTCTACGTTCTCTAACTTTAAATACACTTCTCCGCTAATGATCTGGTCAAAAAACTGATCAAGCTTATTTGCTTTTTTTTGTATAAAATCTAACAACTTACTATCTGCATTGAAGTGGATTGATTGAACTCCGATTTTCATTTTTCCTCCTTTTTTTATGCCTTTGGATGGGCTTGTTTATAAATTGTTTTTAATCTTTCTATCGAATTATGCGTGTAAACCTGGGTAGCCGCTAAACTGGCATGCCCAAGAAGTTCTTTAATTGCATTTAGATCTGCTCCTGCATTTAACAGGCTGGTGGCATAGCTATGCCGCAACACGTGGGGGCTTTTCTTTTCATTGGTTGATACATGGTTTAGGTATGAGGTAACAATACGGTATATTAATTTCGGATATGCCGCTGCACCTGTATTGGTAACGATTAATATTAGTAAATTGTTATTAAAGTTTTGCAACTTTTTTAACTCAATATAGGTATTTACCTGATTGATAAGCTGTTTGTTTATCGGCACGATTCTTTCTTTGTTCCTTTTACCTAATACCTTAATCGTTCCCGAATAAAGATCAATATCAGTATCTTTTAACTGCAATAATTCCGCTAAACGTATACCCGTTCCAAAAAGCAGTTCGATAACCAAATGATCGCGAACAGATGGGAAACTTTCATCAAAGTAATTCTGCGAATCCAGTAAATGATCCATTTTCTGTGCATCTACAAATACCGGCAGCCTTTTGGGTATTTTGGGTGCTTTAACTAGAACCGTAGGATTTTGATCGATTTCTCCTGATCTGTGTAAAAATTTATAAAAGCTCCGTAAAGCAGAGATTTTTCTGTTAATGGTATTTTCTGATTGCCCATCCTCCATCAGTTCAACCAGATAATCACGAAGCTGTTGATGTTTAACTTCAGTAACGTCCATTCCAGATGCCTGGATAAATAGTTCAAACTGATCTAAATCCTTTTGATAAGCGGTAATGGTATGCCGGGAATAGCGCTTCTCGTGAGTTAAATAGGTAATAAAACTTTTTTGCAACATTCAATAACGTTTTATGGGCATTGATATGAAGTTACAAATAGTTTTGATATAAAGAAATCATTAACGACTTGTTTATTGTAAGTTTTTGATTCCTTTAAAACAAAAAATCCTCCCGATTTAACATCAGAAGGATTTCAACGTATTTATATCTTAAACAACTATGCAGTTGTATCTTGATTCATATTCTGAATGTAAACAGCATGTTTAATTTCAGTACGGCGAGCAACGGATTTTTTCTCGTATGCTTGGCGACTACGTAGTTCTCTCAATACACCAGTTTTTTCAAACTTTTTCTTGAAACGTTTAAGGGCTTTATCTAATGATTCGCCGTCTTTAATGTTGATAATGATCATAACGCTGAAATACCTCCTCTCGTGGTTTTTAAATTTCCCCGGGTTATCGGGGCTGCAAATGTAAGCAAAATATTGAAAACGAGAAAGATTTTATAAAAAAGAAAATTATTTCAATCATTGATTAAACTAAACTGTTGTTTACCTACATTTATATATACATTACATTTATGACAACAGGCAAAAAAGTAGGCTCAATTATCGCTGTAATAGTCGTAATTACATTAATAGCAATCGGCTACTATCGGTATTTCTTTGTTTTTGGAGAAGGTGTTAAAGCAGGCGAATTAAACTATGTAGTGAAGAAAGGCTACATATTTAAAACCTATGAAGGCAAATTAATTCAGAGCGGCATAAAATCGCGACAAACAGGAACCCTGCAAAACAACGAATTTGAATTTTCTATCGCCAATGAGGAAATCGCTGAAAAAATGATGGCCAATAGTGGCAAGTTTTATGAATTACACTACAAAGAATATAAACATACCTTGCCATGGCGCGGGTTTAGCGTTTATGTGGTAGATAGCATTTTAACTTCAAAGGATATACCTCAATAGGGTTTAGGGTTTAGGGTTTAGGGTTTAGGGTTTAGGGTTTAGGGTTTAGGGTTTAGGGTTTAGGGTTTAGGGTTTAGGGTTTAGGGAAAATTTTTATTTCGATGTTTAGTTTTAACCTTAAACCATAAACCTTCCACCTCCTAACCTTTTTTAGGCACCTTTGCCCCTGCTTTTTTGGCTTCCGATAATCCAATGGCAATTGCCTGCTTTTTGGAAGTGACTTTTTTACCTGATCCGCTTCTAAGCTTACCTTCTTTCATTTCGTGCATGGTTTTTTCTACTTTCTCACCAGCTTTTTCTGAATATTTTGCCATTTTGTAGTTTATTAGTTAAGTAGTCATTTGTTCATTGGTAACTGCCAGTCGCTGTTCATAGTTTATTAGTTAAGTAGCTATTTATTAGTAACTGCAAATCGCCAACTGAAAACTGTTAATGTATTTAGTATTTAGTATTTAGTATTTAGTATTTAGTATTTAGTATTTAGTATTTAGTATTTAGTATTTAGTATTTAGTATTTAGTAAAAACATTACATCCAGACGGGAGGTTTTAAAATTTTCAGCAAAAAAAATCCGGAGGTGTTTAAACCGTCCGGATTACTCATAATATATTTGGTTTTTAATAAGGTTTATGGCCTAAGGTGTAAAGTTTAGGGTATGGGCTTTAAGTCATTGACATTAGCCTTAAACCCTAACCGTCTACCCTTTACCTTGATAATACTTCACGGGCAATCACAATCTTTTGTATTTCTGATGTGCCCTCGCCTATTGTGCATAATTTGCTATCACGATAAAATTTCTCTACCGGAAAATCTTTGGTATAACCATAGCCACCAAATATCTGAACGGCATCTGTAGCTACCTTAACCGAAACCTCTGAAGCAAAATATTTTGCCATAGCCGATTCTTTTGTCATTGGAAGATGCCTGTTCTTTAAATCAGCGGCCTGGCGGATCAATAGCTCCGCTGCTTCAATTTCTGTGGCCATATCAGCAAGTTTGAAACTAATGGCCTGGAAACTGGATATTGGCTGTCCAAATTGTTGTCGCTGTTTGGAATAGGCCACCGCAGCATCAAAAGCACCCTTGGCAATTCCCAAAGACAAGGCTGCAATAGAAATTCTTCCTCCATCCAAAACCTTCATGGCCTGTTTAAAACCTTCGCCAACATTGCCCAGCAGATTGGCTTTGGGTACACGGCAATTGTCAAAAATCATCTCTGTGGTTTCTGATGCCCGCATGCCAAGTTTATTTTCTTTTCTTCCAGCAGTAAAACCCGGTGTACCACGTTCTACTACAATGGCTGAAATCCCTTTTGAACTTCCCTGCTCGCCTGTCCTGACCATCACCACTGCAATATCGCCACTTTTACCATGGGTAATCCAGTTTTTTGCACCGTTTATAATGTAATCATCGCCATCTTCAACAGCAGTAGTCATCATTCTTAAGGCATCCGAGCCAGTATTGGCTTCAGTTAACCCCCATGCGCCAATCCATTCGGCTGTTGCCAGTTTAGGCAGCCATTTTTGCTTCTGTTCTTCATTGGCAAATGCCAGAATATGGCCGGTACATAAAGAATTATGTGCGGCTAATGACAGGCCAATTGAACCACAAACCCGGGCTACTTCTACAATCACATCCACATATTCCTGATACCCTAAACCTGAGCCGCCATATTCTTCGGGGACCAAAACGCCCATCAAGCCTAATCCGCCGAGCTGCTTAAACAATTCTATAGGAAAATGCTGTGCTTCATCCCATTCCATAATATGTGGACGGATGTTTTTCTCTGCAAAATCGCGGACCATAGCCTTTACACTTTGCTGAGTTTCAGTTGCTGAGAAATCGAAGCTTACGCTCATTAAATATATTTTTATAGTTAGTTGAGGCAATTATAAACAATTATTTGATAGTTAATTACCATTAAATATTTGTGCCCTCACAGAATGAAATGGTATTCGGTTCAATAAGTTTATAGGTTAATTTTAAACCTTGAAAATTAAGAAAGAAAATTTTTTCTACTTTTTTACAACGATGACTGAATATTTCGAAAAATAGATTTCAATTGAATAAGGATAAAATATTAACGGCCTAAAATCTTTAAATACGGGTTTTGCTTTCCAAAAGAAAAATATATTTTCATTTTCAGGAAAGCAGGTTCGGAAGCGTTTAGGCTGCTTCAGTCCCGCTTTCGCTTATAGTCCTCGCTGCGCTGTGGGCTATTCCGCTTAATCGGGTTTAGGTGGCCCGGCCGGTAAGGAGATTTGGGGTTGCAAAGCGCAAAATTTTACTATGCCTTTAAAATTTCCATGGGTTTTACAGCACTGTCCCTTGTAAATAAACCTGATCGCAGCGAACACAGAGTGCAACGGAGTAAAGCGCAGAGCAGGAAGAAATTTTACTATGGAACACCGTTTCTGCTTTCCAAACAAAAAAATAATACTTTTTCTAAAAAGAAATATAAGGCGTAATCTTATCAATCACCTGCTGATTTAAAAGAATGATCTTTTTTAAATCAGCTACGCCGGTATAATTTCCATGCTGCCTGCGGTATTGAATAATGGCATTGATCTGTTTAAAAGTAAGATACGGATTACGCTTTAAATCGTCAAAACTTGCAGTATTGATATTGATCGTTTTTAATGGGGCATTGCCAATTTTAATCTGATCTTTAATTTCACCATATTTAGCAGAATCTAAACCATAAACTTCAAGAAGTTGTTCTTTTTTGTAAAAACCACCCAAACGTTCGCGGTATTTGAGAATTCTAAGGGCAAACGTTCCACCAATGCCTTTAATGTCATCTAATTGAGTAGAGTCTGCCGTATTAATATCAACAATAACCGGATTTTTTTTAGCGTATTCTTTTCTTTCGGAAGGGGACTCGTTTCTGGAAAGGTTAACTGACTCGGGTATATGGGCGTAAGGCAATATCCTTTTATACATTTCCGGTGAAATGGTGTACATTTTCTGAAGATCTTCAGGTTTATAAAATCTGCCTCCCTTATCGGTATAATTCACAATCGACTGTGCCTGTCTTGCTGACAGGCCTAAAGTTTCCCAACCATCCTTAGTTAAAGTATTGGGATCAAATTTAAAAAGCTTAACTGTTTTTCTGCGGCTGGATGCTTCAACCTGGTCGCGCACAGCACGATCATGCGCTTGGTCTGTTTATGCTAATCTGTTGAATTTGTGCTAAAAGATTCGGATCATCCTTTAAAACTGGTTGGAAATAGCCATATATAACTGGAATAGACTTAATTACAAGAATAATTGCCACCAGGAAAAGTAACCCGTTAAATTCACTTTTGCTAACACCAAAATTTTCGTTGAACCAAGTTCTCATTGATGCGATATGACATGTGGATTATAAATATAAATCTTATTTTTGGGATTGCAAAACTGAACAGGTTTTGCCTATCAACAATCTAAGAATTTATATGAAGATCATAACTACATCTGAGTTTGCGAAAGCAACAAAGATAGATAAGCTAGGTGTCCCAGGTTTAGCAGGTTTGATGATGGAGATCATGAAACTGAACGACATTAATGATGTATTTGCTCAAAATCAACATTTTAAAGGCTTAGAATTTGTAGACAAGATACTAGAAACCATTGGTGTTTCTATCGAATTTGACGATGATGATTTAAATAGCATTCCGAAAACCGGCCCTTTCATTGCCATTGCAAACCACCCTTATGGCGGCGTGGAAGGTTTAGCTTTAGTTAAACTATTATGCACGGTTAGGCCCGATGCCAAGGTAATGGTGAATTTTATTTTGAAAAAAATACCAAACCTTGATGAGTTCTTTGTAGCGGTAAATCCTTTCGAAAATGTGCAGCATTCTTCCAGCATCAGCGGATTAAAAACTACTTTTGACCTGCTTAGAAACGGAACACCGATCGGCATTTTCCCTGCAGGAGAAGTTTCTACTTTCAAATTAGATGCGCAGCAGGTAACTGATAGGATGTGGCACCCCGTGGTTGGAAAACTGATTGCCAAAGCTAAAGTACCTGTTGTACCCATTTATTTCCATGGCAATAATGGTGTTTTCTTTAATATTTTAAGTTTTATACACCCAACCCTGCGTACCGCAAAACTACCATCGGAGTTTTTAAATAAACATGGCCGCACCATTAAGGTACGGATAGGTAAGCCAATAGCTGTATCTGAAATTTCGCATATGAACAGCAGTAATAAGCTGATGGACTTTTTAAGGGCCCGTACTTATGCGCTTGGTATTGGTTTAGATACAGAGAAAAAACTTTTTAACCCGTTAAATCTGTTTAAGATTAAAAAGAAACCTGCGGAGGTAATTGAAGAAACTTCGAGACTCTTAATTAAAAATGAAGTCGCGGCGCTGGAAGATTTTAGGGTTTGGACGGAGAAAAATTATGAGGTATATATTGTACCAACTTTAAAAATCCCGAATATTTTAAGGGAAATCGGTCGCCTGCGTGAAATCACTTTCCGTGAAGTTGGCGAAGGTACCAACAAAAAAATCGACCTGGACAATTACGATATCTACTATAACCATCTATTTATATGGGATAAGGATTTAGAAAATATAGTGGGCGCTTACCGGATCGGGAAGGGTGATGAGATTTTAGAAAGCATGGGGCGCCGTGGTTTTTTATCTTTCTGAACTCTTTAAAATGAAAGATCAGTTCTACCCGATGTTGAGACAGGGGATTGAATTGGGCAGATCATGGATCAGAAAAGAGTACCAGGGTAAACCGCTGCCACTTTTCCTATTGTGGAAAGGAATTTTAAAATACCTGATTGATAACCCACAGTATCGCTATATGTTTGGCCCGGTAAGTATCAGCAACAATTTTTCGAAATTTAGCAAGGCCTTAATTGTGGATTACATTACCAAAAACCATTTCGATTATGAAATGGCCAAATATGTTAAACCGCGAAACAAATTTAAAGCAGATTTATTGCCAATTTCTACCGATACCTTGGTTGACAGCAGCGAATCTTTTAAAGATCTGGATAGCATTATTGGGGACATCGAAAACACCCATATTAAAATTCCGGTATTATTAAGGCAGTATATGAACCTGAATGCAAAGATCATCTCTTTCAATATTGACCCTAAGTTCTCTGATTGTTTAGATGGTTTCTTAGTAGTTGATACACATAGTATTCCTGCAGAGATTTTGGAAAAACTTGGCAAGAACCTTTAATTTAGGCAATAAAAAAACCCAGACATCCATCTGGGTTTTTTATTATCAACTAACCTAAACTTTATAAATACTAACCAAATATTTATGCCACAAAAGTAGGCCAGCCATATTAAATTGGTATTAATGAAATGTTATTTATAGAATTTATTACCGAAGTGATCGGAGTTTATTAAAAAACATACTTTCTAAAACTTAGTTTTCTGTAGTCTGTTCCATATTAACTATTTGTTAAGCACAATCAACATTAGCCACATAAAGAAATTGTTGTTTTTAAATTAATAATAAGTAAATTTAATGTAACCAAATATCGTGCGATTTGAAAAGCAGCGTTTGTATCTACATTTTGAGGACTATTTTGTTTACTGGCCTGCTGATAAATGCGATCAGCTCAAAGGCACAGCAATATGCATTCGATTTTTATGATG